>CAXXGD010000042.1:0-509432 GCA_963669385.2 Rhodospirillales bacterium
GCTGATCGGCGTGATCTTCCTGCTCACCTCACCTGAGGCGCGAAGGGTCAAGAATTGCATCAGGCCTCTAAGTTGGGGCCGCGATCCGGAGGTCGACACCGGCCGACGACAAGGACAGGGCGAGCCGCTCGGGCGGAGCGGCGTCGCTCACCAGCGCCGAGAAGCTGTCGGGCGGGGCGATCTTCGCCAGCGCGGAGCGGGCGAACTTCGAACTGTCGGCAAGCAGCACGGCACACCGCGCATTGGCAAGCACCGCCTGCTTGATCGCCACCTTCTGCGGGTCGAAGTCCATCGGGCTGCCGTCCTCGGCGAAGCCCGAGCAGGCGATGAAGGCGATGTCCACGGCCAGCGCGCGCAATTCCTTGGCCGCGCCCTCACCCACCAGGGAGCCGTCGGCGCCACGTACCTGACCGCCGGTGACATAGACCTCGAGGGACTGATCGCTTCCCAGCAACAGGGCGGCCGGCATGTTGTTGGTGAAGACCGCGCGCAGCGTCTTGCCCAAGAGCTCGCCGGCCAAAGCCTCGACGGTCGTGCCGACATCGAGATAGACGGCCGCACCGTCCACCACCAGGCCGGCGGCAAGCGCGGCGATGCGCGCCTTCGCCTGGATCGCCATGGCCTGCTTGCGCCGATAGCCCAGCCGCACGCGGTCGCCGGGCGCGCCGACACCGCCGTGAAAACGCTGCAGCAAGCCGGCTGCATCCAAGCGAATGACATCGCGGCGGATGGTCTGCGTCGACACCTGGAAGAGCGCTGCCAGCTCTTCCAAGGTGGCGAAGCCACGATCGCGGACGATTTCTAGAAGGCGCCCCTGGCGCTCGCCGAGGCCATCCTCCGCCTCCCTGCGCTCGACCACCGCTTGGTTCATTGCCCAGCCTCGCTCATCATGCCCTCGGCGTCACGTCGCTCTGGACAAGCCTGCGGAAGAAAACTTACAAAAGTCTCGGGTGAGTCCGAAAGCCCCTTCGGCCAACAGCGGAGTGCCGCACCATGCTCGCCATCAGCCCGGACCGCAGCCTTCTGCTTCACGAGGCTCGCAGCTTCGATCCCTGGCACCTTGTCTGGCGGGACAGCGAGCCGCAGCCGAGCGATGGGGTCGCGGCGAGCCCCTTGGAGGCCCTGGCGTGGGTCTTTGCACAACCCAAGGTCCGCCGCGTACCGATCGCCGTGATCGGCCCGAAGGCGGCGACGGCGCGCCAGCGCCAGACCGCCGAAGCGCTGGGCCGCCGCCTGGCCGAGCTGGGCCTCACCATGATCACCGGCGGCCGCGGCGGCGTCATGGAGGCCGCCAGCTGCGGCCATCTCGCGGCCGGCGGCCTGCCGATCGGCATTCTGCCGGACGGCGAGTGGCAGAGCGCCAACGACTTCGTGGCCATTCCCATCGCGACCGACCTCGGCGCTGCGCGCAACGCCATCATCGCCAGGTCCGCCTTTGCCCTGATCGCGGTCGGTGGCGAATATGGAACGCTGTCCGAAATGGTCCTGGGATTGCACTTCGATCGCCTCGTGATTGGCCTGGAGAATGCACCGAAGGTCGAGGGCGCCAGCTATGTCGACAGCCTGGAGGCGGCCTTGGAGCGTGTCGCCCTGCGGCTTTTTGCATTGGATCAGTGACGTCGCCCTTTCGCCTGTGATAGTGTCATAAATCGATCATGCCTGGGTGATATGTAAGATATCTCTCGTTCATGTCCAGGCAAGCGGGGACGCCCAATGCGCGCCGTGACATTGGCTTACATCGCCTATCTCGCAGCCCCGATCCTGCTTCTCCTCGTCGGCTCGTTCGGTGCGCGCTGGACCAATACCCTGCTGCCCAGCGGCTTCACCGGCTCGTGGTACATGGAGCTGGCTGGCGATCCCAGCTTCCGGCGCGCCTTTCAGACCAGCCTGATCGTCGTGCTGGCGACCTGTCTGGTAAACGCCCTGATCGGCGTGCCGCTGGCCTATGCCATCCATACTGCCGCCCAAGCCGGTGTGAAGGTGGCGGCGCGCATTCTCTCCTTGCTGCCGATCGCGGTGCCGGAGCTGGTGCTGGCCTTCGGCTTCATCCTGGTCTTTTCCAGTGATTGGCTGCCCTTCCTGGGCGCCACCTGGCTCTTGGTGGCAGGCCACGTGGTGCTGACCCTGCCCTATCTCCTGAACGTGCTGCTGGCCGACATGGCGAGCCTTGGCCTCGACGAGCTGGAGCAGGCAGCGGCCAGCCTGGGCGCCGATCTGCGGCACCGTCTGTTCGACATCGTCCTGCCCGGGCTGCGCCATAGCTTGCTGACCGGCCTGATCACGGTCGCCGCCATCTCGATCGGCGAGTTTCAGCTCTCCAACCTGGTGTCCGGGTTCCTGAACCGCACCTACCCCGTGGTGCTGCTGCAGGCCTTCTACGGCGCGACCGGCTTTTGCCTGCGCGGCGACGGTGGTGCTCTTGGCTTTGGCGCTGATGGCCTCCGTCGGCGGTGCGCTCACCGCCCGCGCGGCCCGTGGCAATTAAGGAGAGGTGACCCGTGACCATCCCCGCCGCAGGCCTCTCGACGCCCTTTCCGACCAGTCCGTTCCAACCGAGTGAGGAGAATCAGCGATGATACGAATGCCTGCCCTGGCGGCCTCTGCCGCCCTTGCCTTGCCCTTGCTGGCGCAAGCCCAGGAGGGCCCGGAACTCTACGACGGCGAGAAAGCCCTCTATGAGGCCGCCGCAGAAGAGGGACTGGTGGTCTCCTTCGATACCGGCCCCACCTGGGCCAACTGGAAGGCGCAGTTCAAGGCCTTCACCCAGCGCTATCCCGAGGTGCAGATGGTCTACAACGACCTGGGCTCGGCAGCGACCGTGGTGGCCTTGGAGAAGGCGCGCAACCGGCCGCAGGCGGATACCGCCTACTACTTCGCCGGCTCGGCGCTGGACGCGGCCGAAAAGGGCGTGGTGACGGGCTTCAAGCCGGTCAATTTCGACAAGCTGCCCGATGCCTTCAAGGACAAGGACGGCAAGTGGTTCACCATCCACACGCTCAACGTCGCCTTCCTGGTCAACACCAAGCTGGTGGAGAACGTGCCGACCAGCTGGGCCGACCTGGCGAAGCCGGAATACAAGAACGCCATCGTCTATCTGGACCCGCGCTCCACCGGCCAGGGCCAGGTGGTGGTCTTCGCCGCCACCTTCGCCAACGGCGGCGACATGGATAACGTGCAGCCGGGCATCGACTACCTGGCCAAGCTGCATCAAGACGGCAATGTCCTGCGTGTCGTCGGCACCACGCCTTATGCCCAGTTCCTGAAGGGCGAGATTCCGATCTGGATCGGCTATGAGAACGACGGCCTTAAGGCCAAGTACAAGGACGGCATGGGCGACGACGTCGCCGTGATCATGCCGAAAGAGGCCTCCGCCGCTGCCCCCTACGCCATCAGCCTGGTGAAGGACGGCCCCGATCCCAACGCCGGCAAGCTCTGGCTCAACTTCATCATGACCGATCAGGGCCAGGCCCGTTTCGCCGACGGCTTCGTGCGGCCGTCGGTGCCCGGCGTGGCCCTGCCCGAGGAGGTCGCCGCCAAGATGCCGCCGGCCCCGCAACTGCGCCCGCTGGACGTCGCCAAGGCCAAGGAGATGAAGGCCACGATCGACGCCGACTGGGCCAAGGCCGTGCTGGGTCAATAGAGAGGGACCCCCGTAGAAAAGGGAAGGACGGCCATGCTGTCGGCCGGCTTGCGCGTCGCTTTTGCCGCGCCGGGTCTGGTCGTCCTCCTCCTCTTCTTCGCACTGCCGCTCTCCGTCCTCGTCGGCGAGGCTTCGGAGGACGGTGGTGCGGCCTTCCAGCGAGTCTTCGCCGATCCGATCTTCTGGCAGGGGCTCAAGGGCACCTTGGTGCTGGGCACCTGCGCGCCCTTGGCCTCGCTCGTCGTCGGCACCATGGTGGCCATGCACCTGGCGAGATTGAGCGAGCGGGCGCGCACCCTCTATCTCTTCGTCATCTCCCTGCCGCTCACCTTCTCCGGCCTGATCGTGGCTTACGGCTTCATCCTGGTGTTCGGCCGGGCCGGCTTCGTCACCTTGCTGCTGGCCGAGGTGGGCTTCGACCCGGCGGTGATCGGCGGCTTCATCTACTCGCCGATCGGCCTCGGCGTCGCCTACAGCTACTACCTGATCCCCCGCGTCGTGCTGGTGGTGCTGCCGGCCTTGGCGAACTTCGACGTGAGCCAGCTGGCCGCCGCCCGCTCGCTGGGCGCCAGCCTGCCGCGCGCGCAGCTCGATATCCTCTTGCCGCAGATCTTGCCCAGCCTGATCGCCGCCTTCTGCCTCACCGCGGCGGTCGCGATCGGCGCCTACGGCACGGCGCTCGCGCTGGTCGGAACCCAGGTCAACATCCTGCCCCTGGTGCTCTATTCAAAGATCTCCGAGACCGGATCCGACTTCCCGGCCGCCGCGGCGCTCTCCGTCATCCTGATGGGCATCTGCTGCAGCGTCATCGCCCTCGCCGAATTGACCGGCCGGCGCCCCGGTACAAGGCGCGCGGAAAACTAACCGGCTGTCTGCAAGGCCTTATGCTCTGCGTCGACAATCGCCTGCGCCTCTTCCAAACAGCAGCGGCAGATCGGGCCGTGGCCGAGCTCGTGGTAGATCTCCTCGGCATCGTCCAGGCCGCTGCGGGCGGCGGCGATGATCTGACTGCTGCGATAGGCGTTGCAGATGCAAACGTACATCCGGGGGCTTCTCTTCCGTGCTGCCCTCCTCAGATAGTCTGACTGCGAATGAGTGTCAATAGACCCTCACGCCGCTACCCGCTGCCGGCAATAGCACGACGAGCTGACCGGCACGTCGGCTCGGCCTAGGGCCAAGTCCAGGCGCTGCTTGATCAAGGGTGCTTCGATCTTGTCGCCGCGCCTGGTGAGGCATTCGTGGAGGCCGTGCAGGCTCCAGATGTTGTCCGGGTGCTGGCAAGCGCGGCTGAGCTTGCCGTCGAGGCCGAGATCGGCGCGATAGACGGCCTCTGCCTCTTCGGCACGGTCTTGCTCCAGCAGCAGGGCGCCAAGCGCGTGGCGCGTCGGCTGCATCCAGCCCCAGGGCTCGTCATAGGGCAGGGAGTCGTCAAGCTCCACCGAGCGGCGGAGATGCGCGAAGGCCTTCTCGAAGTTGCCGCGCCGGTACTCCAGCTCACCGTTCATCATTTCCTCGGCGATGGCCAAGAGGTCTTGGCAGGTGTTGTTGTGCACCAGGCGGCTATCCGGCACGCGGGCGCGGGCCTCGAGAAACTGCTCGCGTGCAGCCTCCGCCTCCGCCACTTCGCCGAGCGCGGAGTGTGCCACCGATTTGGCATAGAGCATCATCGCCGCGGTGGTGCAGTAGAGCTCCTGATCGTCGGGCAGCTGCTGGGCGATGATCTCGCGCCACCTGCCGAAGCGGATCAGCACGTGCTGCTTCATCGGGATATAGCCCTCGATGAAATCTGCCATCGGCGGCGAGGGCAGGCGCAGCAATTCCTCCGGTACGGTGGCGATCAGCTCTTCGGCCGCATCGATGGCCGGCTGGTACTGACCGATGAACATCGCGCCGTAGATCGCAAAGTGATAGTTGTGGATGCGATAGGCCGAATAGAAGTTCATCGGCCCGACGCGCTCCAAGTACTTACGGTCGGCGACGATGGCCTTCCAGTTGTCGACCACGACGTCCTGATAGTGCCCGCAGAGCACGTCGATGTGGGTCGGCATGTGCCTGAGATGACCTGAGTCGGGCACCAATTCGCGCAAGCGGTCGCCTTGGCGAAGCGCGCGCTGCGGGAAGGGCGACATCTCCATCAGGTGCACATAGAGGTGCAACAGGCCGGGATGATCCCAGCTTTCGGCCTGGTCCTCGAAGACCTTCTCCAGAACCTCGATCGCCTCCTCGGTGCCGGCGCCCTCGGCAACCGAGCCGCTCGGCAGGTCCCACATCTTCCAGGGCGTGCGGTTCATGATCGCCTCGGCGAAGACGGTCTGGACCTCCAGGTCGTGGGGATGGGCGCGGTAGACTTCGCGCATGGCATCGCTGAAGGCGTCGTTCCAGGGGTTCTGATCCTCGATCGGCTCGCTTTGCGGATAGCGGGCCGGCAGCGCCTCGATCAGGGCCCGCTCCACCCGCACTCACCCGCTCCACCAGCGCCATGGCGGCCTTGGTCTCCTCGACCGCGCGCGCCAGCGACTGCGCCTTGTCGGCCGGATCGAAGAGGTGCCAGGGCTTATTGTAGTTAGGGCCGATTGCATAGGCGACGCCCCAGTGCGCCATGGCGAAATCAGGATCGAGCGCCAGCGCCTTCTCGAAGCAGGCGATCGCCTCTTCGTGGTGATAGCCGTAGACCCAGTTGATCCCGCGGTCGAACCAGAGCTGCGCCTCCTCGGACGCCGTGGTCACGCTACGGCAGTAGGTGCCAAGATCGTAGTAGTCCATAGTCCCCTCCCTCTTGCTGGTCGTCGTCCATCTATACCCAAGTCGCCAGAGACCTTGCCGAAGAAAAGCGCCCTACAAAAGGACCAATTGCTCTTGGCAACTTAGCGTTGGAAACCTTCGCTGGCTTTCAGCAAACTGCGCGTGTAGTCCTGGCCAACGGCATGGTCGGCGAGTGCTGCGCGGTTCAGTTCCTCAACCGTCTCGCCGTGCTGCATCACCATAAGCCGTTCGCACATGTGGTTGATCACCGCCAGGTCGTGGCTGACCATGACAAAGGTGAGCTCATGCTCGCGGCGCAAGCGCATCAAGAGGTTCAGCACCTCGGCCTGGACCGAGGCATCCAAGGCCGACGTGGGCTCGTCCAACAGTAGGATCTCCGGCTCCAGGATGAGCGCACGGGCGATCGCCACGCGCTGGCGCTGACCGCCGGAAAGCTGATGGGGATAGCGATAGCGAAACGAGGCATCGAGCCCGACGTCGTCGATCAAAGCGCGTTCCACGCGCGCATGCCGGTCGTCCATGCGGTGGATCGCCAAGGGCTCGCTCAAGGTCCGGTCGACCGAATGGCGCGGATGCAGCGAGCCGTAGGGGTCCTGAAAGACCATCTGCACCTGCTTGACGAAGGCGGGGTCGCGGAAGCCGGCCACCGGTCGGCCATCGATGGCGATGCGCCCGCTGGCGACCGGCGCCAGGCCGCAGATGGCCCGCAGCACCGTGGACTTGCCGGAGCCCGACTCGCCGACCAGGCCGAAGGAGGTGTTGGCCTCCACGCCAAAGCTGACGTCCTTGACGGCATCGACCCTGTCTTGGCCCGAGCCGAAGGTGACGTTTAGATCCTCGACGGCCAGCTTCACGCCACGGGCTCCTCGCGCCAGCTGGCCTCGCGGCGCAAGGTCGGCAGCACGGCGCGGTCCTCGCCGATCTTGGGCAGGCAGTCGATCAGGCCTTGGGTATAGGGGTGCTTGGCCTCCGAGAGGCGGTCGGCGGCGATCTCCTCGACGATGCGGCCGGCGTACATCACCAAGACGCGGTCGCAGAAGGTCGCGACCAGCTCCAGGTCGTGGCTGACGAAGATCAATCCCATGCCACGCGAGGCCACCAAGTCGTCGAGGATCTTCAGCACCTCCAGCTGAACGGTGACGTCGAGTGCCGAGGTCGGCTCGTCGGCGATCAAGAGGTCGGGATCGGGCACCAGCATCATGGCGATCATCACCCGCTGGCCCATGCCGCCCGACAGCTCGTGCGGATAGGCGCGCATCACCCGCTCGGGATCGCGGATCTGCACCGCCTCCAGCATGGCAAGCGCGCGGGCTCGCATCTCCTTCCTCGAGCCGCCGCCGTGGACGCGCATGGCCTCGGTCAGCTGGGGGCCGATCCGCATCACCGGGTTCAGCGAGAACTTGGGGTCCTGCATCACCATGGAGATGCGGCTTCCGCGGATCTCGCGCATCCGCCGCTCGCTGAGCGACAGCAGGTCGATGCCGTCGAAGGCCATGCGGCGCGCCGTGACCTCGCCGGGCGGCCGCACCAAGCGCAGGACGGAGCGGCCGGTCATGGTCTTGCCGGAGCCCGACTCGCCGACGATGCCGAGCCGCTCGCGGCCCAGCGTGAAGCTCACCCCGCGCACCGCTTCGACCACCCGGGTCGGGGTATGGAAGCGGACATGCAGGTCCTCGACCTCGAGCAGGGGCTGGCTCATTTCGGCGCGCTCCGCGGGTCCAGCACGTCACGCAACCCGTCGCCCAAGAGGTTGAAGCCCAGGCTGACGATGAAGATTGCGAGCCCCGGTACGGTCGCCACCCACCATTGGTCGAAGAGGAACTTGCGGCCAGAGGAGATCATCAAGCCCCACTCCGGCATCGGCGGCTGCGCGCCGAGGCCAAGGAAGCCCAGGCCCGCGGCGGTCAGGATGATGCCGGCCATGTCCAGGGTGACGCGGATGATCACCGAGGACATGCACATCGGCATGATGTGGCCGAAGATGATGCGCGGCGGGCGCGCGCCCTGCAGGCGCACGGCGGCGATGTAGTCCGACTGGCGCACGGTGATGGTCTCGGCACGGGCCACGCGCGCATAGGGCGGCCAGGCGGTGAGCGCGATCGCCAGGATGGCGTTCTCGATGCCGGGGCCGAGCGCCGCGACCAGCGCCAAGGCGAGGATCAGCCGCGGGAAAGCCAGGAAGATGTCGGTCAGCCGCATCAGCACGAGGTCGACCAGGCCGCCGAAGTAGCCCGACGCGGTGCCGATGATGAGCCCGAAGAGCGGTGCTGTGACCGCCACCAGGGCCACGATCATCAAGGTGATGCGCGAGCCGTAAACGATGCGGCTCCAGAGGTCGCGGCCGAACTCGTCGGTGCCGAGAAAGTGCCCGGGCGAACCCGGCGGCAGCAGGCGGCTCTGCAAGTCCTGCTCGAAGGGCGTATAGGTGGCAAGCAGCGGCGCAAAGATCGCCATGCCGATCAGCGCCAGGACGATGATCAGGCCCAGCATGGCCAGCCAATTGGTCGCCAGGCGTCGCCAGGCCAGGTAGCCCTGGACGCAGCGCGCATGCCAGCGCGAGGTGGGCCGGTCGCTTGTCAACCAAGCGCGGCTGCCCACGGCGGGCGTGTGATCGTCTTGCACGGCCATGACCTAGCGCGCCCTCGGGTCGACCACCCGGTAGAGCAGGTCGGACAGCAGGTTGAGGCCGATGAAGACGCCGCCCACCACCACGGTGCCGCCCAGCACCGCGTTCATGTCGGCGGAGAAGAGCGCATTGGTGATGTAGAGGCCCAAGCCCGGCCAGGCGAAGACCGTCTCGGTCAGGACCGAGCCCTCCAGCAAGGTGGCGTAGGAAAGCGCGATCACCGTGATCAGCGGCACCATCACGTTGCCAAGCGCGTGCACCCAGACGACCCGCCATTCCGGCGCGCCCTTCACCCTGGCGGTGGTGACGTACTCCTGACCCAGCTGCTCCAGCATGAAGCTGCGGGTCATGCGGCTGATGTAGGCGAGCGAGTAGTAGCCCAGCACCAGGGAGGGGAGGATGACGTGGGAGACCGCGTTCCAGAAGATGTCCCAGGCACCGGCAAGCGCTGAATCGATCAGCACCGCGCCGGTGACGGTCGGCACGTCGTACTCGTACATCAACTCGTAGGTGGCATCGAGCCGGCCGGGCCCACCGACCCAGCCGAGGTCGCCATAGAAGATCAAGAGGCCCATGAGGCCCAGCCAGAAGACCGGCATGGAATAGCCGAAAAGCCCGAACAGCCGGATCACCTGGTCCGGCCAGCGTCCCTGGTTGACGGCGGCGACGACCCCGGCGGGCACGCCGGCAAAGACCCCGAAGAGCGTGGCGAGCGTGGCCAGTTCCAAGGTCGCCGGGAAGAAGCGGGCGATGTCGTCGATCACCGGCTGGGCGGTCATCAAAGACTTGCCGAAATCGCCGTGCAGCACGTCCCAGACATAGAAGGCGAACTGGTTCAGCAGCGGCTCGTTCAGGCCCAGCTGCTCGCGCACGCTGTCGATCTGCTGCTGCGAGGCCCGCTCGCCGACGATCGCCAAGACCGGATCAATCGGTACCACGCGGCCGATGATGAAGGTGATCAGCAGAAGGCCCAGAAAGGTGATGGCCAGGCTGATCACCGTCCGGACCGTCGCCCTTAGAACACGCGGCAAGCCATGAGCGCTGCTCCGCAAGCGGGCCGCGCCCAGGCTTTTTGCCTCACTCATTGACCAACGCCCTAAGAAGGAGGGGCGCGCCGCGGCGCGCCCCCTTACCGATTAGTTCTTGGTCACGGGCCAGTAGAAGACCGAGTGGATAGATCCCCCGGCGTTGAAATCCTGCACGTTGGACCGCGAGGCCACCTGCTCGATCAGCTGGAACATCGGCGCGAAGGGCGAGTTCTGCTGATGGATGCGCTGTACCTCCTCGTACATCTGACGGCGCTTCTCGGTGTCCTGCTCCAGGACGGCCGCGTTGGTGATCGGCGTCTCTTGCTCGGCCGGATAGGCGTTACGCCAGGCCAGAATGCCGGTCAGCTGGGCTTCCGGCGAGTTGTCCGGGTTCTTGGCGAAGGTGTCGGCGTTGGTGTGCGGGTCGGAGTAGTCCGGCCCCCAGGCGCCAAGATAGATGTCGTGGTTGCGCGAGCGGTACTCGCCCAGGATCTCCTTGCCGGTGCCGGTGCGGATCTCGGCGTTGATGCCGGCCTGCGCCAGGGTGTTCTGGAAGGACTGCGCCATCTCCAGCCGGTCCTGGTCGTTGCGCACATAGATCTGAATGTCGAAGTTCTCGTGGCCGGCTTCCTTCAAGAGCGCCTTGGCCTTCTCGACGTCGAGGCTATAGGGCTTGTCGTCGATAGCGCCCAGGAAGCCCTGCGGCAGGAAAGCCTGGTGGACCACGTAGTTGCCCTTGAGGAAGGAGTTGGCCATGCCGTCGTAGTCGATCAGTAGCTTGATCGCCTCGATCACCTTGGGGTCGTTCAAGGGCTCCTTGGTCTGGTTCAGCGCGACATACATGATGCGGCCGCGCAGCTCGTCGTTGATGTTGATGTCGGGGTTGCCGCGCACACCCTCGATGTCGACCGGCGTCAGCTTGCGGGCGACATCGATGTCACCCTTTTCCAAGAGCAGGCGCTGGGTGGCCGGCTCCGGCACGTGCCGCACGAAAACCCGCTTCATAGCCGGCGCGCCGCGCCAAAAGTCCTCGTTGGCCTCCAGCACATAGTTTTCGTTGGGCTTCCAGGCGCGCAGGGAATAGGCGCCGGAGCCCGCGGTGTTCGACTTCAGCCACTCGTAGCCCAAGTCACCGTCTTGCTCGTGCTTCAGCACCTCTTCCTTGTCGACGACCGAGGCCACCACGGCCGTCAGCGCACTGTAGAAGAAGGAGGGCGCATAGGGCTTGTCGACGACGATGGTGATCTCGTCCGGGCCAGTGACCTTGATCACCTCCTCGACGTTCTCAGGGGTGAAGCCGAACTGGGTCAGGATGAAGGCCGGCGTCTTGTTCAGCTTGACGGCGCGCTGCAGCGACCAGGCGGCGTCTTCGGCCGTCACCGGATTGCCGGAATGGAACTTTACGTCCGGGCGGATCTTGAAGGTGTAGGTCTGGCCATCGTCGGAAACGCTCCAGCTCTCGGCCAGGCCCGGCACCAGCGGGCCCAAGTTGGCGGGATCGAGCTCGACCAGCGTGTCGTAGACGTTGTTCAGCATATCGTTGCCGGAGAACTCAAAGCTCTCGGCCGGGTCGATCGACACGATGTCGTCGATCTTGTCGGCGACGACTAGCGTGTCGGCCGGCGTTTCCGCCCAGGCCGAGCCCGCGGTCATCGCGATCGCCGTGCAGGCCGCGACGGCAATCCTGGTCACCTTGCTCATGTGAAGCTCCTCTGTTCATTTGAGGCGTTCCAAAACGTTTTGGACGTCTTGGACGGCAGCAGCCTAACCATGGCCGGCGCAGGGTCAATGGAATTGTCTTGTGACGATCGCGTCGCGCAATGATAGTCTGCCACTTCGTGCCGTGGCGCCGCGTAGCCGGCTTGACGTTGACTGCCTGACGACGAGGGAGGATGAGGAGCGACACATGCTTGGCTGGGCACTTGTCTTCTTCATTGTCGCCATCGTCGCGGCCATCTTCGGTTTCGCCGGTATCGCCGAGGCCTCGGCCGATATCGCTCAGATCCTCTTCTTCGTCTTCCTGGTGCTGTTCGTGATCGCATTGGTGGCACGCGCGCTGCGCGGTCGCGGGCCGCCGGTGTAACCTACCATTCAATCCACAGGTCTCTTCGTCCGGCGGCCTCTTTGGTCTAGGCCCTCCGTGCCACATTATCGGGATCATGGGGCCTAGAGAGACTGCTCGTCTCAGTGAACTCAGCCCCTTCAGGAGACACAAGGACAATGCCGCACTCGACCTACCTCCCGGAAAAGATGGGCTCGGCAACTGTTTGGCCGGAAGGACGATTTGAGGCGGGCTCGTTTCAAGAGTTCACCGTGACTTACACAGCAGGCTACTTCGGCATCGACGATACGGGCTCCATCAAGATCGTGCATCGCTTTGCGAGCGACATGGGCCGGCCGCAGTTCGACGACCCTGCCGCGCCCAACTACACCACCGTCGAAGCCAGCAACGGCGCCCTCCTGCAGGTCGAGTACGACCCGAAGAGAAACATCCGCCCCTGGGACAAGACCCTCTACATTAAGGTCGTTCGCGGGTTCTTGCGGGAAGGCGATCGGATCACTGTACGCTTTGGCGATCGGCGCAAAGGGTCACCGGGAATACGCCTGCAAACCTTTTGCGAGGAGACCTTCGAGTTTCGTGTCCTGGTCGACGCCATTGCCACCTACAACTATGTCGAGCTCCCCAGGCAACCCACGATCGCCATCGTCCCGGGACCGCCGACCCTGTTCAAAGCCGTGCTGCCGACCTTGCGCCGGCGCAGCACGCCCTTCAGCCTGCGCGTGAAAGGGGAAGATCGCTGGGGCAATCCATCTGACCTTTGCGACCAAACCTTCGGGCTGCGCGCCAACATGAAGGTCGAGGGACTGCCAAGCGCGATCACTTGCGAGAAAGGCAGTTTCGCGCAAAGCCTCGACAAGCTCACGGTCGACGCCGAGGGCGACCTTCTGATCGAGCTGCTCGACGACGGAGGCGGCCCGGTCGCCCGCTCGAACCCCTGCCGCATCGTCGCCGACGCCGCGCTGCTGCCCTACTGGGGCGATCTGCACGGGCAGTCCGAAGAAACCATCGGGACCAACTCCGCAAGAGACTTCTACGAGTTCGCCCGGGACAAGGCTTTTCTGGATATCTGCGTGCACCAAGGCAACGACTTCCAGATCACCTCTGCGTTCTGGCAGTGGCTGAACGAGCTCTCGGCAGAGTTTAGCGAGGAAGATCGTTTCATCGTGTTCCCCGGCTGGGAGTGGTCGGGCAACACCGGTCTGGGCGGTGACCGCAACGTGCTCCACATGCAGGAAGGCCGCCAGATTCACCGCTCCTCCCACGCGCTGGTCGACGACCTGAGCGACGTGGAGACGGACGCCACCTCGGCAAACGACCTCTTCCAGGCCCTTAAGGGCGAAGACTGCACCGTCTTCGCGCACATCGGCGGGCGCTATGCCGACATCAAGATCGCCCACGACGTCCGCATCGAGCGGGCCGTCGAGGTGCACTCCGCCTGGGGCACCTTCGAATGGCTCGTCCAGGATGCCTTCGAGCAAGGCTATCGTGTCGGTATCGTCTCCAACTCCGACGGCCACAAGGGTAGGCCCGGCGCCTCTCATCCGGGGGCGACCAAGTTCGGTGCCTATGGCGGGCTGACCTGCGTCTTGGCACCGGATTTTACCCGCGCGGGCATCATGGAGGGCCTGAAGAAGCGCCATCACTACGGAACCACGGGCAGCCGCGTGGTGCTCGACACCCGGGTCGAGTTCGATGGAGAGGCCGAGCTCTTCTCCGACGATCCGAACGTGAGCGACGTCACCTCCGAGACCGTGAGACGTGCGATGATGGGAGACATCCTGCGCACGGAAGACGAGGCGGTCACCTTCACGATCGACGTCCACGGCCCCTCGCCGATCGAGCGTATCGATATCCGCAACGGACTGGAGACCCTGGAAGTCTACCGCCCTTATGAGGAAGCGGATCTGGGCCGCCGCATCCGGATCTTGTGGGAGGGCTCCGAGTATCGCGGCCGCGGGCGCGAAACGATCTGGGACGGTTTCGCAGAACTCTCCGGCAACTCTTTCGACAGCCTTACACCCATCAACCGCTTCAATCTCGACAAGAGGTTCGACCAGGTCGCAGCAGGCCGCGTCGAGTGGACGGCGCTCACCACCGGCGGCTTCGGTGGCTTCGACGCCCTATTGAAGGATGCTTCTCGCGGCACCCTCAAGATCGACACCGCCTTGATCAAGGAAGAGATCGAGATCAGCGACATCGGCCGCGACGAACTCGTTTTCGCCAACGGCGGCATCGATCGACGGATTCGTATCTTTCGACTGCCCGATGAAAACCCACACCACGCAGCTGTTCTGGAGCGGCGCATCACTCTGGCCAACAACAGGGACAATGCCCTCTACGTCCGAGTGACCCACGAGGACGGGCATTTCGTTTGGTCGAGCCCGATCTACATCTTCCGCTAGACCGGGATTGCTGCGACGCCAAGCGATGTGAGATCTGAGTCTTATCCTAGTTTCAGATCTTTACAGTGACCGGTCTAGTACTAGGGTACTTGCGCTATGGAGCTTGCGCCGAAGCGACTGCGCGTCTGCTGGCTCCTCTACTGGCCGGCCCGACCCGTATTCCCGTCGTCAGAGGGCTCGCCTGGAGGAACGGGCGCGCCTGGCGGCGCCAAGGGTTGGCGAAATGCCGAGGCATCGCAGGACTGGGTACCCGGCGGCGATACGCAGCCGAGTTCGCCGGTCAAGCATCCCACGATGCTGTTCGTTCCGACTGGCGCGGCGTGATAGTGATAGCCCAAGTCCGCTGACGTGTGGCCGCGGCAGGCGTCGAGACCCTCAGACTCCCTTCCCTTTGCGTCAAGACGCTGGAAAATGCCGTAGCCGTCGACCGAGATGCCGACCTGCGGCGCGTGCCCCTTGGCCGCCTCCAACTTCTTCACGCAGTCGGTGACGAAGTGATAGTGGTAGCCGTGGTAGGGATTGACGTGGCCGCCGCAGTCGTCGAAGGGCGCGATGGTGTAGGCCTCGACGATGAACTTATAGGGCGCCGGGCCGTTGAAGCGCACACCGTTGAATGCGACGCCGGCCCCCGGTAGATCCAGCAAGGGCGATGGCCTTTCCGCCTTCACCGCCTCGAGTGGGATGAAGAAGGTGGCGCTCGGCGCGACGACGATCTGGTCGGTTTGGCACTCGACGCAGTAGTTGTAGTAGTCTTTCGGCACATCCGGCCTGGCCGCCCAGAAACATCCATCGAAGGATGTCGTCACTCTCACGCGACCCGTCTCGGGGTCATAGAGCCGCCATTCCGGGTCGTCGTAGAACCTGGCCAAGTTCTCGATGAAGGCGCCGTCGACGGCAAAGGCCTTGCCGTCATCGATCCAGAAGCCGCCGGCCTCCGCGCCGTCGGTGACCCTGCGCGGGCACCAGGGGCCCGGCTGCCGTTCCGGAGCAGGGGTCAGGACGAACCTCATGCATGTCGTCTCGGTGCCGCCGGACAGTGTGCAGTCCACGACTTCGCCGTCTTGCAGGACCGCGCCGGGTTTCACTGCGTGAAGGAAAGCCTGCAGCGCCGGCGACATCGCCACTCCGCCGCCATCCTCATGGGCAGCCGCAGACGGCATCTGCGCCAAGACAAGAAGCGAGGCAACGATAAAGGTCGCAGTCTTCAGTATCGACATATCATGCCCGCCCTGCTTGAAGGCACGCAGGCGGTCAAGGGGCCAATTGACCTAGCCTCCCCTAGCTTTCCCGCGGCGTGGGAGACAATCCCCCACGCCCGACGGGGAGCCAACCTCAAGCCCGCAGCGCAAGGTTCTCCGGGTCGTAGGGGCTTTCGGCGATGATGCGGGCCGGGCGCATCTGGTCGAGGATGCGGACCTGGCAGTCTCGGCCGACCTCGGCCATCTCGGTCTTGACGTAGCCCAGCATAAGGGACTTCTGCACGTGGTGGCCATAGCCGCCGGCGGTGCCGCGGCCGACCACCTCGCCGTCCATGAAGACCGGCTCGTTGCCGAAGGAATCGGCATCGTCGGCGTCGATCTCCAATGTGCAGAAGCGGTTGGGCACGCCTTGCTGCTGCTGTGCCACCAGCGCGTCACGGCCGACGAAGTCGCCCTTGTTCAGGCGGATGAAGCGGTCCATGCCGGCTTCCAGGATGGTGTTCTCGGCGTTCAAGTCCGTGCCCCAGAGGCGGTAGGTCTTCTCCAGCCGCATGGAGTCCATGGCGCGCATGCCGACATGGGCAAGCCCCTCGGCCTTCCCGGCGTTCACCAGAGCGTCGAAGAGGTGGTTCTGGTACTCGATCGGGTGATGCAGCTCCCACCCCAATGAGCCCACGAAGTTCACCCGGAGCGTGCGCACGCCGGGCGCGAAGCCCACCGGGATCTCCTGCATGGAGAGCCAGGGGAAGGCAGCATTGGATATATCGGCATCGGCCAGCTTTTCCAGCACCGTGCGAGCCTGCGGGCCGGCCAGAACGAAGACGCCGTACTGCGTGGTCACGTCCTTGATGAAGACGCTGCCGTCCTTGGGGCTGGTCTTGAGGAAGAAGTCCCAGTCGATGTCGTGCGCAGCACCCGGGCCCACGACATAGAAGCGCTCGCCGTAGATCCCGTCGGGCATGCGGGTGATGGTGTATTCCGAGCGCACCGAGCCCGAGGGGAAGAGCGAGTGCGCCAAGGTCATCCGGCCCACCTTCTTCGGGATGGTGTTGGCCACGATGGAATCCAGCCAGTCGCGTGCGCCCGGCCCCTCGACCTCGTACTTGGCGAAGGAGGAGAGCTCCATCAGGCCGACGCTTTCACGCATCGCCTTCACCTCGCGGCCAACCGGCTGGAACCAGTTGGAGCGACGGAAGGAGTAGTCATCCTCGCGTGCCTCACCGCCGGCGGCGAACCAATTCGGCCGCTCCCAGCCGAAGCGCTGCCCCCAGACCGCACCGAGGGCGTCCAGCTTGGCGTAGCAGGCCGGCGTCTTGGCCGGGCGGGCGGCGTGCCGCTCCTCCATCGGATAGTGGATGATGAAGACGTGGCTGTAGGCCTCTTCGTTCTTCACCGCTGCGAAGTTCTTGGTGGCGACACCGAAGCGGCGTGGGTCGACACCGGTCATGTCGACGCTGGGCTGGCCCTCGATCATCCACTCGGCCAGCTGCCAGCCGGCGCCGCCGGCCGCCGTGATGCCGAAGGAATGCCCCTCAGAGATCCAGAAGTTCGGCAGGCCGAACGCAGGTCCCACCATGGGATTGCCGTCCGGCGTGTAGGAGATCGGGCCGTTCACGATGTCCTTGATGCCGGCGTTCTCGAAGGAGGGCACGCGGTTGATGCAGCCCTCGACATGCACCATCAGGCGATCGAGGTCGCCCGGGAAGAGATCCTTCTCGAAGCCGGCATCGACGCCGTCGATGAAACGCGCCGGCGCTCCCTTCTCGTAGGGCCCCAGGATCCAGCCCATGCGCTCCTCGCGCAGGTAGTACTGGCAGTCGCTCTCGCGCAGCACCGGCAGTTCCGCGGCACCGCCGTCGCGGTAGGCCTTCAGCACGGGATCGACGTCGGTCACGATGTACTGATGCTCGACCGGGATGGCCGGGATTTCGAGCCCCACCATCTTGGCGGTCTGGCGGGCGTAGTTGCCGCTGGCGCAGACCACCTGCTCGCAGGTGATGTCGCCCTTGGTGGTCTTCACCACCCACTCCAGGCTTTCGTTGCGCTCGATGCCGATGACCGGCGTGTGCTGATAGATCTCCGCGCCCATCGCGCGCGCGCCCTTGGCCATCGCCATGGTCACGTCGACCGGCGCGATGTGGCCGTCGGTCGGGTGCCAAAGCGCGCCGACCAGGCCGTCGGCATTGATCAGCGGCCAGAGCTTCTTGATCTCCTCGACGTCGATCAGGTGGCATTCGACGCCGATGGTCTCGGCGGTGCACTGGTAGTTACGGTACTCGTCCATGCGGTCGCGGTTGCAGGCGAGGCGCAAGTTGCCGTTCTGGTGGAAGGAAACCGCTTGGCCGGTCTCGGCCTCCAGCTTCTTGTAGAGCTCGACCGAGTACTGGTGCAGCTGTCCTACCGAATAGCTCATGTTGAAGAGCGGCAGCAGGCCGGCGGCATGCCAGGTCGAGCCGGCGGTCAGCTCCGTGCGCTCGACCAGCACAACGTCCGACCAGCCCTTCTTGGCTAGGTGATAGAGGGTTCCCACCCCGCAAACGCCGCCACCGATGACGACAACTCGTGCATGGCTTTTCATTGCCCGGCTTCCCGCTCCTTGAGCCCCAGAGATTTGGGTATGACGGTTAGCTAAGACTCCTCGCCCGCAGCGTCGTCGCTTTGAGCGACGATGGAACGCCGCTTTGCGACACGAATCCCCGGCTGGCTTGCACTCTTGCGCTCCCCAGGCAAGATGCGCGGCGATCGCGCAGGAATTTGACACCGAAAGTGAGGATGCAGCCGCCCATGTCACCAAACCCCGAGGCCTGGCAGGTCGAGCCCTTGACTCCGCACATCGGCGCATTGGTCAGCGGCGCCAGGCTCTCAGGCGACCCGACGCCGGAAGAGGTCGCCGCCGTGTGCGCCTTGATGGACCGCCACCTGGTCTGCGTCTTCACCGATCAAGCGCTGACGGCGGCCCAGCTCCGAGACCTCACCGCCCACTTCGGGCCGCTCTTCCTGCACCGTCAGGACGAGGGCGTGCTCCATGCCGAAGGCGTCCCGGAGGTGCTGGAGATGCGCAAGAAGCCGGACGGGGCACGCCTCTTCGGCGGCAGCGACTGGCACGCCGACGTCACCTTCCAAGACCCTGCGGGCTACCTCTCCCTGTTGCATGCGCTGGTTATCCCGCCGCTGGGCGGCGACACCTGCTTTGCCAGCACGATCGCTGCCTTCTCGGCCCTCTCATCGGCGCTACAAGACCAGCTACGGCGATTGCGGGCCGTGCACAGCTATCGTGGCCCCGGTGGCGCGGAAGAGCCTGGCCTGACGGCGTTGCATCCGGTGGTGCGCCGCCATCCCGTCACCCAACATGAAGGCCTCTACATCAACCGCATGTTCACCACCCGCTTCGAGGAGATGAGCGAGGCGGAGAGCCAGCCGCTGATCCACTTCCTGGCCGACCACATGACGCGGATGGAGTTCACCTGCCGGCTGCGCTGGCGCGAAGGTTATCTGGCATTGTGGGACAACCGCTTCAGCCTGCACTACCCGATCAACGACTTCACCGGCCAGCACCGCCTGCTGCTGCGCTGTACTGCGTTGGAGGATGCAAGCCTAGAGCAGCTCAGCCGTGGATGATGACCTCGATCGAGGTCAGGACGGCCTTGGCCGGCAATCACGGACAAGCTGGCGCTAGCTTTACGAAGACAGAGGGCTCTGGGACACCGGTCTTGAAGACAAAAACGCGCCAATTTTCTCGGCGACCCGGTCTGGAATTTCGGTCAGCACCCCGTTTTTCATGTCTGCAAACACATAGAGTTTCGCATCCGGAACCTGACGGGCGATGAAGCGCACGGTGTCGCTGCCACACCCCGTGGCATGCTCACCTGTCATAACCAGCGTAGGAGTGCTGATATCCTTGAGCCGCGGCCCGAGCTCCGTCTCAAGATACAACAAATAGGCGGCAATGAAGACGTCTTCATCGGTTCCGATCACCTGCTCGAGCCGCCGTTCCAAGATGCCGGGATGTGTCGCAACGAAGGCGTCGCTGTACCAGCGCGCCGCCAGTCCGGACATCGCGCCACGGAGGCCCTGCTCCCTGACATCCCGAATGACCGCCATCCCCGCTTCACGATCCCGTGCCGATCGGTTGGCCGGCATCGCGAGAAGACATAGCCGCTCGACCAGCTCGGGAAAACGTAGTGCGTACTCGGTTGCGATCATGGCGCCGAGGGAATGCCCGACGAGCCGCATCCGGCCCAAACCGCAGTGCACACGGACACTCTCCAGATCATCAATCAGACGATCCATCGAGTAGCTGCCGTGGGACGGCTCGGAGGCGCCGTGCCCGCGAAGGTCATAGGTGATGCAGCGATAGCGGTCCTTCAGATGTTCGACGGTCGGCTGCCATGTCGCGTGGCTCGAGGCATTACCGTGCACGAACACGATTGGCGGTCCCGATCCCTGCTCGAAACAGGCCATAGAAGAGTTGTTCATGCGGCCATCCTAGATCCGGGGAGAATGATCGATGGCGCACCGCAGCTTGCGCTGGAACAGGTTTGTCCGCGACAAGATGGGAAGGACCTTGCTTCGCAAGCTCAACAGTTTGCGCGGCCAGCGCGTGCCGACGTAGCCGTACAGATAGGACATCCGCTGGGTGAGATCGACGTAGGGGCGCTCCGCCCTTTCCCAGCGCATCAATGCGGCCGGAATGTCGTCTGCTTCCGATGTGGCCCGCGCGAGAACGGTTCCGTTGACGATCGCGACGCACGCTCCTTGCCCGAGGTTGGGCGCCATGCCGTGCGCCGCATCGCCGACGATACACACGCTGCCCTTGGACCATCGTGAACAATGCACGTTGAAGAAGGGTCGCCAGTGTTCTTCCGGATGGCGTGGAAGGCGCCTGAGATACTCTTCGTAGAATGGATGACTATCGACCCACGCGTCCAGGTTAAATGGTTGCTGCATCCGGCCGGCGACGTCCTCTTCCGGGCAGCACAGAAATACATAGTGATAGTCCTTGTTGGCGGGCGCCATACCGACACGGCGGCCTCCATTCCACATTTCGATCCGCCGACGATTCAATCCGTCGCCTTCCTCTCGGGGAATCAAGTGGCGGCCGCAACCGTCGCGCAGATCGACGATCTTCCTTGCCAACTTCAGCGAATCCCGGACTCGCGAGAAAACGCCGTCGGCACCGACCACCAGATCGACCTTGGGGCCAAGGCCATCTTCGAATTCAAGACGCCCCTCGGGATCGGCACCCAGGACGCAAGAGTTGGTGACGATCTCGGCACCGCACCTAGCTGCCTCCTCGGCGAGAATGCGGTGAAGTTCCGTTCGGAGGATGACGATCAGTTCGGGTTCGCTGTGATCCTTCCGCCGAAGGTTGATCTCGCGCCCCTTGTGATCCTGGAGCAGCCGTGGCGTCATCGAGCGGACACCGCTTTCGGCCACCTTCTCATAGACTCCCAGACCACGCAGTGCGTCCAGTGCGTTCTGCCATAGATAGAGGCCGGCGCCGATCTCGCGAAGCTGCCTGCCCTTCTCGTGAACCCTGACCTTCCATCCCGCCTTTGCAAGTGCCGTCGCCGCGGCGAGACCGGCCAGTCCGGCGCCGGCAACCTCGGCTGTTCTCTTGGATTTACAAGTCTGATTGCTCATTCTTCGGCTACCCTTGAATGCGATTTTCGTTTCAGATTCCTCGTGCATCACACACCCCACATAGGCAATGGCGCTCGGGCATCCTCGCGCACCTCCGAGCGCGACGAGATGAACCCGTGAATCTCCGCCGCAACGCGTTGCGGGTCCTCGGCCAGAATTGCGTGCTTCAATCCATCGAGGATAACGAGTTCTGAATTGGGCAATTGCTCATGAATGAAGGCGTTGAGGCGCGGATTGCATCCACCGTCGAGTTCTCCGGTCAGCACAAGCGACGCAGCGGCGACGCTATCGAGCCAAGGCGCCATCTCCGTCTCGGCATAGATGTGAAAGACGTTAAGGAAGACCCTGGGGTCGGTGGCGAGCACTCTGTCCAGACGCTTTTGAATGACCTCCGGGTTGGCCTTGACGAAGTCATCCGTGAACCAACGGTCGACGAGCGTTTGGAGAACATTGCCGATGCCGTCACGTTCCATCCGTTCGACGACACCGCAAACCTTCTTGCTGTCCTCCGGGCTGCGGCCCGCGGCCGTCGACAAGAGAGACAGGGTTTTCGTCCGATCGGGATACTTGCGAGCATAGGCGGGGCCGATCATGCCACCCAAGGAATGGCCGGCGATATGCATGCCGGGCAAATCGAGACGATCGCGAAGCCTTTCCAGGTCCGCGACCAAATCATCAAGCGTGAAAGGCGCGGCCGGGATCGGCGCTTCGCCGTGCCCTCGTAGATCGTAGCTGATGCAGCGATAGTGCGCCTTCAGCGAGTCCACCACAGCGGTCCATGCGGCATGGGACGCGCCGATTCCGTGCACGAGAACAAGGGGGGCGCCGCGCCCGGCTTCCCAATAGGGGCAATCAATCGCTTGAGACATTGGCAGCATCCGGGGGTTGTTCATAGACAGCAAGGGCGTCCGATCGTGACTCGGAACGGCTGGCACTAAAGGCCGCCTTCACCAATCATGCAAACCAATAGTTTTGATCTGAGCATTCCGGTTTTCGATGACTGGCCTTGCACCCGAGCCATCATGATAATCGATTTATACATAAAAATTATCGATTTGATTTATTAGTGCCCGTTTGGTTCCGTGAATTTTCCAAGCCAAAAGGAGTAGGTGGCCTTGGACCATTCGCGTCGCTCTCTGAAATGGTGGATCGCGGGCCCGGTAAGTGCGCAGAAGCATTCCGGCCAATTGCCTTCGCCGACGACGGCGGGAGGCTTCGCCTAATGGCGGCGAAGCTCACAGTGGAGGCTCTGTCGAAGGTCTTCGGCGACCATCCCGCTACCGTATTTGCAATGGCCGAACAGGGGCTCCATCCGAAGCAGATTCTGGAACAGACCGGACAGATGTTGGCTGTCTCGAGTGTTTCCTTCGAGGTTCAAGAAGGCTCGATCTTCACCATCATGGGTCTGTCCGGATCGGGAAAGTCCACGCTGGTGAGGTGCCTCAATCGGCTGGTCGAACCGACGACAGGCGAGGTGGTCCTCGACGGCGAGAACATCTGTGAAGCCTCTGCCGCGCGGCTGCGCGAGATCCGCCGCAAGAAGTTGTCCATGGTGTTCCAGAATTTCGCACTGCTTCCGCACAAGTCCGTCCGGCAGAATGTCGAGTTCGGCCTCCGCATCCGTGACGAGCCCACCGAAGTACGGCGTGCTAAGTCGGAAAAAGCGATCGAACAGGTCGGCCTCAGCGCTTGGGCCAATCACTATCCGGATAGCCTAAGCGGCGGCATGAAGCAGCGCGTCGGCTTGGCGCGTGCGCTCGCCAGCGATGCCGACATCATGCTGATGGACGAACCCTTCAGCGCCCTCGATCCGCTCATTCGCTCCGACCTTCAAGAAGAGCTGATCCGAATCCAGACCGAGATCAAAAAGACCATCATCTTCATCACGCACGATTTTCACGAGGCGGTGAAGCTGTCCGACCGCGTCGCCATCATGCGCGACGGGCAGTTTGTGCAGGTCGGACGACCGGAAGACATCGTGCTCGAACCCGCCGATGACTACGTTCGCGACTTCGCCAAGGAACTGGACCCGGCGCGGGTGATATCCGCCAGGTCGATGTCCCATTTCGGTCTTCGGGCAGTGGCGCCCAACGCGAGCACGAGCGATGTCTTGTCGATGATGCGGCGCTCGGGAAAGATCTGCGCCGTTGTCGCCAACGACGAAGGGCGGCCTTTCGGCTACATCTGGCGGTCCGACTTGGAAAGCTGCCGCTCCGGCAGAACGGACACCGTCAGGGACCTCTGCAACGGCGCCCAAGTTCGCTTCGTGCCTGAGCACGCACCTCTGATCGATGTCTACTCGAAGATTGGCGATGGCTTGCCCGTTGCCGTTCTAGACACCTCGAACCGTATCGTTGGCACATTCGACGCCGCCGATGTCTTGACCCGCCTATCCAAGTCCGAGCTTGGGTCGGAAGAGGCCGCACCATCCCTTGCGAACGGAACATCCGAAGAGACCTGAGCTATGGCCGACAGACTTCCGGAAGAATTCGAGCTACCCGTTGATGACGTCATCAACGCCATTGTCCGCTGGCTGGTCGACGAATGGCGGCCCGCCTTTCAGGCGTTTCGCTGGCCCATTTCCTATGTCCTCGACAACATTCAGGACTTTCTGCAGCTGCTGCCTTTCTGGGTCGTCATCATCGCCTTCTTTCTGATCGGATGGCGCTCGGCCGGCATTCGGATCGGCGCCTTTGCGGCTGCCTCTTTTCTGATGATCGCAATGATGGGGATCTGGGACCAGGCGATGGAAACCCTATCCATCCTGGCCACATCGGTCACCTTTTGCGTGGTTGTGGGCATTCCGGTCGGCATTGCCGTCGGGCGCAGCAACAAACTCCTGTTCGCGTTACGGCCAATTCTCGACATCATGCAAACGACACCGTCGTTCGTATATCTCGTGCCCGTCGTCATGCTGTTCGGGATCGGCACGGTTCCGGGCGTCATCGCCACAATCTTCTTTTCCATTCCGCCGATCATTCGCCTGACCAATCTGGGCATGCGCCAGATCCCGGTGGAGACTCGCGAAGCGGGAGAGGCATTCGGCGCCACCGAGTGGCAATCGCTCATTCACATCCGCTTGCCGCTGGCCTTGCCCTCGATCATGGCAGGTCTCAACCAGACCCTGCTGATGTCGATGGTGATGAGCGTCATCATCTCGATGATCGGCGCAGAAGGGCTTGGCCTGACTGTGCTTCAAGGCATCGGTCGCTTGGATGTCGGTATCGCCGGTGTCGGCGGAATCGGCATCATCTTGCTCGCGATCTCGCTAGATCGAATCACACAAGGACTGGGCGAAGAGGCCAAGCATTTCCACGGCGGCGATGCAAGCCAACCCTTGGCACGCCGCGTCGTGTCGGTCGTCTTCAACCGGAATGCACAATCCGCTCAATAACTAGCCATAGAA
This sequence comes from Rhodospirillales bacterium, assembly GCA_963669385.2. Lineage (GTDB taxonomy): Bacteria > Pseudomonadota > Alphaproteobacteria > Kiloniellales > JACOMY01 > JACOMY01. The sequence goes on from CAXXGD010000042.1 coordinate 24,770, forward strand.
GGAGGATTCACGATGGCTTTGTTCGGAAAAAACGCGCGGATCGCTACGGCGATCGGCGCGGCGGTTATCGCCACGCTGAGCTTTGGCGTGCAGGCAGCCGATCTACCCGGAAGCGGCAGGGTTGCCAAGCCGGCGCGGCCTAACTGGGACTCGTTCTGGTTCGGTCAGGCCATTCTGGACAAGGCGATGGCGCGCCTGGGCTATGACGTCGAGGCACCCAAGACCCTGGGCGCACCCGCGATCTTTACCTCCATGTCGCACGGCGAGCTTCACTACATGGCGGATACCATACTCCCGAACTCGGCTGGACTCTACAAACAGACCGAGGGCAGCGTCCGCCGGATTGGCCCCTTGATGAGCCCCGGCACAATTCAAGGGTATGCGGTCGACAAGGAGACCGCCGAGAAGCATGACATCCGCTACTTGGAAGACCTCCTCGATCCCAAGATCGCTGCGCTCTTCGATCAGAACGGTGACGGCAAAGCGGATATGATCGGCCCCAATCCCGACTGGACCGGTTCCTCGGCGGTCGTCGAGCATCATATGACGAAATTGGGCCTGGAGGATGCCGTGAAAGTCGTACAGGGCAACTACACGACCCTGTCCGCCGACGCCGTCGGCCGCTATGCCGGCGGCGATTCCATCTTCATCTATACCTGGTTCCCGAACCCGGTGACCATGGAACTGCGGCCCGGACAAGACCTGGTATGGCTGGAGCTTCGCAAGCCGACCCTGCCCGAGGAACAGATGGTCCAGTACAAGGCCTTGTCCGATGTTCCCGGATGCGCCGATCCCTGTGACATCGGTTGGCTGCCGACCACCTACTACATCGGCGTCAGCGAGGCCTGGGCACAAGAGAATCCGGCGGCCGTCGCGTTCTTCGAACAAATCAAGATGCATCTCGAAGATCGTTTCTGGCAGAACAGCCTCATGAAGGAAGGCGAAAACAGCGACGAAGACATCGATCGCCACGCCGATCAATGGATTGAGAAGCATCGTGACGAGTTCGAAATCTGGATTGCCACCGCCATCGAGGCCGGTTCCGGGCAATAGGTCACCAGGCAATCCATCCTGATTTTGGGCGCCAACTGCTCAAGCCGATGCCCCCGCCCAAGGTGACGGCACGGTCTCCCTGTAAAGGGTTGGCGCCCCTTCCCCTCCGATTGCCGTCAACGGCACCTTAAACATGTTTGGCGTCGCTGCTCTCCCCCTTGACCAGGGAACAGGTGACGCCCCGTTTCAAGATTTTAGTATCAATGCTTTCGATATATGGTGAGTCACTATTCAAAAGAACGGGGCAAAGACGTGACCAGCGCCAAGAACGTCAACTGGAACCTTCTCTACACCTTTGTTGTCGTCGCGGAAGCGCGCAGCATATCGACGGCGGCCAACATTCTGGGGCGAGGACAACCCGCCGTCAGCGCCGCTTTGAAAAGCCTTGAAGAGCAAGTCGGCATCCGACTGATCGAGCGCGGCCCGCGGCTGTTCCGCCTGACCGAGGCCGGGCGGCTGTTGCACAGGGAAGCGAAGGAAATCTGCGGGGCGGTCGATCGGGTCATGGCGTTGCTTCATGATTCCGATGCAATGCTGGCAGGCACAGTCCGCCTGACCATCGCCAGTTTCATGACAAGTCCGCTGTTGAATGAGACCGTGAGGCAGTTCTGCACTGACAATCCGCGCAGCACCGTTTCATCCACCGTGATGAACACGCCCGAGATAGTAGAAGCCCTGTCCAACAAGCTTATCCATTTTGGAATCGCACCCTTTTTCGAGAAAGACTCTCGATTCGAGTACTTTCATATCTTCAAGGAGTATTGTGGTTTTTATTGCGGTCCCGGCCATGAATTTTTTGGCAAAACGGGACTGAAGTCGGCGCACTTGAAAGGCCGAGATGTCGTCACCTATCAATCAGCAATGGTATCCGACTCGCTGCGCTCTATCACGGAGCTGCAAGCGGAGATGCAGTTTCGAGATCCCCCAATCGGCATCTCGAACAATCTTGAAGAAGTGCGACGGATGGTGATTTCGGGCGTCGGGATTGGTGCGTTTCCGGTCCAGATTGCCGATCGGGATGTACGTGACGGGCTCCTGTGGCGCCTGCCGCCATACAGTGACGTGATGCCGATCGACATCTACCTCGTCACCAACAAAAAGGTCCGGCCCAGTCCGACGGAAGAGAAGTTCCTGAACACCTTGCGCGACGTTGTTGGCCGCACGCCGATTGCCGATCGCACCTATAGAACTGCGAACTATTCCTAGGCCGGATCTCTCACCAACGTCGGGGTTGGTGAAAGCAGGTTGGATCTTCTCGGAGTGTTGTTGGTCTTGAGAGGTCGGTGCGAGCAGGATCGACGCTTGGTCGGTGATCTGGGCTTGTATCGCCGTCGTTGGCTGGCAGGCCGCGTCAAGGAGTTATCGGGTCAACGACTTCACCAGCCAGCGCCGCTTACTGCTGCGCTGCACCGCGTTAGAAGGTGCCGCTTAGAGCCGTTCAGCCGTAGATGATGACCTCGATGGAGGTTAGCACGGCATTGGCCGGCAAGACGACGCCCTGTGCGACTTCCAAGGTGTCGGTACCAGCCCCGCCATTCAAGACCTCCGCGCCGACGGCTTCCGCTTGACTGGCAATCACGAAAAGGTCGTCGCCGGCACCACCGCGGAGTGTATCCGTACCGTGGCCACCGGTGAGCGTGTCGCCACCACTGCCACCGTTCATGAGATCGTCGCCCTCGCCCCCGTAGAGGACATCGTATCCGCTGCCACCTATTAGGAAGCTGTCGTCGCCACGGCCTCCGCGGATGCGGTCGTCGCCCTCGCCGCCGAAGAGCACGGCGTCGTCGCCGTTGCCCCCGTTCAGCCTGTCCTGACCGGAGCCACCGTAGAAATAGCCATCCCAGCCTGGTCCACCGCGCAGCACGTCCTGCCCGCTGTCGCCGAAGAGACCGGCATCCTCGCCCTTGCCGGCATTCACCCGGTCGTCACCGCCACCGCCGAAGAGGCCCTCGTCGTCGCCGGCCTTGCCCAGCACCTCGTCGGCCGCCGCACCGCCATAGAAGTAGCTGTCGTCACCACCGCCGGCGTTCAGGAGATCGCGTGCGCCATTGCCGAAGAAGAGGAAGTCGTTTCCTCCTTCGGCGTAGAGCCTGTCCGCATCTCCTTCGCCAAAGAAGAGCCCGTCTGCCGCCGAGCCGCCGTAGAGCCGGTCTCTGCCGGCGCCCCCATAGACGAAGCTCTCGGCACCGGTCCCGCCATAGAAGTGATTGGCCTCCGCGCCGCCTAGAAGCCCACCCTCGGCATCGTTCGAGAGGATCGTCTCCACCGAGATGACGACCAGGTTACCGGTTAGGGATGCGCCGTTTTCCAGGACAAGCGTATCACCGCCGGAGCTACCGTCAAATGTCCCGCCATTCTGGATCTCCTGAGCTGAGCGCACGACGAATAGGTCGTCCCCACTGCCCCCTTCAACCGTGTCGACACCCAATCCGCCGACAAGACTGACGTCATTGCCATCACCGCCGCGGAGAACATCGCCGCCATTGTCTCCGTAGAGAGCAAAGTCGTCGCCCTCACCACCGTCGACGACGTCTGCATCGGAACCGCCGTAGAGGTGGCTGTCGTTTCCGGTGCCTCCCTCAAGGATATCGCTGCCGGCCAATCCTAGAAGTGCGACGTCCGATCCGTCACCGCCGTAAATGCTGTCAGCCCCGTTGCTGCCGAAGAACTCCGTATCGTCACCCAGCCCGCCATAGAGCGTGTCGTCCGCGCCATCGCCGACGATGAGGCGGTCGTCGCCACCGCCCGCATAGACGACGTCATCCTCGTCGCTGCCATAGAGTGAGCGGTCCTGACCTTGACCGCCGTAATTCCTGTCGGTCCCGGTATCGCCGAAGAGGCTGGCATCATTGCCTCCGCCTCCGAACAGCCAGTCAGGCGAATCCAGCCCGACCAGCACCTTGTCGTTGCCATCCCCACCCGAAACGCTGTCCGAGCCCTTCTCGGCACCGCCATAGAGGTAAGCGTCGTTTCCAGACCCGCCGTACAAGAGATCGTCGCCCGACCCACCGTCCAGGCTTCGATCACCACCCGACCCACCGAAGACCAGATCGGCCCCCTCTCCGCCGGCGAGGACTTGGTCTGCACCATCGTCGCCTTGCAGCCGAACAGGCGATCATCGCCGCTGCCTCCATAAAAGAATGCGTCGTAGTCCTCGTCACCATAGAGGAGGTCCGATCCGCTGACGCCGTAAAAGCTGCGATCATCGCCTTCGTTGCCGTGCAGGCGGTCGTCGCCAAGGTCACTGTAGAAGAAGGAGTCGGCGCCGCTTCCACCTGACAGATTGTCGTCGCCACCGTCCCCGAAGAAGGTGCTGTCCTCTCCGCTGCCACCCTGGAGGCCGTCTGATCCCAAGCCGCCGAAGAAGCTGACATCGTTGCCATCATCGCCGAAGAGCGTGTCACTGCCGAGCTGCCCCAAGAACCTGACGTCCGCGCCACTGCCGCCGTAGAGCCTGTCCTTTCCGGTATCGCCCAAAAAAGGCATAGTCGCTGCCACTGCCGCCGAAGAGCACATCGGATTGGATGCCACCGATGAAGGAGGAATCGTCACCCTCGTCTCCGTAGAGCCGATCGTTTCCGATGTTTCCATCGATCAGGCCATCGCTGCCGGACCCGCCGAAGATCCTGTCGTCGCCCTTCTGGCCGCCGAAGACCTCGTCGTCACCACTTTGTCCGTAGACGGTGTCGCTCGCGCTCGTGCCGAAGATCGAGCTGTTGTCGCCGGCGGTTCCAAGAATTACGGCCATGTCCTTGTCCTTAGTATTCGTGCCGGCAATCGATGCCCCGACATTTCCTAGCAAGAACAGCCAAGCCTTTCAAATCTTAATGACATAATATGTCAGCTATCCAGCCACCTTGATCGCGCCCGTGACCAGACGTTGCTGTCTGAGAAGGCTGTGGGCAACGGCCAAGCAAGCCTGCTTGGCGCCACCTATGGCGCTTGAACGCCCGCTGCTAGAAATCGAGGAAGTGGGTTATCGCCAAGTAGGCACCGCCGAAGAGGGCCGCGGAGGCAGCCAAAGCTACGATAATGGCAACGAAGCCGAACAGCAGACCGCCCAGCACCACCAGCCCATCGCGCTCGAGCAAGCCTACGGTGATCGAGAGGATCGCCAAGGCCGGCAGGAAGTTCGTCATCGGGCCCGGAAAGGCCACCACGATCGAAAGCACCAAGATCGCCACCCCGACCCAGCGGTGCGAGTTGTGATTGGCAAGGCGCGGCAACCTTGGCGAGCAGCGTCGCTCAACCCAGATCAGGGGCTTGAGGCCCTTGTTGGCGATCCATTGCAGGCTCTTCGCCGGAATCCGCCGCCGCGACAAACCCTTGGGCAAGCGCAAGGAAGGATAGTCCCGCAGCAACTGCCAGGTGACGACCAGCACCGGCAAGGCGAAGACCGAGCCGATGCCCGGCGGTGCCGGAATACAGTTCGGCAAGGAGAAGAGCACGATGGCGACCAAGAGCGAGCGATCGCCCAACGCCTTGACCAACTCTCCCAAGGTTGTGTCACGAGGACCGATTTCGGCGACGAAGCGCCGGAAAGTCTCGCTGATCCTTTCGTCCTCGTACTGCGACCCCCTCATAACTCTCCCACTGACCCTGGCCCCCAAGCGCTCTCGTTGTTCGTTTGTTGCAAGTCATGAATTGGCAATCATCATGCTGAGCGCAAGTCTCTTGCGCAAGCGATCGCAAGCTGCAGGCGTCCGGTGCCGCGAACAGGGGGGCCGCGGTCGCGCATTCGACAGAGAGCGCCTCGGGCAGTTCCAATTATCGAAAGTATCATTATGGCGCGGCCAAGCCTGGCCAGCGGGTGGAGCGAACGAGCTATGAGCGACACGGGCGGAGCGATCGAAGACAACGAAGCGGCGGGCCGGCGAGGCAGGCGCCATCGCGGCGGGGCCGGGGCCAGGCGCGCGGCGCGCAGCGGCCACCATGCGCCCAAGGCTCCCTTCATCCAGCGCAAGATCCCGGTCTTCGAGATCCTGAGCGAAGAGGCCTTGGAGATCATCGAAGCCAACGCCGACACCATCCTCGAAGAGATCGGCATCGAGTTCCGCGACGACGCCGAGGCCCTGGCGATCTGGAAGGAGGCCGGCGCCGACGTCAAGGGCGAGCGGGTGCGCTGTCCTAAGGGGCTTTGCCGCGGCATCATTCAGAAGAGCGCGCAAGCGAGCTTCACCCAGCACGCCCGCAATCCGGCTCGCTCGGTGACCATCGGCGGCAACAACACGGTCTTCGTGCCGGTCTATGGCCCCCCCTTCGTGCGTACCTTGGACGGGGGCCGGCGCTACGCCACGATCGAGGACTTCCGGAACATCGTGAAGCTGACCTACATGCTGCCCAACCTGCACCACTCGGGCGGCACGGTCTGCGAGCCGGTCGACGTGCCGGTGAACAAGCGCCACCTCGACATGGTCTACAGCCACCTGCGCTACTCCGACCTGCCCTTCATGGGCTCGGTCACGGCACCCGAGCGCGCCGAGGACAGCGTCGCCATGGCGCGCCTGGTCTTCGGCGAGGACTTCGTCGCGAACAACTGCGTGATGATCCAATTGATCAACGCCAACTCGCCGATGACTTTCGACGAGACCATGCTGGGCGCGCTCAAGGTCTATGCCCGCGCCAATCAGGCGGTGATCGTCACCCCCCTTCATCCTGGCCGGCGCCATGTCGCCGACGACGGTGGCCGGCACCATGGCGCAGACCCTGGCCGAGGGCCTTGCCGGCTTGGCCTTTACCCAGTTGGTGCGGCCCGGCGCGCCGATGGTCTTCGGCTCATTCGCATCCTCGATGTCGATGCAGTCGGGCGCACCCACCTTCGGCACACCGGAGCCGGCCATGGTGCTCTACGGCATGGCAGCCTTGGCCCGCCGCCTGGGCGTGCCCTTCCGCTCCGGCGGCTCGCTCTGTGGCTCCAAGGTGGCCGATGCGCAGGCGGCCTACGAGTCGGCGCAGACCCTGCTGCCGACCGTCATGGGCGGGGTCAACTTCGTGCTGCACTCCGCCGGCTGGCTGGAGGGCGGGCTTGCCACCTCCTACGAAAAGCTGGTGATGGACGCCGATCAATTGGGCATGATGCAGGTGCTGACCGGCGGCGCCGACCTGTCGGAGAACGGCCAGGCGCTCGATGCCATCCGCGAGGTTGGACCGGGCAACCATTTCCTCGGTTGCGCGCACACCCGAGCCAACTTCGAGACTGCCTTCTACCGCTCGACCATCGCCGACAACAACTCCTTCGAGCAGTGGCTGGCCGAAGGCGAGAAGTCGGCCGAGCAACGCGCCAACACGCTGTGGAAGCAGCTGCTGGCCGAATACGAGGCACCATCCCTGGACCCGGCCATCGACGAGGCCCTCAAGGCCTTCATAGCAAAACGCAAGGCAGCCTTGCCTGACGGTATCGGCTGAGGCAAGCCGCGCGTTTGCCAGGAACAGCCGACGCCGTTAGGGTGCCGGCTGCTTTCCAGGCCGTGTCCGGAGTCGGCTTTCGAGTCGGGTAGGGCGAGCGGCTGAGGTGTCGTTCTTGGAGCTGCAGCGCCCTTAACCCATGCCTATTTGGCTGGACATATTCCTGAAAGGCATCGCCGCCGGGCTGGTCATCGCCGTCCCGGTGGGCCCCGTCGCCGTCATCTGCATCAAACGCGCCATCTACTACGGCATTCCGGGCGGGGTATCGGCCGGCATGGGGGCCGCCATCGCGGATGCCTTCTTCGGTGCCGTGGCCGGCTTCGGCATCGCCGCCGTCTCGCACTTCCTGATCGCCCAAGAGCATTGGATTCGCGGTGTCGGCGGCCTCATTCTGGTGGTGCTGGGTTTCCTCTTCTTCTTCTATCCGGGCGAGCCGCCGAACAAGGGCGCTTCGCGCGCCGGCTTGGCCGGAACCTTTCTCACCACCTTCATGCTGACGCTGACCAACCCCATCACGATCATTACCTTCCTCACCATCTTCGCCAGCCTGGGCTTGGCCGGCGCGCCCTTGAGCTACGGTGCGGCAGGTTTCCTGGTGGCCGGTGTCTTCCTCGGCTCGGCGCTCTGGTGGATGGCGATCTCGCTGACGGTGCTGCTGGCCCGCGGCAAGATCGGCGTGGACTGGATGCCGGTGGTCAAGCGCTGGTGCGGTGCCTTGATCTTTGCCTTCGGCGTCTATGCGCTGTGGGACGCGCTGGACACGGTCGTCTTCTGACGCTCTCAGGGCAGGCCCAAATCAGGTCTCGCTGGCACAAGAGGGCTGAGTAAAGGTGCAAACCTCGACCGACTGAGACCGTCCCCGGATCGGCAAGCTGCCATAGTGAGAAAGACGCTTTAGGTCTTCTTGGCCCCCGCCTGAAGCGGCAACGGCATCGACGAGCGGCCGACCGACGACCAGGTCGCAACCAAGCGTGCGCGTGGCCTCCTGCAAGCGACTGGCGGTGTTCACCGTATCTCCGATGGCGGTGAACTCGACGTAGTCCTCCGTTCCGACGTCCCCCAGGACGACTGGGCCATAGGTCACGCCGATGCCGATGCCGATCGCCACCTCGCCGCGCCGCCGTCGCTCTCGGTTCCATTCCTGCATGGCGGCCAGCAGCTGGTAGGCACAGACCAGCGCGTTGTGCGCATCGGTCCCGTCCGACTCTGGAAAACCAAAAAGCGCCAGGACGGAATCGCCGATGTATCCTTCTATGGATCCTCTGTGCTGGAAGATGATCTTTCCCATCCAGCCATGAGCTTGGCGCAGGAGTTCGATAACATGCTCCGGTGCAGCCTCTTCGGAGAGCCTGGTAAAGCCGACGATGTCAGCAAACAGCACTGCCAAGTCTTGACGCCGCACAGGCCCCAAGGGCTGGTCCTTTGCTGCCAGGGTCGCCACCAGTCCCGGCGAAAAGTAGCGCGAAAGGTTAGCCCGTGCCCGATCGGCGGCGGCCCTCGCGGCTTGGCTTTCCTGCAGCTTTAGGTCAGCCTCCACCCGAGCCGTCACATCTCGCTGTACTGCGACATACTGATGGTTTTCGCCCTTCCTATTGCGCAGCGGTACGATGGACCATTCCATCCAAAAGGTCGTGCCGTCCTTTCGATAGTTGATGGTCTTGCCGTGCCAGGTTTCTCCGGCGCTTAGCGTGCTGCGCATGTCTGCAAAGATCCGGTGATCGGTCAGTGGACCCTGCATGATCCTGGGCGTGCGGCCGATGACCTCGTCTCTGCCCCATCCCGTCATCCGCTCGAAGGCCTTGTTGACATAGACAATTGTCGGTCCTGGGAGATCCAGGTCGGCGGCGGTGATCAAAACGCTCTCGGCCGCCGCCTCGATCACTGCGGCGGCATCGATCTCGTGCTTCGAACCTCGGTGCAGAGCCAACCCTCTAAGATCCTGATCTAATGACGAAAATGGCGTAATCCGGTGAACACCATCGCGAGACCGAGCTCATCTGCCGCCGCTATCACCTCCGCATCGCGCTGCGCGCCACCCGGCTGAACGATCGCGGTGGCGCCGGCCGCGCTGGCGGCCTCTACGCCGTCGGCGAAGGGGAAGAAGGCGTCGGAGGCCACCACGGCGCCCTTGGCCGCCTCTTCGCCGAAGGTCTCCCTGGCTTTCAAGGCGGCCAGCTTGGCGGAATCCACGCGGCTCATCTGACCCGCACCGATACCGATCGTGGCTCCGTCCTTGGCATAGACGATGGCGTTGGAGCGCACATGCTTGCAGACCTTAAAGGCGAAGAGCAGATCGGCGATCTCGGCCTCGCTGGGCGCCCGCTTGGTCACCAGGGTCAAGCCGGCCGCCGTGACCGAGCCGGAATCGCGCTCCTGCAGAAGAAATCCGCCGGCCAGGCTCTTAACGACCAGACCGTCTGCCTCCGGGTTCGGCATGCCGCCGCTATCCAGCAGCCGCAGGTTCTGCTTACGCGCCAAGACCTCTTGGGCCGCTTCGCTGTAGCCCGGCGCGATCACCACCTCGGTGAAGAGCCCGGCGATCTTCTCGGCCGTGCCGGCGTCGAGCGGCCGGTTCAGCGCCACGATACCGCCGAAGGCGCTGACGGGGTCGCAGGCCAGTGCTGCAGCATAGGCGACCTCTTGGCTCTCCGCCTGGGCAGCGCCGCAGGGGTTTCCATGCTTCACGATGATCACCGCCGGCTCGCGAAACTCGGCAACGCACTCGAAGGCCGCATCGGCGTCGGCGAGATTGTTGTAGGACAGCGCCTTGCCCTGCAGCTGGCGGGCGTCAACAGCCGAGGGCCCGGCCTGGCCGCCACGGTAGAGCGCAGCTGCCTGATGCGGGTTCTCGCCGTAGCGCAGGCTGGAGACCAAGCGGCCCGCAAGGGTGACCCGCCCCGCAAAGCGCTCGCCTTGCTCCCCGGCCATCCAGCCGGCGATGGCCGCGTCGTAGGAGGCAGTCAGCGCGAAGGCCTTGGCAGCCAGGCGCTGGCGCGTCTCCAGCGAGATGCCATCCTCGCGGTCCAGCTCCTCAAGGATTGAGTCATAGTCGGCGGGATCGGTAACAACGGCGACGAAGGCGTGGTTCTTGGCCGCCGCGCGCAGCATCGCCGGCCCGCCCACGTCGATCTTCTCGATCAAGGCTTCCGGAGCGCCGCCGGCCGCCAAAGTCTCTTCGAAGGGGTAGAGGTTGACCACCAAGAGGTCGACCGGGTCGATCCCCTGGCTTTCCATCGCCTCTCGGTGCTCGGCGTTGTCGCGGCGCGCCAAGAGGCCGCCGTGGATCATGGGATGCAGCGTCTTCACCCGCCCGTCCATGATCTCGGGGAATCCCGTGACGGCGCTGACTTCGGTGACGTCGAGGCCGGCCGCTTTCAGACCTGCTGCCGTCCCACCGGTCGAAACCAGGGCGACCCCGTGCTTGGCCAATCCTCTGGCGAGGGGTTCCAGTCCCGACTTATCGGAAACGGACAAGAGGGCGCGGGCAGGCCTGATGAGCTGAGGCATGGCGAGGAGGCGATCCGGAGTTGGTGTTGGCGATGCCGGCAAAGAACATGGACCGCCGGCCGCTGGCAAGCCGCCTTCAGCTTAGCGCTTGGCCCGGTCCTCCCGCTGCAGCCACCAGAGCGCGGTCGCGCCCTCGGTCCCGGTAGTCCCGTTCAGCACGATCTGCAGGCTGCGCCGCGGCTCCTCCGGGCGACCGAAGTAGATGGACTGTTCCAGCGCGATCTCCATGTCCTGCGTCCTGAAGCGCCAGCCCTCGCCGCGCGGCAGGCGCAAGAGGCAGGCGCCGCCGCCTTGGCTCAAGGTCGCCTGCACGCTGGGATGCAGGTGGAACCGCACGGAATAGGAGAGCCCACCGCGGCCGCCGATAAGACGGTCCTCGCCGACCAGGGCCTCGCCGTCTTCGCTGAGCGCCAGGCGGCGGTGGTGCACGACCCCGAAGAGCGGCTTGTAGCCGTCGTGGCTCATCTCCAGCAGCTGACTGCCGTCGCGCTCGTCGCGGCGGCAGGTCACGACCTGCGACCGGCGCCCCAGGCCGCCGGCGTCCAGAATCTCCGCGGAGTTCTTTTCTTCCAGGATCAGGGTCGAATGCGCCGCCGTGCCGCGCAGCAGAGGCGCCCACTTGGGCTCGTTGGGAAAGGAGCCGCAGTTGACGATCAGGCGCTGGCGACCGGCGGTGACCTCGATCGCCAAGGTTCCGGCGTGGGTCATGGCATCCAGCCCGGATGCCGGCGGCCGGCCGGCGTCGGCCAAGACCGACAGCCTCCCGCCCTGCAGGCGCTGAAAGCCGCTTTGCGGGCCAGAGAGGATCTGGCGCGGTCGGCCGATGGCGCGCTGCAGCACCAGATCGACCATCAAGCCCTCCTCTTCCGAGGCACCGTTGAAGAGCGCCAAGCCGCCGTCGCCATGCTGCAGCAGCTTCATCAATGGCCCCATCTGCTGAATGGCGTCGACCAGCGGCGCAGGCGGATCGATCTCCGCCAAATGCAGCCAGGCCCGAACGTCCAGCAAGTCGCGCAGCACCCGCAGCTGAATGGCCGGCGAGCGCTCCAGATGCCCGCCGTCGGCCAGCACTTGGCGCGGCAAGGCCTTGACCAGGATGGCGCAGGCCTGGTCCAGATAGGCGCGCCCTTCCGGCAAGCTGACGCCGGCAACCGCCAGCCCCTTGGCCGCGGTGATCAGTTGCGAGCCGGAAAGGCCGGCCGGCAGGCAGCGCGAGAGGTGCTTGGCTTGGCGGCCGACGGAGCGCAGCAGGCTCTGCCTCAGCGCGATCTCGCCCGAGGCGGCGAAGAACTCGTAGTGGCCCATCAGATTGGCGATCCGCTCGCCCAACACATCTGGCGCCCAGGCGACCCGCGACCAGGAGCGCTGCTGCTGCAGCCAGGCGGTCACCAGCTCGCGCGCCCGGCGCCTTGCCGCATCGCCGCCATAGGCGCGCAGGTGGCGCAGCCAGGCAAAGCCGTGCAGCTCGGCCAAGGCGCCTTGAGGCAAGCCCTTCGCCGGGAAATCCATCTTCAGCGCGATGCTGACACCGCTCAAGGACAAGCGTCCCTTGACGATTTCCTGACCGCGATGACCGTTGCCTGGCCAAGAATCGGAAACGCTGGCACAGTCGCCGCGGCTCGCGGTGCGGCTGAGAGAGAGTTCGTAGAGCGGCAGGGCATAGACGAGGCAGGCGAGGTTGTAGCGCCAACGCGGCAGGCTCAGCCCGGTCTTAAGGCTGGGTCGGCGTCGGACGACTTCCTTCCACTTGGCTGGCAGCCGGGCGGCCCTGGCCCTAGGCTCACCTGCCGCGTAGGCGGGCGATGTTGTCACCATAACACTCGGGTCCTCCACGAAAGCTGGCTGTCCCGGCGACCAGGACATCGGCTCCGGCAGCGATAGCGCTCGGCGCAGTCTCGTCGGTAATGCCCCCGTCGATCTCCAGGTCTATATCACGGCCGCTGGCGTCGACCGCACGCCGCAATGCTTCGATCTTAGGCAGCACCGAGGGGATGAAAGCCTGTCCGCCGAAGCCCGGATTGACGCTCATGACCAGGATCAGGTCGATATCGCCCAAGAGCGGCAGCACGACGTCGGCCGGCGTGGCCGGATTGAGCACCAGGCCGGCGCGCGCACCGGCCTGATGGATCAACTGCACCGTCCGGTGCGCATGCGGGCCGGCCTCCGGGTGAAAGGAGATGATGTCCGCCCCTGCCTCGGCGAAAGCGCTGATGAAAAGGTCCACCGGGCTGATCATCAGGTGGACGTCGAAGGTCTTCTTGCTGTGCGGCCGCAGCGCCTTCACCACCGACGGGCCAAAGGTGAGGTTGGGGACGAAGTGTCCGTCCATGACATCGATGTGGATCCAGTCGGCACCGGCAGCGTCGACCGCCCGCACCTCTTCGCCCAGCTTGGCGAAGTCGGCGGAAAGGATTGAAGGAGCGACGCGAATCGGCTTTGACATGAGACAAAGCTTTAAGCGTGCTGTGGCCGATCAGGCAAGCCGCTCTAGACGACAGGCATAGAAGCCATCCATGCCGCCGAGCGCGTCGAGGTGCGAAGGAAGGCTCCGCAAGTCGCCCTTCCCGTCGATCAGCGCACCGAGGCCGGCCAGCTCCTCCGGCCGGATCGGCTGGCGGCGCAGGTCCGCGCTCTCCGCCAGAAGAGCGTCTGTCTGCTCCGGCCCCTCTTCCGGCTGCAGCGAGCAGACCGCATAGATCAAGGTGCCACCCGGCCGTAAATGCCCCCTGGCAGCGCGCAACAGCCGCTTTTGCAAGGGGATGACGGCGGCCATATCCACGCGGCTGCGGTTGCGGGCGATGTCGGGATGGCGGCGCAGAGTGCCCGTGGCGCTGCAGGGTGCATCTAGCAGAACGGCGTCGAAATCTTGGTCGCTTTTCCACGCGGTGGCGTCTTCTTGCACCACTGTGGCATCCAGACCACAGCGCGCCAAATTCTCGCGAAGCCGCACCAGGCGCGCCTCGTTCCTGTCGACTGCCGTCACCTCGGCGCCGGCGGCGGCCAGCTGCAGGGTCTTGCCGCCCGGCGCCGCACAAAGGTCCGCCACGCGGCGCCCGGCGAGCGTCGGCAGGAGCTGGACCGGCAGGGCGGCTGCCTGGTCCTGCACCCACCAGTCCCCCTCTGCATAGCCGGGCAGCCGCTGCGGATCGCCGGAGCCACTGGCGAGCCGCACGGCGCCCAGCGGCAAGAGCGTCGCGCCGAGCCGCTCCGCCAGGGCGCCAGCATCGCCTTTCGCGGTGAGATCCAGCGGCGGTTCGCGAAGATGCGCTTCGCCGATCGCCTGGGCCTGCTCGGCCCCGTAAGCCGACGTCCAGCTCTGCCAGAGCCAGTCGGGGGTGTTGACCTTGGCCGCCTCGCAAGGCGGCAGAGGACGGCCCTCGCGCACCAGGCGGCGCAAGACGGCATTGACCAAGCCCTTGAAGCCCGACGCCTTCTTGCTCAAGAGATCGACCGAGGTCGCGACCGCGGCGTGGGGAGGGGACTCCAGGAAGAGCAGCTGAGCCGCACCCAGCCGCAGCGCCCAGCGTGCCTCCGCCGCTTTGGCCGGCAGCGGCCGATCCATCAGCCCGGCCAGCGCCCGATCGAGCTCCGGCAGGCGACGCAGCACGGTGGCGATCAGAAGACGAGCAAACGCCCGGTCCCTTGGCGCTAAGGCCGCGATATCGCGCGCTTGCGCCAGTTCGTCGTCTAGGGGTCGCTTCTCCTTGACGACGCGATGCAGAATGCGGGCGGCAGCGCGACGTGCCGCCAATCCGCTCGATCCGTCTGCGTGACCTTCGCGTGCCGGCAAAAGCTTACGACCAAGGCCGCTTGGGCGCGCTCGTGCGTCCGGCGCTGGGGACCGAGCCGCGGCCGCCGCGCGACGGGGCAGCGCCACCGCCTTGGCCGGCCATCTCCTGCAGCCGACTGATGCGGTTGGCGGTGCTGGGGTGGGTCGAGAAGAGGCTGTCGACCTTACGCGCGTGCAGCGGATTGATGATGAAGAGATGCGCGGTGGCGGGGTTCTGCTCCGCCTTCTCATTGTCGATCTTGGCGGCGGCGCCGGAGATCTTCTGCAGCGCCGAGGCCAGCGCCAAGGGCTTGCCGGAGATCTCCGCACCCAGGCGATCGGCCTCGTACTCCCGGCTACGGCTGATCGCCATCTGCACCAGCATGGCGGCCAGGGGCGCCAGGATCATGATCAGGATCACGCCGATGAAGCCCAGAGGGTTGTTGCGGTTGCCACCGAAGAAGAGCGCGAAGTTGGCCAGCATGGCGATTGCACCGGCCAGGGTCGCGGTGATCGTCATGGTCAACGTGTCGCGATGCTTCACGTGCGCCAATTCATGCGCCATGACGCCCTCCACCTCCTCGGCGCTCAGGCGCTGAAGCAAGCCGCTGGTGGCCGCGACCGCGGCGTTCTCCGGATTGCGCCCGGTGGCGAAGGCGTTCGGCTGGTCCGACTGGATGATATAGACCTTGGGCATCGGCAGGCCGGCATTGCCGGCCAGGCGCCGCACCATGCGCACGAACTCCGGCGATTGCGCCTCGCTCACCTCCTTGGCGCCATACATCCGCAAGACCATCTTGTCGCTGTTCCAATAGGCAAAAATGTTCATGCCGGCCGCGATCACGAAGGCGATCAGCATGCCGGTGGGCCCGCCCAGCAGGTAGCCGACGCCGACGAAGATCGCCGTCATCAGGGCGAGCAGAAAGGTGGTGCGCATATAGTTCATGGTGAGCCAGAGGTAAGGATCGCCTGGGCACCCCGCAAGACTTGGCGTCGCGCCTCTGCATCGCTAAATTTAGGGGATGAAGCTCTTCGTCAGCCACAAGGCAGAGCCGGCCCGAAAAGCCGCCGGCGTCCCGGCCAAGCCGTCCGGCCAGGTATCCGCGGAAAAGCTCAAGAGCTCGGCCGCAAGGCTCGAGGCCGAGAAAAAGCCCGCGGACGGCAAGGTGGAAGAGATCGGCGGCCCCAGCGGCCCCGAACCCACCCGCTACGGCGACTGGGAACGCAACGGTATCTGCAGCGATTTTTAGGGAGTTTTGAGAAAAAGCACTTGATACAGACGCACTAACTCGACCTTGGCTCAAACACAGTTGTATATCCCAAGAAAACTCGGCGTCATTGCGAGCGAAGCGCGGCAATCCAGAATGCTGAAACAGCAAGCTCATTTCTAGATTGCTTCGTCGCTAACGCTCCTCGCAATGACGAATATTTTGAATGTTTGACCAGCAGGAGTATGAATACACGGCTCAAAACTTTCTCTAGCCGACACCAAGGCTGAGCCTCGCGCCCCAGGAGGCTCGCCCTACTCAACCCGTGCGCGCTCCATTACCGCCCAAGCGGTGGCGAAGTCCGGCGTCCTGCCTTCGACCTGGACAAAGGCCGTCAGCACCAAGAACTTCGGGCCCACAGCGCGAACTGCTTGCAACTGATACTCCGTCCCGCCCGAACCGCTGCCCTCTTCCCCGACCTTGTAGCGCACCTTTTCACCTTTGACGTCCCGCGTGTCGGGATCGTCGAGCAGGGGCGCGGTCTCGGAGAGCGAGACTGAGATGATGCGCGGCGATCTGAGGTCACCCGTCTCGGTGAGAACGATCCGATCGGCTTCCAAACCTTCCGTGAAGCCTTTTGGCCGAGCGACCGTGAGGCCATTGTCGAGCTTGATCTCCTTATCGAAAGTCACGCCCGTATTCTGGTTCTCGTCGCAAGCAGCGATTGCCAGCAGAACCACTAGGATCAGCAGCGAACGCATCCTCTGTGCCTCGTTCTCGTTCCTACAACGCCATCGCCAGTTCCGGCAGCACGCGACCCGGAATGTACTCGGAGCGATACTCGCCGGCCGGCTGAAAACCCATCCGTCGATAGAAGCCCTCGGCATTGGGGTCGGAGACCACGCCGAGTCGGCGAAAGCCGGCCTCTCGCGCCAGTGCGACGGAGCGCTCCACGAGGATCGCGCCGACGCCTCTGCCCTGTGCGGCAGGGTCGACGAAGGCCAGGGTGAGCTCGGCCGCCTCTGGATCCTCCTCGTCTAAGCCCAGTGCCGCGACGCCCAACGGTTTGCCGGCCTCTTCGACCAGCAGCACCAGTTCCTGCGACAACCTTTCCGGCGTGACCGCCATGTCGTCGTGGGTGTGCTCCAGAAACTCTTTCGAATAGCCCCAGACGGCCTTGGCGACCAGGGCCAGCGCCGTCAGCGCCTCGCAGTCTTCCGGCCCGGCCGCACGAAGGATGAGGCCGCCGTCAAGTGCTGTCTCGGGAAGCTTTAGCGAAATCGGCAAAGACGGCATGCTTCAAGCTCCAGATCTGCGCGCCCTCCTCCACCTCGCCCAAGGTAGCATAGAAGGCCTGGGCCTCAAGGTTGCCTGCAAGCGCCCCCCAGGAAAGCCAGGTGCCGCCGCGCGCCGTCGCATCGCGCACGACCGCCGCCATCAGACGACGGGCAAGACCATTGCGGCGCGCCTCGCGCTTCACGTAAAGATCGCTCATGTAGGCACCACGGGTGCCGGTTTCCGTGTCGAACATCATGGAGTGGAGGGCGAAGGCGACGGGACGCTCATCGGCCAGCACGATGAAGCCGAACAGCAGCGGGTCGGGCCGCTCCAGCTCGCGCCTGACGTCGTCGGGCACCACCATGGCCGGCGGTCCGCCCTCGTGCTCCGAAAGCTCCGCTGCCATTCGGGCAATGGCCTCGGCGTCACTAGGCTCGACCGGCCGCATCGTGAAATCGCCGTCGTCTGTCGTCATGGAGCCATCTTTCGCGAACACTGAGGAGGCCAGGTGATGAGGAACGGTCTTACCGCCGATCCTCGCTCGATGCGGACAAGACTCGAGGCTGAATAGCGCTATGGCGGCAAACAACGCAAGGGGACCCGGCGGACGGCCGATTCTGACCGCCACCCGGCCAGCGGGCTCGGCGCCACGCAAGCCTGCGAAGAAGGCGACGACGCGCAAGCGCAGCGCCACCAAGACTCCCATGAAAGAGGCCGCGGCCGCGCCCAAGCGGCGCCGGCCCTTGTGGCTTCGCCTGGCGATCTGGGGCGGCGCCAGCTTCGTCTGGCTGGCGATCGGCCTGGTGGGTGTCGGGCTCTGGTACAGCCAGGACCTGCCGCCGATCGACCGTCTGGCGCAAGACAGCCGCCAGCCCAGCGTCACCTTGGCCGCCGACGACGGCTCGATCATCGCCAGCTTCGGCGACCTTTACGGCGAGCCGCTCAAAGTCGCGGAGATGTCGCCCTATCTGCCGCAAGCCGTGGTCGCCATCGAAGATCGGCGCTTCTACAGCCACTTCGGGATCGATCCCATCGGCATTGCCAGGGCGATGGTGACGAACCTGGAAGCCGGGCGATTGGTCCAGGGCGGCTCCACCTTGACCCAGCAGCTCGCCAAGAATCTCTTCCTGACCCCGGAACGCAGCATCAAGCGCAAGATCCAAGAGGCCTTGCTGTCGCTGCAGCTCGAGGTGCGCTACAGCAAGGAGCAGATCCTGACGCTCTATATGAACCGGGTCTACTTCGGCGCCGGCACCTATGGCGTGGACGCCGCGGCCAGGCGGTTCTTCGGCAAGTCGGCCCGCGACGTCTCGCTCTACGAGGCCGCGGTGCTGGCCGGCCTGGTGAAGGCGCCCTCGCGCCTCAACCCCACGCAGGAGGGCGACCGCGCCGACAAGCGCGCCAAGCTGGTGCTGGACGCCATGGTCCGCTCCGGCTTCGTCACCCCCTTGGAGGCCGAGACGGCCTACGAGAAGAAGACGCAAGGCAAGCCCAAGGGCTATGACCGGGGCCGCTACTTCGGCGACTGGGCGCTGACGCAAGCCCAGCAAAGCCTGGGCATCGTGCAGCGCGACCTGATCGTGGCCACCACGCTGGATCCCGAGATCCAGGCCATCGCCGACAAGGCGGTGCGCGAGGTGCTGGCCGAGGAGGGTGCCGCCAAGGGCGCCAGCGAGGCCGCCGTCGTGGTGATGCGCCCCGACGGCGCGGTGCTCGCCATGGTCGGCGGCAAGAGCTACCGCGCCAGCCAGTTCAACCGGGCGACCCAGGCGCTGCGTCAGCCGGGCTCGGCCTTCAAGCTCTTCGTCTACCTGGCCGGGCTGGAGCGCGGCCTCCTGCCCGACACGCCCTTCATCGACGAGAAGATCAAGGTCGGCAAGTGGGAGCCCGGCAACTACAACAACACCTACCGCGGCCGGGTCACCATGCGCGAGGCCTTCGCCCGCTCGCTGAACTCGGTTGCGGTCAAGATCGCCCAGCAGAGCGGCGTCGACTCGCTGATCGGGGCGGCCCGGCGGCTCGGCATCACCACGCCCCTGCCGGAGAACCTGGCGCTCTCGCTGGGCGCCGGCGAGGTCACCCTGCTGGAGCTGACCGCGGCTTATGCCGTCTTCGCCAATCAGGGCCGCAGCGTCTGGCCTTACGGGATCCGCACCATCAAGGGCACGGGCGGCACCACCCTCTTCCGCCAGCCCGAAGAGGTCTACCACCGCGTCGTCCGCCCGGCCCAGGTCGAGGCCATGAACAACCTGCTGCATGCCGTGGTCTCCTGGGGCACCGGCCGGCGCGCCGAGCCCGGCCGGCCGGCCGCCGGCAAGACCGGCACCAGCCAGGACTTCCGCGATGCCTGGTTCGTCGGCTTCACCGCCGACCTTGTCGTGGGCGTGTGGGTCGGCAACGACGACGGCACCGCCATGGACAAGGTGACCGGCGGCCGCCTGCCGGCCGAGATCTGGCGCCGCGTGGTCACCGCCGCCCTGGCCGACCAGCCGGCCAAGGCGCTGCCCGGCGGCGGCGCACCCTCTGCCAGCGACCCGCGCCCGGTGGCCCAGCCGGCCACGCAGCCGGCCCAGCCCGTCGCTGCCAAGCCGGCGAAGGAAGAGGAAGACGACCTGATCGGCAGCCTGATCGGCGCCTTCGAAAGCGACCAGCCCGCCAACGTCCCCCTGCCCCGCATGGCCGATCCTAACGCGGATGCGCGCTAGTGGTAGGCCGTGCTGAAGGGTGCATTACAGAGTATTGGGCTATTCATGCCTCAATGAATTTTTGTGTCTCCCAAATACCCTATAGTCGTCATCCTCCGGCTTGATGTATGGCCCGGAGAGATAGCTGACAGCTGTTCGGGGACATGGTTGACACATAAACGAGCATGGCAGGCAGAGACGTGGAGGTCGCCATGCCCTGGCAAGAGGTGTCGATCGTGGAGCAGAGACGAGAGTTTGTGATGCTGGCCTCGCAGGCGGGCGCGAACGTGAGTGCCTTGAGCGCGCGCTTCGGGATCAGCCGGCAGACCGCCTACAAGTGGCTGCGGCGGGGTAAGGCGGAGTGTGAGGATTTCGCTGACCGCTCGCGCCGTCCGCTGCGCAGCCCGACGCGCACCCCGGCGCAAATGGAAAGCGCAGTGCTGGAGCTGCGCGATGAGCATCCGGCCTGGGGAGCGCGCAAGATCGCGTGCTGTCTCGCGCGCGGGGGGAGCGAGCCACCTGCGGTGTCGACCATTCACGCCATCCTGCAGCGCCATGGCCGGATTGGCGCGCGCGAGCAGACCAGCCGCAGCTACACGCGCTTCGAGAGGGATGCGCCGAACCAGCTGTGGCAGATGGACTTCAAGGGCCGGGTGCAGATCGAGCCCGGCAGGTGGTGCCATCCGCTCACCGTGCTCGACGATCACTCGCGCTTCTTGCTGTGCCTTCACTCTTGCGAGAACGAACGCACCGAGACGGTGCAGGCCCTGCTGGAAAGCACCTTCCGGCGCTACGGCCTGCCCGAGGCTTTCTACCTCGACAACGGCTCGCCCTGGGGCGGCGGCGTGCCCGGGCAGTGGACACCGCTCGGCGTCTGGCTCTTGAAGCTCGGCATCCAGGTCATCCACAGCCGGCCCTACCATCCCCAAGGCCGCGGCAAGAACGAGCGCTTCCACCGCACGCTGGACGCCGAAGTCTTCGACCTGCAGCCCTTGCGCGATCTCGACCAGGTGCAGAAGGCCTTCGATGATTGGCGCCCCATCTACAACACAAAGCGCCCCCACCAGGCCTTGGACATGGCCGTGCCGGCTAAGCGCTACCGGCCCTCTCCGCGGGACATGCCGAAGACCCTGCCGGAGCCCCACTACGGACCCGACGACATCGTGCGCCGCGTCGGCACCACCAGTCTCTACATCCGCTTCAAAGGACGCCGTTGGAAAGTGCCCAGGGCTTTCCGCGGCGAGCGTCTTGCCATCAGAGCGCGCGGAGAAGACGGCCACTACGGCATCTTCTTCGGCGCTACACACATCGCCGACATTGACCTGAGACCATGAGCAAACCACAACATCCTTGTGTCAACGATGTCTCCGAACATCTGTCAACCTTGTCTCCGGACAGAACATCAAGCCGGAGGATGACGTGGAGTGGGGTTGCCGGCGTAGCATCATCTTTTCGAGAAGGATGGCGAAAGCCTCTATTTTTCATTTCTTTAATCGAAAGGACTCGTGTTCTTCCGCCAAGCGGATGGATTTTCACGCTCACCTGACGCGCCATTTCCATCGAACCGAGCAACTGACAGTTTTCCCTCTCCCGTGCGCAGGGGCATCGACAGGCCGCCCCCGATCCCCTACACTTCCTCGCAGACTATCAAGAATCACCATAACTCTTGGGGCGGGGCCATGGCATTCATTCAGGGCACGGGAGGACCGGACACACTCACCGGTTCGGACAGCGTCGACACCATTCTGGGCTACGGCTCGACCGACACGCTCTATGGCGCGAGCGGGGCGGACAGCCTCTACGGCGGTGTCGGGCGGGACAGCCTCTACGGGGGCAGCGGTAACGACGCGACCCTGGCCGGCGACAGCGGGTCCGACAGCCTCTTCGGCGATGACGGCAACGACAGCCGGGTCTTCGGGGGCACCGGCGCCGACCGGCTCTACGGAGGCAGCGGGACCGATGCCTTTCACTATGGCGACGACGGGCCCGATCGGATCGAGGGGGGCTCGGGCAGCGACACCTCGCTCTTCGGCGGGGAGAGCAGCGACAGTATCTTCGGCGGCGACGGTCAGGACGTCGAGCTCCTCGGAGAGCTCGGCAACGACGCGATCTTCGGCGGCGGCGATCAGGATTCCTATCTGCGTGGCGGCGAGGGTGCCGACAGACTCTATGGCGATGCCGGGGATGATGGGCGGCTTTACGGTGAGTCGGGCGAGGACAGCCTCTTCGGAGGCGCGGGCGACGACACCGCCTTGCGCGGCGGCACACGCGGCGATGCGCTCTACGGCGACAGCGGCGCGGACTCTTTTCTCAACGGTGGCCTCGGCGACGACAGCCTTTCGGGCGGCAGCGGTGACGACGGTTACATGGCCGGCACCAGCGGTCGCGACAGGCTCGATGGCGGCAGCGGGGCGGACAGCGCCCTGTTCGGCGGCTCCAGGACCGATTCCATCTTCGGGGGCAGCGGCAACGACCGGGATCTCCACGGCGACGTAGCGAACGATACGCTCTATGGCGATGACGGCGACGATTCCGTCCTCTACGGCGGCAGCGGTGCCGACAGCATCTACGGGGGCGAGGGAGACGATAGTCTTCTCCTGGGCGGGACCAAGCGCGACCTCCTCGAGGGCGGCGAGGGTGCCGACGCCGCTCTCTTCGGTGGCATCGGCAACGACAGCCTATCGGGCGGTAGCGGGACCGACAGTTTCTTCTACGGCGACGAGGGCTCGGACGTGATGGAGGGCGGCGCGGGCGACGACCGCACCTTCTACGGTGGTCCCGGCCGCGACACGATCTTCGGGGGCAGCGGCGACGACCGCCGTTTCGAGGGCGGCGGCTCTGCTGATAGCTTGTTCGGGGGCAGCGGGGCGGACGACCGCTTCTTCGGGCGCAACGGCAACGACCTCCTCTACGGAGGCTCGGGAAACGACATCCGCCTCTTCGGCGGCAATAGTGTCGACTTCATCTATGGCGGCGAGGGTGACGATAGCAGCCTTATGGGCGGCGAGGGGCTCGACCGCCTGATCGGTGGCAACGGCGACGACGGCCTGTTCGGGGACGAGGGCGGTGACAGCGTTCTGGAGGGCGGCAGCGGCGGCGACAGCATCTACGGCGGCAGCGGGGCCGATCGCACGCTCTTCGGCGGCACCGGTGCGGACATTCTCCACGGCGGCAGTGGGAACGACATTATCCTCTTCGGCGGCAAGGGCGACGATACCGTCTACGCCGGCGACGGCGCGGACAACTTCCTCTTCGGTGGTTCCGGTGCCGACAGTCTCTTCGGCGGCAGTGGAAACGACACGAATTTCCGAGGCTATGGCGGCGACGACCGCATCTATGGCGATGACGGAATTGATGCCGTCCTGGATGGCGATGACGGCGACGACAGCATTTTTGGCGGGAGTGGAAATGACGCGATTCTGCGCGGATTCTCCGGTGCCGATTGGATCTTCGGTGGAGACGGGGACGATACCTTCTTGCAGGGTGGGTCCGGCGCTGACTTCATCTTCGGCGGTAGCGGCAACGACGTGAGCTTGCAAGGATACGACGGCATCGATTGGATCTCCGGTGGCGAAGGGAACGATAGTCTTTTCGGGGATGGTGCCGATGACAGCGTATTGGGTGGCGGTATCGGCAATGATTTACTCTATGGTGGTGACGGGAATGACGGACGAAGGTACGTATATGGCAGCGGAGATTACGGTGGCTTATACGGAGGTGACGGGAACGACGGCCTGTTCGGCGATGAAGGTGACGACCGCTACCTGTTAGGCGGGTCCGGCGCTGACAGCATCTTCGGTGGCAGCGGTATTGATATCGGCCTCATAGGGAACGAAGGCGACGATCGCGTCTATGGCGATGACGGCGCAGACCGCTCGCTCTGGGGTGGTTCCGGCGCTGACAGCCTCTTCGGTGGCAGCGGTATTGATTACTTATTCATAGGGGGCGATGGTGACGACCGTATCTTTGGCGGCAGTGGCAAGGACACGTATTTGGGCGGATACTCCGGTGACGATCGAATCTATGGTGATGACGGCGACGATCGGTTGCTTCGCGGCGGCCAGGGCGCCGACACCGTCTATGGGGGCAGCGGTGCCGATCAGCTCTTCGGGGACGGCGGCTACTTTCCCACCAGCGGCAGTGACACGCTGATTGGGGGATCCGGCAGTGGAGACACCGCCTTTGGCGGTTCTAACAACGACGTCTTCATCGTTGCCAGCCAGGGCGACTTCGTCGGCTATCTCTACGACGGCGGTGCCGGGACCGACACTCTGGCCTTGGGCGGCGGTGCCACCATTCCCGGCGGCGGCGCCGGCCTCACCTCCATCGAGGTCACCATCGCCATCTGAGCGCCCGCGTCGGGCACGGGCGGCGCGTGCCCTGAGGGCCGGGCTGCCCGGCCGGAACGGCTCGCCCGGCGCGTCACCGCCCGATCGCCAGGTCTGCCGTCCAAGGCTGCCCCAGATGGGGTGCGTGGAAGGGTCTGGTTGTGCTGAAAGGTGGATGACAAGGTATTGGGGTTTCCGTATACTTTGCAAGAATCCCACTTGGCAAATACCCTCTAGTCGTCATCCTCCGGCTTGATGTTCTGTCCGGAGACAAGGTTGACAGATGTTCGGAGACATCGTTGACACAAGGATGTTGTGGTTTGCTCATGGTCTCAGGTCAATGTCGGCGATGTGTGTAGCGCCGAAGAAGATGCCGTAGTGGCCGTCTTCTCCGCGCGCTCTGATGGCAAGGCGCTCGCCGCGGAAAGCCCTGGGCACTTTCCAACGGCGTCCTTTGAAGCGGATGTAGAGACTGGTGGTGCCGACGCGGCGCACGATGTCGTCGGGTCCGTAGTGGGGCTCCGGCAGGGTCTTCGGCATGTCCCGCGGAGAGGGCCGGTAGCGCTTAGCCGGCACGGCCATGTCCAAGGCCTGGTGGGGGCGCTTTGTGTTGTAGATGGGGCGCCAATCATCGAAGGCCTTCTGCACCTGGTCGAGATCGCGCAAGGGCTGCAGGTCGAAGACTTCGGCGTCCAGCGTGCGGTGGAAGCGCTCGTTCTTGCCGCGGCCTTGGGGATGGTAGGGCCGGCTGTGGATGACCTGGATGCCGAGCTTCAAGAGCCAGACGCCGAGCGGTGTCCACTGCCCGGGCACGCCGCCGCCCCAGGGCGAGCCGTTGTCGAGGTAGAAAGCCTCGGGCAGGCCGTAGCGCCGGAAGGTCCTCTCCAGCAGGGCCTGCACCGTCTCAGTGCGTTCGTTCTCGCAAGAGTGAAGGCACAGCAAGAAGCGCGAGTGATCGTCGAGCACGGTGAGCGGATGGCACCACCTGCCGGGCTCGATCTGCACCCGGCCCTTGAAGTCCATCTGCCACAGCTGGTTCGGCGCATCCCTCTCGAAGCGCGTGTAGCTGCGGCTGGTCTGCTCGCGCGCGCCAATCCGGCCATGGCGCTGCAGGATGGCGTGAATGGTCGACACCGCAGGTGGCTCGCTCCCCCCGCGCGCGAGACAGCACGCGATCTTGCGCGCTCCCCAGGCCGGATGCTCATCGCGCAGCTCCAGCACTGCGCTTTCCATTTGCGCCGGGGTGCGCGTCGGGCTGCGCAGCGGACGGCGCGAGCGGTCAGCGAAATCCTCACACTCCGCCTTACCCCGCCGCAGCCACTTGTAGGCGGTCTGCCGGCTGATCCCGAAGCGCGCGCTCAAGGCACTCACGTTCGCGCCCGCCTGCGAGGCCAGCATCACAAACTCTCGTCTCTGCTCCACGATCGACACCTCTTGCCAGGGCATGGCGACCTCCACGTCTCTGCCTGCCATGCTCGTTTATGTGTCAACCATGTCCCCGAACAGCTGTCAGCTATCTCTCCGGGCCATACACTTGACCGGAGGATCAAGTGCCGCCCGCCCGAACGGCGGATAATGATCCTCCGGTCAAGTGTTCTGTCCGGAGACAAGGTTGACAGATGTTCGGAGACATCGTTGACACAAGGATGTTGTGGTTTGCTCATGGTCTCAGGTCAATGTCGGCGATGTGTGTAGCGCCGAAGAAGATGCCGTAGTGGCCGTCTTCTCCGCGCGCTCTGATGGCAAGGCGCTCGCCGCGGAAAGCCCTGGGCACTTTCCAACGGCGTCCTTTGAAGCGGATGTAGAGACTGGTGGTGCCGACGCGGCGCACGATGTCGTCGGGTCCGTAGTGGGGCTCCGGCAGGGTCTTCGGCATGTCCCGCGGAGAGGGCCGGTAGCGCTTAGCCGGCACGGCCATGTCCAAGGCCTGGTGGGGGCGCTTTGTGTTGTAGATGGGGCGCCAATCATCGAAGGCCTTCTGCACCTGGTCGAGATCGCGCAAGGGCTGCAGGTCGAAGACTTCGGCGTCCAGCGTGCGGTGGAAGCGCTCGTTCTTGCCGCGGCCTTGGGGATGGTAGGGCCGGCTGTGGATGACCTGGATGCCGAGCTTCAAGAGCCAGACGCCGAGCGGTGTCCACTGCCCGGGCACGCCGCCGCCCCAGGGCGAGCCGTTGTCGAGGTAGAAAGCCTCGGGCAGGCCGTAGCGCCGGAAGGTGCTTTCCAGCAGGGCCTGCACCGTCTCGGTGCGTTCGTTCTCGCAAGAGTGAAGGCACAGCAAGAAGCGCGAGTGATCGTCGAGCACGGTGAGCGGGTGGCACCACCTGCCGGGCTCGATCTGCACCCGGCCCTTGAAGTCCATCTGCCACAGCTGGTTCGGCGCATCCCTCTCGAAGCGCGTGTAGCTGCGGCTGGTCTGCTCGCGCGCGCCAATCCGGCCATGGCGCTGCAGGATGGCGTGAATGGTCGACACCGCAGGTGGCTCGCTCCCCCCGCGCGCGAGACAGCACGCGATCTTGCGCGCTCCCCAGGCCGGATGCTCATCGCGCAGCTCCAGCACTGCGCTTTCCATTTGCGCCGGGGTGCGCGTCGGGCTGCGCAGCGGACGGCGCGAGCGGTCAGCGAAATCCTCACACTCCGCCTTACCCCGCCGCAGCCACTTGTAGGCGGTCTGCCGGCTGATCCCGAAGCGCGCGCTCAAGGCACTCACGTTCGCGCCCGCCTGCGAGGCCAGCATCACAAACTCTCGTCTCTGCTCCACGATCGACACCTCTTGCCAGGGCATGGCGACCTCCACGTCTCTGCCTGCCATGCTCGTTTATGTGTCAACCATGTCCCCGAACAGCTGTCAGCTATCTCTCCGGGCCATACATCAAGCCGGAGGATGACGTGGAGTGGGGTTAGGAGCGTAGCATCTTCTTTTCGCAAAGGCCAGAGAAAGCCCTTGCTCGTAATTTCTTTTATCGAAAGGACTTGTGTTCTTCAGTCAAGCGTATGGATTTTTACAATCACCCGACGCTCCAATTCCATCAATCCGAGCAACTGACACTTTTTCCTCCCCATTGTTCAGAGAATCGACAGGCCGCCCCTGGTCCCCTACACTCCCGCGCAGACTATCAAGAATCACCATAACTCTGGGGGCGGAGCCATGGCATTCATTCAGGGCACGGAAGGTCCGGACACCCTCACCGGTTCGGACAGCGTCGACACCATTCTGGGCTACGGGGCGGCCGACACGCTCTATGGCGCCAGCGGAGTGGACAGCCTCTTTGGCGGCACCGGGCGGGACAGCCTCTTCGGGGGCAGCGGGAACGACGGGACCTTGTTGGGCGGCAGCGGGTCGGACAGCCTCTTCGGCGATGACGGCACCGATACCTATCTCTTCGGTGGCACCGGCGCCGACCGGATCTACGGCGGCAGCTATGGGGACGGGCTGCACTACGGCGGCGAGGGGCCGGACCTGATTTCCGGCGGCTCGGGTGGCGACGTCTTGCTCCATGGTGGGGAGAGCGGCGACACCATTTTCGGCGGCGATGGTTTCGATACCAGGCTTTACGGAGGGCTGGGCAACGACAGCGTCTTCGGCGGCAGCTATCTGGATGCCTATCTCTATGGCGGCGAGGGCGCCGACAGGCTCTATGGCGGTCCTGGGCTGGACGGGCGCCTTTACGGAAGCTCGGGCGAGGACAGCCTGTTCGGAGGCGATGGCGACGACTACTCCTTGCGCGGCCACACGCGCAGCGACGCGCTCTACGGCGACGCTGGCGCGGACTCTTTTCTCGACGGTGGCCTCGGCGACGACAGCCTCTCGGGCGGCAGCGGCGCCGACGCAGCGCTTTCCGGCAACAGCGGTCGCGACCGCATTGCGGGCGGCAGCGGGATGGACAGTGACCTCAACGGAGGCTCCAGGACCGATTCCATCTACGGTGGAGCGGGCAACGACGAGCTACTGTCCGGCGGGATCGCCAACGACACGCTCTTTGGCGATGGGGGAGACGATAGCTTCCTCTTCGGCGATAGCGGCGCCGACAGCCTCTATGGAGGCGATGGGGACGATAGCTACCTCCTGGGCGGAACCAAGCGCGACCTCCTCGAGGGCGGCGATGGCGCCGATGTCTCCCTGTACGGTGGCATCGGCAACGACAGCCTCTCGGGCGGCAATGGGGCGGACAGCTTCTTCTTCGGCGACGAGGGCTCGGACGTGATGGCCGGCGGCGCGGGCGACGACCGCACCCTCTACGGCGGTCCCGGCCGCGACACGGTCTTCGGTGGCAGCGGCGACGACCGCCGTGTCGAGGGCGGCGGCTCCGCCGACACGCTCTACGGCGGCAGCGGGGCCGACGACCGCTTCTTCGGGCGCAACGGCAACGACCTGCTCTACGGGGGCTCCGGAAGCGACATCCGCTTCTTCGGCGGCAATGGTGTCGACACGATCCATGGCGGCGAGAGTGAGGACAGAAGCTTTTTCGGTGGCGATGGCAACGACAGCATCTTCGGCGACGAGGGCGCCGACAGCATCTTCTACGGCGATAGCGGCGGCGACAGCATCTCCAGCGGCAGCGGGGCCGATCGCACGCTCTTCGGCGGCAGCGGCGCGGACATCCTCGACGGCGGCAGTGGGAACGACGTTATCCTCTTCGGTGACAAGGGCGACGACACCGTCTACGGCGACGACGGCGCGGATAACTTCCTCTTCGGTGGCTCCGGCGCCGATAGCCTCTTCGGTGGCAGCGGCGACGACCTGGACCTCCGTGGATCCGGCGGCGACGATCTGATCAACGGCGATGGCGGAGACGACATGTTCCTTGCTGGCCACGATGGAGACGACAGCATCTTCGGCGGCGATGGTAAGGACTCGCTGTTGCGCGGATACTCCGGAGAAGACCGAATCTATGGTGATGACGGGGACGACACCTTCCTGTTCGGTGGTTCCGGTGATGACCGCGTCTTCGGTGGCAGCGGCAACGACGTGAGCTTGGAAGGATTTGGTGGTGTCGATCGGCTTTACGGTGGCCGTGGGAGCGATGGCCTCTTCGGTGGTGACGGTGACGACTATCTTCTTACCGGCGACTTAGCAGGAACTTACATTGGCAACTGGTCAGACAGCATTTACGGCGGCAATGGCAATGACACCATAATGCGCGGCTATTCTGGCGCCGACAGCCTGTTCGGCGATGAAGGTGACGACCGCTCCCTGTCAGGCGGGTCCGGCGCTGACAGCATCTTCGGTGGCAGCGGTAACGACTTCTTCCTCACAGGGGACGAAGGCGACGATCGCGTCTATGGCGATGACGGCATTGACTCCCTTGTGTCTGGTGCAACCGGTACAGATCACCTTTTCGGCGGTTCTGGCAACGATTTGAACGTTTTTGGAGACCGGGGCAATGATCTGATTTTTGGTGGTTCCGGTAACGACACCAGTTTGTATGGTAGAGAAGATGCTGATGTCCTCTATGGTGATGATGGCGACGATCGGGCGCTTTACGGCGGCCAGGGCGCCGACACCGTCTATGGGGGCAGCGGTGCCGATCAGCTCTTCGGGGACGGTGGCTACTTTCCCACCAGCGGCAGTGACACGCTGATTGGCGGGTCCGGCAGTGGAGACACCGCCTTCGGCGGTTCTAACAACGACGTCTTCATCGTCGCCAGCCAGGGCGACTTCGTCGGCTATCTCTACAACGGCGGCGCCGGGACCGACACCCTGGCCCTGGGCGGCGGCGCCACCATTCCAGGCGCCGGCGCCGGCCTCACCTCCATCGAGGTCACCATCGCGGTGTGAGCGCCCGCGTCGGGCTCGGGCGGCGCGCGCCCTGCGGGCCGAGCTGGACGACGACCTGAGAGGGGACATGTACAGCGAGATGCAAGCCATCGTCCGCAACGACGGCGGCACCGTGATACCGATGTTCGGCAACTACATCATCGGGGCGTCAGACAGAGTGCAAACGCCGGAGAAGATCGCCGGCAATTGGAACTTCGACGGCGACAAGAACACCGAGCGCTGGTGGTTTGCGTGAGGCGGGGCGACAAGTGCCGATGGCTTCCTCAACCGAGGTCGCCTCCGCGCCAGCCCCCACTCCGTCATCCTTCGGCTTGATGTTCTGTCCGGAGACAAGGTTGACAGATGTTCGGAGACATCGTTGACACAAGGATGTTGTGGTTTGCTCATGGTCTCAGGTCAATGTCGGCGATGTGTGTAGCGCCGAAGAAGATGCCGTAGTGGCCGTCTTCTCCGCGCGCTCTGATGGCAAGGCGCTCGCCGCGGAAAGCCCTGGGCACTTTCCAACGGCGTCCTTTGAAGCGGATGTAGAGACTGGTGGTGCCGACGCGGCGCACGATGTCGTCGGGTCCGTAGTGGGGCTCCGGCAGGGTCTTCGGCATGTCCCGCGGAGAGGGCCGGTAGCGCTTAGCCGGCACGGCCATGTCCAAGGCCTGGTGGGGGCGCTTTGTGTTGTAGATGGGGCGCCAATCATCGAAGGCCTTCTGCACCTGGTCGAGATCGCGCAAGGGCTGCAGGTCGAAGACTTCGGCGTCCAGCGTGCGGTGGAAGCGCTCGTTCTTGCCGCGGCCTTGGGGATGGTAGGGCCGGCTGTGGATGACCTGGATGCCGAGCTTCAAGAGCCAGACGCCGAGCGGTGTCCACTGCCCGGGCACGCCGCCGCCCCAGGGCGAGCCGTTGTCGAGGTAGAAAGCCTCGGGCAGGCCGTAGCGCCGGAAGGTCCTCTCCAGCAGGGCCTGCACCGTCTCAGTGCGTTCGTTCTCGCAAGAGTGAAGGCACAGCAAGAAGCGCGAGTGATCGTCGAGCACGGTGAGCGGATGGCACCACCTGCCGGGCTCGATCTGCACCCGGCCCTTGAAGTCCATCTGCCACAGCTGGTTCGGCGCATCCCTCTCGAAGCGCGTGTAGCTGCGGCTGGTCTGCTCGCGCGCGCCAATCCGGCCATGGCGCTGCAGGATGGCGTGAATGGTCGACACCGCAGGTGGCTCGCTCCCCCCGCGCGCGAGACAGCACGCGATCTTGCGCGCTCCCCAGGCCGGATGCTCATCGCGCAGCTCCAGCACTGCGCTTTCCATTTGCGCCGGGGTGCGCGTCGGGCTGCGCAGCGGACGGCGCGAGCGGTCAGCGAAATCCTCACACTCCGCCTTACCCCGCCGCAGCCACTTGTAGGCGGTCTGCCGGCTGATCCCGAAGCGCGCGCTCAAGGCACTCACGTTCGCGCCCGCCTGCGAGGCCAGCATCACAAACTCTCGTCTCTGCTCCACGATCGACACCTCTTGCCAGGGCATGGCGACCTCCACGTCTCTGCCTGCCATGCTCGTTTATGTGTCAACCATGTCCCCGAACAGCTGTCAGCTATCTCTCCGGGCCATACACTTGACCGGAGGATGACGTAGTGGTGGTAGGGTTAACAGCGAAAATGCCCTCTGTTGAAGAAGGGAGGAGCGGGGTCCCGCCCGATGCTTTGCCTGCCCGCCAGGGCTTGCACATCTCCGCCGCCTGTGGTTCCCCCCGCGGGGCAAGTGTCCGTCATCCAGGGAGGGATCATCACGCATGAGGGCAGCGCTTCCGCCGTTCAGAGAGTGCCGCGTCCTGCTGTGTAACGACGACGGCTACGATCGCCCCGGCCTGGCAATCCTGCGCCAGGCCGCAGAAGAGCTCTGCGACGATGTCTGGTGGGTGGCGCCGCGCAGCAATCAGACGGCGCGCGGCCGGTCCTACTCGATCGCGCGTGAGGTCGAGGGAGAGCAGGTCGAAGGACGCGGCTTCGTCGTCGAGGGCACGCCGGTGGACTGCGTCATCCTCGGCCTCAACGGCCTGATCGCGGGCAGGCGGCCGGACCTGGTGCTGAGCGGCGTCAACGAGGGCACCAACCTGGCCGAGGACATCCCGGCATCGGGCACCGTCGGCGCCTGCCTGGAAGCCGCCGACCAGGGCGTTCCGGCCATCGCCTTCAGCCAGGTCGGCACCTACGGGACGTCGGGCCAAGGCGCCTGGACGGCCTCGGAAAGCCTGCTGTCAGGCCTGCTGCCGGACCTGGTGGAGGCGCTTGACCAAGACCTGCCGGTGCTGAACGTCAACTTCCCGCAGCTGGCCTCGCCGCAGGACTGTCTCGGCAGGGCGGTGACGGCGGCGGGACGGCGGCCCGGCCCCCTGCGCGTCGAGCGCAGGGGGCCGGGAGGAAGCCGGCGCTTTGCCTTCTTCTACGACCTGCTGCGCGACGAGCGGCCGGCCTATCCGGGCTGCGACATCGACCTGGCGCTCAAGGGCTACGTCACCATCACGCCACTCACGCGCGACCCGACCCATCATGCGGGCTTGGCGGGGCTACGATCCAGGCTTGGCGCCGACGCCCCTTCCGGCTGACGGCAGCGCGGGGCCGGCGCTGTCGCCGCGCGCCATCTCCTGCTTGAACCACTGGATGATGTCCCGGCCCTCGGCGCGCCTGGCCAGGGCGTCGCGACAGACCAGCCGGTAGCTGCCGGCGGTCCGCACCACCGGATAGTCCAGCAGCTCGAGCCAGCCGTTGCCGAGGTAGGGTCCCAAGAGCCCGCGCCAGGCCAGCGCGATCCCCCGCCCCTCGGCGGCCGCCTGCAGGGTAAAGGCGTAGTTCCTGAAGAAGTAGGTGCCGGGCGGCGGCCGGTAGGCGATGGCCTGGCGGGCGAACCACTCCCGCCAGGACAGCCAGCGCTCCTCGCCGTCGTCCAGATGCAGCAGCGGTGCCTCCGTCAGCAGCGCCGGCTGGTTGGCCTTGAGGAGGGCGGCGCAGTCGGCGCGAAAGGCCGGCGCGGCGACCAGGACGACCTCTTCGTCGAAGAGATGGGCCCCCGGCTCCGCCCCTGCCCGGCCGTCGTCGAAGCGGATGGAGAGGTCGAGATCCTCGTCACCCAGGACGGCGTTGGCCTCCGTGGTCACCACCCGAATCTCTTGATGCGGAGAGAGCGCCTGCAGGGCCGAGAAGCGGGGCATGATCCAGAGGTGGGCGAAGCCGTGGGTGCAGCCGATGGTGATTGCCTGCGCCCTTTCGCTGGTCTTGAGGTCCAGCACCGCCTGGCGCAGGTGCTCGAAGCTCACGCTGGCCGCCCGGTGCAGCCGCTCACCCTCCTCCGTCAACGCTATCCTGTTGTTGCGGCGATGAAAGAGCGGT
Organism: Rhodospirillales bacterium; assembly: GCA_963669385.2. Classification (GTDB taxonomy): domain Bacteria; phylum Pseudomonadota; class Alphaproteobacteria; order Kiloniellales; family JACOMY01; genus JACOMY01. The sequence goes on from CAXXGD010000042.1 coordinate 58,142, forward strand.
CGGCCGAGATAGTCCTCGAGGTTGGCGACGAAGCGGCTGGCCGAGGGCTGCGAGGTCCCCATCAGGCGCGCGGCCTCGGAAAAGCTCTTCACCCTGCCGACGCACTCGAAGGCCAGCAGGGCGTTCATGATCGGCAGCAGCAGTCGCTCGTCTTCCATCAAGTTATTGTATGGAACGGCACAGGATTTTCAAGCTGTCCGAGAGGCGCGCGGTCGCCTAGGAAGGCGCCTGGATGCTTGCGGTAAGCGGCGGAGAGCCATGATGCGCTATGACTTCACCGAAGGGTTTCAACGCGCGCGCGCCGACGCGCTGGGCCAGGCCGAGCACGCGCCCTTCATTCAGCAGTCGCACGAGTTCAACATGATGCTTTCCGGCACCAATGCCCGGGACTACTACGCGAACCCGGAAGCGCTGGTGCACGGCGCCTGCAAGGCGGCGCTGGAGATGGGCTTCGACGTGCCGGATCTTTGCTGGGACGCCTACAACATCGAGGCCGAGGCACTGGGCGCCAAGCTGGTGATGTTCGACGACCTCTGCCCGGCGCTCGACAACCTCGATCCCATCGTCAAGACCGAGAGGGACCTGGCACGGCTGAAGGCGCCCGATCCGGCCCGCGACGGGCGCATGCCCTTCGTCTTCGAATCGCAGCAGATCTATAAGGAGCTGACCGGCGGCACGCCGGCCCTGGTCTACTGCGCGCCCTTCACGCTCGCCACCCAGCTGTTGACCTTCGAGCGGGTGGTGCTGGGGATCAAGGACGATCCCAAGTTCATCCACCGGGTGCTGACCTTCGTCGTCGACGAGGTGCTGGCGCCCTACGTCAACGCCTTCTGCAAGAAGTTCCCGGAGGCGAGGGAGAACTACGGCTCCGACGCGGTGGCCTCCCTGCCCTTCATCACGCTCGACATGCTGGAGGAGTTCTCGCTGCAGTACATCGAGCGGCTGCGCGAGAAGACCGGCGGGCGGGTGGTCTGCGACAACTGGTGGGGCGATTCCGTCGTCGAGGACCCCAGCGACTTCTGGGCGATGAAGCTGCGCGCGACGCCCGGCTATCTGAAGGTGCAGGACCCCGACCTCTGGAAGGTGGGCGCCCGGGCCGCCAAGGAGCACGCCGTTGCTCGTCAGGTGCCCTTGATGCTGGGCCTTTCCAACAACCTCCTGCAGTACGGGCCGACGGAGGAGATCCAGAAGCGCATCCACGAGTACCTGGAGATCGGCTCGCCGGGCGGGCGCTTCACGCTCTATCTCTGCAGCCTCTCCTGCCAGACGCCGGTCGCGCACGCCAAGGCCGCCGTCGAGGCGATCGGGATGTTCCGCCGCGGCGAGCGTCCCTGGGCCGGCCAGCACCGCTCCGGCAGCGAGGAGGCCCGCCGGGAGGGCGAGCCCGTCAGGAAGGCCCTGCAGGTGCAGGTGAAGAAACCCTCGGGATTGTCGGAAGATCAGGAGACCCTGCTCGACGACCTCTTCGACATGGTCGTCGACGGGATCAGCGAAGAGACGCCCGAGACGGTGCAGCAGGCGCTGGACATGGAGGTGCCCGTCTCGACCATCCTGGAGGACTCCCTGATCTCGGCCATGGAGGAGATCGGGCAGATGTTCTCCGACGGCAGCATCTTCGTGCCGGAGATGCTCTTGTCGGCACGCGCCATGAAGGGCGGGCTGGAGGTGCTGCGGCCGATCCTGACCAAGACCGCCGCCAAGCCCAAGGGCCTGGTGATGCTGGCCACCGTGCAGGGCGACGTCCACGACATCGGCAAGAACCTGGTCGGCATGATGCTGGAGGGCGCCGGCTTCAGCGTCGTCGACATCGGCATCAACATCAGCCCGGATGAGGCGATCGAAAAGGCCCTGGAACTGAACCCGGACGTCATCGGCCTCTCCGCGCTTCTCACCACCACCATGCCGCAGATGGGCCGCATCATTAAGGCCTTCCGGGACCAGGGCATGCGCTATCCCATCGTGGTCGGCGGCGCCCCGGTGACCGAAAGCTTCGCCGAGACGATCGGCGCCGACGGCTATGCCGACGACGCGCCGGGTGCGGTCGCGCTAGTGAAGACCCTTATCGCCGAAGCCGAGGCAGCTCTGCCCATACCCCCGACAGAGGCCTTGGTGGCGGCCCAGTAGGAGCCCCTCGCCCGGGCGCAAGGGGAAAGGGGCGTCGGTTGTGCATGGCTGCTCCCGGCAGAAGCATTCGCTGACACCTTTCGACAGCCGTCAGCAGGTTCCATCTCCTTAGAAACAGGAGGTGTTCGCCATGAACATAGAGCTCACCGAGGCGCTGGACGGCTACGTGCAGCAACAGATCTCGAGCGGTGTCTACCGCGATTCAAGCGACGTGATCGCCGAGGCCCTGCGTCTGAAGATGCGCCTGGAAAACCGCTATCCCCAGGCCCAGCCGGACAGCCCGGACGAACGACAGGCCTACCTCGATGGCATGGCCCACCGCGACGGCCATTCCTTGAGCCTCATCGAGGAATGTCGCCACGAGGTCGGTGGCTAGACCGCGCGCCGCAGCCGATCTTGCGTCAAACCTGGCCGCACCAGGCCCAGCCAAGCGGCGGCAATACCGAAGGAGGCAACGGCGATCGCAGAGGCCATCGGCAAGTGGGTGCCATCGTGCAGAAGGCCGACCGCGACGCCCAGCAGGGCGGCAATCGACATCTGGATGAAGCCCATCAGCGAGGAGGCGGAGCCCGCCATGTGCGGATAGTGCCTGAGCGCGCCCGCCACGGCGTTCGGCAGGAGGAAGCCGGCACCTAGGAAATAAAGTGTGGTGGCGCCGATCACGCTCCAGAGGCTGAGAATTCCGGCCAGCGAAAAGAACATGCCCAAGGCCGCGGCAAGGAGCACGACGGCGATCCCGGTGCTTATCAGGCGTTCCGCTCCAAACCGCTCGCTCAAGCGCCCACACGCGAAGCTGCCGACGACATAGCCAACGATCACCACAGCAAAACAGAAGCCGAAATTCTGCGGGCTGACGCCCAGTGCGTCGATCAAGAGGAAGGAGGAGCCGGAAATGAAGGCAAAGAGGCCGGCATAGCCCAAAGCGGTGACCAGCGCATAGCCCAGATAGCTGCGATGGCGCAGCAGGATGGCGAAGTTGCCCGCGATACGGAGCGGGCGCAGGGCATAGGGATCGGGGGTCTTGTTGGTCTCGGGCAAGCGCAGCAGGACGAAGAGGAGGAGCGCCAAGGAAAACACAGTGAGGGCCGCAAAGCTGGCGCGCCAGCCGAAGTTCTGCTCCAGGACGCCGCCGATGATCGGCCCGACCGCAGGCGCTATGGCCATGGCCGATCCGGTGTAGGCCAGGATGCGTGCCGAGCGATCGGCCCCCCAGGCATCGCGCACCACCGCGCGGCCCAAGACCGGACCGGCGCAGATGCCGAGCGCCTGCAGCAAGCGGCCAACCAGCAAAACCTCCAGCGACCAGGCGAAGGCACAGAAGACCGAAGCGGCCAAGAAGATCGCCATGCCGGTCAGCATGACCGGGCGCCGGCCGAAGCGATCGGCCAGCGGCCCATAGACCAGCTGACAGACGGCGAAGCCGATGAGGAAAACCGAGAGTGTCAGCTGGGTCTCTGCGACCGAGCTTTCGAAGGCACGGCCGATGGCCGGCAGCGAGGGCAGGTAGAGGTCGGTCGCTAAGGGCCCTAGCGCCACACAGAGGGTCACGATGACGGCGACCTCGACGGTGTCGGCGCGGCCTCGGCCGGCAGGCGGCATCAAGAGACTTCCTCTCCTTGGGTGTCCGGCATGCATTGCCAGGGGATGACGCGACCAGGATAGGCGCGATAGGCTCGGCCAAAGCTTGCAAAAAGGTCGGGACGGGAATGACGGAGACGCGAGAAGAAGAGGCCTTCATGTCGGCTGGCGACTACGGCCGTAGCCTGAAGGGCTTCGGGGCCAACCTGCTGGTCCGTGACATGGCCCGTGCGCTGGCCTTCCAGACCGAGGTACTGGGTTTGACGCCGGTGCATCACAATCCCGACTTCGCCGTGCTGCGCCATGGCGGAGCCGAGTGGATGCTGCATGCCGACCACACCTACAGCGATCATCCGCTGCTGGCTCTCGTCGGCGACGGGGTGATCCGCGGCGCCGGCTGCGAGCTCCGGCTCTACGATCTGGATCCCGACGCGGCGGAGGCGCGTTGCCGGGCCGCCGGCTTTCACGTGCTGGCGCCCGCCGCCGACAAGCCGCACGGCCTGCGCGAGGCCTTCCTCGCCGATGCCGACGGCTACGTCTGGGTGCCGGGCGTCGCCATCCCCGATCCGTAGCGCCACAGGCTGGCGCCGTTGCGCTGAAGCCAGCGGCGCGGGCCCTGCAGGTCGGCCACCAGGCTGGCGCAGAGCCGCCAGAAGCGCTGGCTGTGGTCGCGGTGCACCAGATGGGCCACCTCGTGCGCGGCGACGTAGTCCAGCACCTCGGGCGGGGCGAAGACCAGGCGCCAGCAGAAGGAGAAGTCGCCCTTGGCCGTGCAGCTGCCCCAGCGGCTGCGGCTCGACCTGAGGCTGACCCGGCCCGGCGTGCGCCCGATGGCGGCCGCCTTGGCTTTGACCGCCTGGCGCAGGAGGCGACCCGCCTCCGACCGGCAGTAGGCTTCGACCCGCCGCGGCAAGAACTCCAGCCTTCCGGACACGCACAAGTGGCCATCCTCCTGCCAGACGCCGCGCCTGGCATCCGGCCGATGGCAGATCTCGAGCTCCACGCCGTTGAGCGGCACGCGCACGCCGGGGGCGAAGGGCACCGGCTGGGGCAGGGCCTGCCAGCGCTTCATAATCCAAGCCTCGTGCCGGCGGCAAAAGGCCAGGCCTTCGGCCGCGGCGACGTTGTTCGGTAGCACCAGGCGCAGGCAGCGCTGGGTGTGGTCGACGGTGACGGTGAGCCGCCGCGCACGCGGCTGCCAACGCAGGGATAGCGGCAGCTGCTCGCCGCCGATGTCGATCATGCTTGGCGTGGGGCCTTGGTGCATCCGCCTCCTATAGGCCAAAGCCCCCGTATCCGCCAAGCGAGGTCATTCAGCGGCCCTGGCGGAGCTCAGGCGGCGCTAGGAACGGCTCTTCTTGACGTGCAGGCGAAAGGCGCGCTCCAAGGTTTCGCTCTCCCTCTGTCCGGAGAGCACGTTGCGGACCTCCCCCTCGCCGTCGAACAGCAGAAGCGTGACGTGACCGACGCCATGCTCGTTTGCCAGCTTGCGCCCCTTCTCGCTCCTGATGTTGGCGACGAGGAACTGCAGCTCATCATCGTCGAACGCGCCCATGGCGCTGCGGGCCTCTTTCTGTAAGGCCACGCAACGCGGGCACTGCGGGTCGTGGATCTGGACCACTGTGGGGATGCCTTGACCGATACGCTCCAGGTCCTCTTCGCGGATGGTCGCCTTCACGTCCTCGACAAGGTACCAGCCGGCACCGCCGACAACGGCGACGGCGATGGCGCCGGTTCCTAGTTTGCTTAGCAGAGCGCGCCTGCTGGTCGCCTTCCGAGGCACGACGGGGCCGGGTGTGGCCTTGGTCTTCTGCTCGCTCTTCCGCGCCTTGCGCTTTTGCCGTTTCATCGTGCTTTGCTGCCTCCGCTAGGATCTCTCTTCGACGTCTTCGCCCGGGTTCGGCCGGATCTGCTGGGGCACAGCAGATGGATTTCCTCCGGCCTACCTTGGAAGACGCTCCGGGCCAGCAATCGTTCTTTCACGCGAATTCAAGTTTCCGTGTGGAAAGGCAGCGCCCGGCAGGCAAGGCGGCGACGGCGTGCGGAGGCCGGCGGGGCAAAAGAAATCGAAAGGTCTTGCCATCACTCTTGTCAGGCGACCGCGCTGTCGCTGAAACCGGAGCAAGAATGGGTCGCGCCCAAGGTCCGCCTGGTTCAACCGCGGCCCTGCCACGGCACGTCGACCAGGCCCCCTTGGGCACGACCTACACTCTCTGGAGCCTATAGGCTTTGCTCCCTTATGCCCCGGCCAGTTCGGCTTCCCTCGCGACAAGGCCGGCCTTGCGGCTTTCGCCCCAACGGTAGCGGCCGAGCACGCCGTCGCCTCGGGTCACGCGGTGACAGGGGATCAGCAGGGCAACGGGATTGGTCGCACAGGCCGTGCCGACGGCACGCGCCGCCTTGGGCAGGTCCAAGGCCTTGGCCACCGCGCCATAGCTCCGGGTCTCGCCCGGCGGGATGGTCAGCAGCTGCTCCCACACCCGGCGCTGAAAGGCGGTGGAGCGCACATCCAGCGGCAATTCCGGGTGCGGAATGGCGCCAGAGAGGTAGTCGACCACCTCGTCGATCGCCGGCTTGAGCCAGGTGTCGTCGCGCTGGATTCTGGCCGCCTTGGGAAACTCGGCGTCCAGGGTCTCTTCCAGCTCTTCGTCGTCCTCGCCCAGCGCCAGGAAGCAGATGCCCTTGGCCGTCGCTGCCACCAGCAGGCGCCCCATCGGCGAGGCCGCGATGGAGTAGGCGATCGCTACCCCCTCCCCGCCCTTGGCATAGGAAGCGGGGGTCATGCCGAAGCGGCGTCCCGCACCTTCGTAGACCCGGCTGGAAGAGCCGTAGCCGGCGCCATAGGTGGCCCCCGCCACGCTCTCACCGTCTTTGAGCTCTTGGCGGAAGCGATCGGCGCGGCGCTGGTGGATGTAGGCACTGGGCGTGATCCCCATCACCTTGCGGAAGCTGCGGGTCAGCTGCCAAGGACTCATACCCAGAGCGCGCGCGAGTTCTGCCAGATCGACGGCCTCACCCTCGGCCGCATCGATCTGCCGGCAAGCCTCGGAGACCTGTGACAAGGTCGGTGATGCGCTAATATGGTTCACTTCTGCTCTCCTTTGCTCGCTTTTTTTCGCTTTTGGTCCATTTGGTCTTGATCCCACCGATGGCCTCGGCCCATAATCGTTTCGGATAGGTACCATTTGGCTCTCTCACTCAGGCAAAGATCTAGGAGACCTCGAGTGACCTTGCTATCCGGCCGTTGCAGTCACAGAAGTTTCATCGCGCTGAAAGCCTGGCGTCGCTTTGCGCGCCGAGCTTGCCGCAGATTGCCGGTACAGCATTCCACTTGCGCCGGATCCTCTAGATTGCAACCCTCACCTACCACCAGTCCAGCTTTCAAGGAGCAAGACCCAATGCTGCAGCGAACTCTGATAGGGGCGGCTGCCGCCCTTAGCTTCGGCCTGGCCCTCTCGGCCCAGGCGCAAACCGAGATTACCTGGTGGCACGCGATGGGCGGAGAGCTGGGCAAGCGGGTCGACAAGATCGCCGCCGACTTCAACGCCTCGCAGAGCGAGTACAAGGTGACGGCCGTCTATAAGGGCAACTACACCGAGACCCTGACCGCCGGCATCGCCGCCTTCCGCGCCGGCGAGCAACCCAATGTCATCCAGGTCTTCGAAGTGGGCACCGCCACCATGATGGCGGCCAAGGGCGCGGTCCTGCCGGTCTATCAGCTGATGGCCGACGCGGGCGAGCCCTTCGATCCCTCTTCCTACCTGTCGGCGGTGATCGGCTACTACACCGACCCCGACGGCAACATGCTCTCGATGCCCTTCAACTCCTCCACCCCGGTGGTCTTCCGCAACAAGAACGCCTTCGCCGAGGCCGGCCTCGACCCGGAGGTCTCGCCCAAGACCTGGGGCGAGATGGCCGAGGCCGCGACCCAGATCGCGCAGTCGGGCGGCGGTGCCTCCTGCGGCTTCACCACCTCGTGGATCTCCTGGATCCAGCTGGAGAACTTCTCCGCCTGGCATGACATCTTCTTCGCCAGCGAGCTGGACGGCTTTGCCGGTATGGGCGCCGATCTCCTGATCGACAAGGGCGAGGCGGTGCGCCACATCACCAACCTGCACGACTGGCAGGCCAACGGTGCCTTCAAGTACGGCGGCCGCCGCAGCCAGTCCGCGCCGCTGTTCTATTCCGGCGAGTGCGCGATGTTCTTCGGCTCCTCGGCCGGCTATGCCGGCATCAAGGCCAGCGCCGAAAACTTCGAGTTCGGCGTCGGCATGCTGCCCTATTACGAGGACGTCAAGGGTGCGCCGCAGAACTCCATCATCGGCGGTGCCTCGCTGTGGGTCCTGCAGGGCCACTCCGACGAAGAGAACAAGGGCGTCGCCAAGTTCTTCACCTACCTCTCCTCGGCGGAAGTGCAGGCCTGGTGGCATCAAGAGACCGGCTACCTGCCGATCACCACGGCCGCCTACGAGCTGACCAAGAGCCAAGGCTTCTATGAGAAGAACCCCGGCACCGACGTCGCCATAAACCAGATCACCTTCAAGCCGCCGACCAACGCCTCCAAGGGCCTGCGTCTCGGCAACTTCGTGCAGATCCGCGAGGTCATCAACGAAGAGCTGGAGGAGATCTTCAGCGGCCAGAAGTCGCCGGAGGAGGGCCTGGCCGACGCCGTCAAGCGCTCCAACGACTTGCTGCGGCAGTTCCAAGACGCCAACAGCTAAGCGCGAGCGGGACGCGCCCTCGGTCCAACCAGGCCGGGGGCGCCCCTACCCTTCCCGAGCCGTCAACTTGGTTCCGATCGGGTATGCAGTCAGGACGTGATGACAGAGCGAGGCCGGCACGCCTGGCCGAAGGGGCCCGGCGCGGCCCGCATCGGCGGCGGGCCTAGCCAGCCATGGACAAGCGCGTCTACTTCAAGCATCGCTGGCTGCCCTATCTGCTGGTGGCGCCGCAGCTGACCATCACGCTGATCTTCTTCATCTGGCCGGCGGCCGAGGCGATCTTCGAGGCCTTCCTGCGTACCTCCGCCTTCGGCACCTCCAGCAAGTTCGTCTGGCTCGACAACTTCGAGCGCATCTTCTCCGACGCCCTCTACTACGACGCCATCTGGCGCACCCTGATCTTCAGCTTCGCCGTCGCCTTCCTGTCGATGAGCATGTCGCTGATCCTGGCCGGGATGGCCGACCGGGTGATCCGCGGAACCATGGTCTATCGGACCTTCCTCATCTGGCCCTATGCCGTGGCCCCTGCGGTGGCCGGCGTGCTCTGGTGGTTCCTCTTCAATCCGACCGTCGGCATCCTCTCCTACATCCTCAACTCCATGGGCTACTCCTGGAACCAGTTCCTCGATGGGACGGATGCCATGATCATGGTGATCATCGCCTCTTCCTGGAAGCAGATCTCCTACAACTTCCTCTTCTTCCTGGCCGCCATGCAGGCGATCCCGCGCTCGCTGATCGAGGCGGCCGCGATCGACGGCGCCGGGCCGACGCGGCGCTTCTGGACCATCATCGTGCCGCTGATCTCGCCCACCACCTTCTTCCTGCTGGTGGTGAACCTGGTCTATGCCTTCTTCGACACCTTCGGCACCATCGATGCCACCACCAGCGGCGGCCCCGGCCAGGCGACCACCACCCTGGTCTACAAGGTCTATCAGGACGGCTTCCGCGGGCAGTTGCTGGGCAGCTCCTCGGCGCAGTCGGTGATCTTGATGCTGCTGGTGATCGGGCTCACCTTCATTCAGTTCCGCTACATCGAGCGGCGGGTGCACTACGAATGATCGAGCATCGCCCGGTCGGCACCCTGATCGCCCACCTGACCCTGATCGCCGGCGTCCTCTTCGTGGCGCTGCCCTTGTGGATCGCCTTCGTCGCCTCGACTCACTCGCCGACGGCGCTGATCACCGGCACCATGCCGCTGCTGCCCGGCGGCGACTTCGTGAAGAACTACGGCGAGATCCTGGGCGAAGGGCTGTCGAGCTCCGGCGTCATCCCGGTCTGGCGCATGCTGCTCAACTCGCTGGTCATGGCGCTCTCGATCGCTATCGGCAAGATCGTGATCTCGGTGCTCTCGGCCTATGCCATCGTCTATTTTCGTTTTCCCGGCCGGCATTTCTGCTTCTGGCTAATCTTTGTCACCCTGATGCTTCCGGTCGAGGTGCGCATCGTGCCGACCTATGAGGTCGCCGCCAACCTCGGCATGCTGAACAGCTACGGCGGCCTGGCGATCCCGATCATCGCCTCGGCGACCGCCACCTTCCTGCTGCGCCAGTTCTTCATGACGGTGCCGGACGAGTTGGTGGAGGCGGCCCGCATCGACGGGGCCGGGCCCTGGCGCTTCTTCATCGACATCCTGCTGCCCTTGACCCGGACCACCTTGGCGGCACTCTTCGTCATTCTCTTCATCTACGGCTGGAACCAGTACCTCTGGCCCTTGATCGTCACCACCGACCAGAACCTCACCACAATCGTCATGGGCATTCAGCGCATGGTGAACGTCCCCGATCAGGTGCCGCAGTGGCAGGCCATCATGGCGACCGCCGTCCTGGCCCTGCTGCCGCCGGTCGTCGTCGTAGTGGCCATGCAGCGCCTCTTCGTGCGCGGCCTGATCGAGACCGAGAAGTAGGAAAGGACGGCCATGGCCGGCATCTCCATCCGCGGCCTGAAGAAGAGCTACCACAAGACCCCGGTCATCCACGGCATCGACGTGGAGATCGCCGACGGCGCCTTCGTCGTCATCGTCGGCCCGTCGGGCTGCGGCAAGTCCACGCTGTTGCGCATGGTGGCCGGCCTCGAGGCCATCACCGAGGGCGAGATCGCGATCGGCGAACGCGTCGTCAACGACCTGGAGCCCAAGGACCGCGACGTCGCCATGGTGTTCCAGAGCTATGCCCTCTATCCGCACATGAGCGTGCGCCAGAACATGGGCTACGGCCTGAAGCTGGCGGGCGTGCCCAAGGCAGAGATCGAGGCGCGGGTGCAGCAGGCGGCCGAGCTCTTGCAGTTGCAGGGCTTGCTGGACCGGCGGCCACGGCAGATGTCGGGCGGCCAGCGCCAGCGGGTCGCCATGGGCCGGGCCATCGTGCGCGATCCGGCGGTCTTCCTCTTCGACGAGCCGCTCTCCAACCTGGACGCCAAGCTGCGCGTGCAGATGCGCCTGGAGATCAAGCGACTGCAGCGGCGCCTCGGCACCACCGCGCTCTACGTCACCCACGACCAAGTCGAGGCCATGACCCTGGGCGACCTCCTGATCGTCATGAACGCCGGCGTGGCCGAGCAGATCGCCAGCCCGATCGAGGTCTACGAGCGCCCTGAAACCACCTTCGTCGCCGGCTTCATCGGCTCGCCGGCCATGAACTTCCTGGAGGCCAAGGTGGAGAACGGCGGCTTCTTGCTGGACGGCGGCGCCCACATCAAGGCCGAGGGCTTGGCGCTCGACGCCATGGGCGGCCGCGGCCTCACCTTAGGCGTCAGGCCCGAGCACCTGAGCCTCGATGCAGCCCATCCCTCGCTGAACCTCGCGGTCGAGATGGTGGAGACGCTCGGCGCCGACACGCTGGCCTACGGCCGCATCGACGGCAGCGGCCCGGGCCTCACGGTCCGCCTGCCGGGCAGCCAAGCGGTCAATCAAGGCGATAGTCTGCCGCTGGGCGCCACGCCGGAACACCTGCACCTCTTCGACAAGGAGAGCGGCAGGCGCTTGTAGGCGACCGGCCGACGCCGCAAGGGTCATTCCCTTTTGACCGACATGTGACTCAGCCTTGATCCTGGATTGACACGATTGGGTATCGCAATTATGACCTGCTCGACGTTCGAGTGGCTCAGTTGCGAAGGAGAAGAACGATTCGCGCCCTATTCGTATCAGGCCTCGCGCTTGTGGCCGTGGCGAGCCTAGTCGCCTGCACCAAAAGGGCCGTTGTGGCCGTCAACGGAACCTACGATGCCGAGATGAGCTGTGCCGAGATGGAAAGCCTCTATTCAAGGAATCTCGGCACCATCGCAGAGGTCACTGAAGAGCAGCTTTGGACCAACCCCAGCAGCTCCGCCGTCAAGGCCGGCATCGTTCTCGCAGGCTATGGGTACTATTCGGCGATGCAACAACGTTACAAGGAGCAAGAGGCCCAGGTGCAGTACGCCGTCCGGGAAAACCGCAAAATGGAAGGCCTGGTGCAGGAGAAGAACTGTGATCCTTTGGCGCCGCCAATGGACACCTTCATTGCGCAAAACAATGCAAGACTGAAAGCAAAAATGGACGCCTTTGAAGAAGAGGAAGCAGCTCGGGAAAAACTTGATGAAACCTACAAACGAGAGGATGGCGGGCAATAACAACAGCGATCGTCAAGCACTCGGCGCTGATCTATCGCCATACGGCACGGCAAGATGAGGCCTCTGCTGCCAAGTCTTCTTATTTGGTAGAGCGGCAGGCATGACACCGGAGCACCTGCACCTCTTCGACAAGGATAGCAGCAGGCGCCAACCGTCTAGTCGACCGTCTCCCAGCCCGCGCCCGGGTCGTAGCTGTCGATCGCGTCGGCCAGCTCGACCGTGTCCTCGCCCAGGTCCTTCTCGTAGATCACGCCGTTCTCGCCGACCAGGAAGGTCATGATTCCGGTCTCGCCGTAGTCGGCCGGAAAGGCCAGCAATGCGTGGCCTGCCACCATTTTGTCGTTGACCAGATAGCTCATGGTCCCGCCGGGTGCTGCCGGGCCCTGCTGCTGCAGGATCCGATAGTAGTAGCCGAGGTAGGGATCCGGCTCGCTGTCCTCACCGTCGACGGCATAGCCGTTGGCCGAGGCGCGGGCTACGAAATCGCCGATCGGACTCTCCGGCTCGCCCGGATCCGCATCCCAGTAGAGGCCGTCGCGCTTGCCTTCCGAGCTGATGATCGCGCGGGCGAACTCCATCACGCCGTCGTCGTTGTGATCCTCTTGCCGGTAGCGGGACTGGACCCCGACATAGGCCCCCATGAGGTCGATCACGTCCAGCTCGTTGCGCCCGATACGCCTTAAGGTGACCTCGTCACGTGCAGCCTCGGGATCGAAGGCCCAGCGGCCGTCCTCGTGCTTTACGATAGGCGCCGGGAAGGGCCATTGATCGTTACCCAGGTAGAGCGTTGCGGTCTTGCCGTCCTGATTGACCGCAATCCGATGCAGTTCTCGATAGTCATGTAGAAACTCGCCCCAAATCTCGCGGTCCTGCGCCTTGTCGCCGGTGAAGACCAGGTCCTCTGCCTCCGGACCGAAGACCGCAAGCAGCGCGTCCCGGTCGCGCGCTTCCAAGGCGGCGACCACCGCTTCGGCCGCAGCCGCAGGCGAGTCGTACTCTGCGGGCTCTGCCCTAGCAGCAACTGTGGCCAGGCAAACCCCCACAGCAGCAGCCCAAAGGCCAAAGGCAATCCGTCGCCTCATGCTTCTGTTCCTCTCCATTAGCGGTGCTTGAACCCCTTGCCGCGGCTCTTCTGGCCACGTGCCTTCGCTTTCCGTGCTTTGCCCCGCCGCCGCCCTTCTTGAACAGCGACTGCTTGCCCTTGGATCTGCTACTCAAGCCTTTCTTGGGCTTCTTCACGCTGGCGGTGGCGATCTTCTTCTTGGGCCGACTGGGCACTTTGGCCTTGGCCTTGCTCGCCTTGCCGCGGCTAGCCGCCTTCTTCGACTTGGTGAGCCCGTTCTTGCTTCCGGAAAAGACGTCTTTGCTGGTTGCGCCCTTCTTTTTCGGCAGGCTTACCTTCTGCTTGGGCTTCTGCAGCTTGCCGCCGGCCTTGCCCGAACGGGCCTTGAGCTTGCTTTCGATCGTCGAACGATTGGCACCGCCAAGCTGCTGCTTGCCGCCACCCAAGGATGCCAGCTGGCCCTTGCCCCCGCCTTTCTTCCGCTCGATCTTGCGGCGCGCCTCGTCCCTGCGATCCCTGTCGGGCCGCCAAGGATCGCCCCGGTCACCGATGTTGGTGTTGTCGCGATCGATGTTGACGTTGAGATCGCCGCCGACATTGATACCGGGCCGGGGATAGAAGTTGTCGTTATCCCAATCGAAGCGGGGCGACCCCCAATAGCCATGCCAATCATCCCAGTGGTCGTCATCGTGGAAGACTTCGTTGACAAGCATGCCGAGGCCGAAAGAGACGACCCCGGTGGTGATGAGCGCACCGGTGGAGTAGCCGGGGTCGCTTTGATCGACGATCACCGGCGCGCCCTCGACCGGCGTCGCATAGGCCGTCGCCGGATCGTAGGCCGGGACGTAGACGACCTCTGGATCGGCGGGCGCCACCGAAATGTTGTCGTCTTCCTCGGTGACGACCTGGGCTTCATTGCTTTCCAGATTGCCGGCCGCCGCCGCCCGGGCGCGCTGCCGCTGCACGGCATCCAGCACGTCGTCGCTCTGCACGAGTACCGCATCTCCGAGGGATTCCGTCCAGTCGATCTCGTCTTCCATGCGATCGATCAGGGTGGGAAATCCGGCCGCCAGCACGACCACGCTCTCGTCCCATCCCTCCGCTTGGGCCGCGTCGGCGCGAGCATCCTCCGCCAGGTCCTGGTTTTCCTCGACCCAGCGGTCCGCCTTCACCACCTCGAGCGGATAGGTCGAAGCGACGAGCACCTGTGCCAGCAGACTGTCCGGATAGAGCGCGATCGGCGCCACCAGCTGGTCCAGCTCCTCGGCGGAGTAGGTCGCTTCGGCGCTCTCCTCATCGACCTCAGCGCCGTCATCCGTGTCGGCGCTGCCTTCAGCGACTGCGTTGCCTTCGGTCTCTGTAGCGCTGTCCGCATCGGCCGACTCCTGTGCTACCGCCCCCATCGCGCTCGCGACGGACAGCATCAGCCAAACCGCAGCCAAGACGGCCAATCCGTCCCTCAGACGCTCTGCTGCACCCTTCATGGGCCCCCTCCCGTCCGCTGCCTTGTTGAGCGGATTGATATGACTCTGGCGCATTATTGATGAACGCATCGATAGAAGGCAAACTGTTTTGCGCCAGGGTTGTTCTGGCACAACAATGAGAATGTTATCGAATTTGACAGATCTAACAACTTGCTATCAATACTCGTATCAAGCGAGATATAAAGCGCTGTTTCCACACGAATTCTTGGGCTATGGTCGTGCAGGCGTGTCATTGCCCATCGTTTTTGAGTTTCATGGCATCGACTGGGCGGGCACTCCACAACGCTTGCACAGACCGGGTATCACCTAGGCCAAAATCCGGAGTGCCAGCGCGTCGCCCGGCCTGCATAGTGCGGCGATGACCGTACCCGCGTCTCCAGCCACCTCACGGCGCGACCTCCTTGCCACACCCCTGCTCCTGCTGTTGCTCGGCAGCATGTGGGGCGCGAGCTTTTCGGTCTCCAAGTTCGCAATTCAAGGCGGCGTGCCGGTCTTGGGATATGCGGCTTGGCAGGCAGGGGGCTCGGCATTGGTGCTATTGGCCGTCTTGCGGCTGCGCGGCGCGCGCATGCCGCACAGCTGGCCGGTTTGGCGCTATTCCTTCATCGTCGGCTTGCTCGGCATCACCATTCCCAATCTGGTGTTCTTCTCGGTCATCCGGCACATGCCGGCCGGCCTGATGTCGGTGATCGTCACCACGGCCCCGATCATCACCTACGGCCTTGCCTTGTCGACCAGCATCGAGCGGCTAAGCTGGCTGCGCGGCATGGGCATCGCCTTGGGATTCTTGGGGGCGTTGGTCATCGTCCTTCCGTCGGAGAGCCTGCCAGAGGGCGTCGATCTCGATTTCGTGCTGCTGGCTTTCCTCACGCCGGGCTTCTATGCGCTGAGCAATCTCTACGCCGGGCAGTGCCGCCCTGCCGGGGCAACTTCCGGCGCCCTTGCCTGCGGCATGCTGCTTGCCGCCGGCGGCACGCAGACCCTGCTCATGCTAGTGATGATCCCCGCCTATGCGCCGCTGCCGCCGTGGGGCCTGCCGGAACTGGCGATCCTAATCCAGGTCGCCATCTCCTCTTCGGCCTACGTCATCTACTTCCACATCCTGCAGGCAGCCGGCGCCGTCTATGTCAGCCAGGTCGCCTATGTGGTCACCGTCGCCGGCATCTTGTGGGGCATGGCGATCTTCGGCGAGCAGCACAGCCACTGGATCTACGCCGGTACCGCGCTGATCATGGTCGGCTTCAGCCTGGTCAATGCCAGGCGCAGCGCTCAACCCTCGGCAGGCGCCGCCAGATAGCCGCGCAGAACCTCCGCCAAGCGGTCGGGGGCGACACGATAGTCGAACTGCCTGAGGAAGCTGCCGTCGGGCGCCATGAGATAGATCGAGGTGCCGTGATCGATGACGCGCAGGCCCGTCTCGTCCTCGCGCGCCTGCGGGTCGTAGGCCACACGATAGGCAGCCGCCGCCGCGGCGATGGCCTCGGCCTCGCCGGTCAGTCCGCGGAAGGCTGGATGAAAGCTCTCCAGATAGCGGGCAAGCTCGGGGCCTGTGTCAAGCAGCGGATCGATGGTCACGAACAGCGGTGCCAGGCGGGCGGCCTGGTCGTCCGGCAGGCTTTCCAGCGACTCGGACATCGCCGCCATCGCGATGGGACAGGCATCGCTGCACTGGGTATAGCCGAAATAGAGCAGCAGGAAGCGCTCGCCGAGCGCCTGGCTGTCCACCAAGCGGCCCTCCTGGTCGCTCAAGACGAAGGGGCCGCCTGGCGGCCGCTCCAGGCCGCCGGCCAGGCCCTGGCTACCCTCGCTGGCGTGGCGGCTGTCGCTCTCCAGATACCAGGCGCCAGCCAAACCCATCAGAGCGGCAAGAACAACGGCACCTGCTAGAAGCGCAAGCTGTCCCAGCCGGCCCATCGGCGCCGGCTCAGGCGGTGAGAGCCAAGCGTAAGGGCTCGGCCTGACTGTTGGCGCCGGCATGGCGCAGCACGATGTCCGCCGCCGAAAGCCGACGGCCATAATAGTAGGTGTTGCGGTCCTGGTCCTCGCCGATCGACGCGCCCTCGAAGTTGATCCCGGCATAGAGGCCTTGGGTGGCGGCAAAGGTGTAGACGTCGGCCTCGAAGACGCCGCTGCTGCCCGCACCCACCTCCTTGCCGATAGGACCGACCGCGACCGAAGCCCCGCCACCCAGTTCGATGTTGTTCTTTAAGATCCGGTCGAGCGCCTTGCTGTTGGAGATGGTCATCATGACCTGCGAGATCTGCCCGCCGATCTGCAGGCCGATCGAGGCGCCGGCCAGATGGTAGAAAGCCGGATAGCTCCAGCTCTCGCCGTTTTTGGCAAGCAGGACGCCACGCCCGCCTTCGGCGCCGATGATGAAGCCGCCCTTGATCACCGAAGGGAAGATCAGCACCCCGGCAGCCTTCCTCAGGAAGATCTGCAGCGTGGTGAAGTTCTCCGATGTCAGCATAGTGAGCGCGGTCAGCCTGGCGCGCTCCACCAGCTCTTCTTCGTCGGTCAGCGCCTGCGCGGGACGACTGGCCGCCGTCAGTGCCAGCGCGGCGCCGGCGGCCAACAGGGATCGGCGGGTGGTCTTAATCGGCATTCGAAGGTCTCTCTGCGTTTTTGGTGCTTTATGCTCAGATGCCTATGTAGCGAGGGAAGAGGGCGCAAGGAAGGCGGAGCCGCTTCTATTTTCGCTTGCCAGAGCGGCCAATCTGAGTGAACTAATAAGAAACAAATTTTACCAGTGGGAAAACCAGGAGGGAACGATGCCGCGCAGTGACCTAAAAGTCTTGGTTTTTCAGCATATTGCCTGTGAGCATCCGGGCATCTTTCGCCGCTTCCTGGCGACCGACGGCATCGCCTGGACCCCCGTCGAGCTGGATGAGGGCGAGCCGATCCCGCCTCTTCACGACTACGACATCCTCTGGGCCATGGGCGGACCCATGGATGTTTGGGAGGTCGACGCCAATCCCTGGCTCGAGTCGGAGATGGCGGCGATCCGCCGGTGGGTCCGCGATCTCGGCAAGCCCTTCCTGGGCTTCTGCCTCGGCCACCAGCTGCTGGCTGCCGCGCTTGGCGGCAGGGTCGGCCCGGCGGCGGAGCCCGAAATCGGCATGCTGAGCGTCTCCTTGACCGAGGCCGGCCGGGCCCATCGCCTCTTCGCCGGCCTGCCCGACGCGCCCAAGACCTTGCAGTGGCATTCCGCCGAGGTGCTGGAGCCACCCGACGACGCCGTAGTACTGGCCAGCACGCCGGCCTGCCTGGTGAACGCGATGGCCGTCGGGCCGAACGCCCTTCGGCCTGCAGTACCACACCGAAATTACCGAAGAGACGGTCCCCGACTGGGGAGCCATCCCCGCCTATGAGGAGTCTTTGGAAAAGGCGCTTGGTGCCGGCGCACTGAGCCGTCTCGAGGGCGAGGCGACAGCCTTGCTGCCCAGCCTCAACGCCGATGCCCGTCGGCTCTACGGACAACTTCATGCAGATCGCGCTTGCAGAAGCGGCCGTTTGACTGAGGCCGCGGCCCGACCCGGCTGAACCCCCTTGGATGGCAGGAATCCTTCACCGGCAACTCTGCGGTGTTGTCTGCCCGAAAGAGTTTCGCCAGAGTTTCCAGAGCTGCTGCCAAAATCATGAGCTAGGGTGGTGTCTGGGCTGGGGAATACAAAGGCGTGACGCAAGCGGGCTTGGCAGAGAGAGAGAGGTCCCGTCTTGGAGGGCAGTCCCTGCTGCTGGCCCTGTTGATGTTAGCCTGCTCGGTAAGCCTCGCCGCTTGCGCGCGTCAGAAGCCCACCGCAAAGCTCTGCGAACCTCCAGGCACGGTGCTGCAGCAACCTGATGAGGGTGAGCCCCGGTATCACCTGGCCGACGTGCCCCCAGAGCAATTGAATGACGGCTGGAGGGTATCGAGCCTCGAATCCGAGGGGATGGCTCCCGACAAGATTGACAGGCTGCTCCAAGCCATCGAGGGCGGCGACTTTTCCAAGGTCGACAGCGTGCTGATTGCGCGCCACGGCAAACTGGTGCTGGAAGCCTACTTCAACGGCTTCGAGCGCGACATGAAGCACGACCTGCAGTCGGTGACCAAGAGCGTGGCATCGGCCTTGGTCGGTATCGCTATCGATCGCGGCTTCATCGCCGACGTGGACCAGCCCTTGTCCAACTTCTACCCCGAGCGCTGGCCAAAGGTCTTCAAGGATAAGGCGGCCAAGAGCCGGATCACCTTGGAGCATCTGCTGACCATGACAGCGGGCTTCGATGCCGAAGAGAACTGGGGCGTCGGACCAAGACGCGTGGACGACATGCGGCGCTCCGAGGATTGGTATCTCTTCGCCCTCGACCTGCCGTTGGCCCGTCCCCCCGGCGAGCGGTTTTCCTACAACTCGCCGACCGCCTTCCTTGTTGGCGGGGTGGTGGCTCAGGCTGCCGGGGAGCCGCTGCCGGCCTTTGCCAAAGAGGCCCTCTTCGAGCCTTTAGGCATCACCGACTATTGCTGGTCAATCGCGCCGGGCGGCGGGGCCTTGACCAACAGCGACCTCTTCATGCGCCCCAGGGACATGGCCAAGTTCGGCCAGCTCTACCTGGACCAGGGCCTTTGGAACGGCCGGAGGGTCATCTCCGAGGACTGGGTCCGGGTCTCGACCAATCACCTGGTGGATTCGGCCCGGCCCGATCCGGCTCGGAAGCTGGCGAGCGAGCGCGGCTACGGCTACCTCTGGTGGACCCGGCGCGCACCGGCGGCCCCCGACCCCACCTTCGACCTCTTTCTGGCGACCGGCAACGGCGGACAGAAGATCTTCGTCTTCCCGACGCTGGAGCTAGTCGTCGTCTTCACCGGCAGCCACTACGGCAAAGACATCGGCCACGAGCAGCCCTGGGGACATGCTGAACAGCTACATCCTTCCAGCCGCGCTCAATTGAAGGAAATGCTCTGACCCAATAGGCCTAAGCAGCTATTGGACCCAGAGAGAATCCGGGTCATTGCGCGCGAAGCGCGGCAATCCAGATCGACAACGCCCGCTCGCTGCATACTGGACTGCCGCGTCGCTAACGCTCCTCGCAGTGACCGAGCGGTCTTGACCCCCGCCTCGCTCGTGCTGGATCAGGCCGCTCATTCAATGGCTTAGCGCCACCGCGATCAGGGCGGCAGCAGCGAGCGACGCCACGGTGCGAATGTGATTCCAAAAGGTCCAGCGCGAAAGATAGTGGGCCCAAAGCTCTGCGCCGTCCTCACTGTTCGCATCCTTGACAGCCAGCGCCTTGTTCAGCGGAACGTTACGCGTTCCGGTCACCAGGAAGCAGCCCACCAAATAGAGCAGCCCGCCCGCGATCAAGAGGCCCGAACCAGCCACGCCGCTCGTCGTGACGACCAGCAGACAGAGGGCGAGCGACAGCACCGCCGTGCCGACAAACACGCCCAAGAACAAGGGGTTGAGGACCGTCACGTTAATCGACTGCATGGCCTTCATGCCGCGGTCCGGCGCAAGACGGGCCAGCGCGCTCATGACGAAGTTGGAGAAGGCGAAGAAGGTGCCGGCGATCGTGCCGGCACCAAGCAGGGTCACGATCGCGACCGCGCCGATCAGGTGGTTTCCCACTGGGGAGCACTCCACACGCCGCTAGCGGCGGTTCGGCGGACATAGTCGGCAAAGTCCCGCGGCGCGCGGCCGAGGGCACGCTCCACGCCATCGGCCACCCAGGCGTTGCGGCCGTCGAGCACCGTGGTGAAGAGGTAGATCACCAAAGAGATGTAGTCCTCTGGCACCTGGTGCCGGCGCAGCAGCGCGGCATAGTCTTCGGCCGGCATCTCTGTAAAGGTGACCTCTCTCTCGGTCGCTCGGGCGATCTCGGCTATGGCCTCGGCGAAGCTCATCAGGCGCGGCCCGGTGACCTCGTAGGTCCGGCCGACATGGGCTTCATCCGTCAGTGCCTCAACCACGACCTCGGCAATATCGTCGGCGTCGATGAAGGGCTCCTTGACCGCGCCCACCGGCAGCGCGACCTCGCCGGCCTTGACGGCATCAAGCAAGAAGGTCTCGCTGAAATTCTGCTGGAACCAGCTGGCGCGCACGATGGTCCAGTCGGCACCACTGTCCTTCAAGGCCTCCTCGGCGCGCTGCGCCTCTTCCTCGCCCCGCCCGGACAGCAGCACCAGGCGCATGGCCCCGGCCTCCAATGCCAGCTTGGCGAATGTGCTGATGGCCGCGACGGCGCCGGGCACGGCCAGGTCCGGCTGATAGGTGATGTAGGCCGCACCCATCCCCTGAAGTGCGGGCGCCCAAGTCACCTGGTCGTCCCAATCGAAGGCCGGCTCAGCTGAGCGGCTGCCAACCCGTACCGAAAGACCGCGGCCCTTCAGTCTTTCCACCACCCGGCGCCCGGTTTTTCCGGTGCCACCAAGGACAAGCACTGCAGGAGATTCTTGCATCACGACAACCCTCTCACAAAATGTGAGGAATCCTCACGTTGCGAAATCAGATAGTTCCTCATATTTTGTTCTTCAAGGACTTTTTTTGGAGAGATCAGGTGGCGCGCATCACGACCAGCGAGCCAAAGATGCTGAGACGCACGCCGAGCCAACGCCGCAGCCGCGAAAGGGTGGAGCGCATTCTCAAATCGGCGTCCGACATCATCGCCGACAAGGGCAGCGACGCCCTCAAGATGAGCGAGGTGGCCGAACGAGCCAAAATCTCGATCGGCTCGCTCTATCAGTATTTCCCGGACAAGAGCGCAATCATCCGCACCTTGGCCGAGCACTACAACGCGCAGTGCCACGCCTTCATCGAAGAAGGCTTGGCCAAGGTCCGGACCATGGAGGAGCTCTGCGAGGCTTTCGGCCGGATGTTCGAAGCCTACTACGCCTTCTTTCTGGCCGAGCCGGTGATCCGCGACATTCGTACCGGCATACAGGCCGACAAGACCTTGAGAGACATCGAGCTGGAAGAAAGCCGAGCCAACGGTCTCCTCCTTGCCGAAGCGGTGCTGCGCGTCCGGCCCGACGCGGACGCGCAGAGCCTCGCGACGGCAACCTTCTTCATCATGGACATAGGTGAATCGACGATGCGGCTGGCCATTTCGGTGCCGCGCGCGGAGGGAGATGCAATCGTCGAGGGCCTACAAGCGCATGGCCCTGACCGAGCTCCGCCGCTACTAGCTTGGCCGATTGACCAACGCCACAACCGAATGCCGCCACTGCCATAACCCATCAGCTCAAGCCAGCCAAGCTCTTCGCCGAACAGCGCCCAGGCCATGACCGCAGTGCAAGGGCGGAACCAGGAAGAAGAGGCTGGAGACCCTGGACGCAGCACCATGGCGGACCATCAAAAGGAACAAACCAACGGCGCCAGCGACAGGGCCAAAACCAGCCAGCCGAGCGCGATGACGAAATCGAGAGACCAGACGATCCAGGCATCGGGCTCGAAGAGGAGGACGGCCAGACCGCTGGTGAGTGTGGCGAAGAGGAACTGCAGGGCGCTGCCGCTGATCAGTGGCGCTTCGGCAGCCGGCACTTCTGGTAGAGAATCGAGGCACTGATCGCCAGTAGCGCACCGACGCAAAGCGCGGCCGCCAGCAAGCCGTCGCTTGCAAGGCCGGCCTTGCGATAGACCACCAGCGCCACCCCACCCAACCCCAGCACCAGGCCCAGCCACTGCAAGGGCCGCACCCTTTCGCCCAGCAGCACGCCGGCAAAGGCGGCCACCAGGACCGGCTGCAGGCTGACGATCAGTGCCGAGGTGCCGGCCTCCAAACCCCAGGACATGGCGACGTAGACGGCGCCCAGGTAGACCGTGTGAAAAGAGTGCCGACCACCGCCAAATCCAGGTAGACCCGAAAGCCGCGCGGCCAGCGTTCCTTGGCGGCAAGCACCCAGAAGGTCAGCAGGAGCGTGCTGGCGACGAAGCGGATCGCCAGGAACAGAAGTGGCGAAGCATAGGGCAGGCCGAGCTTGGCGCCGATGAAACCGGTCGACCAGAGCAAGACGAACAGGATCGGCGCCAGCGCCAGCCAGAACGAGCCTTGCCTACCGCCGCCGCCGGCCTGAGAGAGGGTCATGGCCGCCAAGCTGCCAGGGAACAATTGCGATCGCACCCCTTGCGGTAAGCAGGCCTGCCTTGCAATGGTCTTCTGGCGGTCACGAAGCGGTCGCGGCCAGGACATGGCGGTGCTGTCTATGTGACGGGCCTAACGAGAAAGGCGCCGACCCCAAAAGCGAACAGGAGGATCCTTTATGAACCTGCCAATCGCCTCGCTCGGCCTTGTTGCCCTGGCGCTCGTTACGCTGCCAGCGCAGGCCGCAGCCGAGAGCTTGACCTTGAAGCGCGTGGCGCTCTCGACCGGTGGCCTCGGCTACTTCGAGTACGAGACCACGGTCGAGGGCAATGCAGAGGTCAATCTCAGCGTACCGCTTGATCAGGTCGACGACGTGCTGAAGTCCTTGGTCGTCTATGACGACAAGGGCAGCATCGGCACCGTCTCCCTGCCCGGGCGCCAGCCCCTGGCCGAGATCTTCAAGAGCCTGCCCTTCGACCAGGCGGCCCTTTCCTCGCCCGCCGCCTTGCTGCGTGCCTTGGCCGGAGCAGAGGTGAAGGTCGCCGGGCCGCAGACTGCCGAAGGCCGTATTCTCTCTGTCGTCCAGGAGGAAGAGCATAATTCGGAGGGCACAATCGTCACCCGTACGCGGGTCACAGTGATGGGAAACCTGGGCCTCAGCCAGTTCGTATTGGAGGACGCCCGGGAGATATCCTTCGCCGACCCGGCGCTGCAGGACAGCGTCGCCCAGGCCTTGACCGCCATGGCCCGGCACGGCGAGCGAGATCGACGCGTGCTCACCTTGAGCGCGCCCGGCGAAGGCATCCGGCAACTACGGGTCGCCTATGTCGTGGCAGTGCCCCTGTGGAAGACCAGCTATCGCTTGACCCTGCCGGAGGGCACGGGCAGCGGCGAGGCCGGCCTGCAGGGCTGGGCCGTCCTGGAGAACCAGAGCGGCGAGAACTGGGACGAGGTCGAACTGAGCCTGGTCTCCGGCAACCCCGTGGCCTTCCGCCAGGCGCTCTACGAGAGCTACTACCTCGACCGCCCGGAGATCCCGGTGCAGGTCGTCGACCGCATCATGCCGCCGGTCGACCGCGCGCGTGCCTACGCCAAGGAGGAAGAAGGCGCGAGCCGTGCACAGGCCTACGATAGAGACGACAGCGTGGCCTCTGGCCTGATGGACCTGGCGCAGCCCTCACCGGCGGCACCTGCCTCCGAACCGGCCACCATTGTCGAGGCGGCCACGCGTGAGAGCGTAAGCCAAGCCATCTATCGCTTCCCCAAGCCGGTGACGGTCGAGGATGGCCATTCCTTGCTGGTGCCCTTCCTGGATCGCACCTTGCCGGTGGAGCGCCTTTCCTTCTTCCAGCCGGGCATCGCGGGCGCTAACCCGCTGGCGAGCCTCAAGCTCTCCAACGACAGCGGGATCAGCTTCCCGCCGGGCCTGATCACGCTCTATGAGCGTGGTGCCGACGCCCGCGTCTCCTATCTGGGCGATGCCAGGCTGGCCCTGCTGCCGAGCGGCGAGAGCCGTCTCATCAGCTTCGCCGTCGACGGCAAGGTCACGGTGGAGACCAGGGACAGCCAGCGCCAGACGGTCACCGGCGTCTCGCTCGCCGACGGCATCATGACCATCCGCCAGCGCGACCGCTTCAGCCACACCTACAAGGTCCAGGGCGCCAGCGACGCCCCACGCGTGGTGCTCCTGCAGGAGCCGCGGCGCTACGGCTGGAAACTGGTCGAGCCCACCAAAGGCCTGGAGGAGGTGAGCGACGGCTATCGCCTCAGCCTCGACCTGAAGGCCGGCGAGAGTGCCGAGGTCACCTTCGTCTTCGAGCGGCCGCTCGACCAGCGCGTCTACCTGGCCGATTCCAACGAGGACACCTTGGCTTTCTACATCGAGGCCCGCTACGTCCCGGCCGAGATGAAGCGCGAGCTGACCATCCTCCTGGAGCTGAAGATCGCGCTCGCCGACGCCCGCCGTGGCCTCTCGAAGCTGGAGAGCGAGGAGTCCGAGATCGTGCGCGATCAGGGCCGCCTGCGCGACAACCTGGCCGCCGTGCCGGCTGACAGCGATCTCGGCCGGCGCTACCTGCGCCAGCTCTCCGAGCAGGAGGATCGTCTGGAGACGCTGCGTGCCGAGGCCAAGGGCCAGCGTCAAGCGGTCGAAGACGCCGCCGAAGCACTCAGGGAGTTCGTCGCGAGCATGACGCTGTAGGTCAGATATCCGGGCGGGTTCCGTTGAGAGCCCGCCCGGGCCTACAGCCTAATCTTTTTCGAACACTCTGTACAAATCACCGCCCACATAGCAAAAATACCTACCATACTTCACATACGATCACCGTCATTGCGAGCAAAGCGAAGCAATCGTAGGCTAGAACGGGAAGGTTTATACACTAGATCGCCGCGTCGCTAACGCTCCTCGCGATGACGATCTGCGATCGAAATTAGCCTAATACTACGGGCAAAGCGCCATTGTGTCAGATAGCACAGAAATTGTGTACCCCTTGCGCGCGCTCAAGCCCGCGTGCCCCCGGCCAGTGCCTCCTCCAGGGCCGCATTCTTCGACTTGTCGTCGCCGGTGCGGCGCAGGTGGCGCATGAGGTGGCGCTCGACGCGCTTGAAGACGGCGAAGATCAGGAAGGAGAGCAGCAGGTAGACCAGGCCGGCGAAAATCAAGGTCTCGAAGTGGCGGAAGGTGCCGGAGATCACGTCGCGGGCGACGCCCATCAGATCCAACAAGGTCACCAGAGAGACCAGCGAGGTGGACTGGAAGAGGAAAACCACCTCGTTGGAATAGGCCGGAAGCGCGATCCGCATGGCGCGCGGGAAGATGATGCGCCGGTAGAGCTTGAAGCCCGACATGCCGTAGGCACGCGCGGCCTCGACCTCGCCGGCCGGCACGCCCAGCATGCCGCCGCGCAGGATCTCTGCGGTGTAGGCAGCCGTGTTGATGGTGAGCGCCAGCAGTGCGCAGAAGTAGGCCTCTCGGAAGAACCCGCGCCAAAGGCCGATCTCGCGCAGTTCCTGGGAAAACTGGCCGGCGCCGTAGTAGATGAGGAACAGCTGCACCAGCAGGGGCGTGCCGCGGAAATAGAAGGTGTAGCCCAAGGCCGGCCAGTTGATCAGCGGATTGCGCGAGAGCCGCGCCAGCGCCACCGGCACCGCCAGCACGAAGCCGATCGCAAGCGAGAAGGCCGTCAGCTTCAAGGTCAGCCAGGCGCCGCCCATCAACTCGCAGAAGTGCGGCGCCACCGCACCGCCATCGCCGACGATGCCGATGAGGCCGTCCTGCACTGCCATGCAGCCCGCCGCCGCCTGCAGTCCGATCGCCTCCCAAAGCCAGTCCATCGCGCGCGCCTCCTGCTAGATCCGGCGGACCACGCCGCGCTGGGCCCAGGTCTCGGCCGAGCGAATGGCGTAGAGGGAGACGGCGGTGATGATGAGATAGATGACCGACGCGGTGAGATAGAAGGTGAAGGGCTCGCGCGTGGAGCCAACCCCGACGCCCGTCCAGTACATCAATTCAGGCAACTGAATGACTGAGACCAGTGCCGTGGCCTTCAAGAGCACCAGCCAAAGGTTGCCGAGGCCCGGCAGGGCATAGCGCCACATCTGTGGCAGGATCACCCGGCGGAAGGCCAGGCTGCGGCTCATGCCATAGGCATAGGCCGCCTCGATCTGGCCGCGGTCGACGGCCAAGTAGGCGCCGCGGAAGACCTCGGTGGCGAAGGCCCCGTAGATGAGGCCCAGCGCCATGGTACCGGTGATGAAGGGATTGAGGTCGACGGTCTGCTCGCTGCCGGCGATGTAGCTGTAGACGTCCTGCAGGACGATGGTGAAGCCGTAGTAGACCAGCGTGATCAGCACCAATTCGGGCACGCCGCGGACCACGGTGGTGTAGGCGCCGGCAAGGTTGCGGAGGACCGCGTTGCCGGAAAGCTTTCCCCATGCCCCAAGCAGTCCCAGCACCAAGGCGAAAGGCAAGGAGGTCAGGCCGACCAGGAGAGTGATCTTCGCCCCTTGGAAGAAGACCCATTCATAGCCTTGGTAGATGTCCAACACGACCTAATACCCCCTAGGGCCAGGGGGCGGCGCCTTTTTTGCACCGCCCCCTTACCTGCCGTCTTACTCGACGCCGTAGGCGTCGAACTCGAAGTATTTGTCGTTGATGGCTTTGTAGGTGCCGTCGCCGCGGATTTGCACGATGGCCGCGTTGAAGGCCTCGACAAGCTCGGGCTCGCCTTTGCGGATGGCGATGCCAGCGCCGTCACCATGGAACTTAGGATCGTTATAGGACTCACCGAAGAACTCGCAGCAGGCGCCAGCATCGGTCTTGATGAAGCCTTCCTGCAGCACCACGGAATCGGCCATCACCAGGTCTACGCGGCCGCTCTCGAGGTCGGCATTGGCCTGGTCTTGCGTGCCGTAGGTCACCACCTCGGCCTTGGGCCACTTGGCACGCACGAAGTCTTCGTGCGTGGTCGCACCCTGGACGCCGACGCGCAGCCCGTCGAGGCCGCTGCCCTCGGTGATGTCGAACTGGTCGCCCTTCAGCACCACGAAGCGGGCCGGGGTGTTGTAGTACTTGTTGGTGAAGTCCACGACCTCCTTGCGCTTCGGCGTGATCGACATCGACGCGATGATGGCGTCGTACTTGTCGGCCAGGAGGCCCGGAATGATGCCGTCCCAGTCCTGCACGACGAAGGTGCACTTGTAATTGGCGGCAGCGCAGAGCGCCTCGGCCATCTCCACGTCGAAGCCGACCAGCTTGCCGTCGGCATCGATGTAGTTGAAGGGAGGATAGGCGCCCTCGGTGCCGATGCGGACCTCGCGCATCTCGTCGGCCTGGGCGGCGCCCACCATCAAGGTCGCCAGGGCGGCCGCCGCCGCCATCTTCAACAAGGACATGGCTTTGTTACTCCTCTCGCTTGTGATTGCCGCCGGCTAGACCAGGCGGCTTGCCATGAACTGACGGAACCGTTCGGAGCGGGCCTTGGTGAAGACCTCGTCCGGCGGGCCGTCCTCTTCGATCACGCCTTGGTGCAAAAAGATGACGCGGCTGGAGACCTCGCGCGCGAAGCCCATCTCGTGCGTCACCACGATCATCGTCCGCCCCTCTTCGGCCAGCGCGCGCAGCACGCGCATGACCTCGCCGACCAACTCAGGGTCCAATGCCGAGGTCGGCTCGTCGAACAGCAGGGCATCGGGCTCCATTGCCAGCGCCCGGGCGATGGCCGCGCGCTGCTGCTGGCCACCCGACAGCTCGGCCGGGTAGGAGGCGTACTTGTCGGCCAAGCCAACCTTGGTCAGGAAGCGCTCGGCGCGGGACTGCGCCTCCTCCTTGGACAGGCCCAGCACGTGCACCGGCGCCTCCATGACGTTCTGCATCACCGTCATGTGCGCCCAGAGATTGAACTGCTGGAAAACCATAGAAAGCCGCGCACGGACACGGTCGACCTGGCGCCGGTCCACTGGCTTCTGCATACCGTGGCCGAGTTGGCGCATCTTCAGCTCTTCGCCGTGCACGACGATCCGGCCCTGGTTGGGGGTCTCGAGCAAATTCATGCAGCGCAACAATGTGCTCTTGCCCGAGCCCGATGCGCCCAGCACTGCGATCACCTCCCCCTTGCGGGCCTCCAGGGAGATGCCCTTCAAGACCTCGTTGCTGCCGAAACGCTTGTGCAGACCGGTGACCGAAAGCACTGCCTCTCCGCCGCCTGCATCGCCGTTCGGCCCCGCCTGTTCCTTGACGAGCGCCACTGCCACCCCATTCCCGTTCGTTCTCCGGTGCCGCCCCTAGCTCTCGGGCGGCGCCTTCGTTGCGCGTCACGTTACAAGGACTGCGGCGCACAGCAAACCAGAAATGCAAGATCGGGCCGACAGCTCAGAACTCCCGCATGGCCTTCACATAGCGATGCAGGCGCCTGATTTGCCTAATCCAACGCGGGCCTCCCACCATCCAGCTCCGCTCGCCGGCCTCGCGGCGCTCCACCAGGCGGGCTATGGCCTCTTCCGGCCGGGCCGGCAGCAGGGTGACGGTGTCCATATAGGTCGGATAGAGCAGCAGGGCTGCGGCCACCAGCTCTTGCAAGGTGAGCCGCCGGCGGCGGCGCTCCACCGTTACCTTGTCGCTGGTCAGGCCCCAGCCGGCATAGAAAGGCACTCCCCAGCAGGTCACCGGCTTCTCGCGCATCAGGGCCTCGAAGCCGGCCAGCGACGAGATCACCTGCACCTCGTCGGCCATGCCGATCAGGTCGAGGATCGGTCCGCGCTCCAGAAAGAGGTCGCAGTTGGCTTCGAAGGCGTCCCGACCAAGCCGGCCGGGGCGATTGCCGGAGACCAGGTCGGGGTGCTCCTTGTAGACGATGCAAGCCTCGGGGTTCTCCTGGCGCACGCCGGCCAGGAGCGTCTCGTTGTCGGGCACCGAGACCAGGCCATAGGTGATGGAGGCGTCGTTCGGCACCTGGCCCGGCACCAGGATGATGCGCTTGCCACCGGCCAGCTGGCGCAGGTCGGGCAGGTCCGGATCGGCCATGTTGTACTTGGTCAGCCGCGCGTCGAGGATCATCAGGCGCAGGGCCTCGGCGCGTGCCAGCAAGGCCGCATCGAAACTGCTCTCCAGGATCAGGCGCTCCATGCGCGAGGGCTTGGTGGCGTCGTAATAGAGGCTGTACTCGTCGACCGAGAGCGAGGCCGGACGGGTCAGGTCGGAGCCCAAGCCGATCGAGCGCAGGAAGCCATCCTCGACCCGGATGAGCGGGCGCTGCTTGGCTTCCAATACCTCCATTTGCGGCGCTGTCGGCATCCCCCAAACGGCAAGTCGATCGATGTCGGAGACGTCGGCATTGGGCAGCTTCTCGAAGGAGACGAAGGAGACGTCATGCGGCGATGCGGCGAGCGCGCGGCGCATGATCGGCCACTTCCAGCGGGTGAAGCCGACGCAGAGCACCCGGCCGCGCCGCTGGTTCAAGGTTTCGCGCCATTCCGCCAGGCGCTCGATCGCTTCCAGGCAGCGCAAGGGCTTGCGGGTGATGGGGTCGGCGTAACGGCAGTATCGCAGGTAGGCGGCAGCGAAGAGGTCGACGAGATCGGGCTCGCCCTGGCGCTCCGCCCGCCTCGACAGGGCAGCGCTCGCTTGCGCTCCCTCGGCGCGGTCCTTTGTCAGGCCCCAGCCGGCATAGAAGGGCGCCCCGAAGCAATGCACCTCCTTACCAGCCATCAGAGCCTCGAAGCCCATCAGGCTGGAGACCACGTAGACCTTGTCTGCCACCGCCAGAAGCGACCAGGGGTTCACCTCCTCGGCCATCAGCTCGCAGCCGGCCGGCAGCTGATCCGGCCGAAAGTGCGATTCCCGGTGCCCCGCCAATGCGTCGGGATGGGTCTTCACCATCACGCGCGCACCGGGGTTCTCCTCACGAGCCTTGGCCAACATGGCCTGGAAGGTCCCGGCATCGGCGCAAGCGCCGGGAATGGCCTGATCGTTGGCGGCTTGATCCAAGACCAGGACCAGGGGACGTCCGCCGGCGGCCAAGTGGCCCAAGTCGCGGTCCGGAGCGCCGTTGTACTTGGATAGCCGCGCGCGACGGATCGCCGCCATCGCCGCCTCGGCCTCGCGCCGCAGCTCCGGACTGCGCCAGGCCTCCAGCGAGCGCATCAGGCCCTCCAGCCGCGAGGGCCCGCGGGCGTCGAAGAAGATCCCCTCGTCGTCGACCACCATCGAGATCGTCGGCGCGCCGTCGCGCCCCAGCCAGACCGACCGCAGAAAGCCGTCCTCCAGGGTCCAGAGCGGCAGACCGCGGCGCCGCGCCAACCTGGCCGCCAGCCTGGCCGAAGGCCGATGCCCCCACCCCAGCATGAGGTCGACCGCAGCCTTGCCGGTCCGCAGGCCCGGCCGCGCCAGGACGAAGCCTTTCGCTTCCGGCAGCAAGCTGGCTAGCTGGGGAATCGCCAAGGTCTTGCGCGTGGGCACGCCGGCGCAAAGAGCGCTTCCGGCAACGCCCAAGAGCGGCTGGGCCTCGGTCACATCGGGCAAAAGGGTGGTCATCGACTCTCTTCAGCGCTTGCTGGTGGCACACCTCTGAAACCGCCGGACCGCCGCCGTCAAGCCTCTTGGCCGCGCGCAAGGAAAAGGTTATGGAGCGCTCATCGTCTATCGAGGGGTCACCATGGCACCTAAGAGCCGCTATTCGGCCTTGCGCCTCTTTCGCGAGGGCTTGCGCGAGCATCGGGGATGGCAGCCGGCCTGGCGTCAGGCAGAGCCCAAGCCCAGCTATGACATCGTCATCGTCGGTGCCGGCGGCCACGGCCTGGCAACGGCCTACTACCTGGCCAAGCGGCACAAGCTCAAGAACGTCGCGGTCCTCGACAAGGGCTGGCTTGGCGGCGGCAACACCGGGCGCAACACCACCATCGTGCGCTCCAACTACTTCTTTCCGGAGAGCGCGCGCCTCTACGACCTCTCGCTGCAGCTATACGAGGATCTGTCGGAAGAGCTGAACTTCAACATCATGCTGAGCCAGCGCGGCATGATGATGCTGGCGCACTCCGAGCCGGAGCTCGAGATCATGACCCGCTCGGCCAACGCGATGATGCTGAACGGCGTCGATGCGGAACTCTTGAGCCCGGCGGAGGTGGCGCGACGGGTCCCGATCCTGGATATGCAGCGTTGGCCGGTCTGGGGCGCCTTGAGCCAGCCGCGCGGCGGCGTGGCGCGCCATGACGCGGTGGCCTGTGGGCTATGCCCGGGCCGCCAGCGACCTTGGCGTCGACATCATTCAGAATTGCCAGGTGACCGGCTTTCTGAAAGAGGGCGAACGCGTCGTCGGTGTAGAGACCAGCAAGGGCCCGATCGCCGCCGGCCGGGTGGCGATGGCGGCGGCTGGCCATTCCGGCGTGCTGGCGGGCCTGGCCGGCTTTCGCCTGCCGCTGGTCTCCTACTGCCTGCAGGGCCTGGTCAGCGAGCCGATCAAGCCGGTCTTGGACACCGTCGTGCTGTCGCCGGCGGTCGGCACCTACGTCAGCCAGTCCGACAAGGGCGAATTGGTGTTCGGCGCCGGCATCGACCGCCAGCCCTCCTATGCCCAGCGCGGCAACTTCCCGACCACGCAGGGCATTATCGCCGGGCTGCTCGCCATGTTCCCCAGCTTCTCGCAATTGAAGCTCTTGCGCCAATGGGGCGGCATCGTCGACGTCGCCCCCGATTCAAGCCCCATCCTGGGGCCCTCGCCGGTCGAAGGCCTCTATCTCAACTGCGGCTGGGGCACCGGCGGCTTCAAGGCGATCCCGGCCGGCGGCTATCTGCTGGCCTACATCCTGGCCAACGACGAGCACCACTACATCTCCCGGCCCTTCGATCTGGAGCGCTTTACCACCGGCGCCTTGATCGACGAGGCGGCAGCAGCCGGCATTGCGCACTGACCTGCAAACTGCCCGGCGCTTAGGTCCACGGGGGAACAAGTGGTCGGTCTGCCCCAGCCTCGGCCTCGCTTGTCCTGGCCGGGCCATCTGTCCTAGGTTCAAGACACTCCAAGCAGACGAGAGCGCGGAGACAACGCGCAGGTGACTGAGGGGGTCCCGAAATGGCGGCCAGCATGTTCGATCGTTACGGAGGCTTCGCGACGGTCAGCAAAATCGTGATGGATTTCTATGACAAGGTTCTCGATTCCGACATCGTCGGCGACTACTTCGAAGACGTGAAGATGGCCGCGCTCATCGACCACCAGACCAAGTTCATCTCCGCGGTGATGGGTGGGCCGGCAAGCTACACCAACGAGGCGCTGGAGCGCATTCATGCCCACATGTCCATCAACACGGCGGCATTCGACGAGATCGTGGCGCTGCTGCGCGAGGCCCTGGAGGACTTCGAGCTGGAGGCCTCCGACGTCGACGAAGTGATCGACTCGATTCGTGCCCGTAAGCGGTTCATAGTGAGCGAATGATAAGCGCCCCGGGGAAACCCGCAAGCGGCGCGGATCGCATGAGGATCGAGTGTTGAACCTAGAAAAATTCAATAAGATGCTGCTGGAGTCGGCGGCGTCGGCCTGGCGATCCTGCATGCCGACAGTCTGGAAATTCTGTTCGGCAACCGCCGTTTCGTCGAGTGGTTTCCGGGTTCTGCAGGCACCGGCATCACCATCACCGATGTGCTCGAGGGCATCAAGCTCGACAACATGATGGAGCGCATAGAGCGCGGACGAAGCTACACGACAGACATTCAGGTCAAGATAAAGCGACGCGAAATCACGCTGGCCATCACGATTTCGGCCAGTGAGCACGCCGAGATGCCCGTATTTATTATGGAATGTCAAAATATTTCGAAGATAAAAGAATTGGAATACATGATCGAATCCTACTCAAAATGATCGAAAAACAGAACAGAAGCCTGCAATCAGGCAAGGAGCGCGTCGAAAAGCTGTTGCTGAACATCATGCCCAAGCAGGTCTACGAAGAGCTCAAGACCTTCGGCGTGACCACGCCACAGAAATACGACGAGGCCTCCATCCTCATGGTGGATTTCGTCGACTTTACCGACATGTCGGTCTCGCAGGACCCGGCCGGAATCATTTCCGAGCTTAACGACATCTTTACCGCCTTCGACCGCATCGCCGAGCAGTTCGGCTGCGAGCGTCTGAAGACGATGGGCGACGCCTACATGGCCGTCTCCGGCATCCCCGAGCCGACGGCCGACCATGCCGCCAACATTGCCAAGCTGGCGGTCCTGATGGTGCGCTACCTCAAGCGCCGGAACGAGGCCCACCGGCAGAAGTGGCGTGCCCGAATCGGCATCAACTCGGGTCCCGTGATCGGTTCGATCGTCGGCGTGCAGAAGTACGTCTACGACATCTTCGGGCCGGGCGTGAACCTGGCAGCCCGCATGGAAGAGCTGGCCGAGCCGATGCAGATCATCCTCTGCGAGGACATGTACCCGCTGATCTCGACCGAGTTCGAGCTGGTGGATCAGGGCAAGGTCAAGGTCAAGGGCTTTGGCGAGAAGCAGATCTATTCGATCGGCGGCAGTCAAGGTGCCACCACGCTGGCAGCTCAGGGCCTTTCCGACTCGCTGCCGTTCTAGACCTTAGAGGCGGATCGTCTGTCCCTGCAGCGCACCTTGAAAGGTATGCCGCCGACCGCCGGTGTCTGGCTCTTCAAATCAGGTCCGTGGCAGAGTCCGCTATGATGTAAAGCCCTGCGGCAATCATGACGAACGGCGTGATGTAGTAGAGTTTTTGCACCACGATCGTCGCCCTGCGTGCGACGCGCGTTCCAACCACGCTGAAAAGTGCAGATCGAGGCGAGCCCCAGGAAGGCTCCGAGCAGAACCTGGAGGTCGACGGCCGGTGTGCTGTCGGCGAGAAGTGCTGCGGTCAGCGCGAAGCTGTCGAAGCTCAAGCCGCCGAAGGTCACGAGCAGCGCCGCCAGTCCGGACGACCGCAAGACTTTGGGCTGATCGCCGCCCTCGGCGCCGGGACCCCAGAGTTTCCAGAGTTCTCGAAGCCCGAGCGCTATCGGAACCAGGCCGAACCACCCGATCCATTCCAATGGCAAGGCGTCTATGGCGGTTCCTACGCCAAAGGCCGCCGCGATGACGCTGGCCTGGGTGAGCAGAAAGGCCGCTCCGACGCGGAGCAGGCCAAAGCTTGGCGCCAAAGCGATGAAGAGCGCCATGTTGTCCAGGTTCGTTGCCGCATAGGCCAACGCGAAAGTGAGGGCAACCAGCACGGGTCGACTTGGGTCCTTAGCGTTTGTGATGCGCCGAAGCCGCCTTATCGCAGTATAGCTATGCGCTGGCTAGACCGAGAGGGACGCGCTAGCGGGCGACTGGAAAAAGCGGCTACAAGAGCGGGCACCCAAACTGAGCTTGACGTCCACGACCCGATACGAAAGGGACCTGCGATGACGATTGGCGCCTCTTGGCATCGAACACTAGCAGCCGCAGCACTCTTCGCCGCCGCCTTGTCGATAGGCGGCCCGGTCCCAGCCGAGGAGAGCCACGATCATGGCGCGCACCATCACATGGACCAGAGGGCCCTGCCCGAAGGCGCCGCGATACCGACGCTGGTGCTGGAAGCGAAGGCAGATTCGGTCAGCGGCTACAACTTGCATCTCGTCGTCACCGGCTTCGCCTTCAGCCCGGAGAACCTCGATCAGGACAACGAAGGCATCGAAGGCCACGCCCATCTCTACGTAAACGGCGAGAAGGTGAGCCGGCTTTATGGACACTGGGTCCACCTGCCGATGGCCCTGTTCGCGCCCGGCGACAATCAGGTCCGGGTCACTCTCAACGACAATCTGCACCGGCTCTGGACCCAGGACGGCCGACCAATCGAGGCGATCATTCTGCTGGCGGGGCCAAGCTCTTGATGTCGGGTAGCGGGCCTTAACCCCAGCCGACCTCGCGCAAGGCCCAGCCGGCGTTCCAGATCTTGGTCATGTGCCGGATCTTGTCGCCGTCGAACTCCATGACGTAGACGTAGTCCGACTGCACGCTCTTGTTCGTAGGCGGGACCGGGCCGCCGTCGGCCGTGTGGGTGCCATGAAAGACGGCAAAGGCGCTGACGCTGTTGCGCTCGGGATCGGTGGCGAAGGCCTTCAGCTCGTAGCGGCCGTCCGGAATCGGCCCCAGCAGGCCCTTCATCCACTCGGCATAGCCCTCCAGCGAGGTGATCTCGGCCAAGGGCTCGGCCTGCGAGGCGAAGCTCGCGCCCTCATGGCACCAGCCCTTGCATCCCTCCCAGCCCTTGCCGGTCTCGCAAGCATCGAAGAAGGCACGGGCGGTCTCGGTCATGGTCATGGCGTCTGCTCCCCAGTTTCGGCTCCGCCCGATCCATCGCTTGGCGTCGGGCTACCGCGATAGCCTATCCGAGGATCGCCGCCACCGAAAGGGCCGCCTGATCAGGCGGCGGACCAGAAGGGGGCGTCGAGTCGGATGCGCAGCTCGGCGTCGACGGGGTCGGGCGGCGCCAGGCCCCCCGCCCCTTCGGCCAGGTCCGCCAAGCGGTCAAAAAAAGCCACGGCGCCCTGATCCAAGGACCGCTGTTCCGCCCTGGCCGCTCGCCAACTATCCCAGGGCGAGACCTCCTGCTTGCGGAGCGCCAGCAGGTCTCTTGCCAGGTTGACCGCGATGAGCCACGCGCCGCGGTCGGCCCCGTGCCCGAAAAGCGCCGGCTCAGCCGCCTGCGAGCGACAGAGGCGCCATGCCTGCCAGGCGGGAAGAAAGCGTCCTTCGGGCAGTGCTGCGGTGTCGAAGTCGATCGACAGGGCCGCCTGGTGCGCCTCGTCCAGCTGCGGATCGGCCATGCGCCAGCGCCCTTCGTCGGCCTGCCAGTACTCGCAAAGCCAGTGGTCCTCATAGCGCTCATCGCGGAAGTAGCAGGCGAAGCCGCAGCGCACTCGGGCGGGGACAGCCTTGTGGCGCAGCATGGCGCAAAGCAAGAGCGCAAAGTCCTCGGCAGGTGCCGACAGGCCGCTCGAAGGGGTTCCTGGCATGCATCAATTCCTTTCCGTCGAGCACCAGGATCTCGTCCAGGCGTTGACGGACCGGCATGGTCGCCCGCGATGCCGTCCGCAGGCGCTCGGGCGGCGGCCCATAAAGCAAGAGACCGAAGTGGTCGTGCACCAAGAGGCCGCGGACTACCGCGCAGAGGCGAGCAACGTCCGAAGGCAAGGCGGCGAAGAGATCCGCGTGCGCCCCGGGATCGCTGAACGGCCCCTGCAGGCGGTAGTAGGAGCTGTCCTCATTGACCGGCATTCAGGTGATCCTCCCGCAAGCAACTGCCCGTGTCGGCGTCCCTTTTGGGCAGCGGATCAATCGGGGTGAAGACGCCGAGCGCGGCTTCCAGGATCTCTCCGGCTTCGAAACAGAGCTCTTCGTGGTAGCGCGGCGCAATCAGCTGAACCCCCCAGCGGCAGACCGTCGGTGAGGCCGACCGGAAGGGCAAGGCTAGGAAGGCCCAAGAGGTTGCAGACCTCGGTCAATCCCATCGAGACGACCAAGCGCTTCACCTCCTCCGGCCCCGCAAGATCATAGCCGACCGCGAAGGGCGGCATCGTCGAAATCGGCCCCAAAACGAGCGGGAAGCGTTGTTGGAAGAGAGACCATACCCTCGCGATTTCATGACGTTGCCCAATGGCATGCATGTACTTTTCTAAGTCAGGCTCGACGTCGCCGAGAAGGAATCCCAGATACTTCTGAGTGTCCTTCGAGACGCTCGACAGGAGGCTTGGCAGATAGCCCCCGATCTCGCGATTGCAGATCTCGTCGATGACCGAGGTCGCCGATGAGACCGACGGCGGGTCGACCTCCTCGACGAGGTAGCCAGCATCGGAGAGCACCGTCGCGGCCCGCCGCACGCCTTCTGCAATGGAGGCGGCGCAGCCCTCTCCCGTAGGATTACAGCTGACCGCGACCTTGATGGGGCGCGGCAGCTTTGCACCCAGCCATGGTGCCGCGATCCACAGCGGATCGCTCGGATCGGGCTCACTCATGACTTCGAGCGCCAATCTCAAATCGGCGACGTGCCGCGCCATCGGGCCGTTGACCGAGGCCACCTGCTCGTAGAAGGACGGCGGCTCGTCGAAGGCCGCGGTCGCGGTTCTGGACACCCTGCCCAGCGAGGGCCGGAGCGAGGCGATGCCACAGCACTGCGCCGGATAGCGCAGCGACCCGCCCATGTCGTTGCCGACGCCCAGCGGCGACATGCCGGTTGCCAGCGCCGCGGCCTCGCCGCCGCTCGAGCCGCCCGGAGTAAGCGCCGGGGCCCAGGGGTTGACCGTGGCTCCGTGGAGATCGTTGTCGCTGTGCCAGCGCAGGCCGTACTCCGACAGATTGCTCCGCCCGATGGGAATCGCCCCCGCACGCTTGAGATGAGAGATGACCGGCGCATCGCATTCAGCCAGCACGTCCTTGCGGCTGACGACGCCAAAGGTCGTCGCCGTTCCGGCCAGATCGATGCCTTCCTTGATCGTGATCGGGACGCCGTGCAGAGGGCCGACCTCCTCACCGTCATTGATCGCACGGTCGGCAGTATCGGACATTGAAAGTGCTTCTGTTTCAAGTACCTGCGTGATGGCATTGACAGTTGGATTGATGGCTTCGATTCGCTCCAGGTGGGCTGTCACCACCTCTCGGCTGGAAAGCTCTCTGTCACGGATCGCCTGGGCAAGGCGCCGCGCACTCCAGGACCAGAGGGGATCACCGATAGGCACGCTCATAACAAGTTTCTCCGCTGCTCGACATCCTCGCGGGGAGCCAGGCTGGTTGCGGTCTGGCTCTAGGAATCTAATAGGGAAAGCATGCGCAAGGAATTGCCGCTGGGAACCGCGGTCGCTTGGACCGGTCGGGATGGCGGCGCATTCTGCGACCGCTGATGTCAGGCGTGCGCTATCATGCCTTACGCCTAGGG
Organism: Rhodospirillales bacterium; assembly: GCA_963669385.2. Classification (GTDB taxonomy): domain Bacteria; phylum Pseudomonadota; class Alphaproteobacteria; order Kiloniellales; family JACOMY01; genus JACOMY01. The sequence continues at coordinate 96,156 of CAXXGD010000042.1, forward strand.
CAGATGGCGAATGTGGTCAACGGCTTGCCGCCTCTTGGCAAGAGGCCTGCGACAAGGCTAGAGCATGATCTCGTTAGCTTTCTCCTCCACCCGGCGGTCCAGAGGCCTCATGCAACGCTTCACCTGTCCCTACTGTGGCCTGCGCGACGAGCAGGAATTCCACTACCTGACGGAACCGAAGCCGCGGCCGGCCTCCACCGTCACCGACGCCGAATGGGGCCACTACCTCTACTTCGAGAACAACGACAAGGGCCTGCACGACGAGCTCTATCGCCACCTCTGCGGCGCCATCTTGCGGGTGCGGCGGGATACCGTGACCCACCGGGTGATCTCTTGCGGCCCGGCGGCGGAGAGGCCGTCATGACCCAGCCCAACCGCTTGGCCGAAGGCGGCGAGATCGACCGGGGAAAGCCGCTCTCCCTCCTCTTCGAGAACCGAAGCTACGACGGCTTTGCCGGCGACACCTTGGCCTCGGCCCTGGTGGCCAACGGCGTCAAGCTGATCGGGCGCAGCTTCAAGTATCACCGCCCGCGCGGCTTCTTCGCCGCCGGCGCGGAGGAGCCCAACGGCTTGATGGACGTAACCCTGGGCGCGCGGCACGAGCCCAATGCGCGCGCCACCCTGATCGACTTGGCGGACGGCCTGATCGCCCGCGGCGTCAATGCCGATCCCGACCTGCTGGGCGACCGCCACGCCAAGCTTGACCGGCTCTCCCGCTTCCTGCCGGCGGGCTTCTACTACAAGACCTTCATGCGGCCAACCTGGGCGCAGTGGGAGCCGCGGATCCGGCGCTTGGCCGGCCTGGGCCGCCTGGACCCCGCGAGCGTTTTGCCGCCGCACGAGTTGCGCCACGCTCATGCCGACCTGCTGGTGGTCGGCGCCGGGCCGGCCGGGCTGGCCGCCGCGCGCGCCGCCGCCTCGGCCGGCCTCTCCGTCTGGCTGGTGGACCTGGAGCGTCGGGCCGGCGGGCAGCTGCTCTGGCGCCGGGCCGAGATCGAGGGCAAGAGCGGGCCCGATTGGGCTGAGGCCCGCTTGGCAGAGCTGCGCGAGGCTGGCGTCACGGTGCTGCTGCGCACCATGGCCGCTGCCTACTACGATCAAAACCGGATCGCCTTGCTGGAACAGCGCCCCGCCGCCCCGGAGGGCTGGCCGCCGGAGCGGCTCTGGCTCCTCAAGGCCAAGCGGGTGATCTTGGCCACCGGCGCGCAGGAGCGCCCGCTGGTCTTCCCCGACAATGACCGCCCCGGCGTGATGAGCGCCTCGGCGGCGGCCACCTACGCCGCCCGCTATGCCGCGCTTCCCGGCCGCAAGGTGCTGGTCGCCACCAACAACGACGACGGCTACGAAAGCGCCCTGGTGTTGAAAGAATCCGGCGCCGAGGTGACGCTGGCCGATATCAGGAGTGCGCCAGCACAGTCGCTGCTGTCCACCATGGACGCGGCCGACATCCCGGTGCTCCAAGGCCACCAGCCCTTGGCGGTCGAGGGCCGCAAGGCGGTGAGTGGCGTCAGGATCGGGCGCACCAGCGCCAGCAGGGCCAAGGACGCCGACGTCAGCCGCGAGATCGATCTGCTCTGCGTTTCCGGCGGCTGGTCGCCGGCTGTCCACCTCTTTTCGCAATCGGGCGGCAAGCTTAACTACGACCCGAAGATCGCCGGCTTCCGTCCCAAGTCCGCCGTTCAGGAGGTCGAGGTCGCTGGCGCTGCCAACGGCAGCTTCTCGCTGCAGGATTGCCTGCAGGAAGGGCACGGCGCCGGCTCTGCTTCAGCCTTTGCCCTTGGCCGGAAGGTTGCGCTGCAAGTACCTAAAGGAAAAGAACAAACACCGCTCGGTGGCCACGCCATCCAGCCCTTCTGGCGATCGCGGGTTCGGGGCGCGCGTCAGTGGGTCGACTTCCAGAACGACGTCACCGCCAAGGACGTCGCGCTGGCGGCCCGCGAGGGCTATGTCTCGGTCGAGCACCTGAAGCGCTACACCACGCTGGGCATGGCCACCGACCAGGGCAAGACCTCCAACGTCAACGGCCTCGCCATCCTGGGCGAAGAGACCAAGCGCCAGCCGGGCGAGGTCGGCACCACGACCTTCCGCCCGCCCTATCTGCCGCTCTCCCTGGCGGCGGTTGCCGGCCTCAGGCGGGGCGACTTGGTGATGACCCGCCGCGAGTTGCCGGCCGCGGCGGCCCACAAGGAGGGCGGCGCCAGCTTCCGCGAGTACGGCATCTGGGCCCGGCCCGCTTGCTATCTCCGCGGCGAGGAGACGGAGACCCAGGCGATCCAGCGCGAGGCGCTGGCGGTGCGGCGCCAGTCGGGACTGTTGGACGGCTCCAGCCTCGGCAAGATCGCCGTCGTCGGTCCGGATGCCGCCACTTTCGTCAACCGCCTCTACTACAACCGCCTGGACAATCTGGCGCCGGGCCGCCTGCGCTACTGCCTCTTGCTGCACGAGACCGGCGTGGTGATGGACGATGGTGTGGTGGCTCGCCTGTCGGAGGAGCGCTATCTGCTCTCCCCCTCCTCCACCCATACCGATCACGTCCTGCACATGCTGGCGGAATGGCACCAGGGCGAGTGGCCCGACCTCAAGGTCAACTTCCACGACGAGACCCAGGCCTGGGCGACCTTCTCGGTCTCGGGCCCGCGGGCGAAGGAGGTCATGGGGGCGCTTAAGACCGGCATCAATTGGACCGACAGTGCTTTGCCGCACATGGCCTTTGCCGAAGGCAGAGTCGAGGGCGTGCCGGCACGCATCGCCCGGGTGAGCTTCACCGGCGAGCGTGGCTACGAGATCTCGGTCCCGGCGCGTTACGCCAGCGCGCTTTGGCGCCATCTCATCAAGATCGGCCGGCCCTTCGGCCTCACCCCCTACGGCATCGAGGCGCTCTCCATCCTACGTGCGGAGAAGGGCTACATCCTGATCGGCCGCGACACCGACGGCACCACCCTGCCCCAGGACCTGGGTATGGCGGGCCCGCTCGCGCGCAAGGAGATCGACTTTGTCGGCCGGCGCTCGCTCTGGCTGCCCGACGCCAAGCGGACCGACCGGCGCCAGCTGGTCGGCCTGCAGGTCCTGGACAACGGCGGCCCCTTCGCCAACGGCGCCCACGCGGTGGAAAAGCGCGCGGAGCGCACGCTCAGCATCGGCTACGTGACCTCCAGCTACCACTCGCCCCATCTGGGCAAGCCCATCGCCCTGGCGCTGGTCGCCGGCGGCCGCGAACGCATCGCGGCCGAAGCCAAGGTCGAGGTCTTCCATCTCGGTGAGAGGCGCCCGGCACGGGTGGTCCAGCCTAGCTTCTACGACCCCAAGGGAAGGCGCCTCAATGACTGAGTTGATCGCAGAAGGCGCCGGCGCCGACCTGCCGCCTGCACCCGAGGTCGAGGGCCTGGCCCTGGCGGTTGTCGACCTCGCGCAGATCATCATGTTGAGTGGTGACCTCGGTGACGAAACCTTTGCAAACGCGACGCAAAAGGTTACCGGCCTCGCTTTGCCCAAGCCAGGCGAGATCGCCGGCAGCGATCCCGCGCTCGTCTGGCACGGTCCCGGCCGCTGGCTGGTGATCGCGGAAGGCGGCGACGCGATCTCGCCGGAGGGGATCGCTCAGAATATAGCGACCAGCGATGTGACCGACGGCTATCTCGTGGTGGAGGCATCCGGGCCGAAGCTGCGCGCTCTCTTGTCGATGGGCACAAGCCTGGAGGTCGGCGAAGCGGCCCTGGCAAGCGGGGCCTCGGCCATCACCCGCTTTGCCGAGCTCCCGGCCCTGCTTGTCATGCGGGACGCGGAGCGCGCGCTGATCTTGGTCGAGCGCGCCAGCCGCGCCTATCTCTGGGCATGGCTCAATCGCGCGGCCGGGGCGCTCAAGTAGGCCGCACGCGCGCAGACGCGACTGCCCTATGAGAAGGGAGAGCCTAACCACTATGGCCCGGCATCACCCAGCCGGAACTCGTCCCCGTCAGCCTCATCACCCTTGCCCGTGAGCACTGGGAAGCGTCCGTCGAGTCGCTGGTGAATTCGCGTACAGCAGGATGGCGCCGCCGCGGTAATCAGGCACAGCGGGACATCATAGACCCGACTTTGCCGAAGGCAGCCGAGCGCGCCGGGAGACACCAACCAGAAAAGGCGATCATTGCCGGTAGCGCCTTACGATTCCCTTCTAGAAATATATGATCCACTATCTAGAACCCCTACCCGCCATGCCTTCCTGAGCGGCCGCTCCCTCGGCTTGTCCACAGACGGCGGCGAGGTCGCCATCTCCCGCCTTGCAAACGCCCAGGCCTACCGCTATGCGAGTTCGGGTGAGGCAGCCTGCCCCGCGCCACAAGAAAAGACGGCGGATACGCTCCCCAGAAGCAGGAATAGAGACGTCAAAATGTTATCGCGTGTCATGGGCATGCTGTCGGCCGACATGGCCATCGATCTCGGAACCGCCAACACGCTGGTCTATGTGAAGGGGCGCGGCATCGTTCTGAACGAGCCTTCGGTGGTCGCGATCGCCGACCTGCGCGGCAAGAAGCAGGTGCTGGCGGTCGGTGACGAGGCCAAGATGATGCTGGGCCGCACGCCGGGCAACATCCAAGCCATCCGCCCCTTGCGCGACGGCGTCATCGCCGACTTCGAGGTGGCGGAGGAGATGATCAAGCATTTCATCCGCAAGGTGCATAACCGACGCTCCTTTGCTAGCCCGCAGGTCATCGTCTGCGTGCCGTCGGGCTCGACCGCGGTGGAACGGCGCGCCATCCAGGAGTCGGCCGAGAGCGCCGGGGCCCGGCGCGTCTTCCTGATCGAGGAGCCCATGGCCGCCGCCATCGGCGCCGGCCTGCCGGTGACCGAGCCGACCGGCTCCATGGTGGTCGACATCGGCGGCGGCACCACCGAGGTCGCGGTCCTTTCGCTCGGCGGCATCGTCTACTCGCGCTCGGTCAGGGTCGGCGGCGACAAGATGGACGAGGCCATCATCGGCTACATCCGCCGCAACCATAACCTCTTGATCGGCGAGAGCACGGCCGAGCGGATCAAGAAGGAAACCGGATCGGCCTGCCCGCCCGAAGAAGGCGAGGGCCGGGTTATGGAGATCAAGGGCCGCGACCTGATGAACGGCGTGCCCAAGGAATTGGTCATCACCGAGAGCCAGGTTTCCGAATCCATGGCCGAGCCGGTCGGCGCCATCGTCGAGTCGGTGAAGGTGGCGCTGGAGCATACCGCGCCGGAGCTCGCCGCCGACATCGTCGACAAGGGAATCGTCCTGACCGGCGGCGGGGCACTGCTGAGCAACCTCGACTTCGTTTTGCGTGCGGCAACCGGCCTGCCGGTCTCGATCGCAGACGATCCCCTGTCTTGCGTGGCACTGGGTACCGGGCGCTGCCTGGAAGAGATGAAAGTCCTGCGCAACGTCTTGATTTCGATGTACTAAGAAAGCGCCAGACTTCTTGCATTTTTGACCCTCTTGACGCTTGGCCGACGCGAATCCCTTGAGCTAGGGTCCGGCCTTTAAGAACGGTGTCTAAGGCTCAGTCATGTCTGAGCGAAAGACGCTGCAGCGCTTTTAGGCAGGCACACGAACCGGAGGGCCGGGTCCGTCCATGCAACGGCCGTTGTCCGTAGCGAGATTAGCTTCCCCCTTGAGAGCCTGGGCCGGCCGGCTCGTCTTCGCCCTTCTGGTGGCGACGGCCTTCTCGCTGATGCTGCTCTCCAAGGCCGACGTGGCGGTGATCGAGCGCGCGCGCAGCGCCGTCGACGATGCCGTAGCACCCTTGCTGGATGCGCTGTCGCGACCGGTGAGCACGGTGAACGGCATCATCGACTATGCCGAAGAGCTATCGGACCTGCGCGCAGAGAACGCCCGCTTGCGGGTGGAGAACGAACGCCTTTTGGCCTGGCAAGCCCGCGCGATGGAGCTGGAGGCCGAGAACAAGCGCCTCTCGGCTCTCCTCAACTTCGCGCCCGACCCCGCCGCGCGCAGCATCACCGCCCGCGTGATCGGCGACCAAGGCGGCGCCTTCGCCCGCTCACTGCTGCTCAGCGCCGGCGGCTCGCAGGGCGTGGACAAGGGCCAGGCGGCGCTCACCGGCGAGGGCTTGGCCGGCCGCGTAGTAGGCGCCGGCCAGCGCAGCGCCCGCGTACTGCTCTTGACCGACATCAACAGCCGCATCCCCGTTCTGGTGGGCGAGCAGCGCCATCGCGCCATGCTGGCCGGCAACAACTCGCCGGAGCCCAACCTGCTCTACCTCGACCCCGACATCAGCCTTGCCGCCGGCGACTATGTGGTGACCTCCGGCGACGGCGGCGCCTTCCCCAGCGGCCTGCCGGTCGGCCGAGTCGCGCGCATCCAGGAGGGTGCTACCGCCGTCAGGCCCTTCATTGACTGGGACCAGTTGGAGGTGCTGCGCCTGGTCGACTATGCTGTCGAGCAGGTGCCCGGGCCGCTGGCCGCCGGCACCGGTCCTCGCTAGCCCCGCCCGGAGACAGGCCACAGCCCCATGCTGGTCACCGCCTTGCAGAAGATCGACCGCTGGACCCGCTGCCTCTTGCCGGGCCTCCTGGCCTTGGTGTTGCTGCTGCTCAGCATGGTGCCGATCCGGCTATCGGGCCTCACCGCGATCTCGCCCTGGATGCTGTTGATCCTGGTCTATTTCTGGACCGTGCATCGCCCCGACCTGCTGCCGGCCTGGGCCGTCTTCGCCCTGGGGCTCTTGGGCGATCTCATGGGCGGCGGGCCGGTGGGGCCCGGCGCCTTCACCCTGCTCTTGGTCTATGCCGTGGTGAAGACGCAGCGCCGCCATATCCTGCCGCATGCCTTCATCGTGCAGTGGGTGGTCTTCGCCCTCTTTGCGGTGATCGCGGAGGCCCTGCTCTTCATCAGCTACCTGGTCGCCTATCGGGCGATCCTGCCGGTGGAGCCGGCCGCCTTTCAGGCCTTGATGACGATCGCGCTCTATCCCTGCCTGGCCTGGATCTTCGTGCAGACCCAGCACGCCTTCCTGCGGCGGGTCTAGAAGGGTCGGCCCGATGCCCTTGCGCCAGCACAACGAAGAGCAGATCCGAGCCCGTGGCCTCACCCGCCGGGCCTTGGTGCTGGGCGGCCTGCAGCTGGGCCTGCTGGGCCTGCTGGGCGGACGGCTCTACCAGTTGCAGGTGGTCGAGGGCGACCGCTTCTCGCTGCTGGCCGAAGAGAACCGGGTCAACATGCGCCTGCTGGTGCCGCCGCGCGGGCGCATCGTCGACCGCTTCGGCGAGGACCTGGCGTTCAACCGCAGCAACTACAAGATCATGCTGGTACGCGAGCAGGTCCAGGACCTGGAGGCCACGCTGGCCTTCATCGAGTCCATCGCGCCGCTGGACGAGGCGGAGCGCAAGCGCCTCGCGCGCGATCTCAAGCGAAGCCGTGCCTTCGTGCCGGTGATGGTGGCGGAGAACCTCAGCTGGGACCAGGTGAGCCGGGTGGAGGTCAGTGCTCCGGAACTGCCGGGCATCGAGATCGACGTGGGGCAGACCCGCATCTATCCCCTGGGCGAGAGCATGGCCCACCTCCTGGGCTATGTCGGCCCCGTCTCGGAACGGGAGCTGAAGGGCTCCAGCGATCCCTTGATGCAGTTGCCGGACTTCCGCATCGGCAAGAACGGCCTGGAAAAGCAATACGACGGACGTCTGCGCGGCAGGGCCGGCTCGCTGCAGTACGAGGTCAACGCCTACGGCCGCACCATCCGCGAATTGGCGCGCAACGGCGGGGTCCCGGGCAAGGACCTGGTGCTGTCGATCGACAGCCGCCTGCAGCGCTTTGCGCACGAGCGCCTGGCCGGCGAGACGGCGGCCTCGGCTGTGCTGATCGACGTCCGCAACGGCGACCTCTTGGCCCTGGCCTCGGTGCCGACCTTCGACCCCATGAGCTTCGTCCTGGGCCTCTCCGGCAGCGAGTGGCGCCGCCTCATCGGCGACCCCTTGAAGCCCTTGTCGAACCGCTCGGTCTCCGGGATCTACGCGCCGGGCTCGACCTTCAAGATGCTGGTGGCCCTGGCCGCCTTGGAGGCGGGGATCAGCCCGGGGAAGACCGTTTACTGCCCCGGCCACTACAAGCTGGGCAAGGCGCGCTTCCACTGCTGGCGGCGCCATGGCCATGGCCGCATGGACATGGTCGCATCGATCAAGAACTCTTGCGACGTCTACTTCTACGAGACCTCCCGCCGGGTCGGCATCGACGCCATTGCCGCCATGGCGCGCAAGCTGGGCCTGGGCGCGCTCACCGGCCTGGACCTGCCGGGAGAGCGCGCCGGCCTGATACCGACCAAGGCCTGGAAGCGCCAGAATTTCGACGAAGCCTGGCAAGTCGGCGAGACCCTGGTCTCAGCCATCGGCCAGGGCTTCGTCAGCACCACGCCCCTGCAGTTGGCGGTGATGACCGCGCGCCTGGTAAACGGCGGCAAGGCGGTGACGCCCAGGCTGCTGCGCGGCCATCGCGGCGACGCCGTCATCGTCGAGCCGGCCTTCGAGGCCCTGGGCATCCCCGAGCGCCATCTCGCCATCGTGCGCGAGGGCATGGACCGGGTGGTCAACGACCCGCGCGGCACCGCCCATCGGGCGAGGATCGACGAGCCCGGCTGGGCCATGGGCGGCAAGACCGGCACCAGCCAGGTGCGCCGTATCACCATGGCCGAGCGCGCGCGCGGCGTGACCCGCAATGAAGACCTGCCCTGGCACCGCCGCGACCACGCCTTGTTCGTGGGCTACGCCCCGGTCGATGAGCCGCGCTATGCCTGCGCCGTGATCGTCGACCACGGCGGCGGCGGCTCCAAGGCGGCCGCCCCCATCGCCCGCGACCTGCTGAGCGAGGCGCAGCGCCTCTCGCCCTTGACCCGCCCGGCCTTGCCCTTGGCGGCAGTCCGCGACGACCTCAGCCGCGAAGGCTAGAGCAAGATGATGTCAAATCGAGACGATTTGCCGTCTGAATCTTGCTCTACAACTTCGAAAGATAGAGCAGATCGCGATCAGGTGAGTCCACTTGATCGCGATCTGCTCTAGAGCTGCCTATGTCGCTCCTTGCCGGCTATCGCAGCGAGCCCGCCCTGGGCCTGGGCCAGAAGCTCCTGCAGGTGAATTGGGTGCTGGTCCTGCTGTTGAGCCTGCTGACCGGCGCCGGCCTCTTGATGCTCTATTCCGCGGCCGGGGGCGAGATGGCGCCCTGGGCCAACCGCCAGGCCCTGCGCTACGGCGTCTGCCTGGCGATCTTGCTGGCGATCGCCTTGGTCTCCATCCGCTTCTGGTACCGCGTGGCCTACCTCATCTATGCCGGCGCCCTGGCGCTGGTGGCAGCGGTCGAGGTGATGGGCAGCATCGGCATGGGCGCCCAGCGCTGGATCGACTTCAAGGTCTTTCAGCTGCAGCCCTCGGAGATCATGAAGGTGGCCTTGGTGGTGGCGCTGGCCCGCTACTTCCATTCCCTCTCGCCGGAGGAGACCGGGCGGCCGACCCGCCTGATCGTGCCGCTCGTCCTGGTGCTGGTGCCGGTGGGCCTGGTCCTGAAACAGCCGGATCTCGGCACCGCCGGCATGCTGCTGGCGGCCGGCGGTGCCGTCTTCTTCTGTGCCGGCGTGCGCTACTGGATGTTCGCCCTCGTCTTGGCGCTGGCGGCCGCCGCCGTACCCTTGGCCTGGGACTTCCTGCACGACTATCAGAAGGCCCGCATCCTCACCTTCCTCGACCCCGAGAGCGACCCGCTCAACAGCGGCTATCACATCCTGCAGTCGAAGATCGCGCTGGGTGCCGGCGGCATCTGGGGCCAGGGCTTCATGCACGGCACCCAGAGCCACCTGAGCTTCCTGCCGGAAAAGCAGACCGACTTCATCTTCACCATGCTGGCCGAGGAGTTCGGCCTGGTCGGCGCGCTGGCCCTCTTGCTGCTCTATGCCCTGGTCCTGGCCTACGGCTTCGCAATCGCGCTCAGCGCGCGCAGCCAGTTCGCCCGCTTGGTTGTGCTGGGCGTCACCGTCAACCTCTTCCTCTACGTCTTCATCAACATCGCCATGGTGACCGGCCTCATTCCGGTGGTCGGCGTGCCCCTGCCGCTGATCTCCTACGGCGGCACCGCCATGCTGGCGATCATGATCTCCTACGGCTTCGCGATCTCCGCCTATATCCACCGCGAGGCCAAGATCCCGCGGCGCGGCTCCAGCGAGGAGTGACCCGCCCCCGCCTCACCGCATAGCCGCCCCGCACGACAAACCCCTTGCAGAGCGCCCACCGCCATTGCTATATCCCCGCTCTCTTGGACGGGCGCATAGCTCAGTTGGCAGAGCAGCTGACTCTTAATCAGCGGGTCCAAGGTTCGAGTCCTTGTGCGCCCACCAATAAAACAATGAGTTATACGCCATCGCACCAAACGCCTGGCAAGCTAGCAATCACATAGCATGCACGGCGCGCGATTTCGGCCCTTTCGACGACCAGGGTGTCAAGCGCACCCACCCCCAGGGCATAACGCACCCATCTTGGCCGCCATGAGAGCCTCCCCTCATCGTGGTGCCCGCCTCTCTCGCGCGCGCGTAGTGCGCAGAAATCGGGTCCCGGTGCGAATCGTGCGCAACGTGCGAAGCCAAGGCGCCCAGCTATCTTGATGCCGGTGGGTGTGCCTAACGTGCCTATCGTCTAACTCTTGCCGGCCACAGAGCCCTGCCCCCGTGCTAATCGTGTCAGCCACTTCACCGCTCTGAACAGTCGGAGAGGCCCTCACAGCGCTTCAGCGTCATTTACGTTTCCGAGTGCCGCTTAGCCTCTGCGCGAGAACGCGTTCGTAGGCTTCGTCGATGCTCGCCTCTGGGGAAACACCTCCGGCCCTACTAGGACTTGCCCAACTCGTGCCGGACCTGATGCCAAGCGCTCTCTCACATGCTGCGTTGAGGCCCTCGATTCCTGGTCTCCAGATCGCGCGCTCGACCACAGCGGCCTCTTCGTCTGCGATCCACTTTCGAAGCTTAACCAGGTCGAAGGTCCAGCGGCCACCGAGTTTCGCGGCGCCGGGAATCTTGCCCTGTGCGGCCAGCGACTGGACGGTGCGCAGCGACAGGCCGGTTTCCTCCATGGCGCCTCTTGCTTGGCAGCGCTTAGGCATAGTCGCTAGCGTCTCGTTGGCCGCCTCTCACGCCTTCCCTGACACCGTGTCTCCGCTCGCCCACAGCGAGCGCAGCTTGTGTACGGGCTTGCCAAGCTGCTCTTTGTCGTCGAGGTATGCCAGCATGATGTCACCCACGGTGTCTAGGCTCCCCGCCTCAAAGCTGAAGAGTTCCCTGAGTGCCGCCTCTGCTTCTGCCTTTGACGCCACTTCAAGAACGACTCGGCGTCGATTACCTTGGGCGTCTTTCCAGACGGCGCACCACTGCCCTCTGTGTTGGCCGGCTCGGGCGCTTTCTGGAATTTTTGGTGGGCGCCTTGGCATTCGTACTCCTCCACCGCTTGAGGGCGGATACGATAGCGGCCTCTGCCCACTTTGAAAGCGGCAAGTTTGCCAGAGCGGATGAGATGGCACACCTGATTGGCGGAGCATTCCCAGCGCTCGGCAAGCGTTGCAGGGGTGTAGAGCCTGGGCAGATCTGCCATGGGATATCTCCTTCAGCGCCGCCCTCTTCGCTCAATGCTACAGAAGGCGTCTTGATTCGGAGTCACTCCTTTTCCGCACGAGTAGGTCCAAAGCTGAAGCTGCCCACCTGCTATTTCCGCTACTCCTGCTGTTCGTGGCGATGCCAGCCGGGACTCACCCGCCACCGCTGTGATACCCTCTTCGTTGCAAGCGCCAGAATCGCAGCAACGGGGGGATGAGCCGTGGCTTTTGTACCAGGCACCAATGGACCGGACACGCTGAGCGGGACGGATAACGTCGACACCATTCTTGGCTATGGGGCGGCAGACACGCTCTATGGGCTGAGCGCTACAGACACTCTCAACGGTGCGAAGGGTGACGACATCCTTTACGGTGATGATGGCGCCGATAAGCTCATCGGCGGACGCGGGTATGACACGCTGTTTGGCGGAGACGAAGGGGACTCCCTGCTTCGAGGTGACAGCGGCAGAGACAGCCTCTCCGGGGGCGACGGCGATGACAGCGGGCTCTTTGGTGGGTCTAGGTTTGACCAGCTCTGGGGCGGGTCGGGCGCTGACGCTCTTCTCTATGGTGGGGTTGGTAACGACGGCATCTACGGAGAGGACGGCGAAGACAGCTTTATCTACGGAGGGCCTGGCACAGACGCACTCTACGGCGAGAGCGGGGGTGATTCCCTCTTCTTCGGTGATAGCGGCGCCGACACGATGTCCGGCGGCAGTGGCGGTGACTTCTTGTTCTACGGTGGCGAAGGGTCCGACACGCTTTTTGGCGGCGAAGGAAGTGACACCAACTTCTACGGCGGAGGCAAATCCGACCAGCTTCACGGTGGGCTTGGCCGCGATGCCTCCTTCTTCGGGAGAACCGGCAGCGATGCTCTCTATGGAGGTAGCGGCGACGACCGCTATTTCGAGGGTGGCGGCGGCGTGGACGCGCTGTATGGCGGAAGTGGGGATGACTACAGATTCTTTGGCCGCAATGGCAACGACAGCCTCTTTGGGGACGATGGGGGTGACCGCTTCTTCGTAGGTGGCCGCGGGGCTGACACTCTTTACGGCGGCAGTGGTAGTGACTCCTTTTTTCTCGGCAGAGCCGGAACAGATACCCTCTATGGCGGCAGTGGCGCGGATTTCCGCTTTGAGGGCAACGGCAGGGAGGACACACTCTTTGGAGGCAGCGGTGACGATACTCGTTTCGAGGGTGGAGCCGGCAATGACCGCCTATACGGTGGCTTGGGGGCCGACGTCCTCTTCCTCGGGGGCGTTGGAGATGACATCCTTTATGGCGGCGATGGGGATGACAGGGCCTTCCTCGGAGAAAATGGCAATGACACTCTCTCCGGCGGGGCCGGGGGCGACACCCTCGACGGCGGTAGAGGCGACGACGTCTTTGTGGTGGCCAGCCAAGGCGACTTCACCGGCTATGACTACGACGGCAGGGTCGGGACCGACACCTTGATGCTGGGCCAGGGTGCAACCATTCCAGGTGGCGGCACTGGGCTCGTTTCTATCGAGGTCACCATCTACGGCTGAGGCAGCACGACAAAGGCCCCGCCGAAGCGAGGCCCTTGCCGTTGGTGATGGCCGTCAGGCGGAGCTGGCCGGTTGTGGCCGCCCCTCTGCGTCGATAACCACCGGTTCAAGCCCTTCCTGTCGCTTGTCAAGCCGCTCTCGTTCGGCCAGCATCACGAAAGCCAGCACCTTAACGCGCTCCATGGCAATTTCATCTTCGCTCAGGGTGATGTCGCACTCGGCGCGCACTAGTCCGCTGATTGCGAAAGACAGCCAACAGTCGGCCGGCCACTGCTCTGCCCATCGGCTCCAAAAGTGGGCCTGGGTCAGCGTCTCCGTGACGAGGTCGCTGTTTAGGCTAGGTCCTGCCGCCGCTGTCATAGCAGCCTCACCGCGCCCGGCGGCGTCAAGTAGAAGCGATTGGGCTTGGGCATTGCCATCACGCGCTGCAGGTCTTGCTTGAAGGACTGCAATATCCGGCGGTCGACGTGGTCTTCATCGAGAGACAGCATCACGTCATCGAGCTTCGTCATAGCATCGTCGAGGCTGTCGCACGCGTTACTCGCTCCACCCATCCGCAAGTCCTTGCCGGATTCTCTGCCCTCATCTCTGCTCTTCTTGACGGCCGCTTCGCTGTCGACAACCCCTTCCTCTGGAACACCAAGACAGAGGTCGTGCAGCTGATTGATCACCTCGTTGCCAAAGGCCTGATCGCCCACACCCGTAGTTGCGGCGAGGTGCGCCAGAGCACCACAATGCACCCTCACTGCTGCCTCTGCTCTCAGTGCATCGATCGGCGTTTCGCGACCCTGGCTGCGGACCTCGGCAATGACGATCCGATCGAGGGCTACGAAGTTGACCCGCTGTCGGGGCCTCGGCATGGCGGCCGAGAGCGCGAGATGGCGCCTGGATATGTCAACACCGCACGCGAGTTTGCCGCAATGACGCCTGCCGATTTCGCGAAAGAGATAGGCGAGATCCAGCGCGCTCTAGACTTCCTTGACGGACCACCCCACGCGGCCGCCGAGCGAATCTATCGACTTTTCCAGCGGCACGGCCAGACCGGGACAGGTAACCTAGCACTGCGCCTGGATGAGATGGCTACCGGCAAGGCCGACAGCAGGCACGATGCCGAGAGTCTCGTGACGCTGGCCGGCCGGTCACTCTTCGGCGCCGCACCAGGACTACCTGTGCCTGCTGAGACGGATAGACCAGCCTCAACAGTTCCCGACAACCGAGCGCCCACCTGGTACCTCACCCTTTCGACCAAGACAGTCATCGTGGAAGGTCCCGGCGAAGTCCGAGGCGTTCAGGCCGAGGTTGTGACAGCGCTTGCGGATCCACACCTTGATGCTCTTGGCCAAGGCCTGGCAGCTGAGGATCATCCCTTCCTGAAAGCGCGGACGCTGACCAACCGCTGGAGCATAGATGAGGCGACGGTGCGGCGACGAATGCTCCGCCTGAGAAATGCGCTGGGGGCGCTTGCAGTCAAAGCCGGGTTGGCCCCTCCAGAGATCAACTCGATCGTCGAAAACCATCATTGGCTCGGCTACCGCCTGAACCCTGACAGGGTCCGCGTGCAGAGGGCCAAGCCTGCCTAGCTCCGATCACGATGAGCCTTCCACGCTCTCCCACGCCATGTCGCGGATGAGATCGCTTTGGCGGCCGGGCGCGACCGTTCCGTAGCTGCGAAAGGTCGTCAGGACGTCCTCATGCTTCAGGTTCTGGCTCTAGGCCTTTCGCTTCCTTCAGCCACAAGAGATACTTGCGCTTGATTCTAAGGTTCTCACTCTTGCTCTTTCGCATCGGGCTCAGGCTCCTCTTGCAAGGGGACAAACACGAGGGCGGAACCGCCTCCCGTTAATCTCCCCAGGCGCTATCGGAAAGCGACCTCTAAGCCGGCCGCTTTGCGGGAGAGATCCACGCGCCGGACAATGCGGTGCATCAGCCGCCCACAGGGGGGGCAGAGGCCAACCAAAGCCCAATCGTCTCTGTCCGAGGCCGATAGTCTGCCATCGCGCCATCCGGACGCCGAGGCGCCCGACAGGGCAGGCAGTGCATGAAGCCGTCTGCCAGTGGCACCTTCGCCGCTTGGCGCCGCTTGATCAACCATTGCTTGAAGTCCGCACCACGGATAAGCCACGGCTTTCGCGATCTGTCCGCCACCAGGCCGCCCGTACGCACCCAACGGGCGACGGTCTGGCGATGGACTCCCACGACCTCGGCTGCCTCGGCGAGACTGTAGACTTCATGCTTCTTGACTCTTTGGTGAGCCGGCCGCTTCGGCACGACTTAGGCCTCCCGAGGCAGCGGTCCGCTGGTGTTCTGATGCAGCCGCTCCGCCTCGAAGGCCTCGACACCCTCCTGCCGGTAGATCACCCGCCCACCGATCTTCAGGTACCGCGGACCAACGCCCCGCTAACGCCACTGCTCCAGCGTGCGTGGGGAGAGGTCCCAGCGTTCGGCTAACTGGTCCTGGTTCAAGTTCGCCATGCTTGTCACCCCTTGACGTCTCTTTGCGGCACGGCCAAACCCGCGTCGCTTGTAGGCTTCAAGATGCGCTTCGATGGTCAACAGATCTGTGGACCGGCCAAGAGAAAACTGTGACGCTGCAACTCCTGAAGGCTCTGGAAAAGTTGGAGATCCCGCCCAGAGTTGTGACGTTGGCCTCCAGATCCGTGACCTACTTGGGCTCAGGTCCAGCGTTAGGTCGCTTGGCACACCAGAACAATGACCATAGGAGGCTGCTGCCCTGACGTCGCGCATATACAGGCCCACCAGCGGACCGACCGACTGGCAGGGATTGCTGGCCGAACCGGACAAGCACTGGCGCAAGGGCTATTCCGCCTGGGCGGCGGCGCATAGCTGGGAGCGCGCCGAGGGCTTGCCGAGATCCGTCGCCAGCTTGCTAGGGGACGAGGCGAAGCTGCTGCTGGCTATTCCGGAGCATAAGGTTCCCCTTCCCGGCGGTGGTCACCCAAGTCAATGCGATGTCTTCGCCCTGGTTCGGCGTGGCGCCCACAGCGTCGCGCTCGCCGTCGAGGCCAAGGTCGCGGAGCCCTGCGGCGAGACTTTGGGGCAGTGGCGGTCCAAGAGTACGACCGGCAAGGAGACTCGCCTTGCCTCCATCTGTCGCTTGCTTGGCCTAACGCAAGAGCCGCCCCCTGAGATCCGCTATCAGTTGCTGCATCGCACCGCCGCAGCCGTCGTCGAAGCCGAGCGCTTCAAGACCGACGATGCCGCGATGGTCGTGCAGTCCTTCTCTCAGACCGACCAATGGTTCGAGGATTTTCTGGCCTTCTGTCGCCTCCTCGGAACCAGCCCGGCACTCGGCGAACTTGCAGTCCATTGCCTTCTGGACGGCCGCGACCTCTTGCTAGGCTGGGCCAGCGAGGCCTCGCAAAGGGAAGGGTGATGAAGAGACTCTGGCTGGTCCGACTCGGCCGCCACGGGGAGAACGAGGACGCAGCTCTCGAACAGGGCTTGCTCGTCATGAACAACGCCCAGGACATGAGTCAGGCCAAGACCCGCGAGGCGATCCTGGAGATAATCGAGACCATGATGCCGGAGGCAAAGCCGCGCCGGCAGGCTCTTCTGGCTGGCTCGACACACAATTTCGTCAACGTGGTCGAGGTCGGTGACGTCGTTGTCTCGCCCTTCAAGAGCAGCGCGACCTTGGGGATCGGAGAAGTGACAGGACCCTACCGGCGGCTGGAAGACGGCCGCGCCGCGCGGCCGGTCCGCTGGTTCAGGACTGAGGTCCCGCGCGGCAGCTTCCAACAGGATTTGCTGTTCAGCTTCGGCGCCGTGTTGACCGATTGCGAGATCAAGCGCAACGACGCGCTCAATCGGGTGCTGGCCGTGGCCAAAGACGGAAAGGATCCGGGCGATGGGATGGCGCCGGCGCCGAGAGGGCCTCTGCAGCTCACCGAGGACGCAGGTGAGGACGACGCGAGCGAAAACTTCGATCTGGAGGAGATTGCCCGAGACCAGATCGTGCGGCGGATCTCCAGCATCTTCGCCGGACATGACTTCACCCGTCTGATCGATGCGATCCTGATCGCGCAGGGTTACGTAACCCACGTCTCGCCACCAGGACCTGACGCCGGGATAGACATCGTGGCCGGGCGAGGTTCCTTGGGGTTCGAGCCGCCACGCCTGGTGGTGCAGGTGAAGTCTGGTGACATAGTGGCCGATCACCCGACCCTGCAAAGCCTGATCGGCGCCGTGCACGACGCGCAGGCGGACCAGGGCCTGCTGGTCTCGTGGTCCGGATTCAAGCCGACGGTCCGCAGACGCATCAACGAACTCTTCTTCCGAGTTCGCCTCTGGGACCGCGAAGAGATCCTCGACGCCTTCTTCGCCGTCTACGACCGCCTGCCGGAACACATCCGCGCGGAGCTGCCGTTGCGCCGAACCTGGACCCTGGTGCCGCAGGATGAGGAGGAGGGATAAAGATAGGAACCCTGACGGCCACTAGAACAAAAATCCCGAATCCTGCTCTGTGTTTTCGGCCAGAAGAGTGACCACCGCCAAGAATGGTCGGTCAGCTTGGCAGTTCTTGTAAGCCGATTGGCGACGGCTTTCAGTGAGCGTGCGAGGGCTGTAGGATACCTTTCAGAGCCACATGGGGCAATTGCTCAACAGGTACTGTACCAATGGAAATTTATGGCATTGACTTCACCAGCAGGCCGCGCCGTCGCAAGCCAATCACGAGTTTGCATTGTAAACTTGACGAAGGCGTTTTGCGCGCCATTGACCTCGAAGAGTTACCAGACTTCGTATGCTTTGAACGAGCATTACAACGGACCGGCCCATGGATAGCTGGGGTTGATTTCCCCTTTGGCCAATCCAGGAGATTCATAGACAATATCGGATGGCCACAAGATTGGGAGGCCTACGTCTTGTTTGCCGAAGGCCTCGGCCGGGTCGGCTTCCGCCACGCTCTTACAACCTATCGCCAAGGCCGACAGGCGGGCGACAAAGAGCACAGGCGCCTGACAGACATCGCTGCCGGCTCAATCAGCCCACAGAAACTATATGGCGTTCCTGTTGGCCTGATGTTCTTCGAGGGGGCGCCGCGCTTAGTTCATGCTGGCGTCACCATTCCGCGTATGCGTTCCGGCGACCCCCAGCGCATCGTCGTCGAGGTCTATCCCGGCGTACTGGCGCGTAACATGGTGGGACGGCGGAGTTACAAGAGCGATACGAAGAAGAAACAGACAGCTTCACAACGCGAAGCGCGGCAGGATCTCTTCCAAGCTCTGACAGCTGACAGTCAAGCCGAACGTCTCGGCTTCAGGGTCATCGCCAATCCAGACCTCATTGAGGATCCGACAGGCGATCATCTCGACGCCCTACTCTGCGCGGTGCAAGCCACCTGGGCCTGGCAGAACAGGGCGCAGGGATACGGCATTCCAGAATCAATGGATCCACTCGAAGGCTGGATTGTCGATTCCTCTTGCGGAAACCTCCCTACACCAGCGCAAAAGTGTTGACGGGGCCAGCTCGCAGTTCGGTTCTTGATTGAGGGGCTACCACCAATGTTCGCGGATATCTCACAGGACACTGCCCTCAAGTCAATCCGCAGGAACTGGACGCACGTGACATGAGCGAGATCTCCTGAGAACACGCAGGACCGGATCAAGCTCAACTGGTATCACGAATCAGACGATGCGGCCTGGCTAGCGTGGCACATACGGCTGGTGAATCGGCCAAACGCGCTCCGACAACGTCTGTAGCAAGTTCTGTCGGTAGGCAACTGCTGAACTTGAGTTCTCGAACGGCCTCTTCTTCGACTGCTGTGCTCAGGGCTGCAGGGTCCAGCTGCAACAGAGCGTCGGCGAGGGCGGAAGCTCCTTGCGATGTAGAGACCACCCCAAAGTCATCCGCTCGAACCCCAGTCTCGGAGATGCCGGCGGCTATTGCGGCGTTGGCCAGGCCACCTGCAAAAGTCCATACGCGGGTCTTGCCATCGGTTTGGGCGACGATGGGAACACTCGCCCGGTCAATGAAGGCAAGCCTGTTGCGAAGCTCCGAGAGGCGGTCTGCCGCCCGCCGCGAGAGCGTGCAACCAGGGTCCTCTGCCGCCAAGACGCTTTCGGCGGCCCTGCAAACGGCGAAGGACGCTGGCCTGGTACCACCGAGCCAGCGCGCGCGGCCTGGTGCATCACTGGCGACAACGGAGACACAGCGTCGCGGCCAATCAATGTCGACCACGCGCCAGCTGCGGCCGGCCAGGAGAATCACAAGAGGTCTGCCGTCGCGAGGAGGAACGAGTGCCAGCGGATGAACTGACCCTAAGCTCTTGCGGCCCGACACGACAGAGAGCAGCAGCGGGCTACTGAAGCTGACCACCAGATCGCCAAAATGCCGTCTGCCAAACTCCTTCTCCGCGCGCGGCCCCAATCCGAGAATCCCGGAATCTGAGCTCAACATGCCGGACGCAAGCATGTGCTCGAGAACCACCCCGCGGTCGCCTGGCCCCAGCGTGTCGAAGGTCGTGCCGAGCCAAGGGTCTATGTCTGCAAGGCTGACACCCCCCTGCTGTAGCACCAGGGCCATCACCTGCTGGGCGAAGAGGTGGGTCGGTCGAGGCGTCGGCTCAAGCTGCTCGATCCAGCCCTCGCGCCACAACTTGGTGATCCCCAAGCAGAGCAAAAGATCGCTGTCGCCTGTTGCAAGGAAAAGGCAATGGCGCGAAGAGCCGGCGCGCCGCCCGGTTCGGCCCATCCGCTGTAGAAAGCTGGCGACCGACGGCGGCGCTCCGACCTGCACGACCCTGTCCAGGTCACCGACATCGATGCCCAGCTCCAAAGTTGAGGTTGCAGCAATGACGCAGTCTGGCTCTGTCGCAAAGGCGGCCTCTGCATGTCGGCGCTCATCGGCTGAAAGCGATCCGTGCGAGACGAAAGTCCTCACGCCGGCGTCGCGCAGCCCTGCCGCCAGCTCTTCGACTTTTGCTCGACTGTCGGCAAAGACTAGGCGGCGTTCGCCCCTGAAGACCCGAGAAAGAACGCGCACGGCGTTGGAGACGGAGCCGACGTGATCTGCCGTCACCTCGCCGGAGATTTGCCCGCCACGCGGACCGACGACGCGCCCTTGGCGATCACGGCTCAGCCAGCGCAAGAGCTCATCCGGGTTGCCGACCGTCGCTGATAGGCCAATGCGTTGCAAGTTTCGGCCGGCAAGGCGCTCTAGGCGCGCCAGCACAGCCAACATGTGCCAGCCCCGATCGTCGCCTGCGAAGGCATGCAGCTCATCGACCACCACCGCCTGCACGCCACCCAAGAGGCCCGCATGATCGACGCGGGTGGAAATCAGCATAGCCTCGAGAGACTCCGGCGTGGTGAGGAGGATATCGGGCGGATCACGCACAAGGCGCCGTCGTGCCGCCTCCCCTATGTCGCCATGCCAGACGGCGGCTCGACGCCCGACGAAGCCGGCATAAAGCGCCAGCCGAGGCTCCAGGTTGTTCAACAAGGCCTTCAGCGGGCAAAGGTACAGGCAGGAGAGCCCCCGCCATTCCCCTGTCGCTGCGCGCGACAGGAGCGGAAGGGCACCTGCTTCGGTCTTGCCGCCCGCCGTCGGCGCCAGCAGAAGCACGTTCTCCCCAGCCTGGATGGGCACGATCGCGTCGCGCTGCGTCGGCCGCAGATCGGCCCAGCCGAGCGTGTTGACGATGTGATAGCGCAGCGCCGGGTGCAGCTGCTCGAAGGGCTCCACGTCTAAAGCTCTACGTCATCCACCGAGGCTGCAGGCGCCACTGCGCGCTCGGCTGCGGACATCTCCCGGTCGTCCACGGTCGGCGCATAGTGGCGTTTGGGATCGAAATCCGCGAATTGTTCGACCCGATCGAGGACTTCCGCCACCAGTTTCTTCAGGAACAGCCGGGGCGCCACGCCGGCCCGACCGCCGAGCCGGCCCGAAACCGCGCTGGCGAGATCTTCCAGATAGGCATCGTCGACCAGAGCACGCACCCGGCTCTCAGCCGAGGACTGCTCCAGGAAGAGATCACGAACACGCGCGCCGACCTTTACCAGAGAAGCCAAATCGAATCCCGGCAAGCGGATCTGAACCGCCCGCGGATTGTCGAAACGGGCGTCCGTGGCAAAGTCAGTGTGGAGGCGCTGGGCAAGGGGCGGAAGGCGTTGCACGCCCTGCGGGCCATCGAAGAATGCGGAAGTACCGGTCACCACCAGGAAGAGGCCGGGATAGCGACCGGTCTCGAGTTCGTCGAGCAGCTGGCGCAAAGCGTTCAGACCTTTCTCGCGGGTGTCCGCCCGCATGCGCTGCAAGGTCTCGACCTCGTCCAGCACCAGCACCAGTCCCGGCCGGCCGGAATCGCGAAGAATTGTCAACAGGCCCCCGAGAAAGTGCATGGCGCCAAAGGGGTCCAGATCGCCCTTGATGCCAGCATAGCGCTTGACCGAGGCCGCCACGTTGGGCTGGCCGCCGAGCCATGCGATCAGCCCCTCGGCCAGGGCGGCGTCCTCTGCCATGACGGCACGACGGTAGGCACGCAGTACGGCGGAGAAGGCCGGGGCCCGTCCCGACACTGCGGCCAGCCGGCGCTCGAGCAACTGATCGGTCGCGAGGCCAAGGGCCGCGTCGTCGGCTGCATCGATCTGCCCGCCGGCGATGACGTCTTCCTCCAGCGTGTAGAACCAGGAGTCCACGATGGATCGCAGCGCCGTATCGGGCGTGTCGGCGGTTGCAAGTCGCTCGATCAATCGCCGATAGACGGTCTCCCAGCGGTGCAACGGGGTCTCGCTCTCCGAGACCTGCACTTCGCTGGTCGCAAAACCTGCCCCCGAGCGCGCTCTTTCCTGCAGCCAGCGGGCGAAGAAGGTCTTGCCGCTGCCATACTCCCCCCGCACCGCCTTGAAGGCGCCGCGCCCCTGCGCGACCGCCGCAAGCTCGGCGTCAAGCGCCTGCGCGAAGCGCTCCATGCCGACCGCCATCGCGGCCAGCCCTTCTTGCGGCACGGTACCGCGGCGAAGAGCATCGAGGATCGCCCCGCGGCGTTGCCGGCCGATCACGGCAGGTCACCCAGCTCGAACTGGCTGCGCAGCAACGCTATGTCCAGAAAGACCTCATCGCTGGCTGCGTCCAGTAACAGCACCGGCGCCTGATCGAGGTTCAGCACGCGCTTTGCGGCGTTGACGAGTCGGCTGACCCGATAGGCCGGCAGGCCAAGCTCTTGCGCCAGCGCAGTCCGCGAGCGGCGTCCTGCCCGAGCCGCAAGGGCCGACAAGAGGTTACTGAGCTGCCAGTCGTCGGGCGCGCCGCGCGCAGCCAAGGCGTTCTGCGCGGCATAGTTCGGCGAGCGCAACAAGAGCTCGATCCAGTCCGTCGGTGGCGGCGGCTGCTCGAAGAGGTCTGCTTGCCGCGAGCCCGCACGTGGTCCTGTCGCAGCCGTCAAGTTCTGGGGAGGGTCACTTTGATGACCGCCTTGCCCGACCCACCAGGGAGGCTCCGCCGGCGGTGCTTGATCCCAGTCCTTTGGCGTTAGACCTCTGCCGAGCACGGCCAAGGGGATCAGCACTTCCTGCGGGCTGGCGCCGCCGTGGTAGCCGCTCCGCTTCCCGGCATAGCGGATTCCTTCGCTCCAAGCGAGCACGGTGGTCTCCGCATCAGCAGAGAGCGGCAGGCAAGACCCGTGGGCCTCGACCTCTCCCTCCCCCGCCGAGCCGCCGGACCGCCATCTGTCGCCGGCATCGCCCATTACCAGGGTCGTTCCGGCCTCGAGCATGTGTCCGTGGTCGCCGGTGACGATCACCAGCCGTCTGCTCTCACGCGCCATCCGCAAGAGCGCAGTCAGCTGCCGCAAAATCTCCGATGACCAGGCGAGGTCGATCTGGTCGGATCCGGAGAGCTGTGCGTCGACCGCGTTGTGAACCACACCGACGACCTGCTGGCCGCGATCGGCGAGGGCTGAGCGGACCCGCTCGTCCAGTTCGGGGCCGGCACCGAGATCCGCCTTGTGAAAGAGGATCGGCGGCGTTGCCGCACGCGACACCTCTTTGAGCTTGGCGTGGGCCGCAAAGGCGGTGCGCTCGGCTTTCGAATCGCCTCGCATCAGCTTTCCCGACAACAGGCTCGCCCGCGACACCTCGGTGACGCTCGGCAGTGCGGCGACGAGAAGGGGCGGCGCGGCATGCTTTTCGGGCGTAAGCTCGTCCCAACCCGTGAGGCCCCTGTCGGCCAGAAGCGGTCGGGCCACGGCGAAGCTGAGACCATCCAAGACGAGCAGAAGCACCAGGTGATCATTTGCGAGCGGGGCGAGGATGGCGTCGAGGAAGCGCTCCACCGGCAGGGCCCCCTCGACGTCCGCCCGGGTCCTGTTCCACTCGACGAGAAGCTCTGCAAAGATTCGGTTCTCCTCGTCCCGGCGTGCTTGGGCAAGTCGTCCAATCTCCGCATAGGCCGACGCGATCTGCGGAACACCGTCACCGGCTTGCAGCTGCTGACGCGCCCAGTCGACATAGCCGCCGTTCACGGCATAGTCCCTGGCCGCTCCTGCAAAGCTCGTCGGCGCCTGCCGAATCTCGGAGAGCCAACGCGAGAGGCGCACTGCCATCAATGCCCGATCCAGCCGGGCCTGGTGGTGGTCGGCGCGATCATGCTGTTTGGCAGACCGAACGGCCTCAGCCGCCCTTGCTGCTTCCCGCTGATCGCCCGACGCTGCGGCGACAGCAGCCCTAGCCGCATCCGCCAGGTGCATCTCCATACCGCTGGTCAAGACCGGACTGCGGTCTGCATGGTCCGACGCATCCACCGCTTTCAAGATGGCCTCTGCACGCGCCTCCGCCTCCTGCGCCTTGCTCTTGTCGTCCGCGACCAGGGTGCGCAGCACGGAGCGCGCCGCCTCGGCCAGGGCGGCGCCGGCCGCAGGGTCGATCTTCTTGCTGCCCAGATAAGATTCCAGCCGCACAGCTGCCTCGCCAAGTGCCGCTGTCTTCTCTCCATCGGAAAAGACGACGCTGCAGGCCAGGCCTACGGCCAGCGCGTCCGGGCCCTTGCCCGCGTCGATCGCCCCCGTTACCAGCTCCACGGCACGCCCGCCTTCGGCGCCCATCCTGGCCAAGAGCTGCTCGCGATCGCCCCCGGCCAGGGTCTCGAAGCGCTGCAGATTGCCGCCTTCCAGTGTCCACGTCAGGAGCGCGCTGGCGTCCGCGCGCGCCTCCGGCAAGCCTAAGACCTGGACGAGGCAATGCCGCCAGGCGGAATCGAGGTCAAGTACGCCGCCGGGCACGGGCGGATAGCCCTCAGCCGGAGCCCGCTCCAGTAGAAGCTGGCAAAGCCATCGATGCTCGCGCAGGCGCGGATCGATCTCGCGCGCCCGAAAGGCAAGGCGCAGGGCGCTCCAGCGGCTGACGCTGGCCAGCTCCGCTCTCGGCAGGCGTGCCGCGATATCCGCGCCCAGTTGCGCGTTGTCGAGCGGAGTCAGGACCAGCAGGCGCTTGTCCGGGGTCTGCTCCAGATCGGCGAGCGCCTCGCGGATCTCCAGCTCGCTTTCGCACCAGGCGATGTGAAAGCGCCGCCCTCCCCTTTCGATCACCTCGCCCCAAGGGCGCCGCGTGGGTGAGTGAAGGCCCACAACACGGGCTTCGTCCTGATGCTCCAGCAGACTGTCGAGCTGGTCCTCGAGCTGCTGGACAGACGGGGTCAGAAGCGAATTCATTGCGACGGCCGTATCAAGCGCCAGGACAGCTCCAGCCGGGCCGTCGGCTCTGCCTCCAGGCGGGCGCGAAGCTCTTCCAGTGCGGCAAGGGCATCACCGGCGGGATACTCGGCGTGTTGCACTTGGTCGATCACGACAGTGCCAGGTGAGGGCAGGTCGAGGCCCCTCGGGAGCGGCTCTTCGAAGCCGGTCCGCTCGACGCCGCTGGAGGAAACAGAGGCCTCGGCCAGCAAGCGGTAGGCCTTCTTCTGGGCGCTGGCGAGCACCGACTCGAGCGGAACGACATGCTCGTCTGACCGTAGAGCCTCTGCGACCGATCGCTTGATCTCGGCCGCGGCGGCCGCGGCTTCCCCGGGACGCTCTTCCAGCTTCCCCAGAGCCTCAATGAGACCCCAATCGAAGTCGCCGAGAACTCTTGCAAGGAGGACGGCTGTGGCGATCGCCCTTGCCACAGCCGCCTCGCTGGTCTGCAGATCCGCTTCGACGATGACGCCGACGCGGTCATGGGGTGCTGCCTCGCCGGCGAGCTCCGTCACCAATGCGCTGGCGGACAGCAGGGTCTTCATCCGCGGCGCTCCATCCAGGTTGACCCCCATGGCCGCAGCGCTCTTGTTCAAGAGGGAGCGCAGGCCGACCAGGTGCTGTCGCGCCTCCTGCGCCTTCGCCTGAAGATCCCCTGCAAGCCGCTCGACGGTCGCCCCCTTCCTCGCTTGCGATGGCGTAAGGCCGAACACCTCGGCGCTCCTCAGCCGCGCCTTTTCCCAGGTGGTCTCGTCCGGCAGTGGCTGGGCGCGCAGCTCCGCCTCGTCGTCGAGCCTGTCGATCGACGCCCGCAGCGGCACGCCGCGCAACAGGACCGTGCGGTCGGCCTGCGCCGCAAAGGCGAGTATGACCAGATTCCGAACCGGCGCGGGCAGACCCATACGCTGCGGTGTGTCGATCAGCTCCCGCAGCCTCTTGACCGTCACCGGCTCCCCCGCCTGCTGCGAAAGCGAACGGTCGAAGTGCTGCGCCCAGTGATCATCGAGCACGAAGTGGGTGTCGCCCATCCTGCCCAGCTGGAGCGGCCCGGCGATGGCGCCCAGGATTCGACGCATAGCCTTGTCCTCGATAAAACGGCGCTGATCCGGTTCTTCGGCCGTGCGCGCCACCTCCTCCATCACCTTCTTGAGCGCTGCCAGCTTAACCTCCTCCTCCTGCTCGAAGCGCGGATGGGCGGGGTAGAGGTGCAGGTACACGGCATTCAGCAGGTTTTTGATGGCGTCGCCGAGGTTCGCGCCGTAAGGCGCCTTCGGTTTAAAGGTACCATCCAGAGACACCAGATGCTCTTCGTCCCGCAAAGTCGCCTCGAGCGCACGATCCTGGTCCGACCTTATGCCGTAGGCAGCCTCCAAGACCGTACGCATACGCTGCTGCAGCTGGCTCTGCTGGTTGCGCAGCAGCGCGCGCGCCTGCTCGCGGTCCGAGACGGAGAGGTTCGGCGCGTTCTCCTCCAGGCGTTGCGAGCCGGTCAGCAGATAGTCGATCCTGAGCAGGGTGCCGAGATCCTTGAGCGCGCGCTCGCCGAACATGGCGGGAAGCCATACGACTACGATCGTGTCAGGCTCGTCCTGGAATCGCTCGAGACGGGCCTTGTGATCGGCCGTGGTCTTGCCGGCCTGATCGAAGGGAAGCCCCAGGATCACGCATGGCGTATCCCGCCGTCCGCGCAGACGTTCGTCGGACAGGTCGACCACGCTTTCAAGCCACAGGTCCACATGGCGCTTGGTGCCGTTCCAGACATGGCTCAACTCGTGAAAGCCTTGCTGGTTCAGAAGGTCCTGATCGGGAATGCCGAAGCACTTGAACAGGATTTCACGCACCTTCTTGCGCCTGTTGCCGTCGTTGTCGTAGTGCGCGACGTTGGCCAGGATGGGCTCCACGTCGACGCCGCTGATCTGCAGCGACACAACGGGCTTCTGGTCATCGGTCAGCTTGATCTCGCCAACCTGCGCGGCCCAGGACCTGAGCTTGGCAAGCACCGCGCCGCCCTCGCGCCCGGCGATGGGTGACACCACGCTGCCGTGGTTCAGGGCGGCGAGGCGCTCTGTGGTCAGGGCCCTCAAAGCCTCGACCTCGGGCACCAGGGCGGCCAGCAGCAGGGTCTTCAAGAGGCGTGCGTCGTTCAGGAGGTTGGCCGCGCGCGCAGGGTCGGCCCGGCCCGCCTGCATCTCCTGCCAGGTGACGTCGTGGTTGCGCTCCAGGAGCGGCAGAAGCTTCTGCGTCCAGAGCTTCCTGGCGTTCTCGAACTGTATGCGCATCCCCTCGGAGAAGGGTTGGTCGCCGGCGGCGATGGCATCCCACAGATCGCCGACGGGGATCACACTCCCCAGCCGCAGGGTCTCGCGCTTCTCGACCAAGAGGGTCAGCATCAGCTTCAAGGCGGTCCGCTCTCGCTGGAGCAGCGACGAGGCGGCGATCAAGGCTTGCACCAAGGCCGGGCTGAAGGATAGACCTGGCGAAACATGCTGCGCTCGCCCTCGGAGCCGAGCAGGGTGTCGACCACGTCCTTGCGCTGACCGGCGAACTCTTCGAAGGCGCCGTCCAGGCGGATCTTGGCCGCCTCGTCGCGGGGCCGCAGCAAGCGGCGCTGGGCGATGACCGGCAGGTTGCGGTCTTCCAGCGTGATGCGGTCGAAGCGGGCCTCCCAATACTTCAAGGTATCCGCGAACTGCAGCTGCAGGGCGCCGGCCTGGTGCTCGCCGACCAGCTCGCGCAGGTCGCGTTGGCGTGCCACGAAGGAGACGATCGGGATCGGCCGGTCGGCGCGTTGCGCCTCCACCAGCTTGGAGAGCTTGGAGCCTTCCTCAGCGACGAAGGTGACGTCGGCTGCCCGTGTGGCGAGCCAGAGGATGAGCTCGTCGAGGAACAGCACCACGACGTCGTAGCCTAGCCGCTTGGCATGGTGGCTCATGATCGAGAGACCGGCGTCGAGATCGACGAAAGCCTCGCCTTTGGCGGCCGCCACGCCGGCGTATGCGGTGAAGATCTTGCCGACCAGGTCGCCGACCAGCCGCTGCCGCTCCTCACCTTCCGGCGGCTCCAACATCGCCGCCTCGAAGCTTGCTGCCTCCCAGGCGCCCGACAAGTCGCCCCAGCCCTCGTCGTCACCGCCGTCTTCGTTCAGCCTGGCGAAGAAGGCCTCGTCGCCCTGCTGGGCGCGCAGCCTTTGCGCGTCGGCGAAGAGCGCCTCGCCCAGGTAGAAGCCGGGGATCGGCGCGTCCGGGTGGATCCGGCGGACATGCTCGGCATAGCCGCCCAGGATCGCGCTCTCGACATCGCGGGCGCCGATCATGTGGAAGGGAACCATCAGGAAGCGGCGGCCCTGAACCCAGCCGTTGTGGCGGTCGACGACCGCGGCCAATTCGGTGATCGCGCGGGCGCGGGCATTGCCGGCCAGCAGCAGGTTCAGCACCGCCATGAAGTGGCTCTTGCCCGAGCCGAAAGAGCCGTGCAGGTAGCAGGCGGAGCTCTTCCTGCCCTCGACGGCATGCTGGATGAAACCCAGCGCCTGGTCGAAGGCCTCGCGCAACTGGTCGGTCACGACGTAGTTGCGGACCGTTCCTTCGGCCTGCGTGTCGGAGACGCCTTCGGCCAGCTTCAGGACGAAGTCGCCTTGATGCACCCGCTCGGGGATCTCGATCAGCTGGCTGAGCAGCGGGCGGTCGCTTGCCGGATCCGTCATGCCGCGCTCCGCCGTCGCCGCCGGCGCGGTGCGGCCGGCGGCCTCCAGGCGGCGAGTGCTGCCTCGGTCAGACCGAGCGAGCGTGCCTCTTCCTGCAAGAACTCGGCGAAGTAGTCCCCCATGCGTAACCCCATCTCTGCCAGGTAGTCATTGTGCCACTGCTTCAGCCAAGGCAGCAATTCCAGCAGGCCGGCGAGCAGCGGCGTCAGGCGCTCCGGCGGCCAGCCGTCACCGTCCTTGCGTTCCAGGTAATAGGCGGCGATCGCCTTGGCGCGCGCCAGCTGGTCGTGGCCGGCCCAGAGGACGACCAGGCTGCCGTCGGCGTCGCGCTGACAGCCGGGAAAGGAGACGAAGCGTTCCTTCGGCACGTCGAGCCCGCCGCGCAAGCGCCAGTAATCAGAGGATCGAAAGTCGGGCGTTCGGTACTTCGGCGGCACCGGGATGGCGCCGACCTGGTCCTGCTTACGGCGGCGCTGCTCATCGGCGATCAGCCCGTCGGCTTCCTCGGCCACCGCCTCGTCGTCCACGCCCGCCGCCATTCTCGCGCCGTGGTCCTCTGGCGTCTCGCCGAGTCGGCGCGGATTGACCTCCCCCCAACGCCGTTCCGCGGCCGCGCGGGCGCGCGCCAGGAAGGCCTCGCGTTCGCCGGCCACCGCGGCGTCGATGGCATCCTCCTGGCGCTGCAGGTCCCAGGTCGCCTCCCACTCAGCGCGCTTGCGCAGGCCCGTGTCGGAGTAGCGCAAGGCGGCGAGGAAGGGCACGGCCTCCTTTGCCACCAGCTCCGCCACCAGGCTTTCCAGGTCGTAATCGGCACGACCGCTGTAGAGCGCGGCAACGGACAAGAAGTCCTCGTCGCGGCGGAGCCTTGTCGGCCAGCTGGTTGGTAGAGACCAGCCGCGGATCCGCCTCGGGCCAGTACCGCGGCGCCTCCAGGCGGTCGAGTAGCCAGCTGCGCAAGGCCGCCTGCTCCCGCTCCTCCCAGGTGGGCTGCGACCAGCGGCGCTTGTACTCCGGCCGTTCGATGAGCCCGATGGCCTTGTCGCTCTCGATCAGCGCGATGCGCCGCTCGACCACGGCACGATAGTCCGCCGGCCAGTCCGCCGGCAGCTCTGTGATCGGGGTCGAGCGATGGCGCTCGAACCAGGTCGTCTCCAGCTCTCCCGCCGCCATGCGCCGGGCCATGACGATCTCGAAGGCCCGTTCGCCGAGGCGCAAGCGCGGCGGATCGGGGTGCTCGGGCGCCTCTTCGAGCAGGCCATAAAGGCGGTAACAGCGCCAGTCCAGCTCCTCCTGCAGGGCGATCATTTGAGAGTGGATGGCTTCTGCGTCTTTTCGAGCCTGGTGGAGGGCTGTGTGTGTTGGAAGCGTATGGGCGCATAGGGCTGCAGGAAGCGCGGAGGCGAGGTTCTGAGCAGCACTCTCAAGCTTCCTTGCGAGATCAATAGGGTGTTCATCAGAGAGCGGAAACCTCTGAAGACCGGTACCGGTGAACTCAAAGAAGTCTTCAAAAGGGTCGGTCCGCTGGCGTGCGCCACGTGTATCGACTGTTGACCCCCTATTTTGAAAGACCTGCTTTGTCCAGAAGCACGATGTTGAAGAGTTCAGGAGACCTAGAATCCCGAGGTGCTCGCCCTCAGATGCCGCCTCCGACAGCTTGATTACCGGTGCCGTGCGGTTAAACACCTTGTCGCCGCGATCGAGAACGAAGTGATTGTGGGTTGCTACGAAAGCGAAAGTAACGGTGAGCCCACTCAGTCGTTCAAGTGCCACTTGGTGCCACTCCCACCAAGGACGCCCTTCCGCAAAGTAAGTCCTTTGAGCAAAGGTGGCACGATTGCCCATGGTTGTGCGCGCTGGCCAGAGCCAGCGGGCGACCCCTGGGATATCCGAGATGTCTTGGAGGGGTGTCATGCGAGTACGGAAATATTACAGGCTGACCATCTGTGACTCGCCAATCTCGCACAATATCGCCAACTACCAGTGAGCGAATAGCGTTTCGCTCGCATCCGGTTCTGCGGAACGCCGCTTGGTCTGCCAGCATAGCCTCGTCAGCATTGGTCATACCGAAGACTCCGATGGCGTTAGCCACTTGTCCGAGCCTTTGCCGATCTCGCTCAATCGTCTCTTGGACTTCGGCCGCGCCGCCACCGCCCAGGTTCCAGGGGTGCTTGGCTAATGTCTCGCGCGACGTATCCTCCGTGCTGATGAACTCGCTGCTCGACGACGCCAAGTCGTTCTGCGCGACAATGGCCGACCATACCAATCCCCGGGCCGGATCGCCCGGCGTTCCCGGCTCGCCACGGATGCCGCGGACCGTGCGCACAGAGGCGGCGAGCGGCGGCCGGTTTCGACCGAAGAGGATCACAGTCGGGGTGCCGTGGCCGGGGATGTAAGCACCCGAGCAGTCCACGACATGGGTCAGGTCGAGCTTCCGCAGTACCTCTTGGATCAGCTTCTTGCCGAACTCCCGCTTCAGGAAGCTGTTGGCGACAATCATCCCTACGAAGCCGGCCGGCTGCCCCGGCTCACCTCGCAGAGCCAAATCGAAAAAGCGCTGGATGAAGGGCACGCCCAGGCCGTACTTCATGTGGCAGCTGGGGTAGATTTCGCGGTAGGCGTCGCGCATGGCCGCGTCTTTCGGCGTGATGTAGGGCGGGTTGCCGACCACCGCGTGGTATTGCCGGCCGAGGATGGCCTCCAGCGCTTCCCTGTCCTCGGCCGCATAGTGGTGCCGCAGCACCCGGCGAAAACCCTCCTCCGTGCCGCCCAGTTCGCGGCGGAAGAAGTGGCGCCCGTGCAGCAGGCTGTCGCCGGCGGCCAGGTGCAGCCGGAAGTCGGGGGCGGCGGCCAGCCGCTCGACCTCGCCGGCCTTGAGCGCGGCCAGCAGCAGACGGAAGCGGGCGATCTCCACCGCGAAGGGGTTCAGGTCGACGCCGGCCACGCCGTCCAGCGCCCGCTGCGCCAATTCCTTGGCCGGCAGGTCGGGGGCCTGGCGCTGCCAGGCATCGAGCAATCGGCGGAAGCCGCCCAGCAGGAAGTGGCCGCTGCCGCAGGCCGGATCGATCATCCGCAGCGTCTCGTGCCCGAATTCGCGCATGGCCGGTGCCAGGGTGCGCTCCAGGATCCAGTCCTCGACGAAGTCCGGCGTCTGCAGAAGGGCATAGCGCTTGCGCGCCTCTTCCGAGAGATCCTGGTAGAGGTCGCCCAGAAAGCGCGTGTCCCAGGCCGGATCGGTGAAGTCGTGGACCAGGTCTCCCGTCTCCGGCACCACCTCGCGGAAGAAGCGCAGCAGCGCCATGGCGCCGTCGCCGGACAGCGGCAGGCGGAAGAGCGGGTTGTGCGCCCGATCGAAGAGGCCGGAGAGGCCCGGCAGGCGCGCCGCCTCGTCGAAGCTGGCCATCAGGTAGTCCGCATCGGACTCGTGCGGCCGCTCGCGGAAGTAGGCCTGCTGGCGTTCCTTGGCGAGATCCAGCCCCTCCCCGGGGCCGGAGAGCAGGGGACGATCGACCAGGCGATTGTCCTCGACGAAGCGCAGGAAGACGCAGGCCAGGATCCAGTGCACGACCGACTGGTCGAGGGCAGCCTTGAGAAAAGCCTCGGCGCTTTTCTCGCGTGCGGCCGCTGTCGCGGGCCTCCTGCCACTCGGCCTGCACGGCATCGCGTCGCGCACCGTTGGCATGGGGTAGCGCGCAGGTCGTCATCCAGGCTGCGGCGCAGGCGCTTCAGGTCGGCGAGAAGGCGGTCGGCATCGATCATGGCCGTCTATAGGATCTTCAGGCTTTCAGTGGTCATCAGGTCGGCTCCGTCTCGGGCCACTTTCGGTCGGTTCCTTTCCATCACGCCGCCGCCGAGGGCTTTGCACCCGCCCGGTGCGCATTGCTGAGCCAAGGGTCGGTCAGGCGGGCCCAGTTAGCCGTGCCGATCACCGGCAGGGGTCACCCTGTCGATCTGCGGCAGGCCGCCGTCGTACTGCGGCACCAGCAGCCAGAGGCTGGGCGGCCCTTTCTTGGTCCCCGAGGCCTCGGCCAGCGCCGACAGCAGCGGCATCAGATCGTAGCGGGCCAGCAGGCCGGGGTTGGTCAGGAGGACCGGCCGATCGAGCGCCAACAGGTCCTGCTGCACGCGCCCCGCCGCCGCCCGCGCCAAGCGCAGGAGATTGCGGAAGCCCTTGCCGTCGCGTGCCTCGGCGTCGGCCCTCAGCACCACCGGCCACTTCACCTTGCGCGCCTCGGCCTCGTCCCGCATGGCGCGCAGCAGCAGGACCTCCAGGCTGATCGCTTCGCGCGGCTGGAAGCGGCGCAGCAGCTCGGTCTCGGCCTTTCGCGCCCAGCGCGGCTCGACCGTCAGCGCCAGAAAGGCGCCACTGCCGGCCGCATGGGCAATCTTCTCCTCCAGGTCTCGCGCGTCCAGCACCTCCTCGGTCGCTTGCGGCGCGGCCTCGCTGGTGGCGTGCCGCGGCAGGTCGGACCAGCCGCCGCTGTCGGAGGCCACGACGGAGCGGCTGACATAGCGAGGCCCCTTGGGATGATCCTCGCTCCAAACCCTGCCGGCCCCGACCGCGTCGAGCAGCCGGTCCAGCTCCGGGCGCGGCGGCAGCGGCTCGGCGTCGGGAAAGCGTCCGTGCACCCGTTTGCGCAGCTCTTCTTCCGTCAGCTCTTCAGGCCCTGCCAGCGAGCCGAGCGCCAGGCGCAAGGCCGCCGTCGCCGCCATGGCCTTGGGATAGAGCTCTTTGCGCGCAGAGAGCGCCGCCTGGCCGGAGGCGGCGACCGCAAGGCGCCAGCACCGGTCCATCGTCGGCGGGTCTTCAGGCCGCGGCTCGATCGCATCCAGCTGCTCCTCGACCCGGCGCGGTGCCGGCAAGGGATCCTCCACACAGAGGCGGTCGGCCACGGCGCCCAGCTTGCGCGCGTAGTCGGCGTGCTCGGGACCCTTGGCGATCAGCACCGGTGCGGCCTCTGCAAAGACGGCGAAGCGCGGCTCTTCGATCAAGGCCTCCAGCTCGAGGGCCGCCCGCAGAACGGCGTGCGACTGCCGGCGCCGATCGCCGGGGTCCTC
Source organism: Rhodospirillales bacterium (assembly GCA_963669385.2). GTDB lineage: Bacteria > Pseudomonadota > Alphaproteobacteria > Kiloniellales > JACOMY01 > JACOMY01. Next base: position 129,710 of record CAXXGD010000042.1, read on the forward strand.
TTGCACGGAGCCACGCGCGGCAAGCAGCTGGCCTGCCATCTCCTCCACGGTCGCCACATATCCACTGGCCTTCAGCAGCGCATCGAGTTCTGTCCTGAGCGCGTTCAGGTCGCGGTTCTTGTGCCAGCGCTGGCGCGCCTGGTCGACGACCTCGGCAAGCTTGCTGCGGGGGACACCAGAGGATCGTGCAACGTCCCCGGCGGTCGGCCAATGGGACATGCTCTCCTCTTCCGCCGGTTCCAGCCCGAGATAGGCGGCCAGCAGACGATCTTCCGACCTCTCGTCGCCAGCCGGTCGCCGCGGCAGGAGCTGTTCGACCAGGCGGTCGATGCTGGCCCAGGCAGCTGCCTCTCCGCTGCCGCCACCGGGCACTAGATCCGGGCGGAGCTGCGCGATGCGCTTGGCGCGCTCGCGAATCTCCTTGCGGATCTTGTCCCCAACCCCGCGCAGGTAGCGCAGGCGAACGCGGTCCACGGCGAGCAGCTGCTGCACGCTCTGGATGCCCATGCGGTCCAGCACGTCTCTGGCTTCCACGCCGTAACCCACCTCGGCGATGGTGCTGCGGCGGTTAAGCCTGCGCGCGACGGCCTCGATGCTGTCCCCCTTCCTCGATCACCTTGTCCAAGGGCTCGAAGGCGCGGTGCCAGGCGCGCAGCATGTCCTCGGCATTGCCGAAGCGCTCGTCGGGGCTCCGGCGCAGCGCCTGCGAGAAGAAGCTGCTGAGCCCGTCGCGCAGCGTCGGATCGAAGCGCTCGATGGCGATCGTCGCCTCGTCGTCGCCGACCAGGATGTCGCCGGCGCCCTCCCCCCACTGCGGAAGCGAGCCCGCCACCAGCTCGTGCAAGGTCATGGCGGCGGCGAAGCGTTCGGCTTGCAGATCCCAGCGCGGCGGCTTTCTGAAGGAAAGGAAGGGATCGAGATAGGGGGGTGTGCCGGCGCGTATGTTCTCCGGCGGCGTGCGGTGTGAGCGAGAAGTCGAAGAGGACCAGGCGCAGGCGGCCGCTGCCGCCAGCCGGCGCGATGCCGATGTTGCTGGGCTTGATGTCCCGGTGGGCGATGCCCTCCTGCTCCAGGTGGTCGAGGGCTTGCAGCAGATCCTCACCGAAGCGCCGCATGAGGTCGAGCGAGGTCGTCTCCTCGTCCCGCAGACGTTGGGCCAAGATACGCTCGCCGGCTTGCTCCATCAGGAATGCCGCCCTGCCGCAAACCTCGCGAGCCTCGACGAGACGCACGATGTTGGGGTGGTGCAGGCGGCTCAAGACCTCTGCTTCGGCGCGCACCTGGTCGCCGTGCGCCTCGTCCACCGCCACCTTCAGCACCAGCTGGTCTTCACGGCCCTCCGCTTCGACCAGCAAGGCGTCCGCGGTGCTGCCGCGCCCGAGCCTTCGAACCACTTTCAGTCCACCGTCGAGCCTGTCTCCCGGCTTGGCCAGGCTCGGATCGACGGTCGCGACCTCTTCCTTCGGGCTTGCCTCCTCTTTCGGACTCGCCTTCTCCTTCGGGCGGAGTTCGCCTTCGGCCAAGGCCAGGTATTCGAGGAACTCGCCGGCCGTGGAAATGCGGTCACGCACCAGCGGTGTGGTGGAGAGCGCGATCAGGTCCTCCAGGTCCTTGCCCACACCATCGACCACCTCGGAGGGGCGCAGCCCGCCGCTCGCCTGCAGCCGCTGGGCGAGAGAGAGCGGGTTCTCGGCGGGCGGATGTCCGGTGAAGAGGTGATAGGCGATCGCACCGAGCGAGAAGACATCGGCTTCGGCTCCGACCCGGCTGTCGGTCAGCGCCTCGGGCGCCAGATAGACCTTCGTGGGGTCTTCGACCTGGTCCTGGAGGTTGCGCGTGCCGGAGGTGACCGGCGATGCCGTCCGGCTGCCCCCGTCTCTCATCGCCACCTGCCAGTTCATGATCTGCAAGCGGATCGAGGCCTCGCCCTCGCATCGCACCATCACGTTCTGCGGCGCCAGGCCGCGATGGCAGAGACGATGCCCGTGCGCGTAGCCCAGCGCCTCGGCCAGCTGGCGCAGCAGGCCCAGCCGCTCTTCCGCGCCGAGTTCCGACAGGTGCTTGGAGAGAAACCGGTCGAGGCGCTCTGCAGCCGGATCATGCTCGAAGACCAGCGCCGGGCCCAGCTCGGACTCCTTGAAGTCGAGCGCTTTCAGGATGCCTGGATGGTCGACCCCCTTCCAAGACCCGGAACTCCCGGGTCGCCATGCGGCCCAGGCGCGCGCGCTCCTGCGGCGAGGCGGCACGGGCATAGGGGTATATTCGGACCCGTCGCGCGACCCCAAGGCTGATGTGCTTGGCGGCGAAGTCCTGCCAACCTTCCCCCTCACCCAAGAGCTGCTCGAGCTGATAGTCTCCGACTTGGCGGCCGCGGCCCACGCCTCTGACCCCAGCTTGGTCCAGCGCCCTTGTGGTGATACGGGCCAGGGTCTCGTCGACCGTGGTCGTGGTGCCGAAGCCGATGTCTTGGCCGCTGACGAGGGCCGCGATGATTCCTTCATCGTCGGTTTTACGGGGGCGAACCACGCAGAAAAACCCGCTGCTTCGTTCCGAGATCGATATCTGGCGGCTTGGCCACCTTCGACAGAAAGATGACCGCCGCGACCCAGGGGACGCGCGCTCTGCGGCGACCGAAGGCGTCCTGACGCGCCAGCACGGACCTCAGGCGCTTGGCCTTGCGATTGGCAAGCCGCAAGGGATTGTCATAGGTGGCGCGCCTACCGTCCGTGAGCCAGGTCCAGCTATGCGCATTGCCTTTCACGGTTCCCGGCCGACTCTTGATCTCGACGATGACGAGTCCATCGGGCGTCAAGACCAGCAGGTCGACCTCGTTCACCCTGCCGTCGTCGTCGATAAACTCCAGGTTCGACCAGGCCCGCCAGGGGTCCCGATCGGGAAGATGTGCCCGAAGAAACTCCAGCGCCTCGCGTTCCCACGCGAACTCCGAGGGACTAACGACCATCCAGCGTGGCGACTTCATACGCGCGTGTTCCGTGCAAACAACAGGGGTCCCAGGATGACGTGTGCGTCGTCAAAGAGCAACATTGGGGGACCTGATCATGATCGCTCCGATCGGAGGCCGTACGGAAGAGCATGTGCTTTCCGGGAAACCGGATCGGAGGATCCCGATCAGTTGCGGCAATTCATGCCTCCGCATGCCAACCTTGACGCGTCCGGCGCGCTCGGCGGCAGCAGGCAGGGCAACCAACCGACTGTGATCTCGCTTTTCTCTTTCGGCGCGACAGGTGACGCTTACCACTGAAGATCCATGCGGCCAACCGAAGCGGATCGTCGGTGGGACGTTGGTGGCACCTGGTTGACGGCGGCGCAGCATGGCTCAGCAGGCGCCCGCTCATGACGGACGATCCGTTCGTGTCGGCGTTGTTCGGGCAACCGCTGGCCTGGCCGTCCGGAAACGTAGAGTGCGATGAACGTGCTCTTCTCATCGGCAGAAAATGCAATAATTGTGGCAAATCGCACAAAGTCTTCAGCGACGACGACATAGCTCTTCTCCTGCGGAGAGGCAGAACCGGTCGATAGCTCGATGCGTCTCCCGCTAATGGAAAGGAGGAAATGCCATGTTGAAGAAGCTTATCTTTGCAGCTGTCATCGCCTTCGCAGCGCCCGCCGCAGCAGAGGCTTGCCCCGACTACGATCGCTGGGGTCGCGACATCCCGGGCGACAATGGGGCCTATGGCGTCGTGGCCGGAGGGTCCGAGGACCTCAGCTACTGCTACCTACCGGACGTCGGCTACACCTATGGCTTTGTGGAGACGGCACCGGACTTCACGATGTGGTTCGAGCCCTTCGATCATGAAGCCGTCGTCTTCGAGACGGTGGCCACCTGCGACACCATTCTGTTGGTGAACACAGGCAATGCGAACTACTTCTTCGACGATGACGACGGTCAAGGCACCAACGCCGCCATCTCGCTGAGGTATCCGTCAACAGGCTGGTATGACATCTGGGTCGGCACTTACGCACCCGAGAACTGTCATGCCGATCTCTACATCTCGGTGGGACCGCGCAACTACCTGGTCGCTCAGATCGATCTGAACTGACCAGAGGTGTCTAGCCCGAGCACTGGGGCGACGTGCCGGGGTCCGGTGCGTCGCCCTCTTCGTTTGCCCGACGCCGGGGCCGGTATCACGCAGACATCCCTACGGCCCCGCTCCAAATCCGCCTACTCACAACAGATAATGACTTGGCACCAACCGGCATCATTCGTCATTCTTTGAAACTGAAAGCACCAAGCGAGCGATATCTTCGGCTGGACAGTGGAAGGATGCCGCGGGTTTCACAGCGGCCGCTTTTTGGACAATGACGCGCACCAAATCCAGACGCGGCCATCGGACGTCTGCGCAAGCTGCAGGTAGGCTTGCACGAGGGCGAAGCCGAAGAGGGCTTTACTTTGGGGACGCATCGCTGCGTCCCCCCTGAGCGAACGCTTGAAGCGATCATGCCCTCCCTTTCCGACTATGGCATCACACGGGTGGCACGCGTAACCGGCCTCGATCGGATCGGGCTCGAGGTCTTCATGGTGATCCGGCCCAATTCTTACGGGCTGGCAGTGACCCAGGGGAAAGGATTCACCCGCGAAGCAGCCATCGCTTCGGGTGTGATGGAGGCAATCGAGTATTGGCATGCCGAACGCCCTCAGCTGCCCCTGCGCTTCGCCACCTGGAAGACCTGGCGCGAAACGAGCGCGTGCTGGATTTGGCGGCCCTCCCACGCGTCGCGCCCCTGCCTGAGCCCACGTCGCCTCTCTTCTGGGCCACCGGCGTGGATCTCCTTTCCAGCGAGCTTGTGTCGCTTCCCATCGATCTGGTTCACACCTGCTTTCTGGACGATACCAAGCTGCGCCGCTCGCCCTCTTCGTCTCGTCGAACGGTCTCGCCTCTGGCAACTCGGTGTTGGAAAGCCGTTCTGCATGCTGTCTGCGAACTGGTGGAACGTGACGCTATCATTCGCTTCGATCGCCGGGATGCCGCCGACCGAGACCGGCGGCGTGTCGATCTATCGAGCGTAACGCCCGTCTATCTCAGTGGAGCAATCGCCAAGATCGAGGCAGCTGAGCTATCGGTCGTGCTCTGGGACATGACCAGCAAGTGGAGTGTTCCCTCCTTCATCTGCCAGATTGTCGACAAGGCAGCCAATCCGGGCCCCTCTGGTCTCGGCGCCGGCACCCATGCCAGGCGCGACGTGGCGGCAGCGCGCGCAGTAGCCGAGGCAGCGCAGTCTCGCTTAACAAGAATATCTGGTGCCAGAGACGATCTTGACGAACGCCTCTTCGGCGCAGCTCTTCACACCCGGACCCTCTGGATCAACGAGCAGGCGCGCGGCAACGGGGAGAACAAGGGCATCGCATTTGACGATTGCCTGGACTTGACCGGACCCTCCCTGCAAGCCGAGTACAGCAAGGTGATTCAGGCCCTGAAGGCTGCCGGCTTGCTGCAGCTAGCTGCGATTGAGCTCGCAACCTCCAAAGTTTACAGCGTCGTCCGCGTCGTCGCACCTGGCCTGCTGGGCAGCGCCGCGCAAGCCCAATGACGTCTATCGTTTTCATCGGCCCCAGCCGCGGACGGAGCCCTCTGACCACGCCGGAAGGTATCAGGCTCCTCCTCCGGCGGGCTTTGGCGACCTCTATCGGGCAGCCAAGGCCGGCGTACAGCGGATCGGGCTCGTCGATGCCGTCTTCGAAGACCAGCCAACCGTATGGCACAAGGAGATTCTCTGGGCGCTCAGCCGCGGCGTCGAGGTCTATGGCGCTGCCAGCATGGGCGCGCTTCGCGCCGTGGAATGCGCCCCTTTCGGTATGGTCGGCATCGGCCGGATCTTCGAGATGTATCGCGACGGTCTTCTTGAGGACGATCACGAGGTCGCCGTCCTGCATGGCCCGGCAGAACTCGACTTCATTCCCTTAACTGAGCCACTGGTGAACCTGCGGGCGAGCCTTCAAGAAGCCAGTAGGTCAGGAGTCTTGACCGAGGCCGAGCACGATGCCTTGTTAAAGCTGGCGCTTCGCCGCTACTACAAGACAGTGACCTGGGGCAGCCTCCTGGAGGAGGCGCGGACCTTGGGGATGGACGATCCGGCTAAGGCACTGGAAAGCTGGCTGCCGGAGGGCCGCGTGGACCTGAAGCGGCAGGATGCTGAGATGCTTCTGGCCCGCCTCTCGGAGGAGGCGCCGGAGGCTCGTGTACGGCCTGCCTTCACATTCTATGCGACCACATTCTGGACGGACGCGATCGCCCGCTTGGAAGGTAGCACGGGTCTCTCGGAGGAAGAGGGCTTGATCCTCGACGAGTTGCGGCTCGATCCACCCGCTTATCGCGATGCCTTGCTCAGGGCCTATGCCAGGCGTACGTCGCAATCTGATCACGTGATCGACGGGGACACAGGAGTCTTTGACGATCGAGGGCTTTCGCGGCTTTTCCGGCCTGACCACGCGAGAGAGCTATGAGGCTTGGTGTGCGGCCAATCAGGTCAAGCGAGAGGACTTGGAAGACGCATTGCATCGGGACGAAGCACTGGAGCAAACCTTGGACGAAGCGGCCCCGGACCTCGCCACGGACGTCCTGATGGAGCTGCGGATCGGCGATCGCTACGCCGCTCTGCGGCGGCGAGCGATGGACAAGTTGCACCTTCTCGAGCGTGCCGAGCGCGAAGGTCTGGTCACGGATAGCTGGAGCACTGCAGATCTCCTGCTCTGGTACAGCGCACAGTACGGCACGGAAGTCGACACGAAAGACCTCGACGGGCTCGCCAGAGCCATCGGACTAGTCAACACGCAGGGCTTGAAGAACCTCTTGCGTCGCGAGCGCGCCTATGTTGAGATGTCTGACGGTCGTACCCGTAGGGGAAAGCAAGAGTCCAGCTAAGAGGCTCGCAAATCGGCGAGCACGGCGACAATGGAACGAGTGGGGGGTACCCGCTTCAGGCTCTTTCCGCAGGCCCCGGTCAGCGGATCCGACGCAAAGCTCGAGACGGTGACGGTGTCGTCGCCAGCCGGCTCACTGTGGCCTGGGCCCTCTGACGAACGCATGTACACGGTCGTGCCGCTGGGCAAACGAGAGCCCTACGGTCTGCGTGATGGGCCAAATGGCCAAGAGCTTTACCTGCCACCATGGGAGGGCCCAGCCGCCCCGCCGGCTTTGCCATCGCCGGAGGGGCATTTCGACCACATTCCCGTGACCGCACCGCAGTTCCCCGGCCGCACATCTCTTCGGCTGCGCCCGCTTCACCATGCGGACGTGTGGGAGAAGTACATCGGCGGCCCGGTCGCCTGGCACTTCGACGACTACTTCGAGCGCCTGCAACTCTCGCTCCTGCCTGGGTGGGGAGAACGCGCAGCTGGGCTTCGGCTTCCTGGAAACCGGAGGAGCGCGAGGGCCCGGACGGACTCATCGACGAGTACGCATTGAACTTCGATGTCGTGGCACATGAAATTGGCCACGCCCTGGTGCTCGCCCTCAGCGGCCCCTTCGTCCCCGGAGAGACCACGGGCGAGATCGAGGCCTTCCACGAGATGTCCTCCGACTGGGTAGCGCTGATAGCGGCGCTACACTTTGATTCCGTCGTCAACGAGCTTCTCGACAGCACGTTCGGCGACCTTGACAGCTTCAATCGACTGAGCCGCTTTGCTGAGGTTTCCTCCAACAGTCAGATTCGCCTCGCCAACAACAAGCGGACCTTGTACGACTTCGAAGCCGGCTGGAAGAGCGAGCACGATGTCGCAAAACCACTGATTGGCGCGTTCTTCGATACTTTCATAGACATTTACCACGAACTGCTGGTGGAGTACGGCGCAATACCACCAAGTTTGGAACGCTTGGCCGATGCGGCAGAACGCGACCGTTCTTTAAGAACGAGAATGCGGCGAGGATTTCAGCTGGCTTATGATCGCCGACCCGACTTGTTTCGCATGGCGCTGAGAGGCTCCCGAGACATTATTGCCCGAACCTTAGCTAGATTTCTCTACGATTTGGATTCTGAAAAGGATGTGTTTCAATACTTTTGGACCCTTCTCTCTAATGGTACAGTACATCAATGTACTTTTGCAGAGAGTATTTTTGGCGATCACTTCAAACGACGCGGAATTGGGCAGACCGTTCTGGGTCCGCGAATAGAAAAAGGTAGTATTCGCAGCCATACGCGATCAACACGCCTGACAATTCCCAGGACTGTAAATGAAACTGGAGTGTCAGAGCGTTTCTACTAGCAGCTATGTGGGAGCATTGAGATGCCAGGTTATCGTAGTGGTAGATATGATACATTACTCTCCGACTCAACTGTGCATCTGTTTGGGAGGGAGTTGTACGAGCTCAAAATCGATCACACACGCGTCACAGAAATCGTAGAGTATGAAGAGAGGCTCGACGCACCTCCGGTCAACACGCGATCTCACAACAAGTTCCTGATTGAACAGCTCCGCAACGAAGACAGAGGTAAAGACGCAACACTTGCTCGAGTGTACTCTTTTTCATATCGCAATGAGCTGTTCGATCTCTACAAACCTGCAATATTTTTGGTTCACGGAATAGGTTCTGATCCAGAGCATCCTTACCTAAGTGAAGAGAGAGCGGACAGAATACAAAGGCAACCACCCGCGGCAGACCGCACTGGGCTTTCAAGTCAGGTAAGTCGTTTCCCATATGGTATGAGAGTGTGGGTGTACGATATAGGTGATTTTACTATCCGACTTGATTCGGAATCTGGAACCTTCGATCGTGTTTTGCTAGAGTTTGAGTTGGGTGGGCAAGGGTCATTTGACTCAACAGCGACAGCAGGCGGTATGACGGGCCCACCTCGGGGTCCGACGAGACGATATAGGCGCGGGCGCTGGCGTTCCAAAGAATCAGAAGAGTAAGGGAGTATAGGGTATGGCACGTTCAATATCCAAAATAGCCTGTAACAATGGGTACTTTCAAGGAAATGTAGGAGAATTCGAGAACAACAAGGTAGACTATTTTTTTGTGCACTTTGATCCGACAGGCTTTTTCGTTACTAATCTGCATTTCAGGCTTGTGAAATGGGATTCCGGAGCACAAACATTTACAAGAGTTCCAGGATTTGGAAGTGATCAACCCATGAACCCGGAGAATTGGTTTGAGCCGCGGTTTTATCATGGTGACATTGGCCTCCGGAATGTGGACACCACGGATCAGTGGTGTGTTCAATTAGTGCGGGAAGAGAACACAGGATTAAACGACCCAAACAATTGGGCTCTTTGCAATTACATTCTCGTAGAAAATGGCGGTAAAAAAGTCTTGGAATTCGTGAACTCCCCGCAATCCGGCTTCTGGGTAGTGACTCCTCCTCCCTAATAGAATTATGAGCTGATCATAGACCCGCCATCTTCAACCCTTCGGCATACATGATCCTCGCCTGTTCGTTCTTGTCCGGCACGACGGTGACCCAGGCGTCAGGATCGAAGTGCGGTTCGCGGTCGCGGATCATCGTGGCCCAGCGGCGCGCGTTGTCTATTTCGCCCAGGTGAGCGTAGCTAGCAGCCAGTATGTATCGAACTCCCCAGGGATCTTCCATTGAGAGTCCAATACGCACCGCCTTATCGTAGTCTTCCAGAAAGAAGTAAGCGCAGCTTAAATCGCATAGACGGTTCTCACGTCCGTAGGGGTTCAGGCGCAAAGCTCTCTCGTAGTGAGCTATGCCTTCAAAGTGGCGTCCGCTGTGGGTCAAGGTGTCGCCATACTCGGCGATGACGACGGCATCGCTGGGGTTGAGCTGCAAAGCCCGCTCGTAGGCGTTTAGCGAACGGTCGTGCTGGCGCTGGTAGAGCGACAGGAATCCCAATTCGACGTGGCCCGAAGGATCGTTGATGTCCATCCTCGTAGCAGCAATTGCTGCTTCTTCCGCGGCCCGGAGGCTTGCCTCGCGATCTTCGACCCAGCTGTACTTCCAGCTAAGGCTGCGGGCGCGTGCAGCGAGCGAATGGGCGCGCGCGTAATGAGGGCTGATGTCGGTCGCACGACCGGCCAGATCCAGGGCGCGCCGAGCAGACCCGGCGTTGAAGCCATCCATCTCCTGCCGGCCGCGCAGCATCAAGGCATAGGCGCCCAGGGACTCGGGCAGTTTCGCGCGCGCCAGCTCACGCTCTCGTGCCTCGATCTGCACGGCCATGGCTGCGACGGCACACTCCGCCACGTCGTCGCGAACCTCGAAGATGTCTTCGAACGAGCGATCGTAGGCCTCACTCCAGATGACCTTGTCGTGCAGGGCATCCACCAGCCTGACTCTCAATCTTAACCGGCTGCCCGAGACCGTCACTCGGCCCCGCGCGAGGTATCGGGCCGTCAGGCGGCGCCCGAGCAAAGCATCCGGGGCTGCCGCGCTTGCAGCTGCGTTAGAGGACTCCCGCGCCACCACGTCCAGGCTGCGGAAACGCGTGAGGTAGTCGACGATCTCGTCGTCAAGCCCCGCTGATACGGTTCGCTGCTCGTCGTTCGGCGCTTCGATCTCGAAGGGAAGAACGGCGACCGAGGGCAAGGCCTGCCTTTCCAGGAGATCCTCCTGGCGCGCGATCGCCACCTGTGCCGCCGGCTCATCGTCTGACAGAGCGACGCGGAACACCGTCATCTCCTTGCCGATGTTCTTGAGGTTCGGCCGACCAAGCTCGGTGAAGATCAGGCCTCGATCACCGACAAGCGCATGCCGCACTGCCTCGCTCACGCAGACTGTGCCCACCTCGGCAAAACCCTCCAGGCGCGCCGCCACATTGATGGCGTGACCCAGCAGTTGCTGGCCGCTCTCGAAGGTTTCGCCGAAGTGAATGCCGATGCGTATCCCGACGGCACCCGGCTCCGAAACACCGCAAGCGGCCTGAACATCGACAGCGCAGCGAACCGCGTCACCAACGCTGTCGAAGGTGGCAAAGACGCCGTCGCCGAGCAGCCTTTGCACCGTGCCTCCAAAGGCGGTCACGCGTGCGTCAATCTGCTGAGTCGCCGTATCGATGGCCCTGATCGTCGGCAGCTCGTCTGCCATCATGCGAGCACTCGACGCAACGACATCGGCGAACAGTATTGCTCTCAGCCGTCGTCTCATCGCCCTAGGGTGCGCGTAATCCCCGCTACCGCAACTGAAAACACATTTTCCGACCGAATTCAATCCCGGATCGCGAGCGAACCCTTAGACACTCATTACTCTTCTCTTGTGCACAAGCTCCGAAGCGTGCCGACGTCGAGCAGATGCAGCGCACCGTCCTGCTTTCGTAAGAGCCCGCGCCGAGCAAGCGTACTCATCTCCCGGGATACCGCCTCCCGGTGGGTGCTTATCCTTGCGGCAAGGTCAAAATGAGTGGGAGCGGGATAGATCCTAGCCGCGGAGCGTAACGCAGTCTCACCGCCGGCCAGACGCAAGAGTTCCCGGATCAGCCGTTCGCGGACAAGCAAGGTGCTGTATTCGAAAACCCTCTCCGTCAGGTAGCGGATCTGGCTTGACAGGTGAACCATTAGAGCCCAGGCGAGTTGCTCGCGCATTTCCACCAGCTCTGCTAAGGCCAGATGGCTTAGACGCCCTACCCGCGAGTCTTCCAGTGCAACAATGCTGGCCGAACGAGGCTCTCCATCTATTGCCGCAAGCTCGCCGAACATGTCCCCCTGCCTGATCTCTCGAAAATCCACTGTCTTACCGTCCGATGAGTAGAGGATCGCGTGAGCGCGCCCCCGAAGAATGAAGAACACATCGCGCCCTTTCTCAGCGACCGATATAACCATGTCACCTCGAATATACTCATGTTTTGTCATGCGGAAGTGTAACGCTTTACTATCCTCTGCGGACAACTTATCGAGAAATGGAACTGAAGACAAATTCCTTGACCCTAGAAAGCCTTGAAATTCGGCACGCAGAATATAAAGGCTGAACCTCGCACCAACAGCAAGTGAGCTTTTTGCGATAGCAGCCTGGTCCGGTTCCTAGGCACGAGACAACTCAAGACTCAGCCTCACTCCGAAACTCTCGTCACTAGTAATCATACGCCAAAGACTACAGCTTGTCAAAAAGTACTAAACATCAGGCGCGGACTGGCCGCACAGTGGCAACGCGCGGCGCCAGTGGACCCAAAGCTAGCCGATTTATTCCGCCTCGAGCGCTCGGCATTGGGAAACAGCTATTGTTCCACCGACTTGGGGATCGCCAACTACGAGGCCCCCTCGTCTGCCTCTTCTACAAGCTTGCTGCTAAAGGCTTCCGTGGCCAACCTAAGTGGATCGTCGGCGAGATGGGCATAGCGTTTGGTCGTTAGCGGTGAGGTATGACCCAGCAGCCGACCCACCACTTCCAAGCTCATGCCCTCTGAGACCAGATGGGAGGCATAGGTGTGTCGGTTGTCATGCCGCCGATAGTCCTGGATCCCGGCTTCGGCCAGAACCGACGCCAGAAGCGCTTGATGTCCCTTAAGGGCTGACCCGGCTTGTTACCGGGAAAGAGCCAGACCTCCCCGGCCGGCAAACTCCGATCAATGGAAGAGACCAAGTCCAATGCCTGAACGCTCAAAGGTACGTGCTCAGTCCGGCGCTGCTTGGTCTGGTGCGATGGCTTGATCCAGACACCGCGCTCCAAGTCGAAGGCATCGCGGCCCGCCTGCAGGACCTCACCGAGCCGTGCGCCGGTCAAGATCTGCAATCTCACGGCACTCGCAGCACGCTTGTTCGGATGCTGATCGAGCGCCTACCATAGCTTTCTCAACTCGACCTCCGTGAGCCAGCGGTAGCGCTTTTCTTCGGGAAATCGCTCGACACCTTTCACCGGATTGTCTGTGCGCCATTCCCACTGCATCGCCAAGCTGAACATCTTTGACAACAACGCCAGCACGCGGTTCGCCCGATAGGGGCGGTCCTTCGATCGGATATGCAAGTCCTCGATCTCGCGTCTGGTGACGTCCCGTACCCGCCGCTCGCCCAGAACCGGCAGGATCGCCTTGTCGATCATCGCCTGGTCGTCGCGCACACTCTTCGGCCGTTTGTTGGGCTTTGCGTGGCGTTCCAAGTAGTCCCGGGCAAGATCGCGCATCGTCGGTGCGGAGCGGTCTGCTCGCCTTGTCTCAGCCAAATCGCTGCCGCGCATGGCATCGGCGAGAATCGCGCGCCTGCCGCTTCGCCTGATCGAAGGTGAGCAGCGGCCCATGCTGTCCGATGGTCGCTCGCTTCGAGGCGCCGGTCTGCCGGTTGCGATACTGCACCAGGTAGCTGCGCACGCCGCTGGGCTTCACCCGCACGCCAAAGCCCGGCAGGGTCTCGTCCCAAACCACCAGGTCCCTCGCGCCAGGCCGCAACTTCTCGGCCACCGACTACTAGTCAGCGGGTCCAAGGTTCGAGTCCTTGTGCGCCCACCAATGATTTCAAATAGTTAGCGGACGTCCTTCAAGGCAGTGCTTCCCAGCTTTTTTGCTGGGAAGCACATGGGAGCATCAGAGCGGCCGTTGACGCAGATTCCCGACATGCCGGCCTCTGACACGCCGAGACGACGCTCTGGGCCAGCGCCCAATCCTATCAGCCGGGACTCTGCCCCCATCGCCGTGATACCCTCTTCGTTGCAAGCGCCAGAACATCAGCAATGGAGAGACGAGCCATGGCCTTCATTCCAGGGGCACCCGGGCCGGATACGCTCTATGGCACTTCTGCCGTCGACACGATTCTGGGCTATGGCGCCAACGACACGCTCTATGGGTTGAGCGCTGCGGACAGCCTCTACGGCGGGCAAGGCGACGATACCCTGGTCGGCGGCAGCGGCGGCGACGTCACGCTCGACGGGGGCACCGGGACGGACTCGCTCTTTGGTGACGCGGGCGACGACAGCAACCTTTCCGGCGGTTCACGGGCGGACCAGGTCGGCGGCGGCGATGGCGCAGATGCCCTTCTCTTCGGCGGGGTGGACGACGACACGATCTCGGGAGACAGCGGCAACGACAGCCTGCTTTACGGCAGCGCCGGCCTGGATACGCTGTTCGGAGGCAGCGGGAACGACAGTCATCTCGACGGTGGCGCCAATGCCGATGTGATCTACGGTGGCCAGGGCGCCGACTTTCTCCTCTATGGCGAGCGGTCCAACGACACTCTCTTCGGCGGCGACGGCAGCGATAACCGTCTCGATGGCGAGCGCGGGTCCGACAAGCTCTACGGCGGTCTCGGGATAGACCTCTTCTTCTTCGGGGGCGTCCGCGACGACAGCCTGGACGGAGGTGGCGAAGACGACTTCTACTTCTACGGAGGCGCCGGAAACGACAGACTCTCCGGCGACAGCGGGCGCGACCGCTTCTTCTACGGCGGCGGCAAGATGGACGCGCTGTTCGGCGGCAGCGGTGAGGATGCGACCTTCTACGGCGGCGGCGGGATCGATACGCTGTCGGGGGATGCTGGCGACGATCGCCAGCTGTTTGGTCGCGCGGCCTCGGACAAGCTCTACGGCGCCGACGGCGCCGACAGCTACTTCTTCGGCGGCAACGACAACGATACCCTCAGCGGAGACGACGGCAGCGACAGCGGTTTCTACGGTGCGACGGGCAACGACAGGATCTACGGCGGCAGTGGGATCGATGCCTCCCTCTTCGGTGCCACCGGTGTGGACAGGATCTCAGGCGACGAGGGCGATGACGTTTCTCTCGTTGGTGGATCCGGCAGAGACATGCTGTACGGGGGCGAGGGAGACGACAGCAGCGTCAGCGGCGATGACGGCAACGACAGCCTTTACGGCGGCGAAGGAAATGACTACAGCTTCTTCGGTGGCGACGGCGCCGACAGCCTCTCCGGCGGTAGTGGGGACGACTCCTCCTTCTTCGGTGGCAGCAGCGCCGACAGCCTCTTCGGCGGCAGTGGGAATGACGACTACTTCTACGGTGGCGGTGGCGGCGACAACCTCTCCGGCGGTAGTGGGAATGACGACTACTTCTACGGTGGCAGCGGCGCCGACAGCCTATCGGGTGGCGATGGGAATGACTCCTCCTTCTACGGTGGCAACGGCGACGATAGGCTCTTCGGCGGCGATGGAGTTGACTTCCTCTTCTTCGGCGACAGCGGCGACGACAGCCTCTCCGGCGGCGATGGGAATGACTCCTCCTTCTTCGGTGGCAGCGGGGCCGACGGCCTCTTCGGCGGCAGTGGAGATGACTCCCGCTTCTTCGGTGGCACCGGCGCCGACAGCCTCTCCGGCGGTAGTGGGAAAGACTTCTACTTCTACGGTGGCAGCGGCGACGACAGCCTCTCCGGCGGCAGTGGGAGCGACGCCCGCTTCTACGGTGGCAGCGGCGTCGACCGCCTCTACGGCGGCAGTGGATTTTTTGAATTCTTCTTCTTCGGTGGCAGCGGCGCCGACAGCCTCTCCGGCGGCGAGGGGGATGACTTCTTCTTCTTCGGCGACAGCGGCGCCGACAGCCTCTCCGGCGGTGATGGGAATGACAACCGCTTCTTCGGTGGCAGCGGCGCCGACAGCCTCTCCGGAGACGATGGGGACGACTACCGCCTCTTCGGTGGCATCGGCGCCGACAGCCTCTCCGGCGGCAGTGGGGATGACACCTTCTTCTACGGCGACACCGGTGACGACAGCCTCTCCGGCGGCGATGGGAATGACTTCGTCTTCTACGGCGACGGCGGTGACGACAGCCTCTCCGGCGGCGAGGGGTATGACTTCTTCTTCTACGGTGGCGCCGGCGCCGACCGCCTCTTCGGCGGCGATGGATATGACATCTCCTTCTACGGTGGTGGCGGCGACGACAGCCTCTCCGGTGGCAGTGGGGGTGACCGCTACTTCTATGGCGACGACGGCGCCGACAACCTCTTCGGCGACGATGGGATCGACCGCAGCTTCTTTGGCGGCACCGGCGACGACAGCCTCTTCGGCGGCAGCGGGAATGACTTCTCCTTCTTCGGAGGCAGCGGCGCCGACAGCCTCTCCGGCGGCGATGGGAACGACTCCTCCTTGTTCGGTGGCAGCGGCACCGACAGCCTCTCCGGCGGCAGTGGGGATGACTTCTACTTCAACGGCGACGACGGCGACGACAGCCTCTCCGGTGGCGAAGGGGATGACACCAGCTTCTTTGGTGGTAGTGGCGCCGACAGCCTCTTCGGCGGCGAGGGGGATGACGGCGGCATCTACGGTGGCAGCGGGGCTGACGGCCTCTCCGGCGGCAGTGGGAGCGACATCTCCTTCTTCGGTGGCAGCGGCACCGACAGCCTCTCCGGCGGCAGTGGGGATGACGTCTACTTCCTCGGCGACGACGGCGACGACAGCCTCTCCGGCGGCGAAGGGGATGACATCGTCTTCTACGGTGGCAGCGGCGCCGACATCCTCTACGGCGGCGGCAGCAATGACTCCTACTTCTTCGGTGGCACGGGCGCCGACAGCCTCTTCGGCGGCGAAGGGGATGACATCCGCTTCTTCGGTGGCAGCGGCGCCGACGCGCTCTCCGGTGACGGCGGCAACGATGACCTCTTTGGCGGCGATGGTGCCGACAGGCTCACCGGCGGTGCCGGCTCCGATAGCCTCTTCGGCGATAGTGGCGACGACGTCTTTCTGGTGGCCAGTCAAGGCGACTTCACCGGCTACCTCTATGACGGTGGTTCCGGCACCGACACCCTGATGCTGGGCGCAGGCGTCACCATCCCAGGCGGTGGCACCGACCTCGTGTCCATCGAGGTGACCATGGTCTGAGGCAGTACGGCAAAGGCCCCGCCGAAGCGAGGCCCCTGCCGGTGGTGTATCAGCACCAACCATCCGGCGGCGGTGGCCGGCCGGTCATTGGGCATGAAGGTCGTCATGGTCAAAGCCTCCGCTCGCCGCCTTCGTCGTCGCACTGGGCACCCTCGTCCTCGCACTCGGCGCCCTCGTCTTCACAGACTGGCTCAAGGTCGCGCTTTGAACCGCCCCGGGAAAATCGGAAACCGATTGGTGTTAGTCATGCGGTAAGTTGCTCTCCGGCAGAATGCAGGGCAGCAGGGGCCTCGTCGATCGTCGTCCGAGCGGGCTGCTCGAACAGCTCCAAGGCGCGATTGCAGGCCGACAGCGGCACAGTCCTGTGTTCCAGCATTTTCCGATGCCTTGATCCCCTTCTCGTCCACGCCAGCGTGACGTCCCGGAGATGTCGCCCAGGTCGCCACCGATGGCGACCTGGGCTTGGCCTCTATCGCTGCCCGCGAACTCCGGCTACCATTGGCCAATGAGGCACAGCCGGGAATGGCCTATCGCCTGTCGAAAAGCGCTCCTCCTCGGCGCCCGCCCGACCCTGGTTTGCGTTGACGGCGAGCGGAGCGAAGGCCGATGGAGCTCATTCTGGCGGCATTGTCATAACCGGAGGGAGAGGCGCCTTGCCTGACTACTCAAATGTTCTTGCGATCATTCACGCATCTGACAATCCTGATCAGTTGCGCCAGTTCATTGAGAACGCCAACCGTATGGACGCCAAGGACGTCTATGCGGCGGCCTTCCGTCGACTGGTTGAAATCCTGCCCGCTGCCGACCTTGAACCGGTCGCACTGGATTTCTGGCGGTCCATCCATGCGCTCGAAGAGCGCTTGCGCGAAGAGCGAGGCAAGACGGTCCGATTGTCCCGAACCCGTCAAAAGATCGGCCGCGTGGGGGTGATGAAGACGCTCGGCGACCTGGCACTCGCCAGCAGCCCGTCAGAGGGCTTCGATATGCTCCTCGAAAGAGGCATGCCCGACCTGACCGCCGAGGCCGTCGTCCTTCGCCATGAGCGTGAGTTCGAGCCACAGGTCGTCGTCGCCGCTCGCCAGCGTCTCGAAGGCGCGGGGGTCGAGATCGATAGCCTTTCCGGCGCTTGACCTTGTTTGTCGGGCGGCAGCGGGAACGACGCCTTTCTGTCGGGCGGTTCCGATTCAGACACCGCGCTCAGGCGAAGAGGAAGTCCGTCGCGGTCAGCTGATCGGCTTGACTGACGCCTTCCACATTGAAAACGAAGCTCGTCAGACCGTTGCCGTTCGCATCTACATAGAGGTTGTCGAAGGCACCGTCGAAGCGGACCTGTGGACCGCTGCCGTCGAAGGTCGCATCGCCGATCCACACGCCATCCGAACCGGAGACCCCCAAGGCAATGAGATCGGCCGCACCTGGATCGGTCACGTTAGAGACGAAGTCGGTCACTTGGCCTTCCAGGCTGAAGCCAGAGTCATCGAAATAGAAAGTGTCCTGACCGTTGCCGCCGGTCAGAAGATCTGTCTCTCCTGCACCACCGTCGAGAAAATCGGCCCCAGCCCCGCCATAGAGCCTGTCGTAGCTTGCGCCACCAAGGAGGGAATCGTCACCACCGTCACCGAAGAGCGTATCAAAGTTTATTCCACCATATGCCGTGTCTTCATCGGCACCGCCGTAGAGCCTATCGTCGTTTAAGCCGCCGAACAGCCGATCCAATCCGATCTGCCCGCGCAGGACGTCGTCGCCTGTGTCACCGGCCAGAAGATCGCCGCCGTTGCCTGCTCTGATGTCGTCCGCCCCATCACCGCCGTAGAGGCTGTCGGTGCCGTTGTTGCCGAGGATGCTGTCTTCACCACTCGCACCGAAAAGGCTATCATTACCGCCACCGCCGACGATGAAATCATTGTCATCCCCTCCATAGGGGTTGTCGGTGCCCCCATGGACGATGTCGTCACCACCTTGTCCGTAGAGCTTGTCGTCGCCCCCGTTTCCATGGAGAGAGTCGTTGTCGGCCCCACCGCGTAGAACATCGGTACTGAAGTGGCCTCCGTAGAGTGTGTCGGCGCCTCCCTGCCCCAAGAAGGTGTCCGCCCCATAGGTGTTGCGCGCGAAGTCATCACCGTCACCGCCCCTGAAGACGTCATCACCCTCGTAGGCTTGAAACCTGTCGTTCCCATCACCCCCATTCGCGAAATCGGCGTAGATGAGACCGAACATGATGTCATCTCCGGAGCCTCCGAAGATGCTGCGCGACTCTAGAACGGAAGAGATGAAGTCATCGCCTGAGTCGCCGAAGAGCGTGTCGGTCCCACTGCCGCCGAACAGTGAGTCATCGCCTTCACGCCCCCTGATGATGTCATCCCCTGAACCGCCACGGATCGTATCGGCCAGATTGCTGCCGAAGAGACTCTCCGCTTCGGGCGTTCCATAAGTGACAGCCATTGGTTTCTCCTCCTCACGCAAGTCCAAGGACTCTGCCGCCGCCGGTCAGAATGACGCGAGGGGCGCAAGTCCGAGCCCGCCTCTCTATCGGGGCGTCGCGGTAAGGAAGGTGGGTGCCGACTATCAAAAGATCGTCAAAAATGCAGTCAAAACTGGATCAAACTGCACATGCCAAGCCGAAATTCGACCTCCGAACGAGCCATTCTTGGTGAACTTCGGCCGTTTGACCCTGAACCGGATGGTCGCTTTGGCCGGCACAGGCGCTGTGAAGTCCGTCGTCTCAATCTTCCAATCGCTGGAGCCCGAGCTCCCAAAAAGGAAGTTGCCACGAGAATCAGAGCCGGTCAGCCCGCCGCTCCGTTCCCGCCGGCGAAGCTGGATGAGCCCGAGCCGCCGCTGCCACCCCGCGTCGTGGCCCGAACGCCGGCAAGGTCCGCCCTCGCCGATCGCGCTTTGCCGCAGACCCGGTCTTCCTATCGTCCTTGCGGTCCAGAATCAGCTCTGGAGGGCCAATCTCTCGACGCGAGAGCCTCGGCACTTCGCCAGACCGGCCCTCCTCAAGCCGCCTGGCGCTTGGTCGGCAGCACCAACTGCTCGACCCAGTTGCGGACCTCTGCCTCGCGGATGTCGCGATCCATGACGTCGGCGTCGATGCCGTAGCGGAAGGCGAGGTCCTTGCGGGTCGGATCCTGATACAGGGCCTCGAGGTCGTCGACCATGGATTGCGCGGCCTCCTCGTCGGCGAAGAAGCCTTTGCCGACCAGCTTTGCCTTGCGGCAATACATCAGCCGGGCCATTTCGTGCAGGTCGTACTCGGGGTGGTATTGCAGCGCCCAGAATACGCCGCCGCGGTGGGTCACCGTCACGGCCTGGCAGGCGGTCCAGTCGTTGGCGGCCAGGATCTGGGCACCGTGGGGAATGTGGGTGATCTCGTCGTCGTGGCTGATCCAGGCGTCGAAGACCGACTTCTTGTCGCGGTAAAGCGGATGCGCGCGGCCTTCCGCCGTCAAGCGCACCTTCCGGGCCAAGAACATCTCGCGGCCCTTGGGGTGCGCTGCACAGGCGCCGCCGGCCGCGACCACGGCGATCTGGGCCGCCCAGCAGGACCCGAAGCTCGGGACCCGGGCCTCGAAGGCGGCCTTGGCGAACGCGATCTGGCGGCTGACCTTGGCGTCCTCGTGGTAGACGGTCAGGCTGGACCCGGTCCAGGCGATGCCGTCGTACTGACCGATCGAGGCGCCGCTCGGAAGGGCGGCATCGGGGTCGCCCGGATAGAGGATATCGACCTCGGCATCCGGGCAGTTGCGCCGCAGCATGGCGTCATAGAGCGCGCCGGCCGTCGAGGCGCCGCCGGCCTGCAGGTCCGCCCTGCCCTCCTTGGCGTAGCCGTCGAGCACCAGAAAGCGTGTCGTCTCGCTCATGCCTTTGCTTCCTCCCCCTCCAAGGCTGTCTGGCTGGCCAGGCGATCGATGATCTCCGGCAGGTCGCGGTGATGCTCGCAGACCGCATCGGCCGTGGTGCCTTCGCGCTCTTCCGCGCGGCTGCCGGTGAAGAGGATCCCCTTGGCGCCGATCGCGTGCGGGCCCTTGATGTCGTTGCTCTCCCGATCGCCGATGTGCACGATCTCCGCCAGTTCGACGCCCAGCGCCTGCGCCGCGGTCTCGAACATGGAGCGGTGCGGCTTGGAATAGCCGACCTCGTCGGAGAAAGCGAAGCCCGAGAAAAAGTGCTTCACCCCGTGCCCCTCCAGGATGGCGCGCAAGCCGCTGCCAGGCGTGACGATGGCGTCGGAGACAATCGCCAGCTTGTAGCGCTTCGAGAGCGCCTCGAGTGCCTCCGGCACGCCGGCGATCAGGTCCGGCGGGATGTCGACCTCCATCCGACCCGTCGCCTCGACCAGCCGCTGGAAGCGCGCATCGGGCAGGCTGCGGCCGAGCCCCTTCAGGATGACGCGCAAGCGCTGCTCCACGGTCCAGTTGATGTGCAGCTCCTTCCAGACCAGGTTGAAGGCCGCATCCGCTGTGTCGTAGGCCAGATCGACCGTCTCGCGCTCCACCGCGCCGCTTTCGCCGAGTGCCTGCCAAACCAGGAAGCGCCGCTCGTCGCGCTTCGAGCGCAGCCCCTTGGCCGCGCGCTTGGGCTCATCGGAATCGTCGTGAACCAGAGTGTCCCAAAGATCGAAGGTGATGGCCTTGATCGTCATGCTGCGCTCGTTCCCTTTCTGACTAAGCCTCGGATGGCCCCCTCTAGGGCGCCGGCAAAGATGGCACGATAGACCGGCGCCTCAAAGCGCAGCCTGTTTACTGCCGCAGTCCACAACACGGCAAGCGGTTCCAGGCGGCCAGCCCTCACCGCCGCTATCGAGAAATCCCGGCTCACACCGCCTCTAGCCAACTCCGCCACTGGGGGTTGCGCATCAGGCTGCGGGCGCGCAGGTGCTTCCAGACACCGTACTTGTAGAAATCGAACTCCAAAGCCGAGACCTGGTGCTGCACCAGTGCCCAGGTGGCCCACTTGACGTCTGCCAGCGCCTTGTAGAGCGAGATACGTGCCACCAGGGCGGGGTCGTAGCGGCCGAAATACTCTTCGACGACCTCCGCTTCCACCTCGGGCGTAAAGAACATCTCGCCGAACCAGACCGCAAGCTCGGCGCAGCGATCGTTGTTGGAGGCATACTCGAAGTCAACCAGAGTGACGTTGTCGTCGCTATCCAGAAGGAAGTTCCCGGCAAGGGTGTCGTTCATGCAGGGAACGATATCGAGACCCGAGGCCTCCAGCGCGCGCCTGGCTTCGCGGTACTTGGCATTGAGCCAGCCGAAGTCCTTGGGGAAGTGACCGCTAAGCTCCAATACCTGGGCGACATGTTCGTCGATCATGTCGAACAGCGTCTTGCGCAAGACCAGTGCCTCGCCTTGGTTGAAGGCGCGCAAGGCGCGCAAGGCATTGGTCCTGACGGTCCGATCCAAGAAGTCGCCGTTGGTGGCCGTGCGCAAGCCCTCCAGGAAGCTCAAGACCTCCACCCCGCTCTCTTCGAGATAGAAGTGGACCCTAGCTCCCACGCCGGCGGCATGCGCCTTCACGCTGGCGTCGTGCGCGGCACCACGGTCGATGAAGCGTTCGGTGCCGCGTCCGGGCACCTTGACGAAGTAGGAGTCCGGCAGGCCGTCCACAAAGACCCGCCAGTTTGCGTTGCTGATACCGCCGCCTACCGGGTGATAGCTGATCGCCCTACCCTGCCAAGGTGCAATGGTAGAGACCGCCGCCTCTAGCGCGCGCTCCGCCGGCGTCGACGCTTCGCCTATGGTCTTGCGCAACATTGGGCCGCTCGCTCTCTAGAGACCGGTCAACCAGCGATCGAATTCGGGATCACCCAGTTGCCAGCGGCAGCGCAGCAGCCGCCATTCGGCATACTTGGTGAACTCGACCTCGCCGCGCGGCGACAGCGTGAAACAGAGAAAGCCCCAAAGCGCCCACATGAAGTCGTCGGCAATGCCGTAGAGGCGACAGCGATTGTAATGCGCCTCGATCACCCGCCCATCATAGATCTCCAGGATCAGGCGCATGTCTTCGGCGAACTGAAAGGCCTCCACCATCAAGCTGCCGAGATCGTAGTAGGGATCGCAGTTGGCGGCCACATCGAAGTCCACCAGCTGCACCGCGGCCTCTGGACCGATCATGTGATTGGAGGCGACACCGTCGCCATGGCAGGGCCGTAGATCCATGCCGGACGCCGTCAAGGCCTCCGCGATAGCGCGCACGCTTTGGAGGACCTCCGGCGCATCACCAGGAACCGTCACCGCACCATCGCAGACCATGCACCAATAGCGCTCGATCACCTGAAAGACAGAGCGTGTCTGCCGAAAGGCCGGGCCGTCATGGAGACGGCGCTTGGCCTTCACGACAGCGTCAAGATAGTCCTGCCCGGTAAAGTCGGAGACCTTGCTCCACCGCCAGTCGTTGCCCAAACGGTCGAGCACAAGAATGCCGTTCTCGGGATCGCTGTGGCGTACCGCAGGGGCTACTCCGACACCATGCGCACTACGACAGCAGTCGGCTACCGCCGCATCGTCGAAGAAGGGCCGCATGTCGGGGTAGCGCACCTTCATGAAGAGCGCTTGCCCGCCGACATCCACGTCGAAGCAGGCACTCTCGACCGCCCGGTGTATCGGCGATACGACGGCTGGCGCGGCAGGCTCATAGAGAACCTCGCCTGCAACCCAACCGGGAATGGTAGCGATAGCGTCTTCCGCCATCCTGTCAAGAACGTCGCTGGCCTCGCCAAGTGCTTTCATAGGTCTATCTCGCAGTCGGGCATCGGCGCCTCTAGGCGTGCAACAGCTCGGCCTGGGCGCGCTTGATACACTGGCGAAAGGCCTCGTTGGGCTGACTGTCGGTGATGACCTGATCAACGGCGGAGAAGGGCGCCGTCTGTACGTTCGCGGTCCGTCCAAACTTGCTGCTGTCGACAAGGAATGCCCTGAGGCGCGAGGACTTCAGCAGCTGCTGGCGGATCCGCGCCTCGTCTTCCTCGTAGTCCATCAGCCCGCGTTCCAGATCGACCGCGGCGGCCCCCATGAAGGCGATGTCGAAATAGAACTGCTGGATGTAGGAAATGGTATCGTATCCCACCAGGTCCTGCTCGACCTTGCGCAGGCGTCCCGGCGTCAGGTGCACCGTCACGCCGTGATGATCGCTCGCCGCCCGGGAGATCTTCAGCGAGTTGGTATAGAGCTTGAGATTGGAAAAGCCGCTGAGCTGGCGCGCCAGCGCCAAGGTCGTGGTGCCGGTGTCGAGAAAGATCACCGTTTCGTCGGAGATCTGGCCGAGCGCCAGCCGCGCGATCGCGCTCTTCTCCTTGGCCCGCTTGCGGCCGCGCTCGTCGATCGGCTGGTCGTGGATCAAGGCCACGGGCACGGCACCGCCGTGCACGCGCCGCAGCTGACCCTCGGCTTCGAGGTCCTTCAAGTCGCGCCGGATCGTCTCGTCAGAGACCCTGAGCGCCTGCGCCAGGTCCATGACGGACACGCGGTGCTCGGCCGAAAGCTGGCCCAGAATATGTTCGCGCCTATGCCGATTGAGCATGTGCCACCTCTTCCGAAGGCCCTAGCATAGCAGAGATAGCGCCGCTCCCATAAGCGCCAGGTCTGTGGCAGGCAACAGACCCTTCGGCCCCCCAGGGGCGGCTTTCGGGGTCGCCGGACGCACAGATCGGCTGAGCCGCGGGGCAGCGGGAGCGGAAACTGCAGCCCCGGGGTATGTGAACCGGGCTTGGCGGCTCTCCGTCCAGCAAGTGATCTGCGGTCTTGAAGGGGTGTTCGTCGAGTGTCGGCACCGCACTCAGCAGAGCCCGGGAATAGGGATGGCCGGGGTTGTCGAACAGCGTCGCGTTGTCGGCCAGCTCGACAATGCGGCCGAGGTACATGACGGCGACCCGATGACAGACCTTTCGCACCAGCGCCATGTCGTGCGAGATGAAGATGTAGGTGAAGCCGTGGTCCCTCTGCAGCCGGTCAAAAAGCTCCAGCAGCCGCGACTGCTCCACTTGGTCCAGCGCCGACAGGGTCTCGTCCAGGATGAGCAGCTTGGGCTCCAGCACCAGGGCGCGTGCGATGTTCACCCTTTGCCGCTGGCCGGCGCTGAGGCCGACCGTCAGCGCCGTCTCGAGGGACGGGTCCAGGCCGACTTCCTCCATTGCCGCCGAGACGCGCTGGCTGAGCTCGGCCCTGCGGCAGCGGTCGTGGAGCAACAGCGGCTCGGCAATGATGCGGCCCACCGGCATGTGGGACGGCAAAGAGCCGTAGGGGTCCTGAAGCAAGAGCTGGAAGGAGCGCCGCAGCCTCTTCAAGGCCGCGGGGCCAAGTTTGCTCAAGTCCTGGCCGCGAAAGGCGATGCGCCCGCGATCGGGTTGCTCCAGCCAGGCGAGCAAGCGGGTCAAGGTGGACTTGCCGCAACCGCTCTCCCCGACGATGCCGAAGGTCTCGCCCTCGCGGATCTCCAGGCTCACCCCGCGTACCGCCTGTATCTCGTTGTGGCCGGCAAAGCTGCCCTTCTTGCGTACCCGATAGGACTTGGCGACATCGGCCACCTCCAGCAGGGTCGGCGCCGGCCTTGCCTGCGGCACCTCGATCGCACCGCCCCAGATGCGCGGCAGGCGCCGCAGCAGGGATCTGGAGTAGGCGTGCCTCGGCGCAGACGTCAGGGCGGACGGCGTTGCCCGCTCGACCACGCGGCCGTCCTGCAGGACCAGGACCTCGTCGGCAAGTCTGCTGACCAGCGGCAGAGAGGAGCTGATGAAGATGATCGCGGTGGAGAAGGCCTGGCGCAGGTCCTGGATGAGCTGCAGGATCTGCGCCGCCACGGTGACGTCCAGCGCCTGGGTGATGTTGTCGGCGATCAGAACGGCCGGTTTGCTGACCAGAGCATCGACGATCATGACGCGCTGCATCATCCCGCCGCTGAACTGAAAGGGATACTCGTGGAAGCGAAGCTCCGGCGAAGGAATCCGCACCGCCGCCAGCACCTCCAAGACCCGCTCCTTGGCGTCCGCCCTGCCGAGGCCTGGCTCGACGGACCTCAGCTTCTCCAAGATCTGCGCGCCGATCGGTACCGTGGGATCCAGCGATCCAGCGGGATTGGCCCCGATATAGCCGATCTCCCGACCCCGGATCTTCGCCAGCTCCGCCTGCCCCAGGCTCAAGAGATCGCGAGAGCGGTAGGTGACCCGCCCAGCCGTCACCGTGAGCGGTTCGCTGAGCCCCTGGACCAGAGCGCGGGCCAGGACGGTCTTGCCCGAGCCCGCCTCGCCTATGATCCCCAAGACCTGACCCTGGCCCAGATCGAATGAGATCCGGTCGAGGATCGTCTCGTCCTCCGTCATCCGCTGCAGGCTGACGGTCAGGTCGCGGACCTCCAGCAGCCGCCCCCCCTCCCCGGTCATCAAGCGCCTCCCTTCAAGACCTGGTTGCGCGCGCGCTCCATGGCCGAGCCCATCAGATTGAGGCTGGTCAGAATCACCAGCAGGAAGAGGCCGGGCATGGTCGCGATCCACCAGGCGTTGATCAGGTACTTGCGGCCGTCGGCGATGATGTTGCCGAAAGTGGGCGTCGGCGGCTGCACGCCCAGTCCCAAGAACCCCAGGATCGACTCGAAGATCATCATCCGCGCCACGTCAAGCACGGCAACGAAGGCGATTGGCGGCAGCACCAAGGGTGCTACGAAGAGCAGCAGAATCCGCCAGTCCGACGCGCCGAGGACGCGCTCGCCGCGCACATAGTCCTTGCCGCGCTCGGCCAGGGTGACGCTGCGCGCCACGCGCGCATAGAGCGGCCAGCCGGAGAGACCCAGCACCAGGATGATTGCAGGCAAGGTCGGGCGGGAGACGCCAAGGACGGCGATGGCCAGAATGATCATGGGGATCGAGAGCTGCGCATCGGTCAGGCGCATGATCACCGTGTCGACCCAGCCGCCCTTGAAACCGGAGACCAGTCCCAGGCCGCAGCCGACCGAAAACATCAAGACCACGGTGGCGCCGCCGATCAACAGCGAGAAACGCAAGCCCACCAGGCAACGCACGAAGACGTCCCGGCCAAGCTGATCGGTGCCCAGGGGATGGGCCCACTGCCAGTCGCCGAAGAAGAGGGGCGGCACCAGGCGGGCGCGATAGTTCATCTTGGTCGGGTCGACGCCGCTCACCTCCGGATAGATCAAAGCCGTCAGCAGCAGGAGACTGAAGACCAGCAAGCCTGCCTTGAAGAAGGCCTGCGACCAGGCCAGCCGCAGCATCCGGCCACTCGGCGAGAGCGCCTGGGTCCGATCGGGGCTGGCAGACGCCGCCTCGCCGGGGGTCGCAAGCAGGGTCATCTCAGTACTCCAGTCGCGGATCGACCGCCGTTGCCGCAAGGTCCACGGCGATGTTGATCACCACGAAGATGGCGCTGATGAAGATCGCGATGCCCTGGATCAGCGGGAAGTCGCGCTGCAGGACCGCGTTGATGGTCAAGAGGCCGAGGCCCGGATAGTCGAAGATGAACTCCACCACCAAGACGCCGCCCAGCAGGGTGCCCAGCTGAACCCCGAAGAGGTTCATCAAGGGCACGGAAGCATTGCGCAGGGCGTGACTGCCGACGATCCGCCAGCGCGAAAGGCCGCGCACGGGCGCAATGGCGATGAACTCCTGTTGCATCACATGCGCCAGAGAGACCGTGAGCGTGCGGATGACGAAGGGCGCCATCTCGATCGCCAGCACGATGGCCGGCAGCACCGCATAGCCGAACCCCTTGTAACCGATCGACGGCAGCCAGCCGAGCTTCACCGACAGCAGCAAGGTCAAGACGATGCCCAGCCAGAAGTTCGGCACCGAGACGAAGAGGGATCCGGTGAAGAAGGCCAAACGGTCTTGCCAGCGCCCTGGGTTGAGCCCCCCCGCCACGCCGAGCGGCAGCGAGATGAGCAAGCAGAAGACGATGGCCAGCGCCGCCAACTGAAGGGTCAAGGGCAAGTGATCGAGGATCAGGTCCAAGACCGCCGCGCGCTCTCCCCGGGTCGGGTCGTCATAGGCGCTGCCGCCGAAGCTGGCCCCGCTCTTCGGTCTCAGGAAGGAATTGCCGAAGTCTCCCTGTACCAGCTCGCCCAGATAGTGCAGGAACTGCAGCGGAAGGGGGTCATCGAGGCCAAGCTCCCGCGCCTTTTCCTCGACCAGATGATCGGGCGCCATGCCGCCGACGATCAGGCGCGCCGGATCGCCTGGCACCACCCTGAGCAAGGTGAAGATCAGGAAGCTGACCAGGAAGATGACCACGAGGCCTTGCAGCAGCCTGCGCAGCAGCATACTGACCCAGTACACCCCAGTCCCTCCTTTCCAGCTCTTGCCCCCGCCGCCCGATCGACGGCGGGGCGGTGGTGCGCGGCGCTAAGAGATCGAGGCCCGATTGGCGTCCATCATCCCGTTGGGATAGAAGAACATGCCATCCAGATCGTCGCGCATGGCGTGGATGAAGACGGAGGTGAAGAGCGAGAAGGCCGGGGCCAGCTCGGCCAGAAGCGGCATGACCTCCTCTTGGATGATGCGCTTGCGCTCCGCCGGTTCCAGCGCGTTGCGCTCCTTGTCCAAAACCGCATCGATGTCGGCATTGTCGATGCCGCAGATGCGCTTGGAGCTGGAGTGGAAGTGCGTGCGTAAGACCAGGTCGGGCTCCGGCGAGCCGGTCGACCAGCCGCAGTCGATCATGTGCCCCGGGCCGCCGCCCGGACGGTCATAGAGCCGCTCGTTCCAAGCCGCCACCTCCATGACGTTCAAGGTCACGGGGAAGCCCTGCTCCTGCAGCATCGCGGTGATGATCTCGCCGTACTCCTTGGTCTTGGGGTAGAAGCCGACGGAGGTGATGTACTCCAGCTCAGGCAGGCCTTGGCCGCCGGGGAAGCCCGCCTCGGCCAGGAACTTCTGGCAGAGCTCCGGGTCGTAGGCCGGATAGTTGGGCGTATCGACATAGCCGAACTTGACCGGCGAAATGAAAGCGCTGGAGGCAGCACCTGAGACGCCGAGCACGTCCCAGATGACACTGCGGTCGATGGCATGACAGGCAGCCCGGCGCACCCGATAGTCGTCGAAGGGAGGCTTGGAGCAGCGGAACCAAAGGTACTTGTTCTCCACCGAGACCGCCTTGTTGAACTTGAAGCCGCCGGCGGACTCGATGGTCTCGACCTGTTCGGCTTCCAGGCGCTCGATCAGGTCGGCCTCGCCGTTGAGCAGGGCCAAGGTGCGGGTGGTCGCATCGCCCACGAAGGAAAAATCGATCCCCGGCAGCCGCGGCCGGCCCTGGTAGTAGCCCTCATAGGCATCCAGAACCGTCGTGTTGCCCTGCTGCTCGGTGAACTTGAAGGGGCCGGTGCCGTTGGGGCGCGCCGACAAGGCCTTGCCGTCCTTGATGTCGTCTGCGGACATGATCGGCAGGAAGGCCGAGAGGAACCAGAAGAGGCTGGCGGGATAGCCGAAGTCGCCGGTCTTGACCCGTGCGGTCAGCTTGTCCACCACCTCGACCTTGCAGGGGCCCGGATACCACTGGGCCGGCCGGTCGGGCTGCGATCCATACTCGTAGGTCGCCTTGACGTCCTCGGCGGTAAAGGGCTTGCCGTTGTGAAAGGTCACCCCGTCGCGCAGGCGGAACTCGATGGTGTGCTCGTCCAGGAGCTGCATGTCGCTTGCCAGCTCGAAGACCAGTTCGTCCGGGTTGTTGGGCAGCATCGGCGCGCGCGTCAGATAGCCGAAGACGAAGCTCTCCAGGTTGATCTGCGCCAAGGTCGTATGCGAGGTCGGGTCCCAGTTGCCGGTCAGATTCTCGGCTGAAAGGAAGGAGAGGCGCTTGCCGTCGGCGGCCAAGGCGTCGCCGACGAAGAAGCGCGGATTGAGCACCGGCAGGCTTGCCGCAACGGCCGCCATCGGCGAGGCACGCAACAGGTCACGTCTGGAAAGTCTCATGGTGTCACCTCCAAGTTCTTGAGTTTGTGCCGAGGCCTGCCACGCCCCTTTCGGGAGGCGGCAAGCTCGGCGTCTTCGGCAAGTCGACAGGGGAAGGTCGCCTCAAGGGCACGGCAGAAGGCCAGGACCTGGTGGTCGGCGTGACGCCGGCCCACGATCTGCAATCCGATGGGCAGGCCTTCGGCCGAGAGGCCCACCGGAAGCGAGGCCGCCGGATTGCCGCTGAGGTTGAAGGGGTAGGTAAAGGGCGTCCAGGCCGTCCAAGGCAGAACCTCGGAGGCGCCTTGACAGCCGGGAGGTGCCTCCAGTTCGGCGGCGAAGGGCAGGATCGGCACGGTCGGCAGCAGCAGCAGGTCGACCTCCTCGAAAAAGCGATGCACCTCGGCAGCGAAGGCGGCCCGCGCCTTCATGGCGTCGAGGTAGTCGCCCAGCTCGTAGCTCTGCGCCGCCCGCACCACGGCGCTGAAGCCGCGGCCGAAGCCCTCTGCGCCATTGCCTGCCTGGCGGCCGTAGGCCAGGCCGCGACCCGCCACCCAAAGCGTTTCGAAGATGTCGATGGGGTCATTCCAGTCCGGCGCGGACCGGGTGACGGTGATATCGAGGCCGCGCTCGATGGCGCCTAGGCTATCGGCGACGACGCGGGCGACCTCGGCGTCAACCGCGCGGCCGAAGAGCGTCGGCGCAAAGGCCACGCGCAGCTGGCGGCAGTCCAGCGGCGTTGCGAGATAGTCCAGGCCATCGTCCGGTAGCGCATTGTGGTCCCTTGGGTCCGGGCCTTTCAGCAGGTTGAAGAGGAAGGCACTGTCTTCCGGGCGCAAGGTGATTGGGCCGGCGTGAGACAGCATCTCCGTCGCACTCCAGGGATATGTGGGAATGCGGGCCAGGCTGCCCTTCATGGCGAAGACACCGCAGAAGGAGGCGGGAATCCTGACCGACCCGCCGCCGTCGGAGCCCAACGCGCAAGGCACCATGCCGGCCGCCACCGCCGCCGCCGAGCCGCTGCTGGAGCCACCGCTGGTGAGCGCCCTGTTCCAAGGATTGCGGGTGGGCCCGTAGAGCTCCGACACGCTGGAGCCCGACCAGCCCAACTCCGTCGTCGTCGTCTTGCCGACGATGACGGCACCGGCCGCCAGCACCCGCTCGACGACGGGGGCGTTCTCGCTTGGCACGTAGTCCCGAAAGGCCAGGCTGCCCCTGGCCGTCCTCCGCCCCTTGGTCAGGAAGAGGTCCTTGATGCCAATCGGAATGCCATGCAAGGGCCCCCGCCAATGCCCGGCCGAAAGTTCCCGATCACGATCCCGCGCCGTCGCCAAAGCCTCGTCAACATAGACATCCGAGAAGGCATTCACTGAGGAGTTTGTGGCTTCTATGCGCTCCAGCGCCTGGCTGACCACCGCCTCTACAGAGAGCGACGCCCCCCGAATATCCTGAGCTAATTTCCGCAACGACGAAAACATCGAACTATTCCGCACCCAGCACAGTCAGAGCGTTTTGTGGCTTTTATGGAGATAGAGCGCTTTTGTCAATTGGAAATTATGGTTTTCGTTGATTTTGGGGAGCTGACTGCAGACGCACGCCTCGGCGTCAAGCAGGACATTGCTTTCGTGGCGAGGCTCACCGCGGCCGCCGCTTGGCTGTGCCGAGGCAATCACCGTGATGCGCAAAGAGGATGGCCCGGCAGCCGGCCTGAGCAGATTCTCAAGCGGTGAGTTCGACCGGGAAATCAATCAATAGCTGTAGTAGTCCGATGAGCTCGCCCGAAACGTAACGAATGTCACTCGACAATGACGCGCAAATCTCCAGAATGGGAGATCGGAACCGTAAGGCCTTCGACGAACTGCTTCGATCGAAGGCGCTCGAAGTGGCCGTCGCCGGTCGCGGCCGCCGCTTCGAGGCGGACAAGATCCTGCAGCAAGAACTGATCAGGAGGGAGCACTCAATATGGGAAGACAGTCCAAGCTAGCGACGTTCTTGGCCGCCGCGAGCATCATCGCGACGCTCGGCACGACCGGAACGGCCGCAATAGCGCAAGATAAGTCGCAGGTGATTCTGGTGCCGTCCTACCGCGTCGGGCCCTTTGCACCGAGCGGCATTCCGATCGCCGACGGCATCATCGACTATGTCACCATGCTGAACGAGCGCGACGGCGGCATCAACGGCGTCAAGCTGGTCATCGAAGAGTGCGAAACCCAGTATCAGAACGACCGCGGCGTCGAGTGCTACGAGCGCTACAAGGACGTCGGAGAGGCCGGCCTCTCCGGCATCCTGCCGCTCAGCGCCGGCATCGGCTACGCGCTCTACGACCGGGCGCATAAAGACAAGATCCCGATCATCACCCCGGGCTATGGCCGCCTGCAGGGCAGCGTCGGCAGCCTCTTTCCCTACGAGTTTCCGCTGATCGCGAACGACTGGGAGCAGACCACCGCGATCCTCCGCTACATCGCCGAGAAAGAGGGCGGCATCGACAAGTTGAAGGGCCTCAAGATCGCCCTGGTCTATCTCGACTCTGCCTACGGCAAGGAGCCCTTTCCGGTGCTCGACGACCAAAGCGAGCGCTACGGCTTCGAATGGAAGGGCTTTCCGATCTCGGCCTCTGCCATGGTCGAGCAGCGTTCCACCTGGCTGCAGATCCGCCGCTTCAGGCCCGACTACGTGCTGATGTGGGGCTGGGGCGTGATGACCTCGACCGCGCTCAAGGAAGCCGCGGCCACGGGCTATCCCTTGGATCAGCTGATCGGCAACTGGTGGAGCGCCGCCGAGCCCGACGTGATCCCGGCCGGCGAGGCCGCAAACGGCTACATCGGCACCACCTTCCGCATGCCGGGCACCGACTTCCCCGTCTACCAGGACCTCAAGACCTATGTCTTCGACAAGGGCAAAGGCTCTCGCGCTTTGGAGGACACGGGCGAAATCCTCTATAATCAGGGCCTCGCCTTCGCCATGTTCCTGACCGAAGGCATGCGGATCGCCATGGAGGAGTACGGCGACGGTCCGGTGACCGGCGAGCAGACGCGCTGGGGCCTGGAGCGCATGAACCTGGATGAGGAGCGCCTGGCCGAGCTGGGCTTCACCGGCATCATCGCACCGATGAACGTCACCTGTGACGACCATGCCGGCGGCGGCAAGCTGAAGCTGATCCAATGGGACGGCCAGCACTGGACGGCCGTCTCCGACTGGATCAGCGGCGAGAACGAGTACTTCGATCCCCTGGTGCAGGAATCGGCGGACAGGCTGGGCGCCGAGCTTGGGCGTACCAAGCGCGACTGCGCGTCCGGCGGTTAGGGCCAACGGCAATTGCGGTCCCGATGGCGCGAGAGGCGGCGCCATCGGGCCTGCTGTTCATTCATCGTTGACCATGCCGGAACGGGGTCGGGGAGGACATGACGCAGAGCATTGGAGATCTTGCCGAGGGTCCTGGCATGACAGTCGAAATTGCCGGCTCCTCGGCCGAGGCCTCCGGGAAGGATCCGCTGTCCACGCTCCCAGCCCTGTTGATGCGCAATGCCCGATCACACGGCGGACGCATCGCCTATCGCGAGAAGGCGCGCGGCATCTGGCGCAGCTGGACCTGGGCGGAGGCGCTCGAGGAGGTGTCGGCCCTGGCAAACGAACTGGGCCGGATCGCTGTCGGACCGGGCAGCCGGGTCGGCGTCATCGGCGACAACCGCCCGCTGATCTATTGGTCGCTGCTGGCCATTCAGAGCCTGGGGGCGGCGGCGGTCCCGATCCATCCCAATGCGAGCGAGCAGGAAATCGACGCGCTGGCAGGGACCGCCAAGCTCGACGTCGCGGTCTTGGGCGGGGATGCGCAGCTGAAGCGCCTGCTGTCGGTTCGCGACCGGCACTCGGCGCTCAGACACCTGCTGCTGCTGACGGCGACGGAAGGCCAGCAGCCGCAAGAGGGGGTCATCTGCTGGAGCCGAGACCGGGCCGGCCGGAGCCTGGCGATGGACCAGCTCAGCTGTCGGGCCGCAGACTGGGGCCTCATCCTGCAAACCTCCGGAGAGCGGCAGGCGCCGCGGGCAGTGGTGCTCAGCCAAGTATCGCTGGTGGCCGCCTCGCAGATGCTGGTCGCGGCCTTGGGGATTACCCGGCGTGACGAGGCGCTGGCCTTCCTGCCGATTTCGTGGATCGGCGACCTGCTTCAGTTCGCCGTGGCGCTTCAATCCGGCTGCGCGCTCAGCACCCCGGAGAGTCCGGCCACGGTGGCAAGCGACATCCGCCAGCTTGGACCGACCTTCCTCATCGCCTCGCCTGTGGTCTACGCCAAGATCCTTGCCGACATCGAGATCAACATGGCGCAGGCGGGCGCCCTGAAGCGCCGCTTCTATCGCTGGGCCATGGCACAGGGGGAGAAGGCCGCCCGCG
The DNA here is from genome assembly GCA_963669385.2 of Rhodospirillales bacterium. Classification (GTDB taxonomy): domain Bacteria; phylum Pseudomonadota; class Alphaproteobacteria; order Kiloniellales; family JACOMY01; genus JACOMY01. Next base: position 163,656 of record CAXXGD010000042.1, read on the forward strand.
GCCGTACCGGCAACGGCAGTCCCGATCTTGCCGTTCGCGTCGGCCACTGGCTGAGTGACGTCTCGATGCTGGCGCCGCTGCGCAACATGGCCGGCCTCGGCCGACTGCGTTCGGCCTGCGTGACAGGCAGCCGGGCCGACAGTGCTTTGATCGAGAGTTTCAACGCGCTGGGGGTCGTGTTGCGTGACCTTTTCGGCACGACGGAAACGGCCGGCTGTGTCGCTCTCCGCCCGGCGAACGACCCGTCCGGGCCGATGCGAGCCTTCGAGGGGGTCGCGCTGCGCCTGGGCGACAAGCAGGAACTCTACGTCAAGAGCCCTGCTTCCGGCCTGGGCCGTTTGTCCAGCGGCGATGCGCTGCGCCGCTTCGACGAGGCTGGAGAGGCATGGGTCTCGACTGACGACAAGGCAGGCCTCGATCCCGACGGCCGGCTCCGCTGGCTCGGCCGCATCGACGACGAGATCGCTCTGGCCGACGGCACCAGGCTGGATCCGCAAGGCTATGAAGACTCCATCGCTGCTACTCGCCTGGTGCGAGCGGCACTGGTGACGACCGGCAGCGGCCAATGCCCGGTGGCCTTGATCTTTCCCGACACCAGCCGGCTTGCACCCTGGGCAAGGCAGCGGGGACTGGTCGCCTCCGGCTATGACGCGATGATCCACCACGAGCCGGTGCGCGCGCTCTTCAGGGAGCTGCTGGAAGCGGTGAACGGAAAGCTGGCGGAAGGTGGCGTGGCGCCCGAGGCGCAGCTGCACTGCTTCGCCTTCTTCCCGCAGGCGCCGGGGGTCGATAGCGGCGAGATGACCAGGACCGGCAAGCTGCGGCGGCAAGCGGTCCTGCGACGCCATGCAGAGCTCATCGCCGGGCTTGACGGCAAGACAAAAGAGGGCCTCGGGCTGAAGCGCTTCACTCCTGCTGTGGGCGATGCTCATGGCGCGTAACGCAGCCGCCTCCCCCACCGCAGAGGCCAGCCGGAGTGAGCCCGAAACGCTGCTCGCGCTGGAAGGCGTCAGCTTGTCGTTCGGCGCGGTCACTGCACTCAGCAACCTGTCCCTGGAGATCAGGCAGGGGGAGATCCTGGCCATCATCGGCCCCAATGGCGCCGGCAAGACCTCGCTGCTGAACTGCATCAACGGCTTCTACCGGCCAACCGAAGGCGACGTCGTCTTCAAGGGCCAGCGGCGCCGGCGCATGACGGTCAGCATGGCCGCGCGCAGCGGCATCGCCCGTACCTTTCAGAACCTGGCCCTCTTCAAGGGGCTCTCCACGCTCGATAACCTCATGACCGGGCGAAGCCTGAAGATGAAGACCAACATCTTCCAGGCGATGCTCTTCGTCGGCTGGACCAAGCGCGAAGAGATCGCCCATCGCGAACGCGTCGAGGACATCATCCACTTCCTCGAGCTGGAGGCGGTGCGCGAGACGCCGGTCGGCCGGCTGCCCTATGGCATACAGAAGCGGATCGAGCTCGGCCGGGCGATCGCCGCCGAGCCGGAGCTGATCCTGCTGGACGAGCCGATGGCCGGCATGAACCACGAGGAGAAGCAGGAGATGTCGCGCTTCATCCTGGAGATCAACGGCAATCTCGGCATCACGCTTGCCCTGATCGAGCACGACATCGGCGTGATCATGGGCCTCTCCCACCGCATCGTCGTGCTGGACCACGGAGAGAAGATCGCGGAAGGGCTGCCCGAGCAGGTGGCGGCGAACCCCGCGGTCATCGACGCCTACCTCGGCGTCGAGCACTAGGTCGGCAAAGCGGAGGAGCGCGCCGTGCTGTTCGAGATACTCTTCTTCATCGAGGTCCTGGTCGGCGGGCTCTTGACCGGCGTCCTCTATTCGCTGGTGGCGCTGGGCTTCGTGCTGATCTTCAAGGCATCCGGCGTGTTCAACTTCGCGCAAGGGGCCATGGTCCTCTTCGCGGCCTTGAACTTCGCCGGCATGATCGACGCCGGCGTGCCGCCGCTGCTGGCCGGGGCGATCGCCGTGGCGGCGATGATCGCGCTCGCCTATGCCATCGAGTTCCTGGTGCTCAGGCACGTGGTCAACCAGACGCCGATCGCACTCTTCATGGTGACCATCGGCATGGCTTTCGTTCTCACAGGTTTGGGCCAGTATGTCTGGGGCAGCGGCGTGCGCCGGCTGGACGTCGGCCTGCCGACCAGCGCCATCGACCTCTACGGCGTCTTCATGAATGAATTCGACATCGCCGCGGCCCTGATCGCCGGTGCGCTGGTCGCAGTGCTTGCCGTTTTCTTCGACCGCACGCGGATCGGCCGGGCGCTGCGGGCCGTCGCCGACGATCACCAGGCCGCGGTGTCGGTCGGCGTGCCGCTTCGCCGTGTCTGGACCATTGTCTGGGCGGTCGCCGGCATCGTCAGCTTCGTCACCGGCGTCGTCTGGGGCTCCAAGCTGGGCGTCCAGCCGGCCCTCGACCTGGTAGCGCTGAAGGCCCTGCCGGTCATCATTCTGGGCGGCCTCACCTCGGTGCCGGGCGCGATCTGCGGCGGCCTGATCATCGGCGCCGGCGAGAAGCTGTTCGAGGTCTACCTCGGCCCCTACGTCGGCGGGGCCACCGAGAGCTGGGTCCCCTACGTGATCGCGATCCTGTTTCTCGCGGTCAAACCCCAAGGCCTGTTCGGCGAGCGCGAGATCAGGAGGGTCTAGGCGGCGATGTTCTATCGAGAGGCAGGCCAGCTTGCCACCTCCTACAGTGCGCACCTCTCGCTGATAGGCGTCCGGGAAGACCGCATTGCAATGCTGGCGCTATTGCTTGCCGCCTTTGTCGTGGTGCCGCTCGTTGCCAGCGACTATTGGCTGGGCACCATCCTGACCCCGCTGCTGATCCTGGCGCTGGCCGCACTGGGCCTCAATCTCTTGATGGGCTATGCCGGCCAGGCCTCCCTGGGCACGGGCGGCTTCATGGCGGTCGGCGCCTACGTCTCTTACAAGCTCGCGACCAACCTGCCCGAGATTCCGGTCCTGATCGACTTCTTCCTGGCCGGCATCGTGGCCTCGCTCGTCGGTGTGCTGTTCGGCCTGCCGAGCCTGCGCTTGCGCGCCTTCTACCTCGCGATCGCCACGCTGGCGGCGCAGTTCTTTCTCGAGTGGCTGTTCTTCAAGGTGCCGTGGTTCTGGAACAACCACCCCTCGGGCGTGGTGTCGACGCCGGATTTCGCGGTCTTGGGGTTCTCGATGGAGTCCAAGGTGAACAGCTATCTTCTGACCTTGACCATTGTCTGCGTGATGGCGGTGCTGGCCAAGAACCTCGTGCGCAGCCACTTCGGCCGAAGCTGGATGTCGATCCGCGACCACGAGATCGCCGCCGAGATCATCGGCATCCGGCCGCCCATCGCCAAGCTGACGGCCTTTGCCATCAGCTCTTTCTATTGCGGCGTGGCCGGGGCTCTTTGGGCCTTCCTGTTCCTCGGCTCGGTGGAGATCACGGCTTTCTCGATCAACATGTCCTTCAAGGTCATGTTCATGATCATCATCGGTGGCCTCGGCAGCATCTCCGGTGCCTTCTTAGGCGCCGCCTTCGTCTTGCTGTTGCCGCTGTTCCTGGCGACCGCGCCCGCCGCCATCGGCCTGCCGCTCAGCACCGAGGCGGTCTCGAACCTGGAGCTGATCCTCTTCGGCGCCTTGATCGTGTTCTTCATCATCGTCGAACCCCAGGGCTTGGCGCGCCTCGCGTCGCTGGCGCGAGAGAAGCTGCGCTCCTGGCCCTATCCCTATTTCCGCTAGGCCGGCGGCCGGGAGGACATCATGCCGAGCGACGCCGCAAAGAGCCCGCAAGCAGCCGACCGCAAGGACGCGAAGGCCGCCGCCCCCATCCTGGAGGTCGAAGACATCGAGGTGGTCTACGACCGCATCATCCTGGTCTTGAAGGGCGTCTCGCTGACAGTGCCCGACGGCGCCATGGTGGCCTTGCTGGGCGCCAATGGTGCAGGCAAGTCCACCACCTTGAAGGCGATCTCGAACCTGCTGAGCCTGGATCGCGGCTCGATCACCAGAGGCACCATCCGCTATCGCGGCAAGGAGGTTCAGCGCCGCTCGCCCGAATGGCTGGTCGGGCAGGGCATCGTGCAGGTCCTCGAAGGGCGACGCTGCTTCCCGCACCTGACGGTCGAGGAGAACCTTCTTGTCGGTGCCTACAAGCAAGGCTATCGAAAAGAAGCGATCCGGCGCAGCATCGACATCGTCTACAGCTATTTCCCGAACCTTGCCGAGCGGCGCAAGTCCTCCGCCGGCTACGTCTCCGGCGGCGAGCAGCAGATGCTGGCGATCGGCCGCGCGCTGCTCGCCCAGCCGAAGCTCTTGCTGCTGGACGAGCCCTCGATGGGCTTGGCCCCGCGGGTGGTGAGCGAGATCTTCGCCATTCTCTCCAGACTGAACAGGGAGCTCGGCCTGAGCGTCCTGCTGGCCGAACAGAACGCCATAATCGCCTTGCGTCACGCCCATTAGTGGCTATGTGCTGGGCAACGGCAGCGTGGCTATGGACGGCCGCGCATCGGACCTCTCTGAGATGGCAGACATCAAGCAGTTCTATCTCGGTATCGGCGAGCATGAGCCGGAGTCTCGGGGCACCGGCGGACGTCAGGCGCGCGAGAACAGCTGGATGATTTAGGCCGGCGCCTTCTCGGCCTCCTCTACCTCCTTCTCCTTCTTCGTCCCCTCCAGCTTCCTCACCAGGACGTAGAAGACCGGGGTCAGGACGATGCCGAAGAAGGTGACGCCCAACATCCCGGAGAAGACGGCGATGCCGATCGACTGGCGCATCTCCGCGCCGGCGCCGGTCGAAAATGCCAGGGGCACCACGCCCATGATGAAGGCAAAGGAGGTCATCAGGATGGGGCGCAGGCGCAGGCGGCTGGCCTCGATCGCCGCCTCGACCAGGCCGCGGCCCTCGCGCTCCAGCTCGCGCGCGAACTCGACGATCAGAATCGCGTTCTTCGACGCCAGGCCGGCCAGAACGAAGAGGCTGATCTGGGTGAAGATGTTGTTATCGCCGCCCGACAGATAGACGCCGACCAGGGCCGAAAGGATGCTCATCGGCACGATCATGATGACGGCCAAGGGCATGGTCAGGCTCTCGTACTGGGCGGCCAGGACCAGGAAGACCAGCAGCAAACAGAGCGGGAAGATGAAGATGGCGCTGTTGCCGGCCAAGATCTGCTGATAGGTCAGCTCGGTCCACTCGTAAGCCATGCCCGGCGGCAAGGTCTCTTCCAGGATCTTGGTGATCGCCGCCTGCGCCTCGCCGCTGGAATAGCCGGGGGCGGCGTTGCCGTTGAGATCTCCGGAGCGGAAGGCGTTGTAGCGCATCGCCGTGTCGGGGCCGAAGGTCTCGGTGACCGAGACGACGGAGCCCAAGGGCACCATCTCGCCATCGATGTTGCGGGTCTGCAGCTTGGCGATGTCCTCCGGGGTCGAGCGGAAGGGCTTGTCGGCCTGGGCAATGACTTGATAGGTGCGGCCGAACTGATTGAAGTCGTTGACGTAGAGCGAGCCGAGGTAGATCTGCATGGTGCGGAAGATCTCGTCGACCGGGATGCCCAGGCGCTCGGCCTTGGTGCGATCCACGTCGGCGAAGAGCTGCGGCATGTTCACGTTGTAGCTGGAGAAGACGCCGGTGAGCTCAGGCGTGGCCCAGGCCTTGCCCTGCACCTGCTTGATCACGTTGTCGAGCGCCTGATAGCCCAGGTCGGCACGGTCCTGGATCTGCAGTTTGAAGCCGCCGATGGTGCCCAGGCCCTGCACCGGCGGGGCCGGGAAGATGGCGACGAAGGCGTCGGGGATGCCGGCAAACTTCTGCTGCAGGCTCTGGGCGATCGCCAGGCCACCGAGTGCGGGGTCGGTCCGCTCGTCGAAATCGTCCAGGGTCACGAAGACGATGCCGGCGCTGGAGCTGTTGACGAAGCCGTTGATGGAAAGGCCTGGAAAGGCGACGGCACTCTCGACGCCCGGCTCGGCCAGCGCGATGTCGGACATCTGGCGCATCACCTCTTCGGTGCGCTCCAAGGTGGCCCCTTGCGGCAGCTGCGCAAAACTCACCAGGTACTGCTTGTCCTGGATCGGAATGAAGCCCTGCGGCACCATCTGGAAGCCCTGATAGGTGGCGCCCAGCAGGACGACGTAGAGGGTCATCATGATGCCCTTGCGGCCCAGCACGCCGCCCAGGCTCTTGGCATAGAGCGCGGTGGCGCCGCCGAAGACGCGATTGAAGCCGCGGAAGAACCAGCCGAAGAGGAAATCCATCAGACGGCTCAGTGCATCCTTCGGCGCCGCATGCGACCTCAGAAGCAAGGCCGAGAGCGCCGGGCTCAAGGTCAGGGAGTTGATCGTCGAGATGATGGTCGCAATCGCGATGGTCAAAGCGAACTGCTTGTAGAACTGCCCCGTCAGGCCGCTCATGAAGGCGATTGGCACGAAGACGCCGATGATCACCAGAGAGGTGGCGATGATCGGGCCGGTCACCTCCTTCATCGCGGCGATGGTGGCCTCGCGCGGCTTCAGGCCACCGGCAATGTTGCGCTCGACATTCTCCACCACCACGATGGCGTCGTCGACGACGATGCCGATGGCCAGGATCAGGCCGAAGAGCGACAGCACGTTGATCGAAAAGCCGAAGGCCAGCATGAGCGAAAAGGTGCCGACGATCGAAACCGGCACGGCCAACAGCGGAATGATCGAGGCCCGCCAGGTCTGCAGGAAGACCACCACGACCAGAACCACCAGGGCCAAGGCTTCGAGCAAAGTCTTCACCACGGATTCGATCGAGTCCTGCACGAAGACCGTGGGGTCGTAGACGATCGAGTACTCCAGGCCTTCCGGAAAGCGCTCGGCGAGTTCCGCCATCGTCCGGCGCACGCCGCTGGAGATTTCCAAGGCGTTGGCGCCCGGCGAGGCGAAGATCGGGATCGCCACGGCGGGCTTGTTGTCGAGGAGAGAGCGCAGGGAGTACTGCTGGGCGCCCATCTCCAGGCGCGCCAGCTCGCCGAGCCTGACGACGGTACCGTCGGCGTCGCGCTTGACGATGATGTCGGCGAACTCCTCGACGTTGTCGAGGCGGCCCTTGACGTTGATCGGCAACTGCACCTGAACGCCGTCGTCGTAAGGTGCACCGCCGATCTGGCCGGCGGCCACCTGGATGTTTTGGCGCCGAACGGCATCCAGCACCTCGCCCGACGTCAGGTCGCGCTCTGCGATCTTGTCGGGGTTGAGCCAGATGCGCATGGCGTAGTCGCCCGAGCCGAAGACGCGCACATCGCCCACGCCGCGCACGCGCGCCAAGGCGTCGCGCACGTTCAAGGTCGCGTAGTTGCGCAGATAGAGCATGTCATAGCGCTCGTTCGGCGACTTCAGATGCACCACCATGGTGAGGTCGGGAGAGCTCTTCAGCACCGTCACGCCCAGCTGGCGCACGATGTCCGGCAGGCGCGGCAAGGCCTGGGAGACCCGGTTCTCCACCTTCTGCTGTGCCAGGTCGGGATCGGTGCCGATCTCGAAGGTGACGGTGAGCGAGAGGTTGCCGTCGGTGGTGGCCAGCGAGTTCATGTAGAGCATGCCCTCGATGCCGTTGATCTGCTCCTCCAGGGGCGTCGCCACGGTCTCGGCGATGACGGCCGGATTGGCACCGGGGAACTGCGCGTTGACCACGACCGAGGGCGGCTGCACTTGCGGATACTCGGCGATCGGCAAGCGCAGCATGGCGATCAGGCCGGCCAGGAAGATCAGAATAGACAGCACGCCGGCGAAGATCGGCCGGTCGATGAAGAACCGGGGAAAGTTCATGGCTCTGGCCTCGATGGGATCTCCGCCGGGTGCCGGCGGCGCTCGGCTAGTTGGCGGCCGTCAGCTGGGCGGCTTGATTGTCGGACAGCACCACCGGCGCCTCGCCCTCGACCGGTTGCGGGTCGACCGGCATCCCCGGGCGGACCTTCATCAGGCCGCCGAGGATGATCTGCTCGCCGACGTCGAGCCCACTGGTGATGACGCGCTTGCCTTCGACGGTGGCCCCAAGCGTGACCTCGCGATAGGCGACCTGGCCGTTCTCGTCGACCAGGTAGACGAACTTTCGGTCTTGGTCGGTACCGATCTCCTTGGGGTCCAGCAGGATCACCTGCTCTGCCTGGGGCGCGCCCAGGCGGATGGCGGCGAACATGCCCGGCAGCAGGCTGCCGTCGTCGTTGGCGAAGATGGCGCGCGCACGGATGGTCCCGGTGGCCGCATCGATCTGGTTGTCGAAGCTGTGGATGTGACCGCTGTAGACGCGCAGCTCGCCGGCATCGATGGTCAGCTCCACCGGCAGCGCGCTGGGGTCCCGGCCGGCAGAGACGACGCTCTGGCGGTGGCGCAAATAGGTGCGCTCGTCGACGTCGAAGTCGGCATAGATGCCCACGGTGGCGACGATGGTGGTCAGGATCGGCGCGTTGGGCCCGGCCTCGACAAGATTGCCGACGGTGATCTCGGCACGGCTTAGGCGGCCGCTGATCGGTGCCTTGACGTAGGCGTAGTCGAGATCGATTTCCGCCTGCGCCAGCTTGGCCTTGGCGCTGTTGACCCGGGTGATCGCGACCGTGTGGTCGTTGATCCGCTCGTCCAGCACGCTGCGCGAGATGTGTCCCTTGCCGACCAGCTGCTCGGCCCGCTTCAGCTGCTTGACCGCATAGTCGACGTTGTGACGGGCGGCCTGCAGCTCCGCCTTGGCCTCGGCCGCGGCGGCTTCGTAGGGCCTGGGGTCGATGACCACCAGGATATCGCCCTTGGCAACCATCTGGCCGTCCTCGAAGCGGATGTCCTCGATGGTGCCGCTGACCTGCGGGCGCAACTCTACGGAATCGATGGCAGCCAGGCGGCCCGAATGCTCAGTCCATAGGCGCACGGGAAGGCTAGTGACCGACATGACCGGCACCGGAATGGCTTGCGGGGCCGCGGCCGGGGCCGCTTGAACGCTGTTCGCACCCTCGATCAGGTTTGTCTTGACCAGATAGCCGCCGACCAAGAGCGTGCCGACGAGCGCGGTGCCATAGATGGCAGTCTTGAGTCCGGAACGAAAGCTCATCTCGCTTTACCTCTCAGGCGTCGACGGCAAAAACCGACCAGTTGGTATGTTGGCTTGATAGGTAGAAACCGATCGGTATGTTGTCAACACCGAGGCGCGAAATTGTCTGAAATCTGAGTTACTGTGGCTGTCTTACCGCGGCCTGCAACTAGGCGGCGTCTCTAGCGCTCAAGGCCTTCAGCTCCGAGCCCTCCACCCAATGCTCCGCCTTCAGGCTGATCAGCCGGTAAACGCCCGCGCGCAGGTCGACGCGCACCGCATCGAGGCTGTTACTCACGCGGCCGTACATCAAGAGGCCTTGAACGAAGTGATGGATCAAGCGCGCCGCCTGGTGGACGTCGGGATCGCCCTCCAGGGCGCCTTCGGCCTTCAGATTGCGGATCAGCGCGATGCTGTACTGCTGCACGTGCTCGTCCATTTCGCGCGCAGCCATGCGAATCTTGGCCTCGCCGGCGCCGGCCTGTCCGCCCGAGGTAAAGAAGGGGCAACCGACGACCTCAAGGTCCGAATCGACGCACTCCTCCTCCTGATTGCTGATGATCATTAGGATGAGCCTATCGAGCTGCTGGAGCGGCGTGTTCGAGGGCGAGAAGATCTCGTCCAGATCGCGCTTCATCACCTCCCAGTGATGACGCGAGGCGGCGACGTAGAGGTCGGCCTTGGTCTCGAAGTGATGGTAGAAGGCGCCCTTGGTGACACCGGCCTGCTTGCAGATCTCGTTGACACCGACAGAGCTGTAGTTGCTCTGCCAGATCAGGCGCATGGCCGTTTCCAAAAGCCTGTCGCGAGTCTCCGCCGCGTTTCTCATGGTCGTCTGTCCGTGCGAATCCGATCCCCGACCGCGCCTTGGCAACGTTCGCCAGGACGGCGCGATCTCCGTATGGAAACAATCTAAACATACCGTTTGGTATTTTCAACTGCTTTCGATGCAATTCGTGCCAAGAGCCCGCGATTCCTGCCGCAAGGTGGCAGGGACAGCCCCGAAGTAGTGCGAAGGTCGCAGGGCCAGCCGCTTGCGAGCGCCTGCCCAGGCTGTAGTCTGCACCCGAGCGGGCCGGCTTGGCCTAGCTGACAGGCATCGAGGAGCAGGCGACAGATGCGACGAATCCTGTGGGCGGTCATCCTGGTGGCTCTGGCGACGCCCTCGCAGGCAGCCGATTTCTCCGATCCCGACTGGCCTTGCATCCAGCGCAAGGTGCTGCGGCTGTCGATCGGACAGATGTGGGCCGGAGCGCCGATCGACCCGGCGGCGGACTGGCAGGCTGACGTCGCGGTCCGGCAATTGGCGCCTTTGCTGGCCGCGCGGCGAACCGATCTGGACGAGGCCGCAGCCTTGATCGACGGCTTCGCCGGATCGGCCGGCGACGACAAGGCCCGCCGCCTGCCGCTGCTGTTCCAAGGCGCCTTCTCCCTGATCGATCAGGAACGCAGCCAGATCATCGACGGCATCGGCCGCTACGCTCAAAAGCAGGCGCGCCTCTCGGAAAAGATCGAGGCGGCACGCGAAGAGCTGGCCGCGCTTTCCGCGAGCGAGAGCCCTGACCTGGACCGCGTCGAAGAGCTGGAGGACATGCTGGCCTGGGATGTCAGGATCTACGGCGACCGGGCGCAAGTCCCTGACCTACGTCTGCGAGACGCCGGTGATCCTGGAGCAGCGCGCCTTCGCCCTGGGGCGCGAGATCATGAGCCACCTCAAGTGACGCCGAGGAAGCGTCTCTACTCCCACTCCAGCTCCTTGTAGGCGGCCGTTGCGTTGCGCGGGTTGTATTCCTCGAACAGCAGCCAGTCGCCCTGAAGTCCCTTGCCCAGCACCTCTATGGCGCTGCCCATGCTTTCCCCCCGGGCAATGGCCCGGCGGGTCTCTTCGGCCAGCTTGGTCAGATAGGCGCGGTTGGCCTCTCCACCCTCCGGCCAGGCCACGCTTGGCGGGCCGTGGCCCGGCACGATTCGAGCGACCTCTCGCTCGGCCATCTCGTCGAGCAGAGCCAGCCACCCGGTGAGCGAGCCGTCGATCACCGGCGTATGCTCGACAAAGATCAGGTCCGAAAGCCACCAGGTGCCGCTCTCAAGGTCCAAGACGGTGAGGTCGTTGTCGCTGTGCGCCGTCTTGTGCGCCTGCAACTCCAGCAGCCGGCCACCAAGGTCCAGCTGACGGCGATCCTCGACCGTCTCGTCGGGCAGGACCACTTTCGTTCCGATCACCGCTTCGCCGCCCAACAGCCTGGCCATGTTGTCCTGGTAGGTTTCGGCGCGGCTGGCCAGGGCAGCCGGCAGCTTGGCATGGCCCACGATACGGGCGCCGGCTTCTTGGAAGAGGGCCGCGCCCATGACGTGGTCGGGATGCATGTGGCTGAGAATCAGCCATTCCACCGGCAGGTCGGTCCGCCGCCGGACGGCTGCCAAGAGCCCCTCCGCCACCTGCCGGGAGCCGCCGGTGTCGATCACCGCAACAGCCTCCTCGCCGAGGATGAAGCCGATGTTGGCGATATCGCCCGCGTTCTCTGGTGTGAAAACCTCCAATTGGCCCTGATGGACGAAGACGCCCGGTGCCACCTCCTCCACCGTGAAGTCTTCATGCTGCGCCAACCAATCCGCGCGCGACAGACAACGCCAAGAGGCGAGGTTGAGCTCTTGATGGTCCTGCAGCCAGAGGCCGGCCCGTGCTTCGGCGCTCGCTATGCATTGGGCCTCGCTCGTCGGCTCCGGCTGCGGCAACAGCCGTTCGGCGCAGACCGCGGGCTCGCTTTGCAGACAGAGGGTGACCAGCAGTTCGAACATCGCCTCGCAGCGGACCGCCTCGCGGAACTCCCAAAAGCCGAGAGTGGCCCATCGCTCCCTTGGCCCGCAGCCCCTACCCAAGTGCAATTTACAAGCCGGCCAAGCCGTGCTTAGTGGAACGTCGAGAAAGAAACCCGCGCAAGGCGGGATTTTCCGTCGGTTTTGTCTGCGAGCGGGGTGACGAGATGACCAGGGCCCTTTGGATCGCCGTTGTTGCACTGTGCCTTTCGGCATCACCCACACTATCAGAAGAGATCCGCAACCCTTTGATCGAAGGAGAAACTTGGGCGGATCTTAAAGAAGACATCGTCGGCGATGCCACGATCTTGGACGGACGCGATCTCTTCGCGCTGGAGGCGCCCTATCGTGCCCACGATGCGGCCACCGTTCCCATCACCGTCAGGCAGGCGCCCGGCAGCGATCACAAGATCGTGCGCCTCACCTTGATCATCGACGAGAATCCGGCGCCCGTTGCTGCCGAATTCGAGTTCGGCGAGGCGATGGGACCCTTGAGCCTGGAGACCCGCGTCCGGGTCAACGCCTATTCCAACGTGCGCGCCCTGGCAGAGACCGCGGACGGCAAGATCTACATGACCGGCCGTTTCGTGAAGGCGTCGGGCGGCTGCGCGGCGCCGGCGACGAAGGATGCGGAGGCAGCCCTTGCCGCCCTCGGCAAGATGAAGCTGCGCCACTTCGACAAAGCCGCCGCGCCCGCCAGCGGCCAACGCGAGGCACAGGTCATGGTGCGCCACCCAAACTACTCCGGCCTGCAGATGGATCAGCTGACGCAGCTCTATATCCCGGCCGAGTTCGTGCACAGCCTCGAGGTCCGTCAGGACGAGGAGCTCCTCTTCCGCATGAGCGGCGGAATCTCGATCAGCGAGGACCCTTCCTTCCGCTTCACCTATCTCGACCGAGGCGCAGGAAAGCTTGAGGTCAAGGCCGGCGACACAGAGGGCCGGGTCTTCGAGCGCAGCTTTGCACTAGATGACGGCACGAGCTGAGAAGCGCCGTTTCGCTCAATAGGCGCTGGTCGAGCCGACTAAAAGTTGGAAAATCTACGACCAAGCGGAGCCTTTTTTAAGCGATACCGAGTATAAGAGGCGTCATTGCGAGCGAAGCGCGGCAATCTAGTGTATAGCGAGTCTAGGCTTCACACTGGATTGCTTCGTCGCTACGCTCCTCGCAATGACGCAGGCAGGTGGATTAACTGGCTCTTGAATTCTGATCTAAGCATCGTGAAGGCTTGACAGGTGCAGTAGGGGACACGAAGACAGCGATTCCCCAGAAGTATGACCGATCTGCCGTTGGCGATCTGCGACGCGCAACGGCCGTCAAAAGCAGCGGATCTCGGCCTCCGCCTGCGCGCGGCGAAGGTCGGCGACCGCGGACTTCGCCAGCTCGGCCGTTCTGAAGATCGCGGTGCGTTCGCCGCCGACCTGGCGGATCGACAGCACGGTCTCGGCTGCTACATAATCGTCGTAAGGCAAGATGGTCGCGATCACGTCGATCGAGCAGGAGCAGCGCGTCAGCATCTCGCGGGTTTGGCCATTGACCGCCATGCAGCCGAAGACGTAGTCGGCCCGCGCCTCCGTCGGATAGTCGTTGACGACCGAGAGATCGCTGGCCAGGGCCGGCGGCACCGCTAGTCCCAAGAGGCCCAGAATGCAGGCGAGAGTGCGCATGTCACTGGCCCTTCCCTAGCGAGTCCAAGATCATCTCCTCGCGGTAGGCGACCTGGCCCTCCGCATCCTCAGGCGTTTCGGCGGCAAAGCGCAGGAATCCGCCGGGTGCCGCCTGCGACACCACAAAGCTGATCTCGAGGTCGGCGAAGGCCCCCATGCGGTCTCTGTTCGGGTCGTCTTCAAAGGGCCTTAGCCGCACTTCTTGAGCCGCGACCGAGGCACCGTCGAGGCTCGCCTCGACCTGATCGACGGCGCCGCCGGCACGCAATGCATCCTTGATTCTGTTGCGAATGTAGAAGGGGCTGCCGCCGGTGAGCTTGGCCATGGACCTGAGGCTGGATTCCAAGAAGACCATCAAGACGGGGTTTCCGGCCCTGCCGGGAAAGGGGTCCAGGAGCCGCTGGCGCTTGCCTTCGCTCATGCGCACCAGGGCGCTTCGCTTGCCGCCCTCTCCCTCTTCGAAGGTGAGCGTGACGGCTCCCTCTTCGATGGGCGGAAGATCGGCTCCTAGATTGACCTCCCGGCGGTGGTCATAGCGCAGCGTGGCGCCGCTTGCGACATCCGCCAACTGGTCGTCTTGAAACAGCAGATCGGTTGCCTCGCTGGCCGCGGCAGGACCCGAGAGGCCTGCCAGCATGCAGCAAGCGACGACAAGAAAAGTGCATTTTTTCAGGCCCCTATCCATTCTTCTTCTCCGCCAGAACGAAACCGCGGCCGCGCACGGTTCGAATCGTCACGCCAAAGTCGGAGGGCGGCGAGAGCTTGCGCCTGAGATAGCCGACGTAGACGTCGACGACGTTCTCGGACGAGCCCCCCTCCACCGCCCAAAGCCGGTCGAAGATCTCGCTTCGCTTGACCACGCGCCCGGCATTGCACAGCAAGAAGCGCATCAGGTCGCCCTCCCGCTCGGTCAGCTCGACCTGCCGTTCCCCGGCGCTGACCCGGCGCAGGCTCTCGTCGTAGACCAGGCCGCCAAAGGACTTGCGTCCTTCCATCGCCTCCTTGCGCCGGCGCTCTTGCACCTTCAGGCGGACCAAGAGCTCAGGCAGGTCGAAGGGCTTGGCGACATAGTCGTCGGCGCCGGCCTCCAGCCCCCTGGTGCGGTCCTCGACGGCCGAGAGCGCGCTCAAGACGATGATCGGGGCGGTCATGCCGCCGGCCCTCAGCGCTCGCACCAGGTCCTCGCCGCTGTCCTGACCCAGCATCATGTCGACGATGGCGGCCGAGAAGGGCAGGCGTCCGGCCAGTTCCAAGGCGGTGGCGCTGTCGGATGCGACGCGGGTGTCGTAGCCGTCGCGCATGAGCGCCCGGGACAGGACCGACGCGATGTCCTCGTCGTCTTCGACGATCAGCGCGTGTTTCATGAATGCTTGCATAGTCGCCGCCATCTTCAGTCGGTTCCGGTCTCGGCCAGCTGCCGCGTAACCGCGACCGGCAAGCGCAAGGTCACCTCGACGCCCGGTCCTCGTCGCCGCGCGCCTTGACGCTTGCCGGGGAAGTCGCTCATCGCCGGACTGGTCAGCGTGATCGACCCTGACTGCTGCTCGACCACCCACTTGGCCAAGGCCAAGCCGATACCGAAGCCCAAGCCGCTTTCCGCTCTGCTGCCACGGACAAAGCGGCTGAAGACGCTTTCCAATTCCTCGGCCTCGAGGCCGTCGCCTTCGTCGATGATGCGCAGCGTCGCCCGCCCCTCCTCGCAGGCCGCGACGATGGCGATGCGGCCCTGGTCCGGGGAATGGCGGATGGCATTGTCGAGCAATCCGCTGACGACCTGTCGGCACCAATCGCGATCGCCCTTGGCCCACAAGCCTTCTTCCAGCGCGGTCTGCAGGACCAGCCTGCGGCGCTTGGTGCCGGGCGCCATGTCCTCCATAGCGTCCTGCAGGCAGGCCACCAGGTCGAAAGGCTGCGTGTCGAGCTCGATCTGGCCGGTCTCGGACCGCGCCACCCGCAAAAGATCGTCGATCCGCCGGTTGAGGCGCCGTGCGCGCGCCTGAATGACCTTGAGGCCTCCGCGTGCGTCGCTTTCGGAAATCACTGCTGCGTTCAGCAGGAGATCCGATTCCGCCAGGATGACGGTCAAAGGCGTGCGCAGTTCGTGGCCGATATCGGCGAAGAAGCGGCGCCGCTCGGCATCGGCCTCGGACAAGCGGGCATTGGCGGCGCTCAAGTCCAGTGTCCGCTCTTCGATCACCTCGTTCAACCTGGCACGATCGGCGTCGACGGTCTGACGCCGCCGGGTGAGGCGCGCCGCCATTTGATTGATCTTGGCATAGAGCAGTCCAAGCTCGTCGCGTTGCGAAAGAGGCAGCTTCACGTCGAGCGCGCCGCGCCCGATATCGGTCGCAGCCCGGCTCACCTGAGCCAAGCGCGCCAACAGCGGCCGCACCAGCCAGAAAGCGAAGGCCAGCAGCATCAAGGGGGCGGCTATGGCAGCGGCGATGGCCACGTCCTTCATCAAGGTGCGCAGCTCGCGCACACTGGCCGTCGCCGCCTGGCGCACCCGACGCTCCTCTTCCACCGCCTCGTTCAGCAACGGCGAAAAGCGTGTCGCGAAGCTGTCGAGGGCCGGGCGCAACGCAAGAGCGTTTTCCGCGTCATAGCTTTCTTCCACGTTCCGGCGCAGGGTCGCGAACTGAGCCTGCATGCGCGCCAGCGTAAGCCCCCTGGTGGCGAGCAGCATGCGGGTCTCCTCGTCGGCGCCCTCAGCCGCGGCGACGGCTTCGCTCAAGGCTTCGTCGATGCGGGCAAAGGATCTCTCCACCCGGCCTGCCTGAAACTCCAGATAGGTCTTGCGGGCCTCGACCGGCATGTTGCTGGAGGCCGATTCAACGGCGAGAATGGCGTAGTCACTGACACGCCCGGACAGGCCTGCCAAGAGGTCCAGGCGGGCTTGAGCGGCCATCGAGTCATCGATACGGCGCGCCGTCTCCGCCGATCCATAGGCAGCCAGCAATGCCGCGAAGATGGCCACCAGCGCGATCGCGCCGGCGCCGGCGATCAGTCGGACCCGGAGCGATATCAGCCACGCGGGACGCATCGCACCATCGCCCAGGGGCCGCCGCGGGCCGGCCATCCACTGGCAAAGCGCATGGTCATTGCGAAAGTGCGCTGTGCCAGGAGATGAGCGAGCGCAGCCTGTGCGGCTCCACCGGCTTGGCCAGCACATCGACGTTCGCCATCTGGGCCAGGCGTTGCAGCTTGCGGCTGCGGTCGGCGGTGACCAGGACGGCGGGAATCCGGCGTCCAGCCGAAGCGCGCAACACGCTGATCGTATTGAGGCCGGTATCGTCGTCGCCGAGATGGTAGTCGGCCAGAATGATATCAGGCGGAATGCCGATTTCCTCGACGGCGGCCACCATGCCTTCAGTGGAGGCCGCCGGTATCACGCTGATGCCCCAACTCTCCAGCATCGCCGTCATGGCGAAACAGACCTCCGGATCGTTCTCTGCGACGGCCGCGATGATGTCGAGCTCGCCGTCGCTTTCGAAGGGGCGGGCCTCGACCGGCGCTTCCACCGCCTCGCCGGTGCCCTCGGCAAGGTCGATGCCGATGGCGAAGATCGAACCGCGCCCCAGCTGCGACTTGAGCGAGATAGGATGGCCCAGCTGCCGGCAGGCGCGCTCCACGATCGAGAGGCCGAGGCCCATACCCTCGTCCGCCCCGCCTCGCGAAACACGCTGAAACTCCTCGAAGATGCGGCGCTGGTCACGCCGCTCGATGCCGGGGCCGGTGTCCCAAACCTCAAGAGCGGCATAGCCGCCACGCCGCCGGCAGGCGACCAGAACGCCGCCTTCGCTCGTGTACTTGACTGCGTTCGACA
This sequence comes from Rhodospirillales bacterium, assembly GCA_963669385.2. Lineage (GTDB taxonomy): Bacteria > Pseudomonadota > Alphaproteobacteria > Kiloniellales > JACOMY01 > JACOMY01. The sequence continues at coordinate 181,009 of CAXXGD010000042.1, forward strand.
CCAGGTTCTGCAGGATCCTTAGGAGATAGGCCTGGTCGCTGCGCACCAGCAGCTTACTGGGCCGGATGCGGAATTTTAGCCTCTTTGCCTCGGCCAGCGGCACGAACTGATAGCTCAAGGACTCGAACACCGAGGCGATCGGAAACTCGCTGATCGAGAATTCGGCGCCCTTGGCATCCAGCTTCGAGATCTCCAAGAGCGCCTGCAGGATCGCTTCGACCGAATTGAATGCCCGATCAAGCCGGTTGGCGATTTCCAGCTGACCCGCCGTCAGGTTCGATTCCACCAGGGTGGAGATGAACAGCTTGGCAGCGTTCATCGGCTGCAGGAGATCGTGGCTGGCCGCCGCCAGAAAGCGGGTCTTCGAAAGGTTGGCAGCCTCCGCCGACTCCTTGGCTTCTCTCAGCGCGATGCCGATCTGTTCGCGTTCACGGTTCTCGCGCACCAGGGCCTCGTTGGCCGCGGTCAGAGCGGCGGTGCGCTCGGCCACCCGCTGCTCGAGGGTTTCGTTGGCCCGATGGAGAGCATCGATCGCCTCGCGCTCGGCGGTGACGTCGGCGAAGCTGGCGACGAAGCCACCGTCAGGCATGGAGCGCAGGCTGGCATCCAGAATCGTGCCGTCGCTGCGCCTGAACTCCATGTTCATGGCGCCGCGCCCGGTCTTGTTGCGCGCCCAATTGGCCAGGGGCCGGAAGGAGTCCGGGGGAGAGAAGATCCTGTTGCGATGCACATAACCCAGGATCCGGTCCAGGCTGGTCCCGGTTTGCATGAGATCGAAGGGCAAGGCCAGCAGCTCTGACAGACGCACGTTGGAGGCGGAGAGGCGCTCCTCGGCGTCAAAGGTGCAGACGCCTTGCCCCATATGGTCCAGCGTGACCCGGACCTGGCGGGCTTGCTGGTCCAGGACCTTCTCGCGCTCCAGGCGCTGCTGGCGCACCATGTCGGTGATGTCGGTCTGCAGGATGGCCGAGCCACCGTCCGGCGTATGCCGTTCGGAGACTTGGATCCAGCGGTCGGCCGAAAGCGCCACGGTGAAGGTGGCATAGGGCTTGCCGTGATAGCCGAGCCGCATTTCGGCCCAACTGGAGGAGCTCTGCTCCGCTTCGCGGCGGATATGGTTGCTGCGCGAGACGAAGGTCGCGTAGTCGTGAAACGACATGCCGGTGCGTATGCGCGCAGCCACGTCGGGCAGCAGCATGCGGAAGCGCCGATTGCACATCACCAGCCGGTCGTCGCTGCCGAAAAGGGCGAAACCCTCCTGGACGGCCTCCAGCGCGTTGGCCAGATTGCGCCGCGCACGCACGGCCTCTTGATGGGCCTGCTCCAGGCGCACATTGGTCTGCCCCAGATCTTCCAAGGCGCCCTGCAAGTCCTGTGTGCGGGCAAGCACCTCGTTCTCCAGGGAAAGTGCGGTCTGGAAGAGCGCGAAGGCGGAGCCCGAGATGTCGGTGCTGCGCTCAACGCGCATCATCAAGGCTTCGTTGATCTTCTTGAGCTTGCGGTTCTGCCGTTCAAGGGGTTCGCTGGGGTCGAGCATCGTCAATCCGCCGGCGGCGGCGAGTAGAAGGCCACGCCTACGAAAGTCTGGTTGACGTGCATGCCGTGGTACTGCTCGCCATAGGTATTGAAGCCGATGACCTTGTGGTGCATCAAGATGTCGGAGACGCTCCTTTCCTTCTGGTGTTGCTGGGCTTCCAGACGGCGAAGGATGCAATCGAAGCCCAAGACCATCTCAGGTGTGCCAGGCTTTCCGATCAAGTTGCAAAGCTCCACTTCAAGCTGCTCGGCGATGTCCTGTGCCTCGCCGATGGTCAGCACCAAGCCCGAGTCGATCGCCGAGTAGAATCGAAGGTCGGTTTCGTTCTCGACCTGAAGAATGGCCCGAACATGGTAGTTCCCGCCAACCCGGACCATAGTCGGATGGGTGGCGAAGGTCATGGGTGAGAGGTCTTCCGGCCTGATGCCGACGACCCGCGCATACTCCAAGGTGGCCGGCTCCGCGTTGATCTCGCCGACCAGCCGCTCGGCCGGACGCGCTTCGGTCACGACCATGCGGGTCTCGGTCGGCCGATAGTGGTCGAAGCGCAGCTCTGTGAAGATGTAATCGGTCTCGATCAGCGCCAAGAGCGCTGCGTCTTCGTAGAAAACACCGTCCGACAGGACGAAGGTGTGGTGGAAGCGCATGCCGTCCCCGGCGGAGCCGCCGACCAGGGGTATCGGCGCCAGGCTCGGTTCAAAGGCCGCCAGCAGGGTATCCTCTTGCCGTGAGAGCCCGTCGGCGAAGAGCAGGGCCAAGCGGCGCCATCCCTCGGTTTGACCCAATTGGGAGATCATGCTGCGCGTCGCCTGCGCACCGGCTTCCACCGAGAACTTCGAAAGCTGGGTGAAAAGATGGGTGGCGATTCGGAAATGGCGCCGCGAGAAGGCCACGCCGGTGAGCGAGCCCGTTTCGTAGCCCACCGGCGTGATCTCGCCTGCCGTCGTGCAGCCGATCACCGGGCAGTTGGGGAAGGCGCCGGTCAGCCCCTGGGACAAGGCCTCGCGGTCATAGGCAGGAGAGGCAAAGACCAGGACGAAGGCAGGATCCGCGATGACCAGCCGGTCGCGAAACTCCTCAGCTGCGGTTAGCGGATCCGGTGACCGCGACACCGAGACGGAAAGGCCGGCCAGCCCCAAATCGGCCTGCGCTTGATCCAAAGCTGCCCCCTATCATCATGTTTCACACCGCGCGGTCTCTGCCGCCTTGACTGTCCAGCATAACCTATTCCGACAGGGATGAAAATTGTGCCTTGCTCGCCAGCAGCATGGCCTGCGTGCGACGCTGCACGCCCAGCTTTCGCAGGATTGCGGTCACGTGCGCCTTCACCGTCGTCTCGGCGATTGAAAGCTCATAGGCGATTTGCTTGTTCAGCTTGCCCGCGCAGATGAGTTCCAGGATGCGATGCTGTTGCGGCGTAAGGCTGGAGAGCCTGCCGATGATGGCGTCGAGCGAGGCGGGGGACGCCTCTTCGCGGCGCGGCGGTGCGTAGCTGTCCGGCGTAAAGATCTCGCCGGCCCAGATCTTGCGCATGGCCATGACGATGGTCTCGCGTGCCGCATCCTTGGGGATGAAGCCTGCGGCACCGGCCGACATGACGCCTTCGATCACCTTGTGGCTGCTGTGAGCGGAGACCACCACGATCGGCGTCGAAGGGCTGGCGTTGCGTACTCTGATCAGTCCGTCCACGCCGGACGCATCGGGCAGGTTGAGATCAAGCACGATGACATCCGGCTCGAAGCCATTGCTCATCTGCGCCAGGCCCTGTTCCAGGCTGTGCACGCGGCGGATCGTCTGCAATGCAAGGGTCGCCTGCAAGGTCATGGCCAGTGCGTCACAGAACAGGGGATGGTCGTCGATAACCAGAAGCGAGCGTATCACACGATGCACCCTGCTTTCTTTTTCGTCTCTGAGTGCGGGCATTTTAGAGCCAAACGTCCTTGTTTGTTCTGTCGCCGACTCGCCCCAAAAGCCTGCGATCATCTTCCCTTGATAGTGGAGCATAGCTCAAAAGCGCCCACTTCGCCATCTAGGACTAAAGTCGTAGCGGCCCCTGTCCGAAGGTGCCGTTGAGCTTCTAGCGCCCAGGGTGGAGACTGCTGGCTGGGCAGGCCCGGTTGCGCCCGGGCCCCCTGAAAGACCAACAAGCCTTGAGAAACAAACAATAAGGGAGAACACTCATGAGTGAGACTGTCTCGATCCACCCCTCGGTGGACGGCGGCATCAAGGCCGGCTCCGACAGCTTTGCCGGGGGAACGCTTCACTGCAACTGTGCCAGCGACCCGGTCGAGGTCTCCGTCGGCGGCCAGTGCGCGCACAACCACGTCTGTGGCTGCACCAAATGCTGGAAGCCGGAGGGCGCCACCTTCTCCCAGATTGCCGTCGTGCCGCGCGAGCAGGTCAGCGTGACGGCGAACGGACACAAGCTTGCCATCGTGGATGCCAACGCCGCGATCCAGCGCTATGCCTGCCGCGATTGCGGGGTGCATATGTACGGGCGCATCGAAAACAGCAGCCATCCCTTCCATGGCCTCGACTTCATCCACACGGAGTTGTCGGACCAGGCGGGCTGGTCAGCGCCTGAGTTCGCTGCCTTCGTCTCCTCGATCATCGAATCAGGCGTCGATCCTTCGCAAATGGGTGGGATCAGAGCCAGGTTGAACGAGCTAGGCCTCGAGAGCTACGACTGCCTGTCTCCGCCCTTGATGGATGCCATCGCCACGCATGTCGCCAAAGCCAGCGGCGCGCTCGCCAGCTGATCCGACCGCCGCAATCAAGCGCAATAGGGCAGGCCGCCGCGGGGCGAGGCTGCCCTACCTAGCTTGATGTGGCCGCGGGCCGCAGCGAGGCGAGCCACGAACGCAAGCTGGCGCTTAGGGCCGGTTCATCGCGCCCCGAATCCGTGCCCGAGATCCTGGTTTCCCCAAGGATGCTTGCGGGCTTGCCGTCCAAATAGAGGACGCGATCGGCCAGCATGGCCATCTCGCCAAGGTCATGCGTGACCAGCAGGCTTGCCGGCGAGCGCCGCTCGAGCAAGCGTTGAGCGAGGCGGCGCATGCGTCTGGCGGTCTCGTCGTCGAGCGACACGAAGGCTTCGTCCAGCAGCAGGGTCGCCGGGGCGACCACCATGGCCCTGGCCAAGGCAAGCCGCCGCTGCTGGCCAAGCGAGAGGGTGTTGGGAAAGGCATCGAAGTAGGCCCCCAGGCCAACCTCCTCCAAGGCGCTTGCGGCCTCGTCACGACCGCAGCCCGTGACCAGCGTAAGATTGCCCAGCGCCGTGCGCCACGGCAGCAGGGTCGGCTCCTGGAACACCATTCCGACCCGGCCCACCTCGGCGACCTCGCCCTCGAATTCCCTATCCAATCCGGCGACGATCCGCAGCAAGGTGGTCTTGCCGATGCCGGACGGGCCGGTCACCGCCAGGATCTCGCCAGGCGCGACCGTGAAGGCGACAGGGCCCAGCACGGGCGTCGTGCCGAAGCTCTTGTGGCGGATATCAACCCGCATGGCGACGCCAGCGCCCGGCATGGCGCTCCCAGGGCTGCAGCAGGAAGACCTCGACCGCCAGCATCACGGCGATGAAGCTGACCGAATAGGCCAGGACATAGCCCACTTGGAACTGCTGGAAATAGAGGTGAATCTGAAAGCCGACGCCGTTCGAGCGACCGAGAAACTCCACCACCAGCACGATCTTCCAGATCAAGGAGACGCCTGCCCGCCCGGCCGCGGCGAAGTGCGGCGCCAGCTGCGGGGCCCAGACATGCCGCAAGCGCGCCCAAGGCGTCATGCGGAAGACCCGGGACATGTCGTCAAGATTGGGATCGAAGGCCCTGGCCCCTTCGCGCAGCATCACCGCCACCAGCGGGATCTTGTTGACGGCCACGGCGGTCACGGCCGCCACCTCCGTCAGGCCAATCCAGAGATAGCTCAAGACGATGGTGACCAAAGCCGGCAGATTGAGAAAGGTCACCAGCCAAGGATCGCCCCAGCGGTTGGCACCGGGACTGCGGCCCAGCCAAAGGCCGATGGTGCAGCCGATGCCCATGGCCACCAGAAAGGCCGCCAGGACGCGCAGCAGCGTGGCGCCCAAATGCACGAAGAGGACGCCCCTTTCAGCCTCCAGCCAGATGATGGCAGCCACCCCTTGCGGCGTCGGCACCAAGGTCGGGTCGGCCGTCAGCAGGGCCGCCACCTCCCAGACCACAAGCAGCAGCAGCAACGAGAGAAGCGACGCGCGCCACCGCGCTCCGTCAATCCGCCGGGGCATAGAAGAGACCGTTCGGCAACCCTTTGGCCTGACCTAGCAATGCCTCCCCGCCCAGCTCCCCCATCACCTCGAGGAAGCGATCGGCGGCCTCTGGGTCGACCGGTCCGGCCGCCGGCACGCCGGCCAGGAACCCTGCGCGCAAGGTGGCGAACTCCGCATCGCTCTCGGCGCGCATCGCCGGCCTCAGGCGGTCCCAGGCAGCGGCATCTTCCATGAGGCGTCGCTTGGCCGCGCGAGAGGCCTCGGCCAAGCCGGCGACGAGTTGCGGCTGCTCGCGCACAAGCGTGCCGCGGACAACATAGCCGAGCAGCGGCACGTCCGGATCGAGGTCTAGAGCCGCCGCAGCGGCCTCTACCGTGATCAGGGGCCGGAAGCCTTGCGCCTCCAGGCGGGCGGTGAAGTGCCAGTAGTTGATAGAGGCTGCGAGCTCTCTCTGCTGCGCCTTCTTGTAGATCAGCGGCGGCGCGCCATAGACCTGCTCCGTCGCTTCCGCCAAATCGAACCCGAGCGCGCGGTGCGCATAGGCCTGCAGGATCAGCCAGCTCTTGTCGATCGGCCCGCCGGCGATGCCGACGGTGCCGCCGCCAATATCGCGCAGACTGCGTGCAGCCGACTCTTGCGGCACCACCAGAGCGCCGACCGCCTTGGAAAAGGGGATGAAGACATAGTCTCGCCCGGCCGCTCGCTGCCGCGCCGCCCACAGCAGATCGGCGACGATCGCGTCGGCCTGGCCGCCCTGAAACGCGATCTTGGCGGCGGCACCGCCCGCCATCTCCTGCAGCTCCAAGACGAAGCCGGCCTGCCGGTCGAGCCCGTGGTAGCGAATGGTGTCCAGCTCCCAAGCCACCGTGCCGGACTTCAGGACGGCAATCCGCAAGACCTCCTCCGCCTTGGCACTCGCCAGGACCGGAAGCAGCAGCAGGAGGGTTAAGAGGAGGCTGGTTCTCGGCATAGCCCCTCCCCTAGCCCGCCGGCCGGCCGCGGCGGGCGAGCAGGCCCTTGGAGGGGTCGTAGGCGAAGATTGCCGCCCCGAGGAACAGAAGGGTCGCGCCGATCACCACGCCGAGCGCCAGCCAATTGACCTGTCCGTAAAGCGCGAAACGGATCAGCTCGACGGCATAGGTGAAGGGGTTGAGCGAGCAGATGTCGTAGAGAATGACGCTTGATTCCTGCATCCGCCAAAGGGGATAGAGCGCGGAAGAGGCGAAGAACATCGGGAAGATCACGAAGTTCATGATGCCGGCGAAGTTCTCCAGCTGACGGATCGTCGAGGAGAGGAAGAGGCCGATAGCGCCCAGCATCATGCCCGAGAGAATGAGGGCCGGCAGCACGGTGACATAGCCGTAGGCCGGCGGCTCCACGCCCCAGAACCAGGCGATGAGCAGGAAGGCGTAGACCTGCACGACGGAGACCGCGACGCCGGCCATGAGCTTGCAGACAAGGAGATACCAGCGCGGGAAAGGACTGACCAGGAGGCTGCGCATGGCCCCGGTCTCGCGGTCATAGACCATCGACAGCGAGGACTGCATGCCGTTGAAGAGCTGGATCATCGCGCAGAGGCCGGGGGCGATATAGACCTCGTAGAGGATGTAGGTCTCGTAGGGCGGGGTGATCGACAGTCCCAAAATGGAGCGAAAGCCGGCCGCGAAGATGAAGAGCCACACCAGCGGCCGGACCAAGGCCGATAGAAAGCGCTCGCGCTGCTTGGCAAAGCGCAAGGCCTCGCGCCAGACGACGCCGCGCATGGCAATCGCGCGACCGCGCCAGCCCAATCGCGCCTCTAGGGTCACCCAGCCGCCTCCTGCGTTGTCACGTTCGAGCCAAGGGCCGCGTCGTGCAATAGCAGGACTTGCTCGCCAGGGAAACGCAAGGGCGTCACTTCACATTGAACACCGCGCGCTGTGTCTCACCCTTCGATCCGGGGATCTTCAGAATGAATATTCCGGGCCGGATGGTCACGAAGGAGATGGTGGCCGTTCCCTCGTCGTCGAACTCGAGAGAGTCGATGCCCAAGGGGCGCACTTCGATATCGTTGATCACCACCTCGTTGACCCAAACGTTGCGGAAAAAGTCGGCGCCGGCGATGGCCAACTCGGCCGAGCCGTCTGCGACGATGTCGATCTTGTAGTAATGGCCGGCGCTGAGCTCATAGGGCGCCTCGGCCAAGGGCTTGCCAGAGGCCAAGGTGATCGGAGGCAAGGTCTTCCTGTCATGCAGCAACCCCGAAAAGCCAAGATGATCGGCCATCGATGTGCCGGGTAGAATAGCCATCACCAAGAAAGCCACGGCGATCATTGTCCGAACCAAAAGCATTTGCGCTCCTCCCTTGCTAGCCTTGCGCCTCAGTCAGGCGACGAAACGACACCCCAGGGTTGCCGACCCACCTGGATCGACTTGATGACCTCGAGCTCTTCCACATCGATGACCGAGACGTCGTTGGAATTGCCGTTCGTGGTGAAGAGGTACTTCTCGTCCGGGGTGAAGGCCAATTGCCAAACCCTTTGGCCGACCAGCAGGTAGTCGATTACCTCGTCGCTCTCGCCGTCGATGACCGCGACGCGGTTGGCCGGGCCCAAGGCGACGAAGACCTTGGAACCGTCGGAGGTGACGCGCACGCCGACCGGCTGCAGAGCTTCCGGCACGATGCCCGGCACCTCGAAGGAGATCTTCTTGATGATCTCCGGCACGCTGGGGTCGATGACACTGACCGTGCCGCCGATCTCGGAGCTGACGTAGAGCTTGGAGCCGTCGGCGGTGTACTGGGCAAAGCGCGGCCGCTGATCGACCAGCACGTTGGCAACGATCTCGTAGCTGTCGGTGTCGATGAAGTGGGCCATGTTCGTGGTCTCAGAGGTATTGACCACGATCTTGCCGTCGGGGCTGACCCCCATGCCTTCCGGCTCGACACCGACCGGGATTTCCGCCAGCACGCCGTGCGTCTCGACATCGACGACGGTCACCAGATTGTCGTCTTCATTGGCGATGTAGAGTGGGTTGCCGCTGGGGTGAAGCACGAAGAGCTCCGGATCCGGACCCGACGGCAGGGTGTGGGTCTGCTGCAAGGTCGCGGTGTCGAAGACCCTGACCGTGTCGTCGTCGGACGCGCAGACATAGAGCTCCTTGCCGTCGGGGCTGATGGCAATCCCGCGCGGGCGCTGGCCGGCATCGATGGTCGCGGTGACCTCCAGGGTCTCGCTGTCCAGGACGGTGACGCTGTTGTCCTTCTCGTTGGTGACATAGATGGTGTAGGCCGATGCCGGGCCGGCCAACAGCACAAGCAAGGCAACCAGGCCGGTCAAGCCAAGAATTCTAAGACGTCCCATCGACAGCTCTTTTCCTCGCTATTCCAGTGAGCAGGCCGATTCCGGCTGGTCGTACCCCAAGGTGTCCAGCCGGGTGACCTGATGCAGGAATTCCTCCTGCGGCGAGACCGAGACGATCACGCGGCCGCCGGCCAGCAGGATCGGCTGGCGCATCTGACCGTTCCAGGGCCGGAAGGTCACCTTCTGCCCCTTGAAGGCCGCCAGCTCGAAGTCCGGGCTCAAGATGAAGTCCCGCAGCACGGCGTGATCGACCGAGCGGGTTCGCGTGGCGGCCTCTCCCAGCACCCGAAGCGCCAGCCAGGCCTGATAGTCCTCGGGTTCCATGCGGCGTCCGGCCTGGCGCTCGAAGCGGCGCTGGAACTGTGTTGCCCCCCAAGCCTCCAAGGCCGGATGCCAGGTGAGTGGCCTCAAGCCGGCCGAGCCGGCGACCGGTCGCGGATCCCAGGTCTGATAGGGCAAGTAGGCGCCGAAGACATCGCTCTCGTCGGCCACCACGACGACATCGTGGTCCTCGGCGCGCTGGGTGAAGACAGGGACTTGGCGCTGCACCTGCACGTGGCCGGTGTCGGTGCGGCGTGCCCCGCCGGTGTCTTCGAAGACGCGCTCCTCGACGATCTCGGCGCCGAAGCGCTTTGCGGCACGGCGGTAAGCCTCGGCCAGAGCCTTGTCGGCCGGATGCGAGCCCTCGATCAAATACCACTCGTTCCACTTCTTCCAAACCAGGAACTGCGCCAAGGCATCGGCCAGCATGGCCCGGCTGGGTGCTACGTGCAAAAGGTTTGCCCGGCAATCTTCGTTGCGCAACTCGTCGTCCCTACTGGCCGCATTGACGATCAGCGCACGGTCGCCCGCTGCGTCGGCCAGAGCCAAGGCCGTGGCCGCATCGGCCATGACCACGATGTAGCCAATCTCTTGCGCCAAGAGGGATTCCAATGCCGCCGTCGCCGTCTCCGGGCTCGCGGAAACTTCGACCACACTGAAGTCCTGCTTCATGAAGCGCCCGGTGGTCTGGTTGTCTTCATTGGCAAGCCGCGCGCCGGCGAATCCCAGATCCTCCGCCGCTAGGTCCAATCGGGACAGGGGTGGCGCACGATCCTCATCAACTCTTATGATAGCGGCCTGCACGGCTTGTGTGTCTTGCGGCCAGGCAGGACTCGATGGCAGCGCAAAGAGGACAAAGAGCATCGCTGCCAAGCAGCTTCTCATGGCTTTCCCTTTCCCTGCCATCGAAGTTTCGTTTTCATTCTTAGAGGATATTGGTCTCACACTTGAGAATCTATAGTCAAGAACTACTCACTACTTTAAAAATAAGAAATTAATAAGCGCAATTATCAAACAATCGCGATACAAGACTAAGGGAGGATTGTACAGTGTGGCGCGGGCCTGTAGAGCTGTCTGATGAGGTATCTTGTTCTGCCGATGGTCGTCTTGGCCATTTTGGCCCCGGCCAAGGCAAGTCATGCCGCGCCGCTGGAGCCGGAGTCTCCTGTCGCCTTTTTCGGGCTGACCTTCATCGACACCAGCACCGAGGGCGCCTACTTCGGGGCACGCGAGGACGAGGCCGACCGCCTGGCACTCCTGGAGGCCTATGTTGGCGAAGCCTTCGAGGAACGGGGATTCATCCTGCTCGATCTCGCACCGGTCGCCGCCATCCTGGATCGGACCGTCAACCCGGCCGACTGCAATGGCTGCGAGGTCCGGATGGCGCAAGAGCTGGGTGCGCGCTATGCCGTTGTGGGCGAGGTGCAAAAGGTCTCCAACCTCATCCTTTCGATGAACCTGGTGGTGCGCGACAGCGAGAGCGGCGCCATGGTCAGGGGTCTGTCGGTCGACATTCGCGGCAACAACGACAAGTCCTGGCTGCGCGGCATGCGCTACATCCTGCGCAACAACATCTTCGAGGAATAGCTTTAACGGCCAAGAGGACGACACCCTACGGCGAGCATGCTGGTGCCTGGATTCAGCCGCTAGCCGGCAAGATAGCGGAAGCGTCAAGTCCTCAACGTCTCAACTTCTTACTCCGTTCCTTTATCCTAATTCACGTCATCCTCCGGCTTCGACCGGAGGATCACTCACCACCTCTCGGAAGAACGGCGAGAGATCCTCCGGTCAAGCCGAAGGAAGACGTCGGTTGGGACCGAAACAAGCTCACGCTCCACGCCTTTAAGACCAGCGGGCCGCCTCTGTTCCTCAGCCCATCCGCCAATCAGTCCGCGCCCGAATCTACTTCTAACGGCTCGATGACCTCCATCGGCCGCTCCGCTTCCGCCCAACCGTCAGTGCCTTCCGGAAACCAATAGACCTTGCGATAGCCATAGCCGAGCGCCCGTTTGGCCGCATTCCACGACATCCAGCAATCGGCAAGGCAGAAGAAGATCAGCGGGTGATCGAGATCTCCAGCCGTGACCTCGCTGAGCCCTTGCCGGAAATAGTGTTCACCCTCCGCCGGAAGCTGGCCGAAGCCGACGTTGGGCAGCCAGACCGCACCGGCGATCGAGTTGCGCGGCTTGTCCCGCCAGACCGTGCCTTCCGGCAGGTTCTCGGGCTTCGGCGGGCGCGGCAGCACGTCGATGAAGCTGACGCCGCCCTGCTCTCTGAGCCCTGCGGCAGTCTGCGTGTCGACCACCGTCGCGCCGCTCAAGCTCGCCGGGACCGGGCTTCGGTAGGCCCCCATGCGATAGCCCGCCGGCTCCTCGACAGCCATTGCCGGGCCGGAGAGAAGCAAAGCCAGGCTCAATACACCGACAAGCCCCGGCCAGCCCCACCTCATTGGCTGGCAGGCTCTTTCAACTGCTGCCCGGATTGATCCAGCAGCGGCACGCCGTAGGATGCCAGAATCTCGTCGATCTCCGCCTGCTTACGCCGTATGAGGGAATTCAGCTTGCGCTTCCAGACCAGCTCTCCTTGGCGCACCCCCATGGTGATGCGAAAGGCCATGCGCGGGGCCTGCGTCTCCTTCAGAAGTGGCGTTACCTTGAGATCCGGCCCGCCCTCGGCGGCGAAGTAGCCGGCGATCGGACCCCACATCAGCGCGCCATCGATCTTGCCCGACCTGAGGTCGGCAACCATCTGCTGGTTCGGCGAGTCATAGCGGCTGTCGACCACCAAGTGATAAGGCCGCGCCTTGGCGATAAGGCCATTCCTCGCCAGGTGCGATGCCGGCGGGCTGCCGGCGATTATTCCCAGCTTGCGCCCCTTGAGCCTGGGATCGGACAGGCTGTCGACCCCCGCCAAGTCGCTGTCCTCGGGGGTCACCAGGCTGTAGGCGGAGGTATAGTAGTGGTTGGTGTTGAGAACCATTTCATGCCCTTGGGCGAAGCCGATGATGACGTCGCACTTGTTGTCGCGCAGCGTCTTGCGCACGAAACCGGTGGCCATGGGAAACCATTCGTAGGTGACCGGCAGGCCCAGTTCCTCCGCCAGAAGCTCGGCAATCTTGTTCTCGAACCCCTCCCCCTCCTTGTTCGAGAAGGGCATGTTCGCGGGGTCGGCGCAGACCCGAAAGGCCGTGGTGGACACCAAGTCGGAGGTTTGCGCCCAGGCCGGCGCCGCCCAAAGCGACGCAATGAGCGAGGCCGCCAGACAGAGCGCAATCCAGCTAGTTCTCCATGCAGGCATGCTCAAGCTCACGAACAACATCGAGCTTGGGTTCCTTCTTTTGCGGACGTCCACGCGGGATGGCATCGGCACCACGCGCTTTGAGGTAGATGTAGATATCGTCCATGTAGCACATGACATTGGGATTGACGCCGAATCCAGGCATGACCGACTGCTCGGCCGCACTGACCTTCTCGCGGCCGTTCACGACGACGTCGACGAAGTCATAGTAGTCCATATCGATGGCCGATGCCTTGAGCCCAGGCGCATAGGTCGAGCCCTCGCCGTCCGGCCCATGGCAGACGTGGCATTCCGAATGGTAGCGGCGGAAACCGGAGTAGGTGAACCAGTCGACCGTGCCGTCCTCGGCGACGTTGAAGGTGGGGATGTCGTCCTCGGTAAAGTACTTGCCGCCCTCTTGGTAGGAGGCGGTTACGTTGTCGGCCCAGGCCGATCCGCCCAACTGCATCGCCGCCGCGCAGCCGATGGCAAGCGCCAGTCTCGTCATGCCCACAGGCAGTCTCATTGCCTTGCGTCCTCCGGAAAAAAAGGGGGTTCGGTGCAGGCCTGCGTAGATGAGCCTGCCTGCACCGAACCCTGTTACGACCGCTTGTCGTCAGTCGCTGCCGCCTAGTTGGGCAGCTTGAACACGGTCAGCTGACCACCCAAGGCGGTGTAGTTCTTGAGGCCGGCATAGCCGCCCACTGCCCCAAGGCCGTCGTTCGGGTTGGTCAGGCCAGCCGCCAGACCGATGCCGGCCCAGCCACCGATCCCAGACAGGATGGCGACGTACTGCTTGCCGGCATGGCCATAGGTCATGACGTTGCCGATGATGCCGGACGGGGTCTTGAAGCGATAGAGCTCTTCGCCGGTCTTGGCATCGACCGCCTTCAGGAAGCCCTCGAGGGTGCCGTAGAAGACGACATCGCCTGCCGTCGCCAAGGCGCCCGACCAGACCGAGAACTTCTCGGGCAGCGACCAGACGATCTTGCCCTTGGTGGCATCCCAGGCGATGAAGTTGCCCATGCCGCCGTGGCTGCCCTCAGGCGGATACATCGAGAGGGTAGCACCCACATAGGGCTGACCGGCGGTGTAGCTCACCCGGAAGGGCTCGTAGTCCATGCAGACATGGTTGGTCGGCACATAGAAGAGGCCGGTGTGCGGCGAGAAGGCCGCTGGCTGCTGGTCCTTGGTTCCGAGAGCCGCCGGGCAGATGCCCGTGGTGTTGACGTCCTCGCCGTTCTGCGCGGTGGAGTACTGCGACACCACCTGCGGGCGTCCGTACTGATCCGAGCCGGGGTCCATGTCGACATGGGTCGCCCAGTTCACCACCGGATCGAACTTCTCGGCCACCAAGAGCTCGCCGGTGATGCGGTCGAGGGTATAGCCGAAGCCGTTGCGGTCGAAGTGGACCAGCATCTTACGCATCTCTCCGTCGATCTCCTGATCGACCAGGATCATCTCGTTGATGCCGTCGTAGTCCCACTCGTCGTGCGGCGTCATCTGGTAGAACCAAGCGGCCTCGCCGGTATCGGGATTGCGGGCCATGATGGTCATCGACCAGCGATTGTCACCGGGGCGCTGCGCCGGGTTCCAGGTCGAGGGGTTGCCGGTGCCGTAGTAGAAGAGATCGGCGTCCGGGTCATAGGAGTACCAGCCCCAAGTGGTGCCGCCGCCGATCTTCCACTGGTCGCCTTCCCAGGTGTTGGTCCCGGAATCCTTGCCGACCGGCTTGCCCAGATGGATGGTCTTCTCCGGATCCACCAGGATATCGGAATCAGGCCCCATGGAATAGGCGCGCCACACCTGTTCGCCGGTGTTCATGTTGTAGGCGGTGACCGAGCCGCGCACACCGAACTCGCCGCCGGAGATGCCGACGATGATCTTGTCCTTCACCGGCAGGACGGTCGCCGTGTTGGTCTCGCCCTTAGAGGGATCGCCATTGACCGCGGTCCACTTGACTTCGCCAGTGTTGGCATCCAGGGCCACCAAGGTGGTGTCCGCCTGATGCAGGAAGACCATGCCGTTGGCATAGGCCAAGCCGCGGTTGACCGTGTCGCAGCACATCACGGGAATGACGTCCGGATTCTGCTTCGGCTCGTACTTCCACTTGATCGTGCCCTCGGTGTTCAGGTCCAAGGCATAGACGATGTTCGGGAAGGGCGTGTGGACGTACATCGTGTCGCCCACGACCAGCGGCGAGCCCTCGTGCCCGCGCAGAACACCGGTCGAGAAGGTCCAAGCAACCTGCAGGTCCTTCACGTTGCCCTTGTTGATCTGCGAGAGATTGGAATAGCGCGTGTTTGCGTAGTCGCCCGTCTGAAGCACCCAGTCGTTGGGATTCTTGGTCAAGCTCAGAACACTGTCGTTCGCTGACGCCAGCGTGCTCCATGTAAGCACCAAGGCAGCCGCGCCGGTAAGCACGTATCTCATGTTGCTCCTCCCTTTGCCTCACGAAAAGTAGTCAGAGTGCAAGACAACGTGGCCGTCCCGGCCGAATTCTGTCATGCGTCTCCAAAGTGGTCGGATGGATCCGCTCAGCCGCCTCCTTTCTTATAGTCTACACAGCTGCTTCTTATGACCGCCTCAACTGAAGCCGGGTCGGGTCCAAGCGTCAACCGCAACCATGCCGGTCCAAGCCTAAAGTATAATACCCGAGAGCGGTGGGACCATCGGCCGGCATCGCGTCCAGGCGCAGTTGCTGGCCGCCAAGCACGCCTGCGCCGACATGGCGCGCCGTGTCGGGGCGAGGTACTAGCCATAAGCGTCTCATTTGCGGACAGAAACAGGGCCGCAGCCGACACGGCGGAGCTACTCGAAGGTGCCGAGATAGGAGATAACGTCGGCGCGCTGATCTTCGTTGCTAATGCCCGGGAAGGCCATCTTGGTGCCTGGCATGAAAGTCTTGGGCTTGGTGATAAAGGCATCCAGCTCCTCCGCCGTCCATACCAGCCCGTCGCCGGCAGCCGTCGACAGTGCGTCGGAGTAGGTGAAGCCGTCGACGGATCCGGCGGCCCGGTCGACAACGCCGTTCAACTGCGGCCCGACCCCGTTCGCTGCATCTGCTCCCACCTTGTGGCAGGCCTTGCACTTGCGGAAGACCTTGGCGCCGGCGTCGGGGTCGCCCTCGGCCCAGGCGGCCGTCGCCAGCGTGAAGATAAGGGTTGAGGCCAAGCAAGCAGCCTTGATCATCCGGTCGTCTCCTCATGTCGTATGGGTCACTTGACGCAGGTTAGCGTCTAGGCG
The DNA here is from genome assembly GCA_963669385.2 of Rhodospirillales bacterium. GTDB lineage: Bacteria > Pseudomonadota > Alphaproteobacteria > Kiloniellales > JACOMY01 > JACOMY01. The sequence goes on from CAXXGD010000042.1 coordinate 196,979, forward strand.
GGAATCGTTTTCGTTGAAGGCTAGCCCTCGAAGCGCTCGGCCAGCGCCGCCAAGCCGGCTTCGTAGACGCCGCTGATCGCAGCCTCGGCGTCCGGGCCGGCGGGCGTAAAGGTGGAGCACCAGGTCACCACCGTCCCCTCTCCGGCCGGAGTGACGGAGAGGATCGCGCGGTAGTCGCTGACCGGCAGTGGTCCGGTCACGATGCTGTAGCCATAAGAGGCCGCATCGAAGCCCAGCGATCGCTCCAGGATCTCGCCACCGCCGGCAAGCGCCAGTCGGCGATGCTCGATCCCATCGATGATTTCCAAGGAGGAGTTCTCCACCGCCGGGTGCCAGTCAACCAAGGCTTGGAAACTGCCGACGAGCTGCCACACCTCCTCCGAGGAAGCTTTGAGGTGCAGGGAGCGGGTTACCTGAGCCATGTTCGTCTCGCCTCCTTCGATCTCCGTCTGCACCGGCCCGTGCCGCGTGAAGCGAAACTATAAAGCCACGAAACGCTTGACCGGATTGGACTTTAGTCGAAGGGGATCAGGCTCTCCTGCCGCCGACGGCGGCGGCCGGCCTCTCCGCACAGACGGATGATGGAGGAGCGCTGCACACCGGAGGGATAGCCCCGCCCCGGTGAATAGAGCCCGCTGCGGGTGAAGCGCTGGCTCATGACCCGCCAGGCCTCGTCATGGCCATTCAGGCCCAGCAGCTCGGCCGCCCAGCAATCGGCGCTGAGCTCCTGATCCAATACGACCTTGGTCGAGGCGCGCCGTCCCAAGAGGCCGCTGACCGTGGTGTGCAGCAGGACGTGATGGGCGCACTCGTGGGCCACCAGAAACACCAGCCTCGGCGCTTCTTCCTCTGCCGCCAGCCTCGGGTCCAGAACGATGATCGGCCGACCGTTTTGATCCCTGAGCGCCAGGGACATCTGCGGCGTCACGGCGAAGAAGATCGGCATGCCGCAGGCATCGCGATAGCCTCGGAAGGGCTGCAGGCCGAGCGCGCCGGAGACCGGCGTCGGGCGCGCCACAGCCGCCGAGGCCAAAAGGCTGAGGCCGGCAATCAGGCCAAAAACCCGCCAGAGCCACTGGACCCTGCGGCCAAGACGAGTCGCCTGCAACATCTGGTAAGACCAGGGGTATCCCAGCTCTCGCATGCATCCTTCTATCACAGTGCTGTGATACGCGAAACGCTCTGCACTCTAGTGGCTTCTTAAGGTTTTATTAGGAAAAACCCTTTGACCGGCGGGCAATGATTATGAATATGTAACTTTGCGTGCGGCTTGGCGCGCAACAGGCATCGAGAGGAGACCACCATGGCCTGGAGCACCCCGAAGCTCGACGAGATCACCTGCGGTATGGAAATCAACATGTATTTCGCTGCCGAGTGAGTTGAATTAAGGCATGACAGCGCGGATCGGCGGAGGTCGCCTCCGCGCTCTCATCCTAGGCGCCGCCGCCGGCGGCGGCTTGCCGCAGTGGAACTGCGGCTGCGAGATCTGCGAAGCCGCGCGACGCGGTGACGTCCCAAGCCTTACGCAATCATCCCTTGCCGTTTCGGGCGATGGCGAAGCTTGGGCCATCCTGAATGCCTCGCCTGATATTCGCATGCAGCTGGCCGCCTCGCCGCAGCTGCACCCCACTGGACCCAGAGCCTCGCCCATTGCCAGCGTGTTGGTAACCAACGGTGACATCGACCACGTCGCCGGCCTCTTGACCTTGCGTGAGAAGCAACCCTTCACGCTCTTCGCCACGCGCGAGATCATGACGGTGCTGGAAGCCAATCCCATTTTCGCAGCGCTGGACCCGACGCTCGTCACCCGCCAGGCGATCGCCTTGGAGGAGCCCTTTGCGCTAACCCCGACGGTGACCGCAAGGCTCTTCGCCGTTCCCGGCAAGATCCCGCTCTACCTGGAAGGCGAAGAGGTGGTGACCGACCTCGAGGGAGAGCAAACCGTCGGGGTCTCGCTAATGGCGGCCGGAGCCGAAGCCTTCTACATTCCCGGCTGCGCCAAGATGACGGAGGCGCTGGCCAGCCGGCTGAAGGACGCCGAACTGCTGTTCTTCGACGGCACCGTCTGGGTCGACGACGAGATGCGCCGCAAGGGCGTTGGCAGCAAGACCGGCGCGCGCATGGGCCATATGTCGATGGCCGGCGAGGCCGGATCGATTGCCGCCTTCGAACCTTTGGGCGTTTCGCGCAAGGTCTTCGTCCACATGAACAACACCAACCCGGTGCTGCTGCCGGATTCGCCGCAGCGGGCCGACGCGGAAGCGGCCGGTTGGACCATCGGCAGAGACGGGATGGAGTTCACTGCATGACCGACCAAGCCGCCAGCCGCTCTGCGTTCGAAGCCCGCCTGCGCCGCATCGGCGAAGAGCGCTATCACGACAAGCATCCCTTTCATCACCGCCTGCACTCGGGCGGCTGCACGCCCGACCAGGTCCGCGCCTGGGTCATCAATCGCTACTACTATCAGTCCCGCATCCCGATGAAGGATGCCGCCTTTCTGTCTCGCTGCGAGGACCCGGCGCTACGGCGCGCCTGGCGCTCGCGCATCGAGGATCATGACGGCGGGCCCGAGAAGGAGGGCGGGATCGAGCGCTGGCTGCGCCTGGCGACGGCCGTCGGCCTGGACCGCGACTACGTCGCCTCCACCGCGGGCGTGCTGCCGGCGACCCGCTTCGCCGTCGAAGCCTATGTGCGTTTCGTGCGCGAGCGTTCTCTCCTGGAGGCCGTCGCCTCTTCGCTCACCGAGCTCTTTGCGCCAAAGATACATGCAGAGCGCATCGAAGGCCTCCTCGCCAACTACGCCTTCGCCAATGAGGCAAGCATGGCCTACTTCAAGAACCGCTTGCGCGAAGCGCCTAAGGATGTCGCCTTCGGCCTGAGCTGGGTTCTGGACCATGCCGACACGGGCGAGAAGCAGGACGCCGCCGCCGCCGCGCTCATCTTCAAGACCGAAGTCCTCTGGGCACAGCTCGACGCTCTGGACGGCGCCTATGTGATACCCGCGCGCATTCCGCCGGGCGCCTGGCAGCCTGGCGAAGGCCTGGCCAGGAGCAGCGCGGCGTGAGCGACGGACCGCCAGGCTTGAACGACGCCGCGCGTCCCTCGCTGCCACGCGGTGTTCGGCTCCACTATGACCGCGTGCGCGGCAACTGGGTGCTTCTGGCGCCGGAGAGAGCGATCAAGCTCGACCAGGTGGGCCACGCCATCTTGAGCGAGCTCGACGGCGAGCGCAGCCTGGCGGAGATTGTGATCGAGCTGGCCCGGAAGTATCAGGCGCCGGAAGAGCAGATCGCCAAGGATACCCGCGGCTTCCTGGGCGCGCTGATGGATCGACGCATGGTGGAGACCCGGTCATGAGCCAAACGCCAGCCGCGCCGCCGGCGCCCATGGCCATGCTGGCCGAGCTTACCCATCGCTGCCCGCTCTCCTGTCCCTACTGCTCCAATCCCTTGGAGCTGGTGAAGCGCACGGGAGAGATGGACAGCGAACAGTGGAGCGACGTCTTCAACCAGGCCGCCGACCTTGGCGTCCTGCAGTTGCATCTCTCGGGTGGTGAGCCGGCGTCGCGCCGCGATCTCGAAGAGCTGGTGACGGCGGCGCGCGAGGCCGGGCTCTACACCAATCTCATTACCTCGGGCATCGGCTTGACCGAGAAGCGCCTGGCCGAGCTGGACGAACGCGGGCTGGATCACGTCCAGCTGTCGCTGCAAGGGGTCGAGGCAGCGCTGGCCGACGAGGTCGGCGGCTACCGCGGCGGCTTCGAGCGCAAGATGAAGGTGGCCGGCTGGATCGGCAAGATCGGCTTTCCCCTGACCCTCAATGCCGTTGTCCACAAGCGCAACCTCCACATGCTGCCGGAGACCTTCGAGCTGGCGGTCAAGCTGGGCGCGCGACGCCTGGAGGTCGCCACGGTCCAATTCCACGGCTGGGCCACGGAAAATCGCGCCGCCCTCATGCCGACGCGCGAGCAGGCGCTCGAGGCCAGCGCGCTGGTCGAAGAGGCGCGCGAGCGCTTGCGCGGGGTCTTGGTGATCGACTACGTGCCGGCCGACCACCACGCACGCTACCCCAAGGCCTGCATGGGCGGCTGGGGCTCGGTCGGGCTCAACGTGACGCCGGACGGCCAGGTGCTGCCCTGCCATGCCGCCCACACCATCGAGGGGCTCTCCTTCGAGCGGGTGCAGGAGCGCTCGCTGAAGGAGATCTGGGAGAAGAGCAGGGCCTTCAATGCCTTCCGCGGCTATGCGTGGATGCAAGAGCCCTGCCGCTCCTGCGAGCGGCGCGAGATCGACTTCGGCGGCTGCCGCTGCCAGGCCATGGCTTTTGCCGGCGATCCGGCGGCAACCGATCCCGTCTGCTCTAAATCGCCCTTGCACGAGGCTCTGGTTGCTGCGGCAAACCAGGACGCGGCTAAGACCAAGGCAGGATTTACCTATCGCGCCAGCCCGCGCTAGCGTGCCGCCTCCTCGGCATGAAGGAGGACAAGCCATGATCAGAGCTCTGCTCGCAAGCTTGCTGCTGCTCTTGCCGATCGGCGGCGCAGAAGCACAGAACGCCCTTGCCGGTGTCGACCTCGACAGCCCGATGATGACCGAGGCCGAGATGACCCGCGAGGATGTCGCAGCGCTTCTGGCAGCCGCAACACCCAATCAGCCGGCAGACCTCGGCAAGAAGAGGCTGAACCGCCTGGACCTGTCGGGCTTGGATTTCTCCGGCGCAAACCTGCGCTCGGCCCGGATGAACGGTGCCAACCTGGCCGGCAGCTCATTCGACGGGGCGGTTCTGAGCCAGGCTTGGCTGTTGAAGGCCAATCTCGCCGGCGCCTCGCTGCGCGGCGCGGAGCTCTTTCAGACGCAGTTCGGCTGGGCCGATCTCAGCGGGGCGGATCTCTCCTCCTCCCGCGCGGCGGCCGACTTCACCAAGGCCAACCTCACCGGCGCCAGTTTCGCCGGGGCCGACCTCTCGGCCGACATGAAGAACCAATCCATGGGCTTGATGCGCGGCGTTCTGAAAAACGCCAAGGCCGACGGCGCCGACTTTTCCGGTGCACAGATGATGCGCTCGGATCTGGAGTTCGCCTCGCTGCGCGGGGCCAAGTTCGACGGCGCCGATCTCGCCATGGCCACGCTGGGGGCAGCCGACATGACAGGTGCTTCGGTGGCGAACGCAAACTTCACCAATGCCGACGTCACCTCGACCCGCCTGATTGACCTAGAGGGCGCCGACAGCGCCAATCTTGAGGCGGCACAGAACTTGGGGCGTGCCTTTCGCAAATAGTGTCACGCAGGCGCTAACGCATCCTTGGCCAGCGATGTGACAGTCGCTTCGGGACCCTGCGCAAAGCCTGCGGCAATAGCCTTGTAACGGCGACCCAGCGCATCGATCGTGGCCGCCTTGAAACGACTTGCGTCATAGTCGAAGCGCACCACGATCTTCCCGTCGTGCTCCAAGACCAACCCCGTGAGATCCCGCCGACAGCCGCGTGGCGGCAGGACCAGAGACTCGACCGAGAAACGACCAAAATCGAAGCGGGCGCCAGGCAGGTTTGCGAAGAGCGCCGCCGTGTCGTTCTCCGCAACGCCTTGCGGCAGGAACATGCTGAACGAAACCTGGTCCAGGGCCGCGGTCTCCCAATCACTGAGACCCAGCTGTTTCTTGACCGCACTCGCCGGGTAGTCCTGGTTGGCGAGTGCCTCCTTGAGGTCTTCATCGACGATGGCCATTGAGGCATTTCCACTGGCGGCAGGATCCAGCGGGACCCTGAGTGTGATGGTGTTGGACAGCGGTCCCAGCGTCGCCTCGAACTCGCTGCGCGTGCGACCGCTGACCGTGGTGCTGATCAAGACTTCCCGGCGGCTCGCGTAGACTCCAAGCGACAAAGCGAAGACCGTCATCAGCAGCGAGAAGAGAGACCGGCGTTCTGCCCTGGCGATCTTGCGCAATCGATCCGAGATCTTGCGATCAAGCGAGAAGACCCGCGTGCCGGCGCCCAACGGCACAAGGGCCTTGCGCTCATAGTCGTAGGGCAGAGACAGCAACTCTGCCGGCTCGGCCAGCTTGCGCTTCCAATAGAGCAGCTGTGTGCGGCCCTTTGGGCTGGCCATGAAGCTCGACTGCCACTCCGCGAACTCGGCAAACCCGAGAGAGTGCTGGACGTTGCGGCTGAAGTCACCAAGCCCACCCAGGAATCCGGCCCCCATCAGCTCCAGAGCGATGAGGAATGAAAAGCCGTCCACGATAGTACTGTGGGCGCGCGCCAAGAAAACATCGCAATCATCCGAGCGCTGGAAGATCTGCGCTCGGAAGAGCGGACCCCGCTCAAGATCGAAGGGCAGGTTTGCCTGTTCGAACAAGAACCCCCTGAAGGCTTCTTCGCTCAGGTCGCGGCAGTCCCTGTTGCTCACCACCTCCGGCGCTTCACTGCTGGCGAACCGGCGCTGACCACCTTTCATCGGGAAACAAGCCCGCAGAACCGGGTGGTCCATTAGGATACGTTCAGCTCTCTCCCGAGGCAGGTCCGTATCCATGCGCGGTTTCACCTTTAGGGCCAAAGCGGTCTCGAAGCTGCGCAGGTAAGCCTCCTTATCGGCCTGCTGGTCGAGTTCGGCCAGGATGGCCTCTTGTCGGACCGAGAGCCGCGCGCCTCCTCCCGTCTCTTTGCCGCCTGCCTCTTGGATCGAGCCCTCGCTGTCCAACGCCTTGGCGACAGCGTCGGCAAGTTTCGTAACCGTCGGGCTCTGAAGAAAGGCGGAAACTTGGAGCGACACGCCAAACTCGGTCTCCGTCCGGTTCTTCAACTGAAAGCCGGTCAGGGAATCGAGGCCAAGGTCTTGGAGCGGCACATCGGCCTCTATGCGCTTGGGGTCCACTTTCAGAACGCGTCCGATTGCTTCGGTCATATAGCGAACCAGAATGTCCGGACGCGCCGCTTTGGGCGCGGCCATAACCTCCTGATAGGCGCGTCGATCGCCGCTGCTGCTGCTGTCCGTCCCGCTGCGATGACCGACAATTCTGGGCTGGGCGCAGACATGGGCATTGACCAAGCCGAACTTATCCCAGTCGATGGCTGCGAAGGCGACAACGGGCTCGTCTTTGCGCAATAAAGTCCCCAAGGCCGATAGCGTTGTCTCAAGCGGCATTGCCGGTGTGCCCGAAGACTCGAAGAACTTCTGCAGCTCCGGACTTCTCGACACCTGGCCGGCACCGTCCAAGGCACCCCAGGAGATCGCCAGCGCCGGCAGGCCCAAGGCCTGTCGATAGCGGGCCAAACTCTCCTGAAAAAAATTGGCCGCCGCATAGTTGGCCTGGCCGAAGTTGCCGAGCGGTGCAGCGATCGAAGAAAACATGACGAAGAAGTCGAGCGCCAATGTTTTGGTGGCGTCGTGCAGATTCCACGACCCTTGGACCTTGGGGGCCAGCACCCGCGCCATGCGGCTCTCGTTCAGCCGAGAGATCAACCCGTCGTCGTAGACCACAGCGGCGTGGATGACGCCGCGCAACGGCCGGCCGTTGGCTGCGATCTCTTCGATGACTCGCTCGACGTGGTCTTTCTTGGCCATGTCCGCAGCCAGGACGGTCGCTTGAGCGCCGGCCGCCTCGATTTGGCTCAAGCCTTTTTGCGTGGCCTTGGTGGTCGTGCCGGAAATGCTGACCAGATAGAGATGTCCCGCGCCGTGGCGCGCCAGCCAAACCGCCACGGCCAAGCCATAGCCGCCCACACCGCCGGTGACGAGATAAGCGCCGTCGGGCTCGAAGCGCGCCGGCTTGCCGTCATCGAGCGCCACCTCGACTTCTTCCGGCTCCAAGGTGATCACGACCTTGCCGATGTGCTGGCCCTCGGCCATCCGTTCGAAAGCCTCGCTCACCCTGTTGAGCGGAAAGACCTCAACCGGCAGCGGCCGCAGGCGGCCATCGGCCATCAGCTGAGAAATCTCTGAGAAGATCTCTCCCATGGCGGAGGGGTCGTCCTCGCCCATCCGCGCCATGTCGATGGCAAAGAAGCTGATGTTCTTGCGCAGGACCTTGAGGCCCAGGGAGGTGTCGGCATAGATGTCGCGTTTGCCGATCTCCAGAAAGCGACCGCAAGGTGCCAAGATAGACAAACCGCGTTCGATCGCTTCGCCCGGCAGCGCGTTCAAGATCACGTCCACGCCACGTCCATCCGTCACCTCGAGGATCTCCTCGGCGAAGGTCAACGAGCGGGAGTCCATGACGTGCTGGATGCCGAGCTCTCGCAGATAGTCCCGTTTGCGCGGCGAGCCGGCGGTCGAGAAGATCTCCGCACCGATCATCTGCGCGATCTGGATCGCGGCCAGCCCCACGCCCCCGGTGCCGAGGTGAATGAGCACGCGCTCGCCCTCCTTCAAGCGACCAAGAGTGACAAGCGCGTAGTAGGCCGTCGAGAAGGCCGACATCAAGGTAGCAGCCTCGACATAGCCTTGGCCGGGCGGCGTTGCCCAGACCGCAGTCTCCGGTAGGACCAGGCTAGACTTGAAGCAGCCCATAGCCGTGGCAACCACGGCATCTCCCACCTTGAGCCTGGAAACGCCCTCACCGACCGCCTCGACAATGCCCGAACACTCGAGCCCCAAATTCTGGAAGGCTGGCTCGGCCTCTGCCTCGAAGGGTAAGAGGCCGGTGGCCGCCATCACGTCGCGGAAGTTCAGGCCCACGGCACGCACCGACACCGAAACCTCGCCCGCGCCAGGCTTGGGGTGCTCGGTTTCGGTGACGACCAGATCGTCCAGGTCACCCGGCTCCCACATCGAGAGCGCAAAGCCGACAGAACCCCGCGGCGACGAAGCGGGCACCTGTTGAGGCTTCAGGGAGGATTGCTGACGAGCGAGAAATCGGGCGACATAGCGCGCCTGGCCGCGGTAGGCGACCTCCGTCTCGCGCGTTGCTTCAACCGCCAGCACCTCATTCGCCAAAAGTTGTGCTTGTACCGCCGGATCCTGCTCAGAGGAGTCCAGATCGATCAGCGCGGAACTCAAGGCCACAACCTCGCAAAAGGTGGTGCGGGCGAACCCGACCAAGGGAGACAGCGACAGCGCGAGCGGGTTCGGGGGTTGCTTGTCCTCGGCCATGACTCTGGCCCCACAGGTCACGAAGAAGAGCTCACCGTGGTAGTTGGATGTCTCGACCAGGGCCTTAACCAAATTCAGTGCCGGTGTCGTCACAAGGTCCTGTGCTTGCGCCAGATTGTCGGCTGATTGAGCGTGAGATCCGTAGGCCTGGTCGCAGGACCACAGGAAGACTGTACCGACCAGCCGCTCTTCCAGGGTGCCGAGATCCTGTATGAGGTGGAGGAAGTCCTGCAGTTGGCCCGGGTTGAGGCTCGCTCTGTTCTGCTCGATTCCGCTGTAACTTTCGCCTACTTCTACCAAGACGCAGCGGTTGCCTTCGGCCGCCAGCCTGCGCGCGGTGTCTTTCGCAATTCCGCGACGGTCGGCGAAGATCAGCCAGAGGCCGGGTTCCTTTCGCCCGACATCTCGGGCGATCTCCGCGCGATGCATCTCGTCACTATAGTAGCGAGGAACCGCGCCACTCTCCTCGCGCCGGACATCGGCGCGGTAGACGGAGATGCCGAGGTAGCCCTCAAACTCGACGATCGACCTGCCTCTGGCATCGCAAACCTTGGTGTCGGTCGTAAAGGAGAGCGCGTTGGACCCAGTGCTGCGGCAATAGCACTGCATCCTGGTGCTGACCGGCCGCAGAAAACGCAAGCGCCGAGCCGACCTCGGCAACAGCATGACATTGTGCTCGCTCAGGGATCTTGCTTTCTCCGGCAGTATCTGAAATCCGATTCCAGCCTGCAGAATGCTGTCCAGCGCTGCCGGGTCATAGAAATAGCCTTCGGCCTCGACCTGCGACTTGGGCAACCTCAGCTCGGCCCACAGCTCGTCTTGCTTGACGCTGAGGGACTTTATGCCCTTGAACGCACCGTCATAGTCATAGCCGCCCTCTGACGCTCCCCTATAGAAGGCTTTGCCGGAAAAGGTCTGATCCAGACCGTCAGGAGAGGGTGGAAAGTCCGGGAGCCTCGTCGCCGGACTTGCCGTCACCACTGTCGCGAAGGCCTTCACCTCCCAATCTTCGTCATTGCCGGACGGACGGCTTCGGATAACGATCCGCCTTCGATCCGACTCGTAGGTGGTTTGAAAGATCTCGCTTTGCTCTGAATTGAGGAAGTTCGCCCTGACGAGCTCTAGGTCTTGCAGCTCGATCGGTCCGTCACCGAACAACGCACGGTGGACGGCGACCATCATCTCCATGTAACCCGCCGCGGGAAAGAGGTAACTGCCGTTGACCTTGTGCCCTTTCAGATAGTCGTACTCTTGCAAGGACAGGGCTTTTTCCCAGGTCGGCTGCGCAGTTTCGAGGCGTTCGCCCAAGAGCGGATGAGGGCTCGGCGCGCGAAGCTTTCTTTCAACGGCCGCAGGGTCGATCCAGTAGTCCTTCCATTCGCAAGGATAACTCGGTAAGGCGAGCCGACGATGACCACGTCCTGCGATGGCTTCCCAGTCTAATTCCGCGCCGTTGACAAAGAGTTCACCCAAAGCGGACTGCAGACACGAGAGGTCGTTCCGGCCGCGCCGCTGCGAGCGCACGATGGTGGCCTGCTTGCCCATTTCCATCGTGCAGGTGGCGATCAGGCCGCTTAAGGGGGCGTCCGGTCCGATCTCCAGATAGAGGTCGGTGCCCATTTCCATGGCGCTCTGAACTGCGATCTGAAACAGCACCGGCCGGCGGATGTTATTCCACCAGTAGCTTGCATCCAGTGCCTGGCCGGATATCTGTTCTCCAGTGACCGTAGAGATCAGCGGCACGCTCGTTGCCTGTGGCGCTATCTTCGAGAGGCCTTCAAGGAAGTGCTCTTGGATCGGATCCATCTGTGGGCTATGGGGCGCAAAGTTCATCCGGACTTTGCGCAAGAACAGCTGCGGGCCGACGGCTCTCTTGAGCCGCTTTAGCATGCGAGCGACGGCTAACTTCTCGCCGGCGATGGTCACCATTTCTTCGCTGTTGACGGCTGCGATCTCGACGTCGCTCTCGTCTGCCTCCGTCAATTGCTCCTGCATAGCCTCGGCTGACAGGCCGACGGCAACGATTGCGCCCCTGCCTTCGGTCTCTGCCTGCAAGGTGCTGCGATAGTGAACGATGGTGACCGCGTCTTCGAGGCTGAGCGCACCTGCGGCGAAGGCAGCAGCGATCTCGCCCAGGCTATGGCCAAAGACCAGGTCGGCTTCTAGGCCCCAAGCGCGCCAGCGGCGCAGCAAGCCAACCTGTACGGCAAAGATACAGGCTTGTGTGATGACGGTCTGATCAATCCGTGTCGAACTCGATGGCCGGCCCATCTCTTCAATCACCGACCAGCCAGCCAATTGCTGTACCAGCTGATCGACTTCTTCGACAGTGGCTCGGAACAAGAGGTCTCTAGCCAAGAGGCGACGGGCCATCCGCGGCCACTGGCTGCCCTGGCCGGAAAAGGCGAAGGCCAGGCGAGGGCTATCCAAGCGCCGGCCACTGACCAGCCTAGGAGGGCTCTCCTCGCGATAGTCGGCCTCGCCGCCCTCGGCAAAGGCACGCAGTCCCCGGCTCAGGTCCGTAGGCGACTTGGCGACCAGTGCCAAGCGATGGGAGAGGTGCGAGCGCGTGTTGGCGAGAGTGCCGACGATGTCTGCCATCTGCGGCGCAGGCCGCCTAGCAGCATCCAAGTAGTCTGCAAGGTCTCGTGCCCTGGCGGACAATGCCGTCGGAGTTGCCGCGGAAATCGGGACGAGCCAGGAGGAGGCGACGTTGCTCTGTCCGACCAACTCTGCCTTTGGCCGACGCGGCGCCTCCTCCAGCAGCGCAGAGGCATTGGTACCACCGAAGCCGAAGGAGTTGATTGCCGCGCGCCGGGGATAGCCATTTGACCGCCATGGCTTGTTCTCGGTGGCAATCTCTATGTTCAATTCGTCAAGCGCGATCAGCGGATTGACGGCCTCGAATTGGGCGTTAGGAAGCAAGGTCTCGTGGTGCAGGCAAAGTGCGGCCTTGATCAGGCCGGCGACACCGGCACCCGCCTCAAGATGGCCGATGTTGGTTTTCACCGACCCCACCACCGCTCGACTGCCGTTGCTGCGCTTCTGGCCAAAGACCTGGCCTATGGAGTTGGCCTCTATAGGATCTCCGACGGGCGTACCGGTGCCGTGCGCTTCGATGTAGTCGACCTCTGCGGGAGCGATATCCGCCCGCTGGCAAAGCTGGCGCAGCATCGCCGTCTGCGCCTCCGGATTGGGCGTCATCAAGGTGCCGGTCCAGCCATCGGAATTCACCACGGCGCTGCGCAACACGGCGTAGATCCGGTCACCGGCGGCCTCGGCGTCGGACAGCCGCTTCAGAAGGAGGGCACCTGCCCCCTCGCCGCGAACGAAGCCGTCGGCGCGCGCATCGAAGGCCAGCGAGCGGCCGCTTGGCGACAGCATCCGCGCCTTGCTGAAGGTCACGAAGACCTGCGGATCCAAGATGACATTGACGCCGGCGACGATGACCACATCGCTGTTGCCCGACCAAAGAGTCCGGCAGGCCACCTCCGTTGCCACCAGCGAGGAGGAGCAGGCCGTGTCCACAGCGAGAGAGGGGCCATGCAGGTTGAGCCGATGGGAGATGCGGTTGGCGGCGACGCTCATGGCGCAGCCTGGCCCCATATGACTGACGTCGATGTCAGGATTCAGCGAGGTATTGATCGTCTTGTAGTCGTTCATGCTGATGCCGACGACGACCCCGCAATTGCTGCCGGCAATGCTGTCGACGGAGATTCCTGCGTCCTCGAAGGCCTCCCACACGACATGCAGCAAGAGACGCTGCTGCGGGTCCATGGCCTCTGCCTCGCGGGGCGAGACACCGAAGAGATCGGCATCGAACTCAGTGATTCGGTCGACGCAGGCTGCCCATTTCGAGATCGACCGTTGGGGCGCATCGGGGCTCGGGCTGTAGAAGAGATCGCTGTTGATCCGTCCGGAGGGAACTTCTGCGATTGCACAGACCCGATCCTGCAAGATTTTCCAGAAGCTTTCGGGTCTATCGGCCCCACCCGGAAAACGGCAGCCAATACCGACGATGGCCAAGGGCTCTTGCACCGAAGCCGCTGAGTCGCTCTTCAGATCTCGGCCGGCCTGGACATTCATCTTCCCGATCCCCTCTGCACCCACCCGCTCGATGCCTGGCTGTCGGGCCAGCCGTGCACCGCACCAGCGCACACTGCTCGGTCAAGGCTCCAACCACGACACTGTCGGGTCCGATGATGGTCGAACACTGACAACGCCACAAGCCTGGTTGTGATTGATATGTCGTGCCGCAAAGTGATTGGGATAGGCCGATTCCCCAAGATTCAATAGATAGTGATCTCTGCAGGACAGTTTTCGCCATTTCAAGAATTGTAACTATTTGGAAATAGGCCCTAGACACAGGCGAATTTGTTGTCGCTTAAACGCGTTCAATGACCATTGCTACCGACAGTGCAGTCAATGGTAGTGGAACAATACTGCGAATGGACGGAGCGCTCGTTAGGACGTCGTCCCGAACATCCGGCCATTGGCCGACCGGCAGACGGCCTAAGCGATGTGAGCCCCCATCCAGTCGGAGGCAAGAAAGAGAGCATAGACCAATGCCATGATGTGCAAGGCCAAGATCAGCCACGCCTTGGCGCTGGCATGGCGCCAGGGGTGCAGGACGCAGGCTGCGATCGTCGCAACCAGAGCCAAGAGGGCGGCAATCCCACCCACGATCGCCAAAGTCAGGTCCGTCTCGCTCCGGTTGCTGCCGACCGCCGCCATGACCTGGAAGGCAGCGAGAAAGGCCACTATGGCCACGATGTGCGGCAGCAACAGCCACAGCCTTGTGCGGGTCACCGACATGCCTCGTTCTTCCTGCCCTCTACGACAACCGAATGCGTGCCATTAAACCCTCAAACGAAGAAGAGGAGAAGCGGGTCTCGTTGCAGAAGACTCGGCGATGCGACGGACAAGCGCCAATCCTCACGAGGCGGGCGCACTGGCGGGACCTTCAAGCTGCGCATTCAAGCGGGCGACGACGTCCACCATTTCCGGCATGTAGCGCTCTCCATAGCCCATGGCAGTAGCAAGCTTCATCAACTGCAGCGCGCCATCCGATACCAGGGTGGCCCCGTTCAGACGGGTTGCCAGCCGGTTGTAGTAGGTCAGGTCCTTCAGGCAGTTTGTGAGCGAAAACTTGTGCGCATCGGGATCCCCGTCACAGATGTACTTCGAAAAATTTTGAAAGTTGCCGCAGTTCATACCGGCATTCGAGACGATCTCGCGGAAGACCTGCGGCTTGAGGCCGACCTTGCCCACCATCGCGTAGCACTCCGACCAAAGCGCGGCAAAGCCGATGGCGACCAGGTTGTTGATCAGCTTGACGGCATGGGCGGAGCCCACCGGGCCATCGACCGGAATGATGACGCTAGCCCAGGTCGAGAGCAGCGGCCGCCAGCGCTCAATCAGTGCCTCGGGGCCACCGACGTAGGTGGTGAGCTCGCCGTCCCACGCGTGAGCGGGCGTGCGCGACAGAGGTGCATCGAAGAAGGCGACCCCGCGCGCCGCCAGCTCTTCGTGAAGCCTTTCGGTTTGATCCGGCTCGGCGGTGGAGCAGTTGATGATCGTCAGGCCCTCGCGCGCGCCGGCCAGGATGCCGTCACCGGCTCGCAGCACCTCTTCGACCTCCGGACTGCCGGTCACGCAGAGTACGATGACGTCAGCCCGCTGCGCCATCGCACGGAGGCTCGTCACCTCTTCGGCGCCACGGGAGACCAGATCGTCGATCGCCTCACGCTTGCGATGGGCCTTGACGAGCAGCGGATAGCCCTTCTCCACCACATTCTTCGCCATGCCCCAGCCCATCAGGCCGGCACCGACGAACCCGACGATCTCCCGGTCACTCATGCCGTGGTCTCCACCAATTGCATGGCAGGCAGCCTGGTCTCGTCCGCGCCGGCTCGCAAGCTTTCGCGTAACGGTCTCGGACGTCTAGAGACCGCATTGCTCACACAACCGCCTTCCACCGGCAAGGCGATACTGGCTATGCTGGTGCACTACTCACGAGAGCAGCTGGGGAGAGCCCGCATGACCGAGACAGAAGCAGCCAACATCGAAAAGCTCCGCGCCGCCTATCAGGGTTGGAACGACTCGAAAGGCGACCCGCAGTCCTGGGAAGACCTCCTCGACGATGACTTCGAGTACCACTCCCTGGGTGCCGGCCGGGAGGGGCTGGAGTTCACCAGGGACTATGCCTCCAAGAAGGCCCTCTTTTTGGAGTTCTTCGACGGGCTTCGGAAAGATTGGAGTATGGAGTTCTATCGTATCGACGACTATTTCGCCAAAGGCGATCAGGTCGTAGCGATTGGCCACACGAAATGGCATCATCGCCGAACCGGTAAGCCGATCGATACGCCGAAGGCGGACATCTGGACCTTTCGGGACGGCAAGGCGGTCGCGTTCATGGAATTCATGGACACGGCCATGATGGCCGACGCCACCAAGGACTAGCGCCTGGCGGCATCGGCGCTGGAGGTTGCGGCAGGGTGTCGATGCGCGAAGACTTCTACGTGGTCGCCCGCGAACAGGGGCTAGAGGGACGCTTGCTCCCAACTTGGACCGACCGGAGCGGCAAGGCGATCCCCTTCGATCCCAATCCTCCACCGGTCAGACGCGTGGAGATCGCCGAGGTACCCGGCGTCTTCCAGCTGCTTGGCGTGCTGACAGACGAGGAAGCCGATGTCTTCGTGCGGATCACCGAGCAGCTGGGCTATCATCAGGATTCGCCGGTGTCGCTGCCGCACAGCGTCCGTCACAACGAGAACCTTAACTGGGTGGTGAGCGAGACCATCGACGCGACGATCTGGGAGCGCTCGAAACATCTGGTGACGGAGACCATCGCCGGCCAGAGCGCCCGCGGCCTGAACGCGCGCTTTCGCTTCTACCGCTACGCAGCGGGAGACTATTTCAAGCCGCATAGTGACGGCGCCTGGCCCGGCAGCCGCGTCATCGGCGACCAGCTCTTCGTCGATGCCTATCCGGGCCTCATCAGCCGCTTCACCTACCTGATCTTCTTGACCGACGGCTATAGCGGCGGCCGGACTCAGTTTCTGGTGAGCCGCAGCGATCCCACCCAGCCGGCACGCTGGATCGACGATGCGCGCGAGGTCAGCCTCGCCACGCCCAAGGGCGGCGTCCTATGCTTCCCCCACGGCGCCCATCCCCAACACTGCCTCCACGCCAGCGAGCCCATTACAGAGGGCGTGAAAGTCATCATCCGCACCGACGTCCTCTATGGATAGCGCAGCGCGCCGATCGGCCCTGTCCGCTGACCGAATCCCGTCTATGCCGCCAACGGTGGGTAGGGCCAGCCGGAATTGCTGGTCGCAAGGCAGAGCGGGCCGGCCCGCGAAAGGACCGGCCCGAAAGCACAATTTCTTTGCTGAGGCTTGATGTCGTCGCTACAGCCCCAGCGTAAGCGTCGGCGTCAAATCCTGATCACGTTCACCGAGCAGTTGGCATGGCGCACCACGCGCGCGGTATTGGGACCCAGGAGGAAATCGGCCAAGCCCGGCCGATGCGCCCCGATCACGATCTGATCGGCCTCGATGTCATCGGCCACCTTCAGGATCTGCTCGTAGACCGTGCCGTGGCGGGCAATGGTGTTGACGTGCATGCCCTTCGGCGTGAGGTCGGTGACCACCTGGTTCAGGCGCTCCAGGGTATCGGCAACGATCTTCTCGGCGTCATAGGCGCCTGAGCCGCCCATCTCCCCCCGAATGGCATAGCGATAGTCGACGCCGGTGAGGATGTGAGGAGCCACGGCCATGACGGTCAGGTCCCCCTTGGCTGCCACCGCTTGTTCGATAGCGGCGGACAGCACCTTTTCGCTGGTCTTGAGATCCATCAGATCGATGGGAGCCAGTATCTTCGTGGTCATCGCTGGATCTCCTCTGCTCAGCGGATTTCCGGCCGCATATACAGCCAGGCCAACCACACCAGCAACCCGCAAACCAAAAGACTGAGGATGGAGATGTAGGGCGAGGGATTGATCCCGGCCGGCGACTGCGGCAGTTGCGGCGACAGAGCCGCGGCCTGCTTGAGCGCCGGATCGACCAGCAGGTTGCCGGGGATCGACTTGTTCAGTGAGGCGACCGCAGTTCCGGAGATGGGCGACAAGCCGACGGCAATCGCGCTCGGCCCCTGATCGCCCACCACGTCACCGGTGCGCGGCGCCGGGCCGGCCAAGACCAGCTGCGAGCCCAGCGTATCGACCTGCCCGACCTGACCACGGTAGACGCCCTCGTCGATGCGCGCTTCACGAAGGAAGGGATAGCGCACCAGATTGGCGCCCTCGTTCCAGCCGGAGACCGGAAGCAGCCGGAAGTTGCCGGCACCAAAGGCATCAACCAATGCCCGATCCCCCTCCGGCGTGAAGACCACGGCAACGTCATTAGAGTCAGGCTTGACCTGATCCAGCAGTGCCGCCGTCGTGTCGGCCTCGACCGGTGTCAGCGCGCCTGGCAGGCCAAGGCCTTCAACCAGCAGGCTGCCGATCCTGTGCGAGGAGGAGCCTTCGGGGCCGACCAGGATCCGCTCTGCCTTAAGCAGGTTGGTCGGTCCGAACTGTGGTGTCACCAGATGAATCAGGTTCTGGTCAACCGGCGCTACCGCCTCGAATTCCTCAATGCGCACCGGTGCCGGCCCGGAGAGATCGAAGAAGGCATCGGCACCGACCAGCGCCAAACGCGCATTGCCGGAGCCCACCGCACCCAAAGCATCGTGGGTCGGCGAGATCTGCACGTCCCGTCCGCTGAAGGCCGACTGCGCCGCACGCAAGGCCTTGGTGGCGGCCGCGCCCTCGCCAACCGATGGAGAGGCAGCAATCAAGAGTGGCTCTTCGGTCGTCACCGCACCGGACGAGATGAGCCCCATGCGGGCCAGGGCATCTCGGGCCACAGCCTCCGGCAAGCGGTTTTCGATGTCTACTTTGCTGTTCAGCTCTTGCATGGTGTTGGCATCGATCTTGCCTGCCAATGCGTCGAGAGCGGCACCAAGACCCGGGTGTTTGGCCAGCGATGCCGCGTTGGCCACAGGCGAGGCATCGTAGACCGGGAAGAACTGCAGGTCGTCTTCAAGCAACACCAGCCCGTATTCGGCGATCTGGCCGTCGGTCGTATAGACCTCGATGACGTCCAGGTCGCCCTCCAAGAGCTGGTCATAGAGCAGGCTGCGATCGCTTATCGGCACGACCTCGGTCTCGGCGAAGTCGAAGCCGTAGCGGCGGTTCATCGGCTCCATGCCGTCCAGCGGACGGACGATGAAGTCGTCTTCCACACCGAGGGACAGATCCTCGGACTGCGCCTCCAGCTCGGACATGGTGGAGATACCCAGTTCCTGGGCGCGCTCCGGCCGCATCGCCAGGCCGTAGTCGTTGGCGAAGCCGAACTTCTCCCGCCAGGAGAAGCCCAGGGGCTCATAGAGCTCCTTCACCCGCGCGGTCGCCGCCGCACCGTCGGTCATGGGGTTCTGGCCCAGCATCACCAAGCCGGTCCCGTTGTAGTCGGGATAGGCGTCGATGTCGCCGCGCTTCAAGGCCTCCATGATCGCCGGCGTGTTGGCATAGCCCACAACGCCTGCCACCGGCAGCCCTTGCTCGGCCGCCAGCGCGGCCATCATGTGGGCCAGAACCCGGCTCTCGCCGAAGTCCTTGGCACCAATCTTGACCTGGTTCTCGCTGTTCTCGCAGGCCGACAGCGACAGTGCGAGAAGGGCGGGCAGAAGATATCTAAACATGTCGATCCCTCCCTTTCCTCAAGAACCGCTTTGGCCGACGGTTTCGCCGCGCGCCTCGATCGGTTTCGGTGGCCGCACCTCTTTGCGGATCTCTCTCATGAAGCTGACGATCTGCATCAGCACGATCACCGTAAATGGTATGGCCCCGGTGATTGCCATGGCCTTGGCCACCGCGACCGATTCGGCCAGCAAGGTCCCCGTGGTAATCGCCGCAATCAAGGTGCCCCAGACCATTTTCTGGCCAATCGGCGGGTTCAGGTTGCCCTCCGTCGTCATCATCGACAGCACGAAGGTGCCGGAGTCAGCCGAGGTGACGAGGAAGATGAACATCAAGGCCACCGCCAGGGCATTCAGGATCCCGCCGCCGGGGAAGTAGGAGAGGAAGGCGAAGAGCGCCTTGGTCGCGTCTTCGAAGATGATCTCCTTCAGGCCACCGCCACCGAACATCTCGATGTAGAAGCCGGCGCCGCCGAACACGGCGAACCACAGCATCGAGAAGACGGTCGGTACGAAGACCACGCCCAGGCAGAACTCGCGGATGGTCCGGCCACGGCTGATGCGGGCCACGAAGATGCCGATGAAGGGGCCCCAGGCGATCCACCAGATGAGGTAGGTCAAGGTCCAGCCAGCGCTCCAGCCGCCTAGATCTTCATAGGGGAAGAGCTTGAAGGACATTGTTATCAGGCCGGCGAAGTAGGTGCCGATGGAGTCGATGAAGATTTCCAGAAGGAAGCGCGTCGGCCCGGCGAAGAGCACGATCAGCATGATGATCACGGCAACCACCATGTTGAGGTTCGACAGGATCTTAATGCCCTTGTCGACGCCAGTGGTGGCCGAAAGCATGTAGCAGACGAAGAGAACGGCGAGGATGACCAGAGCCGTTGTCATGCTCTCATCCGTGCCGAAGGCATAGAAAGAGCCCGAGCGCACTGCGAGCGTTCCCATCGCCAGTGACCCGGCTAGACCGAAGACCACCGACATCACAGCCAGGATGTCGGCAACTTTGCCCACGCCCTCGCCGGTAGCGCCGCCGAACAGCGCCTTGATCGGCGTCGAGATCATCGAGGGCTGATCGCGCCGGAAAGTGAAGTAGGCGATGACCAGCGCGCAGACCGCATAGATCGCCCAAGCGTGGAAGCCCCAATGCAGGTTCGTAATGACCAGGGCTTGGCGCGCCGCCTCGGCGGTGCCGCCCTCCATGCCGGGTGGGCTGATGTAGTGGTACATCGGCTCTGCTGGCCCCCAGAGCAGCAGGCCCGAGCCCATGCCGCCGGCAAAGAGCATGGCGATCCAGGAGACGGTGGAGAACTCTGGTTCCTCGTCATCCTTGCCCAGCCGGATGTGCCCGTAGGGGCCGAAGGCCATGATGATGGAGAGGAAGAGGAAGGCCGTGCAGATGAAGAGCCAGGCCCAGCTGATCCCTGTCAGCGTGTAGTTGGTGAAGCCCAGCATCGTGCCGGTCATGCTTTCCGGGTCGGCCACGCCCCAGATGCCTATCGCCAGACAGGCCAGCATAGAGACAACGAAAACAGTGTTCACGGTGAAGGATGCAGCCTGCTTCATCCGTTTGTTCCTCCCCTTCACGTATATCTGCCATCTCGTCGTGGCATAGATGATAGGCTAGAATTTCACAGAACGCGACCGCCAATGGTTCATCTGCACCGTTTACCAGACAGTTTTCGCTCTATCCGTAGAGATCCATCGAATTTTCCAAAGCGCTGTGACGCTCGACTCCGGCACCGCAGCCCAGCTTAGCCGTAGCGTCTTGCCGGACTCGACCTCAAGAGGTGCTATCGACGCTCGCTGCGCCAACCGCGCACAAAAACGGTAGCCACTGCGAGCGGTAGCGCGCCACGGTGCCTTCGAGGCGTCGACGGACCGACTCCAGCGATTCCCGCTTCCGGCCCTTAGCGTCGACGCCGGTCAGCGCATAGATACGGCTTGCGGCCCGCTCCTCGATCCCTTCCTCGCCTGTGGCCGCCGCCGCCAATACCGCCGCGATCATCGGCGGTACCACCACAGCACCGCCCAGCTGTGGCGCCGGGAGCGGCAGCGCCAAGCGCGCCAAGCGGTCGTCCTCCAGCAGAGCACGGCCCAGTGGCGAGGGGATTCTAAGGGTTCCCGCGTCGGCGGTGACGGGGTGATCCCAGCGGGAAGATTGGTAGCGCGCCGCCAAGCCCTTGGTCATGACCGCACGCAATGCGATCGCAAGCTCGCGCTGCGGGCGGCCTTGAAGGGTCGGGCTGGCGCAAAGATCGTCGAAAGACTTTGGCCCGCTCGCCAGCTCCGCCACCAGGTTTCCCGGCACTCCGCCCCTGCCGATCGCTCCGGTGACCGTCCCGGACTGCGCCGGCAAGAGCAGGCCGAAGACCTCCTCGCCGGCGATCCTGTGGGGTCGCTTCAAATCCAAAGGCGTGCCAGGTGTGTAGAGGTCGTAGCGGAAGGGTTGCGCGGTGGCGACGCTCGCCAGCTCCTCCAGGAGGAGCGGATCTTTTATCCACGCCGGCCGGTTCTTTCTGCCGCTGCCGAGCATCCACCCGAGAAAGAGCGAGTCGCCGCAGTAGTGCAAGCCACGCTCGCCCATCTCGGCCGCAACCTCCGCAAAGGAGAGCGGAATCCAGTGCTCGTTGAAGTACTCGTGGAACAGATAAGTCTCGTCGCGCTGGCCCCAGCTCTCGACCAGCGTGTCGGCACGGGCGTGCTGCTGAAAATAGCCTTGCTTGCTCGAATGCAGGCGGCGAACGGCGGCGATGGCGGCCCGCCGCCTGGCCATCTGATCGCCCGGCGCAGTCTCTGCCATGCGTGTCAAGAGCGCCTGCATCGGTTGGAGCGCCGCGTAGCCTGCCTGCACGTTGTAGGACACCATCGCCAATCCGGCTGGCTTCAGCCATCTTGCCATGGCATCGCGCAGCTCCAATCGGACCGCCCGGCTGACCCAAGAGTAGACACCGTGCGAGGCGGCGAAGTCCAAAGGCGGCAGATCACCCGCCTCGAGACCCGAGAATGACCTGGCGAGAAAGCGCAGGTTGGAGAGGCCGGCCGCCTCTGCCCTGGCCTGGGCCTCGACGACATGCGCCTCGTTCACGTCGATGCCGACGAACTCCGCCTGGGGAAAGACCGTGGCAAGGGCAAGCAAGGTCATGCCGCGCCCGCAGCCGAAGTCGGCATAGGTGAAGTGGCCCTCGATCGAGGGCGCCGGCACACCGCAGACCTGGGCGGCGGTGACGAGGTCGCCCGGAGCCTGGCGCGCATAGTACTTGATCGTATAGGGGACGTCGGTGATGTAGCCTTGCGCGTCCGCCGTGCCGCCGTCCTGCACTTCCTTGACCTCGCCGATAGCCGCTGGTCATTCGGCATATCCTATCGCGGCGAGGAACGACAAGCCTTGGCCAGTCGCCAGAGGTCACATTTGGACTGCGGGCCGGTGCCGTCTGGTCGCCAAACGCTCTAGCTGAAGATGAAATCCGTTGCCGTCACCTGCGAAACCGAAGCGATATTCTCCAGGACGACCTCGATATCGGCGGTGCCGTCACCGTCGGCGTCGAACTCGATCACACTCTCCCCCGACGCATTGGCGGCAAAACGCGCCTGCGCCGTTCCCGAGCCGCTGAATGCCGATTCACCGATCCATTCACCGGAGGAGTCGACATAGTTGAGCTCCAGCTTGTCCATGCCACCGTCGGCAGCGCCGGTGAAATCGAATATCTGTCCTTGGGTCCCGGTGAAGACAATCGTATTGGCGCCGGTTTCCGGAGCGTTCGGCCCGGCGAGGAACGAGAAGCTGTCGGCACCACTGCCGCCGAACATGGTCGCCGCCCCATTGCCACCGACCAGCGTATCGTCACCGGACCCGGCATAGAGGCTGTCGTCGCCGGTGGCCGAGCCGGCGCGCAGCAAGTCATCACCATCCCCGCCATAGACCGTGTCGTTCCCGGTTCCGGAAGACAGGGTGTCACCGCCCGAGCCACCGAAGTTGGTGTCGTTCTGGCCGCCGGCCGAGTTGGTGTCGTTGCCCGATCCACCAAACATCGTGTCGTTGGATCCGCCGCCGATGATGCGGTCGCGCGCGTCGCCGCCATAGAGCAGGTCGCCACCGCCCTCTCCGCGCAGCGTATCGGTCAGCGCACCGCCGAACATGACGTCGCTGCCGGATTCACCCAGCAAAGAATCGTTCCCGGACCCGCCGAAGAAGTAGTCTTTTCCAGAACCCCCTCTTGCCATGTCATAGCCTGACCCACCGACCAAGAGGTCTGCACCCACGGCCCCGAAGAGCTCGTCATAACCACTGCCACCGTAGAGCCGGTCATTCCCGTCGCCGCCGAAGATCTCATCGTCGCCACTGAGGCCCTGGATGTTGTTCGCCTCGTCGTTCCCGCGGAGATCGTTGTCAAGCTCGTTGCCAGCGCCCTCGAGAGGTCCATAGCCGTCGAGGAAACGCAGCTTTTCGACATAACCGCTGTCCAGTGTGCCGGGTAGGGTAAAGTCGACGGAGGCGCGAACCGTGTCGATGCCGCCGTCGGCTAGCTCGATCACCACATCGCCGGTGCGATCGACGCGAAAGGTATCATCACCGGACCCACCGTCCAGGGTATCGTTCCCGCTACCGCCGTCCAAGTAATCCAGCCCGGAGCCACCGTAGAGGCTGTCGCCATTGCGGCCGCCAAAGCCGGTGTCGTCTCCGGCGGCACCGAAGATGACGTCGGTTCCCCCCTCGCCGGCAAGAACATTGTCTGCGCTGTTTCCTTGGACCAGGTTGTCCAGCTGATTGGCGACACCGGTAAGGTCGCCGGCCTCTGCTTCGAGGACCAGCTGTTCGATGTAGTTGCCGCTGGCCGTGCCCGCCAGCGTGAAATCCAAAGCGGCCACCACCCGGTCGCTGCCTGCGGCCGCTTGCTCCTGCACCACATCGCCGGCGTTATCGACGAAAAAGGTGTCGTCGCCGCTGCCACCACTCATGGTATCGGCACCGGTACCGCCATCCAGGGTATCGAAGCCTGAGCTACCTGAAAGGCTATCGGTCCCACTGCCGCCGTAGGCGACATCGTCGCCCAAGGCACCATAGAGGCTGTCGTTTCCGGCCAGCCCATTCAGGCTGTTGGCTGCGCTGTTGCCCTGAATGAGGTTGTCCAATGCATTGCCGGCACCATTGATGTTGCCGGCCTCCTCGATCAGCTCCAGTTCTTCGACGTAACCTGTGCCGGGGAGGCCGGGAAGCGTGAAATCTACCGAGGCCAGAACCCGGTCGTTGCCCGCGCCTGACTGTTCCTTGACTAGATCGGCGGTGTCGTTAACCAGAAAGCTGTCGTCACCGCTACCGCCCGCCATTGTGTCGGCACCGCTGCCACCATCCAGCAGGTCTGCACCTGACCCGCCGTAGAGACTGTCGCTGCCAGACCCCCCATAGGCGCTGTCGTCGCCCAAGGCACCATAGAGGCTGTCGCTACCCGCAAGGCCACCTAACCGGTTCGCTCCGCTGCCGCCTTGGATGACATTGTCAAGCTCGTTGCCGGCACCATCGATGTCGCCTGACGCCGCGGCCAGGACCAGCTGCTCAACATAGCCGCCGTCTGCCGTGCCGGGCAGCGTAAAGCTCGCCGATGCCAGCACTTGATCGTTGCCTTGGCCCGCCTCCTCCGAAATCTTGTCCCCGGCGTTGTCAACCAGGAAGGTGTCGTCACCTCGCCCGCCATAGAGGCTGTCGACGCCGCTGCCGCCGTCGAGCCGGTCGTCGGCGGACGCGCCGTAAAGGCTGTCGCTCCCGCTGCCCCCATTGGCCTGATCGCTGTCGTCCCCGCCCTTCAGCAGATCGTCGCCCGCATCGCCGGCCAGACTGTCTGCACCCAGATCGCCGTAGATCCGATCGGCGCCAAGCCCGCCATAGGCGCTATCGCCGCCTCTCTTGCCTCTCAGTACATCGTCGCCGCTGTCTCCGAAGAGGTGATCGTCGCCGGTTCCAGCGTTGATCTTATCGGCGCCGGATCCGCCCGCCAGCGTATCATCCCCTTCGTCGCCGATAAGGGAATCGCCGTCGTTGCCGCCGAAGAGGTGATCGTCGCCGCTGCGCCCCAGCAGGCGGTCGCTGCCGGCCAGACCGCTGATGGTGTTGACGCTGGAGTTGCCGCGGATGCGGTTATCCAGCTCATTGCCGCCGCCGGAGATGGCGCCGGCGCTCTGCAGCAACAACAACTCCTCGACATAGCCATAGCCTCCGGCCGTGCTAGGCAGTGTGAAGCTGAGCGAGGCGATCACGCTGTCGGTGCCTTCGCCGGCGACTTCGCGAATGACGTCTCCGAGGTTGTCGACCAGAACGACGTCATTGCCGACCTCGCCCGCAACCGTATCCGCACCGTCCCCGCCGTTCAGACGGTCGCGACCGGCGCCGCCGTAAGCCGTGTCCGCACCATTGTTGCCCAGCAAGGTGTCGCCACCGCCAGAACCATAGGCCAGGTCGTCGCCTTGAGCGCCCCGAGCAACATCGACGCCTCCGCCGCCGAAGAGGCTGTCGTTGCCCGCTCCTGCGTAGAGCAAATCGCCCTCGGCCAAGCCATAGAGCCGGTCGTCTCCGGACAGGCCGAAGATGCTGTCGACCTGCTCCGTGCCGGAAAGCAGGTCGTTCCCGGAAGTTCCGATCAGTTCGGCCATCTAAAGCTCCACCCCCTGCTGGTCCTCATCGAAAGACTCCCGCGTCCCTCAACACCGGACAATTGATCGGACAACAAACTGGCGCATGTCTACCGCACCCACTAAGACAGCTCTGGCATCCGCGCGGACCATCCGCCCTGGAGCGAGACTATCGCTCATCAGCTGAAAATGAAATCCGTGGCGGTCACCTGACCGACCGAATCGATGTTCTCCATGACGAGGTCGATGTCGGCCGTGCCGTCGCCGTCTTTGTCGAGTTCGATAACACTCTCGCCGGAACCATTGGTCGCGAAGCGCGCCTCAGTGGTGCCGGAGCCACTGAAGGCGGTATCGCCGATCCACTCTCCGGACGACCCGACGCTGTAGAAGAGGATCTTGTCGTCGCCGCCGTCGGCGTCGCCGGTAAAGTCGAAGATCAGGCCTTGCGTCCCGCCGAAGAGAATGGTCTCGCCGCCCGTCTCCTTCACCAGCGGCGCGGTTTCGAACCAGAAGGTGTCGACACCCAAACCGCCGAACTGAGAGACGTAACCGGCGCCGCCGAACAGGGTGTCGGTACCATCACCGCCGTAAAGGCTGTCGTCGCCAGAGACCCAACCGGAGAAGAGGCGGTCGACGCCCTCATCCCCATAAAGCGTGTCATCGCCGGTGCCGGCATTCAGTGTATCGTTGTCCAAACCACCGAAATTGGTGTCGTCGCCACCGACGCCGGAATTGGTATCGTTGCCGGACCCACCATACAAGAGATCGTTGGAGCCACCCGCTTTCAAGCGATCGCGGTAGTCTCCGCCGAAGAGGACATCACCGCCATTTTCGCCCACCAAGCTGTCATAGCCTTCTCCGCCGTACATGGTATCGTTTCCGGGCCGCCCAAGCGCAAAGTCCGCCCCCGACCCGCCAATGAAAAGATCCGCTCCAGACGAGCCGTTGAACTGATCGAACCCCGATCCGCCATCCATCAAATCGAATCCGGTGGCGCCCAGCGCGCTATCATCACCGTCTCCGCCATAGATGCGGTCGTTGCCCACTGATCCGTTCAGATCATCATCGCCATCGCCGCCGAACAGGTAATTGTCGACGGTGTTGCCCCGCACGTAGTTATCCAGCTCATTGCCGACAGCCACCATGTTGGTGTAGTCCTCGAGGAGGCGTATCTCCTCGATATAGCCGCCGGCTGCCGTGCTGGGCAGGGTGAAGTCCACGATGGCGCGAACCGTGTCCGTGCCCTCGCCCGCCAGCTCTTGGACGACATCCGTGCTATCTTCGACGAACATGATGTCATCGCCGGACCCGCCATTCAGCGTGTCGGAGCCCGAACCACCGATCAGGTAGTCTGGGCCTGAACCGCCATAGAGTGTGTCGCTGCCGTGTCCGCCATAGAGGGAATCGTCCCCCTCCTCGCCGCGCAGAAGATCGGTCCCTGCAAAGCCAAACAGCGAGTTGTCGCCGTCATTACCCTCGATCAGGTTATCCAACTCGTTACCGAAACCATTGAGATTTCCGGCACCGTCCACCAGGACGAGTTCCTCGATGTAATCACCGCTAGCCGTGCCAGGCAGGGTGAAGTTTAAGGAGGTGATTACCCGGTCGGTCCCCTCGCCCGACATTTCTATGACAACGTCTCCGGTTTGCTCCACCCGGAAGGTGTCGTCGCCGGAGCCACCGACCATGGTGTCGGAACCGCTACCACCGTCCATGTAATCGTTACCGGCCCCTCCGTAGAGACTGTCCGCGCTGCGACCACCATAAAGCAGGTCGGCCCCGGACCCGCCATAGATCGTGTCGCTGGAGATCTCGCCATATACTGTGTCGGCACCACCTTCTCCGCCCAGCCGGTTCTGGCCGCTGTTGCCTTCAATCAGGTTTCCTAGCTCGTTGCCAAGGCCGTCGATGTCGCCGGCATCGTCCAAAAGGAACAGCTGCTCCACATATCCGGCGGCCGCGATGGCCGGCAGGGTAAAGCTCAAGGCGGTCAGGACCCGGTCGGTGCCCTCGCCGGCATTCTCCCGCACCACATCGCCGGCCTGGACGATTCTGAAGGTGTCGTCGCCGCTGCCTCCGTTCATGGTGTCATTGCCGGTGCCACCTTCGAGATAGTCCGCGCCGGACCCGCCGTAGAGATAATCCGTTCCGCGGCCACCGTAGAGGTGATCGTCCCCGGAACCACCATAAAGCGAGTCGTCCCCCAAATCACCATAGAGGGAGTCGGCGTCCTGCCGGCCACGGATGGTATCACCGCCGTCAAGACCGCTCAGACGATTGCCGGCGCTGTTACCTTCTATCAGGTTATCCAGCTCGTTGCCGGCACCGTCGATGGCGCCGGCCCCGCTCAGCAGGAACAGTTCCTCGACATACTGATTGGTAGCCGTGCTCGCAAGGGTGAAGCTAATCGAGGAGACTACGCGATCGGTGCCCTCTCCGGCCGCTTCCTGCACGACGTCACCGGCGTTGTCGACGCGGAAGGTGTCGTTGTCGAGGCCGCCGACCATGGTATCTGCAGCGCTACCGCCATCCAAGTAGTCGCGGCCCGATCCACCATAGAGGTAATCCACGCTACTGCCGCCATAGGCGCTATCATCGCCAAAGTCGCCATAGAGGCTATCGCTACCGACCGCGCCGTCCAGTTGGTCTGCACCATCCCCGCCTTGCAGCAGGTCCGCGCCAGTTCCGCCAAACAGGCTATCCAGCCCGGTGTCGCCATAGAGGCTGTCGGCGCCGCCATCACCCTCCAAATGGTCGGCGCCACCGCCGCCGTAGAGCCTGTCTTCCTGCTGTCCGCCGTAGAGTCTGTCATCGCCTTGGTAGCCACGCAGAGTATCGCTGCCGTTGAAACCGCTCAGCTTGTTGGCACCGCTGTTGCCGGCAATCAGGTTGTCGAGCTCGTTGCCACCGCCATCGATGTCGCCGGCATCTTCCTGCAGCACCAGTTGCTCCACATAGCCGGCGGACGCGGTCCCCGGAAGAGTGAAGCTCAGCGAGGCGATCACCGTGTCGCTGCCCTCGCCGGCAGCCTCCACGACCACGTCGCCGATCGTGTCGACCAGGAAGGTATCGTCGCCGGTCTGCCCGACCATGGTGTCGACGCCGCTGCCGCCCGCCAGATAGTCGTCACCCCAACCGCCGTAGAGGCTGTCGCTTCCGCTTCCTCCGTAAGCCCGGTCGTCATCGCCGCCGCCATAGTGCGTGTCGTCACCCTCACCGCCGTAGAGCGAGTCGTTGCCCAACTGCCCATCCAACCTATCGGCTCCGACCCCGCCGCTCAGCCGGTTGGCGCCGCTGTTACCTTCGACCAGGTTGTCCAGCTCGTTGCCGGCGCCGTCTATGTCGCCCGCATCCTCTTGCAGCACCAGCTGCTCGACATAGCCCGCACCCGCGGTTCCCGGCAGGGTGAAGCTCACCGTGGCAATGACCGTGTCGCTGCCTTCGCCGGCGAGTTCCTCTACCACGTCGCCGGCATTGTCGACCAGGAAGGTGTCGTCGCCCGCGCCGCCTGCCATGGTGCCGGCCCCGACGCCACCATTTAGCAGGTCCGACCCGGACCCACCATAAAGCGTGTCGCTGCCACCGTCCCCATAGGCGGAATCGTCGCCGTCACCACCCGAGAGGATATCGCTGCCGGCAAAGCCGCTCAGCCGATTGCCGCCGCTGTTGCCTTGGATGACGTTGCCCAGCTCATTGCCGCCGCCATCGATGTCGCCGGCATCTGCCTGGAGGGTCAGCTGCTCCACATAACCGCTGCTGGCCGTCCCCGGCAGTGTAAAGCTCACCGAGGAAAGCACACTGTCCGTACCCTCGCCCGCCGCCTCGCGTACTACGTCGCCGACATTCTCCACCAGGAAGGTGTCGTCGCCGACCCCGCCTTCCATGGTGTCCGCACCGCTACCGCCGGCAAGATAGTCGGCACCAGACCCACCATATAGGCTGTCGCTACCGCTGCCGCCGTAGGCCCTGTCCATCCCCCGGTCGCCTATGAGGACGTCGTCTCCCAGCTGGCCGTAGAGAGTATCCTCGCCCGCCGATCCGCTCAGCTGGTTCGCACCGCTGTTGCCCTGGATGACGTTGTCGAGTTCGTTGCCGCCGCCATCGATGTCGCCGGCATCGGCCAGCAAGATCAGCTGCTCCACATAGCCGCTGCCGGCCGTGCCCGGCAGCGTGAAGCTCACCGAGGTCAGCACGCTGTCCGTGCCCTCTCCGGCAGCCTCGCGAACCATGTCGCCTGCGTTTTCCACCAGGAAGGTGTCGTCGCCGACCCCGCCCTCCATGGTGTCGGCACCGCTGCCGCCGGCAAGGTAGTCGGCGCCAGACCCACCATATAGGCTGTCGCTACCGCTGCCGCCGTAGGCACTGTCCATCCCCCGGTCGCCTATGAGGACGTCGTCTCCCAGCTGGCCGTAGAGAGTATCCTCGCCCGCCGATCCGCTCAGCTGGTTCGCACCGCTGTTGCCCTGGATGACGTTGTCGAGTTCGTTGCCGCCGCCATCGATGTCGCCGGCATCCGCCAGCAGGATCAGCTGCTCCACATAACCGCTGCTGGCCGTGCCCGGCAGCGTGAAACTCACCGAGGACAGCACGCTGTCCGTGCCCTCTCCGGCAGCCTCGTGAACCACATCGCCGGCGTTATCCACCAGGAAGCTGTCGTCGCCCGTGCCGCCCACCATGGTGTCGGCACCGCTGCCGCCAGCCAGGTAGTCGGCGCCAGATCCACCATAGAGGCTGTCGATACCACTGCCGCCGTAGGCCGTGTCATCTCCATCTCCACCATAGAGGAGGTCACTGCCGAGCTGACCGCTCAGGCTGTCGTTGCCGGCAAGTCCGCTCAAGAGGTTGGCGCCGCTGTTGCCCTGGATCGAATTGTCCAGTTCGTTGCCGGCACCTTCGATGCCGCCGGCGCCGTCGAGCAGGACCAGTTGCTCGACGTATCCTGTCGACGCCGTCCCGGGAAGGGTAAAGCTCACCGAGGCGAGAACCGTGTCGCTGCCCTCATCCGATGCCTCTTGCACGACGTCTGCGAGCGTATCGACCCGGAAGGTATCGTCGCCGGTTTCGCCGACCATGGTGTCGACACCGCTGCCGCCGGCCAGATAGTCCGCACCCCAGCCACCGTACAGAGAGTCGCTGCCACTGCCACCGTAGGCAGAATCGTCCTCGCCACCGCCATAGTGCGTGTCATCGCCCTGGCCGCCGTAGAGCGTATCATTGCCCAGCAATCCGCTCAGAGTATCGCCGCCGGCCTGCCCGCTCAGCCGGTTTGCGCCGCTGTTGCCATCGATGACGTTGTCCAGCTCGTTGCCGGCGCCATCGAGATCGCCGGCATCTTCCGCCAGTACCAGTTGCTCCACGTAACCTGCGCTCGCGGTGCCCGGCAAGGTAAAGCTCAAGGACGCAAAAACCGTGTCCGTGCCCTCGCCCGCTGCCTCCTGCACCACGTCGCCGGCGTTCTCCACCAGGAAGGTATCGTCGCCGACACCCCCGTCCATGGTGTCGACACCGCTGCCGCCGGCAAGATAGTCGGCACCTGAACCACCATAGAGGCTGTCGGCGCCACTGCCGCCGTAGGCACTGTCCATCCCGCGCTCGCCAAGCAGGACATCGTCGCCCAGCTGGCCGCTCAACGTGTCCTCGCCGGCAGCGCCGCTCAGCCGGTTCGTGCCACTGTTACCTTGAATCGCGTTGTCCAGCTCGTTGCCGCCACCATCAAGGTTGCCGGCGCCCGCCTGCAGGACCAGGTCCTCGATGTAGCCGCTGCCGGCCGTGCCCGGCAGCGTGAAGCTCAAGGAGGCGATGACCGTGTCCCTGCCCTCGCCTACCGCGTCTTGCACCACGTCGCCCGCGTTCTCTACCAGGAAGGCGTCGTCCCCGGTGCCGCCGACCATGGTGTCGGCCGCGCTGCCGCCGGCCAGATAGTCCGCGCCGGAGCCACCGTAGAGACTATCCGTACCGCTGCCGCCGTAGGCGCTGTCGTTTCCGCCGCCACCTTGGAGCGCGTCGCTACCGGCTCCACCGATGAGGACATCGTTGCCGGCACCACCTTCCACGGTGTCGGCGGCACCCGATCCGACCAGATAGTCTGCCCCCGACCCACCGTAGAGGCTGTCGCCCCCGGAACCACCGAAGAGGCTGTCGGACCCGCCGCCACCCCGCAGCACGTCGCTGCCGTCCCCGCCTTCCAGACGATCGTCGCCGGTATCACCCGCCAAGGTGTCGGCAGCACTGCCACCTGCCAGCAAGTCCGCACCCGATCCACCATAGAGGCTGTCGACGCCGCTGCCGCCGTATGCGCTGTCATTTCCGCCGCCACCTTGGAGCTCATCGCCGCCGTCGCCACCCTCCAGGACGTCGTTACCGGCACCGCCGAAACCGCTATCGTCTCCGTCGCCGCCGTCAATCAGATCGCTGCTCTCGTTCCCCTCCAGCGTGTCGGCATCGTTGTTGCCATAGAGCGAATCCGACCCCTCGCCACCATAGCCGACGTCGGCGCCCACTTTCCCTCTAAGGAGGTCGTCGCCCGACCCTCCGAACATGGTATCATCGCCGGTTCCGGCGTTGATCGTATCGGCACCGGAGTCGCCCTCGAGCGTGTCGGCTCCTTCCTCGCCAATTAACGAGTCTGCGTCATCGCCGCCATAGATATGGTCGTCGCCAGTGCGGCCCAGCAGGCGGTCAACGCCGGCCCGTCCGCTGATCGTGTTGTCGCTCGAATTTCCGCGAACGCGGTTGTCCAGCTCGTTGCCGGCGCCGGAAATCGGGCCTGCCCCCTGCTCCAACAGTAGCTCTTCAACATAGCCCATACCCCCGGCCGTGCTTGGCAGGGTGAAGCTGACCGAGGCGATGACGCTGTCCGTGCCTTCGCCGGCAACTTCCAAGATCGTGTCGCCAGGGTCGTCGACCAGGATGACATCGTTGCCGACCTCGCCCGCCACAACGTCGACGCCACTGCCGCCCACCAGACGGTCCCGACTGTTGCCACCGTAAAGCGAATCGGCCCCGCTGTCGCCGATCAGGGTATCACTGCCGCCGGAGCCATAGGCCGTGTCCGCGCCCCGTGCACCGCGCGCGACGTCGATTGCGCCGCCACCGAATAGGCTGTCGTTACCCCCTCCACCAAAAAGGTAGTCGCTGTCAGCCAGGCCATAGAGACCATCGTCGCCTGCCAACCCGTAGATGTTGTCCACCAACTCCGTCCCGGAGAGGGTGTCGTTCCCGGTCGTCCCAAATAGCGTCGTCATCTCGCGCTCCAGGCCCTCGGTGCTCGTCTATCGTCCAGGTCGTCTCACTCACAGCGCCTATCAATTGTCAGATCGTGTTATGGCATTTTTCAGGCGCCTTGTCTCGAGCAAAGACATTCTACCCATTGGATAGAGAGACACCACCATCATATGTTTAGCTGCATGAGATCCCACTGCGGCAGACAGAATCCAGACAAGCGGCCAATTTAACACAGAAATGTGATAGATTGCAGCAAAGCATGCGGCCACCTTGAGAGACAAGAGTGTGAGATCAAACGCGTTCAGGTGTGTTTGCTGCGCGCTATCACGAGCATAGAATCAGACGAAGCCTGTTCAACGCGTCAACGAAAGGGCTCGAGTCGCAGGATTTGGCGGCGATCCGTAGATCTGTGCTTTCCATTTTTTTGTGCGCCCCTAGAGCTGAGATCTTTCCAGTTTCAAAAAGGTTAAGCCCCGGCCAGGGTTGGCCGGGGCTTTCTTGAACCTGCGTCAAATGTTGCGGGGGTCAGTTATGCGCCAAGACCGCCAGCAGCAGCAGGGCCACGATGTTGGTGATCTTGATCATGGGGTTGACCGCGGGCCCGGCGGTGTCCTTGTAGGGATCGCCGACGGTGTCGCCGGTCACCGCGGCCTTGTGGGCCTCGGATCCCTTGCCGCCATGGTTGCCCTCTTCGATGTACTTCTTGGCGTTGTCCCAGCAACCGCCGCCGGCGGTCATGGAGATCGCCACGAAGAGCCCGGTGACGATCACGCCCAGCAGCATGGCACCGACAGCGGCCAAGGCTTGCGACTTGTCGGAAATCGCCAGCACGACGAAGTAGACCACGATGGGCGAGAGCACCGGCAGCATCGAGGGGATGATCATCTCCTTGATGGCGGCCTTGGTCAGCATGTCCACGCAGCGCCCGTAGAGCGGCTTGCCGGTGCCTTCCATGATGCCCGGGATCTCGCGGAACTGGCGGCGCACCTCCTCGACGACGGCGCCGCCGGCGCGCCCCACGGCCATCATGCCCATGGAGCCGAAGAGGAAGGGCAGCAATCCGCCGAAGAAGAGGCCGATCACCACGTAGGGGTTGGAGAGCTCGAAGCGCACCGATACGCCCTGGAAGTAGGCCGCCCCGCCCTCTTGCGAGAAGAAGGCGACGTCGGCGGTATAGGCGCCGAAGAGCACCAGGGCACCCAAGCCGGCGGAGCCGATGGCATAGCCCTTGGTGACTGCCTTGGTGGTGTTGCCGACGGCGTCCAGCTCGTCGGTCACCTTGCGCACCGATTCGTCCAGGTCCGCCATCTCGGCGATGCCGCCCCCGTTGTCCGTCACCGGGCCGTAGGCATCGAGCGCGACCACCATTCCGGCCAGCGCCAGCATGGTGGTGACCGCGATGGCGATGCCGAAGAGGCCGGCGATGGAGAAGGTGGTGATGATGCCGGCGATGATGATGAGCGCCGGCACGGCTGTGGCCTCCATCGAGACCGCCAAGCCCTGGATCACGTTGGTGCCGTGCCCGGTCTCCGACGCCTTGGCGACAGAGCGCACCGGACGGAATTCGGTGCTGGTGTAGTACTCCGTCACCCAGATCAGAAGGCCGGTCACGGCCAGGCCAACCAGCCCGCACCAAAAGAGATCGAGCCCGGTGAAGGTGATGTCACCGACGGTATGCGCCGTGCCCAGTCCGATCGTCCAGGCAGTCACCGCCAAGAGGCCCGGTATCGACAGCAATGCCGAGACCAGGAAGCCTTTGTAGAGCGCGCCCATGATCGACTGGCTGGCGCCCAACTTCACGAAGTAGGTGCCGATGATCGAGGTGATGATGCAGATGCCGCCGATCGCCAGCGGGTAGACCATGAAGCTGTCCATCACCGCCTGACCGGCGAAGAAGATGGAGGACAGCACCATGGTCGCGACCACGGTCACCGCATAGGTCTCGAAGAGGTCGGCGGCCATCCCGGCGCAGTCGCCCACGTTGTCGCCAACGTTGTCGGCGATCACCGCCGGGTTGCGCGGGTCGTCCTCCGGAATGCCGGCTTCCACCTTGCCGACCAAGTCCGCGCCGACGTCGGCGCCCTTGGTGAAGATGCCGCCGCCCAAACGCGCGAAGATCGAGATCAGAGAGGCGCCGAAGCCCAGCGCCACCAAGGCGTCCACCAGGCCGCGCCCCTCAACGCCGATCAGCAGAAGAACTCCGAAGTAGCCGGCAACCGCAAGCAAGGCCAAGCCAGCCACCAGCATGCCGGTGACGGCACCGGCCCGGAAGGCGATCGACAGGCCCTGCGCCAAACCACTGCGCGCGGCCTCCGTGGTGCGCACGTTGGCCCGGACCGAGACGATCATGCCGATGTAGCCGGCAGCCCCCGACAGAATCGCACCGACAAGGAAGCCGATGCCGACCTCCAGGCCCAAGAGCAGCCAGACGATAACGAAGATCACCGCACCGACGATGGCAATCGTCGTGTACTGCCGGTTCAGGTAGGCGCGCGCGCCTTCCTGGATGGCGCCGGCGATCTCCTGCATCTTCTGGTTTCCGGCCGGCGCCGCCATGACTGCCCTTGCAGTGACGATGCCATAGACCAGGGCCAGCACCCCGCAGATCAGGGCGAAAATCAATATTCCGGTCATTGCGCTTCCGATGTCCCTTCCGTTTGCGCGCTCATACCGAGGGCGCGCCTTCCAGGAAAGCGCGCCGGATCAATTCAGCATGAGGCCGATCGTCGCCGCGGCTGCGGCACGAGTACGGGCGCGGACCATGCCAGAAGGACCCGCGTCTGGCAACGCCCTTGAGGACACGCCGAACATCGCAATCAGGAAAGTGCGACAGAGCGCCGGCGCTGCAGCGCAAACCAGGCCACGGCGACCAGCACCAGAAGCAATGCCGGCAGCACCGCCAGGTTCAAGACCTCCCAGCCGGCGAGCGCGAAGATGGCGCCTGAGCCCAGCGAGGTGACCGCCGTGGAGCCGGTGACCAGCACTTCGTTCAGGCCCAAGGTGCGGCCGCGCTCTTCCGGCCGGTAGGCCTCCGTCACCAGGGTCGAGCCGCCGATATAGAGGAAGTTCCAGCCGAGGCCCAACAGCATCAGCGACGAGAGGAACTGCGCATAGGCCACGCCGGTCAGGTTGATGGCAGCGCAGGCCATGACGATCACCGCCCCGCAAGCCATGATCCGGCTTGCACCGAAGCGCCGGATCAAGTGGCCGGAGAAGAAGGACGGCAGGTACATGCCCAAAACGTGCCATTGGATGACCGACGCCGCATCGGCCATGACGAATCCACAGGCCACCATGGCCGTCGGTGTGGAGACCATGATGAGGTTCATCGAGCCATAGCCGACCATGCCCCCCAAGGCGGCCACCAGGAAGACCGGTTGCCGAGCGATCTCGCCGAGGCGGCGCGGTGTGGTTTGCCGGGTGGCGGCGGCAGCATGCACCGCCCCCGTCGGCAGAGGCACCAGAGCCAGAACCGGCAGGATCGCCAGGCTCAGCCCCGCCATCACCACGTAGCTGCCGGCAAAGGTGTAGAGGAACAGGTCGCTGCCCTGGACCGCCAGAAAGGGGCCGAGGATGGCCGCGGCGACGCCACCGGTCAGCACCGTGGCGATCGCCTTGGACCGCTGATCCGGCGGAACCGCCTCGGCAGCGGCGAAGCGGTAATAGTTCGCCGTGGCCGTGGCATAGCCGTAGATCGCCATGCCCAGAGCGAAGAGCCAGAGAGAGTTCTCCACCATCGCCAGCGCCGACAGCAGCGCCCCGCCGCAGCCCACCAGCGCGCCCAAGGCGAAGCAAGGCTTGCGCCCGATGCGGTCCATCAGCAGCGAGACCGGGGCGGAACTCACCATCAGCGCAACGAAGGTGCAAGCCAGCGGCAAGGTCGCCAGATAGGGCTCCGCGCCCGCCAGCATGGTGCCAGCAAGCGCAGCGACCGTGATGTTCAGCGACAAGGCGGTCTGATTGAGCGCCATGCAGCCGGTCAAGAGGTAGACCGTGGTGCGAGAGGCCATGAGGGCTCACTCTAGCCGGGCTTGCCGCCGCAGGCCATGGCGCTGCAGGTCTCAAGAGCTTGGCCAAAACGCTCCAGCAGAACTGCGGCGTGGTCTGCGGTGAAGACCATCGGAGGCCGCACCTTGACCACATTGCCGTAGGGACCTTCGCTCCCGACCAGGATGCCCAACCGCCGCATCTCCTCGACAAGCGCCTTGGCCATGTCGCCGGCGGGTTCCTTCGAGGCCATGTCGCGCACGATCTCCACGCCGAGGAGAAAGCCTTGGCCGCGCACCTCGCCGATGACGCCATGGTCCTGCGCCAAGGCCTCCAGCCCGTTCTTCAATAATGCGCCGACCTCGCGGGCCCTGGCCTGCAGGCCCTCGCGTTCCAGGCAGTCCAAGACCGCCAAGCCCGCCGCGCAGGCGACGGGGCTGCCGCCGCAACTGGAGAAGAAATAGTACTTCTCCGAGAAGGACCGGGCGATGGCCTCCGTCGTCACCACGGCGGCCAAGGGAAATCCATTGCCGATCGCCTTGCCCATGGTGACGATGTCGGGCACCAGTCCCTCCTGCTGGAAGCGCCAGAAGGAGGCGCCGCTGCGCCCGAAGCCCGCCTGCACCTCGTCCGCAATGAAGAGCCCGCCGGCATCGCGCAGCAAGGCTACGGCCGCCGGCAGATAGCCGGGCGGCATGTCCAGCACCCCGTTGTTGGTGAGGCCCATGTCCACCATCATCGCCGCCGGCGAAAGGCCGGCCTCCTGCATCGAGCCCAGCGCCACCTTGATGCTTTCCAAGGCGCGCTCGCTCTCCAAGGCGGGGTCCCCATCGCCGCTGCGATAGGGATAGGGGGCGTGGATGGTGCGCAGGAAATCCGGCGCCGGCTCGTCGCGGACCAGGCCGCTGGGCGAAAGCCTGGCCACCAGATCGGTCACGCCGTGATAGGCGCCCTCCATCACCAGGGCGCCCTTGGCGCCGCTCGCCGCCCAGGCCATGCGCCAGGCGATGTCGTTGGCCTCGCTGCCGGAGGAGACCAGGATGCAGCGGTCCAAGCCGGCGGGCAGGCTGGCCGTCAGCCGCTCGGCATAGTCGACCATGCTGCCGGTCAGATAGCGGGTGTTGATGTTGATCTGCTTGGCCTGCCGGGAGATGGCGTTGACCACAAGCGGATGGCTGTGACCGACGTGCGGCACGTTGTTGTAGGCGTCGATGTAGCGCTTGCCAGCTTGGTCGATCAGCTCCACGCCGCGGCCTTCGAGCAGGTGCAGCGGCTCGTCATAGAAGTGCTCGTAGGCGGGCGCCGTGGCTGCCTGCCGGCGGCTCAGCAAGCTCGATCGGGCGTGCCTGCCCGGCTCGGGAAAGCGGCAGGCCTCAAACAGCCGGCTCGTCACCGCCTCGCGTCCGGCATCGGTCAGCATCGAGAGCCCCTTGCGGCAGTGCTCGTAGAAAGCTCGCAGGCTCTCTTGGGCGCCGTAGGCGGCGGTATAGAGCGTGAGGCCGGTGGCCAGGCGCAGCCGAACCAGATCATAGACCAGGGAAATCTCTTCGAGCTCGAGAGGGGTAACGGCGTCGTAGCCCAGCACCACGTCGACCATTACGCCCAGCGGATCGTCGCTCCCCAGCAGCATCTCGGCAGCCGCGACCGCGGGTTCGACGACCAGCGGCTGATGCATCATGTCGCCGAAGTCGATGATCCCGGTGATGCGGTGCGGATCATCGGGATCTGTCAGGCAGTTCTCCGGCGTTGCGTCCATGTGGATGACCTGCGCCCGTAGCCCGGCCAGGGCCGGCAAGAGTTCCTTCTCCGCCGCACGGAGAACACCCTCGACCAAAATCCTGCTCTCACGACACGGCATGGCGCTTAGGTAGCCTGCAAGCGATGCGGCCCTCTGCGGGTCCCATTCCAACGACGGGCGCGCACCCGGATGAAAGAAGCCCGCCAGCGCTCTATCGAGCCGTGCAAGGAAGCTGCCCAACTCTCGATGCAGGCCGGGGCCGCGCTCGAGATCGCATAGCTGCCTGCCAGGAAGGAACGTCAGCAGACGCACTTGATAGTGCTGCCCCTCTGGGGTCGCGATGGTCTCCAGCAGCTTGCCCGCGCGGCTGGGCAGAACACGCGGCACCGGCAGATCAGGCGCCACCTGTCTGAGGTGCTCCAAGGCCCGGACTTGCAGATCCAGGTGCGCGGGGTCCTCGCCAAGGCAGGCGATCTTCAACACCAGGTCGTCCTGGTCTCCCCGCTTGACATGGATGTTCCGGTCGCGCTCGCCGCTCAGATGAGACAGCGCGCCGTGGCAGCCATAGGCCGCTTCAAGAAAGTCCGCGGCCTGCTCCGGCGGGACCGCGGGTGGATCGGCGAAAGGCAAGGTCATCCGTGCAGCCCCTTCCCGTCGGAACAGCCTACTACCCACTGGTGCAGCCCGGCGCTACGCGCGGCACCTCGACGCTGTTTGCCGCCTTCGAGGTGGCCAGCGGCAAGGGCGCCTCAGCGATCCATTGACCGAAATGTCGGACCAATGGGGCGCTGGATGCGCGCGTTCACGCTCAACCAAGGACAGCTGGCCTCGACCCAGCGTCTTTCGGCGTCTCGTGCGGCACTGCCGAAATCAAAGTCAATCGGGCCCTCA
The DNA here is from genome assembly GCA_963669385.2 of Rhodospirillales bacterium. Taxonomy (GTDB): domain Bacteria; phylum Pseudomonadota; class Alphaproteobacteria; order Kiloniellales; family JACOMY01; genus JACOMY01. Next base: position 236,273 of record CAXXGD010000042.1, read on the forward strand.
TAGAACCCCGACTCCGCGAGCAAGACCTTCCGCCTCCAGGCGAAGCTTTGGGTCCCAATCGTATCCAGTTGCATTGAGCGCGCCGACGCCCATTGCGCCTCCGCCTCTCGCTCTTGACCGGCGCGACAGAGTATGTCGCCACGGAGCAAGGTGTTCGCAAAACCGGCACCGAACTCCCTCTCTGCTTGGTCCAGCTCAGACAAGGCCTCCTCCAGCCTGTCCATCTCCGCGTAGGCGATCGCCCTATTCACATAGCCAACGTAACGATTCTCTTCATCCATGGCGACGGCCCGGTTGGTTGCCCCGATCGCCGCCTCCGCCTCCCCGAGATCCAAGAAGAGGTCCGCCAAGACCAGGACCATCATCGGGCGAATGAAGTTGCTTTCCTCAAGCCGAACGGCCGTTCTCAATTCCTCCACAGCCTTGCGACGATCGCCAAGATGATAGTAGGTCAGCGCCTTGCCGAAATGCGCGGAGGAAAGTCCCCGTTCCTTGGCAAGGGCGGAATCGTAGGACTCCAAGGCCTCGGCGTAGCGCCCCAACACAAAATTGATTCCGCCAATATTCAGATCGGCATCTATCCGTCTTGGCTCACGCTCTAGACTGATCTGATAGTACATCAACGCCATGTCATACTCACCAACCGAATAGAAGGCATTGCCTACTTTCACATGGTAACCTGGCATTTCTTGGGAGAGAGTCAGAACTTCTTCAATCTCGCCGACTCCCCATGAGGAGGTACGAATATAGATATAGTCGATGGCGCGAAGCGGCCAACCCGCACGTTCTTCAGGAAAACGTCGAATGATTTGCGCACGATCGGCCCTCGCCTCTTCGAGCCGACCTGACAAGGCGTAGCTAAGCGCGCGATGCTTGAGCGCCATTTTGCGCGCCTGCACGTCCAGCGCCTCGTTGTCCAAGCAATCCGTTAGGCGCTCGACAAGGCTATCTGCGCCCGTTGTCGCCAGCAGATCGATGCTCCAGTCGCACTCTGGTCCTTGCGCGACACTCACGGATTGGCCGAGCCCAATGACAAGAAGCACGGCTAGGCCTAGAGGTCTCATCATTCCCAACACACTCTCCAGCCAGACGTTCTGGCACTGGAGCAAAGAGCCTGCTTTCTCCACTGCTACGTCCAAGGTCGAGTGTGCTGCCGGAGGAGGCCTTGATCAAGCCAATTGGGGATCATCTCCGAAGGATTTTTCAACGCCTGCGTGCGGCCCAGCTGGGCTGGGTATGCTGTCGATCACTTAGAAGTGCGTCCAGCCGGCCTGCTGCACATCCAAGGGCCGGCCATCGCGATCAAGCAGCGAGACGCCCTCGCCGGCGCGGATCCGGCCGACAAGCGTTATGCCGTGACCGCAATCACCGGCCAAAGCCTGCACTGCCTTCAGATTGTTGACTGCTACGGTGAAGCAGAGCTCGTAATCGTCGCCGCCGCTCAGTACCAAAGAGATGGCATCGAGATCTTCCGCCACCACATCCTGCACTGCCGGCGACAAGGGAAGACGAGCGGCCTCTACCACCGCGCCCACCCCGGACGCCTTGGCTATGTGCCCCAAATCGGCGATCAAGCCATCCGAGATATCCAAACAAGCAGTCGCCAAGCCGCGATCGGACAAGGCCTTGCCCAAGGCCAGACGCGGCTCCGGCAGGCGGTAGCGTTGCGTCAGCGCTTCCTGCGTGGCCTGGGGCAGAGCCGCCAGACGGCCGCGACGCGCCAAGAGGCCCAGGGCGCCATCGCCGATGGTTCCGCTGACCATCACCAAATCGCCGTCGCGGGCGCCGCTGCGCCGCAAGGCCTTCCCGGGCGCGATGCTGCCGACGGCGGTAAGAGAGAGCGACATCGGGCCCGGCCCGCTGGTGGTGTCCCCGCCCAAGAGGGTGATGCCGAAGGCCGCTTGATCAGCCGCCAAGCCCTCGGCGAAAGCGGCGATCCAGGCTTCCTCCCAGCCTTTGGGCCAGGCGCAGGTCAAGAGGTAGCCCAAGGGGACCGCCCCCATCGCCGCCAGATCGGAGAGATTCACCCGCAAGAGCTTGCGCCCGACCGTATCGGGCGGGTCGTCCGGTAGGAAGTGCACGCCGGAGATCATGGCGTCGGCCGTCAAAACGAGCTGTCGGCCGGCCGGTGGCGTCAGGATGGCCGCGTCGTCGATAAGCCCGAGGGCGGCAGGATCTGCGGCCAGGGGTGCGAAGTAGCGGGCAATGGTCTCGAACTCGCCAGCCACGGCGCTCGGGCCTTCAGCTGGGCGCTTCGGCGAAATCGACCGGGCGCAGCGAGCGGGCAAGGCGGTCGAGAAGCTTGTTGACGAAGCCGGTCTCCTGCGGGTCGTGGAAAGCCTCCGTCACCGCGACGTATTGCGCGATCACCACCTTCGCCGGCACCTTCTCCGACGCGCTCAGCTCATAGGCCGCCGCCCGCAGGATGATGTGCAGCAAGGGCTCCACCCGCTCCAGCACCCAATCCTCCGGCAGGTGGGGTGCCAGCAAGCCATCCAACTCCGTCGCGTCGGCGCTGACGGCCATCACCAGGGCGCCGAAGAGTTTGCGGTCCGCCTCGGCAAGAGACAGGCCGTCGATCTCTTCCTCCAGACGCTCGGACAGAAACTGCGTCACCACGCGTTTGGGCGGCTCGCCGGTCGCGTCAACCTGATAGAGGGCCTGTACGGCAGCCAAGCGGGCTGCGAGCCGGCGGCGTGCGACCTGAGCGGCGCGTGCCTTCGTTTGGGCGGCCTGAGTGTCAAGTCGTGCGGGCTTCTCGGTCAAGCGCCCGGCCTCACTCTGAAGGGCTGCCAAGAAAGCGCTCCTGCAGCGCCATCATGCGAAGGCAAGCCCGCGCCACGTCGGCGCCCTTGTTCTTCTCCGTGACCTGAGCGCGCACCCAGGCCTGCCCCTCGTCCTCGACGGTCAGAATGCCGTATCCCAGCGGCATGCCGCGATCCGTCGCCAGGTCCATCAGCTTGCGCGCGCTCTCCTGGCAGACATAGTCGTAGTGGCTGGTCTCGCCGCGAATGACGCAACCTAAGGCAATATAGCCGTCGAATGGCTGGTCGCCCGCTTCTGCCATAGCGATGGCAGCCGGAATCTCGAATGCGCCGGGCACCGCCAAGCGCTCGTAGCTGACGCCCTCGGCCTCCAGCACCGCGGTTGCGCCCTCGATCATGGCGTCGACGATGCCTTCGTAGAAGCGCCCCTCGACGATCAGAACGCGTGCCTGCTCAGTCATGTTCCGCCTCATCGCTGTCGCCGCGCAACGGCTCTTGGTCGACGATGGTGAGCCCATAGCCCTCCAGGCCGATGAAGACGTGACGCGTGGTGTGCAGCAACAAGAGGTCCTTCACCCCCAGATCCAGCAGAATCTGCGCGCCGATGCCGTAGTCTCTCAGCTCTTCGCTGGGTGCGGCCGCCTTGTGGCCCAGGCGTTCGGCGACCTGATCGGCAAGGGTGTGGCCGCCGGGCTCGCCGATCAGCACCACGACACCGCGCCCGACCTCCTCAATGCGCCTCAGCGCCCCCCAGAGCTCGCCGCCGCGACCACTAGAGCGATCGCCCAAAACGTCGTCCAAGAGGTTCAGGGCATGTACGCGCACCGGAACCGGGCCAGGATCCGTCAACTCGCCCTTCCAAAGCGCCAGGTGCTCGCCGCTGCCGAAGCGGTTGCGGTAGAGCGCCATCTTGAAGGTGCCGCCGTAGCGGCTGTCGAAATCGCCTTCCAGCACCCGCTCGACGACCCGGTCTTTGCGGCGTCGGTAGGCGATGAGGTCGGCAATGGTGGCCACCTTCAGACCGTGGCGCTGGGCAAAGGCGATCAGGTCGTCGCGCCGCGCCATGGTGCCGTCGTCGTTCATGATCTCGCAGATGACTCCGGCGGCGCTCAAGCCGGCCATCCGCGCGATGTCGACGGCTGCTTCGGTGTGGCCGATGCGCTCCAAGACGCCGCCGTCGCGGGCCACCAAGGGGAAGACATGGCCGGGCGTGACCAGGTCGCCGGCCCCCTTCGCCGGGTCGATGGCGACCGCGATGGTGCGGGCCCGATCAGGCGCGGAGATGCCGGTGGTCACCCCCTCCCTGGCCTCGATCGAGACGGTAAAGGCCGTCTGGTGGCGGGTCTTGTTGTCTTGCGACATGAGGGGCAGGCGCAGCTGCTCGACCCGCTCATGCGTCATCGCCAGGCAGATCAGCCCGCGGCCGTACTTGGCCATGAAGTTGACGGCATCTGGCGTGCACATCTGCGCCGGTATCACCAGGTCGCCCTCGTTCTCCCGGTCCTCGTCGTCGACCAGGACGATCATGCGGCCGTTGCGGGCGTCCTCGATGACGTCTTCGATGGGCGACAGGAGATCGCTGAAGCTGTGGTGGGCCGGATCATTGACGGAAGAGGAGGGCGGCATGGCAGATCAGCTCTTGTCGACAAGCCGCGCAAGGTAGCGCGCGATGAGATCGATTTCCAGATTGACGGGCTTGCCCGGCGCCAGCTGGTGGAAGGAGGTGACGGCAAAGGTGTGCGGTATGATGTTGACGCCGAAGACGGTGCTGGCGTCGGCCCGGTCCTCGACCTCGTTGATGGTCAAGGACACCCCATCGACGGCGACCGAGCCCTTGTAGGTGAGGAATCGCCCGACAGCCTCCGGCGCGCGGAAGCGGAAGCGCCAGGAATCGCCTTCCTGCTCCAGGCTCTCCACCACCCCGGTGGCATCGACATGGCCGGTGACCAGATGGCCGCCAAGCTCTGCCCCAAGCGACAGGGACCGCTCCAGGTTGATCTTGTCGCCGACCGTCCAGTCCCCCAGCGTAGACCTCGACAAGGTCTCGGCCGAAGCATCGAACGAAAGCGTCCCGACGCCGATGCCGACGACGGTCAGGCAGACGCCGGAGCAAGAGATGGACGCGCCGATGACGACCTCCTTGGGGTCATAACCCGTGGCGATGACGAAGCGGGTGTCGCCGCGTTTTTCGATCGCTTGCACTTCGCCCAAGTCGGTGACGATCCCAGTGAACAGGGTTTCTCTCCTTCAATCCGGATAGCCGTCCGCCGACTTACGGCCTCTCGCGAGAGACCACAAGGGCCAAGGGCTAATGGCTGTATTGCACCATCAGGTCCTGGCCGACCGGCGTGGCGCTGCGGCGCTTGAAGCGCGGCGCCTCCGTCAGGCGCTCCAGGCCAAGGCCGCCGATGCCCGGCATACCGTCGCCGCCGATCGCAACGCCGGCCTGAAAGACGACCAGATGGTCGACCAGGCCGGCAGCCAAGAGCGAGGCGGCAAGACGCCCGCCGCCTTCTACCAGCACACGGGTGAGGCCGCGCTCGCCCAGGGCCTGCAGCGCCGCAGCCAGGTCAAGCGGCGTACCCTCCGCGCCCTCGACGGTGATCACCTCGACGCCGGTTTCCTCGAAGGCGCGGCGGCGTTGCCGCTCGACGTCGCTGCGGGTCAGCAGCCAGGTCGGCACCTCGCCAGCCGTGCGCACCAGCTCTTGGGTCAAGGGCAGGGCCAGACTGCCATCGGCCACCAGGCGCACCGGCTGGCGGTCCTGCAGCCCCGGCAGGCGCACCGTCAGCTTCGGATTGTCCGCGATCGCAGTGCCGCTGCCGACCATGACGCCATCGTGCTCGGCCCGCAGCAGATGCGCCCGCTCGCGCGCTTGCTCACCGGTGATCCATTGGCTTTCGCCCCTGTGCGTTGCGATCCGCCCGTCCAGGCTCATTGCCAGCTTCAGGGTCACCAGCGGCCGACCCTCGCGAATGCGCAGCACAAAACCCTGGTTCAGCTCCGCCGCTTCGGCGCGCCCGACACCGTCCAGCAGCGTGACACCGGCCGCCTTTAGCCGGGCGTGGCCGCGGCCGGAGACGCGCGGATCGGGGTCTTCCATGGCGCTCACCACGCGCGTGACGCCGGCTTTGATCAAGGCCTCTGCGCAAGGCGGCGTCTTGCCATGATGGGAACAGGGCTCGAAGCTCACATAGGCGGTGGCCCCCCTGGCCGCCTCGCCGGCCACTGCCAAGGCTTCGCTTTCGGCATGCGGGCGGCCGCCCGGCTGGGTCCAGCCGCGCCCGACAACCCTATCCTCGCGCACGATGACGCAGCCGACCGCAGGGTTGGGCCAGACCTGGCCCAGCCCGCGCCTTGCCAAGCGCAAAGCCATCGCCATGTAGGCTGCATCCGACGCCGCTTCGCCGATCGCCATGGGCGGCGCTCAGTCCGCGTCGGTCATGTTGGCAAGCTTGCCGACGAACTCCTCGAAGTCCCGCGCCTCGCGGAAATTGCGATAGACCGAGGCGAAGCGGACATAGCCCACCTTGTCGAGGTTGGCGAGCGCGTCCATCACCAACTCGCCAACCACCTTGCTGGGGATATCGGTCTCGCCGGAACTCTCCAGGCGGCGCTGGATACCGTTGACCACGCGCTCGACCCGCTCGGCGTCGACCGGGCGCTTCTGCAGCGCGATCATCATCGAGCGCTTGAGCTTCTCGCGGTCGAAGGGCTCCCGCTGATTGCCGCTCTTCAAGATGGTCAGCTCGCGCAGCTGCACCCGCTCGAAGGTGGTGAAGCGGGCGCCGCAGTTGGAGCATTGGCGGCGACGGCGGATCGCAGAGGCATCCTCCGTCGGCCGCGAATCTTTCACTTGCGTATCGTCGTTACCGCAGAAAGGGCAGCGCATCTCAGCTCCTCAGCGCAAGTCCCGAGCCGGCGACGTCACCGGCGACGACGACTTGCATCACACACTTAAGGGACTAGAGCGCTTCTCGATAGCACAGCTGCGCGAGAAGCGCTCTAGCATTGCCGAGGCACAAGCTGCCCTACCTGGAGGGAAAGTCAAAGCCCGGGATAGATCGGAAAGCGCCGACAGAGCTCGGCCACCTGGGCGCGTACCGCCGATTCGGCCGCGGCGTTGTCGTCCCGATTGTCCTTCAGGCCCTCGAGCACGGCCATGATCATCTCGCCCACCTGGGTGAACTCGGCCGGGCCGAAGCCTCTGGTGGTGCCGGCCGGCGTCCCGAGTCGGATGCCCGAGGTCACCGTCGGCTTCTCGGGGTCGTTCGGCACGCCGTTCTTGTTGCAGGTGATGCCCGCGCGCTCCAGGCTCTCGGCGGCGATGTTGCCGGTCAAGCCCTTGGGCCGGAGGTCGGCCAGCATCAGATGCGTGTCGGTACCGCCGGAGACCAGGTCCAGGCCGTGCGCCAGCAGGGTCTTCGCCAGGGCCTGGGCATTGTCCAGAACGGTCTGGCTGTAGACCTTGAACTCCGGCTTCAGCGCCTCGCCGAAGGCAGCCGCCTTGCCGGCGATGGCGTGCATCAAGGGTCCGCCCTGCAGCCCGGGGAAGGCGGCGGAGTTGATCTTCTTGCCGATCGCCTCGTCGTTCGACAGCACCATACCGCCGCGCGAACCGCGCAGGGTCTTGTGCGTCGTCGTGGTCACCACATGGGCGTGCGGCAAGGGCGTGGGGTGCACGCCTGCCGCCACCAGGCCGGCGAAGTGCGCCATGTCCACATGCAAGAGAGCGCCCACCTCGTCGGCGATGGCGCGGAAGCGGGCGAAATCGATGTGGCGCGGATAGGCGGAGCCGCCGGTGATGATGAGTGCCGGCTTGTGCTCCTTGGCCAGCTGCTCGACCTGATCGAAGTCGATCTGCCCGTCAGATTCGTGCACGCCGTACTGCACCGCATTGAACCACTTGCCCGAGAGGTTGGGCTTGGCGCCGTGCGTCAGGTGGCCGCCGGCATCCAGCGACAGGCCCATGATGGTAGCACCCGGCTTCACCAAGGCCAGCATGACGCACTGATTGGCCTGCGCGCCGGAGTGCGGCTGCACGTTGACGAAGCTGCAATTGAACAGCTGCTTGGCCCGATCGATCGCCAGCTGCTCGGCGATGTCGACGAATTCGCAGCCGTTGTAGTAGCGCCGCCCGGGATAGCCCTCGGCGTACTTGTTGGTGAGCACCGATCCCTGGGCTTCCAGCACCGCGCGGGAGACGATGTTCTCCGAAGCGATCAGCTCGATCTGATCCTGCTGTCGGCCCAGCTCGCCGCGAATGGCGGCGGCCAGATCCGGATCCGTCTCGGCCAGGGGAGAGGAAAAGAAGCTGCCGTCCAAATGATTGGCAAGGGCGGTCTGAGCGGACATTCTGATTGGTTCCTTTCTTAGTCGCGCACTGCTGTGGCGGGGGCTCTTCCAAGCTGCCCAAGCTTGGTCACGCGCTTTGTATGGCGGCCGCCGGCGAAGTCTGTAGCGAGAAAGACACGAAGGCAGTCTTTCGCGACCTCTTCGCCGGTGATGCGGGCGCCAAGGGCGAGAATGTTGGCATCGTTGTGCTCGCGCGACAGGCGCGCGGTGGTGACGTCCTGGCAGAGCGCCGCGCGGGCGCGCGGGTTCCGATTTGCGGCGATGGAGATACCGATTCCGGTGCCGCAGACGATGACACCGAACTCGGCCCGCCCCTCGCCGACGGCGGCAGCGGCCGCTTCGCCGAAGTCCGGGTAGTCGACCGACTGCGGGCCATGGGTACCCAGGTCCTCGACCCGATGGCCCAGCACCTGAAGCTCCTCCTTCAAGGTCTCTTTCAAGGCGTAGCCCGCATGATCGCTTGCCAGCGCAACCAGATAGCGCATGCACTCTCTCCTAGAGGAATAGGCCGAGCCCGATATCGCCGGAACGGCAATCGACAGCAAGTCGCCGACAAAGGCCATAGCACTTTGCTGCTCTCCTTGCGAGCGCGTCCCTGTCGCAAGGACGCGTCTGCGAGATCAGGTTACACTTTGTGCAAATGCCAAAGGGCTCTATCCTGGCGGTGCCGAGATGAGGGCGAGCCACGGGAGAGTGGGCCTTGCGCAGGACGTTCCCCAGCCAGACGCCGATCGTACGGCGCCGCTTCTTGACCGGCGCTGCAGCCGTGCTGACCCTTGCCGCAACGCGACGAGCGCGGGCTGCGGAATCGCCTTTGCGCCTGGGGCTTACCCCGGTGTTCCTGATCAACGACCTGCAGCTCCTTTCCGAGCTCAAGGGCTACCTCAACCGGGCCTGCGGGCAGCCGGTCGAGCTGGTCTTGCGCCGAACCTATCAGGAGATAACGGCGCTCTTGGTATCCCAGCGGCTCGATGCAGCCTGGATCTGCGGCTATCCCTTCGTCCAGTTCGAAGACCGTCTGCGTCTGCTCGCCGTTCCGGTCTGGCGGGAGCGGACGCTCTACCAGGCCTACCTCATCGTTTCGGCGGAGCGCCAAGCCCAAGGACTGCAGGATTTGGCGGGCGATCTGCATGCCTTTTCCGATCCCGATTCCAATTCCGGCTGCTTGGTGACGCGCGCGCTCTTGGCCGAGAAGGGCACGACGGCCGAACGCTTCTTTCACAAGACGATCTTCACCTACGGCCATCGTAACGTCATCCGCGCGGTGGCCGCGGGCCTGACGCAGTCCGGTTCGGTCGACGGCTATGTATTGGAAGTGATCCGCGAGGTGGAACCGGAGCTCGCCAGCCAGGTGAAAATCGTGTGGCGGTCGGAATGGCTCGGCTTTCCGCCGATCGCCGCCTCCAGCGCGCCGGCGTCGAGAGACCGGAGCGATCTGCTGGGCGATGCGCTCTTGGCGATGCACGAGGACCCGCAAGGCCGAGAAGTGCTTGCCACCTTGCGCCTGGATCGCTTCACTTTGCGCCCGAACAGCCTCTACGAGCCGATCGCCGCCAAGGTCGCCCTGGTGGAGCAAAGGGCATGAGGCGCCTGAGGCCGCCGATTACCGTTACTGTACCGATGCTGGTCGCCGGCCTGATGGTCTTCGTCGGCTTCGTGGTCTCCGAGCGCGTCATGAGCCGCCTGGTGGAAAGTCAGGAGCGCAATCTGGCACAGCTCTCGGAGGCCTATCTGGACGGCCTCTCGGCATCGATCCTGCCCTACATGATGCGCGGCGACATCTGGGAGGTCTTCGACGCGCTGGACCGTGCGCGCAACCTCTATGAAGGCCTGCGCCCCACCGAAACGGTCGCCGTTGACGCCAACGGTTTGGTGATTGCCGCCAGCGACCCGCGCCGCACGCCCTCGCGAGAGCCCCTGCCGGACAGCTATCGCTCCCGCTTGCCCGAGGACGGCTTCGCCATTGACGCCGACAGCGGAGAGGCGCTCTTGCGCCGTCCTCTGGACTACCTGGGCGCACCGGTGGGCGCTCTCCACGCCGTGGTCGATATCCGCCACCTCCTTGAGGAACGCCGCGAGGTGGTGACGACGCTCATCATCACCAATGCGGCCTTGACCATCGCCCTGGCGGCGATCGGCTATCTCGCCGTACGCCGCATGGTGCAGCCGACCAGGATACTGACCGAGCATCTGACCAGTGGCGCGACCGGCCGCGCGGAACCCATTCCCGACGCCAAAATGCCGCCGCCCGGCAGCGAGGCGCATCGGCTCTATACCGCCTACAACACTCTGGTCATGGCCGAGCGCGAGCGCGAGGCGCTGTCCCGCACGCTCGCGGAAGAGGAACGCTTGGCGAGCCTCGGCCGGCTCAGCGCAGGGATGGCGCACGAGATCAACAATCCCTTGGGCGGTCTCTTCAATGCATTGGCCACCTTGAAGCGACACGGGGCCAGCCCCGGCGCACGCGAGACCGCGATCAGCCTCTTGGAGCGGGGTCTCATCGGCATTCGCGACGTGGTCGCAGCAGCCTTGGAGACCTATCGGCCGAAACGCGCCGAGCGGCCCTTCGGTCCCAGCGACTTGGAGGACATCCGCCTGCTGGTCGGCCCCGAGGTCAGGCGGCGAAGGTTGTCTTTGGCGTGGTCCAACGCGCTGGACGACAACATCGCCTTGTCGAATGCTCCGCTGCGGCAAGCGGTGCTGAACCTCTTGTTGAATGCCTGCGCGGCAACGCCGGAAGGCGGCGCGCTGGCCCTGGCCGCGGAGGGCGATGCGCAAGGCCTGTCTATCGAAGTGGCCGATAGCGGTGGCGGCCTGTCGGAAGAAGCCGCCAGGGTCCTGACCGCGCGTAGGACGGCCTTGGCGCCGCCGGCCGCCGGGGGCCTCGGCCTCTGGATGGTGCGCTCGGCCGTCGATGAGCTGGGTGGCAGGATCGAGATCGCCCGAGGCCGCCTTGGCGGAGCAGCCATCCGCCTGTCCTTCATCACGGCGGCAAAAGAGGAGCGGGTCGATGCAGTCGCTTAGCCGCCGTCATATCGCTCTGATCGAGGACGACCCGCTGATGGGCGAATCGCTGGTCCACAGCCTCTCTCTCGAAGGGGCGACGGTGAATTGGTGGACCAACGGCGAGGAAGCCTGGGATGCGCTCGGCAGCGGTAGTGGCCACGACCTTCTCATCTGCGACCTGCGCCTGCCGGGGATGAGCGGCGAAGAGCTGTTTGAAAAGCTCTCGCGGACCAGGTCCGACCTGCCGGTGCTCTTCATGACGGCCTTCGGCGAGATCGATCAAGCCGTGGAGCTGATGCGCGCCGGCGCCGGCGATTTTGTGACCAAACCCTTCGAGCTGTCCGAATTCTTGAGCCGCTTGAATGCCCTGATGCGCACGCCGCAAGAGGCGCCGGCGGTCTTGGGGGTGTCCTCCAAGATGCGAAGCGTCGAAGCCTTCCTGCAGCGCATTGCCGGGCAGGCCGGGCCGCTGCTGATCACCGGAGAGACCGGTGCCGGCAAGGAAGTGGCGGCGCGGCATCTGCATGGGCTGGCCTGCCCCGCCCTCCCCTTCATGGCGGTCAACTGTGCGGCCATTCCGGCCGACCTCCTGGAGAGCGAGCTCTTCGGTCACGAGCGCGGTGCCTTTACCGGCGCGGAGCGGCAACACCTGGGCTACGCCGAACGGGCCAAGGACGGCATCCTCTTTCTCGACGAGATCGCGGAATTGCCGACCGCGCTGCAGGCCAAGCTCCTTCGCTTGATCGAGGAGCGGCGCTTCTACCGGCTGGGCGGCGAGCGGCCGGTCTCCTTCCGCGCCCGCGTCGTCGCCGCCAGCAACCGCGACATCGCAACGGAGATTGCCGAGGGCCGCTTTCGCGAAGACCTCTTCTACCGGCTGGAGACCTTCACCCTGGAGCTGCCGGCCCTGCGAGACCGTCCGGAAGACATCGACTGGCTTCTGGACCGTTTCACCGCCGCCCACGCGAGCGAAAGCCACGGCCGGGTGAAGGGCGTCAGCGCCCTGGCAAAAGAGGCTGCCCGAACACACCTTTGGCCCGGCAACGTCCGCGAGCTGCGCAACCGCGTCGAGCGCGCGGTGGCCTTGGCATCCGGTCCCTGGCTGCTGCCGGCCGATCTCTTCCCGCCCGATCCGCTGACCTACGCGACGGAGCCGTCTAAACCGCTCGCGGATATCCGAGAGGCAGCGGAAAGACGCGCCATCGAAGGCGCGCTGAGAGACAGCGACGGACAGATGCAAAAGGCGGCCCAACTGCTGGGCGTCTCTCGGACCACCCTGTGGGAGAAGATGAAGCGTCTCGGCGTGTCGCCGTAGGGTTGAATTTCTATGGAGAGCCGATCTTTGACTAAATGGAACGCTCCAACTGTTATCCCATCATTGCGAGGAGCGACAGCAACGCGGTAATCTAGAGGCGCATCCGCACCGCGGCAGGCCTTCTGGCCGCGGCTTGGCGGGGTGGATGAGTTGTCGGGCGTCTTGGGCGGTGCGCCGATCCTTGCCTCCAGCTCCTCCACTCGCTTCATCAGCGCTGCGTTCTGAGCGACGAGCACCTCGACCCGCGCGCTGAGTGTCTCGATCGCCGCCGCCTGCCTGGCGATCAGCTCGGCCTGCGACAGGATCAGCGCATCCTTGTCTGCGTGGTTCAGTCCGGCAAGATCGAGCGGCGGTTGCATGCGGCCAGTGAGTCAAAACTCCCTGGCTCCGCGGAACCCCCGTTATGACACGCGAGTCAACGCGCCGCGCAGGCGTGAGCAGTTACTCTGATAAACCTTGTTGTTGCACATCTTCTTGCATTCCAGAATGTGAATATTATTCTGCCTCTCCATCAATAAACTGATTACTCTCCACGTTACGAATATCTGAACTTATCTGTTTATCATAATCAGACTTGGCATCAATGACATTCGACATTACTGCCCGCATTAATCCTTGATAATATTTTTCACATTCTAAGTCTTCGCGACTTTGCTTAGTGTTTGTTCCCATCACTCCGAATAAGTAGGCTCTGTTCTTTTTATCAATATAGAGACTTCTCATAGAGCCTTTTGTAAACTTATCAATAGACTTCAAATCTCCGCATTGATGAAAAATTCTACTCGTCTGGGAAATCTCCATTTTTATTTCATCAACAAGAGGTTCAATGCGCTTTTCGACCTCAGAATTTAGGAGCTGGCATATTTCATTTTTGTCTTTCAGGTGTGATGCTTCACGTGCGCGTCGACCTGCATAAAACAAGGAAATTTGATTCTCCATGAAGCCTATCTTTCTGAAACGTAAAAAATTATTTTTTGAGATATATTCTCGGAGAAATTTTGCATTCTTGGGAATACTTTGGGAGCAAGTCGACAGATAGCCATAGGCTAGAGGCAACATCCATGCTCCTCTCTTATCAAAAGCTTCTGAGATTCTCGTATGGTTTCTATTTCCAAAAAAGTTTTTGTCCAAAAGGTTCAAAAACAATTCCCTCTCCTCATTGACATTAAGAGATTGTCCAAAAACAAAAACTCTATGCTCTTCAAAATCACCAATCAAGGTTTTACTTCCACCATGCTTTATCCAAATATCATTGAATTGATTGACTGTCAAAAAGTCAGACAGATCTTCTTTCTGAATGAATTCATCGCAAGACCAATCACCCATCCATTTTGGCTTGTTCGTTCTTCTCCACCACCAACCATCTTTTTGCGGGTCATACCGCTTAAGGCAGTAATCCAATAAGTTTTCTGTATCAAAAATATGTTTATAATCATTTTCCTGGCCGATAGATTTTCCAGAAAAAAGTGGAAGAAACAAAATAAAAAGGATCAAATATTTCATGATTTAGTCCATTAGAATAGCTCTAATTTCATCTTGACTACCAACTGCAATCGCACAAGCTCTGGGCGTTGCAACATTATTGTCGCCAGTCTCTAAAGATAGCTCACTGCCGAGGATGAATGGTTTCAACCGGGATTCCCCAGGTAGCTCCGCTTTCCAGAGAGATAGTGACTGGGTCTCGATCTGAGCGCAACCGGCATCCCCACACGGCATCGCAGAACGGGCGCTTTCGCGAGCGTCGTGCGCCTGTGTGCCCATTTGGGGACCGGGCGGGCCGAACTCGCTGTTCCCAGGCGCAATGGTCCTGTGATCGGAGGCATCGGGGATCAACCTGGGCGCTGTCATGTCCGCACTGGTTGTGGTTGCAGGCGGTCGAGCGGCCCGCTTTTGGATTCACCCATCGGATGCGCCATGAAAACTCCGCTCCAGTCACCGCAACTTCATAATATAGAACCATGAATCGGATCAGCAGACCCTGCAACCCCAATCTCACATTGGCAATGCGGGCTAGATTGTACCGCCGTGCATTGAACACCTAGATCGCCGCGCTGTCGCTCGCGGTGACAGCGAGTCTTCCTGGTTCTGGTCGCTTGGGAAGGTTCCATCCGTCATTGCGAGGAGCCGGAGGCGGCGCGGCAATCCAGCGCATAGAATTCAGCCAGTAAGACCTGAAGCGCCACGCTCGCGCTCGCGATGCCGCTCACACTACGTTGTCGTGTTGAGCAACAAGACTAACACCCATTGAACGCGCACCGCACGTGTCCGACATCCCTAACACCAAAGAAAAACGTTCGGATTTCCGAACGGCCTCAGGGTTCTGCTCACCAGAACAACTCAGTCAAATCAACTGCTTCCGCCCCTCACCTCTCTTGGCGCGGATCTTGCTTGTCTTCTCCACGGTCACAAGAAAGCCAAACGAGGCCTGAGGAGACGAACATGAAGAGATGCCCGAAGATGGCCGAGGTCGGCCGTCGCCAGTTCCTGCGCGGCTCGGCGCTCGCCGCCGCCGGCGCGACCACGGTCGCGGCGCTGCCGAAGGAGGCGGCGGCGGCGCCTCCGGCGGCCCTGGTCGACTACCCCTCGACCAAGCTCGCCAATGTCTCGGAGCTGGCGGTCAACGAGCCCCTGGATGTCACCTATCCCGATGACGAGGCGCCCGGCTATCTCCTGAAGCTGGGTGTCGCGGTCGAGGGCGGCGCCGGGCCCGACGGCGACATCGTCGGCTTCACCGCCGTCTGCCCGCACATGGGCTTCCCGCTCGCCTATCACCCCGACCGCCGCACCTTCAACTGCGTCGGCCATTACTCCGTCTTCGATCCCGAGAAGGGCGGCCAGCAGGTCTGGGGGCAGGCGACGGAGAACCTGCCGCAGTACGCGCTCAGGGTCGACGACAAGGGCGACATCTACGCCGAAGGCATCGACGAGCTGCTCTACGGCCGCTTGTCGAACGTCCTGTAAAAGGAGAGGCGCACCATGGCTTACAAACGCAACATCGGCCGCCTGCCGATCATCCCGGCCGACGCGAAGAAGCAGAACGTCGTCTGCCACTACTGCATCGTCGGCTGCGGCTATCACGCCTACAGCTGGCCGGTGAACAAGCAAGGCGGCACGGCCCCGGCCGACAACGCCTTCGGCGTCAACTTGGCCGAGCAGCAGCCGGCCGAGACCGACGCCTGGTATCCGGTCTCGATGTACAACATCGTCAAGCAAGACGGCGAGGACCACCACATCGTCATCAAGCCGGACAAGGACTGCGTGGTGAACTCCGGCCTGGGCTCGCCGCGCGGCGCGCGGATCGCCGAGATGAGCTATTCGCCGGCCCGCTCCACTCAGCAGCAAAGGCTGACCGATCCGCTGGTCTGGCGCTACGGCCAACTGCAGCCGACCTCGTGGGACGACGCTCTCGACCTGGTGGCGCAGGTGACCGCCACCATGATCAAGCAGCAGGGCGAGGACTCCCTCGTCGTCTCGGCCTTCGATCACGGCGGCGCCGGCGGCGGCTACGAGAACACCTGGGGCACCGGCAAGCTCTATTTCGAGGCGATGAAGATCAAGAACATCCGGATCCACAATCGCCCGGCCTACAATTCAGAGGTCCATGCGACGCGCGACATGGGCGTGGGCGAGCTCAACAACGCCTACGAGGACGCAGAGCTGGCCGACACCATCGTCGCGGTCGGCACCAACGCACTGGAGACCCAGACCAACTACTTCCTGAACCACTGGGTGCCCAACATGCGCGGCACCAGCATGGGGAAGAAGGAAGCGCAGCTGCCGAACGAAGAGCACGCCGCGGCCAGGATCATCATCGTCGATCCAAGGCGCACGGTCACCGTCAACGCCTGTGAAGCCGAGGCCGGTGTGGAGAACGTCCTGCACCTGGCACTGAACCCCGGCACCGACCTGGCGCTCTTCAACGCACTCTTCACCTACATCGCAGATCAAGGCTGGGCGGATAAGCCCTTCATCGAGGCCTCGACCTTGCGCAACGGGCCGGTGGCCGATGCGCCCCCGCCCAACAACCAGGGCGACGCCCCCAGCCAGCTCACCAGCTTCGAAAAAGCGCTGGAGGGTTGCCGCACCTCGATCGACGAGGCCGCCAAGATCACCGGCCTCGATGCCGCAGACATCGTCAAGGCGGCCGAGTGGATCGCGATGCCGAAAGCCGGCGGCGCGCGGCGACGCACCATGATCAGCTACGAGAAGGGCCTGATCTGGGGCAACGACAACTACCGCACCAACGGCGCGCTGGTGAACATCGCGCTGGCCACCGGCAACGTAGGCCAGCCGGGCGGCGGCGTGGTGCGCATGGGCGGCCACCAGGAAGGCTACGCGCGTCCCAGCGACGCCTTCATCGGCCGGCCGGCTCCCTATGTCGACCGCTTGCTGCTGGGCGGCATGGGCGCGGTGCATCACATCTGGGCCTGCGACCACTACAAGACCACCTTGAACGCGCTGCAGTTCAAGCAGGTCTACAAGAAGCGCACCGACATGGTGAAGGACGCCATGAGCGCCGTCGCCTACGGCGATCGCACGGGCATGGTCAAGGCCATCGTCGACGCGATCGGCCGGGGCGGCCTCTTCGCCGTCGACGTCGACATCGTGCCGACCAAGATCGGCGAGGCCTGTCACGTGATCCTGCCGGCCGCGACTTCGGGCGAGATGAACCTGACCTCGATGAACGGCGAGCGGCGCATGCGCCTGACCGAGCGCTACATGGACCCGCCGGGCCAAGCCATGCCGGACTGCCTGATCGCCGCCCGGCTTGCCAACCACATGGAGCGCGTCTTGCGCGACATGGGTGACGCCGCCGCGGCCGATAAGTTCAAGGGCTTCGACTGGAAGACGGAAGAAGACGCCTTCATGGACGGCTATCACAAGCATGCCGGCGGCGGCGAGTTCGTGACCTACGAGCGCCTGCGCAAGATGGGCACCAACGGCTTCCAAGAGCCGGCCGTCGGCGTCAAGAACGATGTCATCGAAGGCACGCTTCGCCTCTACAGCGACGGCAAGTTCTCGACCGGCGACGGCAAGGCGCGCTTCATCTCCGCGCCCTGGCGAGGCCTGGAAGCACCCGGCAAGCAGGAGGAGAAGGACAAGTACCCCTATCTCATCAACAACGGACGCGCCAACCTGGTCTGGCAGTCGGCCTATCTGGACGTCGAGAACGACCTGGTGATGGACCGCTGGCCTTTCCCCTTCATCGAGATGAACCCGGAGGACATGGCGGCCCTGGAAGTGAAGGAGGGTGACCTGGTCGAGGTCTATAACGACGCCGGCTCCACCCAGGCGATGGCCTATCCCACGCCGACGGCTAAGCGCGGGCAGACCTTCATGCTCTTCGCCTATCCGACCGGCGTGCAGGGCAATGTGGTGAACGCCGGCACCAACGAATTGATCATTCCCAACTACAAGCAGACCTGGGGGAACATCCGCAAGATCGCCGACGCGCCCAAGGCGGTCTCGCATCTCTCCTTCAAGTCGCGGGAGTATGGGGTCGGCTGACGGCCCATGGCGACGTGGCGGCGCGGCTCTCGATCCGTGTCGCCACCCTTTCTTGATGAGAATTCGCCAAACGCGATCACGACAATAGCGATTTCTGCCTGTATTCCAGGTTTGGAGGTCCTCGTCCGCGCCTGACTTTCCAAAGCAGCGTTTGCAATTTCCTCTAAAATTAGTGGCAACGATCAAAAAGAGTCCCAGCAGATCATTGCAACCAATGAGCCACCCCCTCGAATCAAAGAACAAACACTCGCTGAGTAGCCATTTAGGAGTCTGTAGAATCAGCATTGGGAATCTCAATTGACGGCTCCCAAATAATACTTGGATGTTTGACACCTCACCACCCTGACACGCAATTTTCACGCGCAAAAAAAGATCAGGAAATCCCTGTACTTATTTGTTGCTTATTCAATAACGGTTCTCTTACAGTTCCGTGGGCATCGGGAATCACGATTGTGTATGAAATTCTTCTGGGGTTTTTACGCTCGTTGTTTTTGGTCGCCACAACAAAAGTGGTCCATATGGGAGACTTCAAAATGTTGACAACAGTGAAAAATGGGCGATCGCCAAAATCAAGCGGCAGGGAGAGAATACTCCCGGCGCTAACGCTCGCCTCATCCCTGGTTATTTTGCCGACAATGGCACTTATCGTGGCGCAGCCAGCTAGAGGTGACGATTTTCCATCGGATGCGGACGTTCAGTACAATATCTGCGTTCATGTGACCGACGATCGTATGGATAAGTCCACTCTCTATATCACGGCATATGGGACCTTTGGCACCTCCGGAAAGATGGAGCTAGACAACCCGGGAGTGAACGACTTTGAGACCAATCGGGCGAGTTGTTTTGAGTTCCGCTCGAATGCCCCGGGATTCGGCGGCGATATCGGTGCAGTCAACGATATTACCTTGGACCTCGAAGGCAGCGACGACATTTGCTATGGCAATGTCACGATAGCGAGAAAGGTCAGGGGTGCCGTCAAACAACTCAGTACGTTCCGCGGGCCCGGCTGTCTCGGCGACAATGGCGCGCGGGTGAAACAAGCTAAGTACAAGTCCACGGAGCAACACAGCCATGTCTACGGCAGGCCCAAGGGCAAGTGGTATGACGTGGGGTCGGGCGGAAAGACACTCACGGCCGGGGTGTCGTCATCCATGAAATTCACCGATTCTGAAAAGAAGTCAATGTCCAGGGAAGAGCTGAACTCGGTGACCGTAGCCGTGGAAAACGAAACGGAAATGGCGGGAATCGGCGATGTGACGACCTCGGTCTCAGGTACGAAATCCCTTGCGGTTACCTCCGCCACCGAAACCATGGCCAGTCAGTCGGTTGGCCAGGAAAGAAGCTGCAGCATGGAGTTCGATCTCAAGGGTGATGACCTGGGATACGTCTGGCAATGGGGCGTCTCGGCGAACCTGGGAAAGCACCGCTTGGAGGTTCGGACCTGTCATTTTGCCTGCACCAAGAACTACACCAAGCCGCACTACCCGTTAGGTGACTCACGGAACGGGCTTTGCCGTTAGTGGTGCGAATTGGACGGTGGTTTCCCATGCGTCCGTGAATTCAGACCACCGGTTCGATGATTTTCTGGACCCAATCTCGAATTCGGATGCCTCGCAACCTTAGGGCTGTGAGGCATCCGAACGGTTCTGCACCCGATTCTATGAAGGGAAGTAGCATGCGGCACCTAGTGACGGCGGCGATCTGCGTCGCAGCGATGACACTGCCCGCCCTCTCGGCAAGCGGCGAGGAGCTTTCTTGGAGCTGCCGCAACAACGACCTCGAGATCTCTTGCAATCACGGCAAGTGCGAGGTCGCAGAGGCCCATACGGCAATGGATGTCCACCTCAGCAGGGACGAGATCAGCGTCTGTGCCTACTCCGGCTGCTGGGCCGGCAAGCCCTCGGCCATCGTCCAGACGGGTGCCTTCCTGACCTTCGCGGGAACCTCGCTACCCTTCTCGACGAACCCGGAGGACCTCGCCGACGTCTCGGTGACGATCGCGACCAAATCCCATGTCGCCACCATCCTTGTCGCCGGCGGCTACGCCACTCCGGCGGTCTGCGAGCCGAAGTAAGACTGCGTGAAGCCCGAACCGCGACACCCGACCCTATAGAGCAAAGGGGCCTGGGCCACCGCCGTTCATGCTGCCACATCAATCCTAAGGAGCAAGCCATGATCAAAGTGTTGCTGGCCGGCGTGCTAATCTCGCTAGCCTTCGTGTCGTCCGTTCAGTCTCAGGATCTCACTTCTGCCGCCTGCTTGGTGCAAAACCAGACCGGATGGGCGGAGTGCTCTGCCGTATGCCCGTCTGGCCAGAAGGTGTTGAATTGCGCCTACAGCGCCGGCCCGCTGAGCTCGGGGGATACATGCACTTCGCTATCGCAGGTCTTTGCCGGACCCACGGACGTGGACGGGCAGCCGGGTCGACTCCCGCACGACCGCTGCAGCTTCTCCGCGGTCTGCTCGAACGGCGGCGAGAGCCTGTCAGTCCAGGGCTGGGCCACCTGCTATTCGGAGTAGCGCCGTCGGCGACAGAACGGAGCGGAGCAGGCAGGCCTAATCGCAGCCTGTCGCGCGGTGTCATCGCATTGTTGCAGTGGGAGGAATCAGATGCTCACTCGTTACAGGATTGCCAAAGGAGTTCTGTCAAGAAGCCTTCTGGCAGTCGCATTTTCTGTCGGGACACTTCTGCCGGCTGCCGCCGCGCAAGCAGACGCGACCGGGCGTTGGGTGCTGCTTGCCGCCGGCGGTCTAACGACATTGAGTTGGGAGACCCAGACGGACGGTACAACGACCGCAGAGTGCAGCATTAGTGTGGACGCTCAGAAATACGATGTCGGCGCCATTTGGGTTTGGGAGGTCCCGGCGCCCGCTGGCGGTGAGCTGCCCTTTACAAAGACATGCGATGTCGCTTGCACGTCGGACCTGAGCCCGCCGGACCTTCCGCCCGGCGCCCCGGAGCACGTGGAGTCCTGCCTCAAACCGCGCTGACAAACACCTGGCCGCTTCGCCCTTCAAGGCCTACTCGCTGCTGAACCACTTGAGCCCTTCGAGATAGGCGTCGCGCTGCGCCTCCAGCGGCTTCAGCTTCAGTGCCAGCTCGGCCTCGAAGGAGGTCATGTGATAGACCTGCTCGTCCCGCTTTAGCGCCCTATGGTCGAAGTCGGGCTTTGCCAATTTCAGGATCGTTCCCATCCAGGCAAGATAAGTTGTCTTCTCGAAGCCCTTGATCGCCAGATCGACAGCGGACATGTCGCGCCATTCCTTGATCGCCTTGTGCGCGGCGGTGATCTCCTCGGCGATCTGGTTGCGCTGCAGCTGCGTCAGGTTCGGGTCGCCCAGCCGCTTCTCGCGGGCTTCTATATAGCTCTTGAGGCCCTTCAAGGTGTTCCAGCCGCCCAGCACCTGGGCATTGTAGTCGCCGGAGCGAACGGCGGCGGTGATATCGGCAATGGTCTTGTCGAAGGCAGCGATCTTGGCCTCGAGCTTCTCCCTGGTCCACCAGCCGGCACCGGCGATGTGCACGGTGAAGAGACCGTCGCTGACCGCCGCCTTCATCGTCTGAAAGGAGGTCTCGCCGGCCTCGATCGTGGCGGCCAGCTTATTTGCGGTGACCCAACCGACCGAAGCGCGATGGATCTGATAGTCCCCTGCCCCAGCCGCCGCCTTTAGCTTGGCGATCGCGGCATCGACGCCCTCCAGTTTCTTCTCCAGCTGATTGCGGGTCAGGCGGCCGATACCGGGGATGTCGAGCGGGAAGTCGCCCTTGGCGATCTGCTCCTTGACGCGCAGGAGCTCATCCCGTGCGGCTTGCGCCTGCTTGCGGTGAAAATCGATGGTTTGCCAGCCGAAGGGACCGTGGAACTGGTAGCTTCCGTCCGAGACGCCTTTGTCGATCTTGGCGATTTCGGCCACCAGGCCGTCGATCCTGGCCTGAACGGCGCCGCCGGTCATCCAGCCCACCACCACGACATGCCAATTGTCCTTACCCTCGGAGATCGCTTGTTTGAGCTTGCGCGCCTCTTGCGCGAGACTGGTCAGAAGCGCGGTTGCGCTTTCGATCGAGTACCAGCCGAAATTGGGAATGTGGCGTGCCTGCTTTGGGTCGCTGGTCATGCCGCGCAGGGTCTTCAGCATGAGTTCCGCATTCTTGCGGCGCTGATCGATGGTCTTTTGCAGATCCGCCTGCTTGGACTGGACGAGAGCCTTCACGCTCTCCCACCAGGCGATCCACTGGCGCAGCTCGTTGATGCGCTCGCCCGCCCGGCGCTCGCCCTCGGCGACCATGCCTTCAGATAGGGCGATGCGCGCCTCGATCTGCCCGAGCAGGACGGTGAAGGAACTTGCAGCTTGCGCTGCCGTGAGAGCAATCGCGACCGTAAGCGAAGCGGCCATAGCCACGATTGCGCAGCGCCGAAGCGCGCGCGTCGCGTGAAGGGTCATGCCATCCCCTGCCGTTTTCGGCTTCCCGAACGACAGGATAAGGGAAACCAAGCTCGTCTATGAAGAGGTATTTCCAGGACCGGCGCGCCGGCGCAGAGATCATCGGCAGTAGGGCGTCTTTCCGCTGCGTTCCTCGACCACGTCGAAATGCAGGTGGTCGGCATGGAATCGGTCCGACTCCGGACCCAGCACGGTGTTGAAGGGACCGCAGGCGGCAGCGTGCAGCTCTTGCCAGAAGTCGCTCTCGTCGGAGTCGCCGTCCCATCCCTCCTTCACGGTGACGACGCGGCCGTCGGCCAGGTACACACTATGAAGATCGTAGGCTAAGCCCTTGGCATGCTGCGATATCTTCGCACCACGCTGACTGTTGCGGGTGCGACAGGCGTAAGACGCGCCGTGACCCAGGGCGACCACTTGGCTGTCCAGATGTTCCTCGGCCAGATCCTGCATGGGACCCTCGACGAAAGCGCCCAGCATCAAGGCATAGCGGCAGTCCAAGGTGGCCGGCAGATTGAGGCTCACCGGGTTCTCCCGGCCAAGCACGAAGACCTGCAAGGGCGACGAGATCCCGCAGGCGCCCTGTCCCGGCACCGGCTGCACGAAGGCGGCAAGGTCGATCACCTTGCTCCAGGCATCGCAGCGGCGCGGCAGGCGAGCCTGGTGGTTCAAGAGGCCGCCCGGGTTGCTGTAGGCCTCGTAGGCGCGCCCCTCCTGAACCTCCCGGCTGCCGGAGCAGGCTCCCAAAGTGGCCAGCAGCAACGCAAAAAGCAAAAGGGGGCCGCGCACGCCTTGGCGACCCCCTATCGCTTCTCTCGGGGTCGGCGTGCCACCGACCCGACGTTTCAGCCTACTGCAGCTCAGAGTGGTAGCCGTCCTTGAAGATGTTCCAGACGTCGAGAGTGTTCTTCAGGTGACCCGAGTCGTTGAAGCCGATAGTGCCGGCAGGGCTGGGCCAATCCTTGGAGCGCCGCATCTCTGCAACCTTTTCAAGGTCAGTTGTGCCGGTCCCGTCGACGGCTTTCGCCCAGACTTCGATGGCGGCACGGAGTGGACAGCACTCCCATAGCGATGGGACTCACTGGCAAGAACCGCGCCGATACCTGGACTTTCCCCCTGACTGAGAAGTCACTCGTAAAACACTGACATGGAAGAGTTTCCGGTCGATCGGATCTGGCAATCTATCAGTAGCGAGAATGCCGCCTGATGCAGATAGCGGCAGCGACCAAAGGGTGCTCGCCGGCCTCGAAGCCGATCATGTGGAGCGTATGCTCTCCCTCTAAGGTCCCCAGGACAGTGCCCGTGTCGCCGACATCAACCATGACGACACGCCTGTTGTCCCAGTCGATCACGCCCTGGAAGTCGATCTCCCCCTTTAGGGTGAGTTCACCGCCGGAGTGCTCCTGCACGCCGTGCTCTTCGTCGACGCTCCAGCGGTAGGTACCCATGAAGAAGCGATCCTCCTGCCAGTGCACCTCGAAGGTCAGTGTCCAGGCCAGGCGTTCTCCTCTGATGAGACCTTCGTCTCTCGGACAGACCCAGCTGCCGGTCATGTCCGGAATGCCTTGCGCTTGAGCGGAGCCGAGCGTCCCCAGTGCGAGAAGAATGCTCAGACTCATCAGAAACGTCGAGGAGAGACGGTGCAGCGTCCGGGTCTTCACCATGACCTGGCCTCCTGTGCATGAATGGGCCGCGCAACTCTCGCAGGGTTTCGGCGATCGGTCCCTGCGACTGCTGGGCGCTCCGGGTGCCAAGCACCGCCGCTTTGGGTCAGGAGTAAGGAAACGGCAAAGTGATAGGCGGGTCCGGACGGGCGGCCTGGGCCTCCGTGCCGACGATTTGTAGCCAGCAGAGCGGCAGGCACATTTCAGCCATGCGCCGCAAAAGGCCGCCTCGCTTGGCCTCGCGGGTCCGCCACGCTAATGTCTGGCCGACCAACACACTCGGTCCTTTTTCCTTGCCTACATGGCGCTGGAACCGAGATCGGCCCCGCATTCAGGAGACCTGTCATGAGTCCTGCAGAACCGGCTCTTAAGCTGCACCAACCCACCAGAGCGGCCTTTCAGTGGGAGGATCCGCTGCTGCTGGAAGAGCTCTTGAGCGAGGAAGAGCGGATGATCCGCGACGCGGCAAGAGACTACTGCCAGGACAAGCTGATGCCACGCGTCCTGGAGGCCAACCGCCACGAGACCTTCGACCGCGAGATCATGAACGAGATGGGTGCCCTGGGCTTCCTCGGCTCGACCTTGCCGGAGGCCTATGGCTGCGCCGGGATCAACTACGTCTGCTATGGCCTGGTCGCACGCGAAGTGGAGCGGGTCGACAGCGGCTACCGCTCGGCCATGAGCGTGCAGTCCTCGCTGGTGATGCACCCGATCAACGCCTACGGCACCGAAGAGCAGCGCCTCCGCTGGCTGCCAAAGCTTGCAAGCGGCGAATGGGTCGGCTGCTTCGGACTGACCGAGCCCGATGCCGGCTCCGACCCCGGCTCCATGCGCACCACGGCCAAGAAGGTCGACGGCGGCTATCGCCTGAAGGGCGCCAAGATGTGGATCACCAACTCGCCGATCGCCGACGTCATGGTGGTCTGGGCCAAGTCCGATCCCGACGGCAAGATTCGCGGCTTCGTGCTGGAGCGCGGGATGGAAGGCCTCACCACGCCCAAGATCGAAGGCAAGTTCAGCCTGCGCGCGTCGATCACCGGCGAGATCGTCATGGATGACGTCTTCGTGCCCGACGAGAACCTGCTGCCCAACGTGACCGGCCTGAAGGGGCCCTTCGGCTGCCTCAATCGGGCCCGCTACGGCATCTCCTGGGGCGCCTTGGGCGCGGCCGAATTCTGCTGGCACGCCGCCCGGCAGTACACGCTAGACCGCATCATGTTCGGCCGTCCGCTTGCCGCGACCCAGCTGATCCAGAAGAAGCTGGCCGACATGCAGACCGAGATCACCATCGGCCTGCATTCCTGCCTGCGGGTCGGCCGCCTGATCGACGAGGGCAAGGAACTGCCGGAGGCGATCAGCCTGGTCAAGCGCAACTCCTGCGGCAAGGCCTTGGATATCGCTCGGACCGCACGCGACATGCACGGCGGCAACGGCGTATCGGACGAGTACCACGTGATCCGCCACGTGATGAACCTGGAGGCGGTCAATACCTACGAAGGCACACACGATGTGCACGCGCTGATCTTGGGACGCGCCCAGACCGGCCTGCAGGCCTTCAGCTGATCCAAGTCGGCCACACAACTCCTCACAGTCACGTGTAACAATAGCGAGGACGACCCCGGGCCGCTTGCCGGGGTCGTTCTTCGTGATAACTTCTCCTTCAAAGACGCTGACAGCTAAGGGATCATCGGAAGGCCTTAGCAATTGCACAGGCCTGCGCCTTCGATTACCGCAGAGCCAACAGCGCGCGCGGGTCGGCGCCTTTGTTGTTCGGCTTTACGATGTTGGCCGCAGTAAGGAGAGGTTTGCACTCATGTCGAAAGCAGCGCGCATCGGCTGGCACAAGGGCCCGCTCCTTCCGAGAGCCTGGCTCGTGCCACTTGGCCTCAGCGGATTGCTGCTGCTGGGGGCGTGCAGCAGGCTCGATCCTTGCAGCCAGGCGGCGACGGCCGAAGCACGCTCCGAGTGCCGCGCCGAGCAGCAAAAAATCAATCGGCAGGACCGCTTCTTCCAGCAACCGCTGCGCACACTCTAGGCCAGGCGGAGCGGCGGAGATGCGACCTGGAGGGAGGAAAGCGGATATGAGCGATAGCGAATTGGACGGAAAGACACCGGCAGCCGCCCTGCAGCGACGCGGCTTTCTGGGCTTGTTGGCCTTGGGTGCCACTGGGGCCCTCTTGGCAGCCTGCGGCAATAACTGCCAGGCGCAGACCGGCGCTGCCTCGCAAGCCTGTCAGGCGAGAATCACGGAATTTCGCCAAAGACGCTTTAATAGCCTTCCCGGCAATGTTCTATAGTGACCTCCCCTCGCTCCCCGACGTGAGCGGAGGATGAGCTTCCGATCGAGAGGATGCGGGAGGAAAGCGCCGATGATTCTAAGCCGGGTAAGCGATGACCTACGCGAGCGGGCCTTGCCGCGACGGGCAATCCTGGGCGGCCTCCTCTGTGCTGCCGCCCTGCCACTCCTGGCCGCGTGCGGCGCCAGCTGCACGTCCAAGGACGGAGCGCAGGGGCAAGCTTGCTCGGCCCGCATCGCGGAACGGCGAAAGCGAAGAATAGAAGCCCGTCCTCCCGGTGGCCGCTGACGACTCGCAGTTGGTTAGGGGCATGATAGGCGAGCCAGCATGTTGGGGAGAGCGGCGATGGAGTTCGAAGTGGCAAGTGATGACGCGCGCCGGTCTCTGGCGAGCCGCAGACGATTCTTGGGGCTGATGATGCTGGGGGCGGCCCTGCCCCTCTTGGCGGCTTGCGGTGCCAGCTGCAACTCGCGCAGCGGCGAGGCCGCCACGGCTTGCCGGCAAAGAATGCAAGTGGACGCCCAAAGGCGCGTCACCCAAAGCGGCTTCGGGCGCTAGAGCGGGCCGCAAAACGTGGCCGGTCAGCCGCAGAGCATGTCTTGCGTCAATCGGCAGCTTCACTCAAAAAGGCTAGAGCGTGCATTTGAAGGCGCAGGCAATTTAAGGTCGCTCCGCCCCGAATGCCGCGACAGCGCGTCTTTTTGCAGAGACTCCGCGCGCGGGTTATGTCTAGCGGCGGCGATACTCAAACGAGGATGTATTTTCGTGATCTTCCCCCGGCCAAACGGTCTTGCGGCCTCCATCCTTTGTCTCGTCGCAGCGGCCCTGCTTCTCTCCAGCTGCGGTGGCTATAGGAATCCTTGCGACAATCGAGCGACCTACGAGCAGCGGCAGGCCTGCCGCAATGAGCTCATCGACTTCGACCGCGGCCTGCGCGGCAATCGTTCTTACCGCACGCTTTAGGCCCCCAACCCTCAGGATCACGCCATGGACCTCGGCTTGGCAGGCAAGTGCGTTGCAGTGACCGGCGCATCGCGCGGGATCGGTTTCTCCATCGCAGAAGCCTGCGCCCGCGAAGGGGCCGCGGTTTCGATCTGCGGGCGTTCCGAGGATAGCCTTCGGCAAGCCGAAGAGCGGCTGCAAGCCATAGGGGGCCCTGTGCTCGCCTTGCGCTGCGACGTCGGCGACCGACAAGCCTTGGCGGACTTCATTCGCCGATCGGCCGAGGAGCTGGGCGGCCTGCAGGGCTTGGTGAACAATCCCAGCGGCTTCGGGCACACCGACGACGAAGAGAGCTGGGAGCAAAACCTCCAGATCGACCTGATGGGGGTCGTGCGCGGCATCTGGGCCGCCACTCCTTTGATGGCAGCAGCCGGCGGTGGCGCCATCGTCAATATCTCGTCGATCTCCGGGATCGGCGCTACCGGCAACATCTCCTATGGCGCCGCCAAAGCCGCCATCATTCACGCCACGCAGTCCTATGCCCTGAAACTGTCAAAGGATCACATCCGGGTAAACGCCATCGCGCCCGGCTCGATCGAGTTTCCCGGCGGGCTTTGGGAAGACCGCAAGGTGAACGAGCCGCAACACTATCACGGCGCGCTCTCGTCCATTCGCTTCGACCGCATGGGCCGACCGGAAGAAGTCGCCCGGGTTGCCGCCTTCCTGCTGTCGCCCGCGGCCTCATGGGTCACCGGGCAGACCATCGCGGTCGACGGCGGGCAGAACCTTTAGGGCGATACCAGAGCGTTTAAGGCCAAATCGCGCAAAAAAACTTTCTCACATACCCTTCGCTGCGCCAGCCGTTGGGGGCGCCCAACGGCAGGAAAAAGCTGTCGCCGGCCCGAAAGGTCTCCTCGCCGTATGGACCGGTCATCGTGACCGAACCCTCCAAGATACACATCAACTCGCTGCGCGCGGAGGGTGTGATGGGGCGCTCATAGGGCGTGGCATCCCAGGTGCCGACCTGTATCCGGCCGTCCGCGCTCTCGTAGGCCAGATGCTGGCGCTGACGCGGTTTGGGTGTCGTGAAGTCGGCAGCACCCAGTTCGATCTCCTTCAAGCCTTCTTCAGGACCGTAAGGCAGGGGGCGTGCGACCTTGAGCTTGGCCGGGTCGCTTTCCGCCGGATAGGCGGCATTGTCCAGGTTCATGAAGTATTTCCGGTAGTAGACCGGCATTTGCCAGCTGCAGGTAAAGCCCTTGGGCAGAAAGAACGGCTCGCCGGCAGAGATGGTCTCCTCGTGTCCGGCTTCGTCGATGATGCCGACCTGGCCTTCCAACAGCAGCATGAACTCGAAGAGCGGGTACGGGTTCAAGCCGGTGGTGCTCCCGCCCGAACAGTCCCAGGTACCCGCACAAAGGCCGTTCTTCTCGTAAGCTCTATGTCCCCGCTGTAGCGGGGCCGGACCGGACAGGAATTCCGGCGGAATCACCGCCCAGGGTTCGAGGCCCTCGCCTCTCGGCTCATGGGGATCCAGCCTCACCACGCGCTGGGTCACGCCGTCTCTCCTTTTCAGTGGGTTCCAATCTGGAGCAGCACCACCTGACGCTAATCCGCCAAGGTCTCGCAGGGTCGAACCGCCGGTGCTTCTATGCTCGTGCGCGTTAGGCTCCATTTGCACGTTTGGACGGTGAGACCCGGCAGGTTGGGCACTTTGTCCGACGCCCAGACACTGGTGACCGACATGGCGAAAGACGCAGCCGACGTTGCCGCAGGAAAGATCCGGGCAAGTTCCTGGGAGGGGAAAGTCCCGCCGCAGGCGCGGAAATAGCCACTCAGGATGTCACCGGAGGGAGAGAGCGCCAACTGGCCGGCATAGAGGCTGTACTCTTTCCCCAGTTCCTGATGATCGGTATATCTCAGGTCGATCGCAAGGCTGTCGCCATCCTGGACGATCGCGGTGTCGACGGGACGGGACCAGGTCGAGGGAACGCCGGCGGTCGTGCTGTCACAGGCGATGTGGCCTTGGTAGCTGCCGGTAAGCGAGAAGTCCTCGGCTTTGACGGCATGGCTTAGCGCGATCGTGGCCCCCAGAAGAGCGACTCTCACCATGTGTCGTCTCAAGGTCTGCATCCCATTCACCTCTTTGCTTGGGCGCCGCGAAAGAGCCGGAGGCCTCACCGTCCTTGCGCTGCACTTTGCCAGACCGCCGCGGTCTCCTCTACATAGCTTTCGTAACTGCGCGGGGCGCCAGGCAGAATCGCGCTCTGGGCCTGAAGTTCATCGGCGCGCACCGCATGGCCTTTGGCCGCGAAGCCGCGGTACATGACCAGAAGGTCGAAGTTAAGCCACGCGGGCAGCACGGATTGGACGCTCTCGGCGAAGGCTTCCGGGGTGAGGTTCGGGTAGACGACGGGGCGGCCGAGGGCGGCGGACCAGAGTGCAGCGGTTTCCTCGCCGTTGGGGGCGTCTAGGCTTGACAATAGAAAGGCCTCGTTCTGCCCGCGGGGCTCGAGCAGCACGCTGGCCGCGGCCAGCGCGACATCGCGGGTATCGACGCGGGCGACCGGATGGCCCCCGAGGGGCGCTGGATAGGCACCCGCGAGAATGGCTTCTTTGAAAAGAAGATCGTTCTGAGCGAAGTAGGTCGGCCGAAGTATCGTATAGGCAATACCGCTTGCGCGCAGGGCCGTTTCGATCGCGATTTTGGGGCCTGCATGGGGCACTTCGGGAGCGGTAACCGATAGACTGCTCGATAGATACACCAGGTGCTTTGGGGGTGACTCTTGGGCGACGGCGAGGGTGGTGAGACCTTGGTGGGTCTCTAGCGGGCTGTTCGCGACGAGCAGGAAGACACTCTCAACCCCCTGGAATGCGGGTCGCAGATTCCAAGGGTCATCCATATCGGCGATGACCGTCTCGATCCTGCCGGCAAGGCTTGCTGCATGCTCCTCCGATCGGGTGACGACCCGGATCTTTGCACCCTTGGCGTGGAGAATTTCCACCAGCGAGCGGCCGATGGTCCCGGTGCCGCCGAAGACGAGGATGGTCATGACTCCGCTCCCTCGGATTATTTGGTGACTGTCGTGAACCTACAAAGACACCAGGGCGCCGCAAATCAGGATTTTCCGGACCACCGATCGAACCCTAGCCACGATAATGGACGGTCTTCAGCCGCTGCCTGCCAAGGCGGCGCGCACCTCTGCGACGCTGGCCGGCCAGCTGCCGACCGCCGCGACCGCGCCCAAGGCCGTCTCCAGCCACCAGCCGTTGCCTTCCTCGGTGCCGAGCGGTGCATCCTCCAGGCCGATGCGCAGATGGCCGCCCATGCGCAAGATGCCAGGGAAGAGCACACGCATGTCCACACCCAAACCTGCAGCCATCCAGGGCGCGTCGTCGTGCTCGGCTTGCAGCAGGCGATGGTAGGCCATGAGATAGAACTCTTCCGGCGGAAAGGAGAAGGTGAAGTTCTGGCTGAAGAGCACACGGTAGATCGGCACCGGCGCGGCGCGGCCGTCATGGGTCACCCTCCGCCTGAGCGCATTACCCAGCCGCACGAAACCCGGCTCGTAGCAGGCAAAGGAGGGGTGGAAGCCATAGTGCGCGGCCAAGCTAAGCCCATAGCGGATGTGAGCCTCCGGATTGGCATAGACGAAGCCTTCGCAGCCATTGGCGAGCTCGCGGTAGCAAGCGAAGTTGACCGAGCCGGGATCGACGATGCACCACTCGATCAGGCCGCGCTCAGCCAAGGCCTCGACCGCAGCGAAGCGCACCTCCGGCGCCAGCGGCTCCGGCGAGTCGGCGCTGCCGGCAAGCGGTATCGTCGGGTAGACGATGGCATCGACGCGCGCGCGGATGCCTTCGATGATGCGGGCATAGATCTGCCAGTCGTCGCACTGCCGGCCGCTCGTCTCGTCATAGGCATGGACGTGGATGATGGCGGCGCCCGAACGCGCACAAGCCACGGCCTCGTCGATGATTTCTCTCGTCGTGATCGGGATCAGCGGCTGCTTGGCCCTTCCCCAGGGACCGTTGATTGCCGCTTCGATCCACACCGCACGCCCCATGCGCGCCCCCTCTCACGTCCACGTGACTCTGCGTGACAATAAGGTATTGTACGCGCGGAGGCACCCATTCTTGTGGCGGAACGATTGTTCCAAGTGTGCGAGGCAGAAACCCTCGCCGCTGAGAACGATCGCCGGGACCACCCTCACTCCTGAATAATTCACCCGCAGCGGGCATACGTCACCACGCCATCAACCCTATGGTAGCCTCTTGTGGACAAGCCGCCGATCTTTCGTGGGACTCCGACGCTTCCTCGGCGTTACCCTAGCGCCGACCACGGATCGGGGGGCTCAAAGGTGATGTGGGACTTCAGCATCGGACGGGCGATGGCATTGATGGGGCGGACCTCGCCCTACATTGCCTTCAGGATGGTGATCTATCTCGGCATCGCGGTCGCCTATGTGGTGGTGACCGCCATCGGCGCCGGGATCGGTTGGGGCGTCGGCGGCCTGGGGGACGAAGGCGCCAAGGCGAACCTCACCATGTGGGGCGGCATCATCGGCTTCGCGCTGACCGCGGGCGTCCTCTATTTCCTGAGGGAGTACCTGCTCTACATGGTCAAGGCCGGGCATATCGCGGTCCTCGTCGAATTGCTGGACGGCCAGCCTCTGCCGGAGGGCCAATCACAGGTGAGCCACGGCGCGGCGGTGGTGAAGCGCCGCTTCGCCCAGGCCAACGTTCTCTTCGCTCTGGATCAGATCATAAAGGGGGTCTTGAGAGCCATCATTGGCATCGTGCAAGGCCTGACCTCCTTCATTCCCGGCAGCGGCAACATCATGGGCATCGTGAAGGCCTTCCTGAAGATCGCGGTGGGCTTCATCGACGAGGTGATCCTGGCCTATGCGATCCGAACGCAGAGCGACAATCCCTGGGCCTCGGCCAGAACCGCGCTCGTGCTCTATGGGCAGAATGCACCCAATCTGATGAAGAACGCCGCCTGGCTCACCGTGATCGTCTACGGCATCACCTTCCTGCTGTTCTTGCTGTTGCTGGCGCCAGCCGGCGCGCTGGCCTATCTGGTGCCGGGCAGCTGGTCGGCCGCAGGAATCCTCTTCGCCCTGGTCTTTGCCTGGGCCTTGAAGGCCGCGCTCATCGAGCCCTTCGCCATCACCTGCATGATGCAGGTCTACTTCCAGGCCATCGAAGGCCAAGCGCCCAATCCCGAATGGGAAGAGCGGCTGGAGAGCGTCTCCGACAAATTCAAGGATATGAAGGGCAAGGCCGAGGAGTGGGTTGCCGGCCGCGGGGCTGCAGGCCAGCAGGAGGCCGGCCCTGACCAGGCCTGAGCTGGTCATCTTCGATTGCGACGGCGTCCTGGTCGATACCGAAGCCGTCGGCGGCGCCACGCTTATGCGGCTCATGCACGAGCGCGGCAGCGACATCACCATAGAAGAGATCGATCGTCGCTATCGGGGCAAGTTGATCGAGGACACGGCGGAAGACTTCTTCCGCCGCCTGGGCCAAGCCTATGACCCGAGCTTTCCGGCGACGGTCAGAGGGGCCATCCACGAAGCCTTGAGCGACGGCGTAGAAGCCATCCCCGGTGCCGTCGCACTGGTCGAGCGCGTGCGCAGGGCCGGCATCGCTTGCTGCGTGGCCTCCTCGGGCTCGATTGCGAAGATGCACCATCACCTTGGGCCAGGTCGGGTTGCTGCCCCAGCTGGGCCGATCCCTCTTCACCGCTCAAGACGTAGCACGCGGCAAGCCGGCCCCCGACATCTTCCTGCATGCCGCTGAAGGCATGGGGACTGCGCCCAAGGCGACAGTGGTGATCGAGGATTCGCTCCCAGGCGTCACCGGCGCGCTCAGCGCCGGCATGCGCGTCATCGGCTACAGCGGCGGCAGAGACGAAGATGCGCGGGCGTTGGCCTCCGCCGGGGCCGAGGTGGTGGACAGCCTGGACCAAGTCCCCGCCTTGATCGGTCTGGTCTAAGGCGCGCCGACTTAAGGGACAGGACTACGCTTTTTGAGCAGCAATGCGTAGTCCCGGCCGTCAGCTGCCGTGCGCTCAGGCCGACGGTCCCGACCTGCTCTCGCGCTCGGAGACATAGGGAACGCAACGCAGCGACCCCCACCTTGCCGGGACGGTCCAACGCACCATCGATAAGCCCTCTATGAGAGCTTTCGACATCGCTCGAGCGACCACGGACGCAGATCCTCAACATTTCGAATTCCGCACGGCTCAGGTCGTCGTCGCACAGCGCGCTCTCAACCACCTCGACCCTTGCCGGGGCCTCGCAGGGGCAGTACATGGCCATTCTGCTGTCGGGACGGTCCAAAGTTTCGTCGCTCACGCTGGCCTCGCGTCGGATGACGGAACACTTGTCGCTGCTCATTTCACTGGCTCCAGTTTCGCGGTGTCTTGGCGGAACACAACTCTCCGCCTCTCCCAAGGATCTGGGATGGCCGGCAGTCAGCTGAAAGCGATCCCAATGAATCATCATGCAAATTCCTAAGTTTCTGCAGAATATGAAGAACTTGAAGAACTGACAGATTGCCTCGCAGGGGCCGAGCGGGTCTTCACCGACATCCGACGCTGGAGAGTGATGCGGGCGGGTCGGCCACCGCGCCACCCTGGAGCAAACGGCAGCGCTGGCTCAAGAAGTAGACCGCGGCGCCAGGCTAGCGAGACTGCTGGCCTGGCCGACATGCGGCGCTTATCGCGAGGCTCGTCAGCTGCAACCCGGCGAAGGCGTCGCAGGCTCGTCGAGGTCGTTCCGCAAGGTGCAGGAGATCGGCACCGGACAGCAGCCGCCGGCCTCCATCGAGGGGCGGTCCAAGGCCTCATCGCTCAGCACTCCTCGCGGCGGCGCTTTGACATCCGGAGACACCCCAAAGACGCTCGGACCCCCGGCCTGCCGACGATCTAGGGCCTCGGCGCCAACACCTTGCCTGTCGGCTTCGTCGGTGACCTCGCAAATCGAGCACACGCTGGGCATGGCCGCGGCCGGGCGGTCCAGAGCCTCATCGCTCAGCGCTCCCAGCGGCGCCGCTTTGACACCCGGAGAGACCCAGCGGAAGCGCGGGCTTCCCGCCTGCGGACGATCCAAAGCCTCACCCCCTGGGCCTGCGAGAACAATCACCTCCGAAACTGCATCGTTCCTCATGTCATTCTCCTCTCCTCAAGACTTGTCGGCGCAAGCCGCTACGCTTGAGTGAGGCGAGACATGCGATCTTCGCGATGCGTCTTAAAGAGAGCGCAAGAAATGGCCCTGCCATGACCACGATCTTTGGCAATAGTGTAGATTCGGGAGGAATTGCGAACCGCTGCGGTCAGGTGGCGGCACTCACGGCATCGGCCGCGGCATCGATCTCATCGACGCTGTAAGGCAAGGTGAAGCCAAGACTCTCGACTGAGCGTCAAAGTTGCGAGCCGAAACAGATAGCCATCGAAAAGAAATAGGGCGCAGGACGACTGGCCTCTTTGCAGAACCCATGATCTGATTTCATTCCGCTCCGGCGAAGAGCCTGACCCTTAGCTCAGGTTCCCGCCTGACCATTCGGCTAGCTGTCCCTCCGCACATGTCGACTGCTAGTATGGTACTTGGAGTCGTTCGATGCCTGTTTAATGTCAACTGACACATGCCAGGCGCCTCGTCGAGGGCAACAGCCCGGATGGCGACCGGACACGATCCAACCATCAAGTGCGGGGGGGCTAGCATGATCATCACTGGCACGGAAGGTCCGGACACTCTTCTTGGCACCACAGAGCCGGACACCATACTGGGCTACGGCGCGAACGACACGCTCTATGGCGCCAGCGGTGCCGACCGTCTCTACGGCGCCAGCGGGGACGACAGCCTGCTCGGAGGCAGCGGCGACGATGCCGTGCTGAGCGGCGGCACGGGGCGGGATGTCCTGCGCGGCGAAGCGGGCGATGACAGGCGGCTCTCCGGCGGCTCGCGGGCCGACAGGATCTACGGCGGCGACGGCGCGGACGCGACCCTCGACGGAGAGATCGCGGACGATACGATCTTCGGTGGCAGCGGCGACGATTCCTATCTCTACGGCAAGAAGGGGCTGGATAGCCTGTTCGGCGGATCGGGCGCCGACAGCCTGCTGGACGGCGGTGCCAACAACGACGTGATCGATGCGGGCGCCGGTGACGATGCCAGCCTGATCGGCGAGCGGGCGAGCGACCTGGTCTTCGGTGGCGAGGGCAACGATAGCTACGTCTATGGCGAGCGGGCGGACGACAGCCTCTACGGCGGGCTAGGAGCCGACAGTTTCTTCTTTGGCGGCAAGGGCTCGGATCGGATCGAAGGTGGCCCGGGCGAGGACGGCGCCTTCTATGGCGGTGCCGGTGGCGACCGGCTGTTCGGCGGCAGCGGCGGCGACCGGAGCTTCTTCGGCGAAGGCAAGGTCGACAAGCTCTACGCGGGCAGCGGCGAGGACACCGCCTTCTACGGCGGCGGCGGTAAGGACTGGCTCTACGGAGACGAGGGGGCGGACAGCCGCTTCTACGGCCGCGCCGAACTGGACCGCCTCTACGGCGGCGACGGCGCCGATCGCTCCTTCTTCGGCGGCAATGCGAACGACACCTTGGCAGGCGACGATGGCGACGATGCCGCCTTCTATGGCGGCAGCGCGGACGACTGGCTGACCGGCGGCCTCGGGCAGGACACGGGCTTCTTCGGCGGGGAGGGATCAGACCTGCTGTTCGGCGGCAGCGGCAGCGATTCGCGGCTCTCCGGCCAAAGCGGGCTGGATCGCGTTTACGGAGGCAGCGGGAACGACACCAGCCTCTCCGGCGACGACGACGCGGATCGTCTCTTCGGCGGGCTGGGCGCCGACCGGGAGTTCTTCGGCGGCGAGGGCGCAGACAGCCTGTCCGGTGAAGAGGGCGATGATAGCAACCTCTATGGCGATGCCGACAAGGACCGCTTGTTCGGGGGAGACGGCGACGATGTCCGCCTGTACGGCGGCGAGGGCGGCGACAGCCTTTCCGGCGGCAGCGGCGCCGACACGCAATTGGTGGGTGATGCCGGCGACGACACCATAGACGCCGGCAGCGGCAGCGACAGCTTCCTCTTCGGAGGGACGGGCGCCGACAGGCTGATCGGCGGGCTGGGCGACGACGCCGACCTGCGCGGTGGCAGCGGGGTCGATACGCTGTTGGCCGGAACCGGCGAGGACCGCGACCTTACGGGCGGCGCAGGAGACGATTCCGTCTTTGCCGAAAGCGGCGCGGACAGAGATCTCCACGGCGAAGACGGAGACGATTCCCTGATCGGAGGATACGGAAACGACCTCCGCATCTTCGGCGGCTCCGGCGCCGACCTGATCACCGGCGATGAAGGCGACGATTTCAGCCTTTATGGCGGGTCGGGGGCCGACAGCTTGCTTGGCCAGGCAGGCTATGACAGCTACTTCTATGGTGGCGCCGGCGCCGACCTGCTGGCCGCCGGCACCGGCGCCGATCGCGCCTTCCACGGAGACGACGGCGACGACAGTCTCTTCGGCGACAGCGGCGACGAGCGAGACTTCTTCGGCGGGGCGGGCGCCGACAGCCTCTTCGGCGGACTTGGAAACGATTCCCTCTTTTTCGGTGGCGCCGGAGATGACCGCATCGAAGGCGGCGACGGGCAGGACGTCGGGCACTACGGCGCGACCGGCGCCGACAGCCTCTTCGGTGGCGATGGAAATGACAGCTACTTCTACGGTGGCAGCGGCACCGACAGCCTCTCCGGCGGTGATGGGAATGACACCGGCTTCTACGGTGGCGGCGGCGACGACAGCCTCTCTGGGGACAGTGGGGCTGACAGCTACTTCTACGGTGGCAGCGGCGCCGACAGCCTCTTCGGCGGCAGCGGAGCTGACCAAGTAATCTTCGGCGGCGGTGGAGGTGACCGCTTCTTCTCCGGCGACAGCGGCGCCGACAAACTCTACGGCGGCGATGGAGGTGACCGCTTCTTCTCAGGCGACAACGGCGCCGACAGGCTCTACGGCGGCGAGGGGGATGACACAGGCTTCTACGGTGGCAGCGGCGCCGACAGCCTCTCAGGCGGCGATGGGGATGACAGCGCCTTCCACGGCAACAGCGGCGCCGACAGCCTCTCCGGCGGCAGTGGGACTGACGCCCGCTTCTTCGGCGGCAGCGACGACGACAGCCTCTCAGGCGATAGCGGGACTGATTCCCAATTATTCGGTGGCGCCGGCGACGACAGTCTTTCTGGCGGCGATGGCGGTGACAGCCGCTTCTACGGTGACGACGGCGACGACAGCCTCTTCGGCGGCAATCAGAACGACTCTCTCTTCTACGGTGACGACGGCGACGACAGCCTCTTCGGCGGCAATCAGAACGACTCTCTCTTCTACGGCGGGTCAGGGGCCGACAGGCTCTATGACGGCAGCGGGGGCGGCAACAAGTTTTACGGCGACTCAGGTACGGACACTCTTGACGGTGGCTCAGGCGCGGACGGGTTCTTCTTCGGCGGCCTTGGCGGCGACACCCTGTCTGGCGGCAGCAGCATTGATCATGATTTCTATGGCGGGTCTGGGGCTGATACCATATTCGGCGGCAGTGAAGGGGGACTCCTAGTTGGGGACTCCGCCTTCTTCGGCGGATCGGGTGTCGACGCTCTTTTCGGCGGTCCCGGAGATGAGTTGAGTTTCTTTGGCGACGACGGTGACGACAGTATCCTCGGCGAATCGGGTTTGGATCAATCGTTCTTTGGCGCCATGGGCAGCGACGAGATCTTCGGCGGTGATGGCATCGACCTCGCACTCTTCGGTGGTTCCGGGACGGACACGATCTTCGGCGGCAACGGCGGCGACCAGCTTCTCTCCGGCGGATCCGGCTCCGATGCGCTCTACGGCGATAGCGGATTCGACCGAAATCTTTACGGCAAGCTCGGCGACGACAGAGTTTTTGGCGGAACCGGGGACGACAGTGTCTTCACCGGCGATGACGGCGAAGACTACCTCGATGGCGGCGACGGTTCGGACAACTTCTTCTTCGGTGGTTCCGGTCTTGACACCCTCTATGGCGGCGAGGGAAGCGACCGGCGCTTCTACGGTGGTGACGGTGCCGACAACCTCTCCGGCGGCAGTGGGGACGACCGCTCCTTCTTCGGTGCCGAAGGCGACGACAAGCTCTCCGGCGACAGTGGCGGTGACCGCTCCTTCTACGGTGGCTCCGGCTTTGACAGCCTCTTCGGCGGTGAGGGGGATGACAGCTACTTCTCCGGCGACAGCGGCGACGATAGCCTCTCCGGCGACAGTGGGGATGACTCCTTATTCTACGGTGGCAGCGGCACCGACCGCCTCTCCGGCGGTAGTGGAGATGACCGCGGGTTCTTTGGTGGTTCGGGTTCCGATGCGCTCTCCGGCGACGAGGGCTCCGACGCGCTGTTCGGCGGCGATGGAGATGACTTCGACTTCCTGGGTGGCAGCGGCGCCGACAGCCTTTCCGGCGGCACTGGGGATGACCGCGAGTTCTTCGGTGGCAGCGGCGCCGACCGCCTCTCCGGCGGCAGTGGGACTGATTCCCGCTTCTTCGGCAACAGCGGCGCCGACAGCCTCTACGGCGGCGATGGGGACGACACGGGCTTCTACGGTGGCGACGGAGACGACAGCCTCTCCGGAGACAGTGGGGGTGACAGCTACTTCTACGGTGGCAGCGGCGACGACAGTCTTTTCGGCGGCAGCGGAGTTGACCAAGTCATCTTCGGCGGCGGCGGAGGTGACCGCTTCTTCTCCGGCGGCAGCGGCGCCGACAGGCTCTACGGCGGCGATGGAGGTGACCGCTTCTTCTCGGGCGACAACGGCGCCGACAGCCTCTACGGCGGCGATGGGGATGACAGCGCCTTCTACGGCAACAGCGGTGCCGACAGCCTCTCAGGCGATAGCGGGACTGATTCCCAATTCTTCGGTGGCAGCGGCGACGACAGCCTCTCCGGCGGCGATGGGGATGACAGCGCCTTCTACGGCGGGACGGGGGCCGACAGCCTCTACGGCGGCAGTGGGACTGACGCCCGCCTCTTCGGTGGCAGCGGCGACGACCGCCTGTCCGGCGATAGCGGCACTGATGCCCAATTCTTCGGTGGCAGCGGCGCCGACGGCCTCTTCGGCGGCAGTGGGACTGACGACATCCTCCGAGGTGGCAGTGGCGCCGACAGCCTCTACGGCGGCAGTGGGTATGATTCCTTCTTCTACGGTGGCGGCGGCGGCGACAGCCTCTTCGGCGGCAGTGGAATTGACAGCAGCTTTGACGGGGGCGAGGGCGCCGATAGCCTCTCCGGCGGCGATGGGAATGACCGCTCCTTCTTCGGCGGTGGTGGCGACGACAGCCTCTCCGGCGACAATGGCAATGACGCCATCCTTTTCGGCGGTAGCGGCGCCGACAGCCTCTACGGCGGCGATGGAAATGACCGCTCGTTCTATGGTGGCAGCGGCGTCGACAGCCTCTTCGGCGGCGATGGGGGTGACAGCGCCTTCTACGGCGGGACGGGGGCCGACAGCCTCTACGGCGGCAGTGGGATTGACGCCCGCCTCTTCGGTGGCAACGGCGCCGACAGCCTCTCCGGCGGCAGTGGCAGTGACCGCTCCTTTTTAGGTGGCAGCGGCGCCGACGGCCTTTACGGCGGCGAGGGGGATGACATCGTCTTCTACGGCGGGACGGGGGCTGACAGCGTCTACGGCGGCAGTGGGACTGACGCCTTCTTCTTCGGTCGCATCGGCGCCGACAGCCTCTCCGGCGATAGCGGCACTGATTCCCGGTTCTTCGGTGGCAGCGGCGCCGACGGCCTCTTCGGCGGCAGTGGGACTGACGAAATCCTCCGCGGTGGCAGCGGTGCCGACAGCGTCTACGGCGGCGATGGGGATGACAGCTTCTTCTCCGGCGGCGGCGGCGACGACAGGCTCTCCGGCGGCAGTGGGGGTGACCGCTTCTTCTCCGGCAACACCGGTACCGACAGCCTCTCTGGCGACAGTGGGGATGACTCCTTCTTCTACGGTGGCAGCGGCGCCGACAGCCTATCCGGCGGCGATGGAAATGACACGGGCTTCTACGGCGGAGTGGGCTCCGATGTGCTGTCCGGTGATGGCGGCGATGACGCGCTCTACGGTGACGAGGGCGCGGACACGCTCACCGGCGGGGCCGGCTCCGATAGCCTCTATGGCGGCAGTGGTAGTGACATCTTCCTGGTCGCCAGCCAGGGAGACTTCGTCGGCTACCTCTACGATGGTGGCGCCGGGACCGACACTCTGATGCTGGCCGCCGGAGTCACCATCCCCGGCGGCGGCACCGGGCTCGTCTCGATCGACACCATTCTCTATGGCTGAGTCGAAAAGATTCGAGCCAGCCGAGAGCTGGGAGGCCGTGATGCGGGATCAGGTGTTCTCTCTATCCTGCAGCATTGGCCAAACCGGTTGTCGAAAGCACTGAGCAGGGTCACGCCAAGCGACAAGGAGCGCAGCAATGGCATTCATTACAGGCACCGAAGGTCCGGACACTCTTCTCGGTACCACCGAGCCGGACACGATACTGGGCTACGGCGCCAACGACACGCTCTACGGTGCCAGCGGTGCCGATAGCCTGTTCGGCGCGCGGGCGGACGACACGCTCTTCGGTGGCAGCGGGAACGATGTCTCGCTCTACGGCAGCACCGGACAGGACGTCATCGACGGTGGCGCAGGCGATGACAGCCTCCTCGACGGCGGGCAACGCGCCGACGTCATCACGGGCGGGCTGGGATCGGACGCCTCTCTCTTGGGAGGTATAGCGGACGACACGCTCTCAGGAGGCAGCGGAAACGACAGTTACCTCTATGGCAGCAATGGACTGGACAGCCTCTACGGCGGCAGCGGGGCAGACAGCCACCTCGACGGCGGGATCAATGCCGACCTGATCGACGGAGGCGATGGCGCCGATACCTCCCTCATCGGCGAGCGCGCCAACGATGTCGTCCTCGGCGGCGATGGCGACGACCGCAAGCTCTATGGCGAGCGTGGCGGGGACAAGCTCTACGGCGGCAGCGGAGTGGACGCCTTCCTCTATGGCGGGGTCAGCCCGGACCGCGTGGACGGGGGCGAGGGCAACGACTACTCGTTTTACGGAGGCGCCGGCAACGATTCCATGTTCGGTGGCAGTGGGAGCGATTCCTTCTTCTTCGGTGAGGGCAAGAAGGATTCGATGTACGGCGGCAGCGGGGCCGACGTCAGCTTCTACGGAGGCGGCGGTATCGACAGCATCTATGGTGACGGCGGTGACGATGCCTACCTCGCCGGCCGGGCGGCCGCCGACAAGCTCTACGGGGGCGCGGGTGACGACAGTCGCTTGTTCGGTGGCAACGACAACGACACGCTCTCCGGCGGCAGCGGGGCCGACACCTATCTCTTCGGTGGCACGGGCAACGACAGGCTCTATGGCGGCAGTGGGGACGATAGCGTTCACTATGGCGCCAGCGGTGTGGACAGATTGTTCGGCAGTGACGGAAACGATCGCTCCCTGGCCGGAGGGTCCGGCCAGGATACCCTCTATGGTGGCGATGGGAACGATCACTCTTTGTCGGGTGACGGCGGTAGCGACAGTCTCTCCGGTGGTAGTGGTAGCGACCGCAGGTTCTATGGTGGAGAGGGGTACGATGGCCTCTTCGGCGGTAGTGGGGATGACAGTATCTTCTTAGGCGGGTCCGGGGCCGACAGCCTCTTCGGTGGCGACGGGAATGACGTCGGCTTCTTCGGAGGCAGTGGCGCCGACAGCCTCTTCGGCGGCAGCGGGGGTGACGGCGTGTTCGACGGCGGTTCCGGGGCCGACAGCCTGTACGGCGCTGACGGGAATGATGCCCAGTTCGAGGGTGGCGATGAGTCCGACAGGCTTTTCGGCGGCAAAGGGATTGACGCCAACTTCTACGGTGGCGACGGCGACGACAGCCTCTCCGGCGGCAGCGGTAATGACGGCTTCTTCAGGGGCGGCTCTGGGGTCGACAACTTGTTCGGCGACAGTGGAAGTGACGATGCCTTCGAAGGCGGCAGTGGTGACGACGGCCTTTTCGGCGGCAGCGGTGATGACAGTTTCTTCATGGGTGATGATGGCGACGACAGCCTCTCTGGCGGTGCCGGTGATGACAATGTCTTCGTCGGTGGCAGCGGCGCCGACAGCCTCTCAGGCGGCGATGGAAACGACTTTTTCTTCTTCGGCGACAGCGGCGCCGATAGCCTCGCCGGAGGCAGCGGAGACGATCACGAATTCTTTGGTTACAGCGGCGCCGACAGCCTCTTCGGCGGCAGCGGAGCGGACAGCTCTTTCTATGGTGGCTCCGGGGATGACAAAGTCTTTGGTGACAACGGTAACGACCTCCTCTATGGCGATCAGGGTGACGATACGCTGACCGGCGGGTCGGGTCTCGACAGGCTCTTCGGCAGCGATGGGAATGACGCCTCCTTCTTCGGTGCCACCGGTGACGACAACCTCTACGGCGGCAATGGATCAGAGCGCTACTTCTACGGTGGCGGCGGCGCCGACACTCTCTCCGGTGGTGGTGGGGATGACACCAGCTTCTTTGGCGGCAGTGGCGCCGACAGCCTCTCCGGAGGCAGTGGAGATGATCACGAATTCTTTGGTTACAGCGGCGCCGACAGCCTCTTCGGCGGCAGCGGAGCGGACAGCTCTTTCTATGGTGGCTCCGGGGATGACAAAGTCTATGGTGACAACGGTAACGATCTCCTCTATGGCGATCAGGGTGACGACACCCTGACCGGAGGGTCGGGACTGGACAGGCTCTTCGGCGGCGAGGGGAATGACGCCTCCTTCTTCGGTGCCACCGGTGACGACAGCCTCTACGGCGGCAATGGGTCTGAGCGCTACTTCTACGGTGGCGGCGGCACCGACACCCTCTCCGGTGGTGGTGGGGGCGACACCAGCTTCTTTGGCGGCAGTGGCGCCGACAGCCTCTCTGGTGGCGGTGGGGACGACAGTAGCTTCTTCGGTGGCAGCGGCGATGACAGCCTCGCGGGCGACAATGGAGGCGACCGCAGCTTCTACGGTGACAGCGGCGACGACAGCCTCTTCGGCGGCGAGGGGAATGACGTAAGCTTCTTCGGTGGCAGCGGCGATGACAACCTCTCCGGCGACAGTGGACTCGAAGCCAAGTTCTTCGGCGGCAGCGGTGCCGACAGCCTCTCCGGTGGCGATGGGAACGACATCAGCTTCTTCGGCGACAGCGGCGCCGACGGCCTCTACGGCGGCAGTGGAAATGACCGCAGCTTCGTTGGTGACCACGGTAATGACCGCCTTTCCGGCGGCAGTGGGGTCGACTCGCTTTTCTTCGGTGACAGCGGTGCCGACAGCCTCTCTGGCGGCGATGGGGAAGACTTCGGCTTCTTCGGCGGTGAGGGCGCCGACGGTCTCTCCGGCGGGGATGGGAGTGACAGCAGCTTCTTTGGTGACAGCGGCGCCGACAGCCTCTACGGCGGCAGTGGAGACGACCGCTTCTTCCTTGGTGACAGCGGTGCCGACAGCCTTTTCGGTGGCAGCGGAACCGATGTCAGGTTCTTTGGCGGCAACGACGCCGACAGTCTCTCCGGCGGAAATGGGAGTGACAGCAGCTTCTACGGCGGTAGCGGCGCAGACAGCCTCGACGGAGGCAGCGATGCCGACGCCCTCTTCTTCGGTGGTAGCGGCGCAGACAGCCTCGACGGAGGCAATGGGGCCGACTACGGCTTCTCCGGTGGTGGGGGCACCGACGCACTTTCAGGCGGCGACGGGAACGACACCCACTTGCAAGGTGACGACGGTGACGACAGCCTCTACGGTGGTGATGGGAGTGACCGCAGCTTCTTCGGTGGCAGCGGCAACGACAGCCTCTACGGCGACGGCGATAACGACCGCGTCTTCTATGGTGACCTCGGCGCAGACAGCCTCTTCGGCGGCAACGCCGTAGACGCTCTCTTCTTCGGTGGCAGCAGCGTCGATAACCTCTACGGCGGGAGTGGGAGTGACCGCAGCTTCTTCGGCGGCAGTGGCGACGACAGCCTCTTCGGCGGCAGCGCTGCCGACGGCCTCTTCTTCGGTGGCGGCGGCGCAGACAGCCTTTTCGCCGGGGATGGGAGTGATACCAGCTTCTATGGCGGAACCGGCGCCGACAGCCTGTCCGGTGGCGACGATAATGACTACCTCTTCTATGGCGAGGATGGCGCCGATAGATTAGCCGGGGACAAGGGAGC
Source organism: Rhodospirillales bacterium (assembly GCA_963669385.2). Lineage (GTDB taxonomy): Bacteria > Pseudomonadota > Alphaproteobacteria > Kiloniellales > JACOMY01 > JACOMY01. The sequence continues at coordinate 280,797 of CAXXGD010000042.1, forward strand.
TGACAGCCGCTTTTTCGGTGGCGACGGTAACGACAGCCTCTACGGCGGCAGTGGAAGTGACCGCAGCTTCTTTGGTGGCAGCAGCGACGACAGCCTCTACGGCGGCAGTGGCACTGACATTGACTTCTTCGGTGGCGGCGGCGCAGACAGCCTTTTCGCCGGGGATGGGAGTGATACCAGCTTCTATGGCGGAACCGGCCCCGACAGCCTCTCCGGTGGCGACGATAATGACTACCTCTTCTATGGCGAGGATGGCGCCGATAGATTAGCCGGGGACAAGGGAGCTGACAGCCGCTTTTTCGGTGGCGACGGTAACGACAGCCTCTACGGCGGCAGTGGAAGTGACCGCAGCTTCTTTGGTGGCAGCGGCGACGACAGCCTCTACGGCGGCAGTGGCACTGACATTGACTTCTTCGGTGGCAGTGGGGCCGACAGCCTCGCCGGCGGCGATGGGGATGACCGCAGCTTCTTCGGCGGCAGCGGCGCCGACAGTCTCGCCGGAGGCAGCGGGGGCGACTACAGCTTCAACGGCGGCGACGGTGACGACAGCCTCTTCGGGGGCAGCGCTGCAGACGTCCTCTTCTTCGGTGCCAGCGGTGCCGACAGCCTCGCCGGCGGTAGTGGACATGACCGCAGCTTCTCCGGGGGATCCGGGTCCGACAGCCTCTCCGGCGACAGTGGAGATGACAGCTTCTTCCGGGGGAATAGTGACGACGACAGCCTCTACGGCGGCGATGGAGATGACACTAGCTTCTTCGGTGGCAGCGGCGCAGACAGCCTCTTCGGCGGCAGCGGGGATGACTATGGCTTCTACGGCGGCAGCGGGTCGGACATTCTCTCTGGCGAAAGCGGTAGTGATCGGCTGTTTGGCGATGACGGTGGCGACACACTGACGGGCGGGGCAGGCGACGACAGCCTCTTCGGAGGCAATGGAGATGACAGCGGCTTCTACGGTGACGGCGGCACCGATAGTTTCTTCGGCGGCAGTGGGACCGACATCAGCTTCTTCGGTGGCGACGGTAACGACAGCCTCTTCGGCGACAGTGGAAGTGACCGCAGCTTTCTCGGTGGCAGTGGCGCCGACAGCCTCGCCGGCGGCAGCGGAACCGATGACAGGTTCTTTGGTGGCAGCGGCGACGACAGCCTCTACGGCGGCGAAGGAAATGACACGGGCTTCTACGGCGGCAGTGGGGCCGACAGCCTCGCCGGCGGCGATGGGAATGACAGCCGCTTTTACGGTGGCAGTGGCGCCGACGGCCTCGCTGGAGGCAGTGGGGCTGACATTGACCTCTTCGGTGGCAGCGGGGCCGACAGCCTCTTCGGCGGCAGCGCTGTAGATGCCCTCTTCTTCGGTGCCAGCGGCGCCGATAGCCTTGACGGTGGCAATGGAGACGACTTCTTCATCTTCGGTGAAAACGGCGCCGACAGCCTCGCCGGCGGTAGTGGACATGACCGCAGCTTCTCCGGGGGATCCGGATCCGACAGCCTCTCCGGCGACAGTGGAGATGACAGCTTCTTCCGGGGGAATAGTGACGACGACAGCCTCTACGGCGGCGACGGGAGCGACAGCGGCTTCTTCGGTGACAGCGGCGCCGACAGCCTCTACGGCGGCGACGAAAATGACTATCTCTTCTATGGCGAGGATGGTGCCGACAGACTGGCCGGGGACAATGGAGTTGACCGCAGCTTCTTCGGTGGCGACGGTAACGACAGCCTCTACGGCGGCAGTGGAAGTGACCGCAGCTTTCTCGGTGGCAGTGGCGACGACAGCCTCCACGGAAACAGTGGAAATGACGGCACCTTCTTCGGTGGCAACGGGGCCGACAGCCTCGCCGGCGAGGATGGGGATGACAACCGCTTCTACGGTGACAGCGGCACCGATAGCCTCTTCGGTGGCGATGGAGATGACAACATCCTCTTCGGTGCCAGCGGCGCCGACCGCCTCGCTGGCGGCAGCGGGACCGACTTCAATTTCTACGGTGGCAACAGCGGCGACAGCCTCCTCGGCGGCAGCGCTGCAGACGCCCTTTTGTTCGGTGACAGCGGCGCCGACCGCCTTTTCGGCGGCGATGGAAACGACTTTTTCTTCTTCGGAGGCAGCGGCGCGGACATCCTCGCCGGAGGCAGTGGAAATGATCGTACCTTCAACGGTGACAGCGGCGCCGACATCCTCGCCGGAGGCAGTGCAGATGACGCTACCTTCAACGGTGGCAGCGGCACTGACATACTTTACGGAGGCGACGGGAACGACACCTCCCTGAACGGTAACGACGGCGACGACATTCTCGCCGGCGGGACTGGAGCCGACCGGAGCTTCTTGGGTGGCAGCGGCGCCGACAGCTTGTATGGCGGGAACGGGAGTGACAGCGGCTTCTTCGGTGGCAGCGGCGCCGACATCCTAGACGGCGGCGATGGCGACGACAGCAGCTTCTTCGGCGGTGGCGGCATTGACAGCTTCTTCGGCGGTAGTGGCGCAGACGCCCTCTTCTTCGGCGCCTACAACGCTGACCGCCTCTACGGCGGCAGTGGTGACGACTCTGACCTCTACGGAGGGCGTGCCAGAGACACCCTCTCCGGCGGGGCTGGCTCCGACACCCTCTTCGGCGATAGCGGTAACGACGTCTTCCTGGTGGCCAGCCAGGGGGACTTCGTCGGCTACCACTACGATGGTGGCGTCGGGACCGACACTCTGATGCTGGGCGCAGGCGTCACCATCCCAGGCTCCGGCACCGGGCTCGTGTCCATCGAAGTAACGATCTAGGGCTAGAGGCGGCAAGGGCGGGGCGAAACCCCGCCTCAGGCCGCCTTGCGCTGCGGCAGGCTGGTCTCCACCCACTGATCGGCCGGTTTGCGCACCTCTTCCTGATAGGCCTCCATCAGGCGCTGGCTGAGGCGGCCGACGTTGTAGTGGCGCCCGTCGATCTCGCCGACCGGGGTCACCTCAGCGGCGGTGCCGGTGAGGAAGACCTCGCTGGCCTTGTCCAGGTCCTCCATGGTGATCTGGCGCTCGATCACCTCGATGCCCTCGGCGCGGGCCAGTGCGATCACGGTGCGCCGGGTGATGCCGTCGAGGAAGCAGTCGGGAAGCGGCGTGTGCAGCTTGCCGTCCTGCACCAGGAAGACGTTGGCGCCCGTGGCTTCGGCCACCAGGCCGCGATAGTCCAGCATCAAGGCGTCCTGATAGCCTTCCCTCTCGGCCTCGTGCTTGGAGAGCGTGCAGATCATGTAGAGCCCGGCCGCCTTGGAGTCGGTCGGCGCGCACTCGGGCGCCGGCCGCCGCCAGGGTGCCATCTTGAGGCGAATGCCCTTGCTCTTGAGCTCCGGCGAGAAGTAGGCCGGCCACTCCCAGGCGGCGATCGCCACGTTGATCTTGGTCGCCTGCGCCGAGACGCCCATCATCTCGCTGCCGCGCCAGGCGACCGGCCGGACATAGGCGTCGACCAGCTTGTTGGCGGCAAGCACCGCGTCGGCCGCGGCGTCGATCTCATCGACGCTGTAGGGCAGGGTGAAGCCGAGAATGTCGGCCGAGCGCTGCAGGCGCTGATGGTGCTCGTGGGCCTTGAAAATGACCCCGCCGTAAGCGCGCTCGCCCTCGAACACGCTGGAGGCATAGTGGAGAGCATGCGAAAGCAGGTGCAGCCGCGCCTCGGTCCAGGGCACGAGCGCCCCGTTCATCCAGATCACACCGGGGCGGTTATCGAAGGGTTGGGTCGCCATATCTGTTCCGTTCCAAGCCAGTTTGCGCTATCCGACAGTCAGGCCACCCTCTCGCCCCACCCAAAAAAGTGGGCGAGAGCAGGCCTGTGGTTGTTGAGGCACTTGCCTTGACGAAAGGCAACTCCCCAGGCTTCACGCAAGATTATTGCGTCGATGCTGAGGATATGATAACGAAGGACCGCAAGATTAGTCAACATGGCTGACGTATTGCATAGCTGCTCTGCGACATGGTGGACCTGAAATCGGGGGCGAATCCGCTGTTCCTGCGTGAGGAGGAACTGCGCCGGGGCATCGAGATGATGTTCTACGCCTATCGGGAGTTCACTTCCGAGCCGGACCGGATTTTGGCGGAGATCGGCTTCGGCCGCGCGCACCATCGCGCCATCTATTTCATCGGCCGCTATCCGGAGATTACCGTCAGCGAACTGCTGGGGATCTTGAGGATCACCAAGCAGAGCCTGTCGCGCGTCTTGAGCCAGCTCTTGGATGAGGGCTATGTCGTCCAGGCGCGTGGCCGGCGGGACCAGCGCCAACGCCTGCTGCAGCTGACCGAGCGCGGCCGCGACCTGGAAAAACGCCTGTCCGACACGCAGCGCGCCCGCTTCGCCGCCGCCTACAAGGCGGCCGGCGCCGAGGCCGTTGCCGGCTTTCGTGCAGTCTTGGCGGGCATCATGGATCCGGCCGACCTCAGCCGGGTAGAGAGCCTCATGCCCAACGGCGGCGAGGAAGCTCGCCCGGAAGAGCCCGCCAGCTTGGTCAAGGCCGGCAGCGGCAGCCTGGGCAGGGCGCAGTCCAAAGCGGAGCGCTAGGGGCATGGCTGACGAGCAGCCGCACCTCTTGGTGGTCGACGACGACCAGCGCCTCTGCGGCCTGCTGTCCCGCTATCTGGGTGCCGAAGGCTTCATGGTGACCACCGCCGGCAACGCCGAGGAAGCCGAGCAAAAGCTGGGCGCCTTGGCCTTCGACCTCTTGATCCTCGACATCATGCTGCCGGGTGCCAGCGGTCTGGATCTGGCCCGCGCGCTAAGACAAGGCAGTGCCGTGCCGATTCTGCTGCTCTCGGCCAAGGGCGAGCCCAACGACCGCATCGCCGGCCTGCAGGCAGGTGCCGACGACTACATCGCCAAGCCCTTCGAACCGCAGGAGCTGGTGCTGCGCATCAACGCGATCCTGCGCCGTGCCCGGCCGGAACGTCCCAAGGCTGGCGAACCGGTGCGCTTCGGCGACTTCGCCTTCGATCAGGAGCGCGGCAGCCTGAGCGAAGGCGGCGAACTGGTCCACTTGACCGAGACCGAAACGGCGCTGCTGGCGCTGCTGGCCCGCAATGCCGGCGAGCCGGTCAGCCGCGAAGAGCTTGCCGGCGCGGGCGAGGCCGGAAACGTGCGTTCGGTCGACGTGCAGATGACCCGGCTCAGGCGCAAGATCGAATCCGATCCCCGATTCCCGCGCTATCTGCAAACCGTCAGAGGGACGGGCTATATCTTGGTAGCCGACTAAACTCAGCGGACCGGGAGGCCTCACCGAGGGTGCGCATCCACATTCCGCTCATCGACGACCTTCCATGGCACGTCGTGAAGCGCTTCCTGCCGCGCAGCCTGCTCGGCCGGTCGCTGCTGATCATTCTGGTGCCGATGGTGCTGTTGCAGATTTCGGCCACTTGGTTCTTCTTCGATCGGCACTACGACGTCATCACCAAGCGCTTGGCGCAAGGCATCGCCGGCGGCGTGGCGACCGTGATCGCGCTCTTGGAACGCGATGCGCTGGGCTGGGAGCGAGAGGCCTTCTTCGATCTGGCCGAGCGCTCGCTGGAGTTCTCCATCCTCTATCAGGAGGGCGCCCAGCTGCCGCCCGATGTGCAGCCGCCGGTGCGCAGCCTCCTGGACCGTCACCTGGCGAACGCGATCGCCAGCCGCATCGACCGCCCCTTCACCATGGATACCCAGACCATGCCCAGCTACGTGGAGATTCTGGTCTCCCTGCCGGAGGGCGTGCTGCGGGTCCTGGTCAAGCGCAAGCAGCTCTTCAGCGACACCACCTACATCTTCGTGGTCTGGATCGTCGGCTCCTCCATCATTCTCTTTCTGGTGGCCTTCCTCTTCATGCGCAATCAAGTGCGCCCGATTCGCCGGCTGGCGAAAGCGGCCGACAGCTTCGGCAAGGGGCGCGACGTCTCCGATTTTCGCATCGAGGGCGCCAGCGAGGTGCGCCAGGCGGCCACCGCCTTCTTGCAGATGCGCGCGCGCATCAAGCGGCAGATCACCCAGCGGACCACCATGCTGGCCGGCGTCAGCCACGACCTGCGTACGCCCTTGACCCGCATGAAGCTGGAACTGGCGATGGCGCCCAAGACCCGCATGCGCGAAGGGCTGGTGACCGATGTCGCCGAGATGGAGCACATGATCGACGCCTATCTCTCCTTCGCCCGCGGCGAGGAGGGCGAGCAGATGATCGAGACCGATCTCAGCCTCTTGCTGGGCGAGGTGGTCGAACAGGCCCGGCGCGGCGGCGGCGAGGTGGCGCTGGACGCCAAGGACCCGGCACTTCTGCCCCTCAGGCCGGCGGCCATGCGCCGTGCGCTCTCCAACCTGGTCGAGAACGCGGTGCGTCACGGCCGCCATGTCGCCGCCAGCCTGCGCGTCGGCAACAAGCGCGCCGATGTGCTGATCGACGACGATGGCCCGGGCGTGCCCACAACCCAACGGGACCTGGTCTTCCGCGCCTTCCATCGCCTGGACCCGGGCCGCGACCCCAATCGCGGCGGTGCCGGCCTGGGCCTGACCATCGCCCGCGACATCGCCCGCAGCCACGGCGGCGACGTAATGCTGGAGGATTCTCCGCTGGGCGGCTTGCGCGCCGTGCTGCGCCTGCCGCTATAAGGGCTGCCAATGCAGCGAGCCTAGAGCAGATCGCAATCAGGCCTATGGCTTGAGCGTTCACGCGAGCGCCGGCCAAGGACGGGCAAGCGCCGAAAGCGGCCTCTAGGAGCCTGTCCGGTTAGTGGTTTGCAAATCGGGTGAAGTCTGATTCAAAGGTAAGTCATGAGCAAGAGGTTTCGCGAGTGGAAGATAGACCAGCTTCAGCTGCTGCCGGTGTCGGTGCAGGACTTCGTACCGGAGGATCATTTGGCGCGCTTCGTGGTGAGGCTGGTGGTGGAGGATCTCGATCTAGGTGAGATCACGGCGAGCTATCGTGGCAATCTGGGTCAGCCGCCCTATCATCCGGAGATGATGACGGCGCTGCTGCTTTATGGCTATTGCAGCGGCCTCTACTCCTCGCGGCGGATCGCGCGGGCCTGTCGGGAGCGCACCGACTTCATGATGATCGTGGCGTTGGATGCGCCCGACTTTCGGACGATCAGCGATTTCCGCAAGCGCCACTTGGGTGCGCTGCAGGGCCTGTTCGTTCAGGTCTTGCGTTTATGCGAGACGGCGGGATTGGTGAAGCTGGGCCACGTGGCGCTGGATGGCACCAAGATCAAGGCCAATGCCTCCAAGCACAAGGCGATGAGCTACCAGCGTATGGTCAAGCGCGAGCAGGAGCTGGACGCCGAAGTCGGGCGTTGGCTGGAGGCGGCCGAAGCGGCGGACGCGGAAGAGGACGCCAAGTTCGGGGCGGGCAAGCGCGGCGACGAATTGCCAAAGTGGGTGTCGGACAAGAGGAAGCGGCTGGCCAAGCTACGTGAGGCCAAGGCAGCGCTGGAGAGGGAGGCCGAGGCGGCGGCCGAGGAGAAGGCCAAAGCCGAGGCGGTGGCAGAGGAGAAGCGCAAGGTCGAGGGACGCAAGAAGCCGGGTAGGAAGGCAGCGGCGGCGAGTAGCGAGCCCTCGGCCAAGGCACAGCGCAACTTCACCGATCCCGAGAGCCGCATCATGAAGACCAAAGAGGGCTACATCCAGGGCTACAATGCTCAGGCCGCGGTGGACGCAGCAGAGCAGATCATTGTAGCCCTGGAGGTGATCAGCGCGCAGAGCGACCAAGATCAGCTGATCGCGCTGAGCGACGCCATCGAGACAAACCTGGCGCGTAAGCCAAAGGAAATCTCCGCCGATGCCGGGCTATTGCTCGGAGGCGAATTTGCAGGCGCTCGCCGAGCGTGGCGTCCAAGGCTATATTGCCGTTGGCCGCTCCAAGCACGCGGCCAAGGCCAAGCGCAAAATCACCGGGCCGCTGACCCAGGCCATGCAGCGAAAGCTCAAACGCGCCGGGCGACGAAGTCGCTACCGTCTCAGGAAGCAGACCGTGGAACCGGTGTTCGGACAGATCAAAGAGCCAGGCGGATTTAGACAGTTCCTATTACGAGGCATCAAGAAGGTCCGTGGCGAGTGGTCAATGATCTGCACCGCCCACAACATCAAAAAACTCGCCAAAGCGGCTTGAGCCAACCAGAAACCTTTTCCCTATGTCGCATCAACAGCCTCAGCGCACTATCTGGACAGGCTCCTAGGTGGGCCTATCTCACAGCGGACAGCACCGCGTTCGGGTATCCAGCGTTGCCAGCGTCGCGGCGATCGCACCCGACCGCTAGACACAGGCTGACCCACCAGTAAAGACCCACTGGGCCAAGGAAATCCATTGCGGCCGCAGCGCCGGTCGGCCCAAGGAGCGTTCCCATGTTGTAGCCCATCAACCCCGCCGTGGTCGCTGCGATCAGTTGGTGACCGCCGTCAACGAGACGGCCATGGCCGAGCGCATAGAGCGGCTGGCCAAGGCCAATGACGATTGCCGCCAAAAGGGTCGCCTCCCAAAACGAGCTGGAGACTGCCAGCGCCAGCATCAAAGCGCCCATCGCCGCCAACAAGGAGATCAGGCTGCCGATGCGCGCTCGACCATAGAGGTCAGCCAGCGTTCCGATTGGCAGCTGACTTAACGCGGGAGCGAGCAGGATCACCGACACGAACAGCGCGATTTCCGCCCTCGAGAAACCAAGACCGTCTGCATAGATGGCGCCAAGGCCATAAAAAGAGCTGCTCACCAGGCCGGCAACGAATGTCAGAGTGAGACTACAAGGCGAACTCGCGAATACTTGGAGAGCATTCCCCCATCTAGTGGTGCGAAAGGTTGTCGTTGGCGGCTTGGCCCCTGCCACTCGTCAGAATAGCCGAGATAAACAGAACGCCAATCAAATAGAATGCCGTATGCGCCGACACGACAATCAGCAGAACTGGACCAAGTGCAACGGCGCCAATCCGCATCGCCTCGTAGATAGCCAGCATGCGCCCGCGTGTGGCCGGTGTCGCCAGTCCACTTATCCAACTCTCCATAAGCAGGTAGTAGGCTCCGAGGCCGAATCCTCCGAGCAAACGCAGACAGAGCCATAGAGCCGGTGAAGCCGATAGATTGAGACCCCAGACCGAGAAGGCTGCCAAGATCGCTGTGAAGGCAAATGCCCTGTGGTAGCCGAACCGAGCGAGGATGCGGCCGCCGAGTACGGTCCCAAGAAAGGCGCCAAGGTACCAGGCAGACGTCGCAGCACCGACGAGCGCGTTGCCATAGCCACGGGAAGACAGCTCCAAAGCGATGAGGGGATAGAGGGCACCTGTGCTGACAGCGAAAATCGGCACTGCGCCAAGCAGTCGGCGAGCATGCCATACCTGATCAAGGAACCCATGCTGACCTCTGTCAGCCATCCAGCGGTTCTCTCTGTGCTTCAAGACCGGCAAGCCGGTGCACGAATGTCTGCCGAAGCGCCTTTAGCGCTTGACTATCCAAGCAATAGCATGAACGCGGACCATCAATCGTACCGATCAGCAGACCCGCTTCCTTGAGGACCTTAAGATGCTGTGACACGGTCGACTGTGAAAGTGGCAAGACACTGACGATCTCGCCGCAAACACATTCACCTCGATCGGCTAGTAACTCCAGAATCCGCAACCGTGCCGGATGCGCCAAAGCTTTGAGCTGAGTTGCCAATCGCTCGTCCACAGCTCGAAACGACATCTCTCCTCCCCTTATCGTATATCGACGATTAACGATAAGGGGAGGAGCGGTTGGCGTCAACAGAGTTCACTCCGACGGTACCCACGCTGACGCCGCAGAGCCCTGCCCCTCCGGTTGGTCTCCTTCATTTTCTTCGGACGCCGGTTACTTCGAAAGCCGAACCATCCCTTTGAACGACGGATGGTATCGCCCAAGCTACTGGGTCTTTCAGGTCTCGCGCAGGATCTCGCCGCGCAGGGGCGTTCGGTTGAGAAGGTTGTCGAAGAGTGGAGACGAGCGTTCGGCTGCGGCCAGGATTTCGGCCAGCACTACGTCGTCCGCCTCCGTGTCGGCCTCGACCCGGTAGGTCAATTCGCCGAAACCGGGACGCACCTCGGCGTCGACATCAAGGTATCCGCGCAGGTCGAAGGGTGCCGAGATGACGATCCTCAGGTTCTTGAAGGTCACGCCACGCAGCTTGGCTTGCTTGACCCAGCCGATGGTCAGGCAAGAGCCCAAGGCCGCCAGCAAGAGCTCCATGGGGTCGGGATCCTGGTCGCTGCCGCCCCAGCTCCACCGGCTCGTCGGTGCTGACCGCAAAGCGGCGGGCATGGGTGACGCTGCGCGAGCCCTCCCGCCATTCGGTGACTGTGGTCAAGGCAGCACTGGCAGCGCCGGGATCGCTGGCCAGCCGTTCCTTGGTCCGGCCCATCGCCTCGAGGTCGGGCAGAGCGCGCGCGTCTCCGGGCGGGCTGGTCACTTCTCCTCCCCGGAGCGCGTACCTGTGTCTTCACTGAGGCGCTGCATCAACTCGAGCAGGACGTCCTGCTCGCCCGGTTTGAAGGCTGACAGCATCTCCCTACAAAGGCGCAGATGCTCATCGGTGATATCCTGCAAGACCGCCTTGCCGGTAGCGGTGAGAGACAGCTGCACGACGCGCCGATCGGCTGTGTTGCGGTCGCGCACGACCAAGGCCTTGCGCTCCAAGCGGTCGACCACCGAGGTCGCCGTGCTGAGCGGGTATACGCATGCGCCGGCTGAACTCGCTCATGGCCAGCGCGCCGAAGCTGCCAACCAGCTTGATCGCCTCCACCTCGTTGGCATCCATGGCGACACGGGGCGCGACGCAGCCACGTCGGCATCGGCGGACTGGCTGCGCCGGATAAGCCGATCCAGCGCCGTATTGCAAGCGTCGCTGTTGGTCCACGATCGATCCTTCGTTCCCCTCGGCCACAACATAGCGCCCTTCGCGAAGGAGCGGAAGCGCTTCCGGTTCGATGGCGATTGGCAAGTCGGCTCTGAAGCCGGCAAGATACGGCCCGCACCGTAATCACGCGGCCGGTGGCCCGCAGTCTTTCGACAGAGGAGCACTTTTCATGACGGAGTCTGTCTTCAAGAAGATCGGCCAGGTCATCGATGGCTTCACCAAGCTCAAGGTGACCACCAAGGTCACGGACGGGCCGGATCGCGAGATCACGACAGAGGTGAACGTTTTGACCGGGGATGCAGTCTACGCCATCCACAAGGATTTCCTCTCCGATCCCGACAAGCTCGCCGAGCTGCACGAGCACCAGGTCGCAGAATCTCGGGAGATCGTCGCCAGCACCGTCAAGGCCCTGGCCGAACTCGGCGAAAAGGTCGGCGAGAAGGTGGAGAGCTACCTGCAAAGCCAGTAGGCCGGCGCCGATACGCAAAAAGAGACGTAAAGGAGCCGGCGACAGATGACCGAAGCGGAAGGCAGCGACAGGTCGCTCGTCTACAATCTGACGAACCTTGAGATCAACACCATCATCAAGGAGAACCTGACCGCCCGAAAAATGCCGGATCCGGCCAATGCGGTCCTGGACGTAGCGCTCACCTATGCCTGGAAGCCTGAACGATCTCGGTTTCGACCTGGGCCGATGGTTCAGGCTCTGCGACGACGACGAGGAGGCCGAGGCCCCGGCAAGAGACAGCAAAGCGGCCGATGCGCGCCGCGATCTCGCGACCTTTGGTTCGGCCCTTGAGCGCTTGGCCGGACAGGAAGACGAGAAAGTCACCCTCGCAACCGAGTCGGATGCCAGAGAGGCAGGGGAAAGGGACTCAGGCGAGCCCAGGGTAAGGGAGGACCTGGATCACCAGGCAACCGAAACGCACATCACCATCGATGCCAGCACCTTCATCAGCCTGCGCTGGGCAGCCTGGGCAGCCTCCCGTGATCCCCGCCTGACATCCCAAGCAACCGGTGCTGCTCGACCGCATTCGACAGAACAGCGACCAGATGAAGTCGATGCTGCTGAGCTATTACGGCGACCAGCCTTCGAGACAGTGCGCGGCCTCTCGCGCTCGGCCCTCAACAGAATCGACAACCCCGAAGGAAGCCAAGAATCGCCCGCTTTGGGAGCTCAAGCCCGCCGACATGACGACTCTGCGCAAGATCTGGGAGATTGGCGTCCAAGACGTGGTGGCACAGACGGTGATCGACCTCGATGGCGACACCATCACCTACATCTCAAGGCGCTATACGGCACCCAGCTGGGGGCCACATTCTGGAGGTCCACCGCTTCGTGCGTCACCTCGGCCGTCGGCTATTGGAACCAACCTGATGCAGGCCCTACAGCGCTTCCTGACCGACTTGATCGCGCTGATCGGCGGCGGCCGAAGGAATCTCTAGTGCTGCAGCAGGCCGGTCTCTCCTTCACCCGACTTCTCCGCGCCGAGAGCATGATCGTCGCGGGCAGCGACCGGCGGGCTCGAGGTCGTCAGCCAAGAGGACGAGCGGATCCCCTGCTGATGTCGGTGATCCAGCTGGATGGCGACATCGTCACCTTCGTCGATCCCGACTACCAGGCGGATAGCACCTACCGTCAGCGACACTTCGATAAGGTCGATGAAGAGCTCGGGCGTCTCCTGGCCAGCATTGCGAGATTACGGGCCGCCGTCATCTCTTTACTCGCAGCGCTGCTGGCGGCAATCAATCTGCCTGGCCTGATCGAAACCTTCGAAGAGGCCGCACCGTGGCTCGTTTCCCCAGCTGTTGGCCGCCGCGACTGTCGTCGCGGTGCCCACGGTCAGAAGTAAGGTGACCGCCCCCTTCTTGCGCCCGCTTGGTCCGCTGGCTCATGCGTTCCTATGGCCGCAAGCTCATCCAGGGCGCGCTTACTTTGGGCCGAAACCTCAATCGCGAGGGGGCGTACTTGGCGAGAATGCGCTGCAGCGTGCGGCGGTGCATGCGCAGACGCCGGGCCGTCTCCGAAACGTTCCTGTTGCACTGCTCGTAGACCCCGTTGGATATGCTCCCAGCGCACCCGGTCGGCAGTCATCGGCAACTCCGGCGGCGGCGGAGCATCCTCGTCGCCCTGCTTCAAGGCGGCAAAGGATCTGGTCGGCATCGGCCGGTTTGGGCAGATAGTCGACGGCGCCCAGCTTCACCGCTGCAACGGGCAGTGGCGATGTTGCCATAGCCGGTCAGGATGATCGCCTTGGCATTGGCCTGAGTTCGTGCAGGCGCTTCACCACGTCCAACCCGCTGCCGTCCCCCAGCCTTAGGTCGACCACGGCATAGGGCGGCGGGCTGCCTTCTACCGCCGCGATCCCGTCGGCAACGCTGTTCTGTTATAGTGTCGGTGTAGCGGTGTCGACGGCAAAGCCGCGCTTCTCCATCGCTTGAGCCAGCCTATTGCACAGGCGCTCGTCATCATCCACAAGCAGCAGGTTTTGTGTGGCGTTCATATAGTAGTCCCTTCGTTTCTCACGGGAAATTGGTCCAATTGCCAGGAAATGGCAACCTCCGCGCCGCCGCGTGCTGCATTGCGAAATTGCAGGACCGCACCGCTGTGCCCCAACAGCGTCTTGGCGATGAAGACCCCCCAGGCCCATGTGCGCGATGGTGGCACCGGGCCTGATCGCGCGGATCCGGCCGTTCGCTGGAGAGATAGGGTTCACCCCAGGCGTTCCAAGACTGCCGGATCGAAGCCAGGGCCATCATCGGCGATAACCACGTTCAGGCGGCGCCTGGTCCAACGGCAGGTGGATGGTCACTTTGCTGCGGGCGAACTGCGTTGCGTTCTGCACCAGCGTGCCCAAGCCATGCAACACCGCTGGATCACGGGGCAGGCGCGGAATTGGCTCTTCTTGCTGGGCGGAAAAGTCGATCGTAACGTCCTCGCGCCAATAGGGCTCGGCCGCCAGCTCCAACAGGGTCTGCACCGGCAGCAGGTTGTAGGCCTCGCCGCTGTCCGCGCGAGGGCGCTGCGCCAGCTCGGCCAAGAGGCCGGCGCAGCGGTCAACCTCCTCGGCCAGGAGGTCGAGGTCCTCCCGCCAGTCGCTCTCTTGCGGCACCTCTCGCTGCAGTTCCTGGCGATCAGCTTTACCGTGCTGAGCGGCGATCCCAGCTCATGCGCCACCGCGGCCGCCATGCCGCCGAGCGATGCCAGCTGCTGCTCACGCGCCAGGGCCGCCTGGGTCGCCGCAAGGGCCTCTCCGACGGCCCTGCCCTCGGAGGCCAGAGAAGCGACGTAGACCGCGGTAAAGACCGTCGTCAGCACCAGCGCCACCCAGATGCCGGCGATGAACAGCGGGGGCAGGATCAGTCGGCCATCGAACCAGGGCAAGGGCCAATGCCATACTGCCAGCAAGGTCTGCAGGATGGACCGCCAGGGCCGCCAACAGGGCCGTCGAACGTGCCGACAGCGTCGCGGCGGAGACCGTCACCGGTGCGAGGATGAGCACGGAAAAGGGGTTTGCCAAGCCACCGGTCAGGACCAGAAGGCCGCCCAGCTGCAGAAGATCATAGGCCAAGAGACGCGCAGCCGCGGCCTCGGTGAGCCACAGCCCCTTGCCCACCATCGCCGGGGTCAAGAGATTGACCAGGGCCGAGGCCGCGACCAGCGCGATCAAAGGGCCCAGGGGCAAGGAGAGGCTAAGCCAATAGTCGGCGACAAAGAGGGCGATCGTCTGGCCGGTGATGGCGATCCAGCGAATGAGTGTCAATGTCCGCCGGCGGATCGGCCCCTCGCCGCCGGATCCCTCGATCGCACCGATCCGGCCGCTGGCGACCGTCAGCAGAGGTTCCACGCCAAACGGCCGTCAGGCCGCACGCAAGGTCGAGGACGCCCTGTTGACTGCGCGTTCCATACGCCGCTGGCGAGTCTTCAAGAGCCAGAAGGCCAGGCGAGACCCGTAGCCGGCCATCGTGCTCTGCGGCTTCAGTCCGGCCGCCTTGAAGGCCATGGCCACGGCGCGTTGTATATGCTCCCGGCGGTAGAGCCGGTAGGCACGCAGCAGGTAGTCACGGCCATAGATCTGGCGATCGTAGGGCCGCGACAGGTCGCCGTTGGCGGCGTAGTTGGCATAGGCGAGCTCGTCGTCCTCGGTCTCCTGCACCCGGCTGGCGGCGATCAGCACCCGGCGCAGTCGCCCGATCTTGTCGCGCTCCAGATAGCGCTTCAGGTGGACGTAGAAGAGCTTGTAGTGGCGGTACTCGTCGGCGGCGATGCGCAAGCAGATCTTCTTCAAGACCGGCTCTTCGGTCGCCTGTGCAAAGGCCGTGTAGAAGGAAGAGGTGCCGACCTCCACCATGCAGCGGGCGACCAGTTCACCGGCCCGACTGCCGCGCACCGACCTGTCCACGTCCGTCGGCAAGGAAAAGCCTTCACGAAAGCGCTGCACGGCCGCATCGAAATCGAAGCTGGGATCGATTTTAGCCGCCCAACGGCCCAATGCCCTGCCGTGTAGCACTTCTTCTTCCGCCCACTGCTTTATGGCTTCTTGAAATTCCAGATCCTCCGGAAACACCTTGAAGATGTAATCGGCATAGTCATGCGCGTTAAACTCCACCAAAGCGGCCGCCTTGACGGTTTTCAGGTGTTCCGCGTCGACTCTATCGGGATTCAGTTGCGCCCATGGTAGAGCGTCTATCCAGCAGTCATTCATCACCGCATCCTCCGACTGCATCGCGACTTTGCGCGCCCTTCTTGCTCTCGCGAATCAGCGGACGAAGGTGGGGATCTTCCCCGTCCTGAACGTCTAGCTCTTATCTAGCAAGACAAGGCGCCTCACACCAGAGGGCTGCGCGCATAATCCAATGTGCGACCAGTTTGCAACATTTAGCGTGCAATAAACTGTGAATTCGGGGTTGAACTCAACCCTGCGGATTAGCCCCCCGACGTCCGCCACGACCAGCTGGCGTGCGCCTAGCCCAAGGCCTTCAGCTTTGCCGTCTCAATATCGATCCGCTGCTGGATGTGCGCCTTCTCGGTCTCGCTCTTGGCGTCCAGCAGGTCGTCCTGAGCATTGCGCAGCGCTTGCTCCACATCGCCGCGGTTCAGACCCTCCAGCCGCACTGCCTCCTCCGCCAGCACCGTCAAGCGCTTGGGCGTGACCTCGGCGAATCCGCCGGCGACGAAGATACGCTCGCGCACCTTGCGCTGCTCGTAGACGGCCAAGACCCCGGTGCGCACTGTGGTGATCATCGGCGCGTGACGGGGCAGCACACCATAGTCGCCGTCGCCGCCCGGCACGGTCACCATCTCGGCAGCCTCGGAAAGCACGATCGCCTCCGGTGCTACCAGCTCGAATTGGAAGGTTTCGGCCATGCCTCGCTATCCTGTCGCCGCCGGTGCCTAGGCCGCTTCCGCGGCCAGCTTGCGCGCCTTTTCGACCGCCGTCTCGATGGTGCCCACCATGTAAAAGGCCGCTTCCGGCAGATGGTCGTATTCGCCGGCGCAAATGCCCTTGAAGCCCTTGATGGTCTCCTCCAGCGGCACCTGCACGCCGGGGAAGCCGGTGAAGACCTGGGCCACGTCGAAGGGCTGCGAGAGGAAGCGCTGGATCTTGCGCGCCCGGGCCACGGTCAGCTTGTCCTCTTCCGACAACTCGTCCATGCCCAGAATGGCGATGATGTCCTGCAGGGACTTGTAGGACTGCAGGATCTCCTGCACCCGGCGCGCCGTGTCGTAATGCTCTTCGCCGACCACCTGCGGGTCGAGGATGCGGCTGTTGGAGTCGAGCGGGTCCACCGCCGGATAGATGCCGAGCTCGGCGATCTGGCGGGACAGCACGGTGGTTGCGTCCAAGTGGGCGAACGAGGTCGCCGGCGCCGGGTCGGTCAAATCGTCGGCCGGCACGTAGATGGCCTGCACCGAGGTGATCGAGCCCTTCTTGGTCGAGGTGATGCGCTCCTGAAGCGCGCCCATGTCGGTCGCCAGGGTCGGCTGATAGCCCACCGCGGAGGGAATGCGGCCCAAAAGCGCCGAGACCTCCGAGCCCGCCTGGGTGAAGCGGAAGATGTTGTCCACGAAGAACAGCACGTCCTGGCCTTCCTCGTCGCGGAAGTACTCGGCCAGGGTCAAGCCGGAGAGGCCGACCCGCGCACGCGCGCCCGGCGGCTCGTTCATCTGCCCGAAGACCAGCGCCACCTTGGACTTGTCGCCCTTGAGGTCGATGATGCCGCTGTCGACCATCTCGTGATAGAGGTCGTTGCCCTCGCGGGTGCGCTCGCCGACGCCGGCGAAGACGGAATAGCCGCCGTGGGTCTTGGCGATGTTGTTGATCAGCTCCTGGATCAGCACGGTCTTGCCGACACCGGCACCACCGAACAGACCGATCTTTCCACCCTTGGCGTAGGGCGCCAGGAGGTCCACCACCTTGATGCCGGTGACCAGGATCTCTGCCTCGGTCGACTGCTCAATGAACTCGGGTGCCGGGCGATGGATGGGGGCTCTGTGAAGGCCTTCGACCGGGCCGCGCTCATCGATCGGCTCGCCGATCACGTTCAAGATTCGGCCAAGAGTCTTCGGACCGACCGGCATCGAGATCGAGTCCCCCGTGTCGGTCACCCGCTGGCCGCGGGTCAGGCCCTCGGTCGAATCCATGGCGATGGTGCGTACGCTGTTCTCGCCCAGATGCTGGGCCACCTCCAACACCAGGCGATTGCCTTGGTTGTCGGTCTCCAGGGCATTCAGAATCGGCGGCAGCTCGCCATCGAAGTGGACGTCCACGACCGGTCCCATGACCTGGGTGATGCTGCCGGTGACGTTGCTCTGCTCGCTCATGGCTCTCGTCCTTCGTTTCTCTCGTCCGCTGGGTCCGGCTATGCCGCGCTACCCATGGCTTCCTTGGCGGAGACGATCTCGATCAGTTCCTTGGTGATGATGGCCTGACGGGTGCGGTTGTAGGTCAAGGTCAGGCGGTCGATCATATCGCCGGCGTTGCGGGTGGCATTGTCCATGGCGGACATGCGCGCGCCCTGCTCGCTGGCGTTGTTCTCCAAAATGGCTTTGTAGAGCTGAACCGACAGGTTGCGCGGCAGGAGAGACGCCAGAATCGCTTCCTCGTCCGGCTCGTAGTCGTAGACCGCGCCGCCGGTCTCGTCTTCTTCCGCTTCCGCCTCCGCTTCGCCAAGCTCGACGTGGAAAGGCACCAGCTGCTGCAGGGTCACGATCTGGCTGATCGCCGACTTGAAGCGGGCGTAGACCAGAGAGCAGACATCGAATTCGCCGGCCTCGAAGAGCTGGGTCACCTTCTCGGCGATGGCAGCGGCCTTGTCGAAGGTCGGCCGCGGTCGGGACACGTCCTCGATCGTCTCCAGGATCAGTCCGCTGTACTCCCGGCGCAGCTGATCGCGCCCCTTGCGGCCGACGCAGAGGATCTTGACCGTCTTGCCCTCGCCTTGCAGCTCGTCGATCTGCCGCCTGGCCTCACGCACGATGGAGGAATTGAAGCCGCCGCACAGGCCGCGGTCGGCGGTCGCGACCACCAGAAGGTGCACATTGCTCTCACCGGTCCCGGACAGCAGCCTCGGCATGCCGGGCTGGCCGGCGACGCTGGCCGCCAGGCGGCGCAGAATGCTCTCCATGTGCTCGGCATAGGGGCGCGCCGCTTCGGCCTGCTCCTGTGCGCGGCGCAGCTTGGCGGCGGCCACCATCTTCATGGCCGAGGTGATCTTGCGAGTAGCCTTGACGCTGTCGATGCGAAGGCGAAGGTCCTTGAGGCTCGGCATCCTGCCCGATCCGCTTTGTTAGGAAACCGGCTCTAGGCCACGTAGGCTTCGGCGAAATCCTTGAGAAGCTTCTTCAGCTTCTCCTCCGCCGTCTCGTCCATCATCTTCTTTTCGCGGATAGAGGCCAGGATCTCCTTGCCGGCGCCGCGCAGGTCGGTCAACAGCTGCTTTTCGAAGTCGCCGACCTTGTTGGTTGCGACCTTGTCGAGATAGCCGTTCACGCCGGCAAAGATGACACAGGTCTGCTCTTCCATCGCCAGGGGCTGGAACTGCGGCTGCTTCAAGAGCTGGGTCAGCCTGGCCCCGCGGGCCAGCAGGCGCTGGGTGGAAGCGTCGAGATCGGAGGCGAACTGTGCGAAGGCCTCCATTTCGCGGTACTGCGCCAGTTCCAGCTTGATCGAGCCGGCAACCTTCTTCATCGCCTTGGTCTGCGCTGCGGAGCCGACGCGCGACACCGAGATGCCGACGTTCAAGGCCGGCCGGATGCCGCGGTAGAAGAGGTTGGTCTCCAGGAAGATCTGACCGTCGGTGATGGAGATCACATTGGTCGGAATGTAGGCCGAGACGTCGCCCGCCTGGGTCTCGATCACCGGCAAGGCCGTGAGCGAGCCTGAGCCATGCTCGTCGCTCATCTTCGCCGCGCGCTCCAGCAAGCGGGAGTGCAGGTAGAAGACGTCGCCCGGGAAGGCCTCGCGCCCCGGCGGGCGGCGCAGCAGCAAGGACATCTGGCGATAGGAGACCGCCTGCTTGGAGAGGTCGTCATAGCAGATCACGGCATGCATGCCGTTGTCGCGGAAAAACTCGCCCATGGTGCAGCCGGCATAGGGCGCCAGAAACTGCAGCGGCGCCGGATCGGATGCGGTGGCGGCGATGACGATCGAATACTCCAGCGCGCCGTTGTCCTCGAGCACCTTGACGAACTGGGCGACGGTGGAGCGCTTCTGGCCGACCGCGACATAGATGCAGTAGAGCTTCTGCTTCTCGTCGCCGCTCTGGTTGATCGGCTTCTGATTGATGAAGGTGTCCAGAACGATGGCCGACTTGCCGGTCTGGCGGTCGCCGATGATGAGCTCGCGCTGGCCGCGGCCGATCGGGATCAAGGCGTCGATGGCCTTGAGGCCCGTCTGCATCGGCTCGTTCACCGACTGGCGCGGAATGATGCCGGGCGCCTTCACCTCGACCCGGCGGCGCTCTTCGGCCTCGATCGGCCCCTTGCCGTCCAGCGGATTGCCCAAAGCGTCGACCACGCGGCCCAGAAGGGCCTTGCCGACGGGCACGTCGACGATGTCGCCGGTCCGCTTGACCACATCGCCTTCGCGGATCGAGCGGTCGTCGCCGAAGATCACGATGCCGACGTTGTCGCTTTCCAGGTTCAGCGCCATGCCGCGCACGCCGCCGTCGAACTCGACCATCTCGCCGGCCTGCACGTTGTCCAGACCATAGACGCGGGCCACGCCGTCGCCCACGGATAGCACCTGGCCGACCTCGGAAACGTCTGCCTCGGTGCCAAAGCCTTCGATCTGCTGCTTGAGAATTGCGGAGATTTCCGCAGCGCGGATGTCCATGGCTTTACGCCCCCTTCATCGCCTGCTGAAGTTTCATGAGCTTGGTCTTCAGCGAAGCGTCGACCATGCGACTGCCGACCCGGACCACCAGCCCGCCCAAGAGATCGGCATCCACTGCCGTCTCCACCGTAACCTTGCTGCCCACCGCGCGCCTGAGCGCATCGGTGAGCGCTTTCGATTGACCATCGCTCAACGGCCGTGCAGAGGTGACCCTGGCGGTGACCTCGCCACGCCGGCGCGCCAGCTCCACGAGGTAGGCGTCGATCATGCCTTTAAGCGCGAAGAGGCGGCGGTTGCGCGCAACCACCAACACGAACTTCTTGGTGAGATCTCCGGCGCCGGCCTTTTCCATGATGGCGGTCATGGCGCCTTCCTGCTGCGCACGCCCGAACACCGGGCTTCGCAGCAAGCGGCGCAGATCTTCGCTCTCCGTGATCATGCTGCGCAGACCGCGCAGGTCTTCGGCCACCGGGTCCAGGGCAGCCTTCTCTTCCGCCAGCTCCAGGAGCGCCAAAGCGTAGCGTCCGGCTACGCCGCTGACGCTGCCCTCAGCGCTCTCACTCCCGCCTGCCACCGTCAGACTGCCCCCGCTCGTTCATGGCCATCGGCCGCACAGCCGCCAAGGTTGCTCATCGTCCCTCGAACCCTCAAAGCAAGCAGCCCCAAAGAAGGGCGTCCACGAGCAGGAGGACTCCGTTACTCGAATATCCGGAGCAGGCCATATGCTGCAGTGCGAAGGCCCACCGAAACAGCGGTTGGGTACGTAACATAGGCCCCAGGGCCTTGCAAGCCGTGACCCGGCGCCGCAGCACCCGGCTTGCGAGCTTGTCCAGCGGTAACCAAGGGAGCCCTCGCCTCGCGCTCCTCTCACCCTGGCGTGAGTTCTCCGCGAGGTTGCCATATAGCGCTATGCGTCGGGAATAACTGGATAATTTCCAGGTCTTCCCGACGCAAGCCTGATAGCTAGCCGGTCTCGCCACACGGCCACGTGTAGTGAATTGACTGTTCAGATCTTGTCGCCGCGGCCGACCATATTGCCGGTCGGTTCAACAAACACAGCTAAGGAAACGCCGAGATGAAGTACATCCTAGCGATCGCGGCGGCCGCGACGGCGCTTGCATTGGGAACCTCCTCCGCCCAAGCGGCGTCGTGCGATCCTGGAAAACCGGGCTACGATCTCACCGCCGAAGAGGCGGAGACGCTTTACGACTGCCTCAAAGAGAGCCTGGTCACCGGATACAAGAAGGGCAACAAGCGCTGGATTCCGAAAGAGATCGTTGACGACTATCGAAACTGGGTTCTGGTCACCAAATTTCCGGCGGCACCCGGGTTTCATGGCGGGCGTTTCCTGATGACCTACGTCAACCAGGTCGGCGCCGACACCTACATGGAATATAAAGAGGAGGACGTGGTCGTTCCGTCCGGCACCTTGATCGCCAAGGAGTCCTTCAGCGTCAGCGACGAAGGCAAGGTCCGCAAGGGACCGCTCTTCATCATGCAGAAGGTGGAGAAGGGCAAGTCGCCCAAGACCGACGACTGGTACTACATGATGGTCGCCCCCAACGGCGCGCCGATGGCGGTCAACGTCTTCAAGGCCTGCAGCGAGTGCCATATGGAAAACTTCGGCGCCCAAGGCGGTTTCGGCTATCCCTCGCCCGACGCCCGCGTCCACAAGAACTGATCCGGGCCAAGACGACCGCAGCTCCACGCGAGCTGCGGCCTGGACCCTCCTCTAGCTGGTCGCACTAGAGGAACGACAGGGGATCGACGTCCACCGAGACACGGACCGCGCCGGGCAGTCGTACCGCCGCCAACCAGTCCCGGATTAGGGGCTGCAAGCGGCGCCCGCGCGGTCCCTGAACCAGGAAACGGCGCCGATGGCGGCCACGTAGGACAGCCAAGGGGGCCGGCGCCGGACCGAGAACGCGCACGCCCTGCTGCTGCGGCGCGTGCTTGGCCAAGAGCGCAGCCGCTGCATCGGCCTGCTCGGCATAGGGCGCAGATAAGATCAGAGCGACGAGGCGGCCAAAAGGCGGCAAGACGGCCTGCTGCCGGGCCGCACTCTCGGCCGCCAGAAAGGCGGTGCGGTCTTGTCTTGCCATGGCTTGCATCACCGGGTGGTCGGGATCGCTGGTTTGGATCATCGCCCGTCCCGGCCGCTCGGCGCGGCCCGCGCGCCCGGCCACTTGCTGCAGCAGTTGAAAGGAACGCTCGCCGGCGCGCAGGTCGCCTCCGGCGAGGCCCAGGTCGCCATCCACGACGCCGACCAGGGTCAACTGCGGAAAGTGGTGCCCCTTGGCCACCAGCTGGGTGCCGATGATGAGGTCGAACTCCCGCTCGGCAATCGCGTTTACCAGCTGCGCAGCCTCGCTGGGGCCGGCCACGGAATCGCTGGAGAATACGACCCGCCTGGCGTCGGGGAACAGCAGTGCCGCCTCCTCCGCCAGGCGCTCGACGCCCGGACCGCAGGCCGCCAGGCTGTCTTCCGCCTCGCACTCGGGGCAGCGGGAGGGCAGACGCGCCCAGTGACCGCAGTGATGGCACTGCAGGCGGCCGGCCAGGCGGTGCTCCACCAGCCAGGCGGTGCAGTTGGGGCACTGCAAGCGATGCCCGCAGGCCCGGCAGAGGGTGAGCGGCGCATAGCCCCGGCGGTTCAGGAACAGCAAGGCCTGTTCGCCGCGCGACAGGGTCTCGCCAACCGCCTCTCTCAGCGGCGGCGAGAGCCACGATTGCCCCAGCGCGGCAATCGCCGGGGGAGGCGCCTTGCGAAGATCGATCAGCTCGGCCTGAGGCAGAAGCGCCGCGCCGTGGCGTTGCGGCAGCTCTTCGTGCCGATAGCGGCCGATCGAGACGTTCGTCAGGCTCTCAAGCGAGGGCGTCGCCGAGGCCAGCACCACCGGCAGGTCGCCCAGATGCGCCCGCGCCACCGCCATGTCGCGTGCGTGGTAAGTGACCCCGTCCTCCTGCTTGAAAGCGGCCTCATGCTCCTCGTCGACGACAATTAGGCCGAGGTCGCGATAGGGAAGAAACAATGCCGAGCGGGCACCCACCACCAGCTTGACCTTGCCTTCCAGCACGCCCCGCCAGGTACGCCGCCGCTGGCCCTGGCCCAGCTCCGAATGCCAGGCCGCCGGCGGCGTGCCGAAACGGCCGGCGAAGCGCTCCAGGAGCTGCGCGGAGAGGGCAATCTCCGGCAGCAGGACCAGCACCTGCCGACCGGCGGCCAAGGCCGCAGCCACCGCCTCCAGATAGACCTCCGTCTTGCCGGCGCCGGTGACTCCATCCAGCAGGGTCGCGCTGAAGCCGCCGGCGGCGACCGCGCCGGTCAAGCTCTCCGCCGCCGCCTCTTGCCGCTCTGACAGCTCCGGGCCCGGCCTCGCCGGATCCGGCTGCGGCCAGGGAGCCTCGGGCAGCAGCACCCCTTCAAGGATGCCGGCCTCGACCAGGCCCTTGATGACGCCCGTGCTGACGCCGGCCTCGGCCGCCAGCGCAGAGCCGGCGCGCGCCAAGCCGTCGGCCGCGACCGCCAGCACCCGCGCGCGCGCCGGCGTCATCCTGAGGTCCGGCGGGGGCGGCGCATCCGGACGGGCCAAACGCCACGCCCGCCGTGGCTTGGGCGGTTCCGTGAGGCCGCTGCTGGAGAGCACCATGCGCAGAACGGCACCGGGCGGGGCCACCACGTAGTCGGCCACCCAATCGACGAATCGGCGGCTGATCTCGGGAATCTCGGCCGCGCCGAGTCGCTCGACCACCGGCCGCAAGCGTTTGGCCTCGATGTCGCCACCGGGTCCCCAGACCACGCCAAGGCTCTCGCGCTGGCCCAGCGGCACGCGCACCACCGCGCCGGGCTGCAAATCCATTCCCTCAGGCACCAGATAGTCGTATGCACCGGCCAGCGGCAGGGGCAGGAGGACAGAACATCTGCCGACACTGGCAATCGCCGAACACATGACCTAGGCTTCCGTGCAGGGACGGCGTCGGCAGCACACCGTTTTGAAAGGATCGAAAGGCGGCATGAAGTTTTTCATCGATACGGCGGATCTGGAGGAGATCAAGGATCTGGCGGCCACCGGGCTGGTTGACGGCGTCACCACGAATCCTTCGCTGGTGGCCAAGACCGGACGCTCCTTTCTAGAGGTTCTGCACGAGATCTGCGCGGTGATCCCCGGCCCGGTCTCGGCCGAGGTGACCGCCACCGATCACGCGACCATGCTGGCGGAAGGCCGCCGCTTGGCGCAAGTCGCCCCGAACATCGCGGTCAAGGTGCCGCTGACGATGGACGGCCTGAAGACCTGCAAGGCGCTCTCCGACGAGGGCACGCCGGTCAACGTGACGCTCTGCTTTTCCGCCGGCCAGGCCTTGCTGGCGGCGAAGGCCGGGGCTGCCTACATCTCGCCCTTCGTCGGCCGCCTCGACGACGTCGGCCAGGACGGCATGACCCTGATCGGCGAGATCGTGGAGATCTACACCAACTATCCCGACATCAGGACGGAGGTGCTGGTCGCCTCGGTCCGCGGCGTCAAGCACGTGGTGGAGGCAGCCCGCATGGGCGCCGACGTGGCCACCATTCCGCCGGCCGTGCTGCGCGCGCTCTTCAAGCATCCCCTTACCGACAAGGGTCTGGCGGCCTTCCTCGCCGACTGGCAGAAGACCGGACAGACGATCCTGACCGAGCAGGCAGCGGCAGAGTAGCGGAGCGAAGGACGAACCGAGGCAGCGATGTCCGGCGACGAACAGACCAAGAGCTTCCCCCCACGGCAGACCGCCATCGAGCCGGAGGAGGTCGCGCGCTTTCTGCGGCAGTATCCCGATTTCCTGCTGAACCGCCCGGACGTCTGCGAGGATATCCTGCCGGGGATCGACGGCGGGCCCGGGGTCATCGACCTGCGCGCCGCCTTGCTGGACCGTGCGCGCGACGCCAACGAAGACCTGCGCCGAGAGATCGCCCGCCTGGCCGACACCACGCGGGCGCTGCAGGCAGAGCAGTCGCGTGTGCTCAACGCCTCGCGCGCGCTGCTCGGCGCCGACAGCTTCGAGGCGCTGGTGGGCCGCGTGGGACAGGACCTGCCCTCCCTCCTGCAGGTCGAGGCGGTCTCGCTGGCGATAGAGCAGCGCGACGACATGACCTGCGAGCGCCGCCCGGCGCGCTTTCGCGGCTTGGTGCAGCTGGCACCCGGCACGGTCGATCGACTGCTGGGCGAGAAGTCGGACATCGACGTCGCGGCCTGCGAGTCCGGCTCGCCGGAGGTCTTCGGCAGCGCCGCCGGCGTCATCCGCGCCGAGGCCTTCATGCGGCTGACGGTGAGCGCCAAGACGCCACCGGCCTTGCTGGGCCTGGGATCGCGCGACGCCGGCCGCTTCGCGCTCGGCCGTGCGACCGACTCCGGCGGCCGAGCCCTGCTCCTCTTCCTCGCCGCCACCTTGGGCGAGCTGGTCAGGACCTGGCTCGTCCTGCCGCGCTGAGCGGCCCGTCATGAGCGCCCGACAATGAACGATTGGGCTCTCGTTACAGACCAGGAGCTGCGACAGGCCATCCAGGACTGGCAAGACTGGCTGGCGCAGGAGAAGCGCGCCTCTGCGCACACCCTTGCCGCCTATGGGCGCGACCTGGCGGCCTTCCTCGGCTTCCTTGCCGCCTATCGGGGCGGGACGGTAAGCCTGGCGATCCTGGACGACTTGGCGCTCAGGGACTTCCGAGCCTGGCTGGCCGAGCGCGCCGGACGCGGCCTTTCCGCCAGCTCGAGCGCCAGGGCGCTGTCCGTGCTGCGCGGCTTCTACCGCTGGGCGGAGCGCCGCAGCCTTCTCTCCAACAGCCAGATCGCCGCGGTCAGAACGCCCAAACAGGCCGA
Organism: Rhodospirillales bacterium; assembly: GCA_963669385.2. Lineage (GTDB taxonomy): Bacteria > Pseudomonadota > Alphaproteobacteria > Kiloniellales > JACOMY01 > JACOMY01. The sequence continues at coordinate 306,821 of CAXXGD010000042.1, forward strand.
CCAGCTGCCCAAGGCGCTGACCGCCCCGGACACCCAGGACTTGCTGGCCGGCGAGCCAGTGCTGGAGCGCCTTCCCTGGGTGGCGGCCCGCGACCGCGCGGTCCTGCTGCTGCTCTACGGCGCCGGCCTGCGCATCGGCGAGGCCTTGAGCCTGACCCCGGCCGAGCTGCCCGGTGACGCCGAGGGCACGCTCAGGGTGCTGGGCAAGGGCAACAAGCTCCGCATCGTGCCCCTGCTGCCGGAGATCACCCAGTCTTTGGCCCTCTACCAACAGCTCTGCCCCTTCGCGCTGGAGGCAGACGAGCCTCTCTTCCGCGGCGTGCGCGGCGGCCCGCTCAATCCGCGCATGGTGCAGCTCCTGATCCAGGACCTGCGCCGCGGCCTCGGCCTGCCCGAGAGCACCACGCCGCACGCCTTGCGCCACTCCTTCGCCACCCACCTGCTGGCCGGCGGCGCCGACCTGCGCGGCATCCAGGAACTGCTGGGCCATGCGTCACTCTCGACGACGCAGCGCTACACGGCCGTGGATCCGGCCGGCCTTCTGAAGGCCTACGCCGCGCATCCGCGGGCGAAGCGGGCGTAGGGGCCGAGGCTGCTTCCGGCGAGGCTGTTGGGGCGCTTGGGGACAGAGAACCGCAGTCTGCCTCGTCACGAGACACACTGTTCCGCCCTACACCGACCGACCAGCCATCCCACACCGCGGTCATCGCGAGCGGAGCGCGGCAATCCAGAGTGTGTCAGCATCTCCGCCATTCCTGGATTGCCGCGTCGCTACCGCTCCACGCAATGACCTTGAGGCGGTGAGCCTTAGCGCCAAAAAAAGGAACGCTCACCCCGCATCCCAAACGCGATCCTTCTCGGGATCGTCAAGGCTGAAGGGCAAGCCAGCCACCTCGTCCCAGAAGGCCGAATCGATGGGCCAGTTCGCCCAGGCCAGGGTCTCTCCGACCCGTTCCGGCCGGGTGATTCCGCAGAGCGTCACGGCGATGCGCGGATCGCGTAGGGAGAACTGAAGGGCGGCCGCCCCTAAAGGCACACCATGGCGCGCACAGAGCGCCTCCACCCGGCGGACGCTACCCAGAACCTCTTCCGTCGGGTGCTGATAGGTCCAGCGCGCATCGCTCGCCGAGCCCTTGGCCAGGATGCCGCTGGCGTAGGGCGCGGCGTTGATGACCGCGATGCCCCTCTCCACCGCCAGATCGATCATCTCCTCGCCATTGCGGTTGGTGAGCGTGTAGCGGTTGTGGGTGATGAGCGCGTCGAAGTCCCAGTCCTTCAGCAGGGGTGTCATGATATCGACGCGGCCCGCCGCCAAGCCGACGGCCTCAGCAAAGCCCTCCTCCCTCATGCGAAAGAGCTCTCGAAGGGCAGCGTCGATGCCCTCAAGCGAGGCCGCGTGCTCCGGATCGTGCAGGTGCAAGAGCTGAACCCGGTTCAGCCCCAGTGTGTCCAGGCTCTCTTCCAGCGAGCGACGGGCGCGCGCGGCATCGAAGACCAAGGTCTCCATGTCCCGGTCCAGCTTGGTCGAAAGCACGAAGCCCTCCGGCAAGCCGCCGCGTTCACGGATCGCCAACCCGATACGCGCCTCGCTGCACCCCATCCCATAATTGCGCGAGGTATCCAGGAAGTTGACGGGGCCGTCGAAGATCGCCCGCAAGGTCGCCATCGCCCGCTCTTCGTCGACGGTGTAGCCGTAGGTGTTAGGCAAATTGCCGAGGCCTGAGGAGCCGAAGCATATCTTGGAAACCCGCAACCCGCTGTTGCCCAATGCGACCATCGGGACGCTGTTTGCAGAAGGCACGCCTATACCTCACGTCATCCAAGAAAACTCAGGGGAGAGAGCGCGAGGGTCTAGATATGAATCGCCCGCCCCGCGACTCCGAGCGCCGCTTCCTTCACCGCCTCGTTCAAGGTGGGGTGGCCGTGGAAGGAGCGGGCTAGGTCCTCGGCGCTGCCGCCGAACTCCATGGCGACGACCACCTCGTGGATCAAGGTGCCGGCCTCGGGGCCCAGGATATGGCAGCCCAGGATGCGGTCGGTCTTGGCGTCGGCCAGGATCTTGACGAAGCCGTCGGTCGAATTCATCGCCCGGGCGCGGCCGTTGGCGGTGAAGGGGAACTTGCCGACCTTGTACTCGACGCCCTCCTCCTTCAATTGCTCCTCGGTCTTGCCCACGGTGGCCACCTCCGGCCAAGTGTAGACGATACCGGGCACGGTCTCGTAGTTCACGTGACCCACGCCGCCGGCCAGCATCTCGGCCACGGCGACACCCTCTTCCTCGGCCTTGTGCGCCAGCATCGGGCCCTTGATGACGTCGCCGATGGCGTAGATGCCGGCGACCGAGGTGCGCCAGTGGTCGTCGGTCTCGATCATGCCCTTGCGGTCGGTCTCCACCCCGATGGCATCGATGCCCAAACCGCTGATCCTGGGCTTGCGGCCGACGGCGACCAGCAGCACGTCGCACTCCATCTCCTCGGCCTTGCCGCCGGCGGCCGCCTCCAGGCTCAGCTTGACGCCCTTGGCGCCAGCCTTGGCCGCGGTCACCTTGGTCTTCAGCTTGAACTTCATGCCCTGCTTGCCCAGCACCCGCTGGAAGGTCTTGGAGATCTCCTTGTCCATCCCCGGCACCAGGCGTTCCAGGAACTCCACCACGGTCACCTTGCTGCCCAGCCGCTGCCAGACCGAGCCCAGTTCCAGGCCGATGTAGCCGCCGCCGATCACCACCATGGACTTCGGCACCTCTTCGAGGTCGAGCGCGCCGGTCGAGGAGACGATGCGCTTCTCGTCGACCTCGATCCCCGGCAGGTCGACATGGTCGGAGCCGCTGGCGATCACGATGTTCTTGGTCTCGTAGATCTCGCCGCCGACCTGCACCTTGCCCGGTGCCTCGATCTTGGCGGTGCCCTTGAGCCAGGTAACCCCGTTCTTCTTGAACAGGAACTCGACGCCCTTGACGTTGGCATCGACCACCTTGTCCTTGTGATCCAGCATCTGGTCGAGGTCGAGCGACACCCCCTCCGCCTTGATGCCGAAGCCCTTCAAGGAATGCAGCGCTTCCTCGTACTTCTCCGAGGCCTGCAGCAGGGCCTTGGAGGGGATGCAGCCGACGTTGAGGCAGGTGCCGCCCAAGGTCGCACGCTCCTCCGCGCAGGCGACCTTCATGCCGAGCTGGGCCGCGCGAATGGCGCAGACATAGCCGCCAGGTCCCGCACCGATGACGATAATATCGAAGCTTTCGCCGGCCATGGCCCACTCCCTTGCTGTGTTCAGCCGTCTTGGTCGAGCGAGACCTTACCGCAAGGCTTGGAGAGCGGAAAGCGCCGGGATCGCTGGCGGAGCAGAGCGCCCTGCGTTAGAAGACCGCCCATGCTGATCACCGCCCTCATCCGCTCGCTCGCGCAGCTGACCGACCCGAAGATCCTGAAGATCCTGATGCAGGCAGTCCTGGTCGCCGTCGGCCTCTTCGCCGCCGCCACCCTGGTGGTAATCTGGCTCACCAGCCTGATCCCCGAGACCGGCACCAGCTGGATCGACACCTGGCTGGAGCCCTTGAAGGACATGGGCGTTCCGGCCGCCATGCTGGTCGCCGGCTACTTCATCTTTCCGGCACTGGTGACCATTGGCCTCAGCTTCTTCATGGACCCGGTGATCGACGCGGTAGAGGCGAAACACTTTCCGAGCCGCCGGGCCAACCGCCAGGTCGGCTTCCTCGAGGACGTCTGGATCGGCATTCGTCTGCTGATCGTGATGGTAGTGGTCAACATCCTGGTGCTGCCGATCTACATCACGCTGCTGATCACCGGCATCGGCGCGCCGCTGCTCTATCTGGCGATCAACGCCTACCTGCTGGGCCGCGAGTATTTCGAACTGGTGGCGATCCGCCACATGACCCGGGCCGAGCTCGACGTGAAGCGGAAGGAGCGGGGTTTCTTGACCTGGGTCGCCGGGTTCCTGATTGCGGTGATCTTCTTCATACCGATCGCCAATTTGCTGGCGCCGATCATTGGTGTCTCCCTGATGACCCACGTGGTGCAACGCCGCGCGCTGCCGCCGATCCGCAAGTAGGGCGTGGCCGTGGCAAAGCCTGCCCTCGTCCTAGTCGACCTGCAAAGGGCCATCGATGACCCTCTGTGGGGCCCGCGCAACAATCCGCAGGCCGAGCAGGTGGTGGCCCGCCTGCTTGCCGCCTGGCGCGAGAAGGGGGCGCCGATCTACCACGTCCGGCACGACTCGACCGCGGCCAACTCCCCCTACCGGCCGGACGGCCCGGGCCATCCCTTCAAGCCCGAAGCCATGCCGCAAGAGGGTGAGCCGGTCATCGCCAAAGGGACCAACAGCGCCTTCATCGGCACCGATCTCGAGACCCGCTTGCGGCAAGCGGGCCATGGCCGCCTGGTCTTCTGCGGCGTCATCACCAACAACTCGCTGGAGGCGACGGTGCGCAACGCCGGCAACTTGGGCTTCGAGGCCTGTGTGGTCGGAGAGGCCTGCTGGACCGTGGATAAGCGCGACTTGACTGGCCGCCTCTGGCCCGCCGCCGAGGTGCATGCCTTGTCACTCGCCAACATGCACGGCGAGTACGCAAGCGTGATCGACGCCCTCCAGGCCGAAGCGCTGCTCGCCTAGCGCGTCACTCCAAGTTCGTATGGCGGGCACGCAAGCTTTCTGCGGTCTCGCCCAGGCGATCGCGGAGCAGCAGCACCAGGACCTCAAATACCAGGTATTGGGCGCCTTCGTAGAGAGAGCCCATCGGCAGAAGCGAAGGGGCCGCACCTTGGTCGTCGGCCATGGTCTGGGCCGGCAGCGTCAGAACATGATGACAGGATCTCGGCACCGGACCCTCGGGCTGCGCGGTGAAGCAGAGCGTCCGGGCCCCGGCCGCTTTCGCTACCTCGACCAAGGCCGCCACGGTCGAAAAAAGCCCGGGCCCGGCACTCACGATCAAAAGGTCGCCGGCGCCCAAGGGCGGGGTCGACATGTCGCCCACGACATGAGCGTCCAGGCCCAGGTGATAGAGGCGCATGGCCAGCGCCCTCATCATCAGCCCCTCGCGGCCGACGCCATAGAGCGCCAGGCGCCTGGCTGCGACGATGGCCTCTATGGAGATCTCGACCGACCGCTCGTCGACGCCCGCGACCACGCGCGCGATGTCCTCTGTCGCCGCCTGGCCCAATCGTGCGAAATCGGTCATCGCGGCCCTCTCCAGCTTAACTCTGCTGCTCGGCGCTATAGAGGGCGCCGACCGCATCGGCCAAAGTGCCGGTCTCTTCCAGGAGGTCCAAGATCGTATAGCGGTCTCGAGTGAAACGCGCTGCCAAGACGGTGGCGCAGAGTGCTTCGGCATCGAGACCGATGTCGCTCGCCCTGCTAGGCGCGCCGGCAGCGCTTAGATGCGCGCGCAGCTCTTCCGCCCGCCACAGGTGGCGTCTCAGACGACGGTGAAGGTCGGGCCAAACATCTGCCAAGCGGGCGAGCCGGGCTCTGTGGCCTTCCAAAGACAGGTGCTTGGCCTCGGTCTGCTGCTTTGCGCCGGCGGCGATGTCCGGATTGTCGAAGGCCGCGTCGATCCAGGCGAACTTGGTCTCCAGATCGCTCCGCTCCGCCAGCGCCGCCTCGACGTCCAAAGCCGCCAGGTCACGTTCCAGCAGCCAATCGAAAAGCCGCAATACCGCCAAGGCGCCCAGTGAGACGCAAGCCCCGTGCGAGACTTGCCGTCCTTGATGGGTCAGGCCCTGCATCTCCCAGAGGTGGGCGATCTGATGGTCCGCGCCGGCCGCCGGGCGCGAGCTGCCGTAGGCCTCCATCGCCAGGCCGCCGATGGTAAGCCCGGTGAAGAGGCCGGCGATCGCCTCCTGCCCGCCTTCGGCCAATCGCTCGGGCTTGGCGAGCCAGCCCCCCAGATTGTCCTGCACGAGCGGCCAAGCGACCGCATCGATGGCTTCGATGCCGAGCGCATCGGCCAGCAGCCAATCGCCTCCGGCCGGAACCTTGCCGGCGAGATCGCCGTAGCCCCACCCGGTCATCTCGGCTGGCGCCGCGGCGATCACCGAAAGATCGGCAAGGATCGCCCTCGGCGGCGCGCAGGCGAAGGTGTTCTTGAAGCCGCGCCGCTTGAGCGGCGCACCGGCCGAGGCATAGCCGTCCATCGAAGCGGCCGTGGCAACGCAGAAGTAGGGGCGCCCTAGCTGATAGGCGGCGTAGCGCACCAGGTCGTTCAGCACTCCGGAACCCACGGCGATTGGAACGGCGTCATCACTGGCCAAGCGCTCGCGCAGCCTGTCGGCCAGTTCGACGCTGGCCTTAGGCCGCGGCTCGGCGGGAAGAATGTGGCTCGCAACCTGCAGCCCATCGGCCGCTAGCTTCTCTTGCAACTCCGATCCGGCCGCGGCCCAGGTGTTGTCGTCGGCCAATATGATCGCAGAGGTGCCGTCGAAGCTGCGTCGAAAGCAGGCGGCCGCCTGGTCCAGAGCCTGCCGGTCCACCAAGACCTCCGACAGGCTGCGTGAGCGCGCGACGGCGGGAGCGACGATCGCCTCCATCCGCAGCTTCCAATCAGACATGCTAACCCCTTCAGCAACAACGACAAGGCCAGGGATCGATGATCTCACGGCTCGCCCGCGATCAGCCAGCCCGATTGCAGCAGGCGGCCGGACACCTGTAAGTTCCGTGCTCGCTCACGCTCGTCAAGAGCATGACCATCCCATTAGGAGAAAAGCTATGACGCTGGAAGGACGCGTCTTCGAGGCCGTCACGTGATGCGGCCGTTGGCGGACTTCCCGGCCGAAGCGGCTGAGGGCTTGCGCTTCCTCATGGCCGACATCGACGATACGCTCACCGAGGACGGCCGCCTGCCATCCGGCAGCCTTGCCGCTCTGGAACGGCTGCAGGCCAGCGGTCTTGTGGTCATCCCCGTGACTGGCCGGCCGGCAGGCTGGTGCGACCACATCGCGCGCATGTGGCCGGTGGACGCCGTGGTGGGAGAGAACGGCGCCTTCTGGTTTGCCTATGACCGGAGCCAACGCCGCATGCTGTCCGGCTTTGCCAAGACAGAAGCGGAGAGATTGGAGGATCGACGCCGGCTGAATCTCCTGCGCGCAGCCATTTTGAAGGCGGTGCCCGGAGCCGGCATCGCGTCGGACCAGGACTACCGCATCGCCGATCTCGCCATCGATTTTCGGGAGGACGTGCCGCCGCTCGCCGACGCCAAGATCGTGCGAATCGTCGAGCTCTTCGAGAGCGCGGGCGCTACGGCCAAGGTAAGCTCGATCCATGTCAACGGATGGTTCGGCCAGTACGACAAGCTCTCCATGACCCGGCACTGCCTCGCCCAGCGCTTCAAGACAGACATCGACCAGGCCAACACGGCCTGCCTCTTTGCCGGCGACAGCCCCAACGATCAGCCCATGTTCGCCTTCTTTCGGCACAGCGTCGGTGTCGCCAACGTCCGTGATTTCTCGCTCGAGCATCCGCCTGCCTGGGTGACACAGCAGCGCAGCGCCGGAGGCTTTGCGGAACTGGCTGATCACCTGCTCTTTCTTCGGCGTGAACCTGTCCAAACGGCCGAGCGTCTAGGAATTGGGCGGACCGATTAGGGGAACCATGGCACGCATCCTGCTCCTCAACGGTGTCGGCAGTGCCGGCAAGTCCGCACTCGCAAGAGCGCTGCAGACGATCACCGCAGAGCCTTTTCTGCATGTCCAGATGGACAGCTTCCTGGAGATGCTGCCGGATGCGCTGCAAGACCACCCCGATGGCTTCTCTTTCGAAAGCGTGATGCGTGGCGGGCAGCCGGAGGTGATCATCGAGACAGGTCCGGTCGGGGCGCGGGCCTTGCGCGGCATGCGGCGCGCGGTCGCCGCCATGGCGGCCGCCGGCAACAACCTGATCGTCGATGATGTCATGCTGGACGACACGGCTGCCGACTACAGAGAAGTGCTGACGGGCTTTCAGGTCTCCTGGGTCGGTGTCTTCGCGCCCTTGGCGGTGCTCGAGGCGCGAGAACGGCAGCGCGGCGACCGGCTGATCGGACTGGCCAGATGGCAATTCCACCGCGTGCATCGCGGCATTAGCTATGACTTGGAAGTCGACAGCAGCAGCATGACCCCGATGGCCTGCGCACGCCTCGTCAGAGACAGGCTTGGCCTCTAAGGGATCCAGCGGACTTTTGGATCACAAACCCAAAGATTTCGCATAGGATAAGCGCGTTTCCAGAGGCGCTAGCCCCTCGAGGATTGCAGTCATGTCGCACCAATCGGCAGGAGTGCTGGCTTTGGTCCTAGGCCTAGCCCTCGTTGTGCAAGGGCCAAGAGCAGCCCGAGCCGACTGCATGTCGGGCTGCCAAAGCGACTACTACGCCTGTACGCGGGCCTACGACGAGCGCGATTGCGCGACCACGCGCAGTATCTGCCAGATGCAGTGCAGCTTGGACAGCTTCGGCGCCATCGCCTATTCGCAGGAGACCGGCGCTTACGGCTGGTCTTTCGAGTACCGCTCGCGGCAGGCTGCCGAGAATGCAGCGCTCGGCTCGTGCCGCGAACGGCAGGACGGCACGGAGGACTGCCGCATCCTGGCCTGGTTCCGATCGGCCTGCGGGGCGCTCGCGCTCGATCCCGACGGCACCTACGGTGCTGACTGGGGGCACAGCAAGGCGGACGCGACTGAAAAAGCCTTGGCCGTCTGCGCCGAGCATGGCGGCCAGGCTTGCGAGATCGAAAAGCTGGTCTGCTCGCGTTAGCACAAGTCCGCAGTCTCGTCCGAAAGCGTCGTTTTGCGTTGTGGGGCGGTCGCCTGCACCCGCTTTAATGCCATCAAAGGAGAGGCGAGCACCGACCGCGACAGGCGTCGCGGCGCCGGTAAGCGCGCAGCGGAACACAAGGATCGGCATGAACAGCGCGCTTGCGGGTGTCTTTTGGGGCTTGGGCTTCGTCACGCTGGAGGCGGCTCAGTACGTCTATTTCGGCGGGCTGTTCCAGCGGATGAGCTCGTTCCTCTTCGGCTTCCTGGTGTTCGGCATCATCGTCGTGCTCTTCGTCGGATGGACGGCGATACGGCGACCGGGCGAACTATGGACCGCAGTCCGCAACCCCAAGACCCTGATCGCGGTGAACGTCTCGGCCACCTTGGGCTGGGCCGCCTATTTGACCTCCGTCCAGCTGATCGAGCCTGCCGTAGCCTACACGATCGGCGCCGGCACCATGCCGCTCACCGCCTACATCGCCCACCGCTTCGGCGTGCGCGAGGGCGAGCCCATGCGCAATCGGACCGAGGCCCTGGGCAATCTGACCCTGCTCTGCGGTATCGTCTACCTGGTGATCGTGACGGTCGCCGGCTGGTCGGGCTTCGTGCGCGGCGGGACGCTGATCGCCACCCTGGGTATTCTAGCCGCCGTTGTGGACGGCGTCCTCTTCACCTGGATGCTTATCTATTGCCAGCGCCTCGACCGGGTCGGCGTCTCCGCCGGCGCCGTCTTCGGTCTCAGGTTTCCCCTCTACGTGGTCGCCGCCGGCGCGCTTGCGGGCCTCGGCGTCGATCACAAGGAGACCCTCCCCTCCTCCGACATCGTGGTGATGGTGCTGATCGGCCTGGCGCTCACCGTCCCGCCGCTGTTTGCGCTACAGAAGGCAGTGGCCGCCATCTCCACCATGACCATCGGCGCATTGACCGCCCTGGGGCCCTTCGTGATCTTCGGCCTGCAGATGATCGAAGGCCGGGTCGCCTATTCGAACGAGACGCTGATCGGCCTCTTCATCTACTGCGCCGGCGCCCTCCTCTCGGCGACGGGCGCGGTGAAGGCATCCGTCAGACCTGCTGCGCGCGCAGACCGCGCTTGACCCACCATCACTCACAACGCCGACGCCCTTTGATTCGATCGCAAGGTCACGCTGCGATCCGACATTTCCCCGGTTTGATACGAGCACTTCGCACAGGCAATGACCGCTTTCGCCCGCTAGCATCCACCAGCGGCCCGCAGTCCGAGAAACCACGCTGGCCATGGCGACATTCACGTCAGACACAAGGAAGGTCGAGCGAAGGCATCATGCCGAAGACGATCTAATCGCCGCCCCCACGAGGCGGGATGGCGCTCTCAAGCAGGGGCAATGCCACCCGAAGCTTGAACTCTCGGGCACTGTCACAGAGGCGCCGCACCCGCCCCGCTGCTTCAGGGGTCAGACCGTCGCGGCCTACTACCGCCAACGCGCGTCCTCGCTCGATGAAGAAGTCCGTCAGCGGCAGCGGTTCCTCGCTGGTGTAGGCCTCTAGGGCAGCGCAGTACCGCTCGACGCTATCCCAAGCTTCCTTACGCAGCGATGTTTCAATTGCCCCGATATTGAGTTCAAAGTGGCTGGCGCTAACGCAACCACCTTGCAAAAGCGCTTCACCTTCGCCGAGCGCTTCGCAGCTTTCGACCTGATCGTCAGAGGTGAGCGCTATGCCGGCCAAGATGGCGGGGCCGGCATAGCGAATGCCCGTTTGGCGACTGATCGTCATGGCGTCACGAAACTTGGCAATGGCCGCAGCCCTGTCGCCCTGCCAGAGATCGATCTTGCCGTCGAACTGCAGGGCGCGCGCAAGAAACCTCTTCGCGCCAAGGCGATCCGCTAGCTCTTTCGAGCGTGCGATGTGCCTCTTAGCGCGCCCCATCTCTGCCATCCCGAAAAGGCTGATGTAGCAGCCGACGTGGGCAAGGATCTCGGCCCGCTCGTGACCAACGCGCTTGGCGAGGGCTTCGGCCTCGAGGCTTACGTCAAGCGCGCCTTGAAGATCGCCTCTATAGTAGCGACTGCCGCCGCCTCCAGCGATCGAGACATTGGCCACCTCGATACGTCCGAAACCCTCGCTCCGGCAGATCTCCAAACAGCGATCAAGGTAGTGCTTCACCGACAGCAAGCGTCCACGTGCATACTCGGCATCGGCCAAACCGCCCAGAGCACGGGCCTCCCATTCCAGCGAGCCGGCCAAGCGGGCATTGTCGAGCGCCCTCTTATGCTCTTGCCAGCAGCGGTCGATCTGTCCCGAGGGAAAGCAGAGGTTTCCTCTCAAGTGATGCAACCGGGCAAGCTGCAGGTGAAAGGCATTGCGCTGCGCCAACGGCTCGACGTCATCCAGTGCAACGAAGGCTTCGTCATAGCGGTCGATCATGCGCATGCTGCCGGCAAGTCCGATCTCGACTCTGCACTTTTGAAGGTCGTCGCCGGCTAGGCCTTGGGCTTGGCGAAAGGCATCGATCGATTGGTCTGTCTTGCCGCCCTCATGCAACAGCTCGCCCAAGAAGCAAGTGAGCATAAATCGCTCTTCGCAATCGGCAGCCAATTCAAGACCACGCTCCACAAACTGCATTGCACGATCGTAGCGGTAGAGACCGGCCTGGTTTTCGGCTGCCGCGAGGTAGGCCTTGACCGCGGCTGGATCTTCACCTCGGTCAAGGTGCTCCGCCTTCAAGTCAAGGTTCTTGTCGGAGAACCAAGCGGCAGCCTTGACGTGCAACTCTTTGCGCCGCGCTTTCAACAGCGAGGTGTAGACCCCCTCCCAAATGAGTGCATGGGTGAAGAGAAGGCTATCGCCATCTCGGCGCACCAAGTGATGATCAATGAGAGTTTGGCAGCCGTAGTCTTGCAGAGCCAACAGATGCCTTATGACCGGTAAGGCAAATCTCTGGCCAATGACGGCAGCGGCCTGGAGAGCTTGCTTATCCAGCAGCGGAAGCCGGTCGATGCGCGCTTGCACCAGGCTCCTGATCGAACCGGGGATGATCTCGCCAGCACTTTCTTCGGCGTTGCGCGCCAGCTGCTCAAGAAACAACGGATTTCCGCCTGCCTTGTCGACGCAATGTTCCACCAGGCTGGATTCTTCCTCCAGCAGGTGCTTGGCGATGATCTGCGCGTCGCCGTCGCTCAAGGGGGCAATATCGATCGTCGTCAGAGGTGTACCGGCAAGAGAGGCTTGCCAGCCCCGGCCAAGCGGATCGCCCTCGTGGCGGGACGTCATCAGGAGCACGACAGGGCAAGCCGCAAGGGCTTCGGCAAGGTTGGCGAGATGAGCAAGCGTCGCCTCGTCCGCCCAATGTATGTCTTCGACGACTAAGAGGAGAGGTCGCTGTCGACTGAGGTGCGTCAAGAGCCCGCCGACCAGCCCCTTCGCACCACGAGATCGGGTCTCGTTATCCATTGCGTCGTACAAGGAGCGCAACTGGATCGGCTGCGCCAGATCCAACAGCTCGTTCAGAAAGACCCTCTGATTCGCATCTGCCGCGCCGTCTCGTAGTGCGGCCTCGGCGGCCTCCTGTCGCCGTCTCTTGCCACTTCCCGGAGGGATTTCCAGAAGGCTGCGCACCAGAGCAGGAATCGGGGCTTGACCCTTTTCGACCCCGAAGTCCAGCACGAGGCACTTGTGGCAAGTGAAGCCCTTCTGCGTCGCCCGTTTTGCCAGCTCTGCCGCGGTCCGACTCTTTCCGATACCAGCCTCACCACGTAGGAGCACCGTACGGCCGATACCGATCCGGTCGCACTCGTCCAAGATGCTCATGACCTGGCGGCATTCGCTGTGGCGACCGACGAAGGGGCTCTCGCCCCCAGGGCGAGCATCGGGCCGCATACCCTCGAGACGCCAGACCTGGATCGGCGCACCGATGCCCTTCAGCGTGACTTCACCCAAACTCGTGCAGGAGACGAGAGCGAGCACGAAGCGATAGACCTCCGCCGAAATGAGCGTCTCGCCGCTGCCGGCTATCTCCTTCAGCCGTGATGCCAGATTTACCGAGCTTCCGGTAACGGTGTATTCGAGATGCGCTCTGCTGCCGGTCCCGCTGGCGACGACCTGACCGCTCGCGATACCGATGTGAGCCTTCAGCGTCTGGCCGACCTCCTCGCTGAGGCTCGCCAGCCGCAGGTGAATGTCGATCGCTGCGCGCACCGCTCGTTCTGGATCATTGGAATGAGCCGTCGGCGCGCCGAACACGGCCATCACCTCATCGCCGATGTGTTTGTCGATGGTCCCGCCGTAGGCCTCGATCACGCCGTCCACGACTGCGAAAAAGCGGTTCAGAAGCGCGTGCAACTCTTCCGCATCCAGCCTTGTCGAGAGGCCGCTGAATTCAGAGAGATCGGCGAAGAGGACGGTTACCTGGCGCCGCTCCCCCAGAGGTGCCACACCTCCGTATCGAGGGGTCTGGCGCGACTCGTCCTCGCGCGCCAGCTCGGCAATGGCTTTCAGCAATCGCTTGCGATCGGCTAAGCGGGCCACACCGAGATCTTTGAGATCATCATTAGTGAGCTCGCAAAGCAGTTTCGCATCCACCCCGTTTTCGGCGAATGCCTCTGCATAGTCCTCGAGCGCAAGCTCTCTTAGCCAAGCGGCAACATCCATTGGCCGTACACCGACCTCTTCGACCTTCCGCGCCACCTTAGCATGCTTGTCGAAATGGCGCCTGTGCGCAGTAGAAAAGGCCGTGCGCGGGCCCCTCCCCTCACCGCCGTCTGGGCGGGATCACCTTGCAGTAGCTGCCGTTGGCCCTCAGCGCCTTGCAGGCGCGCTGGGCTTCGTTGCGGGTCAGGTTGGCGAAGCGGGCCTGGAAGCGGTTGGCGCCCATGCCCTTGGCCCGCGCGATGCGCTGCTGCGAGAAGCCCAAGGCCGAGGTGAGGCGGCGCAGGCTGCGCATCTTGCGGCTGGCGGCGCCATAGGTGCGGAAGTTGCCGACGTGGATCGCCCAGGGGCCGCGCGCCATGCGCGGCGCAGCACCGTAGATGCAGTCGGCCGGCGTAAGGACGGTGGGCGGCGGCTCCGGCGTGCCGCTCAGGGTGTCGGGGATCAAAGGGGTCAAGGGGGTGCCGCTGTGCGCCATGCGGCTTGGCGCCAGGTCTTCTTCCAGGCCCTTGAGGTTGGCGAAAGCACGCTCGACGACCTCATGCGCCTTGTCGCTGCGGTCGAGCGGCGAGCGCTCGCCCAGGATCACCGCGATCACCCGCCTGCCGTCGCGTTCGGCCGAGACCACCAGGTTGTAGCCGGACTTGCAGGTGAAGCCGGTCTTGAGGCCGTCGGCGCCTTCGAGGCTGTTCAAGATGCCATTGATGTTGGCGAGCCAGTCCTTGCCGTGAGTGAGGCCGTCCCGGCCGAAGAGCTCGTAGCGCCGCGGCAGGTCGACCAGCAGGGCACGCGCCAGGATCGCCATGTCGCGCGCCGTGGTCACCTGGCGATCATCCGGCAGTCCGTTGGCGTTGACGAAGCGGGTCTGGCTCATGCCCAGGCGCTTGGCGGTCTCGGTCATGCGCTGGGCAAAGCGCTCTTCACTGCCGTCGATCGCCTCGGCCAGCACCACGGCGGCGTCGTTGGCCGAGCGCATGAGCATCGCTTCCACCGCCTTGCCGACAGTGATCTTGTCGCCCTGGTGGAGGCCCAGAGCGACCTCCGGCTGAGCTCCGGCCGCGGCGGAGACGGTGAGCTCCCAATCCCATTGAAGGCGGTCCAATGCCAGGGCCTCGAAGGTCAAATAGGCGGTCATCAGCTTGGTGAGCGAGGCTGGGTGCCACAGGCGGTCGGCCTCCTCCGCCTCCAGGATCCGCCCGTCGTCGAATGAGACGCTGATCAGCGCGGCCCGGCTCTCACCGGCAACCGCGATCAGCATCAGGCTCAAGGCAAACAGGCCAAGCCTAAGTCCATAGAGTGTGCGCATCGGCCTCTTAGGCGCTGGGCAGGTCGGCCGGCTGGCCTGCGCGTGCGGCCTTGCCGCCGACGGGTCGCCTGGGCCCCATGCGCGTGCGCTGCGGCGTCTGCTTGAAGCGCTCGCGGTAGCGCTTGGCGAAGTGCGAGGCCGAGACGAAGCCGCAGGCCAAGCCCACCTCGGTGACCGAAAGGCTGGAGTGGGTCAAGAGCCAGTGGGCACGTTGCAGGCGCAACTCGACATAGTGTGCCCTGGGCGTACAGCCGAGGTATTTCTGGCAGAGGCGCTCCAGCTGACGCACGGAGATCTCAGCCAGTTCCGCCAGCTCGGCCGTGGACAGCGGCTCTTCCAGATTGTCCTCCATGTGGCGCACCGCTTCGATCAGCTTGGGATGGCCGACGCCGACCCGCTGGCGCAGGGTCATGCGCTGCTCGTCCTCCAGGCCGCGAATACGCTCGTGCAGAAACTGCTCGGCCACCTGCAAGGCCAATTGGTGGCCGTGATCCTCTTCGATCAGATGCAGCATCATGTCCAGGGATGCGGTGCCGCCGGCACAGGTGAAGCGGCTGCGATCCAGGCAGTAGAGCTCGGAACGCACGTCGAGGTCAGGATGCATCTCCTTAAGGCTGGTCTGACACTGCCAATGAATGGTGCAGGCAAAGCCGTCCAGCAGGCCTGCCGCGGCCAGTACGTGAGTGCCATCGGAAATGGCGCCGACGCGCGCTCCCTGCCGCGCTTGTCGCCTCAGCCAGCCCAGCGCCGCCTTGTCCTGGAAGCGATGCCCGTCGAGGCCGCCGCAGACGACGACACTGTCGAAGTGCATGGGGTCCGAGGGACGGCCTTGCGCATTGATCTCGATGCCATTGGACGAGGCCATCGGACTACCATCCGGCGTCACCACCCGCCACTCGTAAAGCGTCTTGCCGGCGAAGAGGTTGGCCACGCGCAAGGGTTCTACCGCCGCGGTAAAGGCCAGCATGGCAAAGCGCGGCAACAGAAGAAAGCCGAAGCGCTTCTGTTCCCGCCCTAAGGTTCTGCCAGCCTCGGCGCCCGTCATGCCATCTCCATCTCTTCGCGCAGTATCAGCAGTCTAGTCCCCTTCGGCTCTCTGCACCATGGGGATCGCAGCCTCCTCTTCGGACGCCAGCACGCGGCGGGCCTCAGCACCGTCGGCCTGCATTTGCCGGCTGAGCGCCGGCAGGCCGTCGAAGGTCATCTCCGGGCGCAGCCGCTCCACCAAGGCGACCCGCAATTGGCGGTCGTAGAGGTCGCCGGAGAAATCGAAGAGATGCACCTCGAGAAGCGGGCGGTCATAGGCGAACATGGGGCTGATGCCGAGGTTGGCGACGGCAGGGTGCCAAGCCGGCTCCGCACTATCGTCGAGTGCCGCGTGTACGGCATATACGCCAAAGGCCGGCTGCAGCATCCGACCCAAATCGATGTTGGCCGTCGGCATGCCAAGCTGGCGTCCGCGTTTGGCGCCGTGCAGGACACGGCCGCCTATCTCCCAGGTGCGGCCCAGCAGGCTTGCCGCCGCGCGCAGATCACCTTGACCGATCAGCTGGCGCACCTCCGTCGAAGAGATCGCGTGGCCTTCGCTCTCTACCCGCGACATGAGGGTGACGCCGAAGCCTAACTTGGCACCCATCTCTTGCAGCAAGGCCGGGGTGCCGCCGCGCTTGGCCCCGAAATGGAAGTTGTCGCCGACGATGACGTGCGTGACGCCAAGCCCTTGCAGGAGAATGCGCTCGACGAAGGTTTCGGCCGGCAAGGTGAAGAGCGCAGGCCGAAAGCGCAGTACGAAGAGCAGATCGAGACCCAAGGTCGCCATGACCCGCGTCTTGGTCCGCAAAGAGGTGAGTCGAAAGGGCGGGTCGTCGACGCGGAAGACCTGCCTCGGATGCGGCTCGAAGGTGAGCACGCCAAAGGGACGGCCGCTGGCCTCCGCCACGCGCCGGGCCTCGGCGATGACCGCCTGATGCCCCAGATGGACGCCGTCGAAGTTGCCGATCGCGAGAACTGCGCCTCGCGCGTCCTTCGGCAAATTGCTGTGGTGGCGATAGAGGCGCATAGCCGGCAAGATGGCCAAAGGCGTGCGCGCCGTCCAGTGTCTGCGCGGCCTGATCGAGACACCTGCAGAAGAGCACGTGGACCCAATTCTATACCAAAAATATACCAAAAACAGCTGGAATGGCGGAATTGGCCGGACTACAGTCGAGTCACACGCAAGGAGTGGGGCCTGTTCACATGGGCGACAGCAGCCAAGGGAAAGAAGGCTTCCTTCCCAGCCTCATCCGTCCGGTGTCGTCGCTCGCGCCGCAGCCGGGCCTGGCGCGGCGCACCGCTGGTCACGAGATCTACCGTATACCGGGCGGCGGCAGCCTGGTGATCTCGCTGGCGCCGGGCGATCGCCTTTGCCTACGCGACCCGGAAGGCCAACAGTCCGGCGAAGTCGCGGCCTTCACCTTGGACGGCCGCCCGGCCCAAGCGCAGCTCGGTGCGCAGGACCAAGGCCCGGCCGAGGGCTTGCTGGCGGGCCTCGCGGATGGCAGCGACAGTGCGGGGCGTATTGCCCTCGGCCTGACGCGCCATGGCGTCGACCATCGCAAAGCACGTGCCCAGCGCCTCTTCGGCAACGACGGCGCTGCCGGAGCGGAGGCCCACTTCACGGCGAGCGAGACGCTGATCGTGGCGCTCTCCGCCCCGGGGCGAGCGATGGCGCCGGACGAGCAGAGGCCGCCGAGCGACCTGGAGGCCCAGGTCTTGCGCGCCAATCCCTTGGCGCCGAACGACCTGCCGCTGCCGGAAACCTTGGCCGATCCTCGCCTGGACCTTCGGGTTAAGGCCCGTACGGCCGAGGCCTACGAGGTTCGCGCCGGTGACTACATCCAAGTTATCGACGTGGCCGGGCGCGAGTGTTCGGACTTCAGCTGCTTCACCGCTTCGGCCCTAGAGCGCGGCAAGGAGTACTTGCCGGACATGATCGCCACCCGCTCGATCATGGGTCTCACGCACCCTATGCCCGGCCTCTTCGACAAGTACTATGACTTCAACGCCCAGGCGATGATCGAAGTGGTTCAGGATACGGTCGGGCGGCACGACACCTTCGGGGTGGCCTGTACCGACAAATACTATGCGGATAAAGGCTACCTCGGACATCCTAATTGTTCGGATAACTTCAACGAGGCCCTAGGGCCGTTCGGCGTGCAGCCGCGCAAGTCCTGGTCGGCGATCAATTTCTTCTACAATACAGGGTTCGACGCGGCGCACCTCTATATTCTGGACGAGCCCTGGAGCCGTCCGGGCGACTATGTGCTGCTGCGCGCCACGCAAGACATGGTTTGCTGTTCCTCGGCCTGCCCGGACGACACCTCGCCGGCCAACGGCTGGACCCCGACCGACATCCACGTGCGGGTCTATGGGCCCGAACAGCTCTTCAAGAAATCGGTGGCTTATCGCATGACGACAGACGCAGCCCCGCGCGAGACGCGCGAGACCGGCTTTCACCCGCGCACCTCTCAGCTCACCCGGCAGATGGTGGAGTACCGCGGCTTCTGGCTGCCCAACCACTTCCACAACGAAGGCCCGGAGGCCGAGTACTGGGCCTGCCGCGAGAAGGCAATCGCCTTGGACCTCTCGGCCTTGCGCAAGTTCGAGGTCTATGGGCCCGACGCCGAGACCCTGTTGCAGACCGCGCTGACGCGCAACGTGCGCAAGCTCGCGGTGGGCCAGGTGGTCTATTCCGCCATCTGCTACGAACACGGCGGCATGATGGACGACGGCACCTTGCTGCGCCTCGGCCCCGACAACTTCCGCTGGATCTGCGGCGACGACTACTGCGGGCTCTGGCTGCGCGAATTGGCGGAGCAGCTGGGGCTCAAGGTCTGGATCAGAAGCACCACCGACCAGCTCCACAACCTGTCTCTGCAAGGACCCAAGAGCCGCGAGGTTCTGAGCCCGGTGGTCTGGACCCCGGACGCCCAGCCCTCGGTCACCGAGATCGGCTGGTTCCGCTTCACCATCGGGCGCATCGGCGATCACAACGGCGTGCCGCTGGTGGTCAGCCGCACCGGCTATACCGGCGAGCTGGGCTATGAGATCTGGTGCCATCCGCGCGACGCGGTCGCCGTCTGGGATGCCGTGATGGAGGCAGGCAAGCCGCAAGGCCTGACCCCCATGGGCCTGGCCGCGCTCGACATGCTGCGGATCGAGTCCGGCCTGATCTTCTACGGCCACGAGTTCAGCGAGGAGACCGATCCCTTCGAGGCCGGCATCGGCTTCGCCGTGCCCTTGAAGTCCAAGGAGGACGATTTTGTCGGCCGCGCCGCGCTGGAGCGGCGCAAGGCCAATCCGCAGCGCAAGCTGGTGGGACTGGAGATCGCCAGCAACGAGCTTGTCGGTCATGGCGACTGCGTGCATGTCGGCCGCCCGCAGATCGGCGTGGTGACCAGCGCCACCCGCTCGCCGATCTTGCGCAAGAACGTCGCGCTGGCACGGCTGGACATCGCCCATGCCGAGCCCGGCACCGAGGTCGAGGTCGGCAAGATCGACGGCCATCAGAAGCGGATTGCGGCCAAGGTGGTGCCCTTCCCCTTCTACGACCCGGAGAAGAAGAAGCCGCGGTCTTAACGAGCCGCTAGCACATTCCAAGTGGCGACCCTTGCGCGCGATGACCTAGGTTAGAGGGGTCTATCGCGCGAAGGGAAAGCCGCTCATGAAAGCCTCCGACCTGCTGGTCCGCTGTCTCGAGAAAGAGGGTATCACTCATATATTCGGCGTGCCGGGCGAGGAAAACGCCGACTTCATGATGTCGCTGGAGGGCTCCTCGATCGAGTTCGTGCTGACCCGCCACGAACAGGGTGCTGCCTTCATGGCGGAGGTGCATGGCCGGCTGACCGGTAATCCGGCGGTCTGCCTGGGTACGCTTGGACCCGGCGCCACCAACCTCATCACCGGCGTGGCCGACGCCAACATGGACCGCGCCCCGCTGATCGTCGTCACCGGCCAGGCCGCCACCACCCGCCAGCACAAAGAGAGCCATCAGGTGATGGACGTCGTGGAGATGTACCGGCCGGTCACCAAGTGGGCGGCTTCCATCCACCAGGCCGACACGGTGCCGGAGATCGTGCGCAAAGCCGGGCGGCTGGCACGCTCGGAGAAGCCGGGGGCGGTCCTGATCGAACTGGCCGAAGACGTCGCCAAGCAGGAGACCGCCGCCCAACCAATGGTCCGCCATCGCTTTCGCCGGCCCGGCGCCGACGAGAAAATCAGCGAGCGCGCCTGGCAGCGCATCCGCCAGGCCAAGCGCCCCATCATCATCGCCGGCAACGGCACCATCCGACGGCGTGCCAGCAAGCAGCTGCGCCTCTTCTGCGAGGCGACCGGGATCGGCGTCATCTCGACCTTCATGGCCAAGGGCTGCGTCGACCGCGATGCGGACTACTGCCTCTTCACCATCGGCCTGCAGCAGAAGGACTACCCCGCCCTTGCCGTCGACGACGCCGACCTGGTGATCGCGCTGGGATACGACCTGGTCGAGTATCCGCCGCGGGTGTGGAATCCGCAGAGCGACAAGCCCATCGTCCACCTGGACTTCGTGCCGGCCGAGATCGACACCAACTACGTCCCCGAAGTCGAAGTCGTCGGCGACCTGGCGCATGCGCTATGGATGCTGAACGAGCGGGTGAAGCGCGACGGCATCCCTGAGTTCGACCTCTCCTACCAGGCCAAGGTGCGCAGCCGCATGCTGGAGGACTTTGCCGCCCATGCCCAGGACGAGACGGTCGGCAAGATCCGCCCGCAGAAGGCGCTGTGGGAGGTGCGCAAGGCCTTGGGCCCCGAAGACCTGCTGCTGTCGGGCGTCGGCGCCCACAAGATGTGGATCGCCCGCTACTACCAGTGCAACGAGCCCAACACCTGCCTCATTCCCAACGGCTTCTGCTCCATGGGCATGCCGCTGCCGGGCGCGATCGCAGCCCACCTGGTCCTGCCGGAGCGGCGCGTCTTCGCCATTGCCGGCGACGGCGACTTCTTGATGAACGTGCAGGAGATGGAGACGGCGCGGCGACTGAATGCCGATATCACCGTCATGGTGTGGGAGGACGGCGGCTACGGCCTTATCTCCTGGAAGCAGAGCCAAGAATTCGGCCGTCACACCAATCTGGCTTTCGGCAATCCCGACTGGATGGGCCTCGCCCGGAGCTTCGGCTGGCAGGGCCAGTACGTTAGCGATGCGGCAGACCTGGAGGAGGCGATCGGCCAGGCCTTGGGCCATCGCGGGCCCTCCCTCATCGTCATCCCAATCGACTACCAGGAGAACCTGAAGCTCACGGAACGGCTGGGAAGTATCCAGACGGCGCTTTAGGTCGGGCATGCCAAGCAGAAGCGGCCGCGGATCCGCAAAGCGCAGACATGACGTCACCGTGACGGTCGCCGAAGACGGAGGAGCATGCGTCACGGAACAGAGGTCAGGAGCTTGCGTAGCGATTTCTCCACCCGGGCGATATCGTCCGCGCGGTCGTCAAGCGCTGCCGCCTTGGCATGCTCCAGGCACTTGGACGCCCGCTCGGCCAAGGTCCGGGCACGCGCGCTATCGCCTTCCGCTTTCGCCAACCTGGCCTCCGCTCGCCTGCGCCTGGCCTGCTCGAGCCAGAGCTCACAGTTGAAGCGACGTACCATTTCGGACAGGACGTCCTTGAACACCACCGTCTCGATCACGCGCTGGAAGTTGCCACGCTCCGGAAAGCGAGCGAGATCGACCGACAGGTCTTGCGGCTGGAGACCACTGCAAGCCTCGACCAAGGCCTTGTTCCCCTCCTTGAAGGCCTCCTCTATGCGCGCCGCGTCCGACCGGCCAATAGTCAGCCCCTCTTCGAAAGGAAACTTGTCGACAAAGAACCGGGCGCTCTTGTTTTTGGCGCCACCGATGAAGCGCGGCACCGACACATTTTGGGCCAGGGCCATCACGCGATAGTCCAACGAGGCGTTCTGCCTGGCGATGTCGGTAAAGCTCTCTTTATCCAAACCTAGCACCGAGCAGATATAGTCGACGACATCCGGCCACCTCTTGTGAGAGAAGAGATGAACCCTATCCTCAAAGGCCGCGTTCCATCGACGATAGAGCCCAAGATAGTCGTAGTAGGTGTCGTCTGGCGCAACGTTCAGCTTGTCTTCGCTGACGCTAGCACCCTCTTTTATGGCAGTGCTGAGGGCGCTCAATAGCAGCTCGACCTGCGGCCTGAGGCAGCAGTGGACGGCAACGCGATCGAAGAGCGGCGTCAAGAGCTCGGCCAAGCGCGCGACCATCGGCTCAGAGGTGAGGCGAGAATGACAGTGCTCGCTGCTGATCACGTAGGTCGTGGCACCGGCGGCACTTGCCTGTTCGAGTTCGCGCAGCAGACCCTCCCGCAGGTCCAGCCGCCAACGCCGATGATCCTCATGGCCCTGCAAGCCGAGCGACCAGAACCCGAAGTCGGCCTTGTCGCTGTCCATTGCATAGACGGCGATGTTCCGATTGTTCGGCCGTCCCATGCATCGGCTATAACAGACCCCCTGTTCGGCAAGGCGATCGCTGTTGTGGTCGAGCCAGGCCTGCAGGCTGGTCGAACCGGTCTTCTCGGTGCCGATATGCAGCAAGAGGTCCAACGGCGTTAGGCCCCAATCCCCTCATTCGCCAGACAGCAGCGAAAGCGTCGCTCGCCCACCGCCGTTTGCTTCTGGATGATGCAAAGCGCCGCATCTTGCAAGAGAGCTTCGAGATGAGACGCTGCCAAGGGCCTCGGCCGCAGTTCCCCGCACCCGGCAAGTCGGCAAGATCGACGCGGCCCTCTGGACCCAATGGGTGACTTCCGCTACAGGTCACGCGCCTCTCGACGCTGGCCCGCATGCTGAGAGGCTCGATGAGAATCCGATTCGTCGAAGACAGGAGTTGCCCAGAATGGCGGAGTCTTACGGTCAGCATCGCGCCGCCGCGTCGTCGCCCACCGCATTCCGCATCGGCCCGGGCGACCTTCTGCCCAACATCGTTCTGCCGAATCAGCAAGCCGAGGTCGTGAACCTGCTCGACTACATGGCAGGCAACATGCTGGTGTTGCTGATCGTCTCCGATCCGCGCCTGCCCACCTGCATGGCCCAGCTCCATCGCTTTGCCGAGAACTGGGAGGTCCTGCAAAAGCGCGCGAACCTCTTCGTCGTCACCGCGACACCCCCGCAGGTCAACGCCGGGCTATCAGGAAGGCCCTTGCCTTTCTACCTGCTCTCCGACGTGAAGGGCGAGCTTGCGAGCATGATCGAGGGGCCGCGCAACCCGGCAGCGTCGGCCGGGCACCAAGGCCAGCAAGGCGCTACCGTTCTGATCGCTGATGAACGCATGCGCATCGTTCGGGTCGACCGCGGCATTACCGATCCTGACTACGTGAACGTCGTGCTGCGGTTCCTGGAGACTGATCCCCGGCCTGCGCCGCGCCTGCTGGGCGGCTTCGCCCCGGTGCTCCATGTGCCCAAGGTGTTCGAGCCGGAACTCTGCCACTCCTTGGTGACGGCACATCTAACGAAAGGCAGTCAGACGAGCAAAGCACCAAGGGTCATTGGCGGCGAGCTCACCCAAGTCCTGACGGCAGCCAAGATTCGACGCGATCATGTGATCAATGACCGAGAGACCTTGGCGGCCGTCACGGAGCGCTTCGCAAAGCGCGTCCAGCCGGAAATCATCAAGGCCTTCACGCGCCAGGTGAGCGGCGTGGAAGAATGGAAAGTGGTCAGCTACGAAGCCTCGGACGGCGGGCAGTTCAAGGCCCACCGCGACAACACCATGGCGGCATTCGCGCACCGCCGTTTCGCCATGACCATTCACCTCAACACCGGAGATTACGAGGGCGGCTATCTGCGATTCCCGGAGTACGGCCCGGATCTTTACAGACCCCCGAGAGGCGATGCGGTCATTTACTCCAGCACCCTCCTCCATGAGGTCACCCCGGTGACCTCCGGGCGCCGCTTCGTACTCATCGCCCATATGTTCGACGAGGAAAGCCGTCAGAAAAGTCCGACCTTTCGAAGGTGAAGCAACGGAACGCTCGGGGCCGTCGGAGGGACTTGCCTAGCGGGCTGCGAAGAGCTGCCCGCAGCCGGGCCTCTCCGTCGGCAACCCGGCAAGAGTCAGCGCATGCCAGGCGAGCGCATGGTTGGAGGAGGTGACGGGCTTGCCGATGGCGTCCTCGGCCTCGGCCAGGATCTCGACGACGCGGAGGTTGGTGCAGGAGACGAAGACCGCTTCGCACTCCGGGCGCCGGCCGATCTCAATCAGAGCCTTCAGGACGCTGTCCGTTGTCGTGCGCGCCACCTTGAAGTCGTCGGACTCGTGGAAGGAGCCCATCACCGGGACCTCCAGGCCGCGGGCCAGGAGGCGTTCGCGCAGGCCGCGGTTGACTACCGGCAGATAGGGTGTCAGGAGGCCGATCCGCGACACGCCCAAGTGCGCGAAGGCAGCCAGCAGGGCGCTCACCGGATCGGTCACGCGGACACCAGGCAAGGCCGAGCGGACCTGTGCGGCCACCACTTCCTCGCCGATCACCATGGCGCCGGAGGTGCAGCCGTAGGCGACCACGTCGAACTCCACGCCCGGCGGCAGCAGGCGAGCGGTGCCCGGCAGCCTGTCGCGCATCTTGATCAAGGTCTCCGGCGTGACCTCCAAATCGTTCTCCAGCCGGCTGTGATAGACAGCAAGGCCCGGCTGGTTGGTGAGGACCTGAAACTCCCGCTCCAGGGTCTGGTCGGTCGCCAGTACCAGCAAACCGATGTTGGCCTTAGTTCCAAGCCCGGCGTCGGTCTCGTATGGAAAGGCCCCAAGGTCGGTGAAGACATCCTCGGCCAATTCGGACGCCATCGCGCATCTCCTTCCGCAGTTCTAGGCCGAAAGCAGCAGCCCTTCCGGGTCGATGGCAGGTTGTCGTCCTGCAATCAAGTCGGCGGTGATCCGGCCGGTGCCGGCGGCCATGGTCCAGCCCATGTGGCCATGCCCGCAATTGACATAGAGATTGCGATAGCGCGAGGGCCCAAGCAAGGGGGTGCCTTCGGGAGTCATCGGCCTGAGGCCCGCCCAGTAGTCGGGCTGCGCATAGTCGGCGCCCTCGGGGAAGAGATCCTTCACCGCGCGCAGCATCGGTCCGTAGTCGGCAGGCTTGTGCGAGGTGTCGTAACCGGCGAATTCCGCCGTCGCGGTAACCCGCAAGCGGTCGCCGAAGCGGCAATAGGCGACCAGGTTGTCCTCGTCGACGCCGCCCAGCAGCGGGGCGTTGTTTCGTCCGCCGATCGGGAAAGTGACCGAATAGCCCTTGACCGGATAGATCGGCAGGCGGGCCTCCAGCGTGCGTGCAAAGCGCGGGCTCATGACACCCAGCGCCAGCACGAAGACCTCCGCCGGGAAGGACCCGCGGTTGGTCTTCGCGGCGATGATCTCTTGGCCGCCCTTGTCGAAGCCCTGAACTTCGACGCCGTACTCGAAGACCGCGCCGCTCTCTTGGCAGCGCTTGGCCAAGGCTTCGGTGAAGAGCCGGGCATCGCCGCTCTCGTCGCTGGAACAGTAGACCGCGCCGGCAAAGCGGTCGCGCACCGGCTCCAGCGCCGGATCCTTGGCCGCGGCCTCGGCTGGCGAGAGGGCGCGAAGGTCCAGCCCCTCCTCCGCCAGGATCGCGGTGTTCTTGGCGCCCCGCTCGAAGCTCTCTTGGCTGCGATAGAGGTAGAGGAGCCCGCCGCTCTGGCCGTCGTAGTCCAGGCCTTCGCGCGCCACGATCTCCTGCAGGCAGCCTTGCGAATAGCGGCAGAGCCTGAGCTTGCGCTTGGTGTTGATCCGCGCCTTTTCCGCCGTGCAGTTCTTAAGAAAGGCCCAGATCCAGGCCCAGAGGCGCGGATCGGCATTGGGGCGAAAGCGCAGGGCCTGGCTCTTGTCAACAAGGGACTTCAGCAGGATCCGCGGTGCCCTGGGCGAGGCCCAGGCAAAGGCGTGACCGGGGGCCACCAAGCCGGCATTGGCGTAGCTGGTGAAGAGCGCCGGGCCTTCCAGGCGCTCCAGCACCGTGACCTCGTGGCCGTCGCGCAGAAGCTCGTAGGCCGCCGTCACGCCGGCAAGCCCTGCCCCCATGACGACGACCCGCATGGGCGCCGCCTCTCCTACCTTGCGGCGATGATGCCGATCTCGACGGTGAAGTCCGGCGACGCCAGACGTGCCTCCACGCAGGCCCTGGCCGGCGCGTTGCCGCCTTTGGCCCAGGCATCCCAGACCGGGTTCATTTCGTTGAAGCTGTCCATGTCGGCGAGCCAGATGGTGGCGGAGAGGATCTTCGACTTTTCCGTCCCGGCCTCGGCCAAAAGCCCGTCGATCTGGTCCAGGATCGCCTTGGTCTGATCGGCGACACTGGCGCCGGGGGCGGCAAGCGCCACTTGGCCTGCCAGATAGACGGTATCGCCGTGAATGACTATCTGGCTCATACGGTCGTTTGTCTTCTTCCGCTCGACGCTCACCGGCTCTTCCTCCTCGTAACTGATCAGGTGACGGCATGGCACGGCCCTAGGCCGCGCAGTCTTGGCGGCGGGCCCACAAGTGACGGATGCGACCCTAGCTTCCTATTGCCGAAGCGTCGAGGCTTCCGCCAGCCAAGGTATCGTGCCTACTGCAGTAAGGGCAGAACGCGTTCGACCACCCGGCCATCACGCTCCATGGTGTCCTGGACGACATCGGCCTCCTTAAGCACGATGTCGACCCCGTTCTTGGCGGCAGCCTCCATGACGGCCGGATCGGAACTGACCCCGCGGAAGAAGGCGGCGGAGATCCTGGCGACGAGCTCGGGGTCCATCGCCGGCGGCCCGAAGAGCGCGACAGAGGTGGTGAAGGCGTCATGCCGCTCGCCGCTCATCTCCACCAGAGTGGGCACGCGGTCGCGCAGCAAGGGGCTGCGCTCGGCGCCGAAGGTGAGCAACGCGCGATAGTCGCCTGCGAGATCGGGAAAGGTCAGAACCCGGGTAAAGACGATGGCAGCGTCGGCGGCACCGGAATCGAGGTCGCGTAGAATGGAGGCGAGGCTGGCGCGGCTGGCGAAGGCAAAAGGCAGGTTTAGGCGCTTTGCCAACATGGCCAGTGCTACGCCGGAGCTGGAGCGCTTGCCGAAGGTCGAGACCGTCAAGGTGCGCTCGCCCGCCGCCGCCACGAAGTCCTCGAAGGTCTGGATGGGAGAGCCTTCGCGCACCACCAGGGCCACGGAGACCGCCTGCGCCAGCTTCAAGATCGGCGTCAACTGCGACAGCGTGGTCTCCTGGCCGGACTCCGGCAGCGCCTCGTCGATGGCGCGTGTCAGAAGCTCGGCGACCAGCAGCGAGCTGCCATCCGCAGGCAGACGGCCCAACAGGTCCTGCGCCACACCGCCGCCCTCGCCGATGACCGTGGCGATCTCGACCGGCTGCTCCAGCGCGCGCGCCAAGCCGGGCTGCATCACCACGGCGAGCATCCCATCAGGTTGTCCTGACCGCTGGGGACCAGCAGAACGGTCTTCTCGGCACGAGCGGCCGTCCCGCCGCCGACCAGCATGACTGCGACCAAGAGGGCGAATGCCCCCCGCCAGAGTCCCCTCGACATCATCATCACCATGGCAAGTCCACCCCCGAAGACAGCAGATGCTCTCGTGCGCGATCGACCCACAGCCTCACTCGGTACGACCCAGGCTGCGGCGCTCAAATCGGCCGCGTTGTCCAACAATCCAGCGCTCACTCTCCCAAGAAAGTGGTCGCTAGGCTACCTTCAACTCCTTGAAAAAATCATTGCCTTTGTCGTCGATGACGATGAAGGCGGGAAAATCCTCGACCTCGATGCGCCAGATTGCCTCCATCCCCAGCTCGGGGTACTCGATGCACTCGACCTTCTTGATGCAGTCCTGAGCCAGGCGAGCGGCCGGGCCGCCGATCGAGCCGAGGTAGAAGCCGCCGTGCTTGCCGCAGGCCTCGCGCACCATGGGGCTGCGGTTGCCCTTGGCCAGCATCACCATCGAGCCGCCGGCGGCCTGGAACTGATCGACGAAGGAATCCATGCGGCCCGCCGTGGTCGGCCCGAAGGAGCCCGAGGCATAGCCCTCCGGCGTCTTGGCCGGGCCGGCGTAGTAGACGGGATGGTTCTTGAAGTAGTCCGGTAAGGGCTCGCCGGCTTCCAGCCGGCTGCGCAGCTTCGCATGGGCCGCGTCGCGGGCAACGATCACCGGCCCGGTGAGCGACAGCCGGGTCTTGATCGGATGGCGTGAGAGGGTGGCCAGGATCTCCGGCATGGGCCGCGACAGATCGACCTCGACCACCGCGCCGCCCAGGTTCTCGGACTCAACCTCCGGCAGGAACTGGGCCGGATTGGCCTCCAGCTGCTCCAGGAAGATGCCGTCGCGGGTGATCTTGCCGAGCGCCTGGCGATCGGCAGAGCAGGAAACGCCGATGCCGATCGGCAGGCTGGCGCCGTGGCGCGGCAGGCGGATCACGCGCACGTCGTGACAGAAGTACTTGCCGCCGAATTGCGCGCCGATGCCGAGGCCTTGCGACATCTGATGGATGATGGACTCCATCTCCAGATCGCGGAAGGCGTGGCCGCCCTCGCTGCCCTCGCTCGGCAGGCCGTCGAGATAGCGGCAGCTCGCCAGCTTGACGGTCTTGAGGTTGAGCTCGGCCGAGGTGCCGCCGATGACCACGGCCAAGTGATAGGGCGGGCAGGCAGCGGTACCGAGGCTGCGAATCCGCTCTTCCAGATAGGGCAGCAGGCGGTCGCGGTTCAGCACCGAGGGCGTCGCCTGATGCAGAAAGGTCTTGTTGGCCGAGCCGCCGCCCTTGGCGATGAAGAGGAACTTGTAAGCCTCTTCGCCCTCGGCATAGATGTCGATCTGGGCCGGCAGGTTGGTGCGGGTGTTCTGCTCTTCGAACATGGAGACCGGCGCCACCTGGCTGTAGCGCAGATTGCGCTTGAAGTAGGCGTCGGCGATACCCGCCGAGAGGGCTGCCTCGTCGCGGCCGTCGGTGAAGACCAGTCGCCCGCGCTTGCCCATCACGATGGCGGTGCCGGTGTCCTGGCACATCGGCAAGACACCGCCGGCGGCGATGTTCGCGTTCTTCAGCAGGTCGAAGGCGACGAAGCGATCGTTCGACGAGGCCTCGGGATCGTCCAGGATCTTGCGCAGCTGGGCCAAATGCCCCGGCCGCAAGAGGTGGTTGATATCGATGAAGGCCTGCTCGGCCAGCAGGCGCAGGGCCTCGGTCGAGACGCTCAGGAGGTCGCGGCCGCCGAATCGCTCCACCGAAAGGCCCACGCTGCCGAGGCTGCGGTAGGGCGTCTTGTCTTCGCCCAAGGGAAAGAGCGGCTGATGGTCCGGCAAAGCGCCGCCATCGCCGAGACTGGCTTCCATGCTATCTCTCCTCGACCAAAGGACCGTATTTGGAATGCCGGTTATGGCATGGGGTTGCTGGAAATCCCACGACTAACCATGGATGGCGGCAGTGCGGGGCGAAGCCGCCCATCGGTGCTGTCCGTTAGGATTGTTCATGATATGAATCGTTATGAACGCTCTGTACGACACAATCGGTCTGAACTACGCGAACCTTCGCAAACCCGACACCAGAATAGCGCAGAGAATTGAGACGGCTCTGGGAGACGCAAAAACCGTTCTAAACGTTGGGGCGGGGGCAGGGTCGTACGAGCCCGCCGACAGGCAGATCACGGCCATCGAACCTTCGACTGAAATGATACGACAGCGTTTTGCTTCAAATGCCACTGTCATTCAGGCCAACGCAGAAGACCTTCCCTGTGGTGATCAATCCTTTGATGCATCAATGGCCGTTCTGACAATTCATCACTGGAGTGATCAGGAAAAAGGCGTCCTGGAGATGCGACGCGTGTCCCGGGATAAGGTCGTTTTTCTGACCTATGATCCGTCATTCCGTGGGTTCTGGCTTGCCGATTATTTTCCAGCACTGGTGACTTTGGATGAAGGGCAAATGCCCCAAATTGCAGACTACGAGAAATGGCTAGGTTCAGTTGAAGTTTCTCCTGTGCCCATACCGCACGACTGCACAGATGGCTTTCTGGCGGGTTATTGGCGGCGACCTGCTGCCTATCTGGATGAAAGAGTTCGTGGCGCGATGTCGTCTTTCTGGGCATTGGGCGACCTATCCGAAGGCCTAGGAAAGCTTGAGATGGATTTGAGGAGCGGTGCATGGGAGCAACGCTACTCTGATCTCCTCACTCTCGAGGAATTGGATTGCGGCTATAGATTGGTTGAAACCAGTTGATGTGCTGCAAAGTCGCAGGTTTAGCGATTTCAGACGGCCTGCTCTACAGCACTGAAAAATAGAGCAGTTTCACGCAGCCAGGTGAGTCCACCTGACTGCGATCTGTTCTAGGTCCCGGCCCTCACTCTAGCCAAGATCGGTCTGTCGCGAAGTAGAAGCGCCGATTCGAAAAACCGCCGGATCACCCCTTCTGCTTGTCGCTGGCATCGGCGGCTTCGGGCTCCTCAGCGCCGTCGGCCGGCATGGGGAACTGACGCCGGTGCGAACCCGACTTCTCTTCCTCGCTGGCGTCGCGCGGCTGACGGCGATAGCGGGTTCGGGTCCGCGTCGTGCGCTGACCGTTGCCGCGGGTCGATTTCTTTTCGCTCGCAGGTTTCTCGCTCGCGGGTTTCTTGCTGGCAGGAGCCTCGCTCTCCTCTTCTGCGGCGGCGACCTGAGGGGCATTCTCGAGCGCGCGCTCCAGGCCTTCGCTTTCCTCACCCGAGGCCGCTTCGCCGTTCACCGGCTGCGGCTGCGGCTGCGGCTGAGCGGCCGCGGCAGGCGCCTCTTCAGGCGCGGCCGGCGCGGCCGGCGCGGCCGGTGCAGGCACCACGGCTTCGGCCACCACCGGCTCGGCTCGCACGGTCTCATCGCGCTCTTCCGGCTGCTCGTCATAACGCCCGGGGCGATGGTGCGGCCGATTGCTGCCCGGCGAATCGGGATCGGTCGATTCGTGAATTATTCGGTAGTAGTGCTCAGCGTATTGATAATAGCTTTCTGCCAGTACGCGATCGCCGCTCGAACTCGCGTCGCGTGCCAGGTTCTGATACTTCTCCAGCACTTGATGCGCGTTGCCGCGGATCCGGACCTCAGGCCCGTTGCTGTCGAAGGTCTGTGACTTCAGCGGGCCCGGCCTACGGCTCGGGCGTCCACCGCGGGTGCGGCGACCGTTGTTGCTCTGTCGCATATGCGCTCGTCTGCTTTGTCTAACGCTAGGGTCGAGTTGCTCTCGGACCCAGCCGGATGTCGGTATGTGCTTCTGGCTCCACCCGAATTCCTACCGGTGGGTTGGGAAGCTTCCGCGGACCGCCTGTCGAACCGAAAGGCCTCCGCGTCATCTACGCCCGAAGTGACCCTAGCGGCCTAAACCCGCGCTTCCAAGCCCTTTTTTGCTGCGATCGCTGCTCCGATCAGGGCTGTTGCAATCTTGCAGGGGTCGGCTGGCCGATAGGGTTCTCGCGATACCGCTTAGATCGTGATTGACCTCCAGTTCTACAAGGCCCGAAGCGCCGAGCAAGCCTGCGACCGATTCGCATTGGCCTTGGCCAATCTCAAGCACCAGAGACCCTCCAGGCGCCAAAAGCGCGGCAGCCTGGGGGACGACTGCGCGATAGGCTGTCAAGCCATCGGAACCGCCATCCAGCGCCAAGACGGGATCATGCCGCGCGACTTCCGGGGCAAGTTCGGACAAGACCTCGGATTCGACGTAGGGCGGATTACTGACGATCAGGTCGAAAGAACTTGAAAGCGCGGCGCCCCAATCAGCGACCAGGAAGGTGGCCCGCGGGGCAAGCGCCAGCGCCCTGGCATTGGCGGCGGCCTGGCGTACGGCGCCGGTGGAACGGTCGACGCCGATGCCGAAAGCAGCCGGCCGCTCCGACAGGATGGCGAGCAAGAGGCAGCCGCTGCCGGTACCGAAGTCCAACAGTCGGTAGGCGCGCCCCTCTTCCGGCAGCAGGGCCAGCGCCGCCTCCACCAGCGTCTCGCTGTCGGGGCGCGGCACCAGCGTCTCCTTGCTCAGAGCGAAAGAAAGGCTCCAGAACTCCTTACAGCCCAGGATGCGGGCCAAGGGCTCCCGCCTGGCGCGCCGGGCCGCAGCGGCGCGAAGGGTCGCCGCACGATCGAGCCCTATGAGCCGGCTGCGGTCGTAGAGTGCCGAGGGGGCATCGGCGAAAACCGCCTTTGCCAGGGCCCTTGCTTCACGCCGCGGCTCCTCGATGCCGGCAGCGGCCAGGCGTCGGGCGGTGTCGTCGAGCAGTGTACCCAAGGTGCCGGCTTCGCTCATCCCTCGGCCACGGCCGCCAGGCGGGCCGCTTCGTCTTCGGTGCGCAAGGCCTCGACCAGCTCGTTCAAGGCCTCGCCGGCGAGCACGCGGTCCAGCTTGTAGAGCGTCAAGTTGATGCGGTGGTCGGTAACCCGGCCTTGCGGAAAATTGTAGGTGCGAATCCGCTCCGATCGGTCGCCGGAGCCGACCTGGCTCTTGCGCGTGCTGGCCAGCTCTGCGTCGCGCTGCCGCCGCTCTTCGTCGTAGAGCTTGGCGCGCAGCATCTTCATCGCCTTGGCCCGGTTCTTGTGCTGGGACTTTTCGTCTTGGCACTGCACGACAATGCCGCTGGGCATGTGCGTAATCCTGACCGCGCTGTCGGTCTTGTTGACATGCTGGCCGCCGGCACCCTGGGCGCGGTAGGTGTCGATGCGCAGGTCCTTGTCGTCGACGGCGACGTCGACCTCCTCGGCCTCGGGCAGGACGGCAACGGTGGCGGCCGAGGTGTGGATGCGCCCGCTGGTCTCGGTGACCGGCACGCGTTGGACACGGTGCACGCCCGATTCGAACTTGAGCGCGGCGAAGACGCCCTTGCCGGATATCAACAGCGAGCCGGCCTTGCAGCCGCCCAGGTCGGTCTCTTCATAGCCCAGCGCCTCGCAGCGCCAGCCCGAAAGCTCGGCAAAGCGCTGGTACATGGTGAAAAGGTCGCCGGCGAAGAGCGCCGCTTCCTCGCCGCCGGTGCCCGCACGCACCTCGAGCACGGCGTTGCGCTCGTCGGCCTCGTCCTTGGGCAGCAGCAGCACCTTGACCTCGTGCTCCAGCGCCGGAACCCGCCCCTTCAGCTGATAGAATTCCTCTTCGGCCAGCGCCTTCATTTCGGGATCATCGGCCTCGCCCATCAGGCCTTCAAGATCCTCCATCTCGCGGCGCACGGCACCCAAGGCATCGATGCCGGCCACCACCGGCTCCAGCTCGGCATACTCCTTCATCATGCGGGTATAGTCGGGCGACCCCGGTTCCGGGTGTTGGGCCAGAGAACGGGACAGCTCGCTGTGCCGGTCGCGGACCGCGTCCAGCTTCTCTTCGAGGTTCACGAAAGCTCCTCTATGTCTAGTCGGTTTCGCTCTTCGGCCGCGCCGCCAGCGTGCGCGGGAAGAGTCGCCTCATGGCCGCCTCGAGGGCCGCCAAGTCGGCCGGTTCAGCCGCCGCCTGACGCAAGGCCTCGGAAGGGGCGTGCAGCAAGCGGTTCAAGAGGAGCGCTGTGGCCGACGCCGCGTCAAGCCTCTCGTCGGCCAGGATTTCGCGGCGAAGATCCTCGGCGTGGGCGCGCAGCGCCGTCACGCTGGGTGCGGCCGAACGCTCTGCCAGGGCACGCTCGAAGAGCGCCAACTCTTCGCCCAGGATTCGCCAGGCTCTGAGCGAGGCATCCTCTCGCGAGGCCTTGCCTCTGACAGCCAAGCGTTCCAAGTCGGCAAGGTCGTAGACGAAGGCGTCGTCCAGCGCTTCCACCCCCGGCCCCAGATCGCACGGCATGGCGACGTCCAGCAGCAGCATCGGCCGCCCGCGGCGGCGGCGCAGCACTTGGGCCAAGAGGTCCTTTGTCACCGCGGCCTGCCCGGAGCCTTGGCTCAAGATGACCACATCGGCGCTCTCCAGCGCCTCCGGCAAGCGATCGCCGCTCCAGGCTTGCCCTTGCAGCTGACGGGCCACGGCCGTGGCCCGGCCGAGGTTGGCGTGCAGCACGCCGCAACGACGCAAGCCCCCGGCACGGAAGTAGTCCGCCAACAGCTCGCCCAGCTCGCCAAGGCCGATCAGCAGCAGCACGCGATCGTTCAGCGCGCCATGCAAGGTCAAGGCGACCTTGAGCGCGGCGGCTGCCAAGGAGACCGGGGCCTCGCCGACGCGGCTCTCGCTGCGCACCCGCTTGGCCGCCTGATAGGCACCGGCCAAGAGGCGGTCGAGCAGCGGGCCCGTGGCCCCCAGGCGACGCGCGCGGGTGTGACTGGCCTTCACCTGTCCAAGGACCTGAGGCTCGCCCACCACTTGGCTGTCCAGGGCCGCGGTCACGGCGAAAAGGTGGCGCAAGGCCTCGCCGCCGCGATGCTCCAGCGCACAGGCCTCAAGCGCGCCGGCCGCCAGACCCCGGCTCCGCTCGAGAGCCGCCAGGGAATCGCGTGGACAGGCAGGGTGGCGCGCCAGGCCGACGACCTCGACGCGGTCGCAGGTCGAAAGCAGCAGCGCCTCTTCGGCACCGGCTGCCGCCAGCGCCTCGTAAAGGGCGGCTTCCAGCTCTTCCTCGACGGCCACACGCTCTCTTAGCGGCGTCGGCGCGGTGCGGAAGGTGACGCCGATGGTGAAGAGGCGCTCGAGGCTATCGCGCAGCGGAATCATCGCATTTTGATCAGGCTAAGGCCTTCAACTCCTGTGGTAGAGCGGTCAACGCTAGGGTGGTCTGCTGTCCGCTGTCCAGGTCTCTCAGCACGATGGCCTCCTTGGCCAGCTCGTCGTCGCCCAGAATGAGGGCCGCGCGGGCGCCTAGCTTATCCGCCCGGCGCATCCGCTTGCGCAGATTGCCGGAGAAGGCAAGGTCGATCCGAAAGCCGTCGCGTCGCAGGCTTTCCGCCAAGCCTGTGGCACGAGCTTCAGCGGCGGCGCCGATCGGCACCAAAGCGAAAGGGCGGGGCGCCGGCGGGTCGTCGGCCAGCAGCATGGCCATCCGCTCGATCCCGGCCGCCCAGCCGACCCCTGGTGTCGGCGACCCGCCCATGGTCTCGACCAGATAGTCATAGCGCCCGCCACCCATGACCGTGCCCTGTGCGCCCAGAGCCTCGGTCGTGAACTCGAAAGCGGTGTGGCAGTAGTAGTCCAGGCCGCGCACCAGGCGCGGGTTCAAGACATAAGCGATTCCAAGGGCCTCCAGGCCATCCCTGACAGCTGCGAAGAAATCCTTGGCGGCCCCGGTCAGGTAGTCTTCGTAGGAGGGAGCGCCAGCGACGACGGCCCTGTCGCCGGCGTTCTTGCTGTCCAGGATGCGCAGGGGATTGCGGTCCAGCCGCTGGAGGCTGTCCTCGGAGAGTCTGGCGCGGTGGTCCTGAAAGTAGTCGACCAAGGCGGCACGATAGGCCTGGCGGCTCTCGGCATCGCCCAGCGTGTTGAGCTCCAAGGCGGTCTGGCCCAGGAGGCCCAGCTCATCCAGGATTCGCGCGCCGGCGGCGATCACTTCGACGTCGCCTGCTGCCTGCGGCACGCCGAAGAGCTCCACGCCGATTTGATGGAACTGGCGCTGGCGCCCCTTCTGCGGGCGCTCGTGGCGGAACATGGGACCGGCATAGAAGTACTTCAGGGGGAGTTCCTGGGCCAGGCCGTTGGAGAGGAACGCGCGGGCCACGCCGGCGGTGTTCTCCGGCCGCAAGGTGATGCTCTCGCCCTCGCCCAGCGCGAAGCTGTACATCTCCTTGGTCACGATGTCGGTGGCTTCACCGATCGTGCGCTTGAAGACCTCGGTGAACTCCATGATCGGCGTCGCCATCAAGAGATAGCCGTAGCGCTCGGCGACGAGGCGCGAGACTTCGACGACATGTCGGTGGCGCCGCATGGCTGCGGGGAGCAGATCGTGGGTGCCGCGGATGGGTTGTAGGCTGGACACGGGGCTGGGTGGACAGGCTCTGTGGTGAAGGGAGGCGTTGATGTAGCGGCTTTGGCGCGCCGTGAAAAGCGGCCAAAGCCTGACCCTAGATCAGCAGGCTGTGCGGATCGGGAATCGGGCGCTTGTCGAAGGTGGCCAAGGTGGCGCGCAGGCAGCGCACCGCATACCAGAGGTACAGGAGCCCAAGACCACCCAGCCGATCCAAATCAAGGTCAGGAGCCAACCGATGAGCCCCACCGCCAGGCCCACCCAGAAGGTGGTGATGAAATAGGTCAGAATGCTTTCGCCCCAGGTGCCGGCCACCTCGCCGCGCTTGGCATAGGCCAAGGCGACGCCGATGAGCGCACCGGCCACGGTGAAGAGGCCGGCGCAAAAGGAAAGGGCGACGAAAAGCGGTACGCGCTCGGCGTTGATCATGCCGGCCCTACTCGGCGGCCGCCGGCTGCTCGCGCTCTTCCTCCGCAGCCTTTGCGGCCTCGATCTCGGCGGCCTTGGCCTCGATGAGCTCAACCAAGTGGTCGACCACGCTGGCATCCTTCAGGCGGTGGTGCGGCACGCCGGCCATATAGACCTGATGGGTCCCCTTGCCGCCGCCGGTCAAGCCCAAGTCGGTCATCAGTGCCTCGCCGGGCCCATTGACCACGCAGCCGATCACCGAAACCGTCATCGGCGTGGTGATGTGCTCGATGCGCTTCTCCAGCTCTTCGACCGTCCTGATCACCTCGAACTGCTGGCGCGCGCAGGAGGGGCAGGAGATGACATTGACCCCACGGTGGCGCAGGCCCAGTGACTTCAAAAGGTCGAAGCCGACCTTGACCTCCTCGACCGGGTCGGCCGAAAGCGAGACCCGGATGGTGTCGCCGATGCCAGCCCACAGTAAGCTGCCGAGGCCGATCGACGACTTTATGGTGCCGCCGCGCAAGCCGCCCGCCTCGGTGATCCCGAGGTGAAGCGGATAGTCGCAGACCTCGGCCAATTGCTGGTAGGCGGCCACCGCCAGGAAGACGTCGGAGGCCTTGCAGGAGATCTTGAACTCGTGGAAGTCCTCGTCCTGCAGGAATTTCATGTGGCCCAGCGCACTCTCGACCATGGCCTCGGGGCAGGGCTCGCCGTATTTCTCCAGCAGGTCGCGCTCCAGCGAGCCGGCGTTGACGCCGATGCGGATGGAGCAGCCGTGCTCGCGGGCCGCCTTCACTACCTCGCGGACCCGATCGCGGCCGCCGATGTTGCCCGGGTTGATGCGCAGACAGGCTGCCCCGTTCTCGGCCGCCTCGATTCCGCGCTTATAGTGAAAGTGGATGTCGGCGACGATCGGCACGGTGACCTCGGGCACGATCTGGCTGAGAGCGGCGCTGGAGTCCGGGTCAGGGCAAGAGATGCGGACGATGTCGGCCCCAGCCAATTCCAGGGCGCGCACCTGGTCGATGGTGGCGGGCACGTCGTGGGTGACGGTGTTGGTCATGGACTGCACCGTGATCGGTGCATCGCCGCCGACCGGCACCTCGCCGACATGGATCTGCCGGCTCTTGCGGCGCAGAACCTGTCGCCAGGGACGCACCGCCGTGTGATCGCTCATCACCTGTCCTCAATGCTCAGGGGCTTACGGGGTATGCTCCGCAAGATGCTGGCGCGGCCGCCCAAGTTCAAGGCCTGGCCCGGTCTAGCCTTCCTTCAAGGAGTCCGGATTGAGCGAGACGTTGCGGCGCACCTGTCCCGAGCGCCCAAGCTTGGGTATCTCCTCGCCGTCGACGGTGATCACCAATCCGCCGGCATTGCCGGTCAGCAGGGTCAAGCCTGACTGATCGGGCACCTCATAGACGTCGCCGGCACGCAGCACGCGGGTGAAGATCGATGCATTGTTGGCGTTGCGGATCTGCACCCAGCTGTCCTGCGTGGCCTTGAGCACAACCCGCGGGCCGGAGTAGGCCGCCGCCGTGGTGCTCTCTGCGGTCACGTCAGTCGGCTGGCTCGACGAGGCAGCCTCGGTGAAGACGACGGGGTCAGCTGCGCCGGCAGCAGCCTCGTTCTGGGTGCCCCCGCCGGCCGGGTCTTGGCTGGTGCTTTGCGCCAGTGTCGCCGCGGCCGACCCGCCCGATCCATTCGCCTGCGAGGCGGCGGCGTCCCCGTCCTTCGGAGGAACGATGGTCTCCGTCTGCAGATCGCTGACCGCTTGCGGCGGCGGGCTGGTCGTCTGCGCGTCCGCTTCGCTGGCCTCGGTGAGCAGGCTGCCTTGGCTCGCCTTCTCGCTCTGGGCCGCGCCGCTTGCCGACGGCGTCTGCACAGCCTCCGTCGATTGCGCGGCAGGCGGGTCGTCGTCGCGCGATACGTAGGTCCACACCAGATAGGCCAACCCGGCAAGCACCAGGGATACCAGGATGATCGCACCGGTCGGCACCTTGGCTTCGGGCACCGGCGTCGGGAAGTTGAGGTTGGGGGTGCGATCGATGCCGGCGGCCTCGTCCTTGAAGCGGCCGACGCAGTCATCGACGTCGAGGCCCAGATAGTCCGCATAGCTGCGCAGGAAACCGACGGCATAGGCCAAGCCCGGAAGGTCCTCGTGCCGCCCTTCCTCGAGCGCCCGCAAGAACACCGGGCGGATCCGCAGCGCCGAGGAAACCTCGTCGATGTCCTGCCCGAAATCACTGCGGGTCTCAGCCAGAAGGGCGCCGACGGTTCCGGGGATTACCTGTGACGGCTCCTCCTCATAGCGCTCCGACTGGTCGTAGTCCGCTTCCTCGTCGAGGTGGTGGTGCTCCGCCACGACCGGCGGTTCGTCTCCCAGGGGCTGGCGATCCCAGTCCTCTTCGGCGGCGACATCATCCGAGAGCGGCGGCTCATGCGGGACCTCCAGGCGAGGTTCATCGGGATGCGGCAGATCCGGCAGCGGCGGCGGCGACCAGACCTCCGGTTCCTTGCGGCTGCCTCTACGGCCAGCAAGGTGCGGGGCAGCGCCTTGCGCCCCTGACTCAGGGCCTCGGCGATCACGTTTCAGGGTCTTGAGCACGCGGTCTTTCCTTAAGCCTCCAGAGCCCCTCGACAGTCGGCACGGCCGACGTTCCGATCCACCGAGAGGCCGTCGTCGCGGCCCCCACACCAAGGCCGCTCTATCCGATTGCCTCGAGCCCATGCCGAGGATCGGTCGGACAACCTTCCGCCTGCGGAGTCCTCTCTTGGAAAACCCGCGACAGTCGGCTGCGGCAGCCGCCGCCGCTACAGCCAACTCGACCGGGCCCGAGTCGTTCAATCGGCTTGCATCAAACGACCACGCCGCGGTCGAGCGCGAAGGCCTTGACCTCGGAGGCCATGGATTTGGAATCGAGGCCGTGGCGGCTGTCCAGGAAGGCGCGGAAGCCGGCCAGATCGAGGCTGCGGATCATCATCTTGATCGGTGCGACGGCGGCCGGCGGCATGGAGATGCGGCGGAAGCCGCTGGCCAGCAAGACCATGGCCTCGAGCGGGTGGGCCGCCGATTCGCCGCAGAGGGAGAGCGGGGTTCCGCTCTCGGCGGCCTTCTTTGTCAGGTCGCTGAAGAGTCGGATCGCCGTGGTGTTGAAGACCCCGTAGCGGCCAGCCAGAGCCGGGTTGCCGCGGTCGCTGGCAAAGAGGAACTGCAGCAGATCATTGCTTCCCACCGCCACGAAGTCCGCTTTGGCGAAGAGGCGGTCCAGCTGCCACAGCAGGGCCGGCACCTCCAGCATCACGCCGCAAGAGACTTTGCTTGGCGGTACTGCGCTCTGCGCCAGCTCGCGCGCCAGCAGGGCCTTGCAACCCTCCAGCTCGGCGATGGTGCTGACCATAGGAAACATCACCGAGAGCTCGCGCCCGGCCGCAGCGGCGATCAGCGCGCGAAGCTGGCGGCGCAGGATAATCGGCCGATCCAGCCCGATCCTGACGGCGCGCCAGCCAAGCGCCGGGTTCTCCTCGTCACCGCCCGACCAGTAGGGCAGCGCCTTGTCGCCGCCGATATCCAAGGTGCGGAAGATGACCGGCTTGCCGGCGGCCTGGTCCAGCACCTGGGCGTAGATCTCTTGCTGTTCGGCGACGGTCGGGAAGTCCTCACGCACCATGAAGGGCACCTCGGTGCGATAGAGGCCGATGCCGTCGGCACCGCAGGCATGCAGTTGCGGCAACTCCAGCATCAAGCCGGCATTCATCTGCAGGCTGATCCTGACGCCATCCTTGGAGATAGCTGGCAGATCGCGGGTCTCGGCGAAGAGCTTTCGGCGGCGAACCTGGTCGCTAAGCGCCAGACGGTAGCTGTTGCGCACCTGCTCGCGCGGACGCACCAGAACCTGGCCGCTGTCTCCGTCGACGATCACCGGGTCGCCCGGCCTGATCTGGCTCATGGCCGCGGGACAGCGCCCTACCATCGGCAGGCCCAAGGCGCGCGCCACGATCGCAACATGCGAGGTCGGGCCGCCTTCGCCCAAGATAACGCCCTTAAGCCGCGCGCGATCGTAGTCCAAGAGATCGGAAGGACCGAGATTGCGGGCAACCAGGATCGCCTCCTCCGGCAACTGTGCCGCCGGCGCTTCGCCGCCCACCAGGTGCTGCAGCAGACGATTGGCCAGGTCGTCGAGATCATGCAGGCGCTCGCGCAGGTAGGGATCCTTCACCTGTGCCATACGCTGGCGCAGGTCGTTTTGTACCCTTTGCGCCGCCGCCTCGGCGGTCAGCCCCGACTCGACCGATTCCTCGATGCGCCCGATCCAGCCACGGTCTTGGGCGAACATGCGATAGGTTTCGAGCACGTCTTGATGTTCGCCCGATTCGTCGAGGTCGCTGGCCTTCATCAGCCGTTCCAGGTTGGCGGCCAGCTCGTCCCGCGCGCGGTGCAGGCGCTGCAGCTCTTCGGCCGGATCCTCGGCCACGAATCGGCGTATCACCAGGCCGCGGTGATGCGGCACCGCCTCGCCCATGCCTTTGCCCTCGGTCAGGGACATGCCGGTGAGCCGCGCCGGCAGCAGGCTGCTGCTCTCGACCAGCCGGCGCTCTTCCGCGCTCACCAAGCCGCTGGAGGCCAACATCTCAGAGACCACCAGCGCGATCGTCTCGAGCGCTTCGACCTCCTCTTCGGCGTAGGCTCGCTGGGTGACGTTCTGCACCACCAGAACGCCCAGAACCTGCCCCTCGCGCAGCACCGGGACGCCCATCAGCGAGTGGTAGCTGTCCTCGCCGATCTCAGGGCGATAGGCGAAGTTGGGATGGCTTTGGGCGTCCGCCAGCGCCAGCGGCCGGGCGCTGGCGGCGATCTGCCCGACCAGGCCCTCACCGAAGCGGAAACGCGTGCGGTGCACGGCCTCTGGCTTAAGCCCGATGGTGGCGAAGAGCTCCAGCACCTCGCCGGCGCGGGTGACATAGAGCGAGCAGACCTCGGCCACCATGTAATTGGCGACCAGTCGGGTGACCTGGTCCAGGCGCTGCTCAGCCGGACCGCCCTGCTGAAGCAGGTCGCGGAGCTGCTTCAGCAGGCGTCTTGCCGCAAGCCAGCCCGGTGCTCTGGCCATCACCCTCTCCTCGCCGCCTAAGGTCAAGCGGCGCTCTCGCTATCTCATTAGCTGCTCAGGCCGCATCCAAGCCATAGGCGCTGTGCAAGGCACGCAGCGCCAGCTCCACGTAATCCTCGGCGACCAGCACCGAGACCTTGATCTCGGAGGTGGTGATGACCTGGATATTGATGCCCTTCGATGCCAGGGCCCGGAACATCTCCTTGGCGACACCGGCGTGGCTGCGCATGCCGACCCCGACGACCGAGACCTTGGCCACCTTGGCGTCGTGCTCCAGCGCGTGATAGCGCAAGGTGTCGCGATTCTCTGCAATGACCTTCAGCGCGCGCTCCAGATCGCTGCGCCCGACCGTGAAGGTCATGTCCGTGGTCTCGCCGTCCAGCGAGACGTTCTGGACGATCATGTCGACATTGATCGCGGCGTCGGCCAAGGGGCCGAATATGGCGGCCGCGATACCTGGCCGATCCGGAATATGGGTCAAGGTCACCTTCGCTTCGTCGAGCGAATGGGCGATGCCGCTGACAATTGCCTGTTCCACGATCTCATCCTCATCCACCACCAGGGTGCCCGGCCGGTCCTCGAAACTGGAGCGGACCTGCACCCGAACCTTGTGCTTCATCGCCAGCTCTACCGAGCGGGTCTGCAGGACCTTGGCACCCAGTGAGGCCAGCTCCAGCATCTCCTCATAGGTGATACGGTCGAGCTTGCGGGCGCTGCCGACGATCCTGGGATCGCAGGTGTAGACACCGTCGACGTCGGTATAGATGTCGCAGCGCGCGGCCTTGAGCGCTGCCGCCAACGCGACGGCAGAGGTGTCGGAACCGCCACGTCCCAAGGTCGCGATGCGTCCTTTTTCCGCCAGTCCCTGAAAACCGGCCAAGACGGCCACCTGACGCTCCTCGTCGAAACGGCGCCGGAGTTCTTCGGTCCCGATCGTCTCGATCCGGGCGTTGCCGTGCTGGGGAGAGGTCGCGATCGGCAATTGCCAGCCCAACCAGGAACGCGCCGGAACCCCCAAGCGCTGCAGCACGATCGCCATCAGTCCGGCGGTTACCTGCTCTCCGGACGAGACCACCACGTCATATTCGCGCAGGTCGGCGAGCGCGCCGGCCTTGTGCACCAGATCGACCAGATAGTTGGTCTGGCCGGCCATAGCGGAGACCACCACCGCAATCTGGTGGCCGTTCTCCCACTCGGCCTTGATGCGGCCGGCAGCTCTCTCAATGCGCTTCAGATCGGCGACGGAGGTGCCGCCGAACTTCATGACCAAGCATGTCATCGTCGTGTGTGATCTTTTAGGCCGCCACGGCGTGGCCCGGTAAGGCGGACTTGCCTCGATGGGTTGGGGCCGGCAGCTCAGGCTTGTCGTTGCACCGGGCGCTATCCATACTTTCTCGGCATCCGCTGCGCAAGGCGCGCAAAGCGGCAAGGCTGAAGACGGGCATACGACAAGGGACTGGCATGGAAACGAATGCCGCGGATGGCCAAGAAGGCGTGGATCCGCAAGAGATCGGAAAGTTCGACGCGCTGGCAGAAGAGTGGTGGGATCCGCAGGGACCGATGGCGCCGCTGCACCGCCAAGGCCCCGCGCGCCTCCGTTTTCTGCGCGATCAGCTCTCGGACCTCGCAAAGGGCACCAGCGGGTCCGTTACCCCTTTGGCCGGCCTCACCATCCTCGACCTCGGATGCGGTGCCGGCCTGGTTTCCGAGCCCTTGGCCAGGCTAGGCGCCAAGGTGACCGCGATCGACGCGGCACCGGAGGTCTTGGCTGTCGCCCGCCAGCATGGCGAAGAGGCCGGCCTCTCGATCGACTACCGCAACGACACCGCCGAGACCCTGGTGGCCGAGGGTCTCAGCTTCGACGCTGTGGTAAGTCTGGAGGTGATCGAGCATGTGCCGGACCCGGCAGCCTTCGTCGCCACGGCGGCATCGTTGGTACGGCCGGGCGGCCGGATTGCGCTTTCGACCCTGAACCGGACGGCCAAGTCTTTCGCCATGGCCATTGTCGGCGCCGAATACCTCCTGCGCTGGCTGCCGCGCGGCACCCACAGCTGGCGAAAGTTTCTCAAACCATCGGAGGTAGGCCACCTGCTGCGCCAGGAGGGCTGCGACGTGACCGCGGCCGCCGGCCTGGTCTACAACCCGCTCGATCAAGGTTGGCGGCTTTCCCGCCACGATCTCGACGTCAACTACATCCTGGCGGCACGCAAAGCGGCTTAAGAGGCTTGCCTCTGCGTGCCGCTTTCTGGCAGCTGTCTGCCTTCGCTCACAGCCAGGCCAGACAAGTGGACCGCCGATGCAGGCCGAGACCGATCCCAAGTCCTTGACACGCGCCGATTTTCAGCATTTTCAGACGATCCCGACGCGCTGGATGGACAATGACATCTACGGCCACGTGAACAACGTGGTCTACTACTCCTACTTCGACACCTTGGTGAACGAGAATTTGATCCGGCACGGCCTCTTGGACCTCGAGGGCAGCGACATCGTCGGCATCGTCGCCGAGACGCGCTGCAGCTTTCTGGACTCCCTCACCTTTCCCGAAGCAGTGGAGGGCGGCCTGCGCGTCGCCAGGCTCGGCCGTTCCAGCGTCACCTATG
Organism: Rhodospirillales bacterium; assembly: GCA_963669385.2. Lineage (GTDB taxonomy): Bacteria > Pseudomonadota > Alphaproteobacteria > Kiloniellales > JACOMY01 > JACOMY01. The sequence continues at coordinate 350,553 of CAXXGD010000042.1, forward strand.
AGATCGGGCTGTTCAAGAAAGACAGGAAGGCGCCGGCTGCCTTCGGCCGCTTCGTGCACGTCTATGTGGAGCGCGCGGGCATGAAGCCTGTCGAGATTCCTGTTGAGACCCGCCAGGTCCTCGAGGATCTCCGTGCCCTCTAGAGACCTCACCCGCCGGCTGGGATTGAGCCTGCCGATCATCCAAGCCCCCATGTCGGGCGGCGTCACGACGCCGGACTTGGTGGCGGCAGTGTCCGAAGCCGGCGGCCTGGGCTCGCTGGGTGCCGGCTACATGAGCGCCAGGGCGATCAAGGCCGCAGCAGACGCGATCAGAGAGCGCACCAGACGCCCCTTTGCGATCAATCTCTTCGCGCCCGGGCCGCGGCCCAAGCAGCCCAGCGACGAGGAGGTCGATGCGGCCTCGGCCGCTCTCGATCCCTATCGGGCCGAGTTGAGCCTGCAGCCTCATCCGCAGCTGCCGCCCTATCGACATCCCTGGCGCGAGCAGATCCAAGCGGTGCTGGAGGTACGGCCGGCCGTCTTTTCTTTCTGCTTCGGCGTCCCCGAGATCGAGCTGCTCGACCGGCTGCGCGAGCGCGACATCTTCTTGATGGGAACGGCGACGACGGTTGCCGAGGCCCGCCTTCTGGAGGAAGCCGACGTCGATGCCATCGTTGCGCAGGGCTTCGAGGCGGGCGGCCATCGCGCGACCTTCACGGTCCCCTACGACCAGGGCATGATCGGCCTGATGGCGCTGCTGCCGCAAATGGCCGACGCCGTCGACCTGCCGATCATCGCCGCCGGCGGCATGATGGACGGTCGCGCGATCGCAGCGGCCCTTGCCTTGGGCGCGGCGGGCGCCCAATTGGGCACCGCTTTTGCCGCCTGCGAGGAGAGCGGCTTCGGCGATGTTCAGCTGCGCGCGCTGAAGGCAGCGCATGAAGAGGGCACGGCCTTGACCCGGGCCTTCACCGGCAAGGCGGGCCGTGCGCTCAAGAACCGTTTCATGGTCGAGGCCTTCGAAAAGCACCTGCCGGTCGCGCCCTACCCGATGCAGCACCGGCTGACCAGCGATCTCCGTCGCGCCGCAGCCGAGCAGGGGCGCCCCGACCTGTTGGCTATCTGGGCAGGCCAAGGCGTCGGAGAGTTGCGCTGCCGCAGCGCCCAAGTCCTCATGGCTGAATTGGCGCGGGAACTGGAGGCCTGCCTGACGGTGATGGGGCAGCTGCGGCGGGGTTGGCCGGAGCGTTAGCGCTCACAGCTTTGGTTCGGTCTCCTGGCGTGTCTTTTCCGCTTTGAGGAAGGGCAAGGCCAAGCCACCCGGCAGGGCCGTTATGACGGTCGCCGCGCCATAGGCCAGCGCCAGCGCCAAGGCATCGGCCTCGCTCAAGCCGAGAGGGACGAAGAGCAGCACCGCAGAGGCTTCACGAACGCCCCAGCCGCCAAGAGAGATCGGCAGGGCGGACAGCGTCAGCAGCAAAGGGACCAGGGCCGCCGCCGCGAAGGGGTCCAACGGCAAGGCAAGCGCCCTGGCCAGGGCGACGAAGGCGGCAACGCCGGCCAGGGCCGACAGCAGCGAGACCAAGAGGGACAAGAAGGCCTGTCGTGACACGGCAAGCATGCGGGTGTCCCGAGAGAGACCGACAAAGCTGCGCACAATCATCAGGTCGCGCCAGGACTGCGGCAGCCAGCCAACGCAGGCCAGGCCCCCGAGCCCTCCAATCGCGGCCAGCAGGCAGGCGATTGGCGCCCAACGCAGCCACTCGGTCGGTAAAAGAGTCCAGATCAACGGCAAGGCGGCAACGCCCAGCAGAAACAGCGCCAGGAAGCCAATGGCACGATCCAGCAGGACCCCTGACGCCGCACGGCTCAGCGGCTGGCCCTGCCGGTAGGCGTGCCACACCCTGACCGCATCGCCGCCGATGGCGGACGGCAGCGCTTGATTGAAGAAGAGGCCCAGGTAGCAGACCAACCAGACCCAAGAGAACGCCGGCCGCTCGCCCAATCCGATCAGCACCAAGTGCCAGCGCCAAGCCGCTGTCGCGTACTGCAGCAGGAAAAAGACCAGCGACAGCAGGATCCACGAGGGCGCCGCCTCGGCGAAGCGTGCAGCCAGCGCATCCAGGGGTACCTGCGACAGCAGCAGGGCGATGAGGCCGAGGGTGATCCCGGCCTTCAAGACGAAAGCCACGCGGGACTTCCAACGTGGCGCTCTGGCCGTGGCGGATGAGGGGGATGACTGCACGTGTCTTTGCTCTCGAGGTGCCCCGGGCCTTGCTGCCGGGCTCTGGATTGCTGGGAAACGCTCTTGATAGGCGATCACCCCCAGGGAGGCGAGCCGATGCGACGCCGCAGGGGTGCAGAAGGCCATGAGCCTATGCGAGATCTGGCCTGCCGTGAGGGTCTCTGGACAGGGCAGGAGCAAGCTGGCATGTCTGAGCCCTTGCGGCAGCCCCTCGAAGGCCTGCCGGCTCGGTCGTCCCTGCTAGGTGAGGTCAAAGACAATGCGGTTCGCGTCTCTCGTCGATCGTGTTTCCGGCCGTGGGGCCGAGGCTTGGGCGCTGCACGGATTGGGTGTCGAACAAGAGCGGCGGACCGGCAAGCCGGTCATCTTCCTGACCGTTGGCGAGCCCGACTTCGATACCCCGACAGTGATTCAGGATGCCGCGATCGCATCGATGCGCGGCGGCAACACGCACTACACGCCGATCGTCGGCACCCGCGCACTGCGCGAGGCAATCGCTGACTGGCACGAGGAAACCTCGGGTCAGAAGGTTTCTCCCGACCAGGTCGTGGTGGCACCCGGCGCACAGTGCGCGCTCTTCTGCGCCGTCCAGTGCCTGGCCGAAGCCGGGGACGAGATCATCACCACCGATCCCCGCTACTCCACCTACGAGGCAGTGATCGGCGGCTGCGGGGCAAAGCTGGTCTCCGTACCGCTGCTGCCGGACCAGAACTTCGCGCTCGATCTCGTGGCACTCCGCCAAGCGGTCAGCCCGCGCACCCGTGCCATCCTGCTCAACACGCCGCACAATCCTACCGGCGCGGTGCTGCAGCCGGACGAGTTGGAGGCGGTTGCCGCGCTTTGCCGGGAAAAGGACATCTGGCTGGTCTCCGACGAGGTCTATGGCGCGGTGACCTTCGACCATCCGCACCGCTCGCCCGCCGCCCTGCCGGGGATGGCGGAGCGCAGCGTCGTCATCAGCAGCCTCTCGAAGTCGCACGCCATGACCGGCTGGCGGCTGGGCTGGGCGATCGGCCCGCAGGCGCTGGCCGACCACCTGGCCAATCTCATGCTCTGCATGCTCTACGGCTGCCCGGGCTTCATTCAAGATGCCGGGATCACGGCCTTGACCGAAGGCCGCTCTGAAGTAGCCGAGATGCGGACCGCTTATCACCGCCGCCGCGATCTCTTGGCACCTTGGCTCGACCGCTTGCCGGGTCTCGCCTGCGCCAGTCCGGAAGGCGGCATGTTCGTCATGCTGGACGTGCGCCAGACGGGCATGGACGCAGAGGGCTTCGCCCGCGCCCTGCTGCAAGAGGAATGCGTCGCCGTTCTGCCCGGCGGCGGCTTCGGCGACCAGGCAGAGGGCTTCTGCCGCCTTTCGCTGGGCTTCTCCGACGAGACCCTGGCCGAGGCCTGCCGACGGATCGAGGCTTTTGCAAATCGGCTGGCTGCAGGGGACAGCGGTGCCAAGAAGGTCATAAGCGCGTAAAAGGAATCAGCCCGGTGTGACCGGTGACCGCTGTCTCAGGGAAATGCGTGACTGGTCTTGAAGATGGCTGGATCTTGTCGGGATCAGGCTGCGGCGATCGCTCCAGCCCGAATCCGAATGAAGCGTATGAAGAAGATTGAAACCTGTTTTGATGAGCTAGAAGGTCACCTAGGGCGCCGAATGCTATCCTCGACACGTCACGATCCAGCACGTTGGTTGCGAGGTGGGGATCGTGCGTCTATCGAGAAGCGCATATTTGCTCGGCACTTGGATGATGCTGCTGGGTGATGCCGCACCGGCACTCTACACTTGCATGCCAACGTTTCCGTCTATACAATTATCGGTGCAGCGAAGTTACGCTAGATGTCGCTGGCGCGGCATCGGAGTTCGAAGGTGACCTAGCCTTCTGGATGCCCAGTAGACCGATGGGGGTTTCAAGATGCAATGGGTAAGGAAGCTGTCTTCGGCGCTCCTTTCTTTGACCTTTTGTATAGTAATGCAGAGCTCCGCTCAATCTGAGACCGTCAAAATCGAAATGGATGAAAGCCATTGGGCTTTGATCTATCAAGTAGATGAAATCCTATTTGACGAGTATGTTTCCATACGAGCGGGCGTCTGTAACGATAAGCCCTGCGATAGTACGTTGCGCCAAGAAATCAAGAAACGGTGGATCGAAAGGCTCGGATTGGATGGTAACGTTTATGATTTATACCTGCCTTCTATGGAAAATTATGCGATATGCATAGAAAAACTTCCAAAAATGCTCAGAACATCTGTCTCTGGAAAAACAAAATGCAAAGGAGATACAGTAGAAAGAGATTTTCAAACCACTTCCAATTTCCAGCTATTTGAAGACTCCGGACTTGCCGCAAAACTTGAAAACAATGAAGTTTTCTTGCAGAATTTTCCGGAAGTCCAGATGCAGATTCAGCAATTTTTTTAATATTCTATGGAGTGATTGAAATTCAGCATGAATACTATTTTGACGGGCATTGGTTTGGTATTGGGGGTATCACTATTTTACTCCTTCCTCTCCGTTGTTTTTATGGAGAAGGAATCGAGAAAGAATTTTACAGCATTTTTCTTCGGGCTATCATCTCTGGGCTGCACGGTTGGCCTCATTGGTGGATTTAGTAGAGATAGCGCAGCGGGAGAAATCATGGCGGCCGTCCTGGGTTTGTTTGGTGGCTTTGCTATTTGGCTCTTTGACAAAGACCGGCCCAAGGGAGCGTTTATCTCCTTTTGTATCTTGGTGTTCTCCTCTGCACTGCTTTTTTCATACATCTACGCAGCTGAGCGCAGAAATCTACCAGAGAGCTATGTGTTCTGGAGAGATCGCTGTCTTTCTGCTTATTCGTCCGCTGAGATAATTGGAAATGAAGAGGCTTATCTAGTATTTGATGCATTTCTTGGTCGCATTTGCCAAACGATTTTCAATACGGAAGAAATTATTGTTATAGAGAATGCAACTGTAAGTCAGTAGCAAAAATTTACGTGAAAGACATTGGCGTGATAGCTACTGATCCTGCGCATTATCGCGGCTCAGCCAATACAGACCAGGTATTTTCGTTCGAGGGTTTAAATATTTGATAGCGCTGCCCCCGCGTTGGTGCGGACAAATCTTTCGTCGTGGCCCGCCTCTGTCGGCTCTAGGGTGAGCAAAGGTTTCCCGAGGAGAAATGACGACCAGGGTTTTCGTGCCCGAGACTTAGCCGCTGCGCCACAGCGCGATGGCGAGCCCGCCCAGGACCAGCGCGAGGCCGGCGCCGTCGGCGGCGGTCAGCGGCTCCGCCAGGAAGAGCGCGCCTAGGAGGCTGGCGGTCAGAGGGCTCAAGCCCATGAAGGCCGTCACGTTGGAGGCCCAGACGTGCTGCAGGGCGTAGAGCCAAAGCAGGTAGCCGACGCCACTGCACAGGCCGATGCCGAAAATCGCCAGCCATCCCTCTTGGGTGATGCCCGGAAGGTCTTGCAGCATGCCCTCGGGAATCGCCAGCAAGGCCAGGAAGACCACGGCGGCCAGCATCGCCAAGGTGCTGATCTGCACAGTCGGGTAGCGCTGCAGGTAGGGTCGGTAGAGAACCGAGCAGAGCGCCCCCGAAAAGGCACTGGCGAAAGCCGCCGCGGCCCCCCACCACTGGCCGGATGAGAACTCGCCGGACAAGGCGGCGCCGCCGATGGCAAGCCCGACGCCGGCGATGGTGAGCAAGATCCCGATCGCCCGGCGCAGGGTGAAGGGCTCTTGGCCCATCGCGACGGCGAGCGCCATGGTGAGCAGCGGAAGTGCGGCAAAGATCAACGCTGCCTGACCGGCCTCGATCAAGGTGACGGAATAGTTCAACAGCGCGATCAAAATGCCGAACTGCCCAATCCCCAGCAGGGTGACCGGCAGCAGGTCGCGCCGGCGAAAGGCCACGATTCGGCTGCGCGCCAGCAGCGGAAGCATGAACAGCAATCCGATCAGATAGCGCAGGCAGGCGATGGCGATCGGCCCGGCTTGATCGACCACAGAGCGGGTCAGCACCAAGGCCAAACCGACCACGATGCCTGTCGCTGCCGCCGCGAGGAGTGCAGCGGCCTTTGCGCTCACAACGGCCGTTCCCAAACCTGACCGACGAGGTCATGCCCAAAGCTGTGGTGCGGCTCTTCGCTCACCAGGGAGAAACCGGTCGTCTCGTAGATTCGCCTCGCGGCGACCAGGATGTCGTTGGTCCAGAGCGTCATCCGGCGGTAGCCGGCGGCCCGGGCGAAGGCGATGCACTCCTCCACCAGGCGGCGGCCCAATCCCTCTCCGCGCGCGAGGGACTCGACATAGAGCATGCGGAGCTTTGCCAGCTCGTCATCGACGCGGACCAGGAAGACCGACCCCAGAATGTCGCCGTCGCGCTCGGCGACCCAGCAGTGCTCGCGTCTGGGATCGTGTGTGTTCAGGAAGTCGCCGGCGATGCCGGCGATCAAGCCCTCGAAGCGATCGTCCCAACGGTACTCCCGCCAGTAGAGCAGCGCTTGGCGATGCACGATCCAGCCGATATCGCCCGGCCGATGCGGGCGAATCACCGTCGGCGGCGGCGGTCGATTGGGCTCGATGATCTCGCGGATCTCGCGCATCGCAGCCAAGAGGCGGCCCTGCTTCTCCTCGCTCATCCCGGCAAGCAAGCCGGCAACCTCGTCGCGAGAGGCCTTAACCAGGGGCAAGAAGACCTCTCGTCCGCGCTCGGTCAGCGACAAGAGCCGTCGACGCCCGTCCTTGGGACAAGGCTTGCTCTGCAGCAAACCCTGCTGGGTGAACCTCTTCAGCAGCCGACTGAGGTAGGCCTGATCGAGCTGCAAGTCGCGCGCCAGGGCCGCAGCGGTGAGATCCTTGCCGAAGTTCAGCTCATAGAGCACCCGCACCTCCGCCAGGGAGTAGGGGCTCTTCAGCAGTCCCTCGTTCAGGGCACCGACATGGCGCGTGTAGAAGCGATTGAAGGCACGTATGGAGGCTATGCGCGCCTCGAAGGCGTCCTCGACCATCGCTCTGGTCTCCCGCACTACGATATCCATGTATCAAACATATAAAATACTAGACAACGTCCACTATCTTTGCAAGCCGAGTCGGGCGGCTCTGGCGCTTTAGGCGGCATGCCAGCTACCCTGCAGCACGTCAGACAAAAGGACGTCGGTCTGGATGATCGATCACGTGTCACTCGGCGTCAGCGATCTGGATCGAAGCCTTGTCTTCTATGAGGCAGTGCTGCGCCCGCTCGGCCTCAGCCTGATGGTCCGCGAAGAGCGGCGTGCCGGCTTCGGCAAGCGCTATCCCGAATTCTGGATCAATCTGCGTCCGAATCTCTCCAGCGTGCCGGAAGACAGCGGCAGCCACGTCTGCTTGCGTGCACCGACAGCGGCCGCGGTCGAAGCCTTTCACCGCACCGCCTTGGAGGGCGGCGGTCGTTGCGATGGTCCGCCTGGCGAGCGGCAAGCGACGATGACACGCAATTTCGGTGCTTTTGTGAGAGACCCGGACGGCTACAAGATCGAAGCAGTGACCTTCCCGCCACCGCAGTAGCGCCGGAGTCGCCCTCGGAGATGTCAGTGCAGGAGGAACTCTGCGGCCACCGGTTCAACCTTGGCCGGCTGCACCAGGGCCTTGCGGCCGACCGTCACCGAATGCAGCACGGCATCGATCTCGCGATGCCAATAGGTCAAGAAGCGATTGAGCCGCGGATAGTCGGGCGCCAGATCATAGTGCTGCCAAACAAAGCTCTGCAAAACGGCCGGGTGGTCCGGCATGTAGTAGAGGATCTCTGCCGTCGACAGGCGATAGCCCTTTAGCTGAAGGTCCAGGGCGTCATCCCGATCATACCGCATAGGTCTCTTGCTCCCTTTCTCTAGGCTCCCCCTTTGTCCTTCGCGGCCCTTGCAACCGGGCACGTCTTCCTCTAGTGCAGGGAATCTTCACCTGCAGTAGTCGACCAGATCAAGAAAAATCGTTTGAAGTCAGAATGTTAGCAGCAAAGCCTTGCGGCTGCTAACAAACTTGGGCTTGACCGCTACCCATATCGCTGTTGGCCACGCTCAACACCAAATGGAGGAAACTGCGACGCTGATCGCGGTCGGCGATCTGCCCGTAGCACCGCACCAAGGCCAGCATCTGGCTGTCTTGCGCCTCTTCTTCGGGCACCAATGTCGCCCCGCGGCCGCTGCCGTCCTTCAGGTCCGGCAGCCCTTCGAAGAAGAAGTCGACACTGACCCCCAAGGCGCTCGCCAGCGCCACAATGCGTTCCGGGGTCACCTGGCTTTGACCGTTCTCGTACTTCTGGATCTGCTGAAAGGTGACCCCCAAGGCACCGGCCAGCTGAGCCTGGGAGAGCCCGAGAAGAACACGACGTCCCCGCAGGCGCTGCCCCACATGAGAGTTGACGAGCTTGCTATTTTTAGATGTACGACGACCTTTGACTCGCATAGGATAACTCCCTCTCTCAAAAGCGTTCTGAAAGCGACACGCTTGAGAGACAGCTTGCCATGTCGAGGCAGTAAATCAAAGTTTTTCGCGAAAAAGGCGAATTTTTTGCGCATCCGCGTGCCAGACGAGCACCCCGGACGCGGCGATCAACACAATCCCGGCGAAGGCACCCCACCCTGGCAACTGGCCCCAAACCAGCCACCCGAGCAGGACGGCGAAGGCCAGCGCCAGGTACCGCAAGGGTGCCAAGGTACTAACGGCCGCTCTCCTGAGGGCAAAGATCTGCAAGAGCAGGCCGGTGGAGAAGAGCAGACTGGCGGCGGCCAACCAGGCCGCCTCTGCGAGGCTGGGCCACAGCCAGTCGCCCCGCAACAGGGTGGCCAAGCCGGCTACTGCGATAAAGGCATGGGTATGGAGCAGCACCGTAGCGCCCTGCGCCCGGCGCATGAGACGGCGTGTGGCGATATCGCTGAGTGCCAGACAGATCGCGGCGCAGATCGGTAGCAAAGCGATCCAGTCCAGGCGCCCCCCGGGCGCCGTGATCAGCAGCACCCCGGCGAATCCGACCGCCAGCGCCAGCCACCGCCATGGCCCCACAGCCTCCCGCAAGAACCAGGCGCCGAAGAGGGTTGCGAAGAGCGGCGCGGTGAAGGCCAACGCCATGTTGTCCGCCAAGGGCAGAAGACTGAGCCCCCAAAGGAAGAGAAAGACCGAGACGGTCAAGGCGACGCTGCGGGCCAGAAGATAGGGCCAGTCGCCCGAACCCGCGGCAGTCCCGCGGCCAACTCTGAGCAGCAGCGGCAGCATCACCACCAAGGACAGGCCGGAGCGCAGACTCATCAGCTGCCCAAAGGGCAGTTCCGCCGTGAGCCACTTGATGATGGCCTCGTTGGCCGTCAGCAAGAGAGACGCGACGGTCATGGCCAGCATGGCCGGCCAGGCGGCAGCCGCTCCGGCTTGCGGCGGCATGGAGCGCGCTATCCGATCAGGCTCAACCAGTCCTCTTCGCTCAAGACCGTCACGCCCAGCGCTTCGGCCTTGGCCGCCTTGGAGCCCGCATCGGCGCCGACCACGACGAAGTCGGTGCGCTTGGAAACCGAACCGGCGACCTTGGCACCGAGCAACTCGGCCCGCGCCTTGGCCTCGCTGCGGGTCATCTGGGTCAAGGTCCCGGTAAAGACCAGGGTCTTGCCGGTAAGGGGCGAGTCGCCGGCCGCCGGCGCTTCCGCGTCCAAGACCTCCAGCGCCGCCTCGAGGCGCTCCAGAACCGCCAGATTGTGCGGCTCTTGAAAGAAGAAACAGAGGTCATCGGCCACCGAAACGCCGATCTGGTCGATATCGCAGAGTGCGGCATAGGCCTCGCCAACCTCTTCGGGCTTGGCCGCATCGGGCGCTGCCAGGCGTTCCTCGGCCGCCTGCCGCATGGCCTGGTGCCAGGCCTGCAGGCTGCCGTAGCGGCGCGCCAGCAACTTGGCCGTCGCCTCGCCCACCTGGCGGATGCCGAGCGCATAGATGAAGCGATCCAGCTCGATCCGCCGCCGCGCCTCGATGGCTTGAAACAGGTTCTCGGCCGAGCGCTCGCCCCAACCCTCCCATGTCGACAGGGGCGGATGCCCTTCGCCGTCGCGGGCCTTGAGCGTGAAGAGCCCGTCAGGGCTACTGATCAGGCCCTTCTCGAAGAAGGCCTTGATGTGCTTCTCGCCCAGGCCCTCGATATCGAAGGCCCCGCGGCTGGCGAAGTGGCGCAGCTTCTCGACCTGCTGATGCGGACAGGCCAGCTCGCCGCTGCAGCGCGCCACCGCTTCGCCAGGCTCGCGCACCACCGGGCTTTCCAGCGCGCAGGGGCAACGGGCGGGGAACACGTAGGCCTTGCTGTCGGCGGGCCGCGCCTCCAGGTCCACCGAAACCACCTGCGGGATGACGTCGCCGGCGCGCTGCACCACCACGGTGTCGCCGATCCTGATGTCCTTGCGTCGGATCTCATCCTCGTTGTGCAGGGTCGCGCGCGAGACCACCACGCCGCCGACGGTGATCGGCTTCAGCGCCGCGACCGGGGTCAGAGCCCCGGTACGACCGACCTGGATGAAGATGTCCTCCAGCAGGGTGGTCGCCTGTTCGGCGGGAAACTTGTGCGCAATCGCCCAGCGCGGCGCCCGGCTGACGAAGCCCAGGCGGGCTTGCAGGTCCAGGCGGTCGACCTTGAAGACCACGCCGTCGATGTCGTAGGGCAATTCGGGCCTCTGCTTGGCGATGTCGTCGTAGGCCGCCAAGGCCTCCTCGACACCATTGCAGCGGCGCGAGAAGCCGTTCACCGGAAAGCCCCAGCTCTTGAGGCGGGCGAGCGCGTCCCAGTGGGTGGCCCCAAGCAGGCTGTCGGCCGGGCCGCTGAGCTCGCCCCAGCTGTAGGTGAAGAGACGCAGCGGGCGCTGCGCGGTGATGGAGGCATCCAACTGACGCAAGGAGCCGGCTGCCGCGTTGCGCGGATTGGCGAAGACCTTCTGGCCCTGCTCGGCCTGGCGCGCGTTCATCGCCTGGAAGTCGCCGCGGGTCATGTAGACCTCGCCGCGGACCTCCAGGACGGCCGGTGGCTCGCCTGCGAGCCGATCCGGAACCTCTTTCAGGCTGCGCAGGTTTTCGGTGATGTCCTCGCCCTCGCTGCCGTCGCCGCGGGTCGCCCCTCGGCGGAAGCGGCCCTCCTCGTAGCGCAGCGATACCGAAAGACCGTCAATCTTAGGCTCCGCCACCACGGTCTCTGCGGCAGCGCCGTCCTTGCCGAGGAAGCGGTGCAGGCGGGCGAAAAACTCCCGCAGGTCCGCCTCGCCGAAGGCATTGCCCAGCGATAGCATCGGCACGCTGTGGCGCACCTTGGCAAAGCCCTGGGCAAGGGGCGCACCGACCCTTTTGGAGGGAGAATCGGCCCGCGCCAGCGCCGGGAAGCGCGCTTCGATCGCCTGATTGCGCCGGACAAGGGCGTCGTAGTCGGCATCGCTGATTTCCGGCGCGTCGTCGCGATGATAGCGCAGATCGTGGTGGCGGATGAGCTGCGCCAGGCGTTCCAGCTCGGCAGCGGCGCCGGCCTCGTCGAGCGCGTCCACGGGCTGGTCGATGGGGTCGGTCATGCTTGCCTCTCCAACAGCTTTGCCGCCGCCCGGCGGGCCTCCAGCGTAATCTCTGCGCCGGCCAGCATGCGGGCAATCTCTTCCTCCCGCGCCTCTTCGGCCAAGACCGAGACCGCAGTCAAGGCACGGCCGCCCTTCTCCGACTTATCCACCTGAAGGTGCTGCTCGCCGCGTGCCGCCACCTGCGGGCTATGGGTGACGACCAGCACTTGCCGATCGCTGGCCAGCTGCGCCAGGCGGGCACCGACGGCCGCTGCCGTCGCACCGCCGATGCCGGCGTCCACCTCGTCGAACACCAAGGTCTGAGCCGAACCCAATCGCGCCAAGACCACACGAAGCGCCAGCAAGAAGCGCGCCAACTCGCCGCCCGACGCGATCTTGGCGATCGGCCCCGGTGCCGCGCCGGGATTGGTGGCGACCAGAAACTGCACCTGATCCGCGCCCGCCGCCCCCCACGCCTGCTCGTCCAGCGCCGAAATCTCGGTGACGAAGCGGGCCCTCTCCAATTTCAGCGGAGGAAGCTCGCCGGCAACGGCAGCGTCCAGCCGGCCGGCCGCCTTGCGTCGCGCAGCGCTCAGCTTCCGAGCGGCGTCACGAAAGCGTTCTTCACGCTGGCGCGCTTCCGCCCGCAAGCGAGCCAGATCCTCTTCCCCGCCCTCCAGCGCATCAAGGCGGCACGAGAGGTCCTGCTGCAATTGGGGCAGCGCGTCGGGCTCCAAGCCGTGCTTGCGCGCCAAGTCCTTGATGGCGAAGAAGCGCTCCTCGATCCGCTCCAGACGGCCCGGGTCGAGATCGCTATCGGCGCTGATGGCCGAGAGTTGACGCCCCGCCTCCTCCATCTCGGCCAAAGCGCGCTCCAAGGCTTCCAGCGTCGGGGTGAGGCGTTCGCCGGCCTTTTCGGCCACCCGCTCCAGCGTGCGCAGCGCCTGTGCGATCAAGTTCTCGGCCTTGCCGGCGCCGAAGAGGCCGCGTTCCGCCTCGGCCATGGCCTCGAGGATGGCCTCCCTATGCATCAGCACCTGCCGTTCCTCGGCGAGGCGATCGACCTCGCCGGCTTCCGGGCTCAGGCGTTCCAGCTCCTCAAGGTCATGGCGAAGAACCTCTTCTTGCTCCCGGGCTTCGCGCAGGCGCCCGGCTGCAGCCTCCGCCGACTCGCTGGCTGCGCGCCAGGCGGCATGGTCCGCGCCAAGCTCGGCGAGCAACGCGTCGTTGCCGGCGTAAGCGTCGAGCAGTGCTGGATGGGTCTTGGGGTCGAGCAGCCCGCGCTGCTCGAACTGTCCTTGGATCTCTACCAAGAGGTCGCCGAGGCTGCGCAGCAGTCCGGCGCTGACCGGCTGGTCGTTGACGAAGGCGCGGCTGCGGCCTTCCGGTGTCAGCGTACGACGGAGAAGCAGCACATCGCCCTCGTCTGGCAGATCCTGGTCAGCCAGAACGCGGTGCACCGGGTGGTTCTCTTGGACTTCGAAGGCGGCGGCGACCTGGGTCTGCTTGGCGCCGCTGCGGACCAGCCGGCCGTCGGCCCTGGCACCTAGGGCCAGGCCCAAGGCATCCAGCAGAATCGACTTGCCGGCCCCGGTCTCGCCCGTCATCACCGCCAAGCCGGGTTGCAACTCCAGGTCCAGGCGTTCGATCAAGACCAGGTCGCGAATGGACAGGCCGCTCAGCATCGAGGCCCCGCGGGCCAGCGGGGGCTAGAAGGGCCAGACCCCGGCGATCCAGGAATCCTCGTCCTCCTCCGGCCGGAGATCGACACCGGTCAGCAGATAGTAGCTGTCGGTATACCACTGATTGCCGGGATAGTTGTAGCCCAAGACCGCCGCCGTCGCCTGCGCCTCGCGGGTGACGCCCAGCGCCAGATAGGCTTCGACCAGGCGATGCAGCGCTTCCGGCACGTGGGTGGTGGTTTGGTACTGGGTGATCACCGTGCGATAACGGTTGATCGCCGCCAGATAGTCGCCCCTTTCCTGGTAGAAGCGGCCGATCTCCATCTGCTGGCCGGCCAGATGATCGACCGCCAGGTCGCGCTTCAGCTTGGCGTCGCGCGCGTACTGGCTGTTGGGGTAGCGGCGCATGACCTCTTCCAATGCGCTGCGCGCCTGCCGGGTCATCGCCTGATCGCGGCGCACGTCGGAGATCTGTTCGTAGTAGCAAAGCGCCTTCAGGTAGTGGGCGTAGGGTGCGTCCTTGCTGCCGGGATGCAGCTCGATAAAGCGGTCGAGCGCATTGGTCGCCTCGTCGTAGTTGTTGTTGAGGTAATAGGCGTAGGCCGAATTCAGCTGTGCCCTAGGCGCCCAAACGGAATAGGGGTAGAGCCGTTCCACATCGTCGAAGAGCAACGCCGCCTGGCGGTACTCCCCCGCCGCCATAGTGGCTTGAGCGCGGTCGTAGAGCTCCTCGACCGAGGCCTCGTTCGGATCGGTCAAGGGCAGATCGTCGTCGCTCGAGCAGGCGGCCAGGCCGAAGGCCAGGAAGACTGCGAGAAAGAGGCCCAATGGCCGCCTGTCACGTGCCGCCGTCAGCCTGACGGAAAGTGCAGACATCAATTACGCTCCAAAACTGTAAACAGCCGCGCCCGGCCAGTTCGGCCACCGCGCCGCCTCCCTATCTAGCACTCTCGCCGCGTCGCTTCAAAGGGACCCGTGTGCGACCTCTCTGCCGGCCTCCGGACCGTCGGGTCTAGTCGCCGCCGCGCTCATAGCAAATGATTGAAAGATAACGCGCCGGCAGCTCCATCAGCTGCTCCGGCCCGTGCGGGGCATCGGCATCGAAGAAAAGCGAATCGCCGGGCTCCATGACGTAGGTCCGATCGGAATGGCGATAGCCGACACAGCCCTCCAGCATATGCAGGAACTCGACGCCGGCATGCTGGAAGAGGGGAAAGACATCCGATTCCTCGGTCAAGGTTATGAGATAGGGCTCGACTGCCAGCCGCCGGCTGGTGCCGTGCCCCAGCAGCTGGTACTGGTGGCCGGCCCGCGTGCCCCGCCGTTCGATCGAGATCCCTTGTCCCGCCTTTACGAAGGTCGCCTCGCGGCCTTCCTCGAAACGGCGAAAGAAGGCGGTGACCGGAACCTGAAGCGCCTTGGAAAGGGCCTGCAGGGTAGCCAGCGACGGCGAGGTCGCGCCGTTCTCGATCTTGGAGAGCATGCCGGTCGAGAGACCCGCCGCCCGCGCCGCCTCGGCGACGGTCATATCGAGGGCCCGACGAAACGACTTCACCTCCCTGCCGATAGCGACCTCGAGGCGATTTTCCTGGGCGCCGGCCGTCGCGTGCGGGTTTTGATCGGCAACCGACCCTGGCTGGCCTTTGAGCCGATTCTTCGTATAGGCGATTTCCTCTCTCCTCCTGAAAATTTCCTTACTCTCATGCAAAATCTAGGACGGCTGCACCACAAGTGCCAGGCCTTAGCGACAGGCGCCGATGTGGCTTGCTGACCGGAAGGGCCGATCCGAGCCAAGGCACGGAGGTCGCGAAATCGGCTGCGCGGAATGCACGCCTCCGGCCGAGGACCCGGAGTCGCAGCCGAAATGCTTCAGCAGGATCGATGCAGCGGGCCGGCCACTTCGCCTTGGTCCTTCTTATTGGCGGCCGAGGGGGCTATAGATCCTGACGTGGCCTCCCCTTCTGGCTGGAGGTGCCATCCCGGATTTGGAGGCGCGTATGGATTGGGGCGTCGTCATCGAGATCTTCGTCTTTTGCCTCCTCGGCGGTGTGATCGCCGGCATCGGGGCCGGCCTCTTCGGGCTGGGCGGCGGGCTGACCACGGTTCCCATTCTGAACTACCTCTTGCCCTTGGCCGCGGTGCCGAACGCTGCCTTGATGCATTGCGCCCTGGCATCCTCCTTGGCGCTCATCGTCGTCAACACCGGGGCCGCCGCCTGGAAGCGTTGGCGCAGCGGAGAGTTGGACATCGCACTTCTGCGTTGGCTGATGGTGCCCTTGGGAATTGGCGCCGTGATCGGTGCCGCGGTGGCCGACCTGGTGTCGACGCACGAACTCAGGCTCTTTTTTCTGCTGGTCGTCCTCAACTCCATTCGCAGCAGCGTCATGGGTTTGATCGGCAGCAAGAAAGGGGAGGATGCAGGCGCCCTGCCCTTCAAGCGCCCCTTGGCCGGTGTGATGGCTTTCATCACCGGGGCCGCAGGCTCCTTGGGTGGTACCGGAGCGGGAACCATCATGGTGCCTTTCTTCAATCGACGCGGATTCGACATGAAGCGGGCCAGCGCACAGGCAACCGGGCTCAGCGTGTTGATCGGTATCGTGGGCACCATCGGCTACGTGATTGCCGGGCTCAACGAAGTCGGCATGCCGCCGGGAAGTGTGGGCTACCTCTATCTGCCGGCCCTCTTGGGACTGGGAATCGGCGGCCTGGCTGCCTCTCCCTACGGCGTGAAGCTTTCCCAGCGCTTCGACGAGGGGCCGCTGCGCTGGATTTTCTTCATTCTTCTGCTGGTCATTCTGGCGGCCATGCTGCTGAAGATCTTCGGCATCACCTAGTCCATGCCTTTCGAGCAGCTCCTGCTGTTCCTGGCGATCTGCGTTCTGGCGGGTGCTGTGGCCGGATTGTTCGCCGGCCTCATCGGCATCGGCGGCGGTTTTACGACCGTTCCGATCCTGAACTATCTTTTGCCGCTTGCAGCCGTGCCCGAGCGCCATGTCATGCACGTGGCCGTGGCGACCTCGCTCGCGCTCATGATTGTCAACACCGCCAGTGCCGCCTGGTTTCGCTGGCGCAGCGGCAGCCTCTCTCCGCCGCTTCTGGCCAGCCTTGCCGCGCCGGTGGCGCTGGGCGCGGTGATCGGCGTGCTGATTGCCGACGGGCTGGCCGATTGGGTCCTGCGCTTGGGCTTCATCGGCTTCACTGCGATTGCGCTCTACCGCGGCCTTCTCAGCCTGTGTCGACCGTCACCTAAGTCACCTTCTCGGGCCCTGGGCCACGGCACGCTCCCCTCTGCAGTGATCTGGGGCCCCTATTTCCTGGTGGCCGGTCTCACCGGCGCCATGGCCGGCGGCGGAGCAGCCACCTTCACGGTCCCCTTCCTGATGCTCCGGCACTACTCTATGCAGGAGGCGGCAGGCCAGTCCGCAGCCTTGAGCGCCACCATCGGCGTCGTCGGCGCCACCAGCTTCGCCCTCTTGGGCCAAGGCCCCGTCGCCATGCCTCCTTGGAGCCTCGGCTATCTCTACCTGCCGGCTTTGGCAGGCCTTCTCGTCGGCGGCCAGCTGGCCGTTCGGCAGGGCCTGCGCCTGGCTGGCCGGCTCAGCGAACAGCGCCTGCGCCAGATCTTTCTGAGCGTCCTCGCGTTCGTGCTGCTGGCCATGCTGGGCAAGCAGGCCGGGCTCTGAAGGCTTGCGGCAGCACGCCGAGCCAACGCCTTGCTATGGCAGCCGGCCGGGTCTAACCTGGAGCTGCGCAATCCATGGGCGCATCCAGTCCGCGGAAAGGGCCAAGCCCACCAGCTTTTCGTGCTTGTATCACGAAGCACCTCTTTCTGCCCGAATGTGCGGACGCCGGGCGACAACGAAGGAGGGCGCTATGCCTCATGCGTCTGTCGGTGACCGACGGCTCCCCATCCATGCGAACCTAGAAAACCTCAAGAAGCAGGCGAAATCGCTGGTGCGTGCAATCCGTGCTGCGGAGCCGGATGCGCTCAAGCGGCTACGGGCGGTAACCGCGCTGCCAGCCGATCCAAGCTGCGCACAGCTGAGCATTGCCCAGTTCGTCCTGGCCCGGGAGCACGGCTTTGCGAGTTGGGCCAGGCTGAGAGCGTCGCTAAGCGACACCGGTTCCCGGCCCGTCCCCGGGACCGAGGGCGACGAGGACCGTCACATTGGCTTGCCCGTCATACCGCTGCGTGACCTGGTCCTCTTTCCCGACGAGACCCTGCCGCTGTTCATCGGCCGGCAAAAGACAGTGAATGCCGTCAGAGCATCGCTGCCGGACAAGGATATGGTCGCCATCACACAACACCACGCCGAGGTGAACGATCCAAGCGAGCAGGACCTCTACAAAGTCGGCACCTTGGTGTCGCCGCTTGAGTGGGTCACTCTTAACGACGGCTCGATCAAGGTCAGGGTGCAAGGCCGTGCGGCCGTCAGGATTGAGGCGTTGGACTTCTCGGGCCCCTACATCGCCGCGACCGTTAACCCTCTGGCTGCCACGCCAGGCCAGGTCACACCTGGCGAGATCAAGCGAGCGCAAGAGCTCTTTTGCCGTTTGGCGGCGCTGCTAGAGCTTCCGGGAGCATTGGCCAGCGCAATCACGCAAGCGTCGACGGCCAAGCGATTGACAGAGCTGTCCAGGCGGTACTTGGGTCTCGGGCTTAGAGACCAGCAGCGGGTTTTGGAGTTCGCAGATCCAGCCGAGAGTCTTGAGTTCGCCGTCGCCGAGCTCACCAGCCTCGAGCGGGACATCGAAGCGATCCGGCTTGAGGACTACGTCGGACAGTACCGGATCGCGCCGGATTTGGCGATCGATGTCCTGGCTGAACAGGGGAATCTACTTGCCGTGAGCCCCTGGGACCGCCTAAGCCTGCGCGCCCTCGGTAGAGACCGCTTTCGACCTCTTGCGGACAGCCACGCCTTGCCGATACCCAAGTCGGTGTCCTTAGAATCGGCAATGGCTGCGCAGCGATCGTCCCTCGCTTACTGCTTCGTTCGCGACGAGTCCGGAGGCGTCACCGGCGTCACGCGAACAGACAGGACGGGAGCTTGGCCGACGGCCCGGCGCAAGGGCTTCGGCGAACCCGGGGCTGTCCCTTCCGACGAAGCTCTAAGACAGCATGTCGGACGCTACGAGGTCGCTCCCGGGAACGAGCGCTTGATATCTCAGAAGAGTGGAGGCCTGGACTGCGACGGCAGCCAACTCTGTGCGCTCTCCGCTACGGACTTCTTCGGAAAGACCGAGGCGATCCGGGTGCGGTTCAAATTGAACGATGAGGGACGCACCGTCGGCATGCGTGTAACCACCACAAGCGCTACACTGCACTACTACAAGATGGACTAAACCGGCAGTACGGCGTGAGTCTCTCACAGGGGGACTCACGCCTCGCCATCTACTTCATTTCGTGACTGAGACACCTTTTCCCGCTATGAAGTCCTCATTGTTCGCAAATGACCGCGACAACTCCGGTTAAGTGGTCCCTGGGGCCGGCAGAGAGCCAAGAACCGGCACCGGTGGGGAGGGATGAACGAGAACAGGCCACACACGAGCTTGGTCGTCGACAGGGATTCGGAAAGCTATGCCAGCCCGAATCATCTGAAGACGATCAACGACTTCGCCTTGCGCCTGATGAGCATCGGCAGCAAGGAGGAGCTTTTCTGGTATGTGGCCAGAGAAGTTGTAGCGAAGCTGGGCTTTCAGGACTGCGTCGTCTACGACCTGGATCAGAGCCAAGGGCTCTTGTTGCAAGCTGCGGCTATCGGGCCAAAGAACCCGCAAGGCGAGGTCATCGCCAATGCCTTGAGGATCCCGGTGGGACAAGGCGTCACCGGCCACGTCGCCAAGACCGGGCAATCCTGCATCATCAAGGATCTCCGGCAAGACGCGCGCTATATTCCGGACCTGGAGCCGGCCCTGTCTGAGATCTGCGTAGCGCTTGCAATCGACGGGGTCACCGTCGGCGTCATCGATTGCGAGGACCCGCGCGCCGATCACTTTGGGCCGGCGCACCTGGAGGTCTTGAACACCGTCGCGGCCATGACCAGCGCCAAGCTGAAGCTCTTGCTGGAAGCGGGTGCGCTGGAAGAGCAGAACCGCTCCTACGGAGAGCTGATCGAGGACCTTAAGGCGGAGGTCGGGGCCCGCAAGCAGGCCGAAACGGCCTTGGCGGCGCTGGAAAAGCGGCTGACGGACATCGCCTCGAACATCCCCGGCATGGTCTACCAGACACTGGTCGATGCCGACGGCAGGCTCACCTTCTCCTACGTGAGCCCAACTGTCCGCGACATCGCGGGTCTTTCGGCAAGCGATATCATTGCCAATCCCGATGTTTGGTTCCGCTTGATTCACCCGGCCGATCGGGCCGAGAGGGAAGTAGCGGTGCGACGCGCCAGCGATGGTCCGCGCCCCTATCGCTGGGAGGGTCGGATGCGGAGGGCCGACGGAGGGGTCTGGTGGTCCCGGGTCTCGTCCGTGCCCACGCCGCAGGAGGATGGCAGCACGCTTTGGAACGGGCTGGTCTTGGACGTAACCGAGCAGCGCGAAGCAGAAGAGGCCGTCAGAACACGCAACACCTGGCTGCGCGCCATCCTCGAAAACGCCCCGGTCGAAATCGTGCTGAAGAACCGCGACGGAAAGATCATGGCCATCAGCAAGAACGTCGCCGACGAGTTCGGTTCGGACACCCAGGACTTCGTCGGCTACGTGACCTCCGACATCATCCCCCTGCCCGTGGCCCAGGTCTACATGGCGGCCGATCGCAAGGTCGTGGAGACCGGCGAGCCGATCCAGCAAAGCGTGGTCGAAGAGTGGGAGGGCTACACGCGCCACCTTCTGAACCAGAAGTTTCCCTTGCGGAACGGCGGGGGCGAGATCATCGGGGTGTGCAGCATCACCAGCGACCTCTCGCAGCTGAAAGAGGCAGAGGAAAAACTGCACCATGCGCAGAAGCTGGAAGCGGTCGGCCAGCTCACCGGCGGCATCGCCCATGACGTCAACAATCTGCTCGCCGTGATCCAAGGCAACGCCGATCTGATGCTGGACGATTCCGGCGAATCCGGGGTCTATCTAGAGAGCATCATTCAAGCCACTACGCGTGGCGCTGAGTTGACCCAGCGGCTGCTGGCCTTCTCTCGCCAGCAACCCTTGCAGCCCAAAATCCTGTCGCTGGCCGACCTGGTGCACATGATGACCCCTCTGCTCAATCGAACCTTGGGGCCCTCGATCTCCATCAAGACCACTAGCTCGGCAGAGCTTTGGCAGGCCATCGCCGACCCCGGACAGGTCGAGAACGTCATCCTGAACTTGGCCCTGAACGCCAGGGACGCCATGCCCGACGGCGGCGATCTTTCAATCTCCTGCGCGAACATCCGGCTCGAGAGCGAGGATCGGGATCTCGACGAGGGTATGGAGCCTGGCGACTACGTCGTCTTGCAGGTGCGCGACAGCGGCTGCGGCATGCCGCCCGAGGTCTCGGCCCGGGCCTTCGAGCCCTTTTTCACCACCAAGCAGGTCGGCCAGGGCAGCGGTCTGGGCCTGTCGACGGTCTACGGCTTCGCCAAGCAGTCGGGAGGCCGCACCGTCATCGAGAGCATGCCCGGCGAAGGCACCTCGGTTCGGGTCTACCTGCCGCGCGCAGAAGGGGTGCCTGAAATCCAGCGACAGCCCGAGGGCAGCGAGCAGCCGGCAGCCAAGGGCGAAACCATCTTGCTGGTCGAAGACGATCCCAACGTGCGCACCATGGTGCGTAAGCTCTTGCTGGGCTTGAGCTACAGCGTGCTGACCGCAGACGGCGTCGACAAGGCCCTGAAGATCTTGGGCGAAACCGAGCGGGTCGATCTGGTGTTGACCGACATCCTGCTGAAGGACAGCCGCAGCGGCCTGGAGCTCGCTGCCGACATCGATAGGGACTTCCCCGCTACCAAGGTCATCCTCATGTCCGGCTACCCGGCCGATGACAGTCGGCTCCGTCCGGACCAAATCCTCCTGCCGAAGCCATTCCAGCGCAGCCAGCTGGCCAGGATCCTGCGCCAAGCCCTCACGCGCCAATAGAAAAGGCCGCACAGTGGTGCGGTCCCTGTCCCTTGCTAGCTAGGCAGCCGAGCGCCTTGGTAGACGCAGCAGGCCCTATTCCCGCACAGCGCCGATCAGGTCGCGCCGGGCGATTTCCAGATGCTCCACGATCGTAGCTACCGCGGTTTCCGTATCTCGGGCCCGAATTGCCTCGTAGAGTGTGCGGTGCTGCGAATTATAGTCGCGCTGGCGGTCCGGCGAGAGGATCTTGTCGCGCATGCGGGCCCATTGGGCGTGGCTGCGCACGGAGTTGATCTGCCGGTAAAGGCCGATCATCAGGGGATTGCGGGTGCAGTCGGCAAAGGCTTGGTGGAAGGCCGCATCGGCGCGGGTATAGACCTCGCGGTCGCGGCTGGCACAGGCCTCGACGTCTGCGAGAGCCTGCGCCAAGCGATCCAGATCGCGCTGTGTGGCATGCAATGTAGCAAGGCGCGCCATTTGCGGCTCGATCGCGATGCGCACCTCGATCAGCTCCAGAGGGCTGGTCCGCTCCGCAACGTCGTCGTCCTCGCCGCCGCCGCGGTAGCTGACGAAGGTGCCGCTGCCGATTCGGCGCGTAACCAGATTGCCTTCCTCCAGCTGTCGCAAGGCCTCGCGCACGGTGGAGCGTGAGGCGCGATAGTGCTGCGCCAGATCGCGCTCAGCCGGAAGGCGCTCGCGATAGCCGTAGGTTCCGTCCATGATGGCGCGGCGCAGCTGCGCGGCGATGGCAGAGGCTCCGCCTGCGGCGCTGGGAAGCGGGGTCTTGCCGGCGCTCTGTTCCATTGCTCCCATCTCATCTCCCTCCTGACCAGACAAGCACAGCTTCCGGCGTCATGCAAAGTACCAATTTAGACCATTTCTGGTCCATTAAAAAATTTTGGTTTTAAATAGGTCTGGAGTGTGCTTACATTGGCTAACAGGGGATCGATCGCCAAAGTGAAGCCGATAGGCTGGCGTGGCGACCGTATGTGGACCGCCAGAGCGCGCGGTTCGGTAGTGCGACATGACAAGGGAAGGGAGTGCCATCGGTATGGCTCACAACACCGATCTCGAAGCCTACGTGAATGCGCCCGGCCGCGCCGAACTGGTGAAGCAGGTGCGCGAGAAGATCAACGCGCTGGACATCCAGTACATCTACTACCAGTTCGTGTCGGTGACCGGCCGCATCGTCGGCAAGGGCATTCCCGCCGACCACTGGGAAACCACGGCCGAGCGCGGTTTCCAGCTGGTCTACGGCTCCACCGCTAACCTCTTCCTCAACCGCCACGGCGACTACCTGGGCTATGGGCCAGAGGCGTCCGAGCTGGTCGGCATTCCCGATCCCGACACCTTCGTGCAGCTACCCTGGGACAAGCGGGTGGCCCGCGTCTTCTGCACCCTCTTCCGCAACCGAGAGGAAAGGAACGAGCCGGGCGGCTTCCTGACGGCCGACTGCCGCGGCAATCTGCGCCGCATCCACCAGGAGTTTCAAGAAAAGCACGACGGCCTCCATCTGCGCGAAGGCACCGAGCCTGAAATGATGTGGCTGAAGCGCGAGGACGACGGCAAGCTCACCGGCTACACCAAGCCAAATTGCTACCACATCGACCAATTCGAAATGCTGCGCCCAGTCTTCATGCGGGCGATCGAGTACAGCCGTGCCATGGGCCTGGACATGATCCAGGGCGACCACGAGGACGCGCCGGGCCAGCTAGAGCTGAACTTCATGTACGACGATGCGCTCAGGAACTGCGACCGTCTGACCACCTACCGCCAAATCTGTGCCCAGGTGGCGCGCGAATTCGGCCTGATCGCCTGCTTCATGTCGAAGCCCTTCATGAATGTCTCGGCGTCGGGTTGTCACCACAACGTCTCTCTTTGGTACGGCGGCGAAGACCAGGTGCTGAGCCTGGGCCAAGACGAGCGAGCGGGCTTGGATGGCTCGTTTTCCTACCGCAAGGGCGGCGAGAACACCTTCATGCCGGACCCCTCTATCGACGTGAGGAAGCCGGGGCCGATCGGCCTCAAGGCCATCGGCGGCGTGATCGAGCACCTGGGCGCCTTGACCGTGATCGGCTGCTCCACCGTGAACTCCTATCGCCGGCTGTGGGACACCGGCTTCTGGGCGCCGGTCTTCGCCGACTGGGGTTACCAGAACCGCACCTGCGGACTGCGCGTCTCGGCCCCGGGCCGCTTCGAGTACCGCTCGGTGGACTCCATGGTGAATCCCTATCTGATGGCCGCCGGCATCCTGAAGGCCTTCGACGACGGCATCACCCGCAACCTGGACCCCGGCGAGCCGGAGGAGCGCAACATCTACCAGGCCATGGAAGAGGGTAAGCAGGTCAAGAAGCTGCCGATGAGCCTGGGCGAAGCCTTGGACCGCTTGGCGCACGACGAGGTCATCCAGTCGGCCATGCCGGGCGAAATGCTGCGCGTCTTCACCGAGTACAAAACCGACGAATGGGAGCGTTTCAACGCGACCGTGACCGATTGGGACGTCGAGACCTATCTCGACTGCCTGCCGTAATCCCCTGTCGGCTCGGGCGGCCGTCAAACGTCGCCCGGGCCACTTTTTTCGACACCAAGAAGAGGAGAGGGTCCCCAAGCCATGTGCGGAATTGCCGGCCTCATCCACAGAGGCAAGACGTCGAACATCGGCGCCGAGATGACGGCGATGCTGCGCGCGTTGAAGCATCGCGGACCGGATTCGACCGGCTTTGCGATCTACGGCGAGCCCAGCCAGGCCGAGTATGTGATGCGTTTCAAGGTCGCCGAGCAGGAGGACCTGTCCAAGGGCATCGCCATCCACCAGCAGATCAAGGACCGCAGGGCGGCGGTGGACCAGCGCCTTGCGGCCATCGGCGCCGACGTCACCGAGACCGAAGAGGCCACCGAGTACGCCTATCGCTACCGCTTCACTTACGACGGCGACTTGACGAAGCTGGCCGAGCAGATGGAAGACATCGAGCACGTCGAGATCCTCTCCATCGGCCGTGGCCTGGAATTGATCAAGGACCTGGGCGATGCCGATCGGGTCTCAGAGCAGTACAAGCTGGAAGGCTTCAAGGGCACGCACGGCATCGGCCACACCCGCATGGCCACGGAATCCGATGTCGATATCCGCTCCGCCCACCCCTACTGGGCCTATCCCTATTCCGACATCTCGGTGGTCCACAACGGGCAGATCACCAACTACTGGAACAAGCGCCGCGATCTCGAGCGAAAGGGCCACCGCTTCGTCTCGAACTGCGATTCCGAATTGCTGGCGGTCTACACCGCCGACAATCTGGAGCGCGGCGTCACCCTGGAGGACTCCTTGAAGCGCTCGGTCGAGGAGATCGACGGCGTCTTCACCTACTTCGTCGCCACCAAGGACGAGCTGGGCATGGCCAAGGACACCATGGCCGCCAAGCCATTGGTTCTCTACGAAAGCGACGAGGTCGTCGCCATCGCGTCCGAGGAAATCGCCATTCGCACGATCTTCCCCGAGGAGATCGACACCTTCGACCCCTACGAAGGGGAGGTACGGGTATGGAAAGCATAGAGACCCACGAGGACCGCTCGCATGCCATGGGTATGCACACCGAGCAGCTGCGCGGCCGCTCTCAGCAGATGTTCTTCGAGCCGGACGAGGCGGAGAATTTCGTCTATCCCGACGGCTTCGAGGTCGACTACAACAAACGCGCCGAGTTCGACGCCAAGGAGCTGACGGGCAAAGAGGTCAACCTTAAGATCCGCGAGCTCATGCAGTCGGGCCACGGCACCATCGTGGTGAAGAACCCCATGGCCCGTCACGCTTTGGGGGTCGGCGTCCTCAACCGGCTGAACCTCTACTTCGAAGGCTCGCTCGGCTATTTCGGCGTCGGCCTGATCGACGGCCCCAATGTGCGCATCTCCGGACGCGTCGGCTGGTCTTGCGCCGAGAACATGCTGGCCGGCACCGTGGTCATCGAGAAGAACGCCGGCTCGCTCTTCGGCGCTGCCGTCCGCGGCGGCGACCTGGTCTGCAAGGGCCATGTCGGCGCACGCACCGGCATCGACCAGAAGGGCGGGACCATCATAGTCGGCGGCGACACCGGTGCCTTCTCCGGCTTCATGATGCAGCGCGGGCGCATGGTGGTCTGCGGCAACGCCGGGCACAATCTGGGTGACTCCATGTACGACGGCACCATCTTCGTCGGCGGCGAGGTCAAGTCGCTGGGCGTCGACTGCGTGCCGGGCGAGATGAGCGAGCTGGACGCCAAGTGGCTGGCCCGCAAGCTCGGCATGTACGACCTCCTTCCGGATAGCGGCATCGGCCACTTCCGGAAGTACGTCGCCGGCAAGCAGCTTTGGAACTACGACAACCTGGAGCCGACCGAGAAGAAGCTGGTGCTCTAGGCGCCTGCCCTTCGTCACTCCAGACCTGATACAGGAGCACGCAACATGGCCAACCAGCCACTGCCCCAGGAGCGCCCCGAGGCGAAGCCGCAGGGCCGCGACCGCTACCGGCTCGGCAATTCCTTCGTCTTTCCGCCGCATGTCATCGACGATATTCACATCAAGGCCGAGCTCGGCCGCTATCGCATGCGCGGCTTCTCGCTGTTCAAGCAAATCCCGCATTGGGACGAGTTGACCTTTCTGCCGGGCACACTTACCCGCTTCGTGATCGAAGGCTACCGCGAGAAGTGCACGACCAAGACCGTGCTGGGGCCGATGTGCAAGAACCCCATGGTGCTGGATATCCCGGTCTACATCACCGGCATGTCCTTCGGCGCGCTCTCCTACGAGGCCAAGATCGCATTGGCCCGCGGCGCCACCATGGCGGGAACCGCCACCTGCTCCGGCGAGGGCGGCATGATCCCGGACGAGCGGCGCTACTCTTCCAAGTGGTACTATCAGTGCATTCAGAGCCGCTATGGCTTCAACCCCCACCACCTCAGGCTTGCCGACGGCGTCGAGTTCTTCATCGGCCAGGGCTGCAAGGTCGGCCTTGGCGGCCACTTGATGGGTCAGAAGGTCACCGACCAGGTCGCCGAGATGCGCTCGCTGCCGGCCGGCATCGACCAGCGCTCGCCGGCCCGCCACCCGGACTGGATGGGCCCGGACGACCTGGCGCTCAAGATCGAGGAGGTGCGCGAGGCCACCGACCACCAGATCCCGGTCCAGCTGAAGCTGGGAGCTGCGCGCGTCTATGACGACGTGCGCATGGCGGCCAAGACCGGCCCCGACATCATCTATATCGATGGCATGGAAGGCGGCACCGGTGCCGGCCCGCACATCGCCACCGAGGAGACCGGGGTCCCCGGCATCGCCGCCGTGCGCCAGGCCCGAAAGGCACTGGACGACGTCGGTGCGTCGGGCAAGATCTCGCTGGTCTATGCCGGCGGCATCAGGAACGGCGCCGACATCGCCAAGGCCATCGCGCTGGGCGCGGACGCGATCGCCATCGGCCATTCGGCGATGATGGCGCTGAACTGCAACAAGGACATTCCGGAGGCCGACTTCCCGGCCGAGATGGGCGTCGAGGCCGGCCAGTGCTACCACTGCCACACCGGCCGCTGCCCGGTCGGCGTGGCGACGCAGGATCCGGCGCTGCGCTCGCGCCTCGACCCGGACGACGCGGCCGAGCGGGTCTACAACTTCCTGCACACGCTGACCTTGGAATGCCAGATGCTGGCCCGCGCCTGCGGTAAAACCAACGTCCACTCCCTGGAGCCGGAGGATCTGGCGGCGCTGACCATGGAGGCCTCGGCCTTGGCCGGCGTGCCCATGGCCGGCACCAACTACACCGTCGGCGTCGACGACTATCACCACCTCTAGGCCAGGGAAGGAGACAGAACCATGGCGGGAACCTCCTACAAGGGCTCCGAGATCAAGGACATCGATCAGTTCCTCAAAGATCAGTCTGGCCTGGCCAGCGACCGCGAGAAGGAAATCGGCCAGCACATCGGCTATCGCTACGACGTCAACCTGCTGCCCGACTACGAGCGGGTCACGCCCTTCTTGAAGCAGTACATGGAGATCATGGGCTGGGACGACCTCAACTGGCTGGAGGACGTCCACATGGGCTACGAGGAAGGCGCCCCGGCAGTCTTCGACCGCAACATCAACGGCTGGGTCACCATCCCGGAGAACGCCGATTTGCCGGACAATCAGCAGGACCGCGACATGCTGGCCCGCGAAATGCTGATCAAGTTCCAGATGTCGGAGCGCCACCCGATGGTGGTGCTGAACAAGGCCTACCGGAAGTTCTAGATCGACCCTGGCGAATTTAGGAAGGCTCGTCCCTGAGCGGGGGCGAGCCTTCACTTGATTAGGCGTCTGCCTGACACCGCGCCGGAACGCCTGCTTAGTGGGATTCGTGGATAAGGCCCCAGGGAGCCTTGTAAGGCTGCATGGGATAGTCGATGTGCCAATTCAGTTCGGAGAGCGCACGGCAGGTCACACCGTCATTGACCGCCCCGGCGTATACGGCATCACATTCGGTAACGGCAAGACGGTACTGGTCGTCACCGTCGGACATATGCTTGCCTTTCCAGGCGGCGGGCTCGAGAAAGGCGAGACCTACGTGACAGCCTTGCAACGCGAGTTCGAGGAGGAAACGGGGTATCGCGTCCGCATCTTAAGATCTGTCGGACACGCGAAGCAGTACGTCTTCGCGCAGGACGAAAACGCCTTCTTCAACAAGCTGTGTCAATTCTATGAGGTAGCGCTTGTCGGTGATCCGGCCACAGCACTGGATCGTGATCATCAGTGCCTCTGGATGCCTGTTGAACAAGCCGCCGCCACCCTGACGGAAGAGGCCCATCGTTGGGCACTCTCAAGGGCTTTGACCCCTTAACCACCCTGCGCATCGCTAGAAAGACATACCTGCCACTCACTGCGTGAAAATGCGTCCGGGATATTTGGTGCCAGAATTCGGCGCTAATGCCGGTTAGGTCTCTTTGCACATCGAGCTTGCCTCTGGCCAAAGCGAGGCAAGACAGAATACAGGAGTGCAAAGCCAATGTTCATCATCCTTCTGAAGTTCACTCACAACAAGCATCGGGCCAAGGAGTTCGTGGAAGGTCATAGAGCATGGATCGCGCGCGGCTTCGACGACGGCGTGTTCTTGGTCGCCGGTTCGCTTCAAGACGGTATCGGCGGCGGAATCCTGGCGCACAAGACCACGCTGTCGGATCTGCAGCGCCGGGTGGAGGAGGATCCCTTCGTCGCCGAAGATGTGGTTACCGCGCAGGTCTTCGAATTGACGCCCTCACGGGCCGACCAGCGGTTGGCGCTTCTGAGCGCCGAAGAGGCGCCGGCATAGTTGACTCCACTTCTCCACCATCACCTAGGCACAGACCGCGAAAGAGAAAGAAGACGCCGATGCAGCCAACCTTCCGAGGCCCCGACGGAAAACCACGATGCAGCTGGTGCAGCGCAACGCCGGAGTATCTGGCCTATCACGACGAAGAGTGGGGGTATCCGGTCGACAGTGATCGTCGCCTCTTCGAAAAGCTTTGCCTTGAAAGCTTTCAGTCCGGGTTGAGCTGGCGGACAATTCTCACGAAACGAGAAAACTTCCGCGCCGCCTTCCAGGGCTTCGACGTCGACAAGGTCGCGGCCTTCTCCGAGCGTGACGTCGAGGGACTGCTGCAGGATGCAGGCATCGTCCGCCACCGCGGCAAGATCGAGGCGGTCATCAACAACGCGCGACGTGCCCGCGAGCTGATTGAGCGCGAGGGCTCTCTGGCGGCTTTCGTGTGGCGCTTCGAGCCCGACCCCAAGGGGCTGGATGAGCCGCAGACGCAGTCGACCTCAGCCGAATCGGTTGCCCTCTCGAAGGAACTGAAGAAGCGCGGCTGGAAGTTCGTCGGCCCTACCACGGTCTATGCCTTCATGCAGGCCATGGGCTTGGTCAACGATCATGTCGAAGACTGCGTCGTCAGAGCCCGCGTGATGCGTGCGCGCAAGACGTTCAAGCCGCCGGGTCGCTGAGGCATCTCCTATCCGGCGCGGCTTTCAGTGAGGCCAATACTCGGCGAAGGAACAGACCCCCTCTTCAAATCGGATCGTCTTCCGCCGGAACTCGGATCCCTCGAGAACCGCGGGGTTCCTAATTCTGTCCATTCGGAAGTTGCGAAAGGCCTGCTTGACGGGGTCAAAGCCGACCACATACCAAATCGGCGGCAAGACCAGCAAAGCCTGCGGTTCTATCTCGCGGGAAGAGCGCGTGCCGTGCCTGTCCACATAGTCGAAGGTCATCCGCCGCAGGGAGATGAAACCCTGCTCGAACACGCTAAGGAGCGTGGGATCGACCTCTCCCATAGAGCTACGCAGCCTCGGCCAGGCCTCCGGGCCGATGAAGAGACGGCGCAGGACGTCTCGAAGATCCTTGATCTTCTCGCGCGGCAGGGTCTTTTCGATCTTTGCCAGGCCGGCATCGGCAATGTCGCTGAAGGGCAGCGTCTGGGTCGCGCGCATGACCGAAACGCTGATCAGCAAGGCGAAGACCTCGTTCACCGTGAGCTTTGCCGTCAGCTGAACGGACGAGGGGTCGAGATAGACGCCGCCGCCTTTGCCGCGCTCGGAATGGATGACGAAGCCTTGATCGCGAAGAGCTGCGATGTCCCTCAGCACGGTGCGCCGAGACACGCCGGTCGCGCTCGCCAGTTCCTCGATGCTCACATGCCCGCAACGGCGCAGATGCCGGGCGAGCGTATCCTGGCGAGAGCGAACATCCATGGCGGCACCCTAGGTGATGGTCCTGGGCCGCTCAACCGATGTGTGACGTCGGCGCGCGAGAGGCGGTGAGTTCCCCTGCTTTGGATAGTGCCTTGCAAAAGCAAACCCCTTCGGGAATTCTGGATCGTGCAGAGATGACCGAGACCTACGACAAGCCGCTGTCTGCGACAAGCGAGCGTGGATTGTCCGCCGAGGAGGTGGCGGCCTATCGTCGTGACGGCCAAGTCACGCCGGCCTTCCGCCTTGACGGGTCCCTTTTGGCGGAAATGCGCGCCGCAGCCGAGGCCTTGCTTGCCGCCCGCCCCGACCTGCGGCCGGAGTTCATTCCCCTTCCCCATGTGGCATGGGACCAAAGCGCCGCCGCAAAAAGGCTGGCGACCCGCTTCCTCGGCTTTGCCCGGCGTCCGGAGTTCCTGGATATGGTGGAAAGCCTGCTGGGGCCCGACATCGTCTTCTGGACGGCGGCCCTCTTCTGCAAGCCGGGCGGTGAGGGTCGTCCCGTCCCCTGGCACCAAGACGGGATCTACTGGCCGCTGAAGCCGATGGCGAGCGTCACCCTGTGGATCGCGCTGGACGACTCCCGGATCGAGAACGGCTGCATGCGCGTCCTCCCGGGCTCGCACCGCCAGGGCTTCCTGCCGCACGAGACCAGCGACAAGGAGGGCATGGTCTTGAACACCGAGATCGTCGAGAGCGAGATGGACGCCAGCCAAGCGCGCTGCGTCGAGCTCAAGGCCGGAGAAGTCTCCTTGCACGACGCCTTCCTGGTGCACGGCTCCGCCCCCAACCGCTCGCCGCGCCGGCGCGCCGGCCTCACCTTGCGCTACATGCCGGCAACCACGCTCTACGACCGCAGCCGGACCATGACCAGTGGCTCCAACACCGCCGCGCTGGAGTTCGCCAAGCGGCCGATCTGGCTGCTGCGCGGCACCGACCGGGCCGGCAACGATTTCGAGATCGGTCATCGGGATTGAAGGCCGGGGATTTGAAGGCCGGATCGGGCCGCCGATCTTGCACCGGCCACCGCAAGCGGCCATTGTCGCGACAAGCTCGCGTTTGTTCGCCACCGGTCAAAGGAGCACGGTCCATGCCACGCCTGGTCTTCGCGATAGCATTGTTCACGCTTGCCGCCTTCGCCTCACCTGCCTCGGCCGACGAGACGCTCAAGGCAGACATCCTGGAGGCCTATCAGGCGATCAACGAGGCCTTCGAGCTGCAGGACGCCTCGGCCATCGAGGCCCTGACCACAGAGGATCACGTTGCGATTACCTCCTACTACGACGGGGCTATGGACTTGGACCAGCAGCTCGCCACCGCGGCCGATCTGATCTTCACGCAGAAGCCGGTCTCCGAGATGGTGGTGCAAGCGATCGGCCCCGACGTCGCCGTGCTGCGCTTCACTGCCGAGATGCACGGCAGCTTCAAGGGCGAGCCGATCCCCAGCAAGGCGGCCGTCACCCTCATCTGGCAGCGCCAGGACGGTAAGTGGCTGGAGCGCCTCTACCAGGAAACGCCGTTGGAGGACTGACGCGTCAGCCTCCAAGCAGCGCGCGGGCAGGCAAGAGCCCGCCTTGCCCATCTCACAGTGTCACTTCGATCGAGGCGAGACCCGCGCCGCCGCCGGGGATGGTGATGCCGGCACCCAGTACCAGAGTGTCGGTGCCGAACCCACCATCGTAGATGTAGCCGGCGAAGTCCTCCTGGACGGCGACGACGAAGACATCGTCGCCGCCGCCGCCGAAGGCCCAATCATAGCCCGACCCGCCAAAAAGCGTGTCTCCGCCCCCACCGCCAAAAAGCGTATCATCACCGTCGCCGCCGGCGACGCTGTCGCTTCCCGAGCCACCGGTGAGACTCGTGTCGTCCCCCAATCCTCCAAACAGAGAGTCGCCGCCAGACCCGCCCCACAGCGACCTGTCGTTCCCTGTACCCCCGAACAGCCTGTCGTCTCCGCGGCTGCCTTTCAAGAGGCTGTCGTCGCCTTCGCCACCCGCAATCCTATCGTTCCCTAGTCCACCGTCTAAGTTGCCGTCGTTGCCGCTACCACCAAAGAGGCTGTCGTTGCCAATCTCGCCGAAGAAAAGAAAGTCGTCCCCATCGCTGCCGTTCAGGCTATCATTCCCAAGGCCACCGAAGAAGCTGCGATCGCCCCCGCTGCCGCCGTGAAGCGTGTCGGCGCCACTCCCGCCAAAGAAGTTGGTGTCGTCTCCCATGCCGGCAGACAGCGTGTCGGCCCCGGTGTCACCAAAGAAATTGCGATCGATCCCGTCACCTGCCCCAAGGCTGTCATTTCCCTCGTCACCGAAGGCCTCGGAGTCATTGCCGTCGCCGGCGGAGATCTCGTCGGCGCCGGCACCGCCGATAAGAAAGGAATCGCTGCCGTCTCCCCCGTAGATGCGATCCGCCCCTAACCCGCCATAGAAGGACAGGTCGTCGCCGGCCTCTCCGGACAGCACGTCATCTTCCGTACCGCCGTCGAATTCTCGATCATCCCCACTGCCGCCAAAGAGGCTGTCGAGCCCCGCGCCACCTTCGAAACTCGTATCGCCGCCACTGCCGCCATAGAGCCGGTCGTCGCCAAGTTCGCCCTCGACGAAAGTGTCATCGCCGTCGCCACCATAGAGGCGGTCATCGCCGCTGTGGCCCGACAAGCGACGGTCCTCACCTTCATCGCCGGAGACCAGATCAGCGCCACTCCCGCCGAAGAGCGTTGAATCGTCGCCGCTGCCACCGAAAAGACTATCGTCGCCTGCACCACCCTCCAGGCTGAAATCATTGCCGCTGCCAGCGAACAGCCGATCGTCCCCGTCATCGCCCTTGAGCCGGTAGTCTGCCTGTTCGCCGCTGCTGAGTGTATCGGACCCGGCCCCACCGTAGAAGCTGAAGTCGATGCCGCTGCCCCCCTCAAGGCTGTCATCGCCGTCACCGCCAAAGAAGAAGCGGTTGTCTCCATCGCCCCCGGCCAAGATGTCAGCCGCCGAGCCTCCGAAAAATGAGCCATTGTATCCGCTTCCAGCAATCAAATCGGAACCTGAGGCACCAAAGAAGCTGACATCGCCGCCGCTGCCACCGAACAGGACGTCGTCGCCTGCATGGCCTTGGAAGGTGCCGTCGTTCCCCTCACCGCCGACGAGCGTATCGTCCCCTTGCTCGCCGTAGAAACGACGATCGTCGCCGCTGTTGCCGGAAATCGAATCGGCCCCCGTTCTGCCATAGAAGAGTTCGTCCATGCCGCTCCCCGCCGCGATCGAGTCACTCCCCGATCCCCCGTCGAACGTCCTATCGTGACCGTTTCCAGCGTAGAGCACATCGTCGCCGGCGCCACCCTCGAATGAGCTGTCATCTCCGTCACCACCGGACAGGCTGTCCGCCCCCGCGCCGCCGTAAAAGAAGCGGTCCACGGCACCACCGGCATAGAGGCGATCGTCGCCCTCTTCGCCTCTGAAGCCATTGTCGATACCCTCCCCGCCGGCCAACAGGTCGGCCCCCGTGCCGCCGTAGAACAGGCCATCGTAGCCGCTGCCAGCCAACAGTGAGTCATCCCCCGAGCCACCGTAGAAGAGTGAATCCGATCCGCTGTCGCCATAGAGCGTGTCGTCGCCTTCATAGCCGCGCACGAGAGTGTCGTAGCCGCTGCCTGCGTCGACGATATCGGCTCCGGTGTCGCCGAAGAGGGTTCCATCGTCGCCGCCACCGCCAGATAGGACATCGGCACCGGATCCACCGTAGAATTGCCGATCGATTGCGCTGCCGCCGGAGAGGCTGTCGTCGCCGTCGTCACCAAGGAAGTAATAGTCGCGACCGTCACCGCCAAAGAGACTGTCCCCGCCACTTCCGCCTATGAAAGAACGGTCATCGCCGTCGCCGCCTGACAAGAGATCCGCACCCGAACCGCCGCGGAAGGACCGATCCTCGCCACTGCCGCCGTATAGGGTGTCCGCTCCCTCTTGCCCCTGGAAAAGGCTGTCGTCGGCGCTCCCCCCCTCAAGCAGGTCGGCCCCCGAGCCTCCGTAGAAAGAGCTATCCGCCCCATCGCCCCCGAACAGGCTGTCATCGCCGTCGCCGCCGAAGAAGGAGGTGTCATCCCCCTCGCCGCCGGACAGCAGGTCCGCGCCCGAAGCGCCGTAGAACTTGCGATCCTTCAGAACGTTGCCGTAGAGGCTGTCGGCACCCTCGCCACCATAAAAGTATCGATTGTAGCCAGCGCCACCGAAGATGCCGTCATCGCCAGAATCGCCGCTGAGGGTATAGCCAGCCCCGAAGACGACAGACAGCAAATCGGCACCTGAGCCACCGTAGAAGAGGGACGCAATACCGCTGGAGGTCGTCAAGCTGTCGTCGCCGTCATCGCCCCTGAAATTGGTGTGATTGCCTTGGCCGGCGACGATGCTATCGGCTCCGGAACCGCCGTAGAAATCCCTGTTCTCGCCAATTCCGGCATAGAGACGATCTATGCCACTCCCACCGAAGAAAGAGAGGTCGAAGCCGACGCCGAGGATCCGGTCATCCCCCTCACCGCCGTAGAAGTAGGACGCACCTACGTCACCGCCCTCGAGACTGTCGGCCCCCGATCCACCGTAGAAGTACCGACCGGAACCGCTTGCACCATAGAGATGGTCTGCACCGCTCTGGCCGAAGAACGAGCTGTCGTTCCCGCCGCCACCAAAGACGCTGTCATTTCCGACGCCGCCGTAGAAGAATATGTCGTCTCCCGCACCGCCGTCGAGCCTATCTGCCCCGAGGCCGCCGTGGAACATATAATCTTTGCCGCTGTCGCCGTCGAGGGTATCGCTTCCTCTAAATCCGAGGAATTGACTGTCGCTTCCGGAGCCTCCCTGAAGGTGGTCGTCGCCACGGCCTCCGAAAAAGGAAGAATCATTGCCTTCCCCACCGGAGAGGCTGTCGTTACCGGAAGATCCGTCAAAGGAATAGTCGCCGCCGCTACCTCCGAAGAGCATGTCGGACCCGGACCCACCGGAGAAGCCGGAATCGTAACCGCTGTCGCCGAAGAGGCTATCGTCACCGCCTCCGCCGTCCAGCGAAGTATCCTCTCCCAAGCCACCAAACAGCCGGTCCACGCCGTCACCGCCGTAGAGGAAGCTGTCGTTGCCCTCGCCCCCATAGAGGCTGTCGACGCCGGTCGCACCAAAGAAGCGACCGTCCAGCCCGGCGCCACCCATCAGTGTGTCGTTGTCGTTGCCGCCGAAGAAGAGGGAATCGTCGCCCTCCCCGCCGTACATCTTGTCCGATGAATTGCGACCGGAGAAATCCACATCGGCGCCCGCATCACCAAAGATGCGATCGATACCACCGCCGCCGAAAAAGCTGGCATCGTCCCCGCTGCCGGCATAGATCGTGTCCTTCTTGCCTTGGCCGTGGAAGAAGGAGTCGGCACCGGTCCCGCCGAAGAGGGAGTCGTTTCCGGCCCCCCCATAGAAGGAGTAATCGTCACCGGCACCGCCGTAGAGACCATCGGGACTGAGCCCGCCGTAGGCAAAGCCATCGGATTCGCCGCCGCCATAGAGCTTGTCGCCGCCGCGCTCGCCGTCAAACGTCCGGTCGGCGCCCCGGCCGGCAAAGATCACGTCGTTGCCGCGCTCACCCAGAAGGGCGGTGTCACTGCCGCGCCCGCCAAAGATCGTGTCGGCATTGGCGCCGCCGTGCAGAAGGGTATCGGCACCGGAGTTGCCGCTCAAGGTGTCGAGACCCGCGCCGCCGTAGAGCGAGCGATCGTTCCCGCTATTGCCGGAAAGGGTATCGTCACCCACCCCGCCATAGAAGAAGGCATCCGAGCCGATACCGCCGGCGATCACATCGGCCCGGGACCCGCCGCTGAGATGACTGTCGGCACCCCCGGCTCCATAGAGGGAGTCCTGGCCAGTGCCCCCATAGAGCGCCATGTCGCTGCCGCTGCCGCCGAAGAGCCTGTCGTCACCCTGCGCGCCATAAAGGCTGTCCGGCCCGGAGGCACCATAGAGCGTGTCGTTGTCGCCGTAACCAACAATGGTATCGGCATCTGCGCCGCCGGTCAGCGTGTCCGCCAGCGGCGTGCCCGGAATAAAGGCCATCCGTGCGACCTCCTTGTCTTTCCATCGCGCCCGGTGCCGTTGATTGCCGAGGCTACGGCTTCACTTCGGCTGCGAGTAAGCGCTGGTTCTATTCCTACCGAACCCGACATCAAGGTGCTCTGAGCCCGTTGCGGCCGAACACACAGCCCTACTCCCGCTTGGGGGCCCCTATCACAGCCATCGGAAACGCTTGTATCCTAGCGCCGCGAAAGGCCGCTCACTTGCCATTTTGCGTCAATATTCCCTTGGGTGTGTTGGATGCTGCCGTCACCCGAAGCCGGCAGAGCCACCTCTATCGGCACGTGATACCAGAGGCCTAGCCTGTACCCCCGGGGCCTGCGCCCAGCGCCAAGGTGTCGCCTCGGCGCTAGACCAAGGTCACCTCGATCGAGGAGAGACCCGTACCGCTGCCCGGCAGGGTGACGCCCCCGCCCAGGACGAGAGTGTCGGTGCCACCGCCACCGGTGTAGAAGTAGGAAGCGAAGTCGGCCTGGTCCGTCACCATGAGAACATCGTCCCCGCCACCGCCGAAGAAGGTATCGAATCCAGCACCGCCGATGAGCGTATCGTCACCGTCGCTGCCAGCAACCCGGTCACTGCCGCTGCCGCCGAACAGCGTATCGGACCCGGTTCCTCCGGTGAAATAGGTATCATCGCCACTGCCGCCGTAAAGGCGGTCGTCTCCATCTCCGCCTAGGAAGGAGGCGTCGTCGCCATCCCCACCAAAGAGGGTGTCGGCGCTGGCGCCGCCGAACATGGAGATATCGTCGCCGCTGCCTCCGGAGATGGTGTCATCCCCTGTCGCGCCGTAGAAGCGACTATCGCTGCCGCTGTCACCAGAGAGGCTATCGTCGCCATCCCGGCCGCGGAAGGTGAGGTCGTCACCGTCCCCACCGGCCAGCCTGTCGCCCCCCGATCCACCATAGAAAAGGCTGTCGTCGCCGCTGCCTCCGGAGAGGCTGTCGGCTCCGTCATCGCCGTAGAAGGCTACGTCGTTCCCATCACCGCCGGCGATCGTATCGGCCGCCGATCCACCGAAGAAGGATGTATCCGCCCCCAGATTGCCAGAGACCATGTCGGCACCCGAGCCGCCGTAGAAGCGGAGGTCTGCCCCGCTGCCGGCTGAGAGGCTGTCGTCTCCACTATCGCCTCTGAAAGCAGTGTCATCCCCGCTGCCGCCGAAGAGGGTGTCGGCGTCCTCTCCGCCGATGAAGCTGAGGTCACTGCCGCTGCCACCGGACAGTCTGTCGTCACCTGACCCGCCGTAGAAGCGGCCGTCATCCCCCGCACCGCCATCAAGAGTGTCGGCGTCCTCTGAACCGAAGAAGCGGCTGTCGCTGCCGAGCCCGCCAAACAATGCGTCGTTGCCTTCATCGCCGATGAAGGTGGCATCGTCACCCGCTCCAGCGTCAAGGCTATCGTCTCCGGAGTTTCCAACGAACAGTTTGTCGTCTGCGCTTCCCCCGAAAAGACGATCGGATCCCGACCCACCGTCGAAGAGCGTGTCGATTCCGCTGCCGCCTGAAAGGCTGTCGTCATCCAACCCGCCGTAGAAACGTCTATCGGCACCGCTGCCGCCGGAAAGGCTGTCGGCTCCAGCTTCGCCATGGAAGATGCTGTCGTCGCCATCGCCGCCCGCAATGGAATCAACACCCTCTCCACCGTAGAAGCCAGTATCGTTTCCGCTGCCAGCGGAGAGCATGTCGGCACCCGATCCGCCGGAGAAGCTGAAATCGCTTCCGCTGCCAGCGGAGAGCATGTCAGCACCCGATTCGCCGAAGAAGCGGTTGTCGGCTCCCTCTCCGCCGTCCAGGGTGTCGGCATCGCTCGCGCCATAGAACCACGCGTCGTTGCCGCTGCCTCCGGAAAGGCTGTCGACTCCCGTTTCGCCGTAGAAAAAGATGTCTCCGCCACTGCCGCCAGAAAGACTGTCGTCTCCATCTTCACCACGGAAGAAGATGTCATTCCCTTCGCCGCCGTGGAGGCTGTCGTCAC
Source organism: Rhodospirillales bacterium (assembly GCA_963669385.2). Classification (GTDB taxonomy): domain Bacteria; phylum Pseudomonadota; class Alphaproteobacteria; order Kiloniellales; family JACOMY01; genus JACOMY01. Next base: position 388,781 of record CAXXGD010000042.1, read on the forward strand.
CTCCATCACCGGTGAAATAGCTGTCTTCTCCACTTCCGCCAGCAAGGCTGTCCGCGCCGGTTCCGCCGTAGAAATTGCTGTCGGCGCCGCTGCCGGCGGAGAGACTGTCGGCGCCGTCAGCGCCGAGGAAATAGTAGTCATCCCCCGCGCCACCGTCGAGGGTGTCGCCGCCGCTGCCACCGTAGAAACTCGAGTCGTTTCCGCTGCCTCCGAAGAGGTTGTCGGCACCCGACCCGCCGTAGAATTCCTCGTCGGCGCCACTGCCGCCCGAGAGGCTGTCGTCCCCCACTCCGCCTTGGAAGACTCTGTCGTTCCCATCGCCGCCGTAGAGAGTATCCAAGCCGGACCCACCGGTGAGCGTATCGCGGTCGCCGTCGCCATAGAGCGTATCATTGCCGTCATCACCGAAGAGGACGTCTACTCCCGATCCGCCGTAGAGGCCTTGATCGTCACCGCTGCCGCCGGAGATGCTATCGGCCCCCGATCCACCGTAGAAAGCGCTATCGCCGCCACTTCCCCCAAAGAGGCTGTCGGCTCCGTCAGCGCCGAAGAAGCCGAGATCACTCCCCTCGCCGCCGTCCAGCGTGTCGGCCCCGCTCTCACCAAAGAAATTCGTGTCGCTGCCGCTGTCTCCGGAAAGACTGTCGGCACCCGATGCGCCGTAGAAAGATCGGTCACTGCCGCTGCCGCCGAAAAGGGTATCGTCTCCGTGTTGGCCAACGAGATAGCTGTCATCACCCTCGTCGCCGTAGAGAGTGTCGGCTCCGAAGCCACCGTAGAAGTTCGTGTCGCTTCCGCTGCCGCCAAAGAGTCTGTCGCCATCCGACCCGCCGGAGAGATAGCCATCGGTGCCGCTACCACCATAAACGCTGTCGTCTCCTCCATAGCCTCTGAGGTCGTAGTCATCCCCTTCGCCGCCATGCAGAACGTCGGCACCCGAACCGCCGAATAAACGAATGTCGCCGCCGCTACCTCCGGAAAGGCTGTCGTCGCCGTCACCACCGTAGAAGGACCTGTCCTCCCCGGTACCGCCGAAGAGGTTGTCGGCTTCATCGCCGCCGAAGAAACGGCTGTCATCTCCATCACCACCGAAGAGGGTATCGGCCAGGCTCCCGCCAAAGAAACCCGCGTCGTTGCCGCTGCCTCCGTACAGACTATCGGCCCCCTCTCCCCCGAGGACATTTCCATCGCCGCCGCTGCCGGCAGAGAGCAAGTCGTCTCCATCACCGCCTTCGAAGAAGGAATCATTCCCCTCGCCGCCGACCAAGGTGTCGGCCCCCATTCCGCCGTAGAAATAGTGATCGCTGCCGCTGCCGGCGGAAAGGTTGTCGGCACCTGATTCGCCGTAGAAATAGGAATCGCTGCCGCTGCCGGCGGAGAGGCTATCGTCTCCGTCGCCGCCGTAGAAGGAGTTGTCATCGCCCTCGCCGCCGTAGATGGTGTCGGCACCCGATCCGCCGGAGAAATCCTCGTCGCTGCCGCTACCGGCGGAGAGCGTGTCGGCCCCCGTCTCGCCAAAAAAGGAGATCTCTCTGCCGCTGCCGCCTGAGAGGATGTCACCTCCGCTGCCACCGAAGAAGGATACGTCTTCCCCCTCGCCGCCGTCCAGGATGTCGGTACCGCTCGCACCAAAAAAGCGTGTGTCGTCTCCACTCCCCCCAGTCAGGGTGTCGGCCCCCGACCTTCCAAAGAAGGAGGCATCTCTGCCGCTTCCGGCGGAGAGGCTGTCGTCTCCGTCACCGCCGAAGAAGGAGAAATCGTCCCCCGCGCCACCGTCGAGGCTGTCGGCCCCGCTGTTACCGCGGAACCCCTTGTCGTTTCCGCTCCCTCCGGAGAGGCTGTCGGATCCCGATTCACCTTGGAAAAAGAAATCGTCCCCGCTGCCACCGAAGATGCTGTCGTCTCCATCATGGCCACCAATGTCGGTGTCATCCCCCACGCCGCCGTCGAGGGTATCGGCGCCCGATCCACCGTAGATCTCTTCATCATCACCGCTGCCTCCAGAGAGGCTGTCGGCTCCGCTACCGCCGTAGAAGGCGGCATCGTCGCCACTACCACCAGAGATGCTGTCGTCGCCGTCACCGCCGTAGAAGTACCAATCTATTCCCTCGCCACCATCAAGGCTGTCGGCACCCGATCCACCGTAGAAAGAGGTGTCGCCGCCGCTGCCGCCGGAGAGGCTGTCGTCTCCATCACCGCCGAAGAAGTGGGCATCTCCGCCCTCTTCGCCGCCGCTACCCGCGGAAAGCGAATCGTCTCCCTCTCCACCGTAGAACGAGAAGTCGCTGCCGCTGCCGCCATAGAGGCTGTCGGCACCCGCATCGCCAAAGAAGTCGGCGTCAATCCCCGCACCTCCATCGAGGATATCGGCTCCCTCCCCGCCATGGAACGCGGCATCGCTGCCGCTGCCGGCAGAGAGTTTGTCGGCGCCGCTACCTCCGTAGAAGTCAGCATCGCCGCCGCTGCCAGCGGAGAGGCTGTCGTCCCCATCGCCGCCCTGGAAGAGCGAGTCCTTGCCATCGCCGGCGTAAAGCCGGTCCAGCCCGCTGCCGCCGATCAGGCTCGAATCGTTCCCTTCGTCGCCGTAGATCCGGTCATTTCCGGTCGCCCCGTAGAGCCGTCCGTCCTCACCGCTGCCGCCGAAGATTCTGTCGCTCCCCGTGGCGCCGTAGAACAGGCTGTCCAAACCGCTGACGCCGGAGATGGTGTCGTTGTCGTTGCCGCCGAAGAAGAGGCTGTCGTCACCCTCGCCGCCGTAGAGCTTGTCGGAGGCCGCGCGGCCGAAGAAGGCCGAATCCGCGCCGGCGTCGCCGTACATCCGATCGATACCACCGCCGCCCTCGAAGCTGACGTCGTCGCCGGCGCCACCGTAGATCGTGTCTTTCTTGCCCTCGCCGTAGAAGTTGGAATCGCTGCCGCTGCCGCCGAACAGGCGGTCGTTTCCGGCTCCACCGAAGAAGTAGAGATCAACTGCTTCGCCACCCGCCAGGCTGTCCTCACCGACGCCGCCATAGAAGAATATGTCGGCGCCCAGACCGCCATAGAGCTTGTCGCTACCACGCTCACCGTCGACGAGGAGGTCGCTGCCATCGCCTCCGAAGACGACATCATTCGCCCGTTCGCCGTAAAGGAAGCGGTCAGACCCCTCGCCACCGTAGATCACATCGGCATTGGCGCCACCGTCCAGATGGCTGTCAGCCCCCGTGCCGCCGGAGAGCGTGTCGAGGCCAGCATTGCCGAAGAGGTAGCTGTCGGCGCCACTGTCACCCGACAATCTGTCGTCACCCACCCCGCCGTAGAGACGCGCATCCGCCCCGTCGCCGCCGCCCAGCGAGTCGGAACGGGAGCCGCCGTAGAGGCCGCTATCCTCGCCCGCGCCCCCGAAGAGAGAGTCCTGTCCACTGTCGCCAAAGAGCGCGACATCGCCGCCGCTGCCGCCGAATGCCGTGTCGTCGCCTTGCGCGCCGAAGAGGCTGTCGGCCCCGCTTGCCCCATAAAGCGTGTCATCGGCTCCATAGCCAACAATCGTATCGGCCTCGACACCTCCGATGAGCGTGTCGGGGCCTTCGGTCCCGGTGATAATCATGCCCCCTCCTGTATTGGCGCCGTTAACCCGCTCGCGCCATGTAAGGGAAACGGCATAGTCGCAGGAGTCCCGCCACAGGGGTACTGACCAGACGGCTAGGTGCGCCTGTCCGAAAGCCTAAGTCCTGGAAGCAAAGAGCTTGAAAACCGCAGTGTTCGCTAGAATTCTGTTCAGAGCACTCCACCCCTTAAAGGGGCACCAGCATTCTTTGGGACGGTCAGAAGCCCGGAAACCGGCCCCATCGTAGTAGGAATAGTCTATCACCAGCTCGGACGGGCTCGACGCCAGCAGAAGACAGTCAACGCTGCCGCCCTAGAGGCTGTCGGCGCCCGACCCAGTGTAAGCGGGCACATCACGTCCATCATCGGAGAGTTCTGGTCGTTGCCAGTAACACAAAAAAAGTGTCTGCTGGGCCCGCCTGTCAAGCAGCCGCTCCACTGGCGGGCCGAGCCTCCGGCGTCAGATCAGGGTAACGTACTCGACGGAGACCAGCGTCACGTCCTGCGCAAGGTCCACCAGGGAGTTAGCGAAGAGCGTGTCGCTGCCATCGCCGCCATCGAGGGCTTCTTGGCCAAAGACATCCGTCAGCGTCGCTAGGTAGAAGGCATCGCTTCTCTCGCTACCGAAGAGGTCGCCGGGTCATCCACCTGTGCCACGTCGTTGCCGATGCCTCCGGCCATGAAGTCGGCCCCGGTACCGCCGGTCAGACGGTCGCGGGCGCCACCGCCGAACAGGGAGTCGACACCGTCCCGGCCGAGCAGGGTGTCCTGAGCGCCGGACCCAAAGGCGGTATCGTCGCCCGCCCCGGCAAAGGTGCTATCGTCGTCTAGGCTGCCGAACAGCTGCCGGTCGTTCGCGGCGCCGCCGTAGAGCGCGTCATTTCCAGTTTCACCGTAGAACCTTATGTCCTCCCCGGAGCCGCCTAAAATGCTGTCCCGACCGTCTGAGCCCCGCATCAGAACGTCGTCGCCGTCGCCACCGTCGGCGATGTCGTCGCCCAAGCCACCATAGAACGAAGAGCCCGCACCGCTGCCGCCGAAGAGCAGGTCGTCACCCTGCGCGCCGTAAAGGCTGTCAGGCCCGGCCGCACCGTAGAGCGTGTCGTTGTCGCCCTAGCCAAGTATGGTGACGGCGTCTTCGCTGCCGGTCAGCGTGTCCGCCAGCGGCGTGCCTGGAATAAAGGCCATCGCAAGACCTCCCCGTCATTCCATCGCGCCCGGTGCCGCTGATTGCCGAGGCCACGGCGTCACCGCCACCGGAAAGCGGCGTTGGCTCGATGACTTCCGAAAGGGGCCTCCCGGTATTGAGTGCGCGTAGAGTCCGCTTGCAGGCTCTTTCTACAGCCGCCCGAAACGCATCTATCCTAATACCGGGAAAGTCGGCTCACTTGCCATTCTGCATCAATTTCCCCTTGGGTGCCTTGGAGAGCTGCCGTCACGCGAACCCGGCAACACCGGCAGGACGGCTGGCTGGAGCACCTCTGTCTGGACGAGCCGCCGCCATGAAGGGTGGCGCCACTCCGGCGCTAGACATAATGAATGACCTCGACTGACACCAACTGCAAGTCATCGTTCAGGTCGATCTGGTCACTGACGAAGAGCGTATCGCTGCCCAGTCCTCCGTCTATGCGCTCGCGGCCGACCACTTCCGCTGCGTCCAGCACGCGAAAGACGTCATAGCCGGTCATCCCATAGAGGTTATCGGCTCCCTGGCCACCACTCAGTGTATCCCATCCACTGCCCCCTTGCACGAAGTCGTCACCGGAACCGCCGAAGAGGCTGTCATCGCCATCATCGCCAAGCACCACATCATGACCGCTGTCCCCGAACACCCGATCCACATTGCTTCGGCCTGACAGGTAGTCGTCGTCCAGGCCGCCTCTCAGGGTGTCTCTGCCGCTGCTGCCATAAAAGCGATCATCGCCGGTCATCCCGAGCATGACATCTGCACCGAGACCGCCGCTGCCGAAGTCGTCTCCGTCATTGCCGCGTATGGAATCGTCTCCCCAATCACCCCATAGCCAATCTGCGCCGCTTCTGCCTTGCAAGCGATCGCTATCGTTGCCGCCCCATAGGGTGTCGGACCCGCTGCCGCCGACCAGGCTGTCATCTCGAACATGGCCATAGAGGAAATCATCGCCGTCACGGCCAATGATCCGGTCCGCACCGACAAATCCAGACAGCGAATTGTCGCCTGCATTGCCACGCATCCCGTTGTCAAGCTCATTGCCGCGCCCCCAAAGGTCGCCTGCGCCCTCCTCCAGCCAGAGGTTCTCGATATGGCCCGAGTCCCCTAGTGCCGTGGGCAGCGTGAAGTCGATCGAGGCGATGATGCTGTCGTTGCCCTCGCCGGCCAGCTCTGCGAAGACGTCGCTGGAGTTGTTCACCCACGCCACATCGTTGCCCACCCCACCGGCGAGGAAGTCGACGCCGCTGCCACCGTTCAAGCTATCTCGACTGGCGCCGCCGTAGAGCCTGTCGGCGCCATTCTTGCCCAAGAGCGTGTCGCGGCCGCCAGAGCCGTAGGCGGTGTCGTCTCCACCCGCCCCACGCAGGATATCCAGCCCGCCACCGCCATAGAGGAGGTCGGTCCCGCCGTCACCGTTCAATTGATCGTTGCCGGCATCGCCTTTGATAAGGTCGTCTCCGACGCCGCCGTAGAGGCCCTGGTCGTCGCCACGACCGCCGCTGACCTCGTCGCTACCCTGTCCGCCAAAGAGCAGCAGGTCATCGCCGTCATCGCCGAAAAGATAATCCGAGCCCGAGCCACCGTAGAGCGTGACATCCGATCCGTCACCGCCGAAGACGCTATCCCTGCCGCTGTCTCCGTAAAGCAGTCTGTCGTCGCCAAAGCCACCGCCGACAAGATCGCTCTCCAGTCCTCCATAGAGGGCGGCGTCGCCGCCACTGCCACCGAAGACCTCATCTTGTCCGGAACCGCCGCGCAAGAGGGAGTCACTGCCGGTGTCGCCGAAGAGGAAATCATCGCCATCGCCCCCGGAGATGAGACCGTCGTCACCGGCACCGCCGAATTGGGTGTCCTTGCCTTGACCACCCTGTAGGTCCAGATCGTCCCCCCTGCCGCCGAAGAGGGCGTCGTCACCCTCACCACCATGCAGGCCGACATCGGCGCCGCTGCCGGTGAAGATCCTATCGGCGCCGCTACCGCCCACGACCGTCCTGTCATAACCCGCAAGGGCGATCAGGAGATCGGAGCCGCTCCCTCCAAACAACTGAGAGTCCGCACCATCGCCGCCGTAGATCGTATCGTCTCCTTCGCCACCATAGAAGGAGATGTCCGCGCCACTGCCGCCTTCCAGCCTGTCGTTTCCGTCATCACCCCAGAAAGAGGCGTCGTTGCCGCTGCCTCCCGAAAGGCTGTCGTCGTCAGAGCCGCCCCAGAAACCGCCGTCGTCGCCATTGTCCCCGCTCAGCGTGTCTTCGCCGAACACCCCGCGGAACACTCTGTCCGACCCGCTTCCCCCATAGAGGGTGTCGCTTCCAGCGTCTCCGCGAAGCGCTACGTCATCGCCGCTTTGCCCGTAAATCGTGTCATCGCCTGCCTGACCATAGAGCGAGACATCCAGGCCATTGCCACCAAAGATGACGTCGTCGCCGAATTCGCCAAACAGGCGGCGGTCGCTGTCGGCGCCTCCGTAGAGACGATCATCACCCGAAGCTCCAAAGAGAGCACCATCGTCTCCGTGGCCGCCAAAGAGCGTATCCACACCGCTGTCGCCATATAGAGACGAGTCGTTACCGGCGTCACCGTGAATGAGGTCGTTCTGATCACCGCCCCAGAAGCTGCCGTCATCGCCGTCACCGCCGAACAGCGTATCGTCGTCCCCCCATGCGCGGAAGACACGGTCGACCCCACTATCACCATACATGGTATCGTCGCCATTGTTTCCTCGAAATGCGAAATCATCTCCACTTCCGCCAAAGAAAACATCTTCTATGACACCACCGTAGAATGATCCGTCGCTTCCATCGCCTCCAAAGAACGTGTGGCCACCGTTGTCGCCAAAGAAACGTCTGTCGTTTCCAGCGCCGCCATAGAACAGCTCATCGCCGTTCCCGCCCCAGAATCCACTGTCATCACCATCTCCACCGTAGAGACGATCATTCCCGCCACCAGCAGAAAAGGACCGATCGGCACCGGCACCGCCGAAGAAGAAGTCTTCTCCGGTCTGGCCGTAGAAGTAGCCGTCCGCGCCGTCTCCGCCGAAGACGTGGTTGTCACCGCGTCCAGCCAAGAGCGAGCGGTCGTCGCCACTTCCGCCGTAAAGGGTGTCGTTGCCACTGCCACCGTAAAGATAGTCGACGCTGCTCAGGCCGAAGATGCGATCGGCGCCGCTCAGCCCGTAGATTCGATCGATCTGCTCGGTGCCGGTGAGCTGATTGGCTTCACCCGCGGTCCCATAGATGACGGCCACGACAGAAACTCCTTCCGTTCAGAGCTGGATAGCGAGATGGTAAGGGTCAGCCTGAGCGCTGCCGACCAGGCAGACCCGGCGCAAGGTCGCTCGCTTCGCTGATTTCGCTTAGTGTACTTTCTGCGCGATCGCGACGATCGCGTCAGTGACGATCTCCTTGGTGCCCAGGCCGGCGAGCTGCTCAAGGCATGCGGCCTTAACGTCTTGCCGCTGGCAGAGCGTCAGCTGCTCGATCTCCCAGCGAAAGCCGGAGCCCATGGCCATGGTCCACCAGTCCTCCGGCTCAGACAGCGCTTGGCGATCGCGGACGTAGCTGATTGAGGATTCTGCCGCACCACCATCGAGCAGCAAGCGACGCAGGCCGCCCTCGCTGGTGAAGCGTTCCCACGGCCGGCCTGCAACAGGCAGATCGGGCCGAACACGCTGCATCTCCTTGCCAAAGATCGACCGGCCCGGTTCGAAGGCATCTTCTCCCCAAACCACCACGGCAAGCTTGCCACCTGGCCGCAAAAGGCGCCAAAGCTCCGCCATCTGCCGCTCAACGTCGGGCACGAAGAAGACGGAGAAGACGCTGATCACGGCATCGACGCTTTCCTCGTCGAAGCCGGATGCGGCCATGTCGGCCAGCTTGAAGCGCGCATTGTCGAGCCCTTGCCGTGCCGCCTTCTCCGCCGCGCGCGCCAGCATGTTCTCAGCTATATCGATGCCGATCACAAAGCCGTCGGGCCCGACCACCCTCGCCGCCGGGAGGGCAGACGCACCGGTGCCGCAACCGACGTCAAGGACGGTTGCACCGGGCGATAGCTGCAACATGTCCACCGCTCGCTGGCCATGGCGCGACCAAAAAGCCAGCGGGGCGGCATCGAAGTGGTCGGCAGCGGCATCGTAGGTCGTAACCGCTTTGAGGCGGGCGGCTTGTTCGACATTGTTCATCGTTCTTGTCTCCTTTGTGAAGACCTGGCTCCTGCTGCCGGAAGGGGCGAGCCCGGGGCCGGCCCTCTTCCCGCATTTTTTCGTAGGTCTAGCCCGCCTCGGTAACTGCCTTCGGCAGATCGTCAGCCGCTCCCCACTCCACCCAAGAGCGGTGATAGGTCCTGACCTTCGGGTAGCCGATCAGGCGCAGGGCGAAGTAGCTGTGCGCGGAGGCAAGGCCGTTTTGACAATGCACGACGATGTTGTGCTCGGGCGTAACGCCCAGGCTTTCGAAGTGTGCGATCAAGGCGTCGGCCGACTTCATCGTCTTGTCGGCCTTCAGGTTGGCCTTCCAGGGAATGTTCATGGCCCAGGGAATATGCCCCTTGACGTAGGCCGACGTCGGGCGCACGTCGATCACCAGGGTCTCCGGATCGTCGTGCCGCTCTATGATGTAGTCGGCACTGGCATGACGGCGCGGCGTAATCGCCGGGCTGAACAAGGCGATGGCCGGACGCGTTTGCCCCTTACGCCGCGGGCCCTTGTCCAGGGCGTAGCCGGCCTCGACCCACTTCTGGATGCCACCGTCGAGAAGGCTCACCTTGCGATGACCGTAGTACTCCAGAAGCCAGAACACGCGGGCTGCGTGGAAGCCACCCTTGTCGTCATAGAGAACAACGTGGGTGTCAGGCGAGATCCCCAGGTTCCCGAACACGACCGCCAGGTCAGCCGCAGGCCGCAAGGCTCCCGGAACGGGTGAATTGGGATCGGCCACCGCATTGGGCGCCAGGTGCCGCGCCCCCGGAATGTGACTTTCCAGGTAGTCTGCCACCGGACGCACGTCGATGACGGCGGTGTCCTCGCTGTAGGAGACACCCATGTCCACCTCGGAGTACTCGGTGACCGCCCTCAGCTCATCGGCCGAGGTCAAGAGCTGCGGGTTGGCATAGTCCGCAGCGCGTGCCGGCAAAGCGGCAAACGCGAGGATGCAAGCGATCGCCGCGCTGCGCAAAGGATTCAGTGCCATTGCTTTTTGTCCTCTTCTCACTGCTGTTGGTATGCAGGCAGTTGGGCCGTCCGCTTCCTGCTGTCACGCAGCGATCCTGCTGCGATGGGCTGCAGAAATGCAGAGCCAGCACCGACCGTGACGCTGCATTTAGTGAGGACTCGCGCCGGACTCCTGAGGAAAACAGAATGTTTTTGTGAAGGTTTCTGATGCTTCGGTTGGGCGACCGTCTTATCGACCCGGCATCGCGAGGTATCACCCGAGATCGCCAGATGGCGCGGCGTTCACTCGAGGGAATGCTGGTGCTGGAAGGCTTGCGCTTCGCGGGGCGCAAGATCATCCAGGTTAGAGTGTCACCTCGGTGCTGATCAGCGTGCCGCCCCCTGGAATCGTGACACCGGCACCCAGCATCAGGGTGTCGGTCCCCGTACCACCGTCGTAAAGGTAGCCGAGGAAGTCCGCCTGGCTCGCCACAAGGAAGACATCGTCACCACTGCCGCCGAAGAGAGTGTCGGATCCAGCGCCGCCGACAAGGCTGTCCTCTCCATCCTCACCATGAAGGCTATCGGCGCCGCTGTCGCCGTGGATCTTGTCGGCTCCGGCGCCACCGAGGAAGGAGAGATCATCCCCGCTGCCACCATGGAGAAGGTCGATTCCGGATCCGCCATAGAAGCGCGCATCCGACCCGTCATCGCGGGAAAGCAGGTCGGCCCTGGAACCACCGCTCAGACTACTATCGTCTCCATAGCCCAGAATGTTGTCGACGGCACCGCCGCCGTAGAGTGTGTCTGGACCAGAGGTGCCTGGAACAAAGGCCATCGCCGGTGCCCCTTTCTCTCGTGCAGTCCACAGAAGTCGAGGCGATTGGCAGTGCCAGTTAGCAATAGCGGTCTCGCGCCAGCGACGGCACCGCGCTTACAAAGCTTATCCCGCTATTTTCCGACAGGCGGCCTTGTTCTGCAAAGCCTTCCCTCCCGGCAGCGGCCGGCAGCGCGAAGGCGGTTCAGTTCCCCAAAGTGGCTCAAAAGCCAGCTCCCGGCTCGGCCAGGTAGGCCTTTTCTTCGGGCGTCGATGGTCGACAGAGTGCATTGTTGCGGTGCGGAAAGCGGCCAAAGCGTTGAATTACTTGTCGGTGTGCCTCAGCCCAAAGGACCAGATCGGGGTCCGGCAGGCTGCCGAACAGGGCAACGCTCACGAACTGGTCAGCTAGATCCTCGCTGTGCTCGAAGGGCAGGTAAGCGAACATGCGTCGATCCGGGGTTAGCTGAAGGTCCAGGCCCCGGTGCAAGATCTGTCGAGCCGAGGCCAAGGCCGCATGATCGCAGGCAAAGGCTCGGGCGGTTCCACGATAGAGGTTGCGCGGCACCTGGTCCAGCAGCAGGATCAAGGCGAGGTTACCCTCCGCGTTCTCTTCCCAGACCGTCAGCTCGCCTGCTGCGGCACGGCAGTGGAGCGCTTCCAGGCACTCGCGCACGCGGCCGTCGAAAGCAGCCTCTTTCTTGAACCAGAAGGGCTGGTTCTCTTCCGAAAACCAGAAATCGAGGCACTGCTGCGGCTGAGTAAAGGCTGGCAAGGCGATCTCCAAAACGAGGCTACCCCGCAGATAGCCTAGAAGCCCATCGGGAGCCAAGGTTTGCGTTAGTCTCACTTAGACGGCCAAGACCAGTTCAGCTTGCCTTACTGACCTCGCCACGTCTGCGCGGAAGCGCTCCCTGCCATTGGTTTGACGCGCCTATTCTACTCTGTAACAATCGCCAGACGGACGAAAGAACGAAGCAACAGGCTTCCGATGGCAGTCGCAACAGTAGCGGTTCCCTTAACTCCTGACGGTGCAACCAGCGGCACTGCCTTCCTCGCGTTCGGGTCGCGCATCGGAACGACATTGGCGAGCCTCTCGTGTGCGGTATAGCCGGCGAAGCGATCCTGTCAGGCGACAGGAGATTGTCACCTACTGACCTCTTTCCCATGATCGAGGCCTTGGCTCACCGCGGGCCCGAAAGTGCCGGCTATTGGCACGACGAAGGCGAGCAGGTTCTTTTGATGCATGCTCGCCTCTCTTTTGTTGACCTCGACGGTGGCGCTCAGCCCATGGCCAACGAGGACGGCCGGCTGTGGGTCTCGTTGAACGGCGAACTCTATGGCCACCGCGAGCAGCGACGTAGCCTAGTCGGGCAGGGTCATCGGTTTCGTACCAGCTGCGACGCCGAGATCGTGCCGCATCTCTTCGAAGAGAAGGGTGTGTCAGCCTTTCCGGAGCTGCGCGGCGAGTTCGCCTTTGCACTATGGGATGCACGTGAGCGCGCCCTCTACCTGGTCCGAGACCGCTTCGGCATCAAGCCGCTGTTCTATCGCATGACGCAGGACTCGGTCATTTTCGGATCGGAGGCGAAGGCCATTCTAAGCCACCGGTCGGCGGCCCGAAACATAGATTGTTCCTACCTGCTGCAAGGTCTCATGGGCCTGACGCTGCCGGAACGCTGCGCTTTCGAAGGCTTGCGCCAAGTGCGCCCCGGCCACTATCTGCGCATTGACTGCAACGGACCGCTCGAAGAGCCCTACTGGCGTTTCGAGCAAAGAGCAGACCTTAGCGGCATATCACGAGAGGAAGCCGCCGAGGAGTTCCGCAGCTTGTTCGACGAGGCGGTGCGGCTACGCCTCGATGCCGACGTCGAAATCGGCGTCTACCTTTCCGGCGGCCTCGATTCCTCCACGGTGACCGAGGCGATGGCCCGGCTTGCGCCTTACCCGGTCAAGAGCTTCACGATCCGCTTTTCCGAGCGCGCGGACGACGAATCTCACACGGCCGTCGCGCTCGCAAAGCAGCTGGGCGTGGAGAATACGATCGTCGAGGCCACAGCCGACAAGCTCCTCGAAGCGTTCATGCCGGCCCTTTGGCACAGCGAGCAGTGGGCGGTCAACAGTCACGGTGTCGCCAAGTTCCTCCTCTCGCAGGAAGCAGCGCGGCAGGTGAAAGCGGTCGTAACCGGAGAGGGTTCGGACGACATTCTCTTCGGGTATCAGGCCTACTCTCACCAGCAGCTGATCGAGCAGCGGCGCGCCGGCAGCGTCGAACTTCACGAAGTAAGGGACTTCCTGCGCGAGACCGCCAATTCACTCAGTCTCGTCCCGGAATGCGACTACAAGCGTGACCAGTTCGTCACCAAGCTCTATGGCAGTTATCCCTATCAAGCATTGGGCGCAATGACCGTGGCGAGAGGCTTCCAGTTCTTTTTGAATCGGGAACTGGTCCAGGAGGCCAGCCTTGATGAACTGCTCACGCGCCACGCCGCGAGCCTCCCGGCAGACCCGATGGCCGAGATGTCCGGCGTGGCTGCAACCCGCTACGCCTGGGTCAAGTGCGATCTGCCGAACTACATCTTCACAAACCTTGGCGATCGACCCGAGATGGGCAACTCCATCGAGGGGCGCCTACCCTTTCTAGATGCACGCGTCGCAGACTTCGCCCTCGCCTTGCCGACACCGCTGTTGCTGGATGAGAACAACGGAAAGCTCGTGCTGCGCCAGGCCATGGAAGGCAGACTGCCCGATACCATCGTAAGGCCGCGCAAGAATCTCTTCTGGACACCAACTGAAAACGAGGAAGCGCTGCTGCGCAGTCCTCTGTTTGCGCACTACCTGAGCCGCGCCGTGACCCGCGATGTCCGCCTTTTCGTTCCCCATCGCATTGCAATCGCCAGGGCTCTCCTCCAGGTGGTCCCTAAGAAGAGCCGCACCTATCGATCCCTGCTGGCCCTTCTCATCACCGCAGCCACGCTTCACATGCTCCACGAGCTATTCGTGAAGGACTTCCGTCAGAGTGCGGCGCGCTTTGCAGCCCGGCACAGCCGTTGGCGCGCCGAAGATCTGCTGCGCCAAGGCCCAATAAGGCTAGACGACTAGCAAGACCACGCCCGACTCAGCCATTCACGGCGACTGCCGGCTCGTCCGCCTCTTCGGCGTCATAGGCCAGGATCGACGCCATGCGGGTCTCGATTTGGCTGCGGCTTTCACCCTTGCGGCGGGCGTAGTCGGCGACCTGGTCCTGGTCGATGCGTCCAATGCCGAAATAGCGGCTTTCAGGATGGGCGAAGTACCAGCCGCTGACCGACGAGACCGGCATCATGGCAAAGCTCTCGGTGAGCTTGATACCGGTAGCCGCCTCGACGGAAAGCAAGTTGAAGAGGGTCCGCTTTTCGGAATGATCCGGACAGGCCGGATAGCCGGGCGCCGGGCGGATGCCGCTATAACGCTCGGCGATGAGGTCCTCGTTGCTGAAGTCCTCCTCTGAGGCATAGCCCCAGAACTCGCGGCGCACGCGCTCGTGCAGGTGTTCGGCGAAGGCTTCCGCCAGGCGGTCGCCCAAGGCCTGCAGGAGGATGGCGGAGTAGTCGTCTTGGGCTTCCTTGAAGGCAGCTGCACGGACCCCGACTTCCGGCCCGGCAGTCACCGCAAAGCCGCCGACCCAGTCCACTACGCCGCTTTCTTTCGGCGCAACGAAGTCGGCCAAGGCCAGGTTCGGACGGCCTTCGCCGTCGCGCCGCATCTGCTGGCGGAGTGTGTGTAAGGTGGCCAGCACGCGCTGCCGATTCTCGTCGGCATAGACCTCGATATCATCGCCAAGGGCATTGGCCGGCCAGAACCCCAAGACCGCGCGCGGCGAAAGCCAATCCTCATCGAGAATGCGCGCCAGCATGGCCTGCGCGTCGGCGTAGAGCCCGCGCGCGCTCTCGCCCACTTTCTCGTCCTTCAGAATGTCGGGAAAGCGCCCATGAAGTTCCCAAGCCGTGAAGAAGGGCTTCCAGTCGATCCGCTCGATCAGCCGTTCTACCGGGTAGTCGGTCAAGACCTGGCGACCGATCAGGTTGGGCTTCGGCGAGGCCCCGGCCGACCAGTCCAGCCGCAAGCGGTTGTCCCGCGCTTCCGCCAGCGAGGCCCGTGCCGCACGCGCACCCGACCCATGCCGCTGGCGAAGCGCCCGATAGTCGCTCCGGGTTCGCTCCAGCAGGGCCGGTTTCTGTTCCCGGGAGATGAGTGCAGAGGCAATGCCCACCGCACGCGAGGCATCGGTGACATGGATCACCGGCGCCTCGCGGCGCGGCGCGATCTTCACCGCCGTGTGGGCCTTGCTGGTGGTGGCACCACCGATCAGCAGCGGAATCTCAATGCCTTGACGGGCCATCTCGCCGGCGACGTGGCGCATCTCCTCCAAGCTGGGCGTGATCAGGCCGGACAGCCCGATCATGTCGGCGCCCTCGCTCAGCGCGGTCTCCAAGATCTTGGCCGCCGGAACCATGACGCCCAGGTCCACCACCTCGAAGTCGTTGCACTGCAGGACCACGCCGACGATGTTCTTGCCGATGTCGTGGACGTCGCCCTTGACCGTCGCCATGACGATCTTGGCCTTCGCCCGACGCGCTTGGCCGTCGCCTTCGGCCTCGATAAAGGGCAGCAGGTAAGCCACCGCCTTCTTCATCACCCGCGCGCTCTTCACCACCTGCGGCAGGAACATCTTGCCAGAGCCGAAGAGGTCGCCGACGACGTTCATGCCGTCCATCAGCGGACCCTCGATAACATCCAGTGGGCGCACCGCGGCCTGGCGGGCCAGTTCCACATCTTCTTCGATGTGGCTGGCGATACCATGCACCAGGGCGTGGGTGAGGCGCGCGCCCACCGGCTGGTCGCGCCAGGCGAGATCAGCCTCCTGCTTCTTGCCGCCTCCGGAACGGTGCTCTTCGGCAATTGCCAGCAGGCGGTCGGCGGCGCCGGAATCGCGGTTCAGCAATACGTCCTCGACCGCTTGGCGCAGGCCTGGCTCGATGTCGTCGTAGTGGGTCAGCTGGCCGGCGTTGACGATGCCCATGCCCATGCCGGCCTGGGTGGCGTGATAGAGAAAAACCGAATGCATCGCCTCGCGCACCGCCTGGTTGCCGCGAAAGGCGAAGGAGACGTTGGAAAGGCCGCCGGATACCGTGACCAGCGGCATCTCTTCACGGATCAGCTGTGCCGCCTCGAAAAAGGCGCGGGCATAGTCATCGTGTTCGGCAATTCCGGTCGCAACCGCAAAGATGTTCGGGTCGAAGATGATGTCGGCCGGCGGAAAGCCAAGCTCCTCGGTCAGGATCCGGTAGGCGCGCCTGCAGATCGCGAGCTTCTGCTCGGCCGTCTCTGCCTGCCCCTGCTCATCGAAGGCCATGACGACGACGGCGGCCCCGTAGCGGCGGACGAGACGCGCCTGGACGATGAAGGCCTCCTCCCCTTCCTTCAAGCTGATGGAGTTCACCACCGCCTTGCCCTGCACGCACTTGAGGCCCGCCTCGATCACCGACCACTTGGAGGAATCGATCATGATGGGAATGCGGGCGATGTCGGGCTCGGCGGCGATGAGGTTCAGAAAGCGGGTCATGACCGCTTCCGACTCCAGCATCCCTTCGTCCATGTTGACATCCAGGATCTGGGCCCCGTTCGCCACCTGCTCGCGGGCGATCTCCAAGGCCGCCTCGTAGTCCTCCTCCAGGATCAGGCGCTTGAACTTGGCCGAGCCGGTGACGTTGGTCCGCTCGCCGACATTGACGAAGCCTGCCGTCATGGCCGCATCTCGAAGGGCTCAAGCCCGGAAAGGCGTAGCCGAGGCGGCAGGCTGGGGGGCAGACGGGGTGAGACGCCGGCTACCGCCTCGGCAATGGCGGCTATGTGCGCCGGCGTGGTGCCGCAACAGCCGCCAAGAACGTTCACCAGCCCGTCGCGCGCCCAGGCCCCGAGGTGCCGGGCCATCTCCTCCGGCGTCAGGTCGTAGCCGCCGAAGGCATTGGGCAGGCCGGCGTTGGGATGGGCCGAGACGAGTGTATCGGCAACCCGCGCCAATTCCGCGACGTGGCTGCGCAGCTGCTCCGGCCCGAGCGCGCAATTGAGGCCGACCGAGAAGGGCCGGGCATGCTGCATCGAGATCCAGAAGGCCTCCGGCGTCTGGCCCGACAGGGTCCGGCCCGAAAGGTCGGTGATGGTGCCGGAGATCATGACCGGCAAGCGCTCCCCCTGCTCCTCGAAGAGTGCATCGAGGGCAAAGAGCGCGGCGCGGGCATTCAAGCTGTCGAACACCGTCTCGACCAGCAGGATGTCGGCGCCGCCGTCGATCAGGCCGCGCGCGGCCTCGTCGTAGGTCTCGACCAGTTGATCGTAGCTGACGGCGCGATAGCCGGGGTCGGCAACGTCGGGAGAGATCGAGGCGGTGCTGGAGGTAGGACCCAGCACGCCGGCCACAAAGCGGGGCCGTTCTGGTGTCTCTGCGCTGACGGCATCGGCCGTTTGGCGGGCCAAGGCGGCCGCCTGCCGATTGAGGTCATAGACCAGCCGCTCCAGCCCATAGTCCGCCTGCGAGATACGCGTGGCGTTGAAGGAGTTGGTGGTCGCGATATCCGCACCGGCCTCGAAGTAGGCTCGATGGATCGCGGCAATGGCATCCGGCTGGGTCAGGCAGAGCAGGTCGTTGTTGCCCTTCAGCTCTTGGCCATGGTCGGCCAAGGTGCTGCCGCGAAAGTCCTCCTCCTCGAAGGCTAGGGCCTGGATCTCGGTGCCGAGCGCACCGTCGAGCAAGAGAATGCGCTGGGCAGCAATCTCCCGCAGTGCCTCGGCCCTAGCGGTCCGATCGGAGGCTTCGTGGTGCGGGTCGAGTGGCATGGCTCGGCTAGTCGGCGAGCGCCGGCGACAGGTCGGTGCGAATCAGGGTCGAGGGCGGGGTTACCTCGTCGAGCGGCAAGGCACGCTGCCAGGCCGTACGCGGCCGTGTGCCGTCTTCGGCGACCTGACGCAGCATGGCGTCAAGCTTGGCGGTATCGGCCGGCGATGCGCCGCCACCGATCAGGTTGACCCCTTGCTCCAGAATGGCCGGCAAGAGCCAGTCCCGCTTGTCGGCGGTGCCGTGGCGATGGCGAATGACGCCATCGGCCTCGCCCCGGCTGCGCTCGGAGAACTCCGGTGCGCCGGCAGAGCTCTGGAGGAAGATCGGCGCGCGGGCCTTGAGCGCCGCGCGGGCCCGCTTGGCGCCGTTCAGGAACATGGGCGCCCGTCCCGCCCCCGGCAGAATATCGAGCACGATGCCGTCGGCGCCGCCGGCAAGCAGCCCTTGGGTCTGCACCTCGACCGACTTGGCCACCTCCATCGGCGTGGCTTCCCAGCCGTGATCGCGCACCACGCCCAGAACGAAGCGACGACGGCCACGACCAGGCAGAGAGTCGACCGCCTCGCAAGCGATCTCGGCGGCAGCATAGTTGATGTAGAAGGTCTCATCGCCGAAACCCAGCGGTGCCAGCGAAAGGTAGCCTGCCGCCAAGCTGTTGGTACGCACCACGTCGGCGCCCTTCACCAGGTAGGCCTTGTGGAGATTGCGGATCAGATCGGCACGGCTGATGTTCAGCACCTCCAGGCTGCCGTCGGCGCCGAAGAGGTCGCGCTTAAGGTCCAAGGCCTGCTGATCGATCTGCCGGGCCAAAGAGCCGTCGGCCAAGAGGGTACGCTGGTCCAATGCTTCAAAGATGCTGCGCATGGGTCAGGCTGCCTTTCTGCTGAGTTTGGGGCGCAGGCCCAGTCGGCGGCAGGCCGCCAGGGTGAGCTGTGCCCTGTTCATGGTATAGAAGTGAAACTGCTGGACGCCTTCATCGCGCAAGCGCGTGCAGAGATCGCTGACCGCGCCGGCCGCCACCAAGGCCCGAAGCTCCGGATCGTCCTCCAGGCCTTCGAACTGCTGGGCCAGCCAGTTGGGCACCGAGGCACCGCAGCGCCGGCTGAAGCGCAGCAGGCCCTCGAAGTCGGCCACCGGCATGATCCCCGGCACGATGGGAACGGTGATGCCGGCCTTGGCGGCGCGGTCGCGGAAGCGCAGGAAGACCTCGGCATCGAAGAAGTACTGGGTGATCGCCAGGCTGGCGCCGGCGTCGATCTTGCGCTTCAGGTTGGCAAGATCGCTCTCCGCGGAGAAGGCCTCGGGATGGACCTCGGGATAGGCACCGACCGCGATTTGGAAGTTGGCGATCTCCTTCAGGCCGGCGACCAGATGGGCCGCTGTCGGATAGCCTTGCGGATGCGGCCTGAAGGGCACGCCTGGCGTCGGCATGTCGCCGCGCAAGGCGACGATCCGGCGGATGCCGGCCTCGGCCCAGTCGCGCGCGATGGCGTCGACCGCGGCACGAGACTGGCCGACGCAGGTCAGGTGCGCCGCGGGCGGCGGTCCGCCCAAAGCCAGGGTTCTCTTTAAGACCGCATCGCTGCGATCGCGCGCCGAGCCGCCGGCACCGTAGGTGATCGAGACGAAGTCCGGGTCAAGTTGGCTCAACCGGGTGAAGACGCCCCAGAAGCGCTGCTCGGCCTGACCTGGCGCCGGCGGAAAATACTCCAGAGAGATGATGGGATTACTCATGGCTCCTCACCCCACAGCCTTGCTATCGCCGGACTGGTCGTTGGCAGCCCGCAGCGCCGACCAGAGGCAGACGACCAGCGGCCCGCCGGCCAGGCGCTGGGTCTCTCCCGGCACCAGGCCCGCCGCACGGAAGGACTCCGCCAGGCTGCCGTCGGAAAAACCGCACCAGCGATGCGCGTGCTCTTCGCGCAGTTCGCTGCGGTCGTGTTCGGCGAAGTCGACCACGACGAGGCGCCCGCCGGGACGCAGCACGCGGGCCGCCTCGGCCAGAGCCGCCGCCGGCCGATCCGCATAGTGCAGCACCATGTGCAAGGTCACCGCGTCGAAGCAGGCGCCGGTAAAGGGCAGCTTCATCATGTCGGCCTGGCGCACCAGGCAGTTGCGCAGGCCCTTGGTCCAGAGGTTGGCGCGGGCGACCAGCAGCATGTCGCGCGAGAGATCGATGCCGACGGCGTTCTCCACCTGGTCGCCTATCACCTCCAGCACGTGGCCGGTCCCGGTGCCGACGTCCAAGAGGTCCTGCACCGGGTCTTCCTGCAAGATCTCCTTGAGCGCACGGTCGATCTCGGCCTGATCGGCGTGCAGGGCGCGGATACGGTCCCAGTCGGCTGCGTTGCGCTTGAAGTAGGCGGCGGCCTTGCGCGCCCAGGCCTCCTTGATCGCCTCCAGGCGCTGCAGATCGAGCCCGTGGACGGGGTCCTTGTCCGGCATGAGGTCGACCAGGATGCGCGCCAGCTGGCTGTTCTCCTGCCCCTCGGTCAGGCGGTAGTAGACCCAGCTCCCCTCCTGCCGGCGTTCCAGCAGGTCGGCCTCGACCAGCAGCTTCAGGTGCCGCGAGACCCGTGGCTGGCTTTGTCCGAGCACCTCGCACAGCTCGCTGACGCTGAGCTCGCCGTGCGCGCACAGGCCAAGGATGCGAAGCCGTGTCGCCTCCGCCGCCGCGCGCAAACCTTGCAGGAGCTCTTCCAATGGTCACCTCGTTCGCTTACTGATATAAACATATCCTTATGTCCTGATGGATGCAAGTCTCTTTTGCGGGAAAGATTCGGCCTTCGTGGTTGGGCGAAAAGGAGGGCAGGCCGTGCCTGCAGCCCTTGATCCGACCAAACCGGAATGCGATCAAGAACACCGCTGATTCAGGGTGGCTATCCGTCAAGCGGCGCGGCAAGACAGAGGGTAGGCGAGACACCTCATGGCGAAGCTTCTCTACACAATCGGCTATGAGGGAGCCACGCTAGGTGAGCTGTTGGAGACCCTGCAGCGTCACGACATCGAGCTTATCATCGATGTTCGAGAAGCGCCGGTCTCGCGGAGACGCGAGTTTTCCAAAGGCGCGCTGTCGCAAGCACTGGGGCAGAAGCGAATAGACTACCTGCATCTGCGCGCCCTCGGGAACCCCAAGCCTGGCCGCGAGGCTGCAAAGCGCGGCGATGGTGAGACCTACAAACGCGTTTTCTCGGCGCACCTGGCGGGCGAGGCGGCCCAGTCTGCGTTAGCCAAAGTTGCCAAACTCCTCTCGGACAGGCGCGCCTGCCTTCTCTGCCTCGAGCGCGATCACACCCGCTGCCATCGCGCAATCGTCGCAGACACCCTATCCACCCGCGCCGGCGTGACGATCACTGAACCGCGCCGGGTTTGTCGGAGGCTCCAGAGTTTGAGAGGATGGAGCGATGACAAGCAATCACGGTAGTCGATATTCGCCAGAGGTTCGCGCCCGGGCGGTGCGGATGGTGTTGGAGCATGGCGAGGAGTATCCATCGCAGTGGGCAGCGATTGCGTCGATCGCTGCCAAGATCGGCTGTACGGCTGAGACCTTGCGCAGATGGGTGCGCCGGAGCGAGCGCGATCAGGGTCAGCGCTCGGGTCCGACGACAGCTGAGCAGGCTCGGCTGAAGGCGCTGGAGCGTGAAGTTCGCGAACTTCGGCAGGCGAACGAGATCTTGCGCAAAGCGTCGGCCTATTTCGCCCAGGCGGAGCTCGACCGCCGGTTCAAGCCATGATCGCCTTCATCGACGAGCATCGTGCGGCCTATGGGGTCGAGCCGATCTGCAAGCACCTGCCGATCGCCCCATCGACTTACTATGCCCATGCCGCCAAGCGAGTTGATCCAACCAGGCTCTCAGCGCGGGCGAAGCGCGATGCCACCCTCAAGGTGGAGATCGAGCGGGTCTTCAAAGAGAACTTCGCGGTCTATGGGGTGCGCAAGATCTGGCAACAATTGCGCCGTGAAGGCTTCAAGGTTGCCCGCTGCACCGTGGCGCGGCTGATGAGAAGCTTGGGCCTGCAAGGCGTGATCCGCGGCAAGGCAGTGCGCACGACGATCAGCGACAAGGCGGTGCCCTGTCCGTTGGACCACGTCAATCGCCAGTTCCAGGCGCCCACGCCCAATGTGCTCTGGGTGTCGGATTTCACCTACGTCGCCACCTGGGGCGGCTTCGTCTATGTCGCCTTCGTCATTGACGCCTTTGCCAGGCGGATCGTGGGCTGGCGTGTCAGCCGCAAGCCAGAGGCCGGCTTTGTTTTGGATGCACTCGAGCAGGCTCTCCACGAGCGCCGGCCGATGCATCGTAGTGGCCTGGTCCACCACAGCGACAGAGGCAGCCAATACCTTTCGATCAAGTACACAGAGCGGCTGGCAGAGGCAGGCATAGAGCCCTCTGTGGGCAGCGTTGGAGACTCCTACGACAATGCCTTGGCCGAGACCATCAATGGCCTCTACAAGGCCGAGGTGATCCATCGGCGCGGGCCGTGGCGGAGTTTCGAGGCTGTCGAGCTCGCGACCCTGGACTGGGTCCACTGGTTCAACACGCGCCGGCTCCTGGAGCCTATCGGCAACATCCCGCCGGCCGAAGCCGAGGAACGATACTATGCCCTGCTACAGCAGGGCATAGCTGCGTGACTCACACTTAACTGCCTCCGGACTATCCGGAGCGGTTCACACCCACCTTACTGCCGCAAGCCATTAGGGCTGCAAGCCCTCACGCACGCCAGACGGCAGGGGACCCGCGCCTGCCACCAAGCCCTAGCGACCACCCGCCGAGCGCTGCTTGCGGACAGTCCAGGCCATGGCGCCAAGCGAGACACCTATGCCGATTAGTTGCAAACCGACGAAGAGGCCCAATACCCACAGATCCATCGAGGGGTTGAGCAGGAGCACAATCGACAGCACGATCCCCAGCAGCCCGCTGGCACAGACCCAGTACCAGTTGGGCAAGGGGCGTACCGTTAGAGAGAAGATCACCTTGGAGATGCCTTCGACCATGAAGAACACGATCAACAGCAGGATCAGCACCTCCACGGCGACCGTCGGGTTCAGGACAAAGAGCAAGCCAATGATCACCGACAGAACCACCGACACCAGCTGCAGCCAGAAATGCGGAACCCTGGCCGCTCCGATCAAGCCGAGTCCCTGCACGACACCGGAGAGAATCAGGATCCAGCCAAGGAACACGGCGACGGCAACCGCAGATAACAGGGGGTAGACGAGGGCCAAGATCCCGGCCACGACCATCAAGCCGGCTTGCAGCAGATACCACAAGGAATGTCTCTTCACCGTCTCACGCATCGCATCGCGCAAGAGGCCAGAGGCTGCGGCTATAGATAACTTGTCGTTCATACGGCTCTCCTAAGTCACTGGCGGGTCATCGGCCCGCGACTAAAGATGCAGCGTTTCGGTCCCGAGCCCTGCCATGGCCCCGTCGCGGATCGCTGTAGGCTCCCCTGACCCACAGGTCGCAGTCGCACATATCATGCCAGACTATACGAAGAACCAGCAGCGAGGGATAGGAGGAGCTTCGCCAGGCTGCTGAGGCCAGCCCGACCTTGTTGACGGGCCATCGCAAGGAGGGGGCAGGCCCTCGCACCTGGATCCTCGCGCATCATAACGACATACAGTCGCCACTACTGTCCGATTTGCCACTTTCCTGACAGATCCGCCTCTCCAGACAGCACCACGCAAACACCACCTGGCTGAACTAGCAAAAGTGGGAAGCAGAACTCATGGCATTCATGAGCAAGCCAAGGAACGTTCGGCTGACGGCAGTGGGACCTAACCAACTCAAGACACATCTGCTGTTCGCCAGCACTCCCAGCGACGGGTAGAGGAATCAGCCCGCGACGGAAACAGCAAGAGTGCATCGGACCCTGTCCGGCAACTCAATCAAAGAGACAAGTCAGTTCCGTTGGACAGGATTAACTCAGGCTATCCCACTCGGGTGCCACAAAAGCACAGCAGGCGTCACGATCCGCAAGTAGGAGTAAAGCAATGGCCTTGATATTTGGATACCCTTATACCGAAAGACTCTATGGCAGTGATTCTAACGACAACATCTTCGCCTACTCTGGTGACGACTTGGTCAGAGGGAGGGACAATGATGATCGTACTTACGGCGGAAGTGGGAACGATACGCTGCTTGGAGATAATGGCAATGATCACCTCTACGGCGACGTTGGATATGACACGCTATTCGGAGGTGATGAGAACGATTTCCTCTATGGGGGCGCTTCAGCAGACATTTTGAGAGGTGGGTCTGGAAACGACGTTGAGAGCGGGGGCTCTGGCTCCGACATCTTGCTAGGACAGCAAGGAGCCGACTTCCTCTACGGCGGCGCAGGGGGAGATTCGATCCGTGGCGGTCAGGACAGCGACCATCTCTTCGGCGCTAGCGGCCTGGACAGCATATTTGGCCAGAATGGCGATGACATTATCAGGTCCGGCTCCCAAGCCGATTTCTTAGTTGGCGGAGGCGGCGATGACAATATCAATGGCATGGATGGAGACGATCGCATTATGGGCAATGCTGGCGCGGACCTCCTCGACGGCGGATACGGGAGAGACGACCTTTCTGGCGGCGCCGGAAACGACAAGCTACAAGGCTTCCAGTCTGACGACCTTCTTCGAGGTCAGAACGGTGACGACACCTTGGAGGGCGAAGGCGACAACGATACCCTGTTTGGAGGCGCCGATTCGGATCTGTCCTACGGCGGCGATGGCGCGGACGTTGTTAGTGGAGATGGCGGTACGGACACCTTGTACGGGGCCATCAATAATGACAGCATTTTTGGGGGTGCCGGCGACGACACCCTGGATGGCGGGGAAGGCAGCGACAGCCTGACTGGCGGCAAAGGTCAGGACAGTTTCTTCTTCGAAGCGCAGGGGGCCGGCCTGGAAGCCGTCATCTTGGACTTCACTTCCAACGTGACCGCAACCACCAGCGCCGACCTCATCGCATTGGAGGTCTCGGGCACCAGTGGCCTGTGGATTGACGAGGCAGCCTTCGACGGTGGTGATCCGCAAGCGAGAATCGATCCCGAAAGCAAGTTGATCCAGGTGGATTCCGACGGCGATGGCGCCGCGAACTTCGAGATCAATCTCACCGGCATCACGTCTGCAGCGCAGCTGACGGCGACCGACTTCCTCTTCACGTGAGCAGGGGCGTTCTCACCTTTCAGCAAGGAGGAATAGGAAATGGCGCTCATCATTGGTCTTCCGGTAACCGAAACGATCTATGGCAGCGACTTTCAAGATGCTGTCTTCACATACTCCGGCGACGATCTGATCAAAGGTCACGAAGGCAAGGACACCTTCTATGGAGCCAGTGGCAATGACGTCCTGTTCGGTGGACCGGACGACGACAGGGCAGAAGGTGGCATCGGCTATGATACGGGCTTCGGCGGAGATGGAGACGACATCCTCGTAGGCGGTCTTTCTGCAGACCTCCTTAGAGGCGGGTCTGGCGTCGACACCTTGAGCGGCGACGAGGACTCGGACGTTCTTCTCGGCCAAGACGGCGAGGACACACTCACCGGCGGCCACGGTGCCGACACGCTGCGCGGCGGCCTCGAGAGAGACCGGATTTACGGCGGTAGCGGGGTCGACAGCATTTTCGGTCAAGGTGGCGACGACATCGCGTTCGGCGGCATTCAAGGCGATCTATTGGTTGGCGGTGGCGGGACTGACGAGCTCTTTGGCGTCGATGGTGATGATCGCATACTAGGCAATGGCGGTACAGACGGCCTCATTGGTGGATCTGGCCTTGATGACCTTCTGGGCGGCAATGGCAGCGACTTCCTGTTAGGTAACGCTGGGGAGGACCTGCTGCGCGGCCAAGTAGGTGACGACTCTCTGGACGGAGGTGACCACGACGACAGCGCATTCGGTGGCGCAGACGGGGACTTTGTCGCCGGCCGCAGTGGCGATGATCATGTCTACGGCGACGGCGGTGCTGACAGGCTTGCAGGCAATTCCGGTGACGACGCGCTGTTTGGGGGCGCCGGCGATGACATACTTTCCGGGGGTTTTGGCAACGACACCTTGACCGGCGACAAGGGTCAAGACACCTTCTGTTTCGGCATCGAAGCCAGCGGCTTCACTGCCGAAGTCACGGACTTTGTCGGTGCGCTGTCCACAGCAGGCAACAGCGATCGCCTCCAGCTTCATATGTCGGGCGCTCAAGGAGAGTGGATCGGCGAGGCAACCTTCGACGGCTCCGGCCCGCAAGTCCGCTTCGACACCTCTGGCGGCCAGCTGGACGTCGATCGAGACGGAGACGGCAGCAGCGACTTTGCACTTAGCCTCTCCGGTAAAGCTGCCGCGGATCAGCTGACGGCGAGCGACTTTCTTTTCGTCTAGGCATCGAGAGATGCGCCAGGCAGCACGGCCTGTCTTCGCGCAAGGAGGATGAGCAATGGCTTTGGTGTTCGGCTACCCCTTTTCCGAGTCGCTTGACGGTAGCGATCTCTATGACGTGATCTTCGCCTACTCAGGCGACGACCGTGTGAGAGGCCGAGACGACAGCGATATTCTCTATGGAGCCAGTGGGAACGACCTTCTTTTCGGCGATAGTGGCGACGACAGTCTTTTCGGTGGCATCGGCTATGATCTGGGATTTGGCGGAGACGGCGGCGACAGCTTCTTGGGCAACGACGGTGCAGATGTCTTTCGCGGCGGTGAGGGCTACGACTATGCTCGAGGCGGTGCCGATTCCGACACGCTCCTAGGACAGAACGGAGGCGATGCCCTCTTTGGAGATCAGGGTGTCGACACGCTCCGGGGAGGAGCCGGCATCGACCTTCTCCACGGTGGCAGCGGGAACGACTCCCTATTCGGACAGGGTGGAAATGACAGCATCGACGGCAACACGCAGAACGACTTTATTTCAGGTGGCGGAGGCCACGACAGGATCGAGGGAGGAGAGGGCTCAGACACCCTTCAAGGCAACGCCGGCAATGACAGCCTGATGGGTGATGATGCCGCACTAGATGGGGATGGGGCCGACGACATCCGAGGCGGCGATGGTGACGACTTTATTCAGGGCGGATCTTCCAATGATATTCTTCGCGGCCAAAACGGGAGCGACACGGCATTTGGTGGGGAGCAGGATGACACCCTGTTCGGTGGTGCCGACGCCGATCTCGGCCAAGGAGAGGCTGGTGACGACCGCGTCTACGGCGATGGCGGGGCCGATGTCCTGGAAGGACTATCAGGCGATGATAGACTCTATGGGGGAGCCGGCGATGACACAATCGCCGGCGGAGACCAAAGTGACACTCTGACCGGCGGGAAAGGGCAGGACACTTTTTCCTTCGAAATGCCTGAAGTTTTCTTGACCGCCAAGGTCACGGACTTCACCTCAAATGTAGAGGCAGCCGGCCACGCGGATCTGATTGCACTCCAGGTCTCCGGCGTTAATGGGCTCTGGATCGGCGAGGCGGGCTTTGACGGTGCGGACCCTCGGGTCCGCTTCGAAGCCGCCAGCGGCGAGCTAGAGGTGGACTCCAACGGCAACGGTGTCGCCAACTTCAAGATCGCGCTTACCGGCATCACCTCGCCCGATCAGCTGACGGCGACCGACTTCCTCTTCTCTTGATCAGAGGCGGCCTCTACTTCCAGCAAGGAGCGCAAGACAATGGCACTCATCTTCGGCTTTCCCTTTACAGAGACTCTGCTCGGTGGCGACTTCTATGACCTGGTCTTTGCCTACTCGGGAGACGATTTCGTAAAGACCTTCGACGACCATGATACCGTCTACGGCGATAGCGGAGACGACAGCCTTTTCGGCGGATCGGCCAATGATCTCCTTTATGGTGGAGACGACCATGACACTGCGTTTGGTGGCGACGGCGACGACACACTCTTCGGAGACGCGGCCAGCGACCTGCTCCGTGCCGGCGTCGGCGATGACACTGCATATGGCGGCCTGGATGCAGATTTCCTTCTAGGACGCAGTGGCAGTGACCGGCTTTCCGGCGGACAGGGTGCGGATACGATCCGCGGCGGTTCGGGCCTTGACAGACTCTTCGGCGAGAGCGGTGCCGACAGCCTGTTCGGTCAAGCCGGAAACGACAGTATCCACGGCGGCGAACAGAACGACCTCATCTTTGGTGGCGGCGGTATCGACAATCTGCATGGCCTTAGCGGTGACGATACTGTCAACGGGAACGCCGATGTCGATATCATCACCGGCAGTAGCGGCTCGGACAGCCTTAGTGGCGGTGCCGGAGACGATACTTTGTGGGGCAACGATAGCCGCGACCTACTGCGCGGTCAGAATGGCGAAGATTTCGTTTATGGGAACGAACACGATGACAACGCTTATGGCGGCGCCGACGCCGACCTCGTCAGAGGTGGGACAGGCGACGACTTTGTCTTCGGTGACGGCGGCGCCGACAGCTTACGAGGAGATGGAGGCGATGATGCCTTGTATGGCGGTGCCGGCGACGACGTTCTGTTCGGCGGCGGCGGTTTCGATACCCTGACCGGCGGCAAGGGTCAGGACACTTTCTCCTTTCACGAGCTCGCCAGCGGACTGGAGGCCGTCATCACCGATTTCAATTCCGAGGTCAATGCAGCTGGGCCGAGTGATCTCCTTGAGCTGCTGGTATCCGGCAGCAACGGCCTGTGGGTCGGGGGCGCCGCTTTCGACGGCTCAGGGCCGCAAGCTCGCTTCGACGACGACAGCGATCTCCTGGAAGTAGACTCCGACGGTGACGGCACCACCGACTTCCAGTTCCGGCTCACCTCTATCGGAACGGCCGATCAGTTGACGGCAACAGACTTCCTCTTCTCTTGAGCTCTCAGCCCACTCGGGCAAAGGAAGAGAGCCAGACTCCCCTCGGCCCTCATTGCGCGGCAGCGGCGACGCTGCTGAACTTCTTGCGATAGGCGGCGGGCGTGAGGCCGGCGAGGCGCTTGAACAGCCGGCGGAAGGAGGCCGGATCCTCGTAGCCGATCGTCTGCCCGATTTCGTCGATGCTGCCCTCGCCGGTTTCCAGCATCTGCTTGGCCTCCTCGATCCTGAGCGCCTGGACGTACTCGATCGGCTGATAGCCCGTTGCCGCCCGAAAGCGCCTGGAAAAGGTGCGCGGATTCAGTCCCGAGCGTTCGATCATACGCTGAACCGGATTGTCGACGTCGTAGTTCATCGCGATCCAACTCTGGCAGTCACTGACCACGGCGTCGGTGGTGTCCACCCGTCTGCCCATGGCCGCATAGGGAAGCTGGCCCTCCTCGTGCCCCGACAACAGGAAGACCTTGGCCGTATGCACGGCCTGCTGCTGGCCGCAAAGCTTGGCGATCAAATGGAGCGCCAGGTCCTGCCAGGCAGTTACCCCGCCGGCCGTGATGACCCCGTCCTTCTCCGCAGTCAGGCAAAGGGCCGAGGCGCTGCGAACCTTGACCTCGGGATAGCAGCGCCGGAAGAGATCGCGATAGGCCCAGTGGACCGTGGCTTCCTGGCAGTCCAGCATTCCGGCTTCGGCAAGCACCAGCGAGCCTGAGCAGACCGCGGCAATTAGGGCGCCTCCGTCGCGCATCCGCTTCAGCCAGGCTATTTCGCGCAGATAGCGATCGCGCGGCGCCTCGTAGATCGGCGTGTACATGTCGCAGACGATCACCACATCGGCGCGCTCGATCTCATCGATGCCGGCGTGCGGTTCCACCCGTACGTTGCCCAGGCAACGGAATGGCTCCGCATCGGCTGCCACGATGCGGACATCCAAGGCTTCCGGTCCCGGCACGCCATAGGTCATGTCCGCAAAGACGGCACCGACCGAATAGAGCACATCGTAAAGACCATAGAGCACCGAAGGCGAAGTCTCCGCCGATGCCAACAGCAGGACGTTAGGTTTGGCTTCTTCGGTCATTCAATCCTCACCTGGCTAGCAGTTGCTGTCCAATATGCCACGTTCCTGACCGATCCGCCACTCAAGAGCGTGACCCAGCAGGCCCATATGGATGAACGCGTCAAGGCACGTGACGACTAAGAGAAGTCAGGAGTGGGACGCAGTTGACTGCTCGAGCAGCACCATAGTGCCCGGCATCGGGCGAAAGAAGCAAGTCAAAATCCGAGTGAAGCAAGGAGACGACCAAGATGGCAACCATTATTGGCGATCCCATCACCGAAACAGTGTTCGGGGGAGTTCTGAATGATTGGATCTTTGCGTACTCAGGCGACGATCGCGTCGCCGGACGCGAAGGTGGCGATCGCGTCTATGGCGCCAGTGGCGACGACATTCTGTTCGGCAATTCTGGTAACGACCTTCTCGATGGGTCTCTTGGCGAGGATATACTCTACGGAGGGTCCGGCAATGACCTCTTCTCTGGCGACGACGGTGCGGACAAGGGATTTGGTGGTGCAGGCAACGATATCTTTCGAGCGCACGACGGTGATGACGACTTTCGAGGCGGGGGCGGTGATGACACCGGCTACGGAGGTAGCGGCGACGACGTCCTTCGCGGACAGGATGGAGTAGACCTACTCTTCGGTGAATCCGGCAGCGACACCCTCCGCGGTGGAGCCGGCGTGGACACCCTGGTTGGCAGCCACAACGGCGACTTCCTTTACGGTCAGGGAGGCGACGACAGCCTTTCTGGCGATACTCACAACGACTTCATAGCAGGCGGAGATGGCGACGATTACCTCGACGGTGGAGACGACACCGATACCATGACCGGTGCGTCTGGTGATGACCTGATCTATGGCGGCACCGGTAGCGACACGGCCAACGGCGGAGATGGTAGCGATACATTCTACGGCGGCGAAGGATCGGACCTGTTCAGCGGGGGTTCCGGACGGGACTTCGGGTTAGGCGAACGCTATGCAGACACTCTCTTCGGGCAAAGCGGTGACGATTTTCTCTCTGGCGATAGCGGCGCCGATACGCTGCGAGGAGGAGACGGGAACGACAATCTCAACGGTGGCAGCGACCCCGATAGCCTCTATGGAGACGGCGGAGACGACAATTTATCCGGAGAGACCGGAGACGATGCCATCATAGGCGGTGACGGCGATGACATCCTCTTTGGCCGCGACGGCAATGACGCGCTACAGGGCAACGCAGGTATCGACTTTTTGATCGGTCAGTCCGGCTCCGACGATCTTCGTGGGGGCGGCAGCAACGATGCACTTCATGGCCAGCAAGCGGCAGACGTGGCACGTGGCCAGAATGGCGAGGACTCGCTCTATGGCGGCGACCAGGACGACACTCTCTATGGCGGAGCCGATAGTGATTTTGCCAACGGCGAAAACGATGACGACGTGATCCATGGGGATGGCGGCGCGGACAGCTTGCTCGGTGGGCCGGGTCAAGACACTCTGGACGGCGGCGCCGGTGACGATGTCTTGGACGGCGGCGACGACTACGATTTGCTGAGCGGTGGCAAGGGCCAGGATACCTTCTTCTTCAATTACCTCTCAAGCGGCCGCGAGGGCGTCATCATCGACTTCGCCTTCAACCTGGCCGAAGCGGGTGCAGGAGACCTTATCCAGTTTCAGGTATCCGGCGGCAACGGCCTTTGGATAGCCGACGCCAGCTTCGACGGCTCCGGGCCGCAAGCCCGGCTGAGCGACTCCAAAGAGCGAATTGAGGTCGATAACAATGGCGACGGGACGCTCGACTTCGATTTCTACCTACCCGGCATCATCTCGGTCGACCAGCTGACCGCGAGCGACTTTCTCTTCTCTTAAGCAGAGCGCGCACACGCTGCAGCAAGGAGAAACAGACAATGGCGTGGATTTTTGGAACAACCCTCACCGAGACGCTCTACGGCGGCAATCTCGATGACATCATCTACACCTGGTCCGGGAATGACAAGGTCCGGGGTCGCGACGGCGACGATACTCTACTCGGCGGTAGTGGAGACGACACTCTCTATGGGGACAGCGGCTCGGATAGTATCCATAGCAGCTATGGCTTGGGCATCGCGTTTGGCGGCGATGGCAACGACTACTTCTACGGGCTCTTTGGCGAGGACACCTTCAGGGGTGGATCCGGAGGAGACTTCGCAACAGGCGGTGTCGTCGACGATACTCTTGCCGGGCAGAGCGGCGAGGATACCTTCTTCGGCTATCGTGGCGACGACACGCTCCGTGGCGGAGCCGCGAGCGACTACCTCTATGGCCAAAGCGGCGCCGACAGGATCTTCGGCCAAGACGGGATCGATCAGATCTTCGGCGGTACGCAGGGCGACTTCATCGTCGGCGGAGGCGGCGGCGACGCGCTGGACGGCGCCGATGGCGACGACACCATGCAAGGCAACGCCGGAGAGGATTTCCTTTTCGGTGGAGCCGGATCCGACGACCTGCGTGGTGGCGGCGGCAACGATTTCATGCGGTCGAGTGGTTCGGCCGACATCTTGCGCGGCCAGAAGGGTGACGACGACCTTTCAGGCGGCGCCCAAGACGACAGTCTCTTCGGCGGTGCGGGGGCCGACAGGGCCCATGGTGAGACCGGCAACGACTACCTCTATGGTGACGGTGGCACTGATCGCCTTTCTGGAGGCCCGGGTGAAGATCTCCTCTACGGCGGCGCCGGGGACGATACTCTGGCCGGCGGCGAGGGTAACGACCGCCTGACTGGCGGCAAGGGGCAGGATACCTTCGCCTTCGATGCCTCCGCCAGCGGATTGGAGGCCCGGATCGCCGACTTCACCTCCGGAGCGACCGCACCGGGTTCCAATGACGTGATCCAGCTGCAGATCTCCGGCGCAAACGGGCTGTGGATCGCCGGCGCCACCTTTGACGGCACCGACCCCCAGGTCCGCTTCGACGAGGCCAGTAAGCGACTGGAGGTGGATGTTGACGGTGACGGCACAGCCAACTTCGAGATCAACCTGGTCGCAATCACCCAAGCCGACCAATTGACCGCGACCGACTTCCTCTTCTCTCAACCATAGGGGCATAGAGCTGTCCGATATGACCCTTTCCTGACTGATCCGCCACTCACCAACGTGGGCGGCATGGGCAGAATCAAATGCGAGCCAAGCAAGGCAGAGGAGTGTTATGAAATGCTTATGGACGTAACCAGCGAAAGCATCGAGGCCGCGGTCGAGAGCCTCAGAGGCCTGCTCAAGGGCGAGGCCCTGCTTCCCGGCGAAGCGGGTTACGACGAAGCGCGGGCCGTCTGGAATGCGATGATCGACCGGCGGCCGGCGGTGATCGTGCGCGCCAAGGGTGCCGCCGATGTCGTGGCTGCCGTTGACCTGGCAAGGGCCAAGGGCTTGCCGATCTCGATCAGAGGCGGCGGCCACAACGTCGCCGGCCATGCGGTATGCGACGGCGGCGTGATGCTCGACCTCTCGCTCATGCGCGCCGTCCAGGTCGATCCCGACGCCCGGCGCGCCAAGGTCGAGGGCGGCTGCACCTGGGGAGATCTCGACAAGGAAAGCCAAGTCCATGGGCTGGCCACCCCGGGTGGCCTGATCTCGGATACCGGGATTGCCGGCCTGACCCTCTCGGGCGGCATCGGCTGGCTGCGCAGCCGCTACGGGCTCTCGATCGACAATCTCCTCTCGGCCGAGGTGGTGACGGCCGACGGCCGGCTTTTGACCGCCAGCCCAGACGAGAACCCGGATCTTTTCTGGGGCTTGCGCGGAGGCGGCGGCAACTTCGGCGTCGTCGTCAGCTTCGAGTTCGCGCTCCATCCGGTGGGCCCGACGGTGATGTTCGCGGCCCCCATCTATCCGCTTTCCGCCGGCTCCGGGCCGATCCGCTTCTGGCGCGACTTCCTGGCCGACAAGCATGGCGACGTCGGCTCTCTGGTGGAGTTCTCCACCATCCCCGAAAGCGAGGACTTCCCTGAGGAGTACTGGGGCCAGCGCTGCTACACCGTCGCCGCGGTCTATGCCGGCGAGGCCGATGCAGGCGAGCGCCTCCTGGCCCCCTTGCGCGAGCAGGGCGAGCTAGTCACCGACTTCTCCGGCCAGATGCCCTACTGCGAGGTGCAGCAGCTCTTCGACACGCTGATGCCCTTCAACCAGTACCGCTGCTATTGGAAATGCCACTATCTGGCGGGCCTTTCCGACGCCGTGATCGAAAAGATCCTGGCCGGAACGGCGACCGCGCCGTCACCCAACACCTTGGCCTCGATCTGGAACTTCGGCGGCGCCACGGCCGAGGTCCCGGCAGAGGCCACAGGCTTCGGCGACCGCTCCATGCCCTGGATGTTCTCGATCGATTCGGTCTGGAGCGACCCGGCCGACGACGCGGCCAACCTGGCCTGGACCCGGGGCTTGTGGGAGCGCATGCGGCCCTACTCCCAGGCCGGCCGCCTCTACCTCAACTTCGCCGGCCACGGCGAGGACAACGAGGCCTTGGTCAAGGCGAGCTACGGCCGGAACTACGCCCGCCTGGCGGAGATCAAGGCCAAGTACGACCCCGAGAACCTCTTCCGCTTCAACCAGAACATCAAACCGGCGGCCTGACGTAGCGCAGGGCTACGCCGACATTGAGGGTGCGCGGGCCTCGCGAACGATCGGGGTTCCGCTCCCTCGGGAGTTTCGAAGAATGGCTGGGGCGCCAGGATTCGAACCTGGGATCGCGAGACCAAAACCCGCTGCCTTACCACTTGGCCACGCCCCAACACTGAACATAGGGTACCTAAAACACTGGCCTTTCAATCAGTTCTCTGCTAGACCCTGCACATACTGCACCACTGAAAACCACCCATACGCACGCGATTCCTGAGACTAAGATGCGACTAACCGACCTGAGCATCCAGAAGCTCAAACCCCGCGAGGCAGGGCAGTACACCGTCTTCGACGACCAGCTCCCGGGCTTTGGCATCCGTATCTCCCAACGCTCCAAATCATTCGTCGTCATGTACGGCGAAAGCCGCCGCCTCAAGACGCTTGGCAGGTACCCAACACTCACGCTGAAGACCGCCCGACGGGACGCGCTTGCCTTCATCGCTAGCTTGTCCCCATCGCAGCCTCATTTGGCCCGTCTGGGCTACTCTGAGGCCTGTGAGCGCTTCCTAGAGGAATGCGCCCACACGCTCAAGCCCAAAACCATCACCGACTATCGCCGGCGCCTGAAGTTCTACGGCTTCCAAAAGCCCATTCAGGAGGTCACCCGTCGCGACATCCTGACCAAGCTCCACACGCTCTCCAACCAGCCCGTACACCAGAACCACACCTTCGATACGATCTTCACCTTCTTCAACTGGGCGCTCAGGAACGAGCTCATTGACCGCCATCCGCTGCAGGGCGAGAAGAAGCCCAATCCTAAGCGCCACCGCGATCGCGTGCTGAGCGAGGACGAGCTACGCAAAGTCTACATGCATGCCGAGGCGTACGGCTTTCCCTATGGCCACATCGTGAGGCTCCTCATCCTCACCGGCCAGCGCCGTGCCGAGATAACCTACCTCACTTGGGACCGTGTCGGAGAGACCCTCCAATTCCCGGACACCAAGAACCGCAGCGACCACAAGATCCCGCTCCTGCCGATGGCACGGGCCGTGATCGAGAGCATTCCCATGACGGACGAGGAGCAAGAGCGCGGCAAACGCAGCAAGCACTTCCTCTTCGAAAACACGAAGCCGGTTCCGTTCAGCGCGTTCAGCAAAGCCGCAGCGGAGTTCAACAAACCGATGGACATCGCGCCGTACACTCTCCATGACCTCCGGCGCACCTTCTCATCGACGATGGCGATGCTCGGCGTGCCACTTCACGTGACGGAGCGCATCCTCAACCATAAGTCCGGGACGATCTCCGGCGTCGCCGCTATCTACAACAGATACACTTTCGCGCGAGAGATGGAGGATGCACTGGCAACCTACGAAGCGTATGTTGCAAAGCTCTTGCAACACTCCTAGCCTCGCCGCTCCCCGTAAGCTCGTCCCCATCAGGGCATTCCGATGCTGCCTCTTCTGGAGGCATCGGGATTAGGATACATTGAAAGCACCAGCTGAAGGAGTTGGTCATGTACTCGCCACTAAACGTCGCACGGCTGGAGAAGGCCGGCAAACTCCGCAAACGGATACAGCTCGGCCCAAACAGAGAGGGATGGGTCGAGGACGAAGTGCTGGACTGGCTCAAGACGAGGCTGGACTGCCGATTAGGACCTGATCGACACTCCTGAAAAGGAGCCAGGGTGACCAGGCGTGCACAACCCGGTCACCCAATCAACGGAACTTGCAAATGATTAAGCATTGTCTCTATAAAGAAAGGATCGGAAGTGCGTGCGCGTTCAATCGATCTTTTTGGACAACACATAGTATGGAGGCGTAAATGGCAAACATCTACCTATTTGTAGACACTAATGTCTTCATCCAGTGTCTTCCGTTAGAACAGATTAACTGGTCGGCGTGGAGCACGTTTGATGAAGTGCATGTCATTGTCTGCCGTCCTGTCCAGAGGGAGATTGATAAGCAGAAGAACCGAGGAAACGACCGCATTGGCAAGCGATCGCGGCAAGCAGCCTCCATGTTCAAAGACATCATTATCGCTGATAATGGATACAAGTTAGTCCATGAAGCAGCACCACCGGTCAAACTTCGGGTGGAACCATCATACATGGCATCGGCTGAACTTCGGGATCGGCTCGACTATAGCAAGGTAGACGATGAGATCGTCGGTTGTCTACATGCTTACCGTGAAGCGCACCCACACGATGATGCGCGGCTGCTCACTCATGACTCCGGTCCAATGGCGACTGCCAAGATGCTCTCGCTGCCCTTCGAAGCTGTTCCTGATTCCTGGCTGGTCCAGCCAGAGAGCAACGAAGCGGAGCGCAACAAGCGGCGGCTGGAGTCTGAGCTGGCTCGGCTTAGAAAAGCAGAGCCAGAGTTCAAAATCTTCTGCTTAGATCACAATTTCATAGAAGTAGAGTCGCTTGAATTTGAGCATCGACTATATAACCCCTTAACGGAAGATGAGGTAGTTGATTTAATCGCACAAATAAAAGAAGAGTTCCCTATAACGACAGCTTTTGGACCGAGAGAACGCATTGAAAGAGATGTTACATCCACGATCTCGATTCCAGGTATGAAGGAGGTCTTCGTACCGGCTTCGGACGAAGAAATCGTCATGTATACGGATGAGAGCTATCCCAATTGGATTCAACAATGCGATAAGCTGCTCAGGGATCTTCACAATCTAATGCAGCACGAAGCGGGACCGCCGACTTTCCGGTTTGCAGCCATCAATAGTGGTAGCCGGCCGGGAAAAGACGTCCTTGTCACGCTTACAGCCAAGGGTGACTTCGAGGTTTGTGCGCCGGAGCCTCGAAACGACGGGGACGCTGATAAAGAAACACAAGGCACACGCGCGCGACGAAGAATAGGACTGCCTGTGCCGCCCAAACCGCCCTTGGGCGAGTGGATTACAAGTTTTGGCGGATGCATAGCTCCCCGTGTTGACCCACATGATTACCTCAAAGGGGTACAACAGGCGGTCGACCCACATGGAATCCTTCGTGGTAGCGACTACAGATCGGGTCTTGTCTTGCCTAAAGTGCCGAGCTTTAGACGGGACCCAAACTCCTTTTACTACAAGCCCGAGCGTCCGACAATACCTGTTTCATCATTCAGTTTCGAATGTGAGCAATGGCGCCATAACCTCCAGCCTGAGATGTTCTCTGGAGAAATCTACTTCAGTAACGAGACCAACGTAGTGCAAGGCGCTCTTGAATGCACAATTCACGCGGAGAACCTCTCCGATCCCCTCAAAATAACCATTAAGGTAATTATCGAAGTTAGCTCAGTAAACCTTCGACAGCGCGCCATAAATCTTGTGCGCGAATTGCATGATTATCAGTCCTAATATGGACAGGCCGCCATGTTACTTATTTCCTCCAATAACTTCGATAAACAAACACTTTTACTACAATAATATCTGAAAACTTTAGGATCTAAACACTAAAACCGCAGAAGCTTAGTACTTCCCTGGCGCTTTCTCTTATGTAATCCTCAATTACATGCGGCTTCATGCCTCGGACTCTAGCCAATGTCTCAACCGTAGACACAACATCAACTGGTCGGGACACTCTACCTACCTGACTAGTGAAAGGAGAATCAGTTTCTGTGAGAAGCCGATTTAAGGGAAGGCTGCGGGCAAGAGCACGTCCACGATCGGATGCTAGCATCCTATGATTAATCGAGAAATAGCAGCCGAACTCGGAGGCTTCAGTTGCAACCTTTATTGAGCCTGAGTACCAATGGAGAATGCACAGGGTTTGATCGGGCGATGTATGCTCCTGAATTTGTCCAACCGTCTCTGCCGCAGCCCTCCGGCTGTGAATGCTCGCAATCCGACCGCCGTGGCTTTGGGCGCAGCGGAGCGCGCGCCTAAAGACCTCGATCTGCTTCGTCCAGAACGCCTGGTATTGCGGGCTTCCGTCCAGGCCGATCTCTCCCACTACTCGGCTTTTTCCAATCTGATGTTCTAAGAGACCGATCTCATGCGCGCGCTCGCCGACGAGCTCCGGATGCAAGCCCGGCGCAGTGAGAATGTAGGCGGATGCCTTTGCCCACCTGGTGTTTTGTGGCCAGGCCCTCGGTGTCGTTGTCACAGCGAGAGTTATGATTCGATCTCTCTCACACTGGCTAATGGTTGCAATCGGATCTGCTTGAAGATCCAAGTGGCAGTGGAAATCGAAACCCCTTATCGCCTCGCCGCGACCCAGCTTCATGACGGCTCCACAATGCACTCGTGCACGATCGCATCGACTTCCTCTATGCCACGCCGGAACACTTCGGCATAGGCTACGATGTCGGTACCATCATAGTCCGGCAGCGGGCCTGACTTGTAAACTAGGAGACGCGCCAGGGCGGGCTTCTGAGCGAGGCGGCGCGCCATCATTTGGAATGATCTTATGTGTTCGCCCTCGGCAGCTCTGGCGTTAATCCGATCGGCTGTAAGATCGGGCATGGCCGGGTAGTCTGTTGGATCAGTTCCGAAGGCCCTTTGGAACGCAGCCCGCCTGATCAGACACGGCACGCAGTAACCGCAGTGGCCCATTCTAAGTCCCTTCCATCGCCCTTTAGTCACGGACGAGCATGATATAGTCTCGTGAGCATGCCGCCGCACCAAGTTCTGGTTGGCGCACCCATCAAGCATCTCGCCTTTGGTCTGGAACCGGTAAGGGTTCTCAAATGAGGCATTGAAACCGATCCTAGAATTTAGCTCGTCCCACCGCGCCATGTAGAAGGGATGGGTGGTGCGCGTGCTCCAGGCGCCTACGCGCAGCGGGTCAAGTGGTACGTTGAGTGAGATCAATCCGTTCTCCGGTATGTAAATGATTGGGGCCCCTGTGAGCCCATCCGCCGCCAGCGCAGCCATCGCGAAGAACAAGAACGAGCGGCCACGCTGCGATTTCTCAGGTGCAGATCCGGTTACCAAGTCGTCCGGGAATCCAATTCGCGCACGCACATGCTTTCCTGCCATGTCCCCATACACGCTTCCGATCCTTTGCGCACACAGCTCCTGTGTGCTAGTGCTGGGTTCCCAATAGTGGCTGACAAAAAGTGGCTTCTTGTTCGCAGAGAGCAAGTCGATCGCGCCGACGTAGGAGTCAAGGCCACCTGAGAAGAGGCACACACAATCAAACGGCGAACTGATTAGCTCAGGGGGCCGATTTACGATCTTGCGACAACCCTGCCATCGATCCCGAAAGAAGACGCGCCAACGATCTCCGGTGAGGAAGTTCAGCATACGCTCGATGAGGCGGCTCGAAGCCGTCCACATTGTAGGATCGAGTACCGGCATATAGAGATCAATCTCTCTCGTCCAGCTGTCTTGCGATTCCGTTTCGCGGGAGATGCGTGTGTCCGCCGCGGTGACGGTGGCTGCGAGTAGAGCAAGATCTACGGCAGCATCTGACGTGAACACGCCACGCCGTGCCAACTGCTCTATAAGTTGCCCAAGGCCATAACCCAATTGGTGATGGCCGTCGATGTAGCGAATCTCCGTTGTGATCGAATGAGGCTCGTGGAGCTTCACTGCGATTTTGTCTGTCGGGTCGAGCCGAGCGATGATGCTGTGGCGCCTCATGCTTCCGTATCTCCCAACAATTCAAGCAACTCCCAGGCCTCGCGGTACGTGCGATCGACGATCTCCATGATCCGCTGATCAGAGAGACTGGCGAGATCTTGAAGATCGGATGAGAACGAATCTCTCACTGCGCGCCGGATATAGTCCCTAAGCTGTCGCTCGAATGCTTCGATTGCGGCTAAATCAGGTGCGTACTTTAGGCCATTGGTGCCAATATCCTGGAAAAGCCTTCCCTCGATCGCATGGGTCACAAAAGCAAGGAAGAAATCCTGCATCTGGTCTGCATTTATATCGTTGAGATCGGAGATACCAAGCACATCCAGATCAACAACAGTCTCTATCCAAGCGTCACGGGCGATTCCTTCATCGATCGAGCCACCGTCTGGACAGATGATGTCTGTCAGTCCAGAGAATATTTCCTCGGCACTCCGGCCGATGAGACGGACCAAATTGAGACGGCGAAGAGTTGCTTCAACGCCATCACGCTGCAGACCTCGAAACACCCCCAAAGCGCCACTTGCAGCCCTGCGCGCAGCGCCCAATCTACTGGTAGCGTTCGATCCGCCTCGCGTGCCCGAGCGCACATAGTCCCTTACGGCTCGCCGAACGGCTCCGCTGTCATTACCGCCCGAACGCGCAAAGCCCGAGAAGTTGCGTCGGGCGCTCTGAAAGCGCGCCGAAAGGGGCGGCGGTTGAATTGCGGGCCTTTGTGAAGGAGGCGAGTTTTCCATCTGATCCTCTTGCGGGCCATTGGGACTCGCGCTCTGGTCGTCGCCGCAGGGCAATGGTCCTGCAGGGAGCTCATCCAGAAATGTCGGGACAAGTGAAGTGTTGGAGCCAGCTCCGCCTGATCGTCCCGAAGTACCCATCAGCCTTTCCTCCGGTGGAGCCCGCTCAACGCTTGGCCAGCTGCAGTGCCGAGCTTCGCGTCTCCGTCCAGTTTAGCCCACCGGTTTAAGAGTTCTATGAGCTGGTTCTTGGCGCCATCATCAGTGATGATCTCGTTCCACCCTTTCACCACCCAGATGCCAAGCTCCTTTGAATCGATGCTCCTCAAGAGCGTGAGGATCTCGAATTGGAAGCGAGCGTGGTGCTTTGCAACTACACTCATACCCTCAAACCCTGGTGGCTCAGTTTTGTAGCTACCAAAGCGCACAACACGTTCGTGCAGTGCAGCAAACACTTGCTCTGCCTCAGCTGGCGTGAGCGCCTTCACTTCTGCTTCGACAGATCGCACGGCAAGCTTTGACGCACTGAGCTTTTCGATCAGATCATCGAGCCTGTCTGTGGGTGCTGCGATCCTCATGGTGCGCTTATCTTGGGCAACAAAGACATAGGGCCTAAGATCGGTCTCGCCAAGTAGTGGATTAATTAGAAGCCAGCGTCTTACCCAGTCTTGTTCAAGCCACTTCTGAACATCTTCTTCAATCTCGTCGACCGGCTCTAAGGCCTTCTCTCTGCTTCGTGCTTTCGCTTTTTTGCTCTTAGTCTTCCGAACACGATCTTCTAGGAGTTTGATCTCCGGAACTTTTCCGTCCTTACTCTGCATCGCCTTCCCGGCGATGTGCTCATAAAGATCCGAGAGGAAGCGCTCAGCAAGCATAAGTTTTCCGAGGACAGCTTGATTAACATCGTTGCCAAAGCCTCTAGCTGATGCGATTGCTTGTCGGACCAGCAGAGCATTCAGGAACCGCTTAACTTGTCTCGGGTTACCTTTGGTGCCTTCCGCGAGGATTGGGCCGATTTGCTGCGCCAACACATAGACGGCTACCAATTCCTCCTTTCGCGTGGAGGCTACGGCCTGGACATCAGCTTGCTTGATCTCCGCACCGAGCCAGGGTCGGTTCAGACTGTTACGTGCTTTATCGAGCAGCGCCCGGAATCCTTCATCTTCCTCGCCGACGAGACCTCCAACGAGCAAGAGCGTGACGTACGTGCGCGTCTCCTGAATGCCGAGCGACGGAATGCGGAATGGCACTTGCACGAGCTTTTCGAGATAGTTCCGAACATACGGAAGAGGACCTGTCGTAAGTGGAAGGTCAGGAAAATGCTGACGAACGGCATACTCGATCATCTGCTCGTCGGCGCCGATCACGAAGGCTGTATACGGAACGAACAGAAAGAGCCGAATGGCTTCAAGCGTGTCGATCGCAGTGGCTGGCAAGCACCTGTCAAGATCATCGATTAGAACGATAAGCTGCTTGATCTTCGCTTCTTTGAGCAGCTTTTCAAACTCAATACGAAAGTCGTGAATGACTTTAGGGATGCTTTGCCCTTCAGCGGGGCGCAAAAACGATTTGGCTTCGCTGAGATGCACTTCCATCTGCTCCGGCGTCCAGTCCTTGACATTCTCGGCCGCCGTCTGGAGCCCGCGCGTGGCGGCGTCGATCATATCCGGCGATGGAATCCCTGTGCCGACCGTGAAGGCGAGCCCGGCACCGCGGCGGGCCAGCTTCAGCCAATCGACGCGGCGGATGAGCTTCGCTCCCAGTTCTTTGACTTTCCCCGTTGTCGAGCGCCGTCGGCAAAGTTCCGTGATTGTCGCTTCGATCAGCACGGTCTTTGCATCATCAAACCCCTGGAACGCCCAACCGTTGAACCACAGCACCGCAACGTCGTCGTCACCGGCGAGCTCGCTCTCGATCATCTTGAGAACGCTCGATTTCCCAGCACCCCAATCCCCATGAATGCCGATCGTCATCGCCCTCTCACGGTTCTCGCTCAGAAATGCGACGACTGTCTCTGCGATCGCTGCATAGTTCAAGAAGTCCACTGCGGTTTCATGATCGGGGATGAGCATGCTTGGTCTGTTCCTTCAGGTCGTATTTCTCATTAAAGGTTGTGCCTTGTCCTTGTGCAACTGATTGATTGAACGCACACCGCTGTCTCGGGAGCTACGCCCGATTTTGGGTGACGGCCTGTCAGGCGGCGTGTTGAATGGTGTTGCTCACTTCAATGCCGTCTCGGAATTTGACGCCGTGAGTTGACCTTTGGCAACAGGTTGCTTC
Organism: Rhodospirillales bacterium; assembly: GCA_963669385.2. GTDB lineage: Bacteria > Pseudomonadota > Alphaproteobacteria > Kiloniellales > JACOMY01 > JACOMY01. The sequence goes on from CAXXGD010000042.1 coordinate 431,406, forward strand.
CTTTGAGCTGGCGCCAGGTCGTGGACGCTGCGAGGATGTTTACGCGTATCCCCCGGTTTTTTCGGCGATGCCCGAGGAGTGGATCAATTGCCCGTGCAAGCGAGGCGAACAGCTTACCCGAGCTCTCATCGCTGAACCTCTTCTAAACTACCTCTCTGGTACGATTTCCGGTGTCGCTGCGGTCTACAACCGCCATACCTACATGCCCGAGATGAGAGAGGCAGTTGCTCGCTACGACGAGTACCTTGCAAGGCTTCTGCAACTCTCCTAAGCTCATTGCTGCCCGTGGGCTTGTCACCCATCGGGGCATCGCGATGCTCCTCAACAGGAGTTATCGTGATGCGGTTGCTATCGAAGCGTCAGGTCAAGGAGATGGTCCTCTATTCGCCTCAACACATTGCCCGCCTTGAGCAGGCCGGGAAGTTCCCCAAGCGGGTACGCCTCGGCAATAATCGAGTCGGGTGGGTGGAAGAGGAGGTTCTGGACTGGCTCCATGAACGTATGGCTGAGCGCGATACGCCCACTGACAACTCCTAACCAGGAGTGGGGGAGACCAGGCACCTGGTCTCCCCTCTTTCAGGCCTACCTCCGATGTGATACATGCAAGCCAGTAACTACGGAGGTAACAATGGCAGAAGCACCAAAGACATTTGAGATGTTCGTCGAGCAGGAGCGCACGCGCCTCAAGAAGGAGAAGGAAGAACTTATAAACCAGCGTACACAGATTGACGAAAAGCTTGCCAACATCGACCGAGAGATGCACGCCATCGCCGCGTACGAGGCTGCCAAGGCTGGCAAGCTCGCATCACCCAAGGGCACACGACGGACCAGACGCTCGGGCATCCGCGAAGCAGTCCTCGCGACCATCAGGCAGAACCCGAACGGCATGAGCCGTGCAGAGATCCTTGCAGCACACGATGCCAAGGGCGATAAGTCCACCGAGCAGTCCATCTCGAACGCGCTTGCAGCGCTCAAGAAGCAAGGGGCTATTGTTCTCGCCGACGGCGTCTACACCGCTGAAACTGCCAAATAGAGAACCGCTCCTTCACCCTACCATTTCACCCCACACTTCACCTCTCTAGTAGGGTGAAGTTGGTTTAGCCGACCGTAATACCATACGGCGTCACCTCTGAACATTCCGCTTCAAAGACAGCTGACCGCGTAACGTGACTTCATCTCAGAATCTTGTCTGTAGACAAGACGACCGCGGCCTCTGATCGTGTCCCGAGGCGTGGTGTATGAGGCCAGCGGTGGCTGGCATGAGGGCCGGCCTGGTCAGGCGACCGGAGCGGTCAGGCTGACTGTTGGATCATCGCTGAGTGCGGCGAGTTTTTCCAGCGACATGTAGCGGCCACGCTGGACTGCCCATTCGTCGTTCTGTTCGAGCAGGAGGGCGCCGATCAGCCTGACGACGGCAGCTTCGTTAGGAAAAATGCCGACGACGTTGGTGCGTCGCTTGATTTCGGCGTTGAGGCGTTCGATGGGATTGGTGGAATGCAGCTTGGTCCTGTGTTCCTTAGGAAAGGTCATATAGGCCAGGACATCGACCTCAGCCTCGTCCATCAGGGCTGCGAGCTTGGGCGCCTTGGCGCGGAGTTGGTCGGCGACCTGGCGCCACTGGGACTTGGCGGCTTCTGCATCGTCTTGAGCGAAGGCCGTGGCGACGAAGGCCGAGACAACACGTCGACCCTGCTTACCGGCATGGGCCAAGAGGTTGCGCATGAAGTGCACCCGGCAGCGCTGCCAGGTGGCACCCAGGACACGGGCGGCAGCGGCCTTCAGGCCCTCATGAGCATCGGAGATCACCAGCTTGACGCCGCTGAGCCCGCGCCGTACGAGGCGGCGTAAGAAGTCGGTCCAAAAGGTCTCGGCTTCTGATGCCCCGATTGCCAGGCCCAGTACTTCGCGCCGACCTTGCATGTTGACGCCCACGGCGAGTGTGACGGCGACAGAGATCACCCGGCCGGCTTGGCGCACCCTGATGTAGGTCGCATCCAGCCAGAGATAGGGCCACTTGCCCGCCAGCGGCCGCTCCAGAAAGTCCTGAACCTTCTCGTCGATCTCCTGGCAGAGCCTGGAAACCTGGCTCTTGGAGATCCCACTCATCCCCATGGCTTGCACCAGATCGTCGACTGAGCGGGTGGAGACGCCCTGGATGTAGGCCTCCTGGATAACAGCCGTCAGAGCCTTCTCAGCCGTCCGCCGCGGCTCTAGAAAGCCGGGGAAGTAGGAGCCCTTGCGCAGTTTGGGGATACGCAGCTCGACCGTGCCGGCGCGTGTCTGCCAGTCACGGTCCCGGTAGCCGTTGCGCTGGGCCATGCGGCCTGCCGAGCGCTCGCCGTAGCCGGCGCCAGTCTGTCCTTCCACCTCAAGCTCCATCAGCCGTTGGGCGGCAAAACCAATCATCTCTCGTAGCAGTTCGCTATCTGAGCTCTTTTCCAACAGCCCTCGAAGGCTCACCATGTCATCGGTCATCGCGGTCATCCTTTGGTTCAAGGTTAAGGTCGGCAAACCAACCCTAAACCAAACACCGCGATGGCCGCCCGCTGTCGATGACCACCTTGGCTACGCTCGCAATGTAGAGGGCGCTGCGCCAAGGCGATCAACAGCAGCTCCTACACCACGCCTCGGGACGTGACCCGGCCTCTCGTTCCCATTCAAACCCACCCCATAGCGAGTTGCTCCCGTCGCCCAGATAGTCTCCTCAAGCCCTCGGCCATATCAGTTGTAGAACATATCGGGTTGACACGTAGCTCTGAACGTTCCAGCCTCTTTGCTAGGCGGGAGAAAACCGCCGGTATCTCCCGTTAGGCGTACATCACGCAGATTGGCGTGGTGGAGAGGAGGAGCACACGCTCCTTTGAGGGGATATCGCTATGTCCAAGTTCATGGCCCTTGTCGTCGTCGTCATGGTCATCGTTGTTCTTCTGGCCGCCGCCACTGTCATCGACAAGCTACCCCGTCGTGGTGGTGACGAGATACTCATGACGCTGGCACCGCTCGCGCTCTTTGTTCTCAGCGCAACAATCGCTCTTGCCTGGCTCTGCAAACAGATCGAGCTGATGGTAGATCGCATCGCCAATCTCAATGAGCAGATACGAAGTGCCAAAGAGGAAACCAGCAGCGTAAAGAAGCTCGTCATTGACGCGCAGAAGAGTGCTAAGCCATGAGAGTACTCTTCAGCCGCAAGCAGACGACTGCGACCTTCACACTCGTGCCGCTTCGCGTTGGTGCTGGTGTCATGTTCACGCTCTGGGCAAAGGCCGACCTCAGCGAAGAAGAGCAGTATCTGGTCAACCACTATCGCTTCAGCGATGCGATCCTCATCGAGGGCGATATGTTCGAGGAGCTTCGCAAGGCGTTCCGCGTCTCTTTGTTTCTCGGCATGCCATTCTGGCTCGTGGTGATGCTGTTCACTAGTTGGCTCAACGCCACGGTCTTCACCCTGTTCGCCGTCGTCCTCTTCACCTGGTATTACTACGACCGGCTGCGCGAGCGGATCTATGTCCGCGATCTCATCAACGGCCGCGTCTTCAAGTGCCACAGTATCGTCGAGCTGGTGCAGAAAGAGGCCTACCTCCAATTTATCCTTTCGTACCTCCGGCAGGTGCTTGAAACGGCAAAACACTGGGATGAACAGGAGACGATTGAGATACTGCCCTTAAGCAAAGAGGAGGCAAAGGAGGCACTGCTACCAAAGCGTCGTGCCTGAGTGAATGGTGATGGCGTCGCCGGCCGACGACTTTTTCAAGTTTGCCGCCGCAGCGATCATCTGCGGCACCATCGTGCTTGTTGCCTTTATAGGCCTCATCGCTGTCCCGATTGGCGCCGCAATCCTCGGCGCATACCGCGTCTACATCATCTATCAGCAGTCTCCCTCCGTGCAGGAACGGAAAGCACGAGAGCGCACGCATCAGCTCTACAAAGAAATCCGAGCGAGCACTCCTCGACCGCTGTCCAAAGAGCACTTCGGCCGCGCGGTCTATCAGCAGCTACCCTATGAGGGCAAGCCGGAGCACATCCGAGAAGCTGTCATTCGCGCAATCCTCGACCTCTATGATTTGGAGGAGCATCTCGTCGATGATCTGCCGCCGCCTCCGCCGATGTGCAACACCATCGAGGGAGCAAAGTACCGGGACTTTCTCTCCGCCTACTCCGCCAAGGCGCACTCACCACACGCAACAGAGACCGCTATGGCAGTCATCGTCGAGAGCCTGTCCGGCTTCCTTGCGTACGTTCCCGACGAGCAGTCTGGAACGGCATTTGCGTCGGTGCCGCTCGTGCACCTTCTCCCGGATCCGGGCCAGGCGATCACCGACACCATCACGCCGTACTACCAAGAGGATGCGGCCGATCTCTTCGAGCGTGTCCGCGCGCAGCTTGACCGAAGCCTCTATGCCGTCTCCGATCAGCCCTATCCGCCCACCGGCAAAACCGCCCCCAAGCTCACATTCCCCGACGACTACAAAGGCGAGAACATCCAATTCCAGTACCTCCGGAACACGCCCTTCCTCCCGCTCTTTGACGCGTCGGTGTCCCTCAACGCTTCTCCGGAAACGCGGACAGAGCACCATTGGATCGTTGCCGGCAGCGGCCACGGCAAAACCCAGACGCTGCAGTACATGATCGCGCGCGATCTGGAGCTGGTGGAAGCGGGGAAGGCCTCGGTCGTGGTGATGACGAGCCAGGGCGGGAGAGGCAAGAGCAAGGGCCTCATCGAGACCATCGTCGGGTTGAAATGCTTCGCGCCTGGCGAGCCGCTTCACGACAAGCTCCTCTGGATCGATCCCGAGGAGAACATCGAGTATCCGCTTGCCCTCAACCTCTTTGACGCCAAGCTCGACCGGATCAGGCAGTATTCCGCCGCTGACCGAGAGCGCATCCTCAACAGCACCATCGAGATATACAGCTTCATCATGCGCGCGTTGCTCGACGCGCCCATGACCAGCAGGCAGGAGACCGTCTTTCAGTTCGCGGTGCGCCTGCTCTTTGAGGTGCCAAACGCGACCATCCACACGCTTCTGGAGCTCATGGATCGGAAACTGGATCCCAAGTTCGTACCATACATAGAGCAGCTTGATGAGACTGCTCGGTCCTTCTTCAAGGACTTTGCAGACGGGAAGTATGAAGACACGAAGAGCCAGATCCGCCCACGGATCTTCGGCATCCTCCGCTACCCGAGCTTCGATCGGATGTTCAAGAGTCCCAAGAACAAGGTCGACTTCTTCACCGAATTGCAGACGCCCGGCAAGGTCGTGTTGATCAACACCGCCCAGTCACTGCTCCAAGCCACCGGTTCCAGCCTCTTCGGCCGCTTCATGATCGCGCTTCTGGCGCGCGCCGCAGAGGAGCGGGCGACAGTCGACGAGCCACCGACCACATTACTCTACGTCGATGAGGTCGCCGACTACTACGATGAACAATTTCCGAAAATGCTGTCCCAGGTCCGGAAGCGAAACATCGGCGTGGTGATGGCGCATCAGGACCTCGACCAAGCTCGCAAGGTTCCGGGGCTCTTGAGCTCGTTAGGGGCCAACACCTCCATTCGCTTTGCCGGCGGGACGTCGGTCACTGACGCGAAGACGCTCGCACCTGACCTGCACGCCACCGCGGACTTCATCCTGGCCCAACCCAAAGGCACCTTTGCTGCGTACATCCGAGGAACCACACCGCAGGCCGTTCCGCTGTCCTTCCCGTTCGGCTTCATGGAGAAGATGGAGCGGATGTCTGGGGAGGAACTCGACGTTCTCCGCGCACGGATGCGCGAACGATACTCTTCCGGCTATCGCCGCGACGACTCTCGAGACCAGAAGCCGGACGAACCACCGCCCGATGACCAGCCAGACAATGGAGATGACCCAAATCTCGTGGACATTTAAAAAGTGATGTCTATTCAGAGCACACCATAGGGGCACACCGGGTATTTCACTGAATATACCGAACGTTTACAATGCAACACCTAATAATCAGATCTGCCTCCCAAGATTCTTGGAGGTAGCGAATGTATGAAATCATCCAAGGTGATGCACTGGCAGTCATACCGACTCTTCCCGACGGCAGTGTCAGCCTGATCCTGACGGACCCGCCATACGGAAATGACTGCTCCTATCGTCACGGAAAAACGAGCCGGTCCATTCGGAATGACCAGCACCCGCTTGTTGGTCTGCAAGCCTTGCACGCCGCCTATCGTGTGCTGACGCCAAACAGCGCCGCCTACTTCTTCCTTTCCACAAAGCACTTGCCCTTCGTGGACATGTTCGTCCGGACCTACACCAAGTTCACGGTCAGGGAGTATCTCATCTGGGACAAGGTGGCGATCGGACTGGGCTATGCCTATCGCCATCGCCACGAGGTGATCCTCGCCTTGGAGAAGGGCAAGCCGGCCTACAACACCAGGTCACTTCCCACCGTGCTTTCCCATCGGCGGGAGCGGAACGTATCCGATCACCCACACAAAAAGCCGGTCTCATTGCTGCAGGCCCTGATCGAGCATACGACAGCGGCTGGAGAAACAGTGCTTGATCCCTTTGCCGGTTCCGGTTCGACCGGCGTCGCAGCCATAGCGAGCGGACGCCGTTTCATCGGCATTGAGCTTGACGAGAAATACGTCGAGATCGCTCAAACTCGTGCGGAGGTCGCGAGCGGTCATGACCAAGCAGCTTGACAAGGCGGGCAGGCGGCGGCGGTTCTCTGTTCAGCCCCACCACGACAGGCAGCTGGCTATCACAAAGGCTGATCTCCTGCGCTGGCAGGCGCTGCGCCGCCACGGTCCGCAGACAGCGCCCTACCTGCATGCCTACACAGTGGCGCAACATCCCGACTACGCCAACCTGAGGAAGCGACTCAACTACTTCTCGCATGAACCGCTCGCCACCTTTGGCAAGGGGCCGGTGCTCTTCAAGCCTGAGCAGCAGAAGGCTGCACTCACACTCAACCTCTATGCAAACCATCTTGTGTACGACCTGACCGACGACGGCCGCGCGCTCCTCGACGAACTGGGCCTCTTGAGTCAGTATCCCGCCGCGCCTGGCGGCCCGTGGTTGCATCAGTACATGACGGCCTGCATCACCGCGTCTATCGAGCTCGCCACGCTCAAGAGGCCGAACATCCGCTACCTCTCGGCCGACGATCTGCTTCCCGCGGATGTTTCCATCGGCACTCCATTGGCCCTCCGCAACCCCCGCACCAACAGCACCTCACGCCACACGCTGGTTCCTGATGGCCTGTTTGGCCTGGAGTATATCTCGGAGAAGAAGCGTCGCATCTTCTTTGTTGAAACAGATCGCGCCACCGAACCGATCTACACTGCTGACTTTAGACGGAGAAGCTGGTACAGGACCTACCTCCAATACCTAGAGTTTATTGGACGACGGGTTTATCGTAGCACCTATGGCATTACTGACGCGCCCGCTGTGGTACTCATTGTCACGACCAGCCCAACTCAGAAGCACAATATCATCAACATGCTGATGAAAGAAACTTCGGGGAAGGGCTGTACCTTTATGCTCTTCCAGACTGCACCCGAGTTTAACCCCTTCACCAAGCCGCCAGGCATCATGAGCCGTTTCCTTGAAGGGCCATGGGAGCGTGCCGGTCAGCCAGACTTTATCATCTGCTCTTGACAGCTGCGCCGTTCTCTTGCGCGGCTCTTTCTCCACTTGCACTATATACCTTCCGGTATATACTATAGGTATACGAGCTAACGATCAAAAATATGAACACGTTACACCTTATGAAGGGTCAGAAATTCTTCCATCGTTACATTGTGGACCAGGGCGAATTGTTTATTCTCGCTAATCTTGCGGGTCACTTGGAGCAATGCGGTGATAACAGGGAGCCCTTCGATGCAGTTTCGAAAGAGTACATGCTCTACGAAGCGAAGAGGCTGCTAGCAGCTATTGAGGCACTGCCCGAGACAGGTGACCCAGACGCTGTATGAAACTCCCCACCTTCACATGCTCCCGCTGTAGCCATGCATGGCACCCTCGCAGTGCACAGAAGCCTCGCGTTTGCAGTAGGTGCAAGAGCCCATACTGGGATCGGCCACGAAAGAAAGCCTCGCAGACCTAACTGCGGGGCTCTCGCCTACTGGCAGGTCACTCGTGACGGACACAAGCGCCCTCGTATTTCTCGAACAGCACACTAACGAAAGCGCCAGACAACTTTTCAGCGTCTTCCTCACACGAATGGTGTTCCAAGCCGGTAGTCAGCATCTCCCACATCCTCCCGATTGAAGTAGCTCCAATACTCCTCTCCACCAATGACGATGAAGTCGAGTAACTTCAGTCGGGTCCACTTTGTCGCCTCGATCAGGTGGCGAACGACGTCCATATCGTCATCAGTCGGCGTTGGATCACCGCTCGGGTGGTTGTGCACGAGGATCACATACCGTGCTCGCAGCGCCCATCCACGCCCCAGCGTGTCGTCAATATCCAGCAGCGTCTCCGACCGCGAGCCAAGTGAGAGAACATCCCATGCGCCGACCAACTCGTCCGAGAGGTACACGCCAATCGCGGTTTCCACAGCCCGGTCCTTGATTGACCAGAATATCTTGTGTATGTCATCGGGCGAACGAACCTGATCTTTCAATGGGTTCTTGAATTCTCCATCAACAAGCTTTATGTCGAGTTTCTTGAGGTATGACACGTCGCAACATCTTGGCGCTGGTAATTTGCATCTGCACTATAGCATGAAATGGAGAAACAGTCCGCTCGCGCGGACTGTGTGGAGTTTTAGTACTCACTTGGGAACATGACGGTGAGAACGCGGGTCGTCTGCTCGGGATCGCCCGGGCCTCTGAGCCGTATTCGAGGTTTCGGTCGTAGTAGTCGATCTTCCAGAAGAGCCGCTCGCCGTGGACGGTGACCTCGCCAAAGTCGTGCTCGCCGTGCGGATCGTTCTCCTCGGTGAAGGCGTTGAACGCGGCCACCTCCGCGAGCGCCCCGGCGACGAAGAAACGTCCACGTGCGTTTACCTCGGCCGAGAGCATGAGCTTGCCAAACCGCAGTGGGTGCGTGCGGAACTGGTCATTGAGTGCCGCGATCTGTGCTGATTGGTCAGCTGCATGATCATTCATGGTATGCTCCTTAGAATTACATCTAAGTGCCACCGTATTATAAAGAAGAAAGCCCCGCGAACGGCAGGGCTAGTGGTCGTTATGTGTGGCACCGGCAATCAGCTTTGAGGTCGAACCACAGTTCACGCCAATAAACTATGGTGCAGCTGTCGTGCGGGTACATGACCACGCTACCACAAAATGCGATGTAGCCCATTAGCATTTGCGTACTTCTATAGACAGAGAGGAGTGCGCGTTGCTGTGCCTTTGTGAGCTTATTTTGCATCACCCACCTCCTCGTCGACGAGCGTACTGAGGTAGTCGGCCGCTTGACTTGCCTTGCTAGCGGCCGTGAAGATTGCACGGTCGTCCTTTTCCAGCAGCGCCAGCCACGTCTTGATGTAGCCAGCGTGTCGGAGGTCTCCCTCAATGGCGAGCTGTGCGCAAAGGAACGCTGCGCCGAGCTCGGCGACCAGCTCCTCGGCTGCGTAGCAGCTTGTACCAAAACGCCCTGAGAGATCACGGTCGAGGCGATGCTTCGCACCGCTCCAGTGAGTCAGCTCGTGAAGCGCGGTGGCGAAGTAGTGCGCCGCATTCTTGAAGGCACCGAACGGTGGGAGGTTGATGAGGTCGCGGGAAGGAACATAGCAGGCGATGTCGCCACCGTGCTCGATCCTTGCTCCCGTTGCCTCGACAAACTGTTGCGCTGCGATCTCTCGAACGCTGACGGGCATCGGTGTGCGTTGTGGAGGTGGCGGCAAGCCGTCCACCTGCTCGACGTTGAAGGCCGTGAAGGTCCTCAACATGCCGATGGTCTTCTCCTCGCCGGTCTTGCGGTCTTCGACCCGCAGCTTCTTCGTGAAGACCACGGTGGTGCCCTTCTCACCCTTTCTCACCGAGGCCTTGAGGCTGCGCGCCTGCCGGAAGGACAGCCAGGCGTGCGTGGCGTAGCCCTTGCGCTCCGCTGCGTCCCAGAGGATCGGGATGTTGATGCCACGATAGGAATGGCCGGTGGCGAAGTTGGTCGGCATGAGGCCGACACCGTTGCCTCGACCGGAACGCCATGGCTTGAGCCAGGGGATCGCGCCTTCTTCGAGCTCGGCGACGATGCGGCTGGTGACGGTTTTGTAGAGCTGCTCGATCTTCATCACATGAGCTCCGCGAGCACCAAGGCGCTCTGAACCGATTGCTCTCCGCAGCTCTCGCAGTAGCCCTCACGCTGGTCGGGTTCGTACTCTCCGGTGTAGCCGCAGCGCGGCATGGTGCAGATCGCCGGCGACACCCTGCCCATGATGGCGTCGTCAATCATCTGCGCGACATTCGAATAGCCCTCGCTTTCGGCCAGCTCTCGCAGCAGTTCTCTTCTCTGCGCTCTGTCTAAGCGTACCTGAGACATGTTACATTCTCCTTTCTGGTGTACCTTCCAGAGAAGAGAATATCACAATATTTTTCACACTACATTGCGAGGACACTAAAAAGATGTCTTATTACTATAAAACAACATCTATATATTGGACCTTCATTATATTGTATGCTGCCTTCAGTGTGGATTGTTCTTTGCAGAGCAGGTAGGAGGCGTCGAAGATGGCAGAGAAGATCGACTTCCGGCATGTGCGCGAGCATGCCGACTTTGTAGCTGTGGCCGCGCACTACGGCATCACCCTCACTCGCACCCGGGGCACGAGCACGACGCAACTGGTCGGGCTCTGCCCCTTTCATGAGGATCATACGCCCTCGCTCATCGTGAACACCGAGAAGAACCTGTTTAACTGCTTCCCCTGCGGTGTCGGCGGGAACGTCCTCGATTTCGTTGCGCGCATGGAAGATTCGGAGCTCCGGCCGGCAGCGCGGAAGCTCGCCGAGATCTGTGGTCTTTCGCTTGCGCCGGAGGGAGGCGGAGCGAAGCCGAGGAAGAAGCGGCCAGAGAAGGCCAAGGAACCGTCTCAAGCGGTTCCGGAAGCTGATCCTTTGACCGAACACCTGGAAGCCACTCCTGATGCACCAGAACCGGAGGAAACGAGCGTGCTGGCGAAGCGGGCGGAAAATCCTCCCCTTACCTTCCGGCTTCAACTCGATCATGAGCACGCGTACCTGGATGAGCGTGGCGTCTCTCTGGCTGCGCGAGAGACGTTCGGAATCGGCTTTGCACGGCGCGGCATCATGGCGGGTCGCATTGCGATCCCGATCTGGAACGTTGCCGGCAACGCCATCATCGCCTACGCCGGTCGATGGGCAGCACCGGAGCCGCCGGAGGGTAAGCCGCGCTACCTCCTCCCCAAGGGCTTCCGGAAAGAGCTCGAGCTTTTCAACTTGCATCGGGTGCCGGACGACTGCCATGAGGTCGTGCTCGTCGAGAGCTTCTTCTCGGTGATACGGATCCATGAGCTCGGGATTGCAGCCGTCTCGCCCATGGGGTGCAGTTTCTCAGCCCACCAGATCGGGCTGCTTCTCCGGCATGGCGTTACACGAGTCACCGTCTTCTTCGACGGTGACGACGCCGGCCGGAAGGGAACCGCGACCGCCATGGCCGAGCTGGTGAAGACGTTCTTCGTGCACGTTCCGGAAGTGCCGAATGGATTCAAGCCGCATCAGGCGGATGAAGCCACTCTCCGTCACTTCCTCGGCGGGTGAGATCCGCCACCACTTCTGCCGCTTCGCCTGGGCTTCCAGGCGAGGCGGCTTTTCTTAGCGGCCTGCCATCAGGGTAAACTGAATTCAGAAAGTTACGCTCACCAGCGTCACGTCAGGGTGACCGAACACTCGGGAATGCCTGGCCGGATGCTGCGGAGTATGTAGCTGCGCGCAACCTTCTTTCAGGAACGCGCTCGACAACGATCAGAAATAGAAGACAAAGTCGTCCCGGTCAAAATCGGCAGAGGTCAGCTTGCCCTCGCCGCCATCTTTGACGATCAGCACCTCATCGGCGTACTTCACCCTGACCTTTCCGGGCGTGACATCGTTGAACTTGAGATCATCGAAACTGGCAGCACCACTCCATCCAGGCAGCGCTATGAGATCCTTACCGTCTTCGAAGTCCTGTATGACGTCGTCTTGACGGTCACGGGACATCCAGAACTCGTCCGCGCCGTTGCCGCCGGTGAGCTTATCCGCGCCAGAGCCGTCGAAGAGCAGGTCCGCCTGCGTACCCCCATTCAATTCGTCGGCTCCGTTTCCGCCGTCCAGAGTATCTTTGCCTCCGTTTCCGTGGATCACATCCTTGCCCTTGCCACCGTATCCGCGATCGTCTCCAGCGCCTCCCTTAAGCATGTCGTCGCCGGCTGAACCGTAGAGGTCATCCGCGTCTCCCTGCCCGACCAGCCTGTCGTCCCCAATGGAGCCATACAAAAGGTCACCGCCAGGTCCACCGAACACCCGGTCCAGTCCATGGGCGCCGTAGAGCACATCAGCGCCGGTTCCGCCCAACAGCTCATCATCATCGGATCCACCCGTGAGCCTGTCCTTGCCATCGCCGCCCTCAAGCCAGTCAGAATTCGGGCCGCCAGCAAGACTATCGTCGCCTAAGCCACCAAAGAGCCGGTCCAGTCCATTCCAACCGAACGCACTGTCATGCCCCTGACCTCCCTGCAACCGGTCGTCGCCCGCCCAGCCCTCCAGCGAGTCGTCACCTTTGCCACCTGTGAGCGTGTCATTGTTGGCGCCACCGTCTAAGCTGTCCTTGCCCTGCTGGCCTCGCATGACGTCTTTGCCAGCTCCGCCGAAGAGAAAGTCTTTTCCAGTACCGCCTCTCAGTACATCCGCCCCGTCGAACCCTGCGATGGTGTCATCGCCTCCGTTGCCATCAATGACGTCAGCGAGATCGATCCCAATAAGGAGATCGCTGTCATCGCCGTCGATCTGAGTGAGTGTGAGCGAGGCTTCGTCCCACTGCCACTGGACGAGGTGCTTCCCATCCACGGTGCCGTAGCGGTACTGAACTGCGTCGACATCCAGCGGGCCAAGATGATTGGGGGTACCTTCCGACCTGTTGTAGCTCATCTGTGTCTGAGTTCGAAAGTCGAGCTCGGTCGCGAGAACGGGTTCCCCCTCATGAGGGTGCTTGAAACCGAGTGCGTGCCCAATCTCGTGAAGAAAAAGTGACGAACTCCGTGAAGAATCCACCCCGATTGAGATGGTGCTGGCGCTCTTGTGTGCATAATTCTCCGTCACAGTGACGGACGGTAGACCTCCTGTCCCAGCAGCCCAAGGATAGATCGGGTGGAGGTCGAAGTCATACAGGCCGAAGGTAATGTCGCCTTTGTCGGCAGGTGCCTCGACGAAAAAGATGCCGCTGATCTCGGCCCACTGCGCCAGCGCCTCTCGCGCGGTGTCTCTGTCGCTCTCTGACAGTGGCTCGAAGGAATTCTCAAAGTCTTGGTACTCGGCAGAGACGTCGCTCTTTGGACCGGTCGCGAATGCGTAGGTCACGAAAGCAGAGCGGCCGACCGTGCCGTTTCCAGCCCAACTCGGGTCATGTTCGTACAGCAAGGCCCTGAAATCGGCGACGACAGAGCCGCTGCCGTCCGCGGCCTTGGCCTCACCAAGCGCGACTTCGGCCTGGAGATTTGGCGCCTCTGTGAGCGCCGGATGGCCGAAATGGTTGGCCTCTTTACCCGAAACAGCCGCTGACGCCGATTCCCGAACGGGGTGGCCGGCACCGTGGATCGGCGCTTCGAAACGAGTTGAGAGGCGCGAGGCAAGGTCAATGTCTACAAGCTGGACAGCTTGGCCTGGCGGCTCGTGATCCTCCGCTGGCTCCAGCTCGAATGAAGATTTGTGCAAGAGCGGGGCAACGAACTGCGGAACTGCCTCTTGGTGGACAGCAGTGGCCTTCGTCAACGATGTCACCACCTCGTCATGAAGATCATGCACGCGATCGCTCGACGCGGTCGGCAGGAGATCCTTCAGCATGTGGGTGTGCCATCGAAGATCTTCGATGCCGGTTGCGATCGGTCCTGTGAAAGCCTCGAGCAGTCGAGTGGTCACGCTAACGTCTCCCTTTGTTTCCGGTTGGCGGGAGGGGCCAGGCCGACAGAGGTGAGCCCTCTACATGAGTGGCGTTTGAGACTATTCAGCTGGCGGTCTGGCCGACCAAGCCACCACATTCCCATTCTCGTCGACCCCCTTCCAGCAAGGAGATCGAAACACCCGGCCAGGAACGTTGTTCAGGTCGCATTCCGGGGGGCTCGCCTTGATCCAATTTGACACGACGGAGCGCGTGTCTGCCGTAGCTGGATCTGGCGTCGCCTGCACCGGTGCGCTCGTGGTAGGGGGCGGTGCAGAAGTGCTCTTTGCTCCGCCATCTCCACTGCTAGCGCAGCCGGTAAAGGCGATTGTGGCACTTACCACGATGGCGAACGTTCGCAAGGAGCGCATCGCTTCTTCCTCAAGTTAAGTTAGAATTCTACCAATCTCCAGCAGTCGCGTGCCCTAGCGAGCTGTGAATACTCCTTTCTCTATGCATATTTCTTCCATCTCTTCGTAGGCGGCCTCTTCCATCAGCGCCGAGCCGACCAACGGGATGTAGCTGGTGCTCTTCGTCGCTTCGCTTATTCTGAGCTGGTCTTTGGACGTCAGGCTGGCGTAGCAGGCGTTCAGCTCCTCCTCCGTGTACTTGTCCGTGACGTTGGTGGCGCTGCTCGTAGCTCCGACCGCTTTTGTCCCGCCGTAGATCGCTGGGCCCATCAAGCCCAATGGCGCAACGCAGCCAGGCAACACACAGATCAAGACGAGGAGCACGACGGTGCCGCTCATCTGGCATCGACGGCGCAGAGCTTCGTCAGTCCTTCCAATCATGACACTCCTGACTAGCGGCGGTCGCGCTCGCACAGTTGTGAACAGAATGGGCTATTCTGTTTATGCGAGCAGGTCGGGTGGCAGGAGCGGCGCCCACATCCGCTTGGCGATCATCCGAGCCTCGACGCCGACTGCTTCGGTGTAGATCAAGGTCGTTTCGATCCGAGCATGGCCAAGCCATCGCATCACCGTCATATCAGGCACGCCTGCAACGAGAGCCCCGACCGCGAAGCCGTGTCGCAAGCCTTTCGGGCTTGCCTGCACTCCCGTAATGCCCGCTTGGTGCATCACCTCCTTGACCCTCTTCCAAGCGGTCGTCCGACACCATGGCCAGATGCGGTGCGCTGAACGAGCAGGGTCGCGCTGGGCCGTCACAATGTGGTGAACGTCATCGAGTGCAGTCAGCAGAAGTTGTGGTACAGGTATGGGGCGAAAGACCGGATCGTCTAATACGCCCCTTCGTTTCTTGAGGGAGCGAACAACAATGCACCTTGCGTCAATATCAATCTGCCGAGGCGTAAGGGCCAGCACCTCGGACAGCCGTGCGCCTGTGAGCGATAGCACCAGACAGAAGGTATAGACCGATGCCGACGCATGATTTTTAGCTGCGCGCAGGAACCGCTTCCGCTCGCGAAGGGTGACATACTTCCGGTTTCCGTGTTGATCATAGCTAAAGGACACGCCAGAACTTCCTCGATCATCATACAGACGAGAAGGGGTTGACATGTCCCGAGAAGAGTGAACAGAATAGCCCATAGTGTTCATTACATCATATATGCAAATAATCTTCGAATCAAAGGCAGGAATTTCTCCAATTTTCTTGAAAAACGCTTTAATGACAACATTTCTTGGCGTTTCGCGAGCATTTTTTGCATTTTTGGACCACATTTTATTATGGGGACGTCAAACCTTCGAGTAGTCGCGTGAAGTGAAGTAGTCGAGAACTACAAGTGGTTGTGGAAGCGGCTTGTGAATCCAGTTTGTGCCGCCCCCCCTGTCCGTCTATCGATTGCGCGCAGCCGAAGCCTCGTCCAGCGGGGCGGCCCTTCTAAGTCGAGATGGCATTTGATGTCACCGCGCAAATGTTGCAAAATCACGACCAGCAGACTAGATGGCAGCTAGGCTGTTGTGATGCATGAGATGGTGCCTCTCGCTATCGGGCACTGACGGCAGTCCTGGTTGCTGAACGCTTTCGACGACAAAAGGTGACACTGCGAGGAGCGGAGAGATGGCATTTTATCCAGGGACTCCAGGCTCGGACACACTGACGGGAAGCGACGGCGTCGACACCATCCTTGGCTATGGGGCCGACGATACGCTCTACGGGGCGAGTGAAGCAGACAGCCTCAATGGTGCCAAAGGAGACGACCTGCTCTATGGCGACAGCGACGCTGACAGGCTCATCGGCGGACGCGGGGATGACACGCTGATCGGTGGGGACGGTGATGACGTCCTGCTGCGCGGCGACAGCGGGAGTGACTCCCTCTCCGGCGATGCCGGCGACGACAGCGGGCTCTTCGGCGGGTCTCGGGTCGATGTGATCTCTGGCGGGTTGGGTGCCGATGCTTCTCTCTACGGCGGCCTCGCCAACGACACCATCACCGGTGACAGCGGCGACGACAACTATCTCTACGGCAGCGCCGGGAGCGATACGCTTTCAGGCGGCAGTGGGGTGGACTACAGCCTCTTCGGTGGCAGCGGCGCCGACAGCCTTTTCGGTGACGCGGGCGACGACCGCAACTTCCACGGTGGGCACGGCGGAGACCGGCTCTACGGCGGCGATGGGTTTGATGTCCTCTTCTACGGGGACAGCGGCGCCGACAGCCTCTTCGGTGAGAACGGAGATGATTTTGGTTTCCGGGGAGGCAACGGCGCCGACAACCTCTACGGCGGCAGTGGAGATGATTCTGGTTTCCTGGGAATCAACGGCGCTGACAGCATCTTCGGCGGCAGTGGGAGTGACAGCGATTTCGATGGCCTCAACGGCGCCGACCGCCTGTTCGGCGATGATGGCGATGATAGAGGATTCAGGGGAGGCA
Organism: Rhodospirillales bacterium; assembly: GCA_963669385.2. Classification (GTDB taxonomy): domain Bacteria; phylum Pseudomonadota; class Alphaproteobacteria; order Kiloniellales; family JACOMY01; genus JACOMY01. The sequence continues at coordinate 448,293 of CAXXGD010000042.1, forward strand.
TCGGCGCCGACACACTCTACGGCGGCAGTGGGGATGATGTAATACTCGCCGGACAAACCGGTGACGACACGCTCTTCGGCGGCAGTGGAAGTGATTCCACTTTCTTCGGCAGCGTCGGCGCCGACCGCCTCTTCGGCGACGATGGTGACGATCGCAATTTCTTTGGGGATCGAGGCGCCGACAGCCTCTTCGGCGGCAGCGGAAATGATTTCAGCTTCATCGGCGACGATGGGTCCGACACCCTCTACGGCGGCAGTGGAGATGACTTCCGTTTCTACGGTGACCTCGGAGGTGACCGCGGAAACGACAGCCTGTTCGGTGGTGATGGGGACGATAGCGGGTTCTCCGGAGGCAAAGGCATCGACCGCCTTTACGGCGATACCGGGAGTGACTCCGCCTTCAGCGGCGGCAGCGGCGCCGACAGCCTCTTCGGCGGCAGTGGAGATGACTTCCACTTCAATGGCACCGGCGGCGACGACCGGCTTTACGGAGGTAGCGGTAACGACAGCCGCTTCTACGGTCACAATGGCTCGGACCGGCTGGAGAGCGGCGAAGGCGACGACTACTCCTTCTTCGGCGCGGCGGGGGCAGACAGCCTCTACGCCGGCAGCGGTGCGGACTCCTACTTTCACGGCAACGGCAAGGAAGATGCCGTTTTCGCCGGCAGCGGTAACGATGCGACCTTCTACGGCGGCGGGGGGAGCGACCGCCTCTACGGCGATGCGGGGGGCGACCACTCCTTCTTCGGACGCAATGGGGACGACAGCCTCTATGGCGGCGATGGGGATGACAGTTACTTCTTCGGAGGAGACGGCAGTGACACCCTCTCGGCGGGGCCGGCTCCGATAGCCTCTACGGCGACAGGGGCGACGACGTTTTCCTGGCGGCCAGCCAGGGTGACTTCACCGGCTACCTCTACGACGGTGGTGAAGGGACCGACACCTTGGTCCTGGGCGCGGGCGTCACCATCCCCGGCAGCGGCACTGGCCTGGTGTCCATCGAGGTCACGCTGTAGAGCCTGAGGCGGTAAGAGGACAACAATGCGCCTGAAGGCCCAGGAGGGGCATCGCGCGCTTCGGACTCCCTCCGCTATCAGGGTGAGTAGTCGGTCCTTCTGGCGTCCAGGATCATCTTTGCGGTTCCGCTTACGCCGGTATCATAGGCCCTGAGAGTGGCCCCTTCTCCGAAAGTGTAGCCGCTCAGAGTGATGTGTCTGAGCTCACCGGAAAATCCGGTTTGAGTGACAGCACGGAAGTTCATGCCTCCGCCGACATCATTGGTCGTATTTGTCTGACTCATGATTCTAAACTTTCCTGCAAACGAGACGTTTGGAGGGCGAATCATTCCGCTGTAATCCAAAACAGAGAGGAACTTCTGATCCGTAGATTCTGGTATGTCGTCAATCCAGCCGTTTATGAACGCCCCTCTGTCGTCGTCGGACTTGAACACTCTGAGGATCTGTTGAATTCGCGTTCTTTCGAGATAGGGGTCCGGTTCCGTCCAGATCCGCTCGCTGAGCCCCTCGTAGAGGTCGACACGACCGATCCTGATGTCCATGCTCGTCTGCAAGAGGGTTTCTTCGTCGTGCGCCAAGGCTGCGTCGTCCGGGAACGCAAAGAGGAGCATGCTGAAGTCGTCGCCATTCGTCCCTAGCGTGTAGCTCGACGGCATTCTAGGAATCTGCAGCCAAGTCGTGTAGCGCCTGGGCGTACGCACAATATTCAGAGTTGTCAGGATCTCGTCCTTCTGGGGCGTGGGGGTGGGCGGGGCAGGATCCGGCGGCGGAGGAGGAGGAGGGTTAGTGCCGTAATTGCGCCGCCACACGATGGCGATGGGGTAATAGAACTGACTGACATCCGGGATATCTAGATCCCACATGTCGAAGGACACCATCAAGAGCTTGCCATTGAAGGATCGCACTCCGTCGAAATCCTGCCCGAAAAGGATATTGCCGCTGGTCGAAACCGTGTTGGTCTGGATCTTGACGCAGTGGCGCCAACCGCCCTGAATTGCGCTCGCATCATCGTCCGAGAGCTCGACCTGCTCAACGCTGTACGTCGCATTGCCGTGCTCGACCATTGCCCAGCCATCAAGGGTGTTCGCGTCGTCGCTGGAGACCGTGTAGGTACCGCCCTCATTCACGCTGTCGTAGTTGAACCCGCCGTTCAGAAGCAAGTTCGGCGCGAACTTCACGTCGTGGGGGCGCGCATAAGCACCCGCCTGGTTTCCTACACTGCCATAGGACGTGTTCTTGAGATCGTAGTCCCGGCTGTAGTCGTCCGAGATCGGCTCGGAATCGGCGAGCGCCTCGTTCGCCGTGGTGTAGAAGGCATCGCCGAGCCAGGCCGTATAGGGCGGCGCCAAGGGGAAAGGCTCGCCCTCGACGATGACCTCGTTCATGACGTTGTCGACGAGGAAGACGATCGTACTCCATTCCGTCAAGTCTTCGAAGCGGCGCCGCGCGACGACGGATCGGCCGCCGGTTTTGAGGAGACCACCTTGCTCGCTCACACGCTCGTAGAGCAGATAGTGGTTATCGTCCCCGTCCCTGTTGGCAGTAGCCACGATGCGGTCCCGCTGATTCCCGATCGAGAACACGGGGATCGCCGGGATTGGTGCGGGGTTGGTCCCAAATTTGGAACCGAGCTTGAACGGAATGGACGTCAAGGTCCGGCCGCCGCCGATATCCAGAGCGGCGTGAGTCAGGCCATTCAGCGTCAAGACTTCGGACGTGGCATCATGCGACCAGGTATTTTGTGGATCGTGGAACAGTTCTCTGGCCCGATTCGACGGAATCACATTGAGCTTGTTCGCAGCAGGGCCGACTGTGATCCGCTTGAAGTGGATATTGCGGCTGGTGCCGTCGTTAGTGGAGGATCCGTTCGACGTTGTCCTCGGAAAGGTCTCAGGCCCTTCGGAATAGACGGCCAGAATGGCGCCTTGCTCAGGGATAACCCTGCCGCTCATCACGGCGGCTCTTCGGCCCCAGGTGATGTCGATATCGGTAATCCGCAGCTTGTCATTCGCGCCAGCGGTGAAGTTGTCTTCGCCAGAATTGTTCAGCAGTGAAAGCACGACGTCCTCTACAATAGCGTCCTTAAGATCGCTTGGGCGGATGATGCCGACGCACTTGACCCAGCCAGTCTGGTTAGGAAAGAAAGCGCTTGTATCGAAAGCGTAAGCGTACTTGACGTCGCCGAAATTGGTGCCGGATCCGGCCGGGTAACCCACCGTACCGTCCAGCATGAAGTCCGCACTCACCGTATCAGTGCCCGAACTAATAATAGTCACCCGCAGCCCACCGATATTGCCCTGGCCAGTAGCCTTGATGAAACAGTGAAAGCGCAAATAGACGTCGGCGCGCTGATCGGTCTCCAACGCGTCGTCCATGGCAAACGTCAGCGTCTTGACGCCACTCTCACCGTTGTCTGCGGTCCAGAGGTAGGCATGCGTTGGGTCGATGCCGTGTGCGGTGTTGATGTGACTCGGAACTGCCGGCGCCGGAACCGTGTTATCCAGGGCGATTGTGCAGTTAGTCTTGGCCCAGGCGATTTCCGTCGGATCCTCCCAGTCACCTGACGAGTCGGTGTCAATGATCTGCCGCCACTCATCGTCTTCGGGCTTGTCGCCTTCGGTAGAGATGGTGAAGCCGCTGCTCGTCCAGCCGCCCCCAGCTCTGCGGATCTGCATCGCCTGATTGCGGCGCTTTCCCGGGTGATCGGGGAGGAAGACAAGCTGATGCTGCTCGCTCCAGCGCTGCCCTTGCATGCGCTCTTCATGGTTCTCCGTTCCAACGTACTGGATTGGAGACCAGCGTTTTCCGTCGGTGGAGAAGGATAGGCCATGACGATCTCCGCGGAAGTCAGGCCCCTCTCCGGGATTCTTTGTGTTGCGGAGTACGGCCATCCAGCCGCCGTCCTCGATCTCGAAGGCCGACCATTCATTGAACTGATTTTCCATGTGGATGAAGTTGCCGAGTGGAATGAATGGCCCGTACTCCCAGCGGCCGGTGGGATCGCCCGGCGCGTGCCACATAGAGAAGGCACGCTCTATGTTCGAGCTTGCGGTCGTGTCGGACGCGGTGAGCCAAGCGAAGATCGTGCCGTCCTGGGCGACATACCAATCCTGAATCTGCGCGCGCCATCTAACACCGTTGATTAGCCACTCGTGTGTCCGATTCGTTTCGCTGATTTCAGTGTCTAGCGAGCCGCTAATCTGGGTCTCCTTAATGTACTGCGGATTTTGCGTATCCTGGCAAAAGCGAAAGTGGGTGTAGTCGCCCCCGAGCTCAGTCATCTCGGCGACAATTGGCCCGCCGTGGGCACCACCAACAGGATGGTTCCACGAGATCCACTCCTTGTTGTCTGGATGGTGGAAGACCATCGCGTTACCCATGTCCTGGTTCGCGTTGGCCTCATTTGTTGAGAGCGCCGGATCGTCGAAGGCCGAGACGGGATCGGTGAAGGTCGCGCCGGAGTCAGAGGAGTAAGCAACCCAGATCTTTCGGACCTGGATGTCGTCTTCGACTTCGCTGTCGGGGCTCGAATTGAAGGCTACCGTAACATTGGGATTTGTCGCCGCGTTGGCGGGTTGCTGGTCGTCAATACCGACGTGCACGCTCGGCTGATGGGCGTAATGCCAGTCGTTCGAATCGTAGACGCATGTCTGCTTGTCAAACACCGGGTTGTATAGCTGCGCACCGAAGTTGAGCCTTGGCGTAAGCTTGGCCGTCCGCGACAGCTCTTCGGCGAGCTGCTGGTCACGCTTGACGCTGTCGTCGAAGGCGCGCTCGATGATGCGCGGCACGAATGCGCCTTGATTGATAATGTCGACCGACTGCGTGAAAGGCTCATTGCGCGTGATCGTGATAGTCTCGTCGACCGCCGGTGCCGTTCCAAGCGTGACATTGCCGCCCGACTCAACGCTGACGCCTGACACGGAGTAGTCTTCGTCGACCGTAAGCGTGAAATCGATGCCGGCAATAGTCGTCCTGGTGACCGTCAGATGTGTCTTGTCAGCAACCTTGAAGCCGTAGGCGAAAACGGTTTGCGATCCGTCACCGACATAGGGCCCGGAGCGCGCGGTTTCAGTTGTGATGGTCATTTTTTGCCTCCCTCTAGATCGAGAAGCGCCTCGTCTGCCTCGTCACTCTGACCGACCGCGACGGGTAGCGGCCTAAAGATATGCCGCTGAAACACTGTATAGTGGCGCACCGGCGGCGTGACGCTCGATCTCGCATCACGCGCCGCCGCGCTCTGCGCCGGCAGCACCTCCTGTGTCTTGGGCAACGTAGGGAGCGGCGCCGGGGGTGAAGGCGCTGGGATTTTCGGTGCGGCCACTAGAAGCTCCTCGGAGTTCCCATTAGGTAGCAATGGACATTGTCTGCATCGATCGCGCCGGTCAGCGTCGCCCGGATGTTGGCGTTATAGGGGATATCGCAGGGCTCGGTGTCGTTGCTGTCCGATGACAGCGGCCCGCCATCGACCTCGCAGAGCAAGAGCCACTGGAGGTTCGGCAACTGAATCTCGATCTTCACAATACCGTCACCGAAGTCCTCGGCCCAGAAGGCTGCAATAAAGCGCCCCCCTGACAGTCTCTGGGCCGTGCCGGTGGTGTTTGCGCTCACTCCGTCGAGCAGGGTGATGATCTCGCTGGTCAAAGCCATCTCTCATGACTCCCTAAGTTGGAATGGAAACAAGGTGAACATCCGCCCCGGTCGGTGTGCCGCTGGCAACAGTGGTTCTGGCCCGATAGGTGTCGTAAGGCAGATAGGGGATGAAGCTGGCGTTCTCCGAGGTGCTGACGACCTTGTCGTCGATATGTCTGGCTGCTTCGGTCGATTGGGAGCTCAGCGTAGCGCTTGCCTTCGCCAAATGCGGTTGAGACAGCGGAGTTCGCAGCAGTAGCATTTCCCAATCAAGTCTAGCAATTCTAGACCTAGGAATGGCGGGAAGTACCCAGACAGTCTTTTGCTGCGGTAACTTAGCCGGCATATGGCCCCCCGTCCTTTGCCCGTTGCGCGGACATTATCGAAAATCTGTTGTAAGCCTATCCGACGCGGAGCTTGGGCGCAAGCGGGCATTGCAAATTTCGTCAATTGCGTGAAAGCTCTGCATCCTTTCAGTCGTGCACCAATCGATCTGGCGTCAGTCGAAGAGGAGCTGGCATCCTTTCCAGTGATGGAAGAAGAGAGAACTCGCGACCGATAGTCAGCCGGACGTCAAATGAGATTAATAGTTTCTAGGCGACGCTGGATTCTAGAGAATACCCAGTCGTGTACAAAAAGACGACTAAGGAAGCAATTCCTCGAGGGCTACGTTAAATACGATACGTTAATCATTGGGAATCACTATGGCATCTGTCGATCAAGCATTCATCTTGAGCGTCCTCGCACTAAACGGTACCGATGGCATACCGTCGATCATCAGCTTGAGGTAGATCTCGTAGTTCGGGAGTGCGAGAAGATCGATTTCGGAGAACCTGGGTTGTAGCTCACGAGAGATGTAGGCGGCATCCTTCGCACCAAGGCGAAACGAGATCAATGTGCCAGCGTTACCCAACACTGCTTCCCGTACATCTTGATTTAATTGATGCAAATATTGATTCGAGAGAATTAGTCCGAGATTAAACTTCCGAAGTTCAGAAATCATATCGACCGTTGCTCGCGTCGTGCTGTTCTGAAACTCATCGAGGTAAAGAAAGAAGGGTGGTCTTTCGCTCTCCGGACGATCCGCTCGACTGAAAGCAGCAAGGCCAATCGTGGTCACCAAAAGCCCACCGAGGAGACCGGCGGCATCCTCGCCGATTTGCCCCTTGGCGAGGTTGACGAGCAGCACCTTCTCCTCGTCCATGATGCGCCGGAAGCTCAGCTCTTTCTGCGGTGCGACGACAACGCGATACAAGGTCGGATCGGCGAGGAAGGCGCCTACCTTATTCTGGATAGGCGCGATGCTGTCGGCCCGGAAGCGGTAGGAGTAGTGCTCGAACTCCTGCTGCCAGAACATGCGAACCTGTGCGTTCGACAGGCCCACGCTCACTGATCGCCGGAACGTTCGGTCCGTCAAGAGGCGTAAGATATCCGGAAGCTCAGCGTCGGGTTGCTCAAGGAGTGCGAGCAATGCGTTGCGGAGGATGTGCTCCATGCGCACGCCCCAAGCCTCCGGCCACATCTTCTGCATCACCGACAGCATGCCGGACGCCGCAAGCGAGCGCCGCTCTTCACGCACATGGCGGAGCGGATTGTATCCGTATGGCTGGGAGCGGTCAGGAAGATTGACGTAGATGACGTCCTCCCGCCGATGCTCGGGTACGTTTTCAAAAATGCGCTCCACGAGATCACCATGCGGATCAAGGAGCGCGCAGCCGCGACATGACGCAATGTCCTGATGGATCAAGGTCTCCAGCAGAGTGGACTTTCCGGTTCCGGTCTTGCCGATGACATAGACATGATGCAGCCGGTCAGCTTGCTTGATGCCGAAACGCCGGTGCGGATGCCGGACGTTCGTCATGCCGATGAATGAGACTGCGTTATTCTTATCGGGGGGCATCCTGTCATGGTGCCAAAGACACCGCCGTAGAGAAGCACCGGGCATTGACCGCTGCTGGCAGGAAAACACCCTGATGGCTGCGCCTGGCCCTTAATCAAGTGCGCCTCGATACAAAAAATCCCTCCCGAATATCGAGAGGGATAGAATGAACAGCTTGTGTAGAACGATCAGTCTGCTTTTACCGCAGCGATAATCAATGCGAAGGCTTCAAAGATCGGCATCCGGTGATCCTCTGTGTCCCAGGTCTGCCGCTTTGACGGCGTGCTGAAACGCAGTGCCGGAATCTTCTTCGCGACGGCCTGCGCGATCTCTACCTTGTCTCGTGCCTCGAAGTGCTCATTGACGTGAAGTCGCGGCAGTGGGCGCACGGCGATATCGCGCTTTTCGGCGTCCCGCCGGAACGAAGCGATCATCTGCTTGACCCTCTGCCGCTTCCGGCAGCCATCGGCCTTCGTGTCCTCCACGATCAGCACGTCTGGCTGGAAGGCATCGAAGAGTTCCACGGCTGACTGCCGTTCTCTGCGGACGCCCCAGTCGATGGCCGTCACTGGAGTCTCCAGAACGGCAAAGCCGATGCCGCGCGACGAGGGTGCCAAGGCTATGAGCCGCAGCGTTTTCTTATGGTGATTGTTCATGATGTCTCATACTCGGTCGTGATCGCTGCCAAAGCTCCGTGACATGAACTTCACCCAAGGGCGAAAGGCCTTCTTCCCGCAAGAGCGCCTCGGCACGTGCATGGAGCTTTGCCGCAATGTCTGCAGCTAAATGCGGAAGCACATCCGCAACCCGCACGTCGAACAGGAGCTCTAGCGTGAGCGCTGCTTCGAGGTGCGGCAGCCGCGCACCAACCTCGTACCGCGACACGTTGGTGGCGGTGGAGAGCCCAAGCAGTCGTGCTACATCCCGCTGTTTCAGCCCTGCACGTCGCCGATACGACCGCAGGTAACTGGCGAGCGGAGTTGACATACAACACGGGGTCTTTCAAAGATCTTAGATACTAATAAATGGTTTTCGACCATGCGAGATGACAATAGCAGAGGTTCGGCACAAAACAGAGACACATATTATTGCCATGCTGGTATATTTTACGGCATTGCAAAGTATTGATGCATATGTAGAGTGGAGTATTTACTTCATGAAAGGCCGATTGAAGGAGTATTTTCACAAACAAGAAGACATACTTGCTCCGGATCAGTGCACTGCAATGCGCAGAATCGAGGTCTGCACAGGGTTCTGCCGGCACATTGGGGACATCGGGGACTTCTCCGAGCATATCCCATGCGTTACGCGGAGAGATCGGCACCGCTGACTGAACCTGGCCTTCAGAATGCAATTGGTCCCCGCTCAATGTCCCCCTTGTCTCCTAGGTCTACCATCTCCACCCGAACGCCCGGCTCCGGGTCTTTGATACCGAAGCGTTCATAGAGTCGGTCCAGCCGTGCCCGCTCAACGAGCGGCAGCACATAGATGCCATGGCGCTTCTCCGGCCGAAGCTGAAGCTTCTTGCGCAGGACGCTGCCAATCATGCGTACGGTGATGCGCTCGTCATACTCTCCGTCGAAGCGGGTCTTGAAGGCAGATGTGATCGCTTTCAATGAGATGCTCGGCTTTGCGGATGCGTGATCAAGCTCCTGCACGACGGAGAGCACGTCCGCCTCAATGGTCATGCCGCGATCGTGCTTCAGTTCGGCGCTGAGATCTTCCGCAGCCGCGAGAAGGTCCGCGCGTGTGGCTTCGTCCGGACAGACAGACACGAGCGGCGTGATGATCTGGCGGAACCGTGGCTCAAGGTCTGAAAGCATGTCGGCATCACTAATCTGCTGATCGCCGAGCCTTCGGAAGCGGTAGCAAAGGAGCTTGTTCCGCAGTCTCTCGGCCTCATCGGCATGCTCATCAGGCAGGTTGATGGGGATCTCCTCCCGAAGCGGAACGCTGCCCGTATCCTCAGTCAGGAACCGACTCTCCAGCGCCTTGTCGTCATAGTGGCCGCGCGACGCGACGATCTTTGGTCCGAAGACTTCGAATGCACGCGGGTTGAAGACCCCGCTTGGCGATGCCTCGCACCGCAAGACCGGCATGCCGGCGACGTTCCCGTTGTTCAGGATCTTCACCAGCTCGGCTTTCTCATCCGAGAAGCGGAAGTCGGCCTCATCGAGCACAAGCGTGCCCCGATAGAGATCGAGTGCATGAAAGAGTGGTGCTGTCGTCGACGCGCCGGAGGCAAAGATCGGCGTACGGCAGAGCGATCCCACCGTCTGGAGAAAGCGTGTCTTCCCGGAACCGTAGTCCCCGCGAACGCGGAGATAGGGCACCTCCTTGAACTGGTCGAACACCCAGGAGAGGAAAACGTAAGCCGTGGCGATGCGCTCGAACCGCGGTGTCACCGCGACGTAGCGATGAATGAAGTCGCGCACCTGGGCGAACAGCTCGTCCTCTGCACCGTACTCCGCAACGGCACTGGGGAGCAGCACCACACGGTGCCTGATCAGACTGTTCGATGCCGGCACCGGACGCAGCGTTTGGTGTCCGCTTTGGACCTTCTCCACGGTTCGCCACGAACCGTCCTTCCCGGAGACAAAGGCCGTCCGGCTATCAGCCGTCTTGACGAGTTCCACCAAAGAGCCGTCTCGCCCGCGACTGCACGCGGCGAGAACGTCTTTCTTGTCGGCTGTCCGCCGCTTGGGGTTCGTCGTCTGAGCCATACCGACATCCTATCTGCCCAGCACAAGATCGGTAGGCCAGGTCAGGTGCCGATGGTGGTGTCTCCGGTGCACTCCTCAATCTTTGTGCCTTGCCCTATGCTGTATGCATGATCCCCAAACCCAAAGGCACGCGAGAGGAACGCCTGATCCGCGCCTTCCCGAATCTCACACCAGAAGAACGCGAGGAAGCTGCCGAGACACTTCGTCGATATCTAGAGTTCTGCCACGAGGTATTCGAGCGTGAAGAACGCGAACGAGGCGTTCACCGTTTGTGGAGGGAGAACGTTTGACTCACTGCTGGGGCCATGTATGATTCTCTTACTATTGACAAGTCATGCAGAAATACTTTGGATACATTCGGGTTTCAACGGTGAAGAAAGGTCAACTTGGCGTATCACTTCAGGAACAACGCGCGGCCATCGAGGGTTATGCAACACGAAATGGCCTCTCCATTGTTGCCTGGTTCGAGGAAACGGAAACTGCAGCCAAGCAAGGGCGTCCGGTGTTCGGGGACATGCTTGCTCGGCTTGAGGCCGGCGAGGCTCTCGGCGTCATCATTCACAAGATCGACCGGAGCGCTCGGAACCTGAGAGACTGGGCCGACCTCGGTGAACTGATCGACAAGGGGAAGGACGTACATTTCACGACCGAGAGCCTGGATCTCCACTCACGCGGCGGTCGCCTCTCGGCGGACATTCAGGCAGTCGTCGCCGCAGATTTCATTCGCAATCTCCGCGAGGAGACCCGAAAGGGCTTCTATGGACGCCTCAAACAGGGCCTCTATCCGCTTCCCGCGCCCTTGGGATATCTCAACCATGGGCGCGGCAAGCCAAAGACCATAGACCCGGTGGCCGGCCCCCTGGTGCGTGAAGCATTCGAACGCTATGCCACCGGCCGGGAAACGCTGAAAAGTCTCCGTCGCGCGATGAAGGAGCGAGGGCTTCAAGGGCGCCGAGGCAAAGCCGTCTCTTTGAACGGCCTGTCGACCCTCCTCAGAAATCCCTTCTACGCCGGCATCATCCGGATCCACCGAACCGGCGAGACCTTCAAAGGCGTGCACGAGCCGCTCATTTCGGTCTCCACCTTTGACGCGGTCCAAGCGGTCCTCGACGGAAAGTGCAACACCCGCGCCATCAAGCACGACTTTCTGTTCAGACGCCTCATCACCTGCGCCCTCTGCGGCCGAAGGGTCGTTGGTGAATCTCAGAAGGGTCACATCTACTACCGCTGCCACACCAAAGAGTGCCTGACAAAGACCATTCGCGAAGAGGCAATCGACCAGGCCATCCGAACCCGCTTTGCTGGCCTCAAGCTCGACGACCGGTTCCTCCAGCTCCTCTACGACGAGTTGGAGCGTATGGAGGGTCGCTGGCGCGAAGAACACGATGCTCGCCTTGAGACCTTCCGCGTCTCGCAGAGATCAGTCGACGACCGCCTTGCACGTTTGACCGACGCCTATGTGGACGGCGCGCTCGGCAAGGAACCGTATGAGGAACGGCGGACGCAGTTGATTGTGCAGAAGACACAGCTCGAAGAGCAAATGCAGAAACTACCTTCCGACGGCAAGGCCGTCACTGACCGGGTCTCAAGCTTTCTCGAACAAGCAACCAGCTTGCATGCACGCTATGTTTCCGGAAATCCCTACACTCGACGGGAGGTCTTGAAGATCGCTACCTCGAACCGATGGGTGAAGCAGAAAAGCGTTGAAATCCAACTTGAAAAGGCCTTTGAAGAGGTAGAAGCTGCGCAAAAGCTCGTTTCTAGTGACCCGTGTCCGAGCATACCTCGAACTCTAGAACTCTTTTTAGGGGAGCTGATTAGAAATTGTGGGGTGATGCGTCGGTAGATTCAGCATTACCTTTGGAGAGGTTATAAATAAATTGAGCCGTCTAAATCACCACTACGCGTTCCTGCCTAAGATTTTTTTGAATGAGTGCTGGAACTTTATCTACAGGAAGTATACCAATATCACTCCCTAACGCAGTCTTCCAGTCATCAATTCTTCTCTGTCGTCGCATTGCTAGTGCGGGAACTGCGGCAATGAACTTCCGCCCTTCGGTGACACCGATTCCAGACCACATGCCACGCAAAAGAACAGACTTTGGCGCCGCACTCATTTGAAATATCATTGTCAAAACCTCATATTTATTACCCTCCTGCTCTCCGAAAAAATAGATAAACTGATCTATGGGTACTGCGTACCCACGATATCGGAAAACTTGATAGCTAAAACCCTCTTCGCGATAGGGGTTTACCATAGAGAATTGAATGCCAAATTTCGTCACCTTTTGCATCTCAAGCAATGAAGCTACAACCTCACCCTCTGTAGATTTGTTTGTATAAATATTGTATTGCCCCTCATAGATCGAGAAAAGATCTCGACACTTTTCGATATTTTCTTCTATTACACTCAGAGCGTGAATCATAAAGGGAATCGTTTCAAACTTCCCAGCCATTATTTTCCGGAATGAATCGTGTTCCAATAATAGCTCATCTGGGTTCACACCACAATAGTTCGCAATACAATTTAAATGACGGCGCGTCGGCGATCGTCGTCCATTTCTCAGTTTATTGACAACAGAGCGACTAATACCAAGTTCATGAGCAAATAGATCCTCCGTTTTACACTGGCTGATCTCGTAAACATGTTGTAGATTCCGCACAAAATGGGTGACTTTTGCGGGCCAATCCTTTGAAGAACGTTCTTCTTTCGGGCGACTCATTCCTATCGCTCTCGTCACCGGTCCGAGTTTTCTTCCCTTGCATCGGACACGCATGTCTCTCACCGACATCCTGGCACATTCTGGCACATATGGAACACGAAAGAGGTGTCTTGTGCCCCTATGTTGCTCCTGGGACCGGTTTGCTGAGGTAAGTCTCAGTGATCGGTGCGACCTTGACACGAAAGGAATGGCGACATGGGTACGAAGACAACAGATCACCATCACGGCGACGGGCGTGTGACCAGGGTGTCCACAACGACGAAGTCCGACGGTAGCAGTACGACCGTGCGGTCATCAGGGTCGAAGGACTTCTTTGGTCGATTCTCAGGAAAGATCTCTTCCGAGACTCGAACGGACCGGCATGGCAACAGCTATACGAAAAAGCGGTAATCCCTCGCGTTGGGCATGGAGCCTATGAGCTCCATGCCCGGGCATTGAGAAAATATTCTGTTCTGAGAAATCAAAATACGCCTCAACTGAGGTACATTTTGATGAAATGGCGGAAAATACACCACTTCTGAAAATAGAATCCGCCCAGAGAGAGCTAAAAGTTGCTGAATTTCAAGGATTCCTCTGGGAATCAGAATTTTGAAGAATGCCAGGAGGGGATGCTTTTGATGCCCTGATACCAGCGGCCACGGTATCTGACTCACGTAGTGGATTGAACGAACCCGCTGACGCGGGAGAGGGGAGTGTTTGGTGGAGGGCCTCCTGATGGGAAGATTTGGTTGTTGAAGACCACTTCCTGATCAGGAGACCATCGATGACCGACGCCCCGGTAGCGGTGAGCCCTCTGCGCCGCCGCATGATAGACGACATGACCCTTCGCAACCTGTCGCCGGCAACCCAGCGATCCTACCTGCATGCGGTGACGAAGTTCAGCCGCTATTTCGGCCGTTCGCCGGATCGTCTGGGTCTGGAGGATGTGCGCGCTTATCAGGTGTATCTAGTGTCGCAAGGCATCTCCTGGGCGTCGCTCAACCAGACGGTCTGCGCGCTGCGCTTCTTTTACGGCGTGACGCTTGATCGCGCGGAGATTCCCGAGCGCATTGCCTATGCCCGGACCCCGCGCAAGCTGCCGACGATCCTGAGTGCAGACGAGGTCGTGCGCTTTCTCGAGGCCGTGCCGTCCCTTAAGGCGCGCACGGCGCTGACCACCGCCTATGCCGCGGGGCTGCGCGCATCGGAGGCGGTGAACCTGAAGGTTGCCGACATCGATAGCAGGCGCAAGGTGATCCAGGTGCGTCACGGCAAGGGCGCCAAGGACCGCACGGTCATGCTCTCACCCCAGCTGCTCGGCATATTGCGGACCTATTGGCGCCTGGCGCGTCCGGCGGACTGGCTGTTTCCCGGGCGCGGCGACAAGCCGATCGACGTGCAGGTGCTTTATGCCGCCTGCCGTTCGGCGTCGAAGGCAGCGGGTCTGACCAAGAAGGTCAGCGTGCACACGCTGCGTCACAGCTTTGCTACTCATTTGCTCGAGAGCGGCGTCGATATCCGGATCATTCAGGTGCTGCTCGGGCACAACAGCCTATCGACGACGGCGCGCTACACGCGTGTGGCGACGACCACGATCGCCAAGACGCAGAGCCCGCTCGATCGCCTGAAGCTCGAGGTGGTACCGCCAGCCTGAGGCGGCGCCATGCGCCCGGCCTTGGAGGTGGCGGATATCTTCCGCCGCCATGGTGCTGCCTACGCCCAGGCCCACGACGGCCATCTCGGCCGGGTGGAGCGCCGCGTCATGGCGGCGATCGAGCTGTGCCGGACAGCAGCGCTCGGCGGTCATGTCGAGACCTGTGAGAACTGCCAGCACAGCCGCATCGCCTACAACTCCTGCCGCAACCGGCATTGCCCGAAGTGTCAGGGCGCCGCGCGCGAGCAGTGGCTCGCCGAGCGCCAGGCCGACCTGCTGCCTCTGCCCTATTTCCATGTCGTCTTCACTATGCCGGCAGAGCTTGCCGCGATGGCCTATCAGAGCAAGCGGCAGATCTATGCAATCCTCTTCGAGGCCGTCGCCGCGACGCTCAAGACCATCGCTGCCGATCCCCGGCATCTGGGCGGCGAACTCGGTTTCATCGCCATCCTTCATACCTGGGGACAGACGCTGACCCATCACCCGCATATCCACTGCCTCGTTCCCGGCGGCGTGCTGTCCGCCGACGGCAGACGCTGGATTGCCTGCCGTCGCCGTTTCTTCCTGCCGGTCCAGGTACTCTCCCGGCTGTTCCGCCGTCTGTTTCTAGAGCGCCTGCAAAGAGCCCATGCGGCCGGGCGCCTGCACTTCTTCGGGCCCCTCGAGCCGCTGGCTCACGCCAAGTCTTTCGCCGAAGCCCTACGGCCGCTGCGCCGCAAGCGCTGGGTCGTCTACGCCAAGCCGCCCTTCGGATCGCCCGAACAGCTTCTCGCCTATCTCGGCCGCTACACCCACCGCGTCGCCTTCGCCAACAGCCGCTTGGTCCGCGCCGACGACAGCGGCGTGACCTTCCGTTGGCGCGATTATCGCCACGCCAAGGCATCCCGGCAGATGACGCTATCACCGCAAGAGTTCATCCGCCGCTTCCTGCTCCATTGCTTGCCCGACGGCTTTCACCGCATCCGCCATTATGGCTTCCTCGCCAACGGCGTCCGTCGCGCCCGGCTGGTCGTCATAAGGCAGTTGCTGACGCAGATCTCGCCACAGCCCGGAAAGCCCACAGACCTTCAACCTGTGCCCGAGCGCACCGCCTTCGATCCGACTATCTGTCCCTGTTGCGGCGGCGCCCTGCGCATCACCGCCAGACTGCCGCCGACGCCGCTCTGGCCTGATACCTCATGACCACAGTCCGCTCCTCCGATCGATCCAAACGGCCCTACCACAGCGCCTCCGATCAAGGCGAGGGAGGCCTGCGCCCGCCTCACCATCCGAACGGCCCGCCGAGGCCGCCAATAGGGCTGGCAAGCCCTTGGCGGTCAGCCCTGCACCAGCACCGGCGCCTCCCTTGCCACGCTTTCGCCAGCACCAAAGCGCTAGAACCCATCGCCATCGCCGCAACAAGACGAAGCGCAACGACACAAAGTCCATAAGCCCGAGCCAGCGTCAGCGGGCTCGCTCAATCCGGCTTCAATGAGGTCGCGCAACGCGCCAACGTCACCGCTCTCCGCAGCGCGACCTCACAGAACCCTCCAGATTCCCGACACGGGGCGGGATGTGATTCGTTGGAGCGATCCTGGAGAGAGGAGCGCTTCGATGGGAGTGGCGATCAAACTTCGAGAAGACTACCACGCAGAAGAGCTTCGTCGCCTGGCTAAGAGGAGCGATGATAGCGGCCAGGCGCGCCGTCTGCTGGCGCTGGCGGCGGTCTATGACGGTGGCTCGCGCAGCACAGCTGCCAAACTGGCCGGCGTGACGCTTCAGATCGTGCGGGACTGGGTGATCCGCTTTAACGCGGAAGGCCCAGACGGCCTGATCGATCGCAAGGCGCCTGGCCCCAAGCGCAAGCTCAACGATGCTCAGCGTGCTGCACTTGCGGCGAAGGTCGAGGCTGGGCCAGTTCCGGCAGTCGATGGCGTCGTGCGCTGGCGGCGTTGTGACCTGGCGCAGTGGATCTGGGAGGAATTCGCCATCTCTGTGAATGAGACCACGGTGGGGCGTGTGCTGCGCGAGTTGGGTTTCACCAGGGAGTGTCAGGTATCTTGTGTAAGTAGGTTTCGAGGGTACACCCTGTGGTATGGAGGACCCTTGAATGACAGAGATCCGCGACGAGCTGCTGGATGAGTTGCTGGCAGACTACGAGGTTCCAGAGGACCTGCTGGGCGAGGTGGACCGACTGATCAAGGAGGGCCTGACCTTTGTGGTCGACGCCGACCTTGCCGGCTACTTCGACAGCATCCCGCACGAGCGGCTGATGGCCAGGGTCGAGGCAAAGATCAGCGATGGTCGCCTTCTCGATCTGCTCGCCGGCTGGCTCGGGCAGGACATCCTCAAAGGTATGGAGCGATGGACGCCGGTATCGGGCACGCCGCAAGGCGCGGTGATCAGCCCGCTGCTGGCAAATCTCTTTCTGCACTATGCCTTCGACCTGTGGATGGGCCGGAACCATCCGGACATCGCGTTCGAACGCTACGCCGATGATGCCATTTGCCACTGTCGCAGTGAAGCACAGGCAAAGCGGCTGCGCGCATCGCTAGAAAGACGCTTTGCTGACTGTGGACTGGAGCTACATCCGGAGAAGACGAAGATCGTCTATTGCAAGGATGAGGATCGGCGCGGGGACTATCCCGACCGGACGTTCGACTTCCTCGGCTATAGCTTCCGGCCAAGGCTGGGGCGACGAGCCGGGGGGAGGGTCGGCGTCTCCTTCAGTCCCGCGGCCAGCGTCAAAGCTCTCAAGGCGATCCGCCAGACCGTCCGCGGCTGGGCGCTGCACAACCGAAGTGACAAATCGCTGGAGGATCTGGCGCGGATGTTCAATAGCCACATTCGCGGCTGGATCAGCTACTACGGCCGATACTACAAGTCGGCGCTTTACCCGACCCTGCGCCACATCGACCGCATCCTGGCCAGATGGGCGCATCGGAAGTTCAAGTCCTTGCGCCGGCACAAGCGGCGATCGCGGCAGTGGCTGGAGCGCGTCGCGCGCCGCCAGCCCGGCCTGTTCGCGCACTGGTGCTTGCTGCAGGGGCGCGGCTGAACAATGGGAGCCGGATGATGCGAGAGCATCATGTCCGGTTCTGCGAGCGCCTGGGGGTGAAACTCCCCCGGGCGACTCACCTCGTGGTGGTATGTGCGAGCCGCGAAGAGGCCGAAGCCGCCCTGGCGCTGTTCGGCGCTTGGACGGCGGAAAACGGCCTTCGTCTGCATCCGGACAAGACGCATCTCGGCGACTGCCGAGAGTCGGGGGAAGGCTTCGACTTCCTGGGCTACCGCTTCGAGGCGGGACGGCGCTTTGTGCGGAAGAAGAGCCTCTCCCGCCTCAGGGACAAAATCCGGGAGAAGACCAAGCGGACGCGTGGGCAGAGCCTGGCGTGGATCGTCGCCGATCTGAACCCGGTGCTCAGAGGCTGGTTCGGCTATTTCAAGCACGCCCATCCCAACACCTTCGCGCGTATGGACAAGTTCGTCCGCAGACGGCTCCGCGCCCTGCTGCGCAAGCAGCAAAAGCGCCCCGGCTTCGGGCACTGCCTGGCCGACCATCAACGCTGGCCCATTGCCTTCTTCGCCGAGGCTGGGCTGTTCGCGCTTCACACGGCCTGGCTTGCGGCGAGACACCCCCGATGAGGAAACCACCGACTGGAGAGCCGTATGCGGGAAAACCGCACGTGCGGTTCGGTGGGCGGGGAGGGCCACGGTCCTTCCCGACCCCAATCCAGATGGTGGCTGTTGGTCTCGAACAGGCCTGGGCGGCGAAAGCGTAAAAGCAGCCGTTGACCGTCGTCGCCGGCGGGAAATCCTTAGGCAGCAGGCGCCAAGCGCAGCCCGGGCGCAAAACACAAAGGATGGCGTTCATGATCTCGCGCATCGTCCACAGCCTTGGTCGCCCCGTTCTGGCCGGGGCCGGCATGAACGGGGCGACCTATGCCCATTCGGCGTCGGTGAGGTCACTTCCGTATCTCAGGTGATCACGGCTATGCTGGCGACAGGTGGTCCGGTTTCCACATGCGGTCCTCCAAACTAGCTTCGACAACCGGTTGGAATTGCATCTGTGCCCGGCCATCCATCTCACTCAGAGTTTCAAGACGGCCTCTGAGTGGAGCAAATACGAGCTCAAAGGGAGACAATTTCTGTTGCCGCTGAAAAGCATCATAGTAATGGTGTGGAGTTATAGACTAGATCTATTTGCATTTGCAGTGCAAAAAATTCACTCTATTCTATCTATTTTGTTGTGCACACCTACAGCAAATGGCCTTCGATTCAAAATGACTTGTCCGAATAGCGTTCGACAGGATGAGGTTGAATGAGTTGATGAAAGCAAATAAACAAGTGCATGGTCAACTTGTGCTGGTGGGCGGCGGCCATTCGCATCTGGCGGTTCTGAGAAGCTTCGGTATGCGGCCGTTGCAGGGTGTGCAGATCACTTTGATTGCCAAGGAGCTGCAGGCGCCATACTCGGGTATGCTGCCCGGGCTCATCGCCGGCACCTACTCCTTCGACGAGTGCCATGTCGACTTGCTGAGGCTGGCGAGCTTTGCGGGTGCGCGACTTATCCACGGCGAAGTGGAGGGGATCGACACCGCCTTCAAACGGGTTAGCATTCTTGGCCGACCCGCATACCGCTACGACATCCTTTCACTCGATGTCGGGATCGCACCTTGGCTGGACGGCATCAAGGGGGCGCGGCAAAACGCGATCGCCGTCAAACCGATTTCGGAGTTCTACCCGGCGTGGCTAACGTTGCTAGAGCGTTGCATGCGGCCGCAAGGTCCTCGCAAGATCGCGATCATTGGTGGCGGTGCTGCGGGTTATGAGATTGCGCTGGCGATGAGCCGCCGCATTCTGGCGGAAGCGCAGGCAAAGGGAATCACGAAAAACGCATTTTCGTTTGCCTTGTTCGCGGGGAAAAGCTTGCTTCCGGCGCTGAATCCGCACGCCCGGCAATTGGCCAGGCAGGAACTTGCAAGGGCCGGACTGTTGCTGATCGAGCACGACATAGTCCATGAGATCACAATTGAAGAGGTGATACTGGCCAGCGGCAGGAGCATGGCATTCGATGTCGCGGTGATGTGCACGGAAGGGAAGGCGGCGGCGTGGTTCGGCGGGGCGGGCCTTCCGCTTGATGAGAACGGCTTTCTGGCGGTCCAGGCGACGCTGCAATCGGACAATGATCCAGATGTGTTTGCGAGCGGTGATTGTGCCGCCCTGATTGGCAATCAACGTCCTAAGGCCGGCGTGTTCGCGGTCCGCCAAGGACCGTATCTGGCGAACAACATTCGAAAGCGGTTCGACCGGAGAGCACTCGCGCAGTACCGGCCGCAACGCCATTTCCTGATGTTGCTCTCGAACGGGCGGCAGAGCGCCATGGCGGTCCGCGGCGCATTCACCTTGCGCGGCGCGTTGATGTGGCGCTGGAAGGACCGAATTGACCGGCGTTTCATTCGGCGGTTCCAAGACCTGCCGTCCATGCCCGAGGACGTTTCGAAAATGCGATGCGGCGGCTGTGGGGCGAAAGTCGGACCCTCGACGCTGGACAATGCGTTGGCGCGTCTGGCGTTGCGAAATCCGCGAGAAGACGCCGCCATCATCGACCGCGGTGGCCCCGATCTCTGCATTGAAACCGTTGATTTCTTTCGTGCATTCTGGCCGGAGCCCTACTTGTTCGGTGAGATCGCCGCGCAACACGCGATTGGCGACATTTACGCGATGGGCGGCACCCCGAAGTGGGGGCAGGTGCTTTGCACGCTGCCGCATGCGCCGTCGCGGCTGATCGAGGAAAACCTGTTCCAACTCATGGCCGGGGCGCACGCCGCATTGACGGCAGCCGGCGTCGATCTGATTGGCGGACATTCGAGCGAGGCTGAGGAAATGGCAGTCGGGTTTGTGATTTCGGGAACCGTTCCGCGCAACCGGATCCTGAGGAAATGCGGTCTCAAACCGGGCCAGAATCTCATTCTGACGCGTCCACTGGGCACTGGCTTGCTGCTTGCCGCGGCGATGCGGCGCAAAGCGACCGCCTCCGCATTCTCCAAAGTGCTGGCTGAGCTGCGCAAACCTCAGGCGGAGGCAAGCAGAATTTTGCAGGACAAAGGGGCGACAGGCGCCACGGACGTCACCGGCTTTGGCTTAGGCGGCCACTTGCTTGAAATGCTTGCTGAGTCGGGATTGGGCGCGGAACTGGAGGCGAGGTCCATTCCGCTTTTCGACACCGTACTCTCCTTGGCCAGGAGCGGGATCGCCTCCAGCCTGTTGCCAGAAAACCTAGCGCTTGCTAGATCTGTGGCGAGCAATCTCAAGGCGGCCGAACTTGGCGTTCTGTTCGATCCGCAGACGGCCGGGGGACTGTTGGCGGGGATACCCGATCGAAATGTGGATGCATGTCTGGATGAGTTGCATGCCGCCGGATATCGAGCCGCTTACATCGGGCGGGTCATTGAACATAGATCCGGTCCGCGAATTGCCGTGAAGGGCAACTTGGCGATGTGCGGTGGTCGGTAAGGCGAGGCGCGGTTTGGCAATGCATGCGACGTCGCTTACGAAGAACGGGAAAGCGCGGGGCATAGCCTCGATTGACAAAGCGTTGCGCAGCGATGCCATGCAAGAGGTCATCGTCGCCTATGGCCGAGGCATCGCCGTCGCGGCGCTGAGGCAGGCTCAGGCGGCAGCGCGTGCGATGGTCGAGGCCGACGTCCGGAAAGATCCGCCGGATATTGTGTCTCTGGCCGACAGCATCGCAAGATCATGGATGACGCCCTCGCTCAAAGCGTTGTTCAATCTTACCGGCACCATTCTGCATACAAATCTGGGCAGGGCGATCCTGCCGTGCGAAGCCATGCACGACATGCTGGCTGTTGCCCTCGAACCCTCAAATCTGGAGTATGATCTGGGCGAGGGCAGACGTGGCGACCGCGACTTGCATATCGAGGCCCTGGTCCGGCAGCTGACGGGCGCGGAGGCCGCAACCATCGTCAACAATAACGCGGCCGCGCTTCTGCTTGTGCTCAACACGCTCGCGCTTAACCGGGACGTTCCCATATCGCGCGGCGAGCTGATCGAGATCGGCGATTCCTTCCGGCTGCCCGATTTGATTGTTAGGTCCGGTGGCAAGTTGGTGGAAATCGGCACGACGAACAGAACGCATTTGCGCGACTATGCCGATGCAATCGGCCCGAACGTCGGCGTGCTCCTTAAAATCCACACAAGCAACTACGAGATCCGAGGGTTCACCAAATCAGTTGCAGTGGTCCAGCTAGCGGAGCTGGCGGTAGAAGCGGGGCTACCGCTGGTCGTCGATCTGGGCAGCGGCACATTGGTCAATCTCAGTAAGTACGGCTTGCCGCATGAGCAAACGCCTCAGGAAGTGCTGAAGGCGGGCGCGGACATTGTGACCTTCAGCGGCGACAAGCTGCTCGGCGGACCGCAATCAGGATTGATCGTGGGCCAAAAGCACCTCATCGATCGCATCAAGCGAAATCCGTTGAAGCGGGCCCTGCGCGTGGACAAGCTCACCGTAGCCGCATTGTCCGCCGTTCTTCGAATGTATCTTACGCAGGAGGAACTTACCCGGAAACTGCCGACGCTTCGCGCCCTGACCCGCCCAGTCGACGATATACGGCAAATGGCGGAGAGGCTTGCAGTTCCGCTTCGTGCCGCCATTGGGCCGGGCAGTGACATCACTGTCGAAAGCTGCTGCAGCCAGATTGGCAGCGGCGCGCTTCCGACAAACTATCTTCCCAGCTGCGCTCTTTCGATCCGACCCGTCGCCCGGAAAGACGCATCGAAGCAGCTCGAACGATGGGTGGCGGCGCTGCGAAATCTGCCGAAGCCGGTGATTGGCCGCATTTCCGCGGGTGCGCTTCTGCTTGATCTACGCTGCCTGGAACGCGAGAAGGAGTTTGTCGATCAGTTGGCAATGTTCGAGTCAGAACCATGATTGTCGTCACAGCAGGGCATACCGATCACGGCAAGACCTTTCTGGTCAGGAAGCTGACCGGGACAGACACCGACCATCTGCCAGAAGAAAAACTTCGGGGCATGACGATCGATATCGGATTTGCCAGTCTGCCGCTGCCGAATGGTCGGCTTGTTAGTTTCGTCGACCTGCCCGGGCATCACAGATTTGTCCGCAACATGATTGCTGGTGCGATCGGAACGAGCTTCGCAGTACTCGTCGTCGCCTGCGATGACGGACCAATGCCGCAGACGTACGAACATCTCGAACTCGTGGAGATGCTCGGCCTGACACGCCTCCTTGTCGCGCTCACCAAAACCGACATCGTGCCTGCGGAACGGATCGCGAGTGCGCGCCAGGCCGTTAGCAAACTTCTTGCGCCGACGCGCTTTTCGGACGCCGCAATTTTTCCCGTCTCGGCAGTCACCGGTCAGGGGCTGAATGCGGTGCGTGATGCGATCGTCGAAACCGCAATGCGGCCCGTGCAATGCGACAAATCCGGAAGATTTCGCATGTCGGTTGATCGCGTGTTCACCGTCTCCGGCTCGGGATTAGTTGTGACCGGGGTCGTGCACTCGGGAAGTGCGAGCCTTGGCGACACTGTCATTGTGTCTCCGCTGGGCTTGTCCGCAAGAATTCGCGGCATTCAGGAACACGGCGTCGACGCATTGCAGGCCGGTGCAGGGGGACGGTTCTCACTCAATCTCAGGGGCCCTAAGTTAAAAAAGAATGGTCTGCGTCGCGGCGCATGGATACTGGACCCGGTTCTGCACGCGCCAACGCGTGTCATCGATATCGAACTCAGTGCGGTGAGAGCGGTAACCGCGGATGCACGCAAAGGGATCCGGGTGCACGCCCATGTCGGCACCGACAATGTGACGGGACGTCTTTGGCCGATCGAAACGAGCGGGGAAGGTCGTCAGCTTCTCCATGTGAAGTTCGACCGTTCGGTGGCGACACTTTATGGCGATTGCGTGATTTTCCGCGACCATTCCGGATCCGTTACGCTTTCAGGCGGCAGGGTCATTGATCCATTTGCACCCGAACGAGGATGGCGGACGCCGGATCGCATTACCACGCTCCGTGGCTGCACCATCGACGATTGGCGGACTGCATTGCAGTGCCTGCTGAAACTGCAGCCGGTCGATATCTGGAAATTCGCTCTCTCGAGAAATTTGGAGTGTGGTCAGGTCGGGGCCGAAGCGGCCATGCTAAAGGCAACGCTGATCAACTCGGGCCGGACCGCTATCGGAAAGGCATTGGCGGCTGACATGACGGCGGCGCTCGCCAATGCGCTGGCCGAGTATCATGCGGCCCACCCGCGGGAGTTCGGGATTGCAATGCAAAGACTTGCCCGGAAAACGGGTCACGCTGAATGGTCTCATGCGGTCGCGCATGTCGTTGCCTCGATGAGAAGTCGCGGCGAGATCGTTGCGCGGGGAGGGTTACTGCGGCTGGAACGCCACAGCCCGCATCTCTCGCACCGTGCCCAGAAAGAGTGGCAGCAGGTTCGCGCCCGGCTGAACGCCGCCGGTCTACGACCGCCATCGAGCGCTGAATTGGCGGCGGATCTGGAATGGAAAGCGGAGAAACTGGAGGCCGTGTGCGCCGGCGCCGAACAAAGGGGCCTGGCCATGGCTGTGCCGCCCGCCCGATACTACCTGGTGTCGACACTTCTCGACCTGGCGAATATCGCAAGAACTATTGCGCTCGAAAACGAAGATGGGACGTTTACGGTGGCGCAGTTCAATCGGCGCACAGCAATCGGGCGGAATGTCTCGGTTGCGCTGCTGGAGTTCTTCGACCGGATCGGATTGACACGTCGCGGCGAAAATGTTCGTATTTTCGTCAGCGAGCCTCGGTCTGTGTTTCAGCTCAATACGGTCGAGAGTGAAATCGGCGAAGCCGAACAAGTCTTTAGGAAGAGAAACGCATCCGGTGATGCGCGCGGACTTCAAACCCGTTGAAAGGCCTTAGTGGGTCTTTGGTGGGTTCGACTCCCGCCTCTTCCGCCATCGCCCTTGAAACTGTCCCGGCTGCTGGGCCGTAGTTGACCGACTCATAGTACGCTGCGCAGGGCGGCTGCGACGTTGATCAACCCATGCCCGGTGAAGTCGGACCGTGTTCCGTTCATCGGTGGTGGGCATTTGCAGTACTCGTAATGGTCGGCATGGACCTTGGTGCAGTTCATTTCTATCGCGCGCCGCACTTCGGCATGGGTCAGTTCCGGCCGCAAAGACCACAGAAGGCCAGCCATGCCGGCAACATGCGGCGCCGCGGCAGAAGTGCCGAAAGTCTTCGCGTAAACCTGACCGTCGCGACCAAGTGTCTCGCCGCATGTCCCTTTTTCGTTGGTTGTCCAGATGTCGACCCCAGGAGCGATCACATCGAGCTCGGCGCCAAACGCGCTTCCCCAATCGTCGCCCTTTTTCCGGCCTGGCCGCTTTGCTGCATACTGGCGGTCGGCGGCACCGACCGAGATCACGAACCGACTTTTCGCGGGAAATGCGATCGCCGGGCATTTGTTGCCGCGCGAGAAATTACCGGCACTCGCGCACAGGACGGCGCCGGCGTTCCATGCTGCTTTGAGTGCCTCGCTCGCCACAGCGGTCTCAACCGTCGAGAACGACATGTTGATGATGCGGCAGCCCTTGGCGATGGCCCATTTGAGACCGGCGGCAAGGCGATTGGCGGTCGGCGCGGCGCCCATGCTGATAGGCATGATGCGACAGGAAGGGGCGACGCCTATCACCGGCATGTCAGCGATTTCGCCCCGCGCGGCCGCAATTCCAGCAACGGCGGTTCCATGGCTCGGATAGTCCGAGGTGGCTCGGTATGGGCCACTCGAGCCAGCCTGGGCCTGGGCGGCATTGAAATGCGTTGGGCAGTCATCGCTGTTGGGCGTAAATCGGAGCGCCCGGTGAGCCAGGTCGAAGCCAGAATCAATGATTCCGATGCTGATGTGTTCAGCACCCGTCGTGCGGGCATGCGCCTCTGGCAGGCCTATGGCGTCGCGGTTCCAACACTCGTTTGTCGAAATTGTTCCGAAAGAGCCGGCAAAAGCCCGCAGCTTGAGCCAGTCGAACTCGCAATGCTTCACGCCGCCTATTTGGCGTATGTCATCCAAGAGACGCCATCTCTCGAGAACTCCGGATTGGCGTCGAACCGACAGGAAGATGCAATAGGGATGCAGCAGGCGGCTCGCGAGCAGGTCCGGTACTAGTCCAAGCCTCTCGAACTCAGACAATGATCGTTGGCCTAAATCATTGAGAAGCACGTTGACAGTGTTAAAAATCGGCACGGCGGCGCTCTCATCGCCCTGTCCGGCGCCGAAATAGATGTGCCGCACTGTCTCTACGCCCTTTATGCGTCCCAGCTCCGGCCCGCGGTCTGAAGCGTCGGTGTAAATCCAGTGGGCACAGAGATGAGCGGTGACCGCAAGGTTCGCCGCCTTGAGTGTAAAGCCGCTGGAACCGAACGATTCTTGCAGCGTCTCCCGTATACACTGCGACTTGTTGGTAGTAATCAGGAAATCATGGCCGGACGATTCGTAGATATCTGCCGGTCTGCCCTCCCCGGCGGAGAGATGCGCTTGCAAGGCCATGGCAATAACAATTGTACTTAACAATTCAAGGTCTTATGTCCGTCAAATCGATATGAATTGGGCCGGACAGTTTTTCCATGAATTCTTCCAGTGTCTTGGCTTGTTTGTGTTCATATGGAAATCGATCCGGTGCCGTTTCGGGTTGAGTGCCGCTGCAATACGACAAAATCGAATATCGGTCTCTTGGGTCAGCGTAAACAATATAGTCGTTTTGGTTCGAGAATCCGCTGAATAGTATTTTTGTAGCAATACAGAAAACACTTCTGTCGTCGGATTCAAACGCGACTTCGATCTGCGGAACGTCCACGTTTCTCCCGTCCGTGCTATATAAGGTGAGGGAGTGACTGTAGCCATCCACCTTCTCGCCATTGACCCTGTAATCCCTGCATGCCCGAAATTCCACCTGGTCGTGACCGTTCGCAGGCTGACTAGTGGTGGTCAGACATTTGAGTTTCATCCATAACTCCGACAGTATCAGATCCGGTCGATTGTGAACAAGGTTTGTGCGAGTCGGCTCGATCCGAAACTGTCCGGATGTCTGCTTTTGCGAAAGCAATGGGCTGCCCGACAGGCCGACTGCAATCAGCGAGACTGCGATCATCTTTGCACAGTGCACCATCCGGCGAAACGCAATTGTTCGAACTGCCGTGTTCTTCGTTGTCATCTAGGTGCCGTTTCCTGCGGCAAGTAGGATCATCAGCGCGCCTGCAGAAAGCAATGCGACCGAAACTAGCTGCGCAGTCGGCCGTACATCTAGCTGCCGCGCGAGGCCTGGGTCACTATCGTCCCGGGACGTGGACGCTGACGCAAGTCGCGGATTCCATAGCAGTATGGCGACGGGAATACCAAAGGCAAGTCCGTAGAACAGACCTGCCCATGGATTAGACAGACCGAGCAGTGACAGGGCGAGCGCCGCCCAAGTGCATGCGGTCACCCGGATGGTCGTGACCGACAAGCCGGTATCAAAGCCCCAGACAAACGCTGTCGCCAACGGGCCGAGCTGGCGCTGGAGAACTTGCGGCGTCTGTCTGATGAAGCCAATTGCGCAGTAAGAACTTCTTGCCCAGGAATAGAGGTCCACCGCTGCAAGTAAAATAAGCACGATGGCCGCCGTGTTCAGCAAGACGGTTTTCGGCACGAAAGCACTTACAAACACGCCGAGAAGAGAAGCTAATGTAAAGATCAACATCGCGCTCACAACGAAAGATGTCGCCAACACGAGCGAAACGGAGATTCGCTTCCACAACGGATCTTTCGACCCTTGCACGAAGGGTCCCAGGGTCCCCTGAAACGAAACGCCTCAAGGACTGAAGATTTGTGCGAACCCTGCTGTTGCTGCCAGAACCATCGATATAGAAAGGGCTATCATCATGCCGCCCTCCATCACTATCAGGCCCACCACCAAATCGAGCAGTTGAAGTCTCCCGTCCAGCAGTTGTCGCGGCTGGTTGTGCATTCGGCACAGGCCCGCCGCCGGCTGCCTTCCGTGCAGTACCACCATTGACGGTAATAACCGGACGGGCAGGTATAGTTTGACTTGGATCCGGTGTAGGCGCACTCGGTATTGGGAAGGGCAAGATAGCAACATCCGGGCACCAGATACTCGCCTTCCTTGTCGCCGTCTGGTGTTCCCTTCGACGCGACAGCTTCATTTGTCAGATCGTCAGCAAACGCCAAAACGAAGCTGCCGATACTCTTAGCCCATCTTAGCGGATTCAATTGGCTGCTCATTGATCTCCCATCCATTCTTACTCTCCCATCTCCTGGTTGCGACAATCGTATCTTCTGTTGTTCCGGGTGCAATGGAAGCCAGATACCTTACTGACGGAATGGTCGTCGCCTCTGTGAAACTGCCATCCCTGACCCGAAAGCCGACCGGCGTGGTGTTGAGCCCAATAGCGGATGCGATTTCTCCATTTGCGTCGACAATAACCCGATCCCGGTCTGCCAACGGAATCCCCTCGAAGTACTGGTTCCTAAAGGCTGCCGCGCTCTGTGAATCGCGCGCCTCGAGCACCAGAAACGTATTGTCGGGGACTGAGTCAGACATCGATGCGGCGATGATCCGACAAGTCGAACATGTTTCCGATAGGAACAGGACGAGACCGGCGGCGGTGTTGTCGAGAGCGCTCGGCAGACCGAAATTGCTCGGTCTGGCGCCTAGGGCGGCGCCGATCTCTATGTCCAGCGGTGTGTCCAATACCCCGATCACCTTGCGCATTTGCCGAATATCCTTGTGCAGCTCCAATACTGTGCCGAATAGTACAAAAACGACAATGCCGAGAACCACGACCCCGGTCAGCGCTAGTGTAGCCATGTATACATCCTCTCAGCAGACAGTCGATCACCGCGCGACGTTCTTGCTGCTAGGCACGTTTTCACGAGGCGAATCATCAACATCCCAAAAATCATGAGCAAGCCGCCTGCGGCGACCGAAATCTGATTTGCTACAACCGGAGAATGTATTGATATGATGGCAATCCCCACCATCCAGATTCCAAACCAGACCAGTTGGGGTTTTCCGAGTTTCGATCGTCCGAAGTACTGCGACCCGAAACATGCGCACTCGATATTTCTTTTTGTTGCCAGTGCCCAGACGCCCGCCGCCGCGAATGTCACGGCCAGTAAGGAAACGAGCGCCAGCGTCCAAACCTGATCCGGTGCGGCCACAAGACAGCCGGCAGCGACCAGCTCGGCGCAGGAAATCAATACGACCGCGTATTGTGGAGGCATCCATTTATCGATCGCACTGAACGCGTCTTTGCTGCGCTCCAGCGTCCTGAGCTTTTCCAAGCCGCTCCATAGGAAGAGTGATGCCATGATTATGGCCGCCACGTGACCTGCACCGAACATAAGAAACGGCCTCTGCCCGATCAGTCCGACTCTGCGCGTACCGCTACGGCACGGCGTCTTCCATCATCAGTCGATTGGATCGTCCACACTCGAACCGTCCTTTGCCCTCCGGCCTCGGCGCCGAGAAGATCGTCGGGACAAGCGGTGTTTTCGCTAAGCGCTATGCTCTGTTCCGCTCCGCCAGCGAACGACGGCTCCGGCCCCAGATTCATGTCGACGACTTCGCTGTCGACCAAGGGCTTGGCAATCATACCGTATTCTGAGTGCACAAGCGCCACTTGATCACCAGCTTGCAACTTAAAGTTCTCAGGAAAGCCATTCATCTTTATCGATACGAGAACTTCATCGCCCCGCTGTTCTTGAACTGTAGCAACTTCTGACATTTCTCTTATGTCGTCTGCCATGAGCCGGACTCCTCCGTTAGTAGACCTGAAGAGACTAAGCCAGACATGTCGGTAGAGTCAACTCCGAGTCACATAGAATCGACAGCAAGACTGGCCTGCCCCCGCTGAACGGATCCACCTGCAATGCAATGTCGGATGAGTTGAGACGTAGAACTGATGCCGGAGTACAGTAACCGTCTGGTCAGCCTACCAATAACCCACAAGTGTGGCTCCGAAGGTCGCCACTAATCTTGATCAGAGCCCCTTGCCTCCCACAGTCAGGAAGAGGGTCCTACATTCGCACGCGCCGATTAGGTCATACAGAGCTTTTGTCGCCTCCGAACATCCTGCCATGAGACGCGGTCAACTCTGAGTTTTCCTAGCTTCTTCTTGTCGGCATTACCTGACCAGGACAGGCCATACTCGTTGGCCGGCCCCATTGTATTTGGTTCGTTGCTGGTCTGATACCATCGTATGAATCCATCAGCTTCCCCTTTACTCTCGAACAAGAGGGTTTGGGGGCGGTCTCGATCAGGGCGCTGGACGCGGAGGACCGCTCGATCGCTGCTTCCTAAGACGGTCGCATGGATGCAGTGGACCTCTTTCGTGATTTCGTCGCCGGAGACAACCTCTATGAAATTGTCACCGGATGACTTTTCCACATCTACGAAGGAGACTACGTCGTCCGACTCTGTCAAAGTCCGCTTCCCCTGAAGCACGTGACGCACCGTAGCGACAAGCCTGTAGCTTAGTTGGATGGGACCAGCAGAGTCGGAGACTCTCAACGATAAGAAACGGAGGGCCAGGCGCCCCCCGGCCACAGAAAACTTCAGCACCTCCGGGTCGAGCAGCAGCTGATAACGATCTCCAGAGCGGGTTTCGTCGGTGACAATGGGGTCACAGTCGGGGTCGGTTTTCCGTGCCCCGGAGGGGTTGGCTTCATTCTCGACCGTAAATACAACGATGGTGTTTCCGGTAAGGTCGACGCCGGGTACACTTGTCTGAATGATCCGCGCGCTGTTGCTTTGGAGGATCGGTAGGAACTTTGTGCGCATCTCCCGCAGGGCGACGGTCTCGCCGACGGTTGTTTCGTTGGATGCGCCAAAATCAATAGTAGAAACGCGGGGTGAAGCCGGGGTAATTTCGATACCGCCGGAAACGCTCGTCTTGCTGGAGAAGGTCAGTTCGCCGAGATCGATGCTCTCGGTCTCGGATTCCATACGACTCCATTTGACGAACCGCGGGTTGCCGACACCATGCAGACAGAGCAGAACATCAGCCTGCTCAATCCTGTCAGCTCCTGCGACTCGATCGTGGACTAGTGTCATCACGATGGATCTCGTGTGGGTCTCGAAGTTCGTTCTGGGTCCTGCCGGGTTAATGCCTCCAGCCAAGATTGCACGGACTTCTTCCAACGAAGCGTTGGGCATTTTTTTCTTGACGAGATCGATGTAAGCGGCTTGCCCCTCCGCAGTAAGGCTCACCAATGACTGTGGCGCACTGGCCGCGGGAGGATCGGTTACGAACACGGAAAAAGCGACGGAGTTCTGAACGGCCTCAACAGCGTCTCCGGCAACGAAAGAATCGGGGCTGACCACTGCGGTGTACCGCTTGGTGAACCTTGGCCCGCATGCTGACAGTAGGCACATGACAAGCATCAGAACACTAAGAGAGCACAGACGAAATATAGACGGAGACATATTTGCACCCTCATGCGAACTTGACGACATAGGTACAGACCTCTTGAGGATCTTGGTCATCGTTTACAACCAATCGAACGTCGTTTCTCGTCCATCTTTCAACTTCAGTGAATTGATCGCGTTCTACATGTTGATTGTCATTCAAGTAGATGGTCGCTACGTTTTCGATTTCCGCCCGATGCACTGAACTATCATAAATTATGTAGTCTGATTGGCTATCATCATCATACTCAGTGCAGAGGACGATCACATACTTTCCACTGAAGCTCATAACCTCTTATGCCCCCAGAGTTGCATCCACTAGCAGTTCCCATCTGCAGTCGCGGTGAAGAGATTGCCACAGGTTAGACCAAGAATCAAGCAAAGCGCGAAGTGGGGGGCGCGTACTGCGCCTGAAGGTCGGCGGAATCAGCAGAAGGAGCCCCTGAAGGTCGTTTGGAGCCAGGAGTGGCTCGGCCGCACCTCTGCCGCCGCGACAATCACTTGCTGCCAGTTGTGGCGGGAAGGTGCACAATGCCGATTGAGAAGGGCCCGGTAGTTGAAGCGCATCCCTATCATCAGCAAGTTTCAGACTTGAATTACGTTCAGTCTTAGCTGCTCCAGGTCATCGGGAACCAGGCCAACATCGGCAAGCGCGGCCTTGGTCAAGGGGCGCAAATCGCTCTCCTCGTCGAACCGGGCCCAAACCTCCAAAATGGGGGCGACGGGCTTGACCCGACCTGCCGCATCCTTCAACTGCACCGAGGCCGGCGTGACGCTGCTGACGATTTTTCCGCTGTTGGTGTCCACGACCAGCGTCTCCGCCGGTTCGAGTGCCCTGAAGCTCCTGGTATCGTCTAAGGACAGATCGTAGTTGGTCATCGGCTCGGGGGAGGATCCGAATCGACCAATTGCGAGCGGCGGAAGAACGCGGATTTCTTTGATTTCGATCACGGACATTGCGTTCAGTTCCTTCTCGTTCTTGGTGTTGGCGGTCTGCTAATCGGGGCAGCCGGCATCGATCCAAGCGGCGATTTCCTGGATCTCCTCTTCCGACAGGAAGGGGTCGGCCGATGGCATACGGGTGAAGGTTGCGACGCCGCTGCGCGAGGCGACCGCAAGGTTGGTCTGGTTTCCGTTGTTGTTGCCGATCTCTTCGGGCGGGATTAGGCGCCTAGTGAAGGCGCTGGCGGCCAGCAGCTCGGTCCTGCTGGACCAGCCGAAAGAGGGGCCAAGAAAGCCAAGATTGGGGTCTCGCCCCTCGCTCTTTCGCGAGGCATCGATCGACCCATCCAGAATCTCCTTGATCCTGCCAAAACCGGTCGCGGTCCCACCGCCGTTTAGCTCGCCGTCTCCGTTGCCGTCGTCGTCTGGTGGATCCGTGTCATTCGCAGGCCCATCGGCTCCTCGCCATTCCAGGGCGAAGTCCCGATCCCTGCCGTGCCAGGCGTCCCATGGTGGGGCGGAGCCTTGCTGCCACTTCATTATGTCGAGCTCGATCATCTGTCGAAATCTAGTGGTAGGAAGCTCTTCCAGCTGAGCGTCTGGCGTCATCAAGACCCACTTTCGGAGCGGGTTGCTCTGATGCAGCATTGCCCGCGGCAAGCCTTTGCGGACGATTAACTCACGCATCTCCCAATCGCTGCGGTCTCCTGGAGAGAGCCTCCCACCTGCCGGTGTCATGGCAGCTGGCGGGCCAATCCGGTTGCGCTGGGCGTAAGTCGGCCCGCTTCTAGTCTGTGAGCGGAAGATCCAATCGGCCGCGCCGGTCTGCGGATCTGGCACCTTCGTGACCGTCATCCGCGCGTACTTTAGTGCGGCAATTGGGTTGATGCCGTCGCAGTAGCCGTCGGTCACGTTGTTGGCGTAGGCATCGAAAACCAGAGCACCGCCTTGAGTGGCTGGGTAGGAAAACATAGCGAAGCCGCCGCCGGCCGCGACACCGTCCTGCAGGGATGCGATTGCGCGGAAGCGTCCATTCAAGCCAGAGACCTCGACTACTTGTCCGTTGGCGATCGCGCGTGCTCCGGCCCAAGTTGGATTGAGTTCCACGATCGTCCCGGGCATGTCCTCCGGATAGCGCTCATTGACATAGTCGTTGCGCAGATGGTGGAGCATGTTGTTCCATAAATGGTTGAAACGACCATTGATCAGGAAGATGCTGTCGTTGGGCGGCTCTCCCAGGCGGTTGGCGCGTCGGAAGGCCCATTCGATGTCCAACCAGGGGGCCTTCACAAAGTAGAAGAGGGGTTTGTCTCCATTGGCGTGGTCTCCGACGACATTGCGCAGCGTGCCGAGCAGCCTGCTCCCGTCAAAGCGCAGCGGCAGTATGACGCCGTTGGAGGCCACTTCGTTGCCATAGGTCGGCGAAGGGGTCTTGGCTTCGCGGCGATAGCTGTGATCAGCCTCTATCACGTCGCTGCCGACCTGGTAGGCAGACTCCGAAAGGTGTGCGGCATCGCCGCTGCCGCCTTCGCCTAGAACGCTATGCACGCGCCGCCCGACCGCCCCGGCACCGACAGCCTCGGCAAAGGGCACGAGGGCGCCCAGAATCGACTTGCGGTGCGATTTTTCGGCCATCTCGTCGGCCACCTCCGCGGCGTCCTTCCACGCAAAGGCCTCTACGACTTTGCTGGCATTGACGCTGTCGCCGTCCTTGACGTGACGGCCCAGGTCGCGGGCAATGTCGGCGAAAATCGCCCAATCCGGTTTTGGCGAATGCAGGAGTTCGGGCAAGTGCTGCATCGGGTCTTTCTCACCGAGCGTGGCGGCGTCGACTTGATGTAACGGCATGTCCTGAAAGCGCTCGTAGAGCTTCAGCCGGCGCTGCGCGATGTAGCGGCAAAAGCTGTCTTCGCCCCAGCCGGCCGCCGGAATGATTAGGTCGCACAGCGTCGTCGTCGGATTGGCGAAGAGCTCTTGATACACGAGCACGATGCCGCCGGCTTCCATGCGCTCGGTCAGTGTCGAGACGATGTCATCGACCTCGGAGCTGGCTGGCCTCAGCACGGTTCCGCCGCCACCGGCAGCTACGCGAGCTTCGAGCAGGCCTCGCTTTCTGAAACTGTCATTGGTTTGGCCCAGATAGTTGCGGCCAATGATCCAATGCAGCTTTACGTCCGGCTCGGCCTTGGCGACCAAGCCGTTCTTGAGTCTGATCTCCCGTCGTTCGACAGGATCAACTGATCGCTGTGTAGGTCTTCGGTCGGGCCGAAGACGTGGTTGTCCAGGTTGTGCTTGACTGGAATGATCTGCATGGCCGGGTCATTCGCGAAGGCGGCGCGCAGGTGCCGATCACTGTAGGAGTTACCGGCGTCTCGGTCGCGGCCCCTGGGATAGCGGCTGGCGGAGCCCTTGAAGGGGGCGACTGCCGCATCGTTTTCGGCCCAGCCCTTCTGGTGACCGCCGACGCGACCGGTCAAGCGTCCGGGGCGACCGTAGCGGCCAAGCAGCAGGCCCAAAGAGGCGACGGCTGCCGTATTGTGGTAGTTGAAGCCCCAGATCATGCCCTTCTCATAGAGAATGGCTACTTTCGGCCGTTCGCCGTCCGAACCGGCTTTCTCGGCAAGACGGCGCACGGCTTCCGTCAAGTCGGCCAGCGGAATGCCGGAGATCTCTGCCGCCCTCTCAAGGCTGTAGGGGAGGCCTCCGCCTTCCTCGTCAGCCCCCTCCAGGAAGGCCTGGAAGTGCTCGAAGTCCATCACGCGCGCGGCCAAGGACGCGGGCTTCGCTTCCGTCACGGTGATCGACGAGGACCTCGGCCGTTCGGGCTCCGGGCTGGCGGCACGCCCAGGCTTTCAGCGCCTGGTTTCCGAAGTGTGCAGCAGTGCGGTCGGTGCGGTCTATTGCCTGGAGGCCTCGCGCTTGGCACGCAACGGGCGCGACTGGCATCATCTGATCGATCTCTGCGCGCTGACCGGCGCGTTGGTCATCGATCCCGACGGCGCTTATGATCCGCGCCTGATGAACGACCGTCTGCTGCTCGGACTGAAAGGCACGATGTCGGAGTACGAGCTCAGCCTTCTGCGCCAGCGCGGCCTGGCGGCGCGAGATGCGAAAGCCGAGCGTGGCGCGCTTCGCTTTACCTTGCCGCCGGGCTACTGCTGGAGCGAGGACGAACGCATCGAGATCGACCCGGACGAGCGGGTGCGCAATGCGATCCGGCTGGTGTTCGAGAAGTTCCGCGAGCTTGGCAGTGCGCGCCAGGTCTTTTTCTGGGCACGGGAGGCCGCCCTGCAGCTGCCCGTGGTGCAACGCAACAGTGCCGTACGCCAGATCACCTGGCGCGATCCTGCCTACCACAGCATCGTTCAGGTCTTGCGTAGGCCGATCTACGCGGGGGCTTACGCCTTTGGCCGGACCAGCCAGAGAACACGAATCGTCGAGGGCCGCGCAGTCAAGACCGAAGGCCATCGCAAGGCGATGGAGGACTGGAACGTCCTGATCCGCGACCACCATGTCGGCTACATCAGCTGGGAGGCGTTCGAGGCAAACCAGCACATGCTGCTGGAGAACGCGCATATGAAGCGCCGTGCGGCACGCAAATCGGGCCGTGGCGGCCGCGCCTTGCTGACCGGTCTGGCGCGCTGCGGACGCTGTGGGCGCATGATGCGGGTGTTCTACGGCATGCGTAGCGGCAAAGCCCACCGCTACCAGTGCCGCGGCGACGACGCCCATGTCGGCGCCCGGCTCTGCGTCGGCATCGGTGGCTTACGCGTCGACCACGCGATGGCGGAACAGATCATGGAAGCGGTCAGCGAACGTGCGGTCGAGGCCGCCCTTCTGGCTGCCGAGCAGGCCTCGAAGGCGCAAGACGACTTGGTCCGCGCCGTCGAGGGGGAACTGGAGGAGGCGCGCTAAGAGGCGAGGCTCGCCAGCCGCCGCTACGAGCACGTCGACCCGGCCAAACGCCATGTCGCCCGTGAGCTGGAGGCACGCTGGGATAGGGCGCTTGCGCGTGTCGCAGCACTCGAGCAGCGGGTTGGCAGGCTCCGCCAGGAGGCCGCTGCCCAGCCCACGGTCGATCGGGAGGCCCTGATGCGGCTCGCCCATGATCTGCCGAGGGCGTGGAATGCCGCCGGCAGGGACGGGCGTACGAGGCAAAGGCTGGTTCGCCCGCTCGTGGAGGAAGTCGTGATCGACCTCGATGATGCCACCAACGAGGCCGTGCTCATGGTGCACTGGCTCGGCGGACGCCACACCGAGGTGCGGATCGCGCGGGTCAAGACGGGCCGCTATCCCGATGATCGCAGCCCAAGTCCGGTGGAGGTTATCCCCAAGCTCGGTGGCCAGTGGCCGGACCGCGAACTGGCGGTCACCATGAACCGCATGCGCTGCAAGACGGCCGACGGCGAGACCTGGACCACCGTACGGGTCCGCCAGCTCCGAGAGCGCTTGGGCGTGGCTGCCTTCGACCCTGAGGCAGAGCGCGAGGAGACGATCAGCGTCGATGCCACTGCCCAGCGTCTCAGTATCTGCGTCGGCTCGGTTCACAAGCTGATCCGCGAATGTGCCCTGCCGGCCACCCAGCTGATGCCGTCGGCACCGTGGCAAGTGCCGGTCGCGGCCTTAGAAACCGAGGCGCTCAAGATAGCCCTCCAGGGCATCATCGCGCGACGACCGAAGCAAGCCCTTGAAAGAAATCGGAAACTAGGTTCGTGCCTGCCGGGACTCTGAGTGAAAGGATGCACTATGAAACACGATCGCCTCGACGACCACGAAAGATAAAGAGATGGCCAGAGAAGGGATCGAGCCGCAGCACCTTCTCAGTCAAGACCGACAGGTCATTGAAGCCTTTGCGGTTATGTGCTGCAGCACATAACCGAAATTATGCGGAGCACAGGATTATGTAGAGTCAGCCTCCAACCGGTTGTTATTTTTGTTAGTTATCAACAGCTTGGGCTCAGGCCGGGGGTTCCGGGCTCAGCATAACTGGAGGTCTTCCTTGCTGTCTTGATGGCAACGAGAGGAGACCGATGATGGCCAAGCTGAGGCATGATCGCTGCGATCGTCAGTGCAGCATGGATGCCGGTGAGCTCGCCCCGTTGGTGGCGGAGTTTGCGGCCCACCTACGGGCGATGGGACATTCCCGCCTGACGGTGGAGGGTTACAACGCTTCTGCTCGTCATTTCGCCTGCTGGCTCGTGAGGGCGGGACTCGCGGTCTGCGATGTTGATGATGATGTCATCCATCGCTTCGCGCGGCATCGCTGCCGTTGTCCAGGCATTCGCCGACTGAACCGAGTGTCACAGAAGTACGCCAGGCGGGCATGCCGGTTCGTTGCGTTTCTCGCCGAACGTGGGATTGTACGGTGTCCGGCGAGCAGCCCGCGACCTGCTCCCGATCTAGGGGTGCAGGCATTCCAGGAGTGGCTGCGAGACCATCGCGGCCTATCGGAGCGGACGATCGATCGGCACGGCCGCATGATCACGCGGCTGCTACCGGCGCTGGGAGGCGAGCCGCAGCGCTACGACGCTCATCACGTTCGCCAGGTGATCCTTGCCGAGACGAAGTGCGCCTCGATTGCCTACGTAAAGACGATGGCCATGGCGCTGCGAGGCTATCTGCGGTTCCTTGGCGCGAGTGGCCTATGCCGGCCGGGGCTCGACCAAGCAGTGCCGATGATTCCGCAGTGGCGCTTGTCGGCGCTGCCGCGCTACATCGGCTCCACCGACGTGGAGCGTCTGATCGCGACCTGCGACCAGGCCACACCTACCGGCGTTCGCGATCGAGCGATCCTGCTCCTTTTGGCGCGCTTGGGCTTGCGTGCCGGGGACATTGTTGCGCTGCGTCTGGATGACGTTGACTGGCACCAAGCAAGCCTCTCGGTGTGCGGCAAGGGCCGTCGCAAGACGCGGCTTCCCTTGCCCCAGGATGCCGGCGACGCCGTGCTCGACTATCTCGACCGCGCCCGGCCCCGAGCGGCCTGCGATCGGCTGTTCCTCACGGCGAACGCGCCATTCCGACCGCTCAAAGGATCCACCGCTTCCAGCGTAGTGCGACGAGCGCTCGACCGGTCCGGCATCGCCGCGCCCTCGAAAGGCACCAATCTGATCCGGCACTCGGCGGCAACCGCCATGCTGCGGGGCGGCGCGACGCTCGACATGGTCGCCACCGTGCTGCGCCACCGCTCGCCCGACATGACTGCGCACTACGCCAAGGTCGACATCCCCATGCTGCAGCAGATCGCGCAGCCTTGGCCGGGAGATGCGTGATGCTGAGCCAGAATCTTGCGAAGTACGTAGACATACAGCGCTCGCTGGGCTTCAAGTTCCGTGTCCAGCACATCCTGCTCAGAGGCTTCGTAGCCTTCGCCGAGGAGCACGGGGATAGGGATATCAAGATCGCCCGCGTGCTTGCTTGGGCGGTCCGCGCCCCATCACCGGCGCAGCGCCGCAACCGTTTGCTCACCGTGCGGCGCTTTGCTCTGGCCATGCACGCGGAGGACGGGCGTCATGAAATTCCCCCAGCAGATGCGCTCGGCCACGCGGTGTTCGAACGACAACCACCCTACATCTACTCGCCAGACGAGATCGCCAGGTTGATCCGGGCCGCCGGCGCTCTCAGGCCTGCCGGTTCGATGCGGCCACTCACCTACGCCACCTTGCTTGGCTTGCTCGCTGCTACTGGCATGCGAATCTCGGAAGCCTTGGCGCTGCAGCTCGACGACGTCACGGCCGACGGCCTTCTGGTTCGCCAGACCAAGTTCCAGAAGAGCCGGCTGCTGCCGCTGCACGCAACGACGCAGCGGGCGCTCGACATCTATCTGTCGGCGCGCGCCAAGCAGGCCTGCCTGGACCGCGCCCTGTTCCTATCCGCCAGCGGCGGACCGCTCCCCTACAACACTGTGAGAAACGTTTTCCTGCAGCTGCGCAAGGCAGCCAGCCTGGAGAGCCCGTCCTCTGCGAGAAAGCCGCGTATTCACGACCTGCGCCATACCTTCGCGGTGCGCTCGCTCGAAGCGTGCCGGCATGATCGCGACGCGGTCGCGCGCCACATCGTGGCGCTCAGCACCTACCTCGGCCACGCGCACGTCACCGACACCTACTGGTATCTGCAGGCG
Source organism: Rhodospirillales bacterium (assembly GCA_963669385.2). GTDB lineage: Bacteria > Pseudomonadota > Alphaproteobacteria > Kiloniellales > JACOMY01 > JACOMY01. The sequence continues at coordinate 487,427 of CAXXGD010000042.1, forward strand.
ACACCGGTCTTGATGAAGCAGATCGCCAGGGACGGCGAGGCCTTGCTCGTTGGCGGTGACGCATGACCGCGCTCGCTCCCCACCTGAGCAGCTTCCTTTGCGAGCACCTGCCAAGGGAACGCCGGGCAAGTCCCCACACATGCGAAGCCTACGCGCTGAGCTTCCAGCTCCTCGTGTGTTTCGCCGCCGACAGGGTGAAGGTCCGACCCTCGCAGCTTGAGATCGAACAGCTCGATGCGCCTCTCATACTGGCGTTCCTCCAGCACCTGGAGCGCAATCGCGGCAACTCGGCGCGCACGCGCAACGCCCGCTTGGCAGCAATCAAGGCCTTCTTCCGCTTCCTGGAATACAGGCTGCCATCTTGCCTCGACCAGGCGCGCCGGGTTCATGCCATTCCGATGAAGAAGACCGACCAGGCGCTCATCAACCATCTCACCCGGGCCGAGCTACAGGCGCTGCTCGACGCGCCCGACCCACGCACCGCGTCCGGCGTGCGGGATCGGGCCATGCTCCACCTAACCTTTGCCGCAGGCCTGCGCGTGTCAGAGCTGGTCAGCCTCCGCCTCGATCAGATCGACCGTCAGAGCCTGTCCAGCGTGCACATCATCGGCAAGGGCCGCCGCGAGCGCATCCTGCCGCTCTGGAAGGAGACAGCCGTTGCCGTGAAGGCTTGGCTCAAGATTCGGCCCACGAGCGGCGATCCCGCGTTGTTCCTCAACGCCAAGGCACAGGCGATGACCCGCTCCGGCTTCGAGTACCTCCTTGCCAAGCACGTTGTCACAGCCGCCCGCAGGGAGCCCTCCATCGCCGGGAAGCGTGTGACACCGCACGTTCTGCGGCACACCTGTGCGATGCACACGCTGCGGGCGACCCGCGACGTGCGGAAAGTCTCACTCTGGCTGGGGCATGCGAGTTTGCAAAGCACGGAGGTCTACTTGCGCGCTGATCCGACCGAGAAGCTCGAAGCGCTGGCCGCTATGGCACCACCCTTACTGACCCCCGGCCGCTTCCGCCCACCCGACAAGCTCTTGGCGATGCTGAAGACAGTCGGCCGCTCGCCCGATTATGCAGAGTGAAAGCAACCAGAAGTCCGCAGTCGGCAGCCTCCTGCCGCCGCTGACTCTACATAATCCTGTGCTCCGCATAATTCCTCATGTCCATCGCCCCGGCTGCCAGCCAGATCCGCGCCGTCGCCGGTGTCGGGATCATAACCGAATCACTATGCGCAGCAAGCACTCCAGTTAATCGGGATCGATGCTTGCCGGTGCGCTCAGGCGGTGGCCTTGTGCCAGAGTCACCTCGATCCGGCCCTCCATGTCAGACTGCTTGCCGCTGTCCTCGACGACAACCGGTAGAAAGCTTTCTGCCGTCTCCTTGCGGAACTGCTTGCGCTAGCTGAACAGCTGCGAGGGGGCGATGTCATAGCGCCGGGCTATCCAGCTCGCGCTGATCCCCGGCTGGCTCGCCTCGGCCACAATCCGACGCTTCTCCTCCACGCTCCACCGCCGACGGCGCTCACGACCCAGCACCTCCACGACGCCTTCCTCCTAGTCGTACTGCTAGCACTATGACTAGGAGCATCGCCCTTCGCCCCAGCTCCGCAAGGGCTCCTACACCAGACGCTTACGGTGCTGCTGGATGGCGCCGAGGAGTTGTTGGCCTGCGGGTGCGAGCGCAGCGAAGGGGAAGCTGAGGAGAAGCTCGCTCAGCTCTACGAACAGAGCGGCTGGCTGAAGGTCAAGAACGATTTTTGGTGCAGCGATGCAGTTTGATTTTTGGTAAAAATTTTAAGCAATTAGCAAATTCTAGTGTAAGAGGGGCAGTGCGCCGGGAGACCGGCAAGGAGTAGATGGTGAAAGTCCATCACGATGAAGGCGTAGCGAGCCACATCGGCCCTGAGCCGTGCGTTGGCATCCGCGAGGGTGTCGGCGAAGCGTCGGCAGGGGAGCGCATAGGCCAGCCATTGAGCCGCGAAAGCTTACAAATCCCGGATGCCGACGCCGTTGCTCCAGCGGAAGGCAACACGGACGGGCGCGCGAACGCGAGCACCCGTACGATCCGGCGTGGTCTGAGACCCTGGCATGTGCGGACGCTCCTTGTGCGGGAACCGGGAGGTCTCGGGTTCGGCCGGGCGGCCATTGGCAGCGCCGGTCCGCGTCGGGAAGGCGAGGAGCCGTAGCCGGCGATGAACGGGCGCGAGAAGTCAGACCCCGCCATAGTAGCGAGGAAGCCGACGAACAAGTCCGGGCAACCGGCGGCGGAGTTGGTTGAGCGAAGGGCGGGGACCAAGGGGAGCGTGGGTCAGCAAAGCACACACCGGACGCAGAGCCGGGTGCGTGTGAGCCAGGCGCTGGACCGCGTACGGCAAGCCGCAAGGCAAAGGAAGAAGGAACGGTTCACCGCGCTTTCCCACCACATCAGCGTCGATACGCTGCGGCTGGCATTCTACGCGCTTAAGCGTAGGGCCGCCCCCGGCGTGGATGGCGTGAGGTGGGGGGACTACGAGGCAGAGCTCGAGCTCCGGCTAGGGGAGTGTCCTATCCCTCCTGCGCATCGCCGCTTCACTCACACCTGCTACCTACAACATACTGATCGCGCCGGAAGCAAAAGGATAAGCCTTTTGTCTGACAAAGATCCCAAACAATAATTGTGTTCGCATCGGTCGCGTTTTCAGCAACAAAAAGCAATATTAGAAGGCTCTCGACAACTGAAAAGTATTTATGCGCGTCCTACAATAATCTCCAAGCTTATCAAGTGATTAATAAATGAGAGAGCGCATATATTTCCAACAAGACTGGCGACGCGTGCTCTCATATTATCTAGTACTTCGGGAGTATGGGGTGTTGTGAATATCTCCGCCACCGATCGTTCACCGATAAAGGCGATCGGTCGCTCAAGCGAAGGATGTGACAGAGCGATATCGATATCGATTAAATTGCCTCGCAATACTGGGTGCTTGCCGAAACTGGCCGCTTTGGAGAAGCCGACGTGCACATGCCCGGGCAGACGGATTGCGGGCGCTAGCGGCGGTGTCGTTTCTTCGTGGCTTCGCTGTTCCCAAAATCGTGCTCTCCATTTGCGGTATCCTTCGTGGTAGAGTGCGCCCGTCGCTTTCCGAACCGTGTTGCGCTTCTCACATTGGCGACCACGATGATAAGCAGTCGCCGCCTCTTTTCTTTCCGGATGTTTCAGTATCGTGTTTACCACTGCCGCAGCAGAAATTGCCGAGGTGATGGCCCATTGCAGGCCGTGAGAGAGAAGCGGATCCGCGCTGAAGCTTGCGTCTCCCACAACCACGTGCCGTTCCGACGCGCAGTCAGCATGGACATAGCTGCTGGCGTTCCGCGCCACGACCTTCTGAAAGGCTGCGGCTTTCAATGGCGCAGGCAGGAGTCTGCATTGGTCCAAAGCGGCGTGCAAAGCCGTTGCGAGGTTGGGTGCGTTCGTCATCTGCGGATCTGCGAATTGACAGACGCTCGTTGCTCCGGCCTCATCCGAGACCGCCCATAACCAGCCGGAACGAATCGCCTCCACGTACATCATGCTGTTATCAGCCGTGCCGGGCGGTGCCTGTGCACACAAGCTCAGAAGAGGCGAGCCGATCCGACGCGTCGCGCCACTTTGCCTGGATCCGCGCCCGGTCGCATCGACAAGGATCTCCGACGTCAGCGCGCTCGCATTCCCATCTTGCGACGCCAGGGTCCATCGGCCTCCGTCATCCTGCAGCAACCGCACGGATCTCGAAACTTGATACAACTTCACACCGGCAACGGCCGTTGCCTGGCGAAGCGCCGCATCGAAGGCAGCACGATCGACCAATTGCCCGTCCGTTGGCAAAAACAAAGGGGTTTCGGCTCCCCAGAGAAGACGTCTTTGCGTGATCCTCGCCTTGCAACTTGCGGCGACCGCCGACGTCAGGTTAAGCCATTGCAATTGCGTGTAGGCGCCTGGGGCAATGAGTTCTCGATGCGGCACTTCAGGCGGTTGCTCTGTGAAGACCAGCGCGACATCCCATCCCATGCGTGCCAGCTGGACCGCCGCAATGCAGCCAGCCGGGCCGCCGCCGATCACGCAGACGGTGAAATGTTGGCTGCGGATTGGCATGTGCTCGATGCGGCCGGTACTGCGAACATGTCCGGCCGTGCCCGTTGCAGCCGTGTGTAGGCCTGCAGGCAGTAGTGCAGCCAGCCACGAATGTAGTCGCAGGCCGGCCGGCCGCGGGCAATCACCTCGTGGTGACAGCCGCCTCCGCAGAGGTAGCGTGCCCAACAAGTACGACAGGGCGCCTGCTTGTCGACATGGCGCTCACGCAACCATGCGCGCTGCAGTGCCGGTTCGATCCCTCGTTCAAGGTCGCCGAATTGTCCTTCATCGTCACCGACGAACCTGTGACAGGCTGCGAGCGCACCGTCAGCGGACACGCCGAAGTACCCGGCGCCCGCGCCGCAGGGATAGGGGCGGTGAGTGCCCTTGTGAATCTCCTGCAGTGCCATCATGAGGTTCGCGAAGCCGTAGCGGCGGCCAGCCTTGAGTTCGGTCTCGCATTTCTTGCCGCAGCCGATCATCCGCTTGCACATATCGTCAAGGTCTAGGCGCGTCATCTCCTGTTTGCCGCTCGGGGCGCGCAGCATCGGTGAAAAGCCGACACTGTGAAATCCAAGCGCCAGCAATGTGTCCAACGTCTCTAACAGATCGAGGTTTTCCGACGTTACTGTCGCCCGCGCGCTGACCTGCATTTTGCGCTGCTTTGCGAGCAGCGGCGCGGCATTCTTGATGATCCTTTCATATGAGCCCCGCCCGCTTTGGTAAGGGCGCTGACGGTCGTGTACTTTGCCGATGCCGTCGAGGCTGATGGTAACTGCGAAGCCGTGCTCCTCGAAGAAGTCGCCATCCTCAGGGCGGAGCAGGGTCCCGTTCGTGGTGATCGAGAATCCGATCCGCACATCGCGGTTGCCTGCACGCTTCGCGGCGTGTCGGGTCGCGGTCCGGATGACCGGGCGATTGACCAGCGGTTCGCCACCCAGGAAGGCGAGGGTGACGCGGTCGCCAGCGTTTGCGCCCTCGATCAGTCGGTCCACCGCGGCAAGGGCCGTCTCCAGCTCCATGTTGCGTGCCGGGGCGCCGAACGAGCCGCCATCGGCATAGCAGTATTGGCAGCCAAGGTTGCACTTCTGCGCCACCGCCAGCGACAAGGCGCGTAGGGGCATTGACTCGGGCACCTCGGTGCAGTCGAAAGGACCGCCGGGTGCCGGAGTGATATCGGCGAGCCAGTGTGCGGCCGCAGACGACGTCTCTCCCGCAAACGAGGCCTCGAGCGCCTGGCGTGTGGCCGCATCGATCTCGTAGAGCCGCGAGCCCTCGACGACCAGAGCGAAGTCCCGTTGGTCTGCAGCGAAGAGGTGCAGCTGCGGCGCTTCCATGGCGTCCGCCATCTCCGGCGTGGAGCCGGATGTCATTCGCTGTCCCGCCCCTTGATGACGAACTTCAGCCACTGCTCCCAGTTCTGATAGAGATCGTCATAGGAAATGAAGCGGTCCGGATCGCTATGGCCGCCGCGGTCCTGGTCGAAGGCATCTGCCGGTCCGCGGCTCTTCTGCATCCAGTCATGGCCTCCATCGCCCGCCGCCGTATCGGTGTTGACATAGTCCGGCCGGCTGGCTGCCCAGTAGTAGCAGCCACATTCACGATAGTCGGCTTGCCATGGCGAGCAGAGACTCTGGGTCATAGCGCCAGGTTCGGCGAGACCCTCGCTGATCATCGCGTTGGTGAAGATGGGCCGAACCTCCAGGGCGGCTGTGTATTCCGCATTGTCTTCATTGCGCTGGAATGTGCAGGTGACCGTCTGCCCACCGAGGTCGTGCAGATGTGCAAGGGCGTTGAAGAATTCGATCGGCATCCTCCGGCCCGTGGCCTGGCCGTCGGCATCTCGGTGCGGCTGATCTACCGGCTCCCCTGCCACCCTCACCAGGCGGTCCAGCACGGCTATTCCTTGCGCCTCGCCGATCGCATCGACACCGACCACGCGGTGTCCCGCCGCACTCCACCCCGCCTCGTGCAGTTCTATGCCGACGAATATGTTCTTCCAGACATTGCGCGCGTCGAACTCCAGCCCGGGGAAACAGTTGGAGATTGCCGCCTTGGGGCTGACCGAGGGCGGATTTCCGCGCCCGCGATGGGCCTGCATTGCCGTCAGATTCATGGGAATTGGTCGCGCCATTGTTCTCACCTCCTCTGGTGCGCCTTCGGCTCGCGCAGGCTCGCCTAAAGCACTCTCTCCTATTTTTTCACGCACGCAAATCGTCGTCGCTGATGATTCCATCAGCTCGGGATTTGCTCTAGCCGACATCCGCCTGCGGCAAGTCCAAGATCCACTTGCGTACCACCTCTATTCCGTCATCCTCGGTGACCGGATCGTGATAGCTCAGGAAGATGCCGCGCATCGGATGCGTGTTGTCGTTGAGCATTTTGAAGAAGGCCGAGCCTTCGGGATCGCCGGCCTTGACCAGCTTCTCGCCGAGCAGTCCGTCGTTGCCGGCCCGTGGACCGCGCGCCACATCGGTTGCGAGGTGATTGAGCATTTCAGCCGTTTCAGCGAAGAGGTCGGCCAGCGTCCCACCGTTCGGCAGTGCCACCGTGCTATGGACGCCGCTGCCGCCCGGGCCGAGAGCCTCAATGAGACGCTGCATGGCCATGACGGGCGTGCTATCGCCGCCGCTGCGAGGTGCGAATTGCTCCGCCGCCTTGAGCACGACGTTGCGCTGGCGGCGGCAGAGCGCAAGCATGTGTCCGTCCCCGCCGCGCATCATCGCGGGCATGGCGTGCATCCGCATTTGGGAATAGTCAGCCGCTTGCGTGAACTCCCGCAAGATCGCGCCGACGAACTGGATGCTGGCAACCGCCGCCGCTCGCTCGGGCGAGGTCGCGGGCGCGCGGAGCCCCTTAAGGCTGTCGAGAACCTGCCGGTGGCGCGAGACGGCATGTCCGAAGTCGGCCGCCGCCTGAGAAAAGGGTCTTTCATCCGGGCCCGGGCGGGCGCCCCATGTCGCCTCCCAGAAGGGGATCGAGCGGTTTTGCACGCCGGTGTTCATCAGCCGCACTGTCTCCAGCGCTCTGCGTACGACGTCGATCGTCTCATCGACGCTCACGCTATCGGGCATCGGTCCATGCGCCATTTGGCCGAGCTCATCGGCAAATGATCGCACCGGAAAGCTATCGGGAGCGTAGTCGGGCGGTCCCGACGAAATGCGCGCCGATACCGAGTGGCTTACGCCACCAACCGCGAAAGAGACCGTCACCACCCCATCGGAACTGTCGTCCAGATAGCCGAGATTGATGCCGGCCTGGTTGCGCGCAAAGATGTCGCCCGGCGCTGTCGGGAGGCGCGCCCGCGGGGTCGACGAGTCGAACTGAAAGGCGTCGGAATGGTCGTCCCATACCCCCCGCGCCCGGTCGTAGACATCCCGTCCTGCCGCAATGTTCGGATCTTGGGTGTGGCCGAAGACCAAGCCGGCGGGAGGGGTGAAGCGAACGCGGATCTCAGGGAAAGCCTCATTCGGGCGGACGTACTGGATAGAGCCCAGAGCGATCGTGCGGTCTGCCTTGAAGTTGGGCGCCCGGGCGGTCAGGTCCCGCCTGGTGTGGCCGGTAATCGTGCGTTCCATGACGATCCTGTCGCCCGGGTCGCCGGTCCGGCGGAACATCTTCAGATTCCCCAGCCTTACGGTCCACTCCAAATCGAGCGGCGTCAGCCCGACCGCGGCTAGGTGGTCTCGGGTCAGCGGAACCAGGTCGGTCGCCTCGCCAATGCGTGCCCAAAGCTCGATGAAGGGTGCAACGGGCTTGACGCGACCGTCGCCGTCTTTGAAGCGCAGGTCCGTCGGAACGCTCGCGGCGGAGATGGCACCGGTGCCGATGTCGAGTTGCAGCGTCTCCGCGGGCCGAAGGTTCGAGAACCCGCCCCCGGGATCGACGACGACATCGTAATTGTCCATCGGTGACGGCGAGGAACCGAACGGGCGAGGGCCAGCGGCGGCAGGAGCGCGATCTCGTGGATGGTCGCATCGCCCGCCGGCTCGGTCGCTTCCGCCGGGGCGCCGTTGTCGATCCAGGTCTCGATCTCCGCAATCTGGGCGTCCGGAACGGCTGGAAGGCCGCCCGGCATTCGCCGGATCGTCGCATTCGGCACGCCCTGATCGGCGCCGAACGGTGCCTCGCCCTTGAGCGCCTTGACCAGGTTCGACCCTGCTCCATCGCCCAAGGTCACCAATGGTAGATTGCCGATCGAGAGCGCTACGAAGGCGTCACGCGTCGTGTTGCGCCAGAAGGCGCCGTGGAAGAATCCGGCAGCGCCCGACGGACCGCCGACCGACTCGTCCAGTATCTGCTGGACCCGAGCAAATCCCACCATCTCGTTTCCTCCTTGAGTGTCGCCGTTCTCGTTTGATCCGCCCTCCGGCGGCGACGGGAATCTGTTTGTCCACTCGCGCGCAATGCCTTGGTCCACCCCGTGCCATTGATCCAGGACTGGGGTGCCAATAAGCGGCCATTTCATCGTGTCGCTATCGACTGCCAGGCGCTTGAAGTCTTCTCGCACGTCATCGGTGTTGTGCACGAGGTCAGTGAACAGCTGGTCGGGTTCCGCGAAAGTTGCCGGCCGGTCTTGGAGGGAATGGGCATTCGCTCGCGGCAGACCCTTGCGGACGATGAGCTCGCGCATCTCCCAATCGAGCCGATCGCCACGATACTCGCTCGGGCCGATCCGATTGCGCTGCTCGTAGAGTGGTCCCGGGCGGGTCGGTGACACAAAGCGGCCCTCGGCGAACCCACTCTGGTCCGCCGGCACCTTCGTGAGGATCGCATGGCCGTACTTGAGCGCTGCGATGGGGTTCACCGCGTCCGCGTGGCCGTCGGTGATGTTGTTGACGTAGCCATTGAAATTGAACGCTCCTCGGCCCTCCCTCACCGGGTAAGAGAACATCAGGAACGCCATCCCCGCAGGCACCGAGTCCTGCAGAGAGGCGAAGCCGTAGGTGATGGCACGGAAGCGCCGCTCGGCATCCGATGTATCCCCCGGAGCCGGCAGATCGGCGGGTGGCGCCTCCGGCGTCAATCGCACGATATCCCCGTTGCCGATCGGCGGGCTCTGCGCCTGCGCCCAATCGGGATTGATCTCGACGACAGTGCCCGGCATGTCCTCCGGGTAGCGGTCGTTGACATAGTCGTTGCGGCAGTGGTGGAACAGGTTGTTCCAGAGGTGGTTGAACCGGCCGTTGGTCACCAGCACCCGCCGCTCGTCGTGCGGCGGCGCACCATCGCCGAGCCCGTTGATCCGCAGGTAGGCCGGCTCGATCTCCTCCCAGGGTGCGACGACGAAGTAGAAGGGCCCAGCGCGGCGGACACTCAGGTGCCCGGTCAGCTCGGGCGCGCCGCCGCTCAATGGTAGGAACACCCCGTTGCAGGCAACGCCGTTTGTGTAGACTGCCTCACTCGCAACAGGTCCGACAGCCGTCGCATCACCCGTCGCGCCGATCCACCGACGTACCGCGTAGCCGGCGGAGAGGGGCTCAGAAAAGCCGTTGGTGTTCTTGTCATGAGCAGTGGCCCCGAGCACGGCATGGATGACACCACCGTCGTCGGGCCCGAGCCCCTTCGCCAAGCCAAACTCGTAAAGCGCCCGCAGTCCCAGCCCATTGGGATGGTCGCCCGCCCGATGCGATGCCTGCGCCATTTCGTCGGCGACCTCGCCCGAGGAGTTCCAGGAAAAGGCTTCTTCGCTGCCCGCCGTTCCCAACGCTCCTTCCGGAAATCCCAGATGCTGTGCCATTGCCTGGGCGACATCGCCGATGATCTGCCAGTCCGGCCGAGGCGACTGCTCGAGGGGATCAACGTCGCGTTGCTCTGCATTGGGCCGGTGCAATGGCGCATCCTGGAACCGGTCATAGAGCTTCAGGCGACGCTGCGCATTGTAGCGGGAGAACGTGTCCTCACCCCATCCGGCGGCTGGAATGATGATGTCGCAGCAATCGGTCGTCGGATTGCGGAAGATCTCCTGCTGCACGCAGACGATTCCGCCATCGCGCATCCGCTGGCTCAGCGCAGCGATGATGTCGTCCGGATCGCTGGTCTTCGGCCGTCGCGGATTCACCGGCCGGCCGGCCTTCATGCGCTGGTGCAGCGAACCTCGCTTCCAGGCCGCAGCGTTGGTTTGGCCAAGGTAGTTGCCGCCGATGATCCACAGCAGGCTGACATCAGGGTCCCGGTCGGTCTCCAGCCCATTGGGAAGCCGGATCCGCCGTGTTTGGCGCTGGGTTCCTCCGGGGCCCAGGCGGGTGACCGGCCCCAAATCCTCGTGCGGATCGCTTGGCGCGCTAAGCGGACCGAAGACGTGATGGTCGAGATTGTGCTTTGGTGCGATATAGCGCGCCTCACCGTTCGGGAAGGTTCGCTCCAGATGCTCGTCCGTGTAGCGATCGGTGACGTTGTGGGTCGGGTAGCGGTCGCTCGGTCCGTCCGGGCCGGCCGCCGGATGGCGAAACATCTTCAGCGGTGCACGCCGTTCTGCCCAGCCCTTCTGGTGTCCGCCTACGCGGCCCAGAATGCGTCCCGGCTCGCTGCCCGCGCCAAGCAGGACTCCTAACGACGCCAAGGCCGCCGTATTGTGATAGTTGAAGCCCCAGATCATGCCTTTCTCGTAAAGCACAGCCACCTTCAGCTGCTCTTCGCGAGCCGGGTCCAAGAGCTTGGGCATCAACTGCGCCAGCGCGTCCTTTCCCTCCGAGTCGAGGTCGGCAGCTGCCATGGCCTCTTCCAGCCGGTAGGTGGTGTTCCTGGCTTCGCCGACTCCAAGGAATGCTCTGAATTCGGCAAAGGAGCGCGCTCGCGATGCCTGGCGCTTCTTCTCTGACGAACCGCCCGCGTTTTGCGCCAAGTCGTCCGTGTCGCCGACCGGCAATTGCACCGGCAGGGGCTGGCCGGGATGGGCCTCGTCCCAAGTCTCGATCAGCCGCCGCGCAATGGCGTAGAGTAGTCGAGAGTCGGCGCCCAGCCGTCGTGGCTGAATGTGCATGCCGCCGGTTCGCGCAGCGTAGTCCGCGGTCGCGGTGCGCCGCGGGTCGATGACCACGATCTCCTTGCCCTGACAGTACTGCATGAAGAAGACAGACTGATTTTCGTAGGGATTGGTCCCGATCATCACGATCAGATCCGCCGCCTGTAGGTCCTCATAGGCGAAATCGTGCGGCCTCAAGCCCGCATCCTTCAGGCCGGGGCTGGATCCGGCAGAGCTGGGCCGATCGTGATAGGCAACGTTCGGCGTGCCGATGGCACTGTAGAAGAGTTTGGTCGCGGCATAGGTGTTCTCGAGGTATTGGTATTCATAGATCTTGACGCCCAGCCCGCGCGGGTTGTGCACCTCTATCGCGTCGCCGGCCCTTCGCATGTCCGTCGCCGTCGCGACCAGGGCACCCATGGCCTCATTGAGCGTAGCCCAAGTGATTTCCTTCCAAACGCCGGAATCGAGCCGCACCCAAGGCGTCGTCAAGCGCTCAGCCGTGCTCCGGCCCACCGGTGTGAAGACCGTTTGACCAGCAGCGTCCGTGGTCTCCCGGTAGGCCACCAGGTTCTGGCCCTGGCTTGCGCCGCGAACCGAGTGATTGCCCTTATTCAGATCACAGCGCGGATCGGGAGCGACCGCGATGTCGACAGGACTGCCCTCGTAGAGGACCTTTCCCGTCATCGTTGGGTCTGCCGTGTCGTCTCGTGCGGGCCGCATGGCCGGAGTAATGAACCTCGGAGCATCGCTGAGGTTGACCGCAGGTCCCGGCGCCGGCGTTAGAAAGGCATTGTACCCGCACCCCACCGCACAGTACTGGCATCCGGTCGTGATTCGTCTAAGACCCTTAGGAAAGTTGCGCTGGTGATTTTGGGCCATGGCCGGCTCCTCAAATGTCTACGCATCCACGGGCCAGTTTTCCTCAGCCGGTGGGACGACGCCCGGTTGCACCACAGCCCGAAGCACCGTCCTGTCTTCCGAAAAGGAAAGGGCGAGCTGGGGCAGGTGCTGGCTCGCTGGACCAAGAACAACCACACCGCCTTTGGAGAGATTGAAGACTGTGCCGTGACAGGGGCAGGGACCGCAAACCAGGTCTCCGGTAACGCTATCTGGTGTCAGAGCATCGCCAGCTCGGACGAGGCGACACCCCATATGCGTGCAGATTGCGCTGAATCCCATCAAATGTCGGTCTGGCCTGCCCGGGTAGGGCTTGCTGTTCACAGATGGTTTGAAGGTGACGATCACGAACAAGTCTTCAGCCGGGGCGCCGGTTTGCTCAGAGAGCAATTCTATCGCTTGGTTGACAGAATCCGGTTTGATTACTGCAAGTTCCTGCATCCATGACATGAGTCAAAATCTCCTTGCAGAGAATCGTTCGTGTTTGCAGTGTCACAATCCTTTGGATGGCAACTTGAACCCTATTATACCACGATTACTCGACTAAGAAAAGGGTACGGTCAGACAAAAGTTAAGCTTCCGCGGTGACTCAAGTACGGGCTGCTATTACCCGGTCGGCAAGCCAAGTCATTGCGCGATCGCGGCGTCGCATTGCCTCTTGAAGTCCGCTCGGAAGCAGGGTGTCGATGGGGGTTGAAATGGTTGAGGAGCGAAGAGTGAACAGAAGCGAATATCCGTTAGCTTTGCGACCGCCGGAGACGCTTCATGGCGCGCCCTCTTCGGCTGAGCGACCGGTGGAAGTGCACCGCTCTGTCGTGGAGCCAGCGGCCAGTACGCAGGCCTCCTTTCATAGTGAGATCGCGGAGCGCCGCTCGGTAAGAGAGGACGCGATTCGTGACGACGTTTTCTAGCCGGCCACAGCCCTTCATAGCCTTCCGCAAGACCACGGACTGGCCATACTGACCTGCTCATACTGCACCATAACGCACCACACTGCTGCCCCAATCAAATGAGACTAAAGCGAGACTGAAAACTATAACATTCTGAAACAAAACAAAAAATTATCTTTGCCTTGCTCTACCAAAACCCGCTGCCTTACCACTTGGCCACGCCCCAACAAGGTCTGAGGCCGCGGAAACTAGCGGCGCGCGCGCGCATCCGCAAGCCTCTCGGGGCGGACAACTAGCCACCCCGCGTCGGGATCGGTGGCAAGCGCCGGGGAACCGGGGCCGACTGGACGATCGCGGTGTTGGTCATGGCGTGAGGGATGATCTCGTCGATCACGGCCTCCAGGTCCTCGACCGAGCGGACATGGACGCGGGCCAGAAAGCAGTCCTCGCCGGTGACGCGCTCGCAGAGCACCACCTCCGGCAGTGCGGTGAGGATCTGCGCGACCTTTGCCAGCTGGCCAGGCACCGGCCGGATCCGCAGCCACGCCGCCAGCGGCAGGCCGAGCGCCGTCGGGTCCAGCGTGATGCTGTAGCCGGTGATGACGCCGGCCTCCTCCAGGCGCTTGATCCGCTCGGAAACGCTGGGCGCCGACAGTCCCACCGCGCGCGCCAGCGCCGCCAGGCTCATACGGGCATCCTCGCTGAGCGCCGCGATCAGCCGTGCATCCACTTCGTCCAGGCCTTCATTTTCAATTCGAAGGCGATTCACATAACCTTCCTTTGTTCAGTACCTCAATGGAGCATATCGCCTAAGGGGTCCTATTCCAAGTGTACGAGATACCTTTCATCGTTGTCGCTCTTGAAAGCGCAGCGGAGCTCTACCCTTGTTCTTCTCGAAAGCAGCCGAGCGGGTCCCGCCGCAGGCCTGGTTCGCCGTCAGCGCGCTCTTCCACTATCTGGGTCCTTCCTTCGCCGTGCTGCTGTTCCCTGCGGTCGGCGTCCTGGGCGTCGCCTGGATGCGGATCGCCTCGGCGGCAGTCATCTTCGCGCCCTGGACCAAGCCCTGGCGGACAATCCTCGATGCCGATCGCCGAACGCTGTTGCTGCTGGTTGGATTGGGCGCCTGCCTGGCGGTGATGAACACGGCCTTCTACCTGGCGCTGGCGCGCCTGCCGATGAGCCTGGTCGCCGCCATCGAGTTCGTCGGCACCATCGCCGTGGCGCTCTACGGCCTGCGAAGCGGGAGCAACCTGCTGGCGCTGCTCCTGGCGGTCGCCGGCGTCTTCACTCTGATCGACGTCACCTGGTCGAGCGACCCCTTGGGCCTCTTCTGGGCTTTCCTCAACGGTGCCTTGTTCGTCGGCTACATTCTCCTGGGCCACAAGCTGGCTGAAGGCGGTGCCAGCGATGGGGTCGGACTGCTGGGTGCGGCCATGACCATCGCCTTCCTCTGCGTCATGCCGATCGGCTTTGGCGAGGCCTTGCAGGCCTTGGGGTCCCTCGACCTCCTGCTTGCCGGGATAGGCGTCGGCCTTTGCTCCTCGGTCATCCCCTACGTCTGCGACCAGCTGGCCATGTCGCGCCTGCCGCGCGCCAGCTTCGCCTTGCTGCTGGCCCTGCTGCCGGCAACAGCAACTTTGGTCGGCGCCCTGGTCCTGGCGCAGATCCCTGGCCCGCGCGATCTCCTGGGCGTCGGCTTGGTGATGCTGGGCGTCGCTCTGCACAAACCGGCGGCCCTTAGGTCGACAGACGGCGTCGCCGGCAGGTCGAAACAGCAGACGGCACCCTAGCCGCTAAGCTTTCTCACCTGCCGCCAGCAGGGTTTCAGCTGCCTTCACATCCGGCGTCGCATAGCCCATGGCATAGGTCTCGGTGATGCGGGCCAGGGCCTCGGCCTTGGTCGGCGGGGAGGCAAAGCGTGCCGGGTCGATGATCGGCAGTGGGTAAGGCGCCCGCCCCTCGACCATCCAGGCTGCCAGGTATTTGCCCGACCCGCCGCCCGTGCCGATGCCGACGGGAAAGCCCGCAGCCAGCCAGAGGCTCGCGTGGCTACGGACCGGACCGACCAGGGGACAGCCGTCCGGCGTGAAGCAAAGCGGGCCGTTGTTCACGGTCTTGATGCCGGCCCTGCCGAAGGCGGGGATGCGATCAATGACCTTCAAGAGATGATCCTCCAGTCGCTCCAGGTCGGGAACCAGCAGCTCCCGTCCGAAGCCTTCGGGGATACCCTCGGTCGCCCAGAGTTTGGGCTCGCGCTCATAGACACCGCACAGCAAGGCCTGGCGTTCCTGGCGCGTGTTGGCCGGAGCGGCGGGGTCGCGCAAGGTGGGCAGCTCGAAGCCCAAGGCCTCCAGCTCGGGGATGTCGTCGGTGACGACCTCATGATGCTCCAAGGCGTAGAGCGGCAGGTCGAGCCCCACTTGCATCGCCAATGCACGGGTCCAGAAGCTCGCCGTCAGGACCACCTCCCGCGCCTGCACCTGGCCCCGCTCCGTCTCCAGCCGCCACCCGCCTTGCGGGTCGGCAGCGAGGCTTCGCACCGGGCAGTGCTGCCAAACCTGCGCGCCCAAGGCGCGCGCCGCCTTGACCATCGCGTGGGTCGCGCCCGAGGGATCGACGTGACCGTCCGCCGGCGTGTGGGCCGCCCCGAAGAGCCCTTCGGTCTCGACCAGCGGATGCAGCTCGGCGATCTGCCGCGGCGTGACCACGCGGTAGGGCACGCCGATCTGCGCGAAGAGGCCCTCGATCCGGCGATAGGCCGCAAGCTCGGCCTCCGTTGTCGCGAGCCTGAGGCTGCCGGTCTTGTGAAAGCCTACCGACTGCCCGCTTTCCCGCTCCGCCTGCAGATAGGTCTCCAGCGAATCGGCATAGAGCCGGCTGATCTCGGCATAGTGGCCGAAGTGGGTGATGTTGCCGGCGGCATGCCAGGTGGAACCGGCCGTCAACTCCAGCCGTTCCAGCAGCAAGAGGTCCTGCCAGCCGCGCTTTGCCAGGCCATAGAGCACCGCGCAGCCGACGATGCCGCCGCCGACGACGGCAACCTTTACCTTTTCGACCATACTGCCCTCACGAAACTGTTGCCCATGGGCTCGCGCCCTTCTCCATCGCCTCTCTCGGCAGGCAGATCGGGTAGGTCCGGCGCAATGCGGCATCCACGTCGGCTGCCACGTGGTCCGGATAGTGGCTCGACAGGATGTCCCGCACCCGCTGCTTGGCCCGCTGCCACATGTCCTGCCCGCCCTTCTCCTGCCATTCGTCCGGTGAGGCTCGGTCGGCCAGCTCCGGATAGACGTACTCGCTCTGCATCAAGGCCAAGGTCTGCGCGTGGCCGAGGAAGTGGCCGGGACCGCGGGCCGCCTGCTCGATGACCTCGACGGAGAGGCTCTCCTCGGTGACCTCGATGCCCCGCAGGCAGCGGCGGATGGTCGAGATCATCTCGGCATCGATCACCATGGCCTCCAAAGAGCAACCCAAGAGCGAAGAGAGCATGCCGGCCGACTCATAGATGAAAGTCGGACCGCCCAGCGCGGTCAGCAAGCTGGTCACCCCCTTCTCGTAGCCCGATTGATTGTCGGGCAGCTTGGCGTCGGTCATGCTGGCCGCAACGCCGCTCGGCAGGTCGTAGAAGGTCATCAGCTGCGCCATGCCGGCGCTCAGAAGCGCCTGCTCGCCGCTGCCGCCGGTAAAGGCGCCGGTGCGCAGGTCGGAGACGAAGGGCCAGCCGCCGGCGATCACCGGATGGCCCGGCCGCACCAGGTGGATGGCGGTCAAGGCGGCCAAGGTTTCAGCCACGGCCTGCACCAAGGTTCCGGCGAGCGCTGCCGGGGCGGTGGCACCCGACTGTGGCCCGGTCTGGCTCAAGATCGGCATGCCGATCCGCGCGGCAGCCGTTGCCACATCGCTGCTCTCCGCTGCGAAGGTCAGGGGTGAGACGATAGTCGTGGCATGAACCGACAGGAAGGGCCGCTCTTGAAAGGCGCCCTCGCGGCCGGCGATTGCGTCCAGCATGACCACGATCTCCGCCACGTGCGGCGCCAAGGTGATGCTGGAGCCCAGGTGCTTGGTGGTGCCGGACGCGCAGGCGTAGACGGTGTTGAGATCCAGTGCCCGCATGTCCTCGATATCGGTCGCCACCACCGGCCGCGCAAACCACTGGATGTTAGGCAGGAGGTCGCACAGCCGGGCCAGGTCATAGAGGTCCCTGAGCGTCGAAGGCCGATAGGTCCCGCTGTGAGAGTCCAGCATCTTGACTGCCGCCCCGCCGGTGGCGAAGTGGACCTGATTGGCGCGCGCCTCGATGTCGTGCTCGGGCCTCTGGCCGTGCAGAACGAATCTGCGCCGGGCGCCGGCCAGGGTGTCCTCCACCAGCCCGCGCGGGAAAAGCAAACGCCCCTCCTCGTCAAGGCGGCATCCCTTGGCCAAGGCCAGTTCCCGCACTGTCGGCGTCGGGTCCTTCATGCCGACGCGCTCCATCACATCCAACGCCGCCGCGTGAATCCTTTCGATACCGCGTTGGCTGAGCGGCTTGTACATGCCGCCGGCGGAACCGGCTGCGCCGGGCGCAAAGCTGACCGCTTCTCTTGCGCGGCGGGCCCGCCGCCCTCCCCGCCTCTGCTGCAGTGCTTCTGACATGCAAAAGTTCCGTTTTACAGAACTAGTTTCTGTGATAAGGAACTCTACGCGATAAGGCCATCGCCTGACAAGAGACCAGGACGCCATCTCGATGCCGAGCAACCAGAGTTCCATCGTTTCCAAGTGCACGGAGGTCCTCGACATCCTCGCCAACGCCGGACGTCCCTTGAGCTTTACCGACATCCAGCAGCGCTCCGGCATGGTGAAGAGCTCGACGCACCGCATCCTGGCCGTTCTCACCAGCGAGGGCTTGGCCGAGCAGGAC
Source organism: Rhodospirillales bacterium (assembly GCA_963669385.2). Lineage (GTDB taxonomy): Bacteria > Pseudomonadota > Alphaproteobacteria > Kiloniellales > JACOMY01 > JACOMY01. The sequence continues at coordinate 505,161 of CAXXGD010000042.1, forward strand.
GCCCGGACCAAGGCCTACCGCCTGGGGCCTAGACTGATCGGCTGGGCGCTGACCGCCTGGCGCAGCACCGACCTCTTGCAGATCGCCGAGCCGGAGCTGGAGGCCTTGGCAGAGGCGAGCGGCTGCAACGTCGCGCTGGCGATCCGCGACGAGGAGTCGGTGCTCTTCCTGCGCACCCTCGATCGCTTTCCGGTGCGCTATGCGGCCAAGGTGGGGGAGCATGCGCCGCTGCACTGCACGGCCGTCGGGAAGGCCATGATCGCATTCATGGCAGAGGACGAACGCCGCCGACTGCTCGCAGGGCTGACGTTCGAGCGCTACACCGAGCACACGCTCCTAGAACCCGCCGCCTTGGAAGCAGATCTCGCGACGGTCCGAGAACGCGGTTTCGCCCTGTGCGATCGTGAAGAGTTTCTTCAGATCTGCGGTGTCGCCGCGCCGCTTTGGGATAGCCAGCGGCAGGTCGCAGCAGCCGTCTGCCTCTGGATGCCAATCGACCGGAAGGACATGGCCAGCCTACAGGGCTTCGCCGACGCCTTGCTCGCGGCATGCCAAGGAATCTCGCTTCGGCTGGGCCAACCAACGAGCTAGGCCGGGCGCCACTAACACATATGCAACCTTGGTTAGACTTTCGTCGCATAGACGCGCGGCGCAGACCTGCTTTATAATTCACCAAAATCTACAACAAGCGTTTGATAATGCCGACAAATCGGCTTGGCGAGATGGCGGACCAGGCTTGAGGCGATGCGGATCGGCGCAGAGCGGCACGTAGAGGCCGTCTGCCAGAAATGACCGATCCGCCAGCAACCTGAGCCAGGAACCGGATAGGGGGTCGGTGCCAAGGGGAAAGGCTCCACGACCGGGCCTCGGATGACGCTGGCACCAACCAGGCAGAGCCGCCGAAGACAGCCCCGGCGCTCTTAAGGGCCCAAGGTGCGAAAGCCGCAAGCAGAACAAGAACAAGGCAGGTCGGCAGGCAAGGTAAGCAAGGGAGGCACGAACCATGGCATTCATTCCAGGAACCCCAGGACCGGACACACTCTTCGGCACCGACGATGCCGACACCATCCTAGGCTACGGCGCCAGCGACACGCTCTACGGGCATTACACTACCGGCGGCCAGGCCGGCAGCAGCGGCGCCGAGCGTCACCACGGCGACAGCGGGAACGACAGTCCCTCGGGTGGCAGTGGGTACGACACCGCCATCGTCGCTGGTGGAAGCCTCCCTGCCCCTATCGGCGATGACGGTGATGCGCGCAACGTCGGCGCGGCCGCAATGGCACGCGTCGGCTTCGTGAATGAGAGCGACCATCAACTCTCCGCCGGAAGCGCCGCCGATGGTCCCACCTTGGTGAGCGCCACGCAATCGCTGCCGAGCGACCCCTTCTTTGCCCAGCAGTGGCACCTTCATAACAACCAGCCCGGCGAGTTGGACCTGAACGTCACGGGGGTTTGGCCGTCCTATACGGGCAATGGCGTGACCGTCGCCGTGATCGACGACGGCTTCGACTACACCCACCCTGACCTGGCGCCAAACTACAACACCTCGATCGACTGGGACTTTGAGGACGCTGACAGCGATCCCAGTCCCAGTGGCGGTCCGACAGACGATCCACACGGCACTGCGGTCATGGGTCTCGTGGGCGCGGCCAGGAACGGCGCGGATGTGGTGGGCGTGGCCTATGATTCCACCCTCGTGGGCTATCGGGCTGCATTCCTAAACCAGGTTGCCGACGCCATCAGGCAAGCGGCCAACGTCGGGGCGGACGTCGTCAACATGAGCATCGGCAGCCAGCAACCCGGCAACTTCTTCGACGAAGCCTTGAGCGCGGCCTTAGCCGCCGACTTGGCGAGCGCCATCGACCATGCCGTCGACGAGGGGCGGGACGACCTGGGGACGATCCTGGTGAAGGGGGCCGGCAACGGGCGCGACGACAACCCGCCGCACAACGCCAATGCCGCGTCCTGGAACGCCAACTTCAAGACGATCTCGGTCGCCGCCACCGATGCCGAGGGGGTGGTGGCCCCCTACTCCACACCTGGCGCCAATCTCCTGATCTCCGCCTTCGGATCACCCTTGCAGGGCAGCATCGTCACCACCGACCGGGTCGGCAACGCCGGCTATGCTCCGGGCGACGTGACCACCACCTTCAATGGCACCTCGGCCGCGACACCGATGGTGAGCGGCGTGGTGGCCCTCATGCTGGACGCCAACCCCGGGCTTGGCTGGCGGGACGTGCAGGACATCCTGGCCTACTCCGCCCGGCAGACCGGCGGCGGCAACACCTGGGTCGAGAACGGCACCGATACCTGGAAACGGCCCAGGGCCTCACCCACAGCGTGTGGACTACGGCTTCGGCCTGGTCGATGCTCTCACCGCAGTGCGCCTGGCCGAAAGCTGGCAGGACCAGAACACCAGCGACAGCCTAGCGGCCAAGAGCGTCAATGCCCTGGGTCTGCCGCAGGCCGTTCCCGACAACAACCCGGGCGGCCTTTGTGGTCACCTTCAGCCAGGACGCGACGATCGGGCGTGTGGAGTTCGCCACCATGACGCTGGCCTTGCCGCACAACCGCGCCTCGGATTTGCTGATCACGCTGACCTCGCCTTCGGGTGCCACCACGACCCTCTTGGACAGCCAGACCGGCGATGCCGACCACCCGGGCCTCTGGACCTACACGGGCGGCCGGCTTTCGCGGTGAGGCAGGCCAGGGGATCTGGACCGTCAAGATCGTCGATCAGGCGGCCGGCGAGACTTCGACGCTGACGCAGGCCACCTTGACCTTGCATGGCAGCCCGTCCAGCGACAACGACGACACCTACGTCTTCACCGAGGCCTATTCCGACATAGCAACGCAGCCCGGCAGCTCACCAACGTAGAGGATGGCGACGGTGGCCAGGACGCATCAATGCGGCCGCTATCGCCAGCCCGATGAGCGTGGATCTGGTCCAGGGCAGCGGTGTCATCGACGGTGTGACGGTCACCGTCAGCGGTATCGAGGATCTGGCCAGCGGCGACGGCGACGACAGCCTCAGTCGGCAATGCCGCCGTCAATCGCTTTTTCGGCGGGCGTGGAGACGACGACTTGGCCGGCCTTGGGGGAAACGACAGCCTCTATGGCGGCTCAGGTGCGGACGAGATCACGGGGGCAGACGGAGACGATATCCTTAGTGGCGAGAGTGGAAGCGACACCCTCGATGGTGACAGCGGCGCCGACACGCTCTCCGGTGGTGATGGGAATGACACCTCCTTTATGGGAGACGTGGGAGACGACCGTCTTTACGGTGGCAGCGGCGACGACAACCGCTTCTTCGGCGGATCGGGAGCAGACACCCTTTCAGGCGGCAGCGGTTTGGACGGCAACTTCTCGGCGGAAGCGGCGGCCGACGCCATCTACGGCGGTGACGGCCTAGACGGCAACCTCGAGGGCCAAGAGGGAGACGACAGGATCTTTGGTGGATCAGGGAAGGCTTTTGCCTTCTATGGCGGGCCAGGAGCCGACACCATCTTCAGCCACGGCGACAACGACTTTCTGTTCCTAGGGGGTGATGGCAACGACTCGATTCGAGCTGGTGGGGGCAGCGACCGGACGTTCTTCGGCGGAGCGGATGCCGACGCCCTTTTCGGTGATGATGGAGACGATCTGTCGTTCTTCGGCAGTGCCGGTGACGATAGACTCTTCGGTGGCAGCGGAGGTGATAGATCGTTCCTCGGCGGCGACGGAGTCGACACCCTCTTCGGTGGTGATAACGACGACGGTTCCTTCTACGGCGCATTGGGGAGCGACCGTCTCTTCGGTGACTCAGGACATGATTCGTACTTCTACGGCGCCGACGCGGATGACGGCCTCTGGGGCGGTGACGGCTACGACGCCTCCTTTTTCGGTGGCCAAGGAAACGACAGCCTTTACGGTGGCAGTGGCGGGGATGGCCGTTTTCTACGGCGGCACGGGCGTAGACACTCTCTTCGGCGGCAGCGGTATCGACTACAATTTCTTCGGTGGAACCGGCGTCGACGCCATCTACGGCGGTGCCGACCTCGACGGCAACTTCTTTGGCGAGGAAGGAGACGACAGGATCCTTGGTGGATCTGGCAAAGCCTTCGCCTTCTATGGTGGGCCAGGGACCGACACCATCGTCAGCGGCAGCGGGGCCGACTTCCTGTTTCTGGGTGGCGCAGGCGACGACAAGATCTACACCGGCGGCGGCGGCGACCGGACGTTCTTCGGCGGCGCAGATGCCGACGGCCTCTTCGGTGATGATGGAGACGATCT
>CAXXGD010000043.1:0-84485 GCA_963669385.2 Rhodospirillales bacterium
CGGCGACTATGACGGCATGGCCGCCTTGCGCCAGGCCACCGACCTGCGCATCGCCGGCGGCGAGTTGACCCGCGAGATGCATGAATTGCGCGAGCTGGTCCTGCGCGGCTGCCTCGACGTCTTTCAGGGCGACTGCGTGGCGACCGGCGGCATCACCGGCCTCGCGCGCATAGCCCAGCTCTGCCGTGCCGAGGGCTGTCGCGTTCACCCCCCACACCTGGGGCAACGGCATCGGCCTCCTGGCCAACGCGCATCTGGCCGCCGCGACAGGGACAGACTATCTGGAGTATCCCTACGACCGCCCAACTGGCTGCCCAAGGTGCGCGATTTCCCCTTGATGGACCCAATCGCCGTCGACGAAGAGGGCTGGCTCGACCTGGGCGAGGCACCCGGCCTGGGGATCGAGTTGGACGAAGCGCGGCTAAGTGCGACGGAGGTTTAGTCAGCTTCCGCAAGCGCTCCTCTGATTGGTGCCAACTCCTGAAAGGGGTCTTTTACGTAGTCCTGCCAGTGTTCGCGGTGCGTCTGGGTCCGAAGGCGGAAGTAGATTACCTTGCGCACCGCATTCGCCAGGTTGCCGCCCATGTTGTGGCCCAGCAGATAATGAGCCAACAGCAGGTCTCCGGCATTTCCGAGAACCTGGACCGGATTCGAAAAGGCCGTTTGCGGATAGGGCGCTTCGGCCAGCAGCGCTTCGGCACCTCGTCCACGAAAATGGGCAGCATTCACAAGATGCGTTCCCGGCCAGACCCAAAGATTGCCCATGTCCTCGGCCGCCTGATCGGTGAGGAAGAGGCCGGCGAGCAGCGTGAAGGTGCTGGGCCGGCCGTCCGGCTCCGGCGGCGTCAGTCCGTCGAGGTGCGGGCCCCCAGGCCGATGGCTCCAAGGAGGGATGTTGAGCGAGACCTGGATTTGGCGCGGTTGTTCCAGCGCGTGCGGGGCGATTGCAGAGCGCACCAGATCGATCGCCGGGCTCTCGGTCAGGCAAGCCAACAAGGGATCCAGTGGCGTAATCTTGTTGCACCAATAGAAGTGAAAACCACGCTTGTCGGGTGGTGGTGGGCATTCAGCGGTCAGGCGGTCGATCTCGCGAAGCGCCGCGCGCAAGAGATCGCCGCACACGACACTCGGGACCACAAGAAAACCCTCTGTGCCGAGCTTTCGAAGCTGTTCCGTGCTCAAGTTGGACGAAGCGGACTGAGAGGCCGGGCATGTCGCTCCTGAATCGCTGTCCCTTTCTGCCCCTTAACCGCCCCGCACCATCTTGATGATGGCCGAGTAGTCCAACCCGCCGTTGCCGGCCGCCACGAACATTCCGTAGAGGGCGGCGGCCTCGGCGCCCAAGGGTGTGGCGGCGCCCGCCTGGTTGGCGGCTTCCTGGGCCAGCCTGAGGTCCTTCAGCATCATGGCCGCGGCAAAGCCCGGCTGGTAGTCGCGGTTGGCCGCCGCGGTCTCGACGATGCCGGGCACCGGCAGGTGATTCAGCATGGCCCAGCAGGAGCCCGAGGACTTGGAGGAGATGTCGAACAAGGCCTTGTGGTCGAGGCCCAGCTTCTCGGCCAAGGCAAAGGCTTCCGAGATGCCCAGCATGGAGATACCGAGGATCATGTTGTTGCAGACCTTGGCCGCCTGGCCGTTGCCGGGCCCGCCGGCATGGATGATGTTGCGGCCCATCTGGGCCAAGACCGGCTGGGCGCGGGCGAAGGCCTCTTGGCTGCCGCCGCACATGAAGGTCAGCGCCGCATTCTCGGCACCGGCGACGCCGCCGGAGACGGGCGCGTCGACGAAGGCCTGGCCGGAGGCCTCGGCCGCCTCGTGCACCGCACGGGCCGAGGTCACGTCGATGGTGGAGGAATCGATCAAAAGCGCGCTTTTCGGTGCAGCTGCGAGGAGGCCCGCATCACCCAAATAGAGAGAGCGTACATGCTGGCCGGCCGGCAGCATGGTGACGACGACCTCCGCCTCGCTGGCCGCCGCGGCGGGATCCCCGGCCGCTGCGATGCCGGCGGCCGCGGCCTGCTGCATCGCCGCCTCCACCAGATCGAAGCCGGTCACCTGATGGCCCGCTTTCACGAGGTTGGCCGCCATCGGCCCGCCCATGTTGCCCAGTCCGATGAAGCCGACGCGTGCCATCGCGCACCCTCCCTAGTCTCGATTGACCTTGATCGGCCTATGGCTTGGCACGCCTAGCCGAAGAGAGGCAAGAGGAAGAGCGCCAGCATGACGAGAAAGCCCAGTGCCCAGACCGCCGAGCGGCCGTTGCCCCAATCGGCGAGGTAGGCCTGGAGGTAGACCAGGCGCACGGCCACGAAGGCCGCGGCCAAGGCGTCGCGCCAGACCTCCAGGCCGGAAAAGCTCTGGGCCACCAGGACGGCGGCAGCGAAGGGTGCAAAGGCCTCCAGGCTGTTCAGGTGGGCGGCTTGCGCGCGGGCGGCCTTGCCGGTCAAGCGCTGCTGCTGCTGGCGCGGGTCGCTGTTGTCATAGCGTCCCTCCAGAGCGATCGCGCCCTGGATCGACCACCAGCGCACGCCATAGCCCATCAGCAAAAAGACGATCAGGCACCAGATGGCAATGGTCATGGGCTCGGCTCCTTCGCTCCTCCCTTAGCCTACGCAGTCGGGGGGCGAAGGGATCAGTGATACCGGCCTGAGCCCTCTAGAAGCGAAGGTCGGCCTCTCCCAGGGGGCGGAACCACGCAGCTACCTGCTCGTCGCTCACCGCCGCGAGGCTCGCCGGGTTCCACTTGGGCGCACGGTCCTTGTCCACCACCAGCGCGCGGATGCCCTCGTAGAAGTCGCCGCCCTCGCGCATGGCATGCTGCGACAGGCGGTACTCCATCACCATGCAAGCGTCGAAGTCGAGCGCGGCGCCGCGGCGCAGCTGCTCGAAGGCCACCTTGGTCGAGCTCGGTGAGCACTTGGCGATGGTCGCCAGATTGGCATTGGCCCAATCGTCGCCTTCGGCCTCCAGCGCGGCGATGACGGCCTCAAGCGAGTCCTTGCCGGCGAAGCAGCGCTCGATCGCCGGGCGTAGGGGCTCCAGCTGGCCCGGTTCCGCCGGTGTGCCGGATAGCGGCGCCAAGGCGGCCTCGGCGCCGGCCGGGCCTCGCCTCCAGTCGGCCGCGGCCAGCGCTTCGATGATGGCCTCCTCCTGCTCGCCGCCGACAAAGTGCGTGGCGAGACCCGTATAGAGGCAGTCCGCTGCCTTCAGGCGCGCGCCGGTGAGCGCCATATAGAGTCCGAGCGCACCCGGTAGCCGCGGCAGGAAATGGGAACCGCCGACGTCGGGAAAGAGGCCGATACCGGTCTCGGGCATGGCGAAGAGCGTGCGATCGCCGGCGATCCTGACAAGGCCATGGATGGAAACCCCGACGCCGCCGCCCATGGTGATGCCGTCGATCAGCGCGATGTAAGGCTTGGGGTAGCGGTGGATCTGGCGGTTGAGGAGATACTCCTCGCGGAAGAAGTCGGCCGCCAGGTGGCCCAGCTTGCCGGGGCTGAAGTGGCCGTCGCGGCCGGCGGTCCAGATCGCGCGGACGTCGCCGCCGGCACAGAAGGCGCGCTCGCCCTCGCCGCGGATCGCCACGGCCTGGACCGCGGGATCGGCGGCCCAGCGGTCCAACTGCGGCCGCAACAGGCGGATCATCGCCAAGGTCAAGGCGTTCAAGGCCTTGGGCCGCGTCATGGTGATCAAGCCCAAGGGCCCCCTGGTCTCGAATGAGATTTCGTCGCTCACTGCCCGCTCCCGCTTCCTCGACGGCGGCAGGGGTTAGCAGAGCCGGCCCGGATCGCCAAGCCCGCCAACGCGCCGGCTTGCCTTCGCCGCGATATTGAGCGCCAATAGAAGCTCGCGCGCAGGCTGTCCCAATGCGGGGCGGCCAGGCGTCTTGGTGACGAAGGGCAAGGGCAAGTGCGCCCGCCCCGGAAAAGAGGTGGAGGACACCCTCATGGAAGCCCTGGACGAAGATCTTCACACCCGTCACTGGCCGGGCGAGGACGAGGCCTATCGCGAGGCCCGCAACACACTGCTGCAGGCCGAGATGGAGCTGGAGCGGCACCTGACGGCCGTCGTCAAGCTGCGCCAGGACCTGCCGCTGGGCGGCCTGGTGAAGGAGGACTACAGCTTCGAAGAGATGGTCGATGGCAAGGCTGTCGCGACCAGGCTCTCCTCGCTCTTCGCGCCGGACAAGGAGGCGCTGGTCATCTATAGCCTGATGTATGCCCCCGACGACGAGGCCCCCTGCCCCGCCTGCACCTCGCTGATCGACGGCTTCAACGGCGTGGCCCCGCACCTGCAGGACCGCGTCAACCTGGCCGTCATCGCCAAGGCGCCGATCGGCAAGATCATGGAGCTCGCTGCCAGCCGCAGCTGGAATCGGCTGCGCCTCCTCTCGTCGGGTGGCAACAGCTACAACGCCGACTACGGCGGGGAGAACGACAAGGGCATGCAGATCCCGGCGCTCAACGTCTTCATCCGCCGTGACGGCCAGATCCGTCATTTCTACAACGCCGAGCAGCTCTACGTCGACCAACCGGGCCACCCGCGCCACGTCGACCGCCTCTGGCCGATCTGGAACATGCTGGACCTGACGCCAGAAGGCCGGGGCGAGGACTGGTTCCCGAAGCTGAGTTACTACGACAAGTAAGGCTGATCGCCGGATTGCATGCAGGCGGGGTTGTCTGAGGGACCGCCCTGCCGCTCTGCCGCTGGCGCGACAGGAATCGGGAGATCTGCGCTGGTTGAGATTCTGCGCGGCATCGGCCTGCTTGTCATGGGTCTTGTCGTCCTTGTCGGGTTCTCCGGCTTGGCGGTTCTGCTGCATCGGGTGGTCAGGGGAAGCGGCGCGCCGACGGACGCGAGAGGCGTGGTTGAGCACAGCAATCTACTAGCCTCCTTGGACCAGTTCGCGAAGGAACCGCCGGACGCGGACGCCCTTCTCATACCCAGAAGCCGGATCCAGGTTCACGATACGAGCGAGCGCCTCTACGTCTTTCTGCCCAGCCGCGCCGAGGGTTGGCGACGAGCCATCCGCTGTTGCGGGCCTCTGCTCTTCATCAACGGTCTTGCTCTCTTCTGGGGGCTGATTGCCTTGCCTTTCGTGGTCCGGGTCTTGTCTCCGCAAGGCGAAGCCATCCAAGCCCTTGGCGGATCGCTCTTTGCCCTCATCGGCCTGGCCCTTCTTGGCCGCTTCCTGCTCTCGCAAGGCCGCTGTCTGCTGCAGCACCTCTGCCCCACCTGGCTTGTCGTGGGAGACAATCGGCTGATCGTGGTCATCATCTGCGGCGGTCTGCGGCTGGACGAGACCTTCCCCTACGCGCGGCTGGCCGAGATCTCCCGCCATAGATGCGGGCTTCGCCTCTCCGGTCGCCGGCTGACGCGAAGCCTCTGCGCCGCCAGCGATGAAGAGGCCGGCTTTCTTCTCGACCTCATCCGAGATCGCGTCATTCCCAGAAGGCTGGGGCCCTGGCATCCGGACTCTCGGCGTTAGCGTCCACATTGATCTTGACGTGCGCCCGAACAGCGTAGTGTTTCGGCTCCTCATCGATGAAGGAGGGCTTTTTCTCGACGCCCTATCGGCATCCTCCAACGTGTTGCCCGGCAAGAGGAGATAGCGGACACCTTCTTGGGAGCATGGTTGAGGATGTCGAAGCAGGATCGCTGTGGAGCCGATTGGCCATGGCCAGCCCCCTGATGAGGCCTACTAGTCGGCTCGGTTGATGAATTTGGGTGCCAAGCGCACGCCCCAACTCTCCATGAGAGCACTTAGAGGAACGGAGAGCGCCTTTGGCCGTGGTCCCATCTCGATCATGGTGATCCGGCCGCCGATGAACAGCGTGGCGCTGTAGTTGGCGGCCTCTTCGGGCCGAAAACGCGGCGTCACGAGGACCTCTTCACCCGGAAGCGCGCAGAGAAAGCGAAAATCCACGCGAAGGGACTTGGCCTTCTTCACCAGCGAAGGGCCTTGTCGATCCAGTGGGCAGATCTTGCCGTCGACCGTTACCTGCCAGCCTGCAGGAACCTGTCGGCCCCAGTCTTCCGCGCTGCCGTTTCCTGCGCCAGGAAGATCTTCTGCACGTGCCGCCGTAACGGTTACGGAGAACTCCACTCCAGGCTGGGCCATGTGGATCCAGATGTCGCTAAAAAGCAGTCCGTGATCGCCAGCCCGAGCCAGGAGAACCTCCCCCGCATCGGCGCGGAAGGCTGTCAACATCACGACCAAGGCAACAACGAGGACATCTCGCACGGCATCGCTCCAAGCTGGTCCAACAGCTCAGAGCTACCACTAATAGATATCTTTGTCTAGTCTCTCAACAACTGCCGGGCGATGATGACCCGCATGATCTCGTTGGTGCCTTCGAGGATCTGGTGCACGCGGAGATCGCGCAGATAGCGCTCGATCGGGAAGTCTTTCAGGTAGCCATAGCCGCCGTGCAGCTGGAGGGCCTGGTTCACGATGTCGAAGCAGCGATCGGTGGCGAGCCGTTTGGCCATGGCGCAGGCGATCAGGCGGTCGGGCGCACCCTGGTCGAGCTTGCCGGCGGCGCGGTGCACCATCAGGCGGGCGGACTCCAGTTCGGTCGCCATGTCGGCCAGGCGGAACTGCAGGGCCTGGAAGTCGGCCAGCGGGCGGCCGAACTGCTTGCGGTCCTTCATGTAGGCCCTGGCCGCTTCGAGGGAGGCCCTGGCGCCGCCCAGCGAGCAGGCGGCGATGTTCACCCGGCCGCCGTCCAGGCCCATCATGGCGATCTTGAAGCCGTCGCCCTCTTGGCCCACCAGATTTTCGGCCGGCACGCGTGCGTCTTCGAAGACCACCATGGCGGTCGGCTGGCTGTTCCAGCCGAGCTTGCGCTCCTGCGCGCCGAAGGAGAGCCCCGGCGTATCCTTGGGCACCACCAGGGTCGAGATGCCCTTGGGCCCTGCCTCGCCGGTGCGGCACATGACGACGTAGATGTCCGAGCGGCCGCCGCCGGAAATGAAGGCCTTCGACCCGTTCAGGACGTAGTGATTGCCGTCGCGTACCGCCCTGGTCTTCAGCGAGGCGGCATCCGAGCCGGCGCCGGGCTCGGTCAGGCAGTAGCTGGCAAAGTGCTCCATGGTCATCAGCTTCGGCAGCACCCGCCGACGCAGATCGTCATCGGCGAAGCGGTCGACCATCCAGGCGGCCATGTTGTGGATCGAGGTATAGGCCGCCGTCGAGGGGCAGGCGGCCGCCAGTTCCTCGAAGATAATGGCGGCGTCCAGGCGGGTCATGCCGGTGCCGCCGACGTCCTCTTGGCAGTAGATGCCGCCGAAGCCCAGCGCGGCGCCTGCGCGCAAGACCTCTTCGGGGAAGATCTTCTCTTCGTCCCACGCCGCGGCCTCGGTCAGCATTTCGCCCTCGGCGAAGGCCCTGGCAGCGTCCTGGATGGCGCGCTGCTCTTCGTTCAGATCGAATGGCATGGGCGCCAAGATAGGCTGGCGGCGCCTAGAGGTTAAGGTGAAATGAGCGGCGCGCCCTTTTGCTGCGCTTTAGTTAGTGCGCTGGACCGAGACGGCGCTCATCTTGCCGACGGAGCTGCGCTTGGGTCCTTCGGCCGGCTGGTGCAGCGACTTGCCGGCATCGATGAAGCGCTGCGCCGCCGCCAGCGGATCGAAGCGCCACTTCGCCAGAACCAGGCGGAGCCGTTCGTGCTGAAGCTTCTTGGGCCCGACCCGCTTGGCATTGCGCTTGGGCGGCACCTTGGGCGAGGCCGTGAAGCCCAGACGGCTCATCAAGGCGCCGGCCCCGGCCGCCGTCGTCAGGGTCTCCAGCTTGCAGTCGATGAAGTCGAAGCGGTCGCCGTAGAGGCAGCGGTAGTATTCCTGGCGCGCCTCGATCTCCGCGGCATACCAGACTGCCATGCCCAAGGTGCCGAGATTGAGCAGCTTGGCGGGATCGACGATGCGGCGAGGGTTCTTGGGGTCCAGGAACCAAAGCCAGACATTGGCGATGCGATCGAAATCGCCGCGGTCCAGATAGCTGGCGATCTGATCCTGCCAGTCGCGGCGCAGCAGCAGGATCGACGCCCGGTCCTTGCTCTGCTCGGCCAGCGCCTCGATCAGGCCGGCCTTGGCCAGGGGGTGGCTTGATTCGAAATAGGTCGGGACGTCGGGCAGCAGGCTGAACTTGGTGCGCCAGAACTGCTTGATCAAAGGCGTCATGCCATAGGTGTTGAAGTGGCGCAGCGTGCGTATGTCGGGCGTCCTGGTGCCGAAGTCATCGACCCCGATCTGTTCGTGCACCGCCGGGCAATCGCTGTTCTCGCGAACCAGCGAGGCGATCCAGGCAGTCCCCGTTCGGCCGCCGGTTATGGTGAAAATGCGATGACGACTCACTGCTGGGACCTCGATCTCATACCTTTCCAACTGAACCGCGACGGCAAGGCGCCAAACCGCGGCCTGCGCTCTCCGGATAGCGTCCCGGCCGACACCTCCAAATCGGCAGCCGGACAGCGATTTCAAGCGCTTGGTCGAAATTGCTCAAGCCGCGGCAGCGCTCCGCGACCACTGCAGCATTTTGTCACAAGGCATCAAGATGGACAAGCCAGCGGCTGGTAAATAGGGCTGGTCCCTGCATCTCGGGGGGAGTTCATCAAGTTTTGGCGTCAGCTTCATGAGTGATTTTCGGCCGCTGCCTTTAGTGCAAGAAAACGTGCTGTGGGCAAGCACGCTGCTTATGCCTGATCACACGCCGAGTTTTCGGTTGAGCGCTGGCTTTGTCAGCCGTTACTTGGGCCTTCGCGTCGTTCGCTTGGCCGATGAGGATGACATCGACGTCATCCTCGGCGTCCACAAGCCGCGCCTCATCGCCATTACAAAGCCGCGCACGGACTTGGCCTTGGAGCTCTACCGCCGCGCCCATCTGCATGGCATCCAAACCGTATCCTCCTTCGCCGACTGGACCTTCGACGGCGAAAAGGGCGAGATGACACGAAAGTTCGCCGAGGCCTCGGACGTCAACGTGGTCCAAACCCGGCCGATGGCGCAAGCCTTCTACGAGAACACGGGCGTGCAGCCCGAAATCATCGAGGAGTGCCTGGAGTACCCGCGCGGGCCGGCCACATTCAAGCCGGGCAAGGTCATGCAGCTGCTGTGGTATGGCACCGAGAACAACCACGACACTTTCATAGCCTTCGCCAAGCGCATGCGCAGGTTTCGCCAGTTTCCTGTCGAGATCACCTGCATGTCCGAGTTGGAGCCTCCCTACATCAAGAAGGTTGGCAACTCTTACCCGCACAAGCTGACTTACCTCGCCTGGTCGCCGAACCATCAGATGCGGCGGATGATCAGGAGCGACGTGATCGTGATCCCGAGTGCGAACACGCCGGAAAAGCGGGTGAAGGGGCACAACCGGCTGATCGAAGCGCTCAATCTAGGGCGCTTTCCCGTCGCCTATTCCCTGCCGCAGTACGAAGAGCTGTCGGCCTACGCTTGGGTCGGCAAGGACCTGGCGAACGGCCTCATCTGGGCCAAGAAGAACCCGGTCAAAACCCAGAAGCGCATCAAGGCCGGGCAGAAATACATCGACGAGCGCTTCGCCCTGCCCGTGGTTGCCAAGAAGTGGCATGACCTCTTTCATGATATGCTGACCAAGGTTGGCGTTGGCTAATTGGCCGCCCGCCGAAATCCGGCCGCCCTGTAAAGAGCCCCCGAGTTCTGATCTGCCAGCTTAAGCTTCACGCTGAAGCAGCATGATTCCGTTCCAGAATGTGGGATGACCGTTCCAGGCGGTCTGGCGGTCCAAGAGAATGCGGTAGCGATTGCTGCTTTGGGACATGAAGTCCATTGTGGCTTTGCGCGGTTGCTTCCAGTTGGTGTCGTCCACCATGATGATGCACTCGCGTGAGAAAAAGGGCTCGGCAACTTGCAGGCCCTGCAATTGATTCTCGTAGCTGTGCTCACCGTCGTAAAAATAGAATCCGATCTCACCCTCGTGGACGTTCGAGAAATAGTCGCGGTAGTCCATGTCGTGAAGGGCGTGGTTCTTCCCCTTCAGCCGCTCGAAACGGCCCATGGTCTCCGTTCTCGGGCCGCCGAACTGAGAGAAGTTGTCGACGCCGACCACTTTGCGATCCGGGCCGGCCAGCATGCCGGCGAAGAAGGAAAAGCCGTGCCAGACCCCGACGTTGACGTAAGCCGTATCCGGCGCCATTTCCCGCACTGTACGCGCAATAATCGACCCGTTTGCGAAGGTAGACATGCGGGGCAGGCCCAACAGCGGCTTCAATAGGTTTCTGTAGTCCTCCTGTTCTTCCGGAAGAACGGTCGAATGGACGTCTAGCTCATTGAGCCGGCTCTTCGCCTGGCGTAGTCCCCTCAGGTCCTCGATCTCGAAACCAAAGGAGAGTGTTTTCATCATGGGGTCGAGGTTCCGAAAGCGGATTCCCCGCAAAAAGCGCTCGTAATCCACTGACTCCTGGCCCCCCAACGATCTTTCCAAGCTGGACGTGATGATAGTTTGAAAGATCGGTCCGCGAAAGCGCTAGCTGAAAGACCCGAGGCATCTGCCCAGGCGGTGGCGGTGGTGTGAGCGCTACCGCTATGGAAACCGTATCAGGCGTTGAGATTCTCGCGCCGGCCATACGACGCGCGACCTCCAATGGTGAGCGAAGCGGTCTCTAGGATTGTGGAATCGCATCCTCACCTGTCGGAGTCGGTGTCTGCGGCACGACGCCAGGCAGGCTTTCGCTCTCGACCGATTCCTCCACCACCATCGGCTCGAGCACGATGAGGACACTATCGTCGTACTCGTTGTCCGCCCCTGTCGCGGAATCGATGGCCCAGCCGACGAGGCCGCCAAGAATGATGTTGCCGGCCGTCATTTCCTCCACGCCTGACTCGTTGATCCGGGTCGATTCAGCAAATCCCTCCAAGGCGCAGGCGATAGTGATGTCATGCTTGGTTTTCTGGACGGTGATCTCGGCCGGTGTCCGGGCAATCTTGGAAATCACTTGGCCATCCCTCATCAGTTCGCAAGCCGCCCCTTGAGGATCGGTGTTGACTGTAATCTGCTGCGAGGTTCCCTCGACGATCGACGCACAGCCGCCGAGCAATCCAAGTGCCATCACAGCAAGCATCGTTCTTCTCATCTGACGGAACTCCCCCATAGGTTGATCAAATTTGCGACTCCCGGTTACCGAAAAGGGACAGAGAGAGTCAAGCGATAACTGTTAGAAGATTTTTCTTGTTCAACGCGATGGGTTCGAACCTCGCGACTCGCGCGCCATCCCGTTCAACTGCCGACTGGCAACCGGTCGAGAATCGGTTCCTCCCAGAAGCCGTGACGAAGCACTTCGAGGATAAAATCAAGGTTGCAGGCCGCGCGATGCCAACTCATCATTTGGCCAAGCGTTTAGGATCAAGAGCCGATGCAAGAAAGCGAGTTCTGGGCCTTCGAGACCTACGGTGAGCCCATGGCGGTCCTGCGCCGCGAGCGCGAGTCCTGGAGAGAACCGGGCGCCGGGCAGGTCTTGGTCGCAATCAGAGCCATTGGTCTAAACCGCGCCGATGTGCTCTACGTCCGAGGCCTGCATTTTCCGCCCGATCACCTGCCCAGCGGTGTCGGCGTGGAGGCTGCCGGAGAAATCTTGGCGCTGGGCGAGGGCGTCGCCGGTCAGGGCGACTGGACGGTCGGTCAGCGGGTCTGCCTCTTGCCCATGGCCATTGTCCCGAAGGTGCAAGGCGCCTTCCGTCAAGTCGGCCTCTACGATCTGTCCCAGCTTCTCCCTGCACCTCCAGACCACAGCTTTGCCGAGGCCGCAGCCTTATGAGACGCCTATCTGACCATTGCCGGGGCCCTCAACATGGCTGGAATTGGCCCGGAGATGGCGGCAGGCAAGAGGGTGGCCTTCACTGCCGCCTCCGGTGGCGTCGGCACCCTTGCCCTGCAGCTCGCCCGTCTTTGGGGTATCAAGTCCCTCGCCACCACACGGCGCGCCGGCAAGCTGCCCGCCCTGGAGGCGCTGGCCAGTGAGGCACGGCAAGTTCGCAAACCGGACGAGCTGATGGCGGCCCTGCTCGCCTTTGACGCGCGCGCGGGCGTGGATGCCGTCATCGACCCCTTGGGCGGAGACTACATTGCAGCTGCCTTGGCCGGACTTGCCCGGGGCGGGTCTGTGGTCAGCTATGAGATGGTTACGGGCGCGGCGGCTGCCTTTGACATCATGTCTTTGATGATGAAGGACGCGAGCCTGCACGGCTTCACGGTCTTTCGACTGATGCAGCGACCGGAGGTCCTCACGCAGCTGATAGGCGATGGACTGGCGCTGGCGCAGCGCCTGCGCCCCACGATCGGCGCCTTCTACCCCTTCTACGAGGCGCCAGCCGCCCTGCAAGCCCTGGCACGCGGCGATCATGTCGGCAAGATCGTGATCGAGGTGTGAGAGTTTGGCAGCTCAGAGAAGGCCAGCTGCAGGGACTTGACGCAGAGAACAACGGCAGATGTCCGCTCACATCGCGAGACTGCCGCGCAACGGTGGAGAGCTATCCCTCCGGCGAAATCATGGTGGTCCTCGAGGGCTCTCTGACCGTGATCGACGCCGAGGGCGTCACAGCACGACCTCTCCCGACTCCAACCCGATGCGTCCGCGCAGGGTGAAGTTGAAGGCCAGCGATACCCGCTCTTGGCCGCTTAGGTTTGGATCCACGGAATGTTCCAGCCATGAGGGGAACAAGAGCATCAATCCCTCTTCCGGCTTGAAGCGGTGCATGGCGACCGTCGGCGGGGTGTAGGCGGTGACCGCGGGTTCCATCAGATGGGCCTGGGGGCGCGGGTCATAGAAGATGATGTCGCCGGCGCCGGGGGCTGCCTTGGCGTAGTAGACGCCCGAGATGTGGTTGTTGGGGTGGTTGTGCTGATGATGGGCATAGGCCTCGAAGTTGATGTTGGCCCAGAGGTTGGTGATCTCCAGCCCTTCGCACTTCCACTGCAGGAAGGTGACCACGCCGTGCCCCGCCGCCATGGCCGCCTGTGTCAGCTGCGCAAAGCCCGGCCGGCGATGCAGGTCCCCGGCGCTCTGCCAAGTGCCCTTGGCCTTCGCCTTCGAGGGCTCGACGGCACGAACCGCCGCCAGCTCGCGCAGCAACGCGGCGTTGAGCTCGGCCGTGCCCGCCAGGCGATGGATCCATACGCAGGTCGGAAAGAACTGGGTGACTTGCGTGCTTTGAAAGAGTGCCTGTCCGCCCGCGACCGCCGCGCCTTCTCTGCCTTGATCCAAGTCTCCCTCCTCCTCGCCGCTGCGCCGGCGCCCTCAGACGTCAGCTTCGCCGAACGCTCGCTCGCACTCTCGTCAGCCCGATGGGCCGCGCATTGATCTGGCACAAGACCGACACCTGTACAGGATCAACCGGCGAGAGGGCGCAAACGCCGCTCCTCGACGGGCAGGCCGTTGCCGGGTACCTGCGTCCAGGGCTGCAGGCCCGGCACCAGCAGGCCGCCGCGTCGAAACATGATGGGCTGGGGCACCAGGTCGTCCTTTAGAAGGCGCGTGCCGAAAGCACCCTCCATGGCAAGCGGTGCCTCGGGCGCACAGGCGGCAACGGCGAGCGCGGCCCGGGTCAAGAGGCTGGTTTCGCCCACATGGGCGCCGATGATGAACGCAAGTCCCTGCGCGGCGGCCGCCTCGGCGATCTCCAGCGCGCGCAGGATTCCGCCCATCTTGGAGACGCGGAGGTTGAGGACCCAGGCCTCCGGATCCTCGGACAGACCTTTCAACTGCTCCAGACGGCAGAGGCTCTCGTCGAGGATGATCTTAATGCCCAAGGCCTTGCGAAGGGCGCGGCAGCCAGGAAGGTCGCCGGCGGCAAGCGGCTCCTCAACGGCCCAAATGTGGGGCGCCAGCGGCGCCAGCTGGGCGATGCACTCGGCCGGATCCTGCCAGAGGTTGTTGGCGTCGGCGCGCAACCGCAGCCGCCCGCCGAAGATTCGCTTCAGCCACTTGGCCTTGGCGAGGTTCCGGGCCGGGTCCCGGCTGAGCTTCATCTTCACATCGAAGAGGCCGGCCGCCCGGAAGGCGAGCGCTTGGGCGAAGAAGCCGGCATAGCCGCCTGCCCCCAGCACGGCCGAGTAACGAAATGGGCCGTCTCGACGCGGCCCGCCGAGTAGCACCTCCAGGCTCTTGCCTTGCGCTCGGCCCAAGCGGTCCAGTAGGGCCAGTTCCAAGGCGCAGAAGGCCGCGGGATTGGCGTCGATCAGGGCCCGGTTGGCGATCATCCAGGTCCGCAGCGCCTCGAGTGAAGAGAGGCTTCCGGCCAGCTCGCCGCCGCGCTCCTCAAGGAAGGCAACGACGCTTCCGGGCGTCTCGCCGGTCACGTAGTCGCGTGGGCAAGCCTCGCCATAGCTCGCCTCCTGCGGCGCACCAAGCGCGAGAATCACATTCTCGGCCCTGTCGCGGCTGGCGGAGGCATGGCTGAAGCGCCAGCGGAAGGCGACCGGAAAGGTCGAAAGCCGGACCGATTGCGCTGTCATCGCACGCCCTCCAGCCAGCGATAGTCGGAGAGATCCACCGGCCAGTCGGCCAGCTGGGCCAGGCACAACGGTTTGTACTGCGTCTCCCGCTGGCCGCGCTCGAGCGCCTGGCGTTTGCAGAAGTCGCCGGCGCCTGCCCTGAGCGGGACGAGGTGCAAGGCTTGAAGCCGTCCGCTGGCGCGCTTGGCGTCGTACTCAACATTGCGCTCGCGCAGTCTCTGGTCGATCGCCTTGCCCAGGGCCTCGACCTCCTGCAGCACGATCGAGCCGTCCAGTTCCAGCAGCAGTTCATAGCGCCACTGCTCCGGATCGGCGAGCGCGACGAAGAAGGGCGACTGCCGGCCGGTCTCCTTGAGGCAGGCCGCCACCGCGGCGATGACATCCTGCTCGGCCAGCTTCTCGCCGGTGATGTTGGTCACCCCGCGCCCCTTGCGCAGGAAGGTCAGGGTCGGCGTCGCGCCGATCCAGCCGGTGACTTGCACCAGGTCATTCATGTCGTAGCGATAGAGCCCGGCGGCGGTGGTGACGAAGACATAGTAGTCGCGCCCCTCCTGCAGCTGGCCCAAGGTCAGGAAGTCCTGGCGCCCCTCCTCCCAATCCCCGCGTTCGACGAACTCGAAGACGGTGTGGTTCAAGGCCGGCAGGCAGCGGTTGCCCTGGCAATCGAGGTTCACCGTGGCGATGACCTCGCTGGCGCGATAGCCGATCTCCACGACCTGGCAGTCTTCCGGCAGTTGCGCGCGCAAGACCTCGAGCGCCACGGCGCAGCTGCCGCCGGTCCAGGTGAAGAGCGCCCCCAATTCCGGCCAAAGCGCCTTGAGTTGCAGGGGCTCGTCCCCGGACAGCAGGCCCTTCAGGCGCTGCGGCAGGCGCGGACAGCGCCGCAAGCGGCGCCGGACCTCATCGCCCAGTCGCGGCTCCAGCTGGGCGGCCATCTCGGTCCTGCGGTCGGTGAGATCGGCCAGCAGCTGCGCGCGGTTCTTTTCGACCGTCTCCACCAGCTTCAGGAAGGTGGAGGGATTGGCCGCGCCCAGCCCGGTCAAGTGCGGCGCGGCCAAGCCCAGCAGGGCGGCCAGGTAGTAGCGCTGCTCATAGTCGGCAATGGCAGAGGCCTCCTCCGGCAAGACGAACAGCGCCTTGACGAGCGAAGAGAGGCTGCCGTGCGCGTGGCCGGTCGCCGAGCCATAAGCGGCGCCGCCGGCCTTGCGGCCCTCGACCGCGGCGCCGGTGATGGCCAGGACGTCGCCCTCGAAAAAGCGGGTCTGGCGGAAGAGGGTCAGGGCCGACAGGCGCTGCGCCTCTCGGTTCTGCGCGAAGACGGCGGGCGTCACCGGGACGTCCTTGGGCTTGCCCGTGGTTCCGCTGGTGCGCGCATAGTAGAGCGGCCGCGCTTGCGTCAGGGTGCAGCGTCCGCTGCCGGCCTGGGCCTCGATCGCCGGACGCAGGCCCTCATAGGTCTGCACCGGAACGGCCTGGCGATAGCTTTCCCAATCCGTGACCTTGGCAAAGCCGTGCCGGCGGCCGAAATCCGTCGCCGCATTGGCACGCAGGATGCGGGAGAGGACCTGCCACTGTGTCCCCTCAGGATCTTCGGCCAGCGCCAAGAGAGGGCGGCGATGGCGGGCTTCGATGCGGCGCATGGCGAGCGGTAGGGCCAAGCGAGCGATCTTCTGCTTGATGGCGCGCATCACTTGGCTCCTCCGCGGTTCGGGTTGACCAGGAAGGGCGATAACACCTGCTCGAAGGCGCCTTGCGGATAGGCACGATTGCGCAAACCCAGCTCGCCGACATGCTCGCCCGCAGGCAGCATGCGGGTGCCGAAGAGGCTGTCCCAGACGATCAGGATGCTGCCGAAGTTGTGGTCGGAGATCCGCGGCTCGCGGGAGTGATGCCAGCGGTGCAGCTCCGGCCCGCTGAAGACCCAGTTCAGCCAGCCCAAGCGCAGGTCGATGTTGGCATGATGGAAGAAACCGTTGACCGCGAAGAGCACCAGGTAGGCGGCCAGCACCTCAGGCGCCACCCCGATCAGCAGGAAGGGCAGTCCGTCGATCGCGACCTGCATGGCCTTCTCTATCGGATGGAAGCGACCGACGTTCAGGGCGTGCAAGCCTTCCGGGGAATGGTGCACCGCGTGCAGGCGCCAGAGCAGCGGGACGCCGTGGCAGGCCCGATGCAGCCAGTAGCGGGCGAAATCGGCGATCAACACCATCAACACCAGCTGGATGGCCAAGGGCCAGTCGTGCGGCCAGAGTGCGACGATGCTCATGGGAAAGCTCTCGGCCAGGGCCACCAGACCGGCCGACAGGGCTGCCGGGAGAGCGATCTGCACCAAGGCCAGGTAGACGACATCGCTGGAGAGCTCTTCGCCCGTCGTCTGCCAGCTCTCGCGGTAGGGCAGCAACAACTCAGCGATCACGACCACCGCGCCGCCCAGCACGGCTGCATGATAGGCAGCAAAGGGTGCCGGCATACCGGTTGAAATCGACCAGGCGAAGAGACCCAGCGCAGCCGCAAGCGTGACCGGATAGAGCAGATAGCGCGCTGCGGCCACCAAGGGCTCCCGTCCGGCTTCGCGACGGCCCGCCCTCTGCCAGTGCAGGCCAAGCAGGATCACGAAGCTCGCGAGTAGCAGGTGGAAGGAAGTTGGCAAGGGAGCCTGGAACCAGCCACTCTCAACGAGGCCCGTGGCGCCGATGCCGGCACGAGCCAGCATGACCGTCAGGTAAAGCGTGCCCACGAGGGTCATTAGCAGGCCCAGGCGCGGCCGCGCGGCGCCGTCTACAGCTTTGATTGCCAGGACCATCGCGGTCAGGATTGCCAGCTGCGCGGCCAGCAGCCAGGCGTAAGGCAGCAGCCCGCTATCGAAGGCCTCGTCCTGCGGAAGCGCGGAGACTTCGGCTGCCTCCAGCACCAGCTGCAGCAGGATCCTCAATGCGAAGAGCAATGCCAGGAGGCCCAGGGCCAGCTTGACAGGCCTTGGCTCGCCGATACGGCTGGCGGGGGTGGAACGCGACGAGGCGCTGGACCGTTCTGCGTAACTTTCTTGCGACATCAGGTTACTCCCCATGGAACCTGCTTGAATTGAACGCAGTTCAGTGCATATAGTCGGTTATGAACAATGTTCAATAGCCTTCTGGCGGGCTTGGTGGATATATAGGGAGAAAGGGTGATGGCACGTAGGTCCGACCACTCGCGGAGTGAGCTGTTCGTCATGATGGTGGCTGCGGCACGCAGCATTATCGTCGAAGAGGGCGTAGCCGGTCTGACGGCGCGCAAGGTCGCCGCATCAGTCGGCTACTCCCCTGGCTCAATCTACAATGTCTTCAAGAACTTGGACGACCTGATCGTCCAGGTAAATGGCGAGACGCTTGATCAGCTTACCGCCGACTTTGCGCAGATATCCATGACGGGCGACCCGCAGCGCGACCTCCCCGCCATCATCGACCACTATCTAGCTTTCGAGGCAGCACATCCGAACCTCTGGTCGGCTCTCTTCGACTACGACCTGAAGGAAGGCAACCGCTGGCCGGATTGGTATCTGGCGAAGGTCGATCAGCTCTTCGCTATGGCCGAGGCAGCAGTGGTGCCGATCTACGGCCCCGCGCCGACGCGAGAGTCGCGCATCGCAATCCAGGCTCTGTGGGCCGGTCTGCATGGAATCACGTCGCTGGCGCGCTCCGGCACCTTGGGCAAGGTCGCCGACGAGACCGCCCGCGCTTTGGCCCATCACCTGACCACAACCTATTTGGCCGGTCTGATGGAGGGAAAGGACGAGGGTCCCTCCCCTCCACACAACTAGCGCGCCCGAGGGGCAACAGCGAACACCGGCAAGTCTCAGAAAATCGCGCCTGCAGCAAGGAACCTGTTTGTCACGGCCGGCCTGAGCGGCAAGGACGCGACAAGAGAGTCTATGAGTTTCAATGAAGCTTTCCTCAGGCGCGGCATATCATGCCACTGGAGCGGTCGCGGCGGGCCGGCCTCGGAGCGGTAGGTCAGGAAATCGTCGCCTGGACGGTCTTGCCGCCAACGCTCGGCCAACGCACCGGCTTCCTCTTGGCGGCCTTCGGCAAGCAGCAGCGCGAACTTGGCGTAAACGCCATCGCGAAAAGTGCGGTCCTCCTTGACCAACCGATCCGCTACTGCTTCGGCCGTCAGGAAGTCCCCCGACGCCAGCGCGACCAACAGGAGTGCCAGCCGCAAGCGAGCGCCGACCGGCTGATCGCCGACGGCGAGCAGAACGGCGTGTATCTCCTTCGGCGTTGGCGGCATCTTGGCGGCGAGGATCCTGAAAAGCGCGTATCCGGGCGTTGCCATCGGGTAGCGGCAGGGATCGCCAATCCTGTCGTCGGGAAAGGCCTCCACGAAACCGCGAAGGTCCGGCGATATGGCTTCGATAAGATCGGCGTGCTGACGTCTGCATGATCGATCGTCGGAACGGCAATGAAACTGCAGGTCACCTGTCCCAAGTCGATCCATTCCCGCACGGCCAGATTTCCAAGAGCGATCTTTCTGGGCTCCGCACGATGCACCAAGAGCATTCGTGACGGCGGCAGGGCAGGATCTTGAGAGGACAGCCGGTCGACGCATCTCTGCAGAGTTCGATTGCGCAGGTGGATCGCGCCGCCGTCCAGATTGATCACCGGGCGCTGTCCATGGCCTTTGGCGATCAAGAGGCGATCCGTTAACCAGGCCAGCCAGCTGCCAAAAGAGTAGCCGACGAGGATGGAGCGGTCCTGCAATCGCTTTGACAGGATCTCCTCCACTATGCCCTCCACAAGCTCCGAGACGCTGCCCGGGTCGGCTTCGCTCGCCGATGGAAGATCGACGGCTACTCTGTAGAGCTCTGCGCGGGGAAAGGTGTGCGCGCCGATGGGCCCCAGAAACGAAGACCTGCCGTGCGCCCCCGGGACGGCAATGACGGTCGGCCAGGTCTGATCCGAACCGTCCCCTTGGCGAACAAGCTCGAGGAGCTCTCTCTTCGTCCCGGGTTTGTCCGAAGCGGGGCGCGCGCCCCCTTTCAGCAACCCTTCGACGAGGGCGGCCTGCCTGGACAGGGTCGGCCGCAGGTAGATCTGCTCGTCCGGGAAGCGAACACCGAAGGTCCTCTCGATTCGAGCGACCGCACGCAGCATGTCGAGCGACGAGGCGCCCAGATCAATGACATCGCTGCCGGCGTGCATCGGGCCGGGATCGAACCCGTTAGAGCGGAACAGCCGCGTCCACACAGCAGCCAATTTCGCTTCTGTAGGGCCCGGCCTTGGTGCAGCTGTCCCTACTGCCGGACGGTCTTGGCCGGTGTTCGCCGGGGTGGATTCCTCGAGCAAAGACTCCAGCGCCCGGTGAGACTTCTTGCCGGAATCGCTAAGCGGCATCGACCCTATGAAGACAATCCGAGAGGGTATCGCAGCGCGTGCGAGCCACTTTCGGCAATGCTGCACTATTCGCTCTTCAAGAGCAGAATCGGGAGTGGGGTCGACGGGCTCGACAACCACCTCGACCCGCTTCTGGCCGGATTTTTCGGTCACGAAGGCGGCAGCATCCGCCACGCCCGCAGTGGCTTGAACGACACGCTCGACGTCGTCGAGCTCTATTCTGACGCCGGAGAGCTTTGTCTGCCGGTCGTTGCGGCCGACGAAGCGCAACTGGCCGCTGTCGTCGATCCATCCAAGGTCCGCTGTCTTGAAGAAGCGCTCACCCGGCCAGCACGCCAGCGCCGCGAAACGCTCTCTTGTCAACTGGCCATCAAGGTAGCCCAGGGCGGAAGGCTCGCAGCTCAGCAACAGCTCTCCCGGCCAATGCCGCGGTAGCGGCCGCATGTCATCGGGATCCGCGACCACGACAAGGTAGCCCGGCAGCGCCAGCCCGAGAGTGGCTGTGGACGCCCACGGCGCCGCACTGTGCCAAAGCGTCGACGCAAGGGCCGTCTCGGTCGATCCGTAGAAGTTCAAGACCACCAGTTGCGGTGCAACCTCGCAGAGCCGCTGGACAAGCGCCGGCGGCACGAACTCCCCGCCCGTCATCAGCCGGGTGAAGCCGTCGAAGCACTGTGGGTCGTCCCGCAGTGCCGCGGCGACGACCGTCGGTGTCAGGAACAGCGCTTCAGCGCCCAAGGCTGCGGCGGCTGCCAAAACGTCGGGAGTGCGTCTCTGAGTCTCCAGAAGCACGGTCCATCGCCCATAGACCCAAGACAGCCACACATCGGAAAAGCACATGTCGAAGGCGATGTTCGGTCCCATCAACCCGGGCAGCGCGGGCATCGCGCCGGTCGCCGCCACGCCTCTGACGAACCCAAGGATCATTTTTTGACTGTCGATGATCGTCTTCGGCACCCCGGTCGAGCCACTCGTCGTCAAGAGCACGGCCGCTCCGTCCGGCAAGGCGACCTCTGAAGCCCGGCCGTCCGGACGCCGGAGCAAGGTGGATCCCTCGAAATCGGGAAGCGCCAGCAAACAGTCCCGATCCGCCCAGTCGGGTGCGCAATCGAGGTCGTCCGCTGAGGAAAGGACGAACTTCACGCCTAGGCGCTCGATCTCCTCGCGGGCCCGGGCGGCCGGCAACAGCTGGCCCAAAGGCAGGAGGACATAGCCCGAGCGAAAGGCGGCAAGCTGCGCTGCCAGATAGAGCACTCTCGCAGCCGCCGGAGCGTCGGCGCTCATCCTGAAGGCAAGCAGGTCGTTTGCCTGTGCGCCTTCCTTGCGCAGCAGCCGCGACAGCCGATCGACTGCCGCATCCAGCTCCGCAAAGGTGATGCGCCCCTCCTGCCAGACCGCCGCGGGCTCGTCAGGCCAACGCCGAAGGATCGCGTCATACAACTCGACCAGATTTTTTGGCGCGTCGGCCAAAGCACCTATGTCGACGCCATCGGGGATCGGATAGGCAGCGAGGCTCTCGTAAGTCCCGGCCAGCGAAAGCTCTCCAGCCTTCGCCTCCGGTGTCGCCGCAAGCGCATCAAGCAGCGCGCAATAGGCCTCCAGCAATGCGCCGGCGCGGGCGCCGCTGTAGCGCCCCCTATCATAGGTCAGCGCAATGCTGCCGTCCTCACCGCCTCGGGGAGGATGGATTGAGAGTTCCAGACTGGCGACGGGCACCGAGGAGGTCAGGCGCCGGCACCAGCGCACGGCCTCGCCCAGCGTCAGGTCAGGCCGAATGGCTTCGAGGTCCAGCGCCTCGTTCGCTATCTCGAAGACATAGAGCGGCCGATCGTAAGGGGGCAGCGCGGGATCGCCCTGCTCGATCGCCTGGAAGAGCCGCGATATCACCCTGCCGGCGAGCGCGGCGACCGGCTCGTCGTCATCGGCCTGCAGATCGAGACGGATGAGCGCAGCGCCGCTGCCGAGGGTGGCAAAGTCTCTTGCATCGCGTCGGCGTTGGCTGGCGCACCACACCGGCGTAGCCGAACCCGCCAGTCTTTTCAGAAGCAGGGCGAAGAGAGCGCTGCCCAAGGCGAAACGCGTTGTCGCCTGGTCTCGGGCAACCCGATCGAAGGCACGCCAGCGTGCGGCATCGAGCGCCCGCACCGCCGTTTCGCACAGCTGCATGCGCTGGCCGGCTCCATCCTCGTTAAGTTGGCCCGACAACGCCTCGTCCAAGCCCGCCCCTGCCTCCACCGCGGTGCCGGCCCCCATGATCGCTGCCAAAGGGGCTGGATCGGGTCGTGTTCGGCCCAGAAGCGCGGCCTCGATCAAGGCGGGCAAGAGTGCTTGGCCGTAGCCGTCGGCGAGTGCCTCGTGGAGCTGGCAGAACAGGAAGCGGACGGAATCGGAGGTCGTAACGATCGTCGCTTCGACAAACCTGTCCCGCGAGGGTCTCGCGGTCTCCGGCGTGAGCAGCTCGGCCAGCTCTGCGATCTTGCCCCCCGCGCCCAGCAGCGCCTCGGACGTTGCCTCGACCTCGAGCATGCCGGCTCGCGGCGGGCGCGACCGCTCGGCCACTCGAACCGTCGCGGCGGCGCCATCGATCTGCATACAAGACGGCACAGCGATTTGGTAGCGGGTTCGGATGAAGCCGCTCCGCGCCCATCATGCCGGTAATGGGCAGACTGGCCAAGAAGCGCTCCTCGCCCTCAGTGGGCGCCTCTGCCTGAAGGCCTTGCGCGCTCTGCTCGTCCAGACCCGCCAGCACAGCGGCCAAGGCGTTGACGCTTTGGTGCGTCAAGACGCTGGCCATCGGCAATTGGGCGCCGTCAACAGCTTCAAGGCGCGACAAGAGCTGAACGATGTGGAGCGAATTCGCGCCGACCGTCAGAATCGAGGTGTCGTCGTCGAAGCGGGCATGACCCAGGATAGTTTCCAGATGCGCCCGCAGCTTAGCCGCCCACAGGCTGTCGCGCGTGTCTTGCTTTTTGTCCTTTGCTCTGCCGCCCTTGAATTGCTCAGCGATCGCCAGGCGACTGATCTTGCCGGATGACGCCAGCTTTGGGACGCTCTCGGCAATGAAGATCGTCTTCGGCACTTGAGCGAACGGCAGGCTGGCTGCGGCGAAGGCCAGGAGGTCATGCTCGCCCAGCCTGCTCCCGGCAGTTCTGGTGCACCAGGCGGCGACTTCCTCGCCGAGGGTGGGATGTGGCATCGGAAAGACCACGGCTTCCGCGATATCGGCATGGGACAGCAAGACCTCTTCAATGTCTGCCGGGGCAAGCGTTTCGCCGCCGCGATTGATCTGCTCCTTGCTTCGCCCTGTCAGCCAGAGCCGGCCGTCGCCATCGAGCCGACCCAGGTCTCCCGTGCGAAACCAAGCGCCATGGAAGGCGGCCTCGTTCGCCTCTTCGGGCCAGAGATAGCCAGCCATCACGCTGGCACCTTGTATACAGACTTCGCCGCCCTCGCCGGCCGGCAAGGGGCTCACCGCTAGCGCTCATCACCGCGATCTTCACGCCGGGGCTGGCTCTGCCGACGGATCCTGGAAGCGTGTCGTCAGGTCTGCCGCTGGCCATTTGGTGGCATGCCTCGGTCATGCCGTAGGCCTCGACCACGGGAACCTCGAAGTACTGCTCAGCGCGCTCGCGCAAGGACACCGGCAGCTGAGACGAAGAGGTGCGAAGGAAACGGAGCCCGCACAAGGCCTCCGGCTTTCGCCTCGGTGCCGTTTCCAGCAAGGACTGCAAGAGGGTGGGCACCATCGACAGCCAGGTCGAAGCGATCTCGTCGATCCCTTGCCATAGCGCCCGAGGGTCTCGCGGTTGGATGGGAACCACCGTCCCGCCGGAACCAATGCCTGCCAACAACACCGCGATCATCCCGTGGATGTGCGTCAGCGGCATCAAGGTGGCGGTACGGTCCCCCGGCCCCAGCGCCAGCGTCTCTGCAATTCCTTTGATCGACGCACCAAGGTTATCGCGGCTGAGACTGACCAGCTTGGGCTCGCCCGTCGTTCCGGTGGTTTGCAGCAGCAGCGCGGTACCCGCCGGGTAGCTCTTGGGCGTCCAGGACTTTGCAGATGCCAGGATCCGAAGGTCGTAATGGCGAGGCTCTGCGCATGCGACCGTAGTACCAAGCTGCACCGCCGCTTGCGCCACATCGCACTCGGGATCATCGACGACGACGAGCGAGGGGCGAATACGTCGGAGCAGTTTGCTCGCTGCCCCCTCTCCCGGACTGCCTTCGGCGGGCGCCGTCGGCATGAACCAGGGCAACAAAGCGCTCCAGCTCGCCCTGAGAGAGGCCTCTTCCGTGGCAAGCACCACCGCCGCATCGTCCGCGACCTCCAGAGAGGAGAGCGACTGGTGCGCCAACCGCATCGCAGAGCCTGTCAATGAAGCGTCTATAGGACGTACCCTGTCCAAGGTTGCCTCTCTAAGTAAGACAAACAACAAACAGTGAAGGCTGTATTACCCTCTGTGGACTCCATCACTACGCGCACCTCGTCAAAGCAGATTGAACCCCGCCTTGTCCATAAGTGTTTCTATGCAAGGGATAACTTGCCACGTGATTCACAGAAAAACGCTGCGAATTCCGCAACCCGGTTCGAGGAGGCCAGCACGCGACACAGCTAAACGGAACTCGATATGACTTTTATTATGTCTGCCGCCTCTTGGCCACGTGGCGGCCTGCACGGAATTACTTCGCTGGCGCATCAACTGACCGCAACCTATCTGGCTGGCCCGATCGAGCGAAGAGACAAGGGCGCTTTTCGCGCGGGCCAATGAGCCGTTGAGCCACAGTCCTGGCCCTCACGCCCTTCAAACGGACCAAGACCTCTACAAGAAGCGAGACAAGCGTTCGGGTCTAAAGGGGCAAAGACGCAGCAATAGAATCAATAAGCTTAAAGGTGAGCTTCGTCACCCTCGGAATCTCTTGCCAAGACATCTTCCGAGAGGGGGCAGCCCCAAGGCGTTTCCTCATCACATTGTCATCGGGATTATCTCGGCTCCAACGCTCGGCCAGATGGCTGGCTTCCTCTTTGCGGCCGCACGCAAGCAGCAGTGCGATCTTGGCGTAAACCCCTTGGCGAAAGGCCGGATCCTCATCGACAACTCGATCCGCCAAGACCTGTGCCGTCATGAAGTCCCCCCGACGCCAACCCGAGGAGCAAGAAGGTTGATCGCAGGTTTTTGCCGATAGGCTTGTCGGCGAGAGTGTCCAAGACACGGTGAATCTCCTGTGGGCTAGGCGGCGTCTCAGCGGCGAGCATCTCGAACAGAGCGAATCCGAGAGTTCCCAAGGGATAGCTGCAAGGACCCGCAACGCCGTCTTCAGGGAAGGCTTCTGCGAAAGCCCGGAATCTTGGGGATATGGCTTGGAGGAGATCAGCGAGCCTGACATCCCCATGATCAATCGTGGGGACGGGTATGAAGCTTAAGGACACCTCCTCCATGTTGATCCATTCCCGCACCGCCAAGTTTCCGATGGCAACCTTCTTAGGTTCGGCGCGATGCACCAGGAGCATCCGCGAAGGCGTCGAAGTAGAGCCATTTGGTAACAGCCGATCAATTGGCTCCTGCAACTTTGGATTGCGAAGATGCATTGCGCCGCCGTCCAGGTTGATCAAGGGGCGTTGCCCATGGCCCCTGTCGATCAGCAGGCGATCCGTCAGCCAGGCCAGCCAGCCGCCGAAGGAATAGCCGACGAGGATGCAGCGCTCAGCCAGGTTCTTGGAAACGATCTCCTCGGCCAGACGCTCTATCAACTGTGAGACGGGGCCCGGGTCGCCATCGCCTGCGTCGGGAAGGTGGACATCCACTCTATAGAGGGCTGCTTGCGGAAAGCTATGCGTGCCGATGGGCCCAAGGAACGATGACCTTCCTCGCGCGCCCGGAACGGCAATCACGACCGGCCAAGGCTGGTCCGGATCGCTTCCCTCCCGGACAAGCTCGACGAGCTCTCCACTCGTCCTTGACTTGGCCGAAGAGGGCCTTGACCCCTTGTTCTGCAGCCTGTCGATGAGGGCAGCCTGGGCGGACAAAGTCGGCTGCAGATAGATCTGCTCGTCTGGAAAGCTAATGTCGAAGGTCTTCTCGATCCGCGCTCCCATACGCAACATGTCAAGCGACGTTGCACCCAGATCGATGACGTCGCTGCTGGCGGTCATGGGCCCAGGATCGTGGCCGTGATTCCGGAACTGACGAGTCCAAAGAGCCGCCAGTTTGGCCTCCGTCGTACCCGGCCTCGGGAGGTCCTTCTCCGTTAATGGACGTTCTCGTTTCTTGCCTGCTGACGCTGTCTCGTCGAGCAAAGAGCGAAGCGCCTTGTGGGACTTCTTTCCGGAATCGCCAAGCGGCATTGCCTCAATAAAGACAATCCGCGCCGGTACCGCCGCGCGCGGAAGCCATTCGCGGCAGTTAAGCACAATCTGCTTCCTGAGCGCATCGTCGGCGGGGTTCTTCCGGGGCTCGACCACCACTTCGACGCGTTCCTGACCTTTCCTCTTGATCACAAAGGCACCGGCCTCCGCCACGCCGGCCACCTCTTGAACGACGCGCTCTATCTCATCCAGCTCTATTCTGAAGCCGGTGACCTTCGTTTGCCGATCGATACGGCCGACATAGCGCAGCTGGCCGCCGTCATCGATCCAGCCGAGGTCCGCCGTTCTGAAAAAGCGCTCGCCCGGCCAGCGCGCCAGCTCCACAAAACGCTCGCGGGTGAGGTCGGGGTCGAGATAGCCCAAGGCAGGGCCCGGACAGCACAAGAGGATTTCGCCGGTCCAGTGCTTCGGCAAGGGCCGCAGACCCTTGGGGTCCGCGATCACGACGCGGTAGCCCGGTATCGCCAATCCGGCAGGGACGGAGGAGCCATCGCTCTGGGTGCAGCGCCAGAACGTGGCCAAGACCGCCGCCTCCGTGGTGCCGTAGGGATTTAGTGCAATTAGATCCGGCGCGGCCTCTGATAGCTCTTGCACCAACCCCGACGGTACGGGCTCTCCGCCCATCAGAAGGAAGGCATAGCCATCGAAGCAGTGCGGGTCATCGCGCAGTGCCGCCGCGGCAACGGTCGGTGTCAGGGTCACCGCCTTGGCGCCCAGCGCCGCGGCCGAACGCAACTCGTCCGGGGTGCGCCTCTCGGTCTCGAGGAGCACGGTCCAGCGACCGAAGACCCAAGCCACCCAGCAATCGGAAAAGCAGGCATCGACACCGATGTTCGCCATCATCAGGCTTGGTACGGCCGGCACCACCGCCGACTTCACCATGCCTTCGATGAACCCCAGCAGCATCTTCTGGTTGTCGATGATCGTCTTCGCTACGCCGGTCGACCCACTCGTCGTCATCAGCACTGCCGCATCGTCCGGCAAATCCAACGATACGGCCGGATCGGCCGGATGCCGAAGCAAGACGGTTCCCTCGAAATCGGGGATCTCCAGAGTGCAGTCCGGACCGGCCCAGTCGGGCGCAGAGTCAAGATCCAACTTTGACGAAAGCACAAAGCGCACGCCGAGCCGCTCTATCTCTTCGCGGACCCGGGCGGCGGGCAACATCGGACCGAGGGGCAAGAGCACGGAGCGCAGTCGAAAGACCGCAAGCTGGGCGACCAGAAAGAGCACGCGGGCAGCAGCCGGCGCATTGGCGCTCATCCTGAAGGCAAGTATCTCGCCCGGTCGCGCGCCTTCTTTGAGAAGCAGCCGGGAGAAGCGATCGGCAGCGGCATCCAGTTCTGCAAAGGTGATGCTTCCTTCGCGCCAAACCGCCGCTGGTTCGTCAGGCCAACGCCGAAGGATTGCATCGTAAAGCGCCACGAAGTCTCGAGGCTCGTCGGCGAGGGCACCGATTTCGGTACCTTCGGGAACCGGATGCTCTGCAAGGCTGTCATAGTCCGCGGCCAGCACGAGCTCTCCAGCCTTGGCGTCGGGCTTGGCGGCAACGGCATCGAGCAGGTCGCAATAGGCATCCAGAAGTGAGCTTGCGCGTGCGCTGCTGAAGCGGCCTGTATCGAAGGTGAGCTCAATGCTGCCGTCACCCTCACCAATGGGAGGATTGATCGAAAGTTCCAAGCTGGCGACCGGCACGTTGGATCGCAGGCGCCTGTAGGAGCGCACGCCCTCGCCAAGCGTCAGATCCGGCCGAATGGCCTGAAGTTCCAGCGCTTCGCTCGCTATCTCGAAGATATAGAGCGGCTCATCAAAGGCCGGAAGCGCGTGGCCGCCTCGCTCGATCGCTGCGAAGAGCTGTGTCATCACCCTTCGCGCCAGCGTGGCCACCTGCTCGCCGGCGTCAGCTTGGAGAGCGAAAGGCATCAACGCGGAAGCGTTGCCGAGCGTCGCAAAATCCCTGGCATCGCGACGCCGTTGACTGGCGCACCAGACCGGCGTGGCCGAACCCGCCAGCCCGTTCAAAAGCAATGCAAAGAGGGTGGCCGACATGGCAAAGCGCGTCGTCGCCTGCTCGCGGGCTTTTTTATCGAACGCCTTCCAGAGCGCGGCCTTAAGTAAACGCTCCGTCGTCTCGGACCGCTGCATGCGCCGGCCGGTACCATCCTCATGCAGTTGCTCCGACGGCATCCTCTTCGGGGCTTCGCTCGCCTCTCCAGCGGGTCGAGCTCCCATGATCGCCGTCAGCGGACCGGGGTCCGGTAGCGGCCGACGCAGCAGCGCGGCCTCTATCAGTGCCGGCAAGAGGGACTGGCCATAGCCGTCGGCAAGCGCCTCGTGGATCTGGCAAAGGAGAAAATGCTCTCTAGCCGGTGTCACCAGGATCGCGGCGCGGACGAAGCTGCTGCCCGGCGCGCCACCATCATCAGGCGCCAGGAAGGCGGTGATCTCGGGCACGGCGTCCCATGCGCCCTCCAGCTCTTCCGCCGTTGCTGTCACCTCGAGCATCCGAAGCTGCGGCGAATTTGGCTCTGCGCCCACCCGCACGACGGCGCCGGCTTCCACGTCCGGCACCACAGAGGCCCGTAAGGCCGGCTGAGAACGCACGACCGATGCCCAGGCATCGACGATGTCATCAACGGTGAAAGCCTGTCTTACCCGCACTAGGAGAGCGGCACGATTGCGAAGCGGATTGGGATAGAGACGCTCTGCACTGATCAGACCGGCAATGGCCGGACTGGCCGGAAAGGAGATGGCACCGGCAGGCATCTTCTCCGACTGCTCGGCGTCCCAACTGCTTTGGCCTTGATCTGCCAGCAGCCCAGCCAGCGCAGCGACGCTTTGGTGCGTCAGCAAACGCGCCATGGGAAGGACCACCCCTTCTTCCGCCTCCAGCCGCGACAGAAGCTGCACGATATGCAGTGAGTTTGCCCCGACCGCAAAGACCGACGTCTCATCGTCGAAGTCGCCGTGCCCCAGCACGTCCGTCAGATGCCGACGCAGCTTTGCTATCCAGGGGTTGCCCCGCCTTTCAGTCTTTGACCGACCCTCTCTCTCGCTCCGATAGAGACTGGCGATGGCAAGGCGGCTGACCTTCCCGGACGAGGCCTGCCGGGGAATGCTGTCAGCAAAGAAAATCGTCTTCGGCGCGTGCGCGAAGGAAAGGCGTTCGGCTGCAAAGAGGATAACGTCATGCTCGGTGATGCTTCTCTCGACGGCTCTGACGCAAAGCGCTGCGACCTCCTCACCGAGCGTGGGATGCGGCAGAGGAAAGGCCACCGCTTCCGTGATGTCCGGATGGGAGAGGAGAACCTCCTCTATCTCCGAAGGCGCAAGCGATTCTCCGCCGCGATTGATTTGCTCCTTGATCCGCCCGGTCAGCCAAAGCCGGCCGTCGGTATCAAGCCGGCCGAGGTCTCCGGTCCGAAACCAGGCGTCATGAAAGGCGGTCTCGTTGGCGTCGGCAGGCCAGAGGTAGCCCGCCATGACAGAGTCGCCTTTCACGCAGACTTCGCCACTTTCGCCCTCTGGCAAGGCTTCGCCCGTCGGCGTCATCACCGCAATCTGGACAGCGGGATTGGCTCGGCCGACGGACCCCGGCAGGCTATCGTCGGGCCTGGCGCTGGCCATCTGATGACAGGCCTCGGTCATGCCATAGGCCTCGACCACCGGGACCTCGAAGTAGTCCTCTGCCCGCCGTCTGAGCGAGACCGGCAGCGCGGAGGACGAGGTGCGCAGAAAGCGTAGTCCTTGCAGTGCATCCGGCTTCTGACTTGGCGCAGTCTCCAGCAGCGCTTGCAGAAGGGTGGGCACCATCGACAGCCAAGTCGGGGACACCTCATCGATCTGTCGCCACAGCGCTCGCGGATCTCTGGGCGCGACCGGCATGACCTGCCCGCCCGAGGCAATGCCCGCCAAGAGCACCGCGACCATCCCATGGATGTGCGTGAGCGGCATGAGCGTGGCGGTACGATCCTCCGGCCCCAAGGCCAGCGTCTCGACGATACCGGCGATCGACGCTTCAAGGTTGCCACGGCTGAGACCGACCAGCTTGGGCTCTCCAGTGGTCCCGGTCGTCTGCAGCAAGAGCCCGGTGCCGGCGGGGTAGCTGTCGGCGATCCACTTCTTTGCCGGCGCTATGGCCTCCAGTTCGCCGGGCCGCTCACCGGCCAGAGCCACTGCGATGCCTAGTTGCACCGCCGATCGTGCCAGGTTGCACTCCACATCATCGACGACTAGGAGCGCGGGCTTGATCCGTTGCAGCAGCCCGGTTCCTTGACGCTCTCCCAAGGTGGCCTCGGCAGGCGCGGTCGGTCGAATCCAAGGCAAGGCAGCGCTCAAGGCCGCTCGATGGAAGGGCTCTTGCGTAGCGACCACCACAGCAGTCTGCTCGCCAATCTTCAAGGAGGAGAGAGACTGCCGGAGCAATCGGGTGGTGGAGAGGATGAGCGACTTGCCGATTGGGCGTACTGGAACCAAAGCTGCCTCTCGAAATCACAGTCGGATGACACACGTCGACGATTGAAACAGGCTCTCTCCGAACCGATACCGCCCACGCTCTTTAGAGCGGATTGGAGGTAGCTTTGTCTAGAAGTACTTGTGGATCGGGTTTCTTGCCTCGTAACACTAACAGATATTATAGATCATACGATACCTTCTGCGGCCATGCTCAGACATGTTTCAATTGATGGCTATTGTTGGCGCAGTCAATCAGTCAAGATACACGAAATTGCAAAAAGTAGGCATGACACTCTAAAAAATAGCAGAGCGCAGTGCTCGCAATCGCCACATCAAGCTGGGGCACCGCTCTTGACGAGTGGACAGAGATGGTGGGTCTGGATGGCCGAAAGGGTGCAGGATATCAGCCAGCGCGACGATAGGCGATCCAGTAGACCAGCGCCACCAGCACGCCGCCGCCGACGACGTTGCCCAGGGTGACGGGCAGCAGATTGCCGAAGAAGGCGGCAAGATCCAGCCCGCCGCCGGCAAGCTGGCCGGCCGGTATGAGGTACATGTTGGCGATGGAGTGCTCGAGCCCGAGGGCGACGAAGGCCGCCACAGGCAGCGTAATGGCCACCGCCTTGCCGGTAACCGTGCGTGCCGCCAGGCTTAGCCAGACCGCCAGGCAGACCAAGACGTTGCACAGCAGGCCACGGAAGAAGGCAGTTTCGAAAGCGAGCTCGGTCTTCGCAGCGGCGATCTTGGCCGCCGTCTCGGCACTTGCTCCCGCCGGAATCTCGGCCAAGCGCGCTATGGCGACGGTGGCGACGGCCCCGATCAGGTTGCCGAGATAGACCAGGCCCCAGTTGCGAGACAGGGCAAAGAGGCCGATCTTGCGGTCGACCCACGCCATCACCATCAGGCTGTTGCCGGTGAAGAGCTCCGCGCCCCCGATCAGCACCAGCACCAGCCCCAGGGAGAAGGCGATCCCGCCCAGCCAGCGCGTCGGGCCGCTGCCCAGCGCAGAATCGCTCACCACCACGGTGAACAGCATGGCGCCGAAAGCGATGAAGGCGCCGGCCAAGACGGCCAGCATCAAGGTCTTCAGCGTGCCTTGCGCCGCTTTGCCGACCCCGATCGTCTCGATCCGCTCCGCCATCACCGGCGGCGCGTAGAGGTCGTGGCTGTCTTCCGGCTGGCCCATGGCTCACTCAGCCCTTCACGGACGTCTGGAGCCAGCCCAGAACCGGTGCGATTTGCCCGGGCTCGTAGAGCGAGGGCGCGTGGCCGCATCCCGTCATGGAGATCACCTCGGCCTTCGCTCCCCGTGTTTGCATCTCCGCTGCCGTCTCCGGCAGAAGCAGGTCCGATTCCGCCCCGCGCAGCACCAGGGTCGGCTGCTTGAGGCTATCCCAGAGAGGCCAGAGATCGATGTCGCGAAGCGGCTTCTTTTCGAAGGCCCGGGCGATCGCCGGATCGTAGTTCAAGACAAAGCGCCCGGCATCGTTCTCGCGGAAGCAGATCTCGGCCATGAAGCGCCAATCCGCGTCATCAAGCCGGCCAAAACTGGCGTAGGTTTCCCGCGCATAGGCCTCGGCCTCTGCCAAGTCGGCGAAGGAGACCGGCGCGCCGACATAGTCGGCCAGACGCTCCAATGCCGCCTTGGGTATGAAGGGGCCTACGTCGTTCAAAATCAGGCGTCGGATCGGCGAGCCGGGCTGGGCGGCCAGCATCATCCCGATCAGGCCCCCCATCGAGGTGCCGAGCCAATCCAGGCGCTCGACCTCGAGGCGGGCGATCAGCGCATTCATGTCGGCCAGGTACTGGACATAGTCGTAGGTCTGGGGCTGGCGCGCCCAGTCGCTATCGCCCCGCCCGACGACATCCGGCGCCACCACCCGCCAGCCCTCATCGGCCAAGGCAGTTGCCAGCGGCTCGAAGTCCCGCCCGTTGCGCGAGAGGCCGTGCACGCAAAGCAAGGTCCGCTCGCTGCGCTCCGGGCCCCACTCTCTATAGACGAGCCGATGAAAGCCCAATGTGGACAGTCCCAAATAGCTCTGCTTGCGCATAGGGTGGTTCCTCAGGTCTTGGCGCCGGCCCGCGCCGCCCGGCTCCGCAAGGCCGGCAGGTTTGGCCCCGACACCTGCCTGGCCAAGCTTCTCAATTCGGAGCTCAATGCGACCTTGCCTTCCAGACGATAGGCGTCGTGATTGGCGTCGATCCAGGCCGGATCGTAGAGATAGTTCACCATAAGCCCCTGGGCCGTCTCCATGCCGTTGGGCGAAACGTCGCCCAGCCAGTTCAGTCGCTCCAGCCTGGCACCGTTTCGCAGGTGAAAGCGGGCCACCGGATCGATCGGCTGCCCATCGGCCCGCTGCTCCAAGAGGTAGCGCAGGCAAAGCCGAACCAGAACCGGCCGTAGCGCCTTGGTCGTGGCCTCGTCGGCTGCCCAGTCGGTCTGCCCCAGGCCGGCGGCGAGCGCCTTGCGGAGGTCCGCGCTCTCCGGGAAAAGCGAGAGGAGCGCGCGGCGCTCGGCTGCCGGGGTCATGCGCATCAGGAGGGCATTCTTCTGATTGGCCAACCAGTGGGCGAATCCGGGCAAGGGCGAAAGCGTGGCGAAGGTCTTAAGATTGGGAAGCGCACCCGATAGCTGCACCACCACCTTCTTGATCAGCCACTCACCGAAGGCGATGCCGGCGAGCCCGGCCTGCGTGTTCGAAATGGAGTAGAAGATGGCGCTGTCCGCCGCTGCCGGATCGCTCTGCGGTGCGCTTTCGTCCAGCAGCACCTGCACGCTATCGGCCAAGCCCTGGATCAAGGCCACCTCGACGAAGGCCAGGGGCTCGTCGGGCATGCGCGGGTGAAAGAGGCCGTAGAGCCGCCGGTCGCTCTCCAAGCGATTGCGCAGATCCGACCAGGAGCGGATCTGGTGCACCGCCTCATAGGCGATGATCTTCTCCAGCAGCGCCGCCGGGCTGTCCCAGGTGATCAGCTGCACATCCAGGAAGCCGACGTCGAACCAGGAGTCCAGCAGGCCGCGAAGGTCGCGGTCCAACGCCCGCAGCTTTGCGTCCTTGTCGGCCAGGGCCAGGAGATCGGCGCGCAAGTCGACCAGGAACTTGACCCCGGCCGGCAGGCTCAAGAACTGCGTGATCAGCTTGATCCGAGGAGCTTGCAAGGCCCGGCGTAGACGCTCTTCGATCTCGGCGCGGGCGTCGGGCTCGGCCGCTTGCCAAGCCGCGACCTCGGCGGCGATGGCCTCGGGATCGGCGGCAAAGTCCTCGGCGAGGATGTGCAGAAAGAGCGACCGGCCCTCGCCGTCTGCCTGCGAGTAGGCCTGCCCAAGTTCGGCGGTACGCAATCTCGCGGCGACATCACCGCCCCGAGCCTCCAGGCAGCTCTGCATCGCATCCCTCAGGGCGTCGGGATCGAGCGGGCCGTCACTGACCTTGAGACCCAGGGTCCTGGCGGCACCGGTCGCGATGTCGCGAAAGCCGCGGGCGAGATTGCTCCAGGCCCGCTCGACCAGGGTTTCCTCGGCAGCGTCCATCCAGTCCTGTTCCTCCCGTCAAGATGCGCGCAGCGACTAGGCGTTAGCGCAATCCAGACCACCTTTATCTAGGTGACGGCGATCCTTGCCTAGACCAGGATTTTGGCTCGCTTTCGACGCTTTGCCGCACCCTGGCGGCACCGCCATCCGCTCGCGCTATAAGACTGGCGCGGACCAAGCGCCCGAAGAGAGGCGTGCCCTCCCCAATCCTTCCCGACCAGCCCGAGTAAGGACAAGAGACCTTGGCCAGAGACGCGACAGCCCCCCGCCCCAAGCGCAAGCGCCGATGGGTCCTGCGTAGCCTGGGGATCATCTTTGCGCTGCTGATCCTGGCCGGCATCGGCGCCTATTTCTGGCAGCGGGGCTCTCTACCCAAGCTCTCCGGCGAGACAGCAGTAGCCGGATTGGGCCAAGCGGTGAGCATCTCTCGCAGCCCCGAGGGACTGGTCTTCATCAAGGCCGAAAGCGAGGCCGACGCGGCCTTCGCCATGGGCTACGCGCACGCCCAAGACCGGCTGTTTCAGATGGACACCATGCGCCGCCTGGTCGCCGGGCGCCTGTCGGAGGTGATCGGGCCGCAGACATTGTCGTACGATAAGATGTTTCGAACGCTTGGGCTCTATCGCCTGGCAGAGGAGAACCTGAAGCACCTCTCGCCGGCGACCGTCGCAGCGCTGGAGAGCTATGCCGCCGGCGTCAATGCCTTCCTCGAGACCCGCGATGGGCCACTGCCAATGCCCTTCACGGCGCTCGGCTATACGCCCGACCCTTGGCAGCCGGCCGATTCCGTGGCCTGGGGCCGAGCCATGGCGCTGGTTCTTTCTTCGAACTACCAGGACGAACTGCTCCGCGCGCGCCTCTTGGCGCTCATCCCTGGCGACAAAGTCAAACAGCTCTTCCCCGATTGGCCGGATTGGGCGCCGACCTCGGTCCCCAGCCTGCAAGCGATGGAACAGCGCGGCCTGCTGGAGGGCTTGATCGAAGTCCTGCCGTGGGAGATCGGCCCCAAGCAGGCCTCCAACGCCTGGGCGGTGGCCCCATCGCGCAGCACCACCGGCGGCGCACTCATGGCCGGCGACCCGCACCTATCGCTGCGTGCTCCGGGCGACTGGTATCTGGCGCGGATCGAGACTCCCGGCCTGACCCTGGCAGGCGCCACAGCACCGGGCTTGCCACTGATGATCTTTGGCCACAACGGCCAGCTCTCCTGGAGCTTCACCACCACCTACAGCGATACTCAGGACATCTTCATTGAGGAGGTGGATCCGAACGACCCCACCCGCTATCGGACCAAGGATGGCTGGCAAAGCTTCGATAGCCGGAAAGAGACTATTCTGGTCGAAGGCGAAGATCCGGTCACCATTACCGTGCGCAAGACCTACCACGGACCGGTCATCAGCGATGTGGTGGAAGAAGCGCAAGAGCTTGCCAAGGAAAACCAGGTCCTGGCCTTGGCCTGGACCGCGCTCGACGCCGACGACCGCACGGCCGACGGCCTCTTTCGCCTCAACAAGGCGGCCGACGTGCCGCAGGCCATCAGCGCCCTGCAGCTGCTGGAATCGCCGCAACAGACCATAGTTCTAGCTGATACGCGAGGTTCCATCGCCCTGGTCGCACCGGGGCGGGTGCCGATCCGCAAGGCCGGCAATGGCCTTCTGCCGGTTCCGGGGGCCGAAGGAGAATACGACTGGATCGGCGAGATTCCTTACGAGGCCTTGCCGCGCGCCGTCGATCCGCCGAGCGGCGTGCTGCTGACTGCCAACAACAAGCTGGTCGGCGACGACTACCCCTACCTCATCGCTGCGCATTGGGCCTATCCCGACCGCGCCCGCAGGATCGAAGAGAT
Source organism: Rhodospirillales bacterium (assembly GCA_963669385.2). GTDB lineage: Bacteria > Pseudomonadota > Alphaproteobacteria > Kiloniellales > JACOMY01 > JACOMY01. Next base: position 36,058 of record CAXXGD010000043.1, read on the forward strand.
GCTGGCGGAAAAAGAGGTCTGGTCACCGGACGATATGCGCCAGATGCAGCTGGACGTGCTCTCGCTCGGTGCCAGTTACCTGGTGCCGCGCCTGGTCCAGGCCCACTTGCCGGCCGAGGCCGAGGCCGCCGTAGGCCGTCTGCGCAGCTGGGATTTCCACATGGAGATGGACCGCCCCGAGCCCTTGATCTATAGCGCCTGGCTGCGCGCACTGGAGCGCCAGCTGCTGCGCGACGAACTGGGCGAGGTCTTTCCCGAATTGGCCACCGGCGATGCCTGGCGGGTCTTTAACCTCCTGGGCGCCGACAGCCTGTGGTGCGACGACGTCGCGACCACGGCGGTCGAGACTTGCGACCAGCAGATCGTCGCCGCCTTAGAAATCGCGCTGAAAGAGCTGGTCGACGACTATGGCGAGGATGTCGGCGCGTGGCAGTGGGGCAAGGCGCACTATGCCAGTTTCGTCCACCCTGTGTTGGGGTTCATACCGCTGGTGAGCGAGTGGACGGCCATCACCTTGCCGACACCGGGCGGCCAGGACACGGTCAACCGCGCCGGCTCCGACTATGCGCGGCCGTTGCACAAGGCCTTTGTCGACCGCCACGGACCGGGCTTCCGCGGCGTCTTCGACATGGCCGACCCCGATGCCTCCGGCGTGATCATCGCCATGGGCAATTCCGGCAACATCTTCTCCCGCTACTACGGCAATCTGGTAGAGACCTGGCGCGATGGAGGGCTGTTGCGCCTGCCGGCGCAGCCGCCGGAGGAGTCTCAGACCTTGCGCCTGCTTCCGAAGTAAGGCAGCCCCGTCGTGGGAGCAGGAAAAAGGGGCAGCATCCTACTGCTGATCTTGGCGGAGATCGCCGCGCTCAGCCTCTGGTTCGTCTCAGCCGCGATTCTGCCGGAGATGACGGCAGAGCGGCCCTTGACGCCTTTTCGCGAAGCGGCACTGACCAGTGCCGTACAGGCCGGCTTCGTCGCCGGCGCCCTGGGCTCCGCGATCCTGGGCCTCGCCGACCGGTTGGATCCGCGGCGCCTCTTCGCCCTCTGCGCTATCCTGGCGGCCGCAGCCAACGCGCTCCTGGTCCTGCTGCCGATCGGCAGCCTTGCGGCCGTCTCCATGCGCTTCCTCTCCGGCCTGCTGTTGGCCGGGGTCTACCCCGTGGGGATGAAGCTGGCGGTCGGCTGGGGGCTCAAGGACCGCGGCCTGCTGGTCGGCCTCTTGGTGGGCGGAGTGACCCTGGGCTCGGCGACACCGCATCTGCTCTCCCTGCTGGGCGGCAGCGATTGGCGCCTGACCGTGACCCTGGCCTCGCTGGCGGCGGCCGGCGGCGGACTGGCCGTGCTCTTCACCGGGCTCGGGCCGCACCACGGGCGCGCGCCCCGCTTTCGCCTGGGCGATGTCATGCTGGCCTGGAGCGACCGCCGGATCCGCCTGGCGATCGCCGGCTATCTGGGACATATGTGGGAACTCTACGCCATGTGGGCCTGGATCGGCGCGGCGGCGGCAGCCTCCTACAGCCTGTCGCTCGAACCCGGCGAGGCCGACCGCCTGGCCAAGTGGACGGCCTTCATCGCCATCGGCGCCGGCGGCATCGCCTGCGGGCTGGCAGGCTATTTCGCCGACAAGATCGGCAAGCGACAGATCGCCATGCTAGCCATGGCCGGCAGCGGCACCGCCGCGGTCGCGACCGCCTTGAGCTTCGGCGGCCCGCCCTGGTTGACCTTTCTGCTTGTCGTCTGGTGGGGCATTGCCGTCATTCCCGATTCCGCCCAGTTCTCCGCCCTGGTCGCCGACTTCGCGCCGCCGGAGCGCGCCGGCAGCCTGATGACCCTGCAGACCGCGCTGGGCTTCGGCCTCACGATCGGCACCGTGCAGGCGACCCCCTGGCTTGCCGAGCAGTGGGGCTGGCCTTTGGTCATGGTGCTGATGGCCTTGGGACCGGCCTATGGGCTTTGGGCCATGGCGCGGCTGAAAGGCGTGGTGGCAAGGCCCGGGTCATGATGGTCGATTTCCATAGCGCTTAGAGTGGGGTTCAGGCGACGGATTGTTTCGATCCATCGTGAGCACGCGCCAGCGCCCTGTTCGAATTGATCGCTCACAGAGACGTTGCGATTGGTCTCCTGGCGTTTCTTTACTGCACAACGGCTTCACACTCTGCGAAATGCCTGCACAATCGTGCGAGACGGCGACGATTGTCGTGCATTCCCGCAGCAAGTCTTAAACCCTGCCGGCCGGACCCCAAATTAAACGCTCGTTCATTCATTGGCTGGGCGGTCAGCTAAACCGAAAATGAACGATAATCTACTCCGCCCGTGATGAGGAGATGAGCCCGATGCTTGAGATGACGCCCAGCTTTCCTGTTCAGAGCGCTTGTCAGACGAAGCGCTGGATCACCCGAGGTTTTCCTCCCTCTATTGCGATGCGTGCCAACTCTGCCCTACCGCACCGCAAGTAGAGGTCGACGACGACCGCAGGAGAAGCCGCTCTTGACCACGACATGGCGCGGACTCGGATCAGCCTGAGAGCCAGCCAGCACAATCCGAGAAAACTCGACGCACGTGCCGGAAGTACTAGGCACTCCTTAGAGCAAGCTTTAGTCAAAATCGGTCACGTACTTCGTGCACTCTTTAAGTACGCTGAACGTCAACATCCACCGACCTCTGTCAAAAAGAAGGAGGCTAACCCCGTGAAGATCAAGACGTCCGAAGTCACTTTCCTGAACGACCTGCACGATGAGGCCTTAGATCGGCCGACGAGCGCTTCCGCCTATTGCGCCGCCTGCGAGCTTTCCTGGGGCCCCGCGCTGATCGACGAGGAGGAGTCCCTCGAGCGCCAACGTTCCTGAATGATGTCGCAGTCGGTCTAGAAAGACCCGGAGCGCCAGGGACGCGAAACGAGTTGCTCCCGTCAAGCCCCTAGCGCCAAGCTGGCGCTCCGGCTATCTACCCGGTTCTATCTCAACGATGTCTCTGTGCACGCCTGGCCCCAAGGGGTCGGCCAAAAAACGGCAATGAACAGGGGCGCGGGCCCAAGCGGGCCTATAAGCCACTCGCCTAGAGGCTATGCCCGACCCCCAAGTGCTTGGTGTTCCGCGCCGCCCGCCGGCAGTGATCCTTCTCCCAGAAGAGCAGGTTGAGCAGGGGGTTCAGCAGGCGGGCGTAGAGGACCCAGCCGCGGCGCGGGACTTGGCGCCGCTCGGCCTTGGCGAGGTCGGCCTGCAGGAGATGATAGCCGCAGGTGGCGGAGTGCGTGACGCGGCGCGAGCCGCGCAGCATGGCGTTGAGGCCTTCGTCCTCGCTGAGCGCCAGGTTCTCTTGATAGGCCTTCAGGCGCGACCAGCCTTCCGGCCAGAAGGTTACCGCGCCCCCGATAATCGACAGCACCCAGACAGCGAGACGAAAGACGAAGGTGATCGCCAGGAGCATCGCGCCAAGCAGGCGAGACAAGTTTCTGAAGAGCCAAATCATAGTCTTTGCATCTCCCTTAGGTCCTCGCGCAAGGCCTCCAGCATGGTCTTGATGGCGGACAGTTCGGCCACAAGGGTTGCGTCCAGCCGGGCCACTTCGTTCAAGACGGCCAGGGTGGAACGGTCGATGGCGATGTCGTGCGCTTCCAGCCGGGCAATGCGGGTTTCGTGGTCTTCGACGGTGCTCTCCAGCCGGCTGTAGGCGTAGACACCCGTCATCATGGCCAGAAAGATCGTGACGATCAGCGCAATGGGAACACGCTTGTCCAGGTGCCAGCCCTCGATCGAGCGGTCGTAGACGCTTTGCGTCTCCTCCAGGCCAATCGCCCGCTGCTCCTGAGGGGTCATGGCGACCACCCGCAAAGGCGCTCGCCGGTGCCGTAGTAGACATCGAGCTGGCGGATGTCCTCTTCGTCCATAGCCTGCACCGCGGCGGCGGAGAAGCGCAGTGAGGGTTCCCAGGGTCCGCAGACGTCGGTGTCAGTCACGGCGGAGGTAGCGCTGCACGCGCTGGCGGCGCTCAGCAGCGCTGCGGCGGCCAGCATCCTTTTCGGCATGGCGTCTTTCCTTCAGATTGGTGAGTTGCGTGGCGAGGGTGCGCTGGCGCTGGGCCAGGCGCTCCCCTTCGGCACCGCTGGCCCGCGCGCGCTGCCAGGCGAACCAGGCGAGCGCGAGAGCGAGAGCAGCGACGGCGAGCCAGCGGCCGAGCTTGGATCCGGCGAGCCAGCCCATCAGCGGCCCTAGAAAAGCCATCCGCCCAGAACCAAGCCGGTGGCGGCGGCGGCCGCCATGACGAGGGCGATGGCGAGGAAGGCACCGCTTGGGTCGAACCACTTCATGCTTCTTGCTCCCGCTGGGCGCGCTGCAGCGCCTTCCAGACCGTGAAACCCAGCCCCGCGGCGGTCAGCAGGACGAAGAGCACGAGTGCTACTTCGCTGACGGCGGCAAAGTGCTCCAGCCTGCCGGCCGCCTCCGACAGCATCGCGCCCAGGCTGCCGGCACCGGCCAGGGTCAAGCCTTTGCCCTCGGGCGTCTTGCCGGTCTTGACCTTTGCGCGCCTGGTGGAGGGCGCTTGCTCCGGCGACGATGGCAGAACGGGCGTGGGAACGGCGGCTCCAGCCGCCATGGCCTTGGCGCTGGCAGAGACCTCTCCCACACGGCGCCTCCAGCCGCGCCCGAAGTGCGACCAGCCCCGCAAGCTCCTGAGCCAGGCGAGGCGGTCCTCGCAAAGCTTGGCGATAACGAAGCCGGTGCTGCCAGCGCCTTCGAGCGCGGCAAGCGTGTTGACCCCGATGATACCATCGGCAGCCGACCCGACGATCTTCTGCAAGAACCGCCCCGCCCTTGCCGGGCCGGAGTTCACTGCGAAGTCGAAGAGGGCGTAATCCAAGCCGGCAGGCAGGCTGTCGCCCTTGATCACCTCCCAATACTGCCAGCGGTAGAGCGCGGCCGCCTCTTCGCGGCTAAGGGCGCGCAGCTCCTCGACCGTCGGATCGGGTTTGCCTTGCCGACGCCGCCAGCTGGTGAGCGTGGTCAAGGTGATGCCCATGTTGGTGTGGCCGCCCGGATCTTCCGGATGGTTCACATAGCCGCCTTCATGGCGCAACAGCGCCGCCAGCGCGGCCGGAAAAGTCTCTCGCATGGCTCAGGTCTCCGGGAGGGAAGAGAGATGCAGAATGCCGCCCCTGCCATCGGCAAGCGGGCACAGCAGGTGCGGTGCACTCTGTGGCCGAAGCAGCAAGGTCCAGCTACCGCTTGTGTTGTTGGCGAAGAGCAGCAGCTGATCGCCGTTGGTCTGTTGACCCTGAAAGGTCAGCTGCTCGCCGTGCCGCTCCGTCAAAAGCGTCTCCAGCCGCGCTTTGGAGGCGCAGGTCAGTGCTTGCGCTGAAGCAGGAATCAAAAAGGCCGCCAGAACGGCGGCCATCGCTTTTAGCATGAGTAGGCTCCTATTCTTCTTCAGGCGGAAAGTCATCGGAGGTCACGCCGCGCACTGGCAGCGTCCGCAGGAACCCATGCTTGCTGGCATGGTGCGGGTCACTGCAGACACCGATGTTGACGGCGAACGTGCCGTCCAAAAGCAAGCGCGGCTCCAAGCGATGGCTCGGCGCGGACAGGCCCTGCACTTGGTCCTTCTCCGCTTCGGTCATGATCACACAGAGGGTCATGCGATGGCTCCGATCTTCTTATAGTAGCGGGTAAGCGCCCTGGCGGCGCGCTGGCGCTGCAGACTGGTCAGGTGAGCGCCCAGCATCATCCAAGCCACCGTGCCGGTGCCATAGCCGGTGCCGCGGCGGCCGATGTTGATGGCGTTCGGCAGGCCGGTGGAGGCCTGCGAGATTGGATACTCGCAAACGACGCCGATGCCGTTCTCGACTGCGTAGGTGTAGTCCGTTCCAACACTGCGGCCGACGCTGACGAAGCCGAGCGTGCTGCCCGGCATCAGCGCCGTGCCCTGTTGATTGACATTGTCGTTGCAGCGCGTGGTGCGCAGGTCGGTGGTGCCGCGCGGACTGATGCCCAGTGTGTTGGTGCCGCCACCCAAGAGCCAGTTGGTAGAAGCATCGGGCGTATCGACGACCACGAAGATCGAAGCCTCGGCGTCATCCTGCAGGTACTGGAAGGGCCAGTCGGGGTCCGTGTTGTCGGTCGGATCGAAGTTGGCGTCCAAGTACTGATCGGTACCGTTGAAGCTGTAGCCCAGGTTCGCCGTGAAGGTCGGCCCGTTGACCGTCGTCAGGTTCTTGCTGGCGCTGCCCTTCCAGTTGATCAGGCCCGTTGCGGCATCCTCGGCCGCCAGGTCGTAGGCGACGTCGAGCTTCGCCCAGACGCCGGCGGCGACCAGTTCGACCAGCAGCTCGTCGATCGCCTCCTTCCGGCGCGGGCTGGCGACGAAGCCGGAAAGCGCGGTCACCGTTGCCGTCTCGCTGCTGAACTGCGTCTGGAAGCGGTTCTGCCTGGCGTCGAAGACCCAAGCGCCGCTCGACTGCTTGGTGCTGGCGGCGGTCAGGCTTTGGCCGCTGGTCAAGCGTTGCTCGGCAAGATAGACGGCCTGGCCCAGCTTGCCCGGCTTCCTCAGGTCGAAGGTGTCATCGGCCCCGATGGTGTCGCCGCCCAAGAGGGTGACCGAGGCCGGCGGCCCGATGTCGACCGTATAGTCGCTGCCGAGCCCCAGGGTCTCTTCGCCCGAGCTCTCGGTGATCTTGACCAGCTCGGCCTCGCTCTCGTCGCTCAAGGTCATGTCCGAGATAAAGATGCTGTCGCCGGCGCTGAGCGGCGGGCGGTCGAAGTCCTGACCGTAGCTGGGTTTCAGCACGCCGTCCGTAGGTGGCGAGAGCACATTGGTCGTGCCGGTCCCCAGGTCGAGCGACAGCTCGATGTCGCCCTCGTCCTCGATATCGAAGGCGCCGGCCAGCTCGAAGCGGTAGAGGCTGTCGTCGCCGGCGAAGCCCTGCGACAGCGGCGAAGTGGAGAAGACCGCGACCGCCTCGCCGACCGACAAGGTGGCTCCGCCCATGCGCATGCGCAGCAGCGCGCTGTTGTTGTCGTCGGTGACCACCATCTGCTCGATGGTGCCGCCGTGCGCCAAGGTGGTGCCCAAGGGATTGCCGGCAAAGACGCCGACGGCGGTGAATTCCGGCTTGCCCGCCATCGCCGGCAAGGGCTCGATCCAATCGACCTGGGTGGCGCTGATCGCGTGGGCGATCGCCAGGGGATTGGTCACGTTGCCGGTGACGGCACTCGACAGCTGCTCTTGCGCGCGCCTGTAGTAGAAGCGCTTGACGCGGCGCTCGACCTCGACCAAGTCGGGCCGCGGCATGCGGCGCGGTGCGGCGCCCTGGTAGAAGTCCGCACCCCTGAACCGCAGTGTGCAGGCCCGGCCTGGCTCGATGCCGAGCCTGAGTGCGCCGTAGTTCTCGGGCCCGATGACGTTGTCGAAGGTCTCGTTGGCCTGCGGCACGACGATGGGATACCAGAGGCGGTCGTTGAAGCGTGGGATGCGGGCATAGCCCACCGCTTTCTCCTGGTCGTCGTCGGCGCCTGCACCGAGGTTGTGAACCCAGGTGAGCCGCGCAGCGATGCCATCGGCATGATTGGCCTCGCCCACCGCAGGCCCCGATTCGTTGGCGGCCCAGAGGGCGAAGGAGAAGGGCCCCTGGCTGACGCTCTGCGCGCCGTCGAACTCGAAATCCAGCTCCAGCCAGTCCGTGCCGGCTGCAGAGATCGTGAGCAGCAGGCTGTGGCGCAGGCCGTCGAACTGGGCTTCCGAGGCATCGACGGAGTTGCTGGCGCGCCGCAAGGTGGCGCTCGCTCCGCCGGTCTGGCGGCAAGAGAGGCCCGGCAGGATCGGCATGCGGTCGACCAGGGCATAGTCGGAACCGCCGCCCTTCTCGGGATCGAAGTCGAAGCCGGGGTCGATGATCAAGTTGGGCGCCGGCGGGCGGTCGTCCTCCTCCGCCTCGAAGCGGAACTCTTGGGGCAAGGCCGTCCAGGTTACGCCTGCGACGTCGACCGTCAGCACCCGGCTGGTCGGCGAGGGCTCCTCGTTCAGGATGAAGCCGTTGCCCCAATAGAGCGCGAAAGGCCACTGCAGCTTGAACAGCCGATCGTTGATCATGACCTGGCTGGTCTCGGGGTCGTACTGGAAGGTGAAGACCTGCTCGACGTCGACCGCAGCCTCCAGCCGCCGGGTCACCTCCTCGTCGCGGGCGTCGAAGTCGGCACGGCCGCCGCGGTAGCGGCCGATCTTGTACTCACGCACCAGCGACAGGCCGTTGTTGGCCAGCTCCACCGTCAGGTGGTGCTGTGGTGTGCCCAAGACGAATAGAATGATGCTGTCATTGCCCTCGGGCAGAGTGTTGTGGCGGTAGGGGACCGCCAGCTGGCCGCGATAGGGCGGCAGACTGTGCACCGCCGAGCCGTCGCCGGGGATCGTCGCCAAGCCCCGTGCCGACGGCATAGGTGGGTAAGTGTCCGTCGTCGGCCCACTCGGCCGCCCGCGTTCTTGCGCAGCACCACGTTCAGATAGTCGGCGCGCGGGAGGTCCTCGGGTTCGAACCAGCTGGCCGTCGGCTCGCGTCCGATGGACTCGTTCAGGTAGTCCAGGCTGCCGACCTGCACGACGCGCCCGGTCTTCTCGTCCTTGACCAAGGTCGGGACCTGCCAGCGCCGGCCGCTGGTAGCACTGACGATCACCTCGTCGCCGGCGTTGCGCCCCTCCAGCAGGGTGACCGAGTCGGTGGCCGTGTCGGTGATGAAGTCCAACTCCGGCACGACGAAGGTCGCGCCGACGACGTTCTGCACCATGTAAACCGCGAGATCGCCTTCGGTGATGTCCAGCGCGGGCGTCCACAGTGTGTCCGCAGCATCGCTGTAGACCAGGCTCTCGGAGAGGCCCGGCTCGTAGACGAGCAGGCCCGAGTAGGTATCGGTGGCGCCGGTGAAGGTCACGTTGTCGGCAGCCGCATCGACGAAGACGCTGTCGCCGATGGTCAGCGTGTCGTTGCCCAGTTCGTTCAAGCCCAGGATCACCGGCGCACCGGTGGTGAGGTCGTTGGTCAGCGATAAGACCTGGGTCGCCGTGTCGTTGGGCAAAGCCACGGTCTCGACGAAGCCGCCGTTCTCGGCGATGAAAGTGTGTCCGGTCTCCAGGAAGCGCCAGTGAGCCAGATCGATGGTGTCGCCCGCATAGTCGGCAGTGAAGCCGCTGCCGACCAGGTCTTGGTCGGTGCCGGCCTGCTTGACCCGGACCTCGACCGTGGCGCCGGTGAAGTCCAGGCCGCTGGTGGCCAAGACAGTGTCGTTCGCCGATGCGATAGCGATGGTGTTGGCCTTCACCGACTCGGGTTCACCAGGCGACATGGTCGGCCCGGGGATCAGCGCGCCGCCGCGCTCCTCGAAGGCCATGACGCCGTTGGAACGATTGGAGAAGCGGTCGACCATGGCGGTGGCGGCGAACTTGTCGTTCAGGCCGATGTACTTCACCCGGGTGCGGTGCATCGGCACGCCGGTCTCGCGCCAGCCGCCGAAGGTGACGCCGTCGCCGACGGCCGAGAACTGGCGCCGTCCGAAGTTGTCGGCAGCACCGCCCTCGCCTTCGTTGTGGCGGATGATGGCGCGGAAGAAGCCGGGACTGGCCTCGTACATACCCCATTCCCACTGCGGTCCGGGGCCGTTGGTCGTGCCGATGTCGATCGAGGGGCCAAGCTTCCAGACGATCTCGGTCGGGTCCGTCGGCCTCGGATCCTCGGCGTAGAGCACGCAAGGCAGGCGGCGCATGTCGCCGAAACTGTCGTTGATCTGGTCGCCCAGGATGACCGACATCAAAAGCCGGCCCTTGCTGTCGATCATGGTGGCGTGACACCAGAAGTTCAGATCGGGGTGACCCTCGTGGGTAAACCTGGCCGTCCAGTCGGCGCCGGGCTTGGCGTCGCCCTGGAAGAGCTTGATCTGGCCGGTGGTCGCGTGCTGCCAGAAGCTGTAGACGGTGAACTTGCCTTCGGCGGTCGTCTTGTGGGTTAGGAGGAAGCGAGCGTTGGTGTCGGGATCGGCGGTGGTGGTGCAGCCCATCCAGAGCTTCTGCGAGGCGTTAACCGCTGCGCGGGCATGGTTGACGATCCAGGAAGCCCCCATGCGCGGCTGGCCGCCGGTGATGGTGATCGGATTGGTGCAGACCGTGGCGTCGGCGAAGGGGTTCACCGGGTCGGTCCAGCTTTGCCAGGTGGTGCCGTCGGTGGTCTTGGCGAAGACCACCTCGCGATGGTCGAAGCTCTCGATGTGGATGAAGAGGTTGCGCTGCCAGGACACGATCAGTGCGTCGTCGAGGTCGAAGCCGGCAACGCACTGGTGGTTGTAGCGCCCGTTGTTGGCAAAGACGGTGCTGACGGTCGGCGTCGGGTCCAGCACGCGTGCGCCCTTGATGCGGCTCTGCTTGAGCGGGATGTTGTGCGCGCCGACGACATTGGCGCGTGGGTCGATGCGCCAGTCGATGAGCTGCGCATTGTCCAGGTCCTGGTCGACGAAGTAGGCCTTATCGGGATCAGGCGGCACCGGCACGACCACATAGTCGAGGCCCAGCTCGATTGCCTTGTCGATGGCGGCCTGAAAGGCGACGGCATCGCTGGCGGCAAGCGAGAGGTCATCGCCGGCATCGCCGACGGCGCCATGCGTCAGCACCGAGACGACGCTATCGCCCTGGCCGGCCGCGAGCGCCTGGGCGACCAGGGCCTGCATCTGGGCCAGGTAGTCCTTGGGGTCGGTGGACTCGCCCAGAGGCACGCTCACGGCACGGCTCAGGTGCTCTGCCAGCTCCTGATCGCGCATCACGGCATGATCGAAGCCAAGCTCGACATCCTCGGCAAAGAAAGGTCCTTGATTGACCAAGTCGGTGCTTTGGGTGAAGGGTTGGTCGCGGATAATGGTGAGCTTCTCGCCGAGCGAGAGCGCAGTGGTGAGCACGACGTCGCCACCCGTCGGCGCGCCAACGTTGGTGACCTGATAGTCCTTGCTCAGCTCCAACAGGGTGTCGGCACCGTCCGCCAAGGACTTCACTACCCGAAGGTGGCTCTCGGCATCGACGCGGAAGCTGTAGGCGAAAGCGGTCGCAAGCCCGTTCCCTTCATAGGGCCCGGACCGCGCGGTTTCTTTCGTCACGGTCATGATATGGATCTCCAAAGGAAAAGCCCCGCAACTGGCGGGGCTTTGTCTTGACGAGGCCTATTGGCCGCTGGGCACTGAAGGGGCTGGAGCCACCGGGGCGCGTTCTGCTGGATCGTCTTGGCCCAGGATGTAGGCCTCGATCTGCCTGGCGGCGGCTATGCGGAAGTTGATCGGCATGGTCCGATCGGTCATGCGCATGCACTCGCGGCGCAGCGTCTTGGGGTCCATGACCTTCTCCTTGTGGCTCTTTGTGGATTGCGGCCGACCCGGCGCGGTCCTCATTGCACCCGCGCCGCCCCGGTCAGCAGCGAGCCGCCGGTCCGGAAGACGCCCCGGGTCAGCGCGCTGCGCCCGCGCGCACGGGACAGCTCGGCCTCGTTCAGGAAGTCGCTGCGCCGCAGGCGCTGTCCGAAGGCCTCTCGCTCGGCGTTGGCCCGCACCTGCAGGGCGTCGAGCTCGCCGAAGGCGGCGCTGTCGCCCAGGACCTGCAAGGGCGAGCCGCTGGAAACATCCAAACCGCCGGCTGCCAAGGCAGCCGCTTGGCGTCCCCTGAAGCGTGCATTCTCCAGTCGCAGACGCTGTTCCTCGATGCGCCCGCGGTGGCGCGCATCGTCGGCCTGGCGCCGTGCCAGTTCCGCATTGTTCTCGGCCACCTGCGCGTTGAAGCGCGCCGCTTGGTTGGCGCTGGTGGCGCCGAGGGCGTTGCCCAAAGCCGAAAGGCCGAAGGCCGCTCCAATGAAGCCTGGACTACCCATGATGTCTCTCCTTTCCTGTTCAAGAGCGTTCGATGTCGGCGTCGCTCGAAGGGGGAGCGCGCTCCTCCCTTGGACCCGGCACTGGGTCAGGGTTCGAAAGAGCGGGAGCGCCTGTCTCCAAGCCAAAGGCAGCCTCACGCAGAAGGCCGTTCTCCTCGGCCAAGCTTAGGGGAGCGCCCTTGATGAGCACGGCTTGCTGCAGGGCGCGGTCGATCTCCGCGCTGAGGCGCCCGATCTCTTCCCGGTCAACGGTCGGGTCTAGGCCCAAGCGCGCAAAGAGGGCTTGGCGACGCCTCAGGATCGCAAAGGGGCGGTGCGTCTCTCCGGGCGATGCGGTCTCGACCACCTCTTGGCGCGCCAAGCGTTGCCGCTCTCTCAGCAGGGTCAGCTCGGCCTGCGCCAAGCGTCCCGAAAGGGACAGAAGGTCGGTGCTTGCCAATTCCTCAGGCAGCAGCGCGGAGAGCTCTCCATAGAGTGCCCAGTCCGTTCGCCTTGCCTGCGGCGCATCGAAGCTCTCGCGCAGGCGCGCCAAAGTCTCGCTGCCTAGAGCGACACGGGTCGCGGCCGGTAGATCGTCGGGATTGCCGCCTTGCGAGACGAAAGCCAAGGCCTCGCTCTCCAGCCCTTCCCGCTCGGCCTGAGCAGCCGGGTCCAGCCTGCCGCGACGCTGGGTTTCGATGCGGCGCCGGGCGATCGCACGCTGTTCAGGATCAGAGACGCTGTCAAGACTGGCAAGGGCGCGATCGAGTATTGCCGACCTATCGCCTCTTTGTTCGGCCGGAAGAGCCCCTCTCGCCTTTTCGATCAGGGAGTCGCCGAGCGCTTTGCCTTGCTTGACCCTGAGGTCATCCGCGACCTGCTGGCGGGCAAGTGCCAGCTCTTCCTCAGCAAAATCGGCCGCGTTTCGGTCGAGATAGCTTTTCGCCTCATCCGGCCGGCCAGCGTCCAGCAGGCCCTCGAAGATCCTAAGGTGCACGCGGGTCAACTGCGACTTCACGAAGCCGTCGCTGGCCGCGTCATCGAGGCCGGAGGTACGTGCGAAGCGCTCGGCGTCGAAGGCCAGCATCTCCAGGTGGGCGGCAGAGCGCTCCGGATCACCGGCACTCTGCATGGCAGCAGAGGTGTGGTGTTCGAGCAAGCGGCCCCGCTCTTCCTGCAGCCAAGCATCCGTCTGCTGCACGCCTTGCTCGGCAAGAGAGGCGCGCACGGCCGCCGCGCGTTCTCTCTGGGTCTCTTCCCACAAGCGCTTCAGCTGGTTGTTGGAGAAGTTGGCCGCGATCTCCTCGATCCCCTCGTCATAGCGCGTGAGGGCGGCGGTGCGGCGCTCGGCAGCCTCACGTCCTGTCGCGGCGAGGAAACCTTGCTCGGGATCGAACACCTCACGCTCCAGCTCTTCCGCGCGGTTTTGTGCGGCCAGGAACTCGGCCTCCTCCTGGCGGGCTTCAAGCTGTCGCTCGCGCGCCGCCAGGCTGGTGCCCAACTCCCCCAGTCCCTCCGCCAAACTGTTGAGGCCAAGCGTCCCGCCGCCTTGGCTTGCGGCATCGGCCTCAACGCGCTGGCTGAAGTCGGGAAGCCGGGCGGGCTGCACGCGCCCGCCCCGGTAGATCGGAACCCTGGCCATCAGCGGCCCGCCTTGCCGCGGCGATGCGGCTGGCGGCGACCATGGAGCTTGTCAGTCATGGAATCCCTCCATCTCGAATGGGTGAAAAGGCAGGCCCGCAACCCCGTAGGGCCGGGCCGGATGAATGGTGAAGCCGAGCCAGGCAAGCCAGCGCAACGCCTTGGCGTGACGCGCATCGACCCAGTTGCCCAAGGCGGCGTAGTCCTGCCGCCAGCACGCCAAAACGCCGCGCGAGGCCTTCACGAAGGCCAGCGGATGGCGCTCCACCGCATCCCCGGTCAGAAGCCAGGGAATGCCGCGCCGGCTGACGAGCGAGGGGCGCCTTACGCCGAAGAGCGCGACGACCTCGCCCTCGATTAGACCGGCATAGCTCTCGCTCGACAGCGCCAGGCTGAAGGTCAGCGCAGAGAGCGGATCCAGCCCGTCGCTGGCCAGCACCTCGGCGGCATCCGCCGCACGCAAGCTGGCTGCCAAGGCCTCGGCATGCGCCGGCTTGGCCGGAAGGAAGTCAACGGCCAAGGTCGAACTCCGGCGTGATCGCCAGAATCTCCAGCGGCAGCGGATCACGCTGCACGATCCAGAGGTCGGCTTCGCGCGTCCATTCCGCCGGCGTGTCGATCTCGATGTCGCCTTCATAGAGCGCGATCGGCGCCGCCCAAGGCTCGCCCTGGCGCTGGCGGTGCTCGTGCAAGCGGGACTCGCTGGGTCCGGCCCAGAGACCGCGCGTCCGCCTGACCTTGGCGGTCAAGCGCACCAGGCGCTTGTGGCGGCCTGCCGTCGCGCCGTCCCGCAAGGAGAGCTCGAGCGGCAAAGTGCGCAAGCTGGCCTGATAGGCCAGGCCGACGTGCACCTTGCCGGCCGCCACCGGCAGCGTGATCCTGCCGTCGACGACGGAGAGGCCGGAGACGACGTTGCCGTCGGCCAAGGCCACCACGGCGCGTCCCTCCAGGTGCCTGAGGCCACCTATCTCGTCGGCTGCCGGGCCTTGGTAGGTGGCCCCGCAGTCGAGGTAGAAGGCATCCGCCACCTCCTTGGCGACGCGCTGCGGCATACGCTCGATGTAGCGGACCTGGCGGCCGTTCACGACGCGCTTGACCAGAAAGTAGGGAAGATCCTCCTGGCCCTCGGCGATGACGGCTAGGTCCTCGAAGTGGCCGTCTCCGTCCTCGGTGCTTTCCGTGGCGTGTTGGGTCCAGGCGTAGACCCGGTGTTCGCGGTAGTAGCAGAAGGAGATCAGGCCCCCGTCGTCCATCACCGCCCAGATCAGCGAGTTGGGCACCTGGGCATAGGCCCAGGATCTCACCGCACGGCCTTCGAAGAGATGCGGTGCCAGGATCGAAAGGTCGCTGCCTTCCTGCACGTCGAACTGCTCGACCGCGATCTGATTGAAGAGGTCGCGGACCCCTTGGCCCTTGTCGACGACGAAGACCACCGAGGTGCCGATCTCCAGGGGCGCTACCTCGCTGCAGCCCCAAGAGCTGATCCGCTTGGTCGTCACGCTCGACGGCGTGATGAAGTCCACATCGCCGCCGCCGCGGATGCGCCATTCGCCGCCGCTGGTGAGCGCCCAGAGATCCTCCTTGGCGACCAGGTGGCGAATGGCATTCACCTGGCGGGCCACCAAGGTCACGGTGACGGCATCGTCGGCTTGCGCCGGCGCGCGGGTGCCGAAGTTCTCGAAGTTGGCCGTGGTGCTGAACCACAGGGTTTGCGGCTTGTTGGTCGAGTTGGCGAAGACCAGGCGCTGCTCGAAGAAGGTTGCGGTCGCCGGCTTGTTGCCGCTGCCGTCGAAGGGATCGGCCTGCTTGGGCGGCGTCGAGGAGAGGTCGGCGGTGATGTTCTGATCGTCGAAGGACAGCCCCTCGGTGCCGCCGATGAAGCCGAAGACGCCGTTATCGTCCTTGTAGACCTCATAGCGCGCAGCACCGCCGACGGCCGACCAGGAGACCGTGTTCTTGTTGCCGGCAATCGTGAGATCGTTGGTGGTCGAGGCTTCGGCCGAAGGCAGGCTCTCTTCGCCGCTCGCCTCGGAGATGGCGGTCACTTTGTAGGTGTAGGTCGTCGCACCGGCGCCGACGCTGTTGGTCGCGGCCACGCCACCGGGCGCGGCAATGCCCGGCAGGAAGGACACATCCTCCAGTGTCCAGGCCGTGTGGTCCGTGCGCGAGAGCTTCCTGATCGGGTGATCGGGATGCACCAGATACATCACGTCGGCGCTCTGGATCCACTTGAGGTCCGGCAGGTCCGTCGCGGCATAGGCCGTGGCGATGGCGTAGACGCGGGCGACCTGGCCGGAGAAATAGGACGCGAAGCCAGAGGTATCGATGCTGGCGACGTCCCCCTTGTAGCCGAGCTCGAAGCTGTCGGTCGTCGCGTTGCGGACCACCAGAACGTCGAGCTTCACCTCCTCCATGCCGGCACCGCCGGCGATCCGGACCTCGTCGCCGTCGCTGTAGCCATGGCTGGCGAGCGTCACCACGCCGGGATTGGCTTGGCTGATGGCAGTCACTGCCTGCTCCGTCTCCAGCACCAGACCGCCGTCTCTGATGACCCGCATGCGCTGATGGCCGAACTCCAGCACATAGGTCTGCAAGGTCGAAAAGGAAAAGGGCACGAGCCGGCCGGCTACCGCGCTGTCGAGCACCTCGGCGACGAACTTGGTTCCGGGCCGATTGACGATGCCGCCGTGCGGGCGCACGAAGAGGTTTCGCGCCAGTCTGAGGCCCACCTGATACTTGGCGAGATCGACGCGGCCATAGAGCTCCGGCGCCAGCTCGCCGGCGGCAAAGGAGGGCTGGTTCGGCTTGATCGTCATGAGCGCGCCTCGATCCAGTCGGCCTCCGGCTGGTCCCGGTTGGAGGCCTCGTTGGCATCGGCCGCGCGCGCCTGGCCCAGGGTCAGCTGATAGTCCTGGCGCGCCAACTGCACCAGATCGGGATCGACCCTGAGCGCCGCGCCCAAGCGGATCGCCAAGAGGGCTGCCAGGCTGTCGGCGAAGAGCGGCGTGAACTCGCCGGCGTGGTGAACCCGGCGCGTATAGATCAGGACCGCCTCGGCGAGGTCGGTCACGATGCGGTCGCCGCGCCGCTCGAAGCGGCCGGCCGGGCCAGCGCCTGGTCCCGCCAGCGGGCTCTCCAGGGTGCGGGCGCGCAGGCAGTCCGACGGCAAGGCATAGACCAGCTGCCAGTTCGCCGGCGGCTGCTCGTCCAAGAGCGCCAAGGCCTGGCGCGCGCTGGCAAAGCGCCAGTCGTGCAGCGCCAAGAGCGCATCGCGGGCCAATGGGAAGAGCCGCTTGCAAGCCACCGCGCCCGCCGAAGCCTCGTCCAGCGAGACAATGGTCTGGGCACCGACGGCGCCTAGGGCTTGATTGCAGATGTCGACGTCAGCACTCATGGCTGTTCTCTCCTTTCCAAAAGGAAAAGGCGGCTGAAGCCGCCTTGGGTCGTGTCGCTGGTTGAAAGCCGCGCTCATGCCTTCGTGCCGAGCTCAGTGCCGAAACACACTCAGATCCGCTGAGCGGGTTGCCGGCGGATGGGCCTTGAGCTGGTGTGATGGAGTGCGTTTTCGGCCGAACGGGCCTGTCGATCCATTACCGAGAGCGAGCGCTCCTGCTCGTGAGAGTGCGCCTGGAGACCTTAGCGTTGATAGGTCCTGTCGTAGAGGCGCCTAGCCCGCCGCTCGGCATCGCTTATGCCGTCGAAGAACTCTCCGACGGGAAAACCACTTCGCTTGCCATCCTTTGGCGCCGGATCCGCCGCGGGCTGCGTCAGGTCGCCCAGGAGCGGTGGCGCCGCATTTCCTGGCTCATAAAGAAAACCGTCTCCTCTAGCCCAAGCGCCCTTCGCATCCGGCCAGTTTGACTGTGTGTTGGCTTTTCTCAGCGTTTGGCCGGCTTCGTCGATCAGGATGCCGCCCTGAGGGTCAAGCAGGGCAGGGTTCTTCCGCCATGCCCTGGGTGAGTTGATGGCGACAGGACTGGTGGTAAGCGCGCCACCATCCAACTTGACCTCATGGCCCTCCCGTACAAAGAAGGGTTCGGTTTGGTTGAAGCGCTCTCGCCAGATTTCAAAAGGAGGCGTGAGAGTCCCACCCTCGCGCAGGGGCGATTCGTGGTAGAATTTCGCCAGGCCTTTCACCGCGGGCATCTTCTCCCAGCGTCGCTCAAGCCCATGCAGAGTCTCTCCTGCGAGGCTCTGGGTCATGATGTCTCTGGACAGGCGTACGACATCAGTCCAGTCGCCGCCCTGCTTGCGGACGTGATTGCCTATGGCCAATCCGATAGCGTTGTTCCAGTAGTCTAAGCCGTTGTCGGTACCGGCCGACGGATCGAGTTCATGATCCATCAAGCCGGCGGTCGCCCAGCCCGGCCCGTACTGTCTGGTCAGCTCAGCCGACAGGAGAACGTGACGATAGGCGTCGGCCGGACCCATTTCGCGACCTGGCAGTTGAGAAGCCACCGACTCTCCGATGGCTTTGTTGTCAGCGTCACCCAAGATGTTGAAGGATTCCATGTTCGCTCCTTTTCAGCGTCCTCTTGCAAAAGATCGCAGCAGCACGTAGCACCACCAAAGACAAGACATAGAAACGAACGCAATGATCGCTGCCATTGTGAGAAGAGACCAAAATTCATCATAAGAAATCCATTCATTGTGAAACACCTCGGGCGGGTCATAGAGACTAACCTGAATCCACAAGAGGATGATGGCATTCGGTAGAAAGATCATCGACACAAGCAAAGACAGCAACGAGACCTGCCGCGAAGGAAAAATCGCTCCAATTGCTGCGCTGAAGAGACTGGCTGCTGCCAGCGCCCAATACCAATAGCAAAACGCCTTCAGCAACGCGCTAAACCACTGCGTGAGATCATAGCAGGTGTCGAGATACTGAAATATTCTAACGAGAGGTGGGGCAGACAAACTGAACGCAGCAAAGAAAAACAGGTAGCCAATCACGATACATATCTGGACCGAACGGAACACCTCGGGCAGTGGGCGGGCAGACGAGGGGTGATCGGCATCCATCCTAAGTACCTCCTGCGCTGACGAGCGACAGGCCTCCTCAGAAGGGGTTATCGCACATCGACTCTCTTAATTGGTGTTTTATAGTTCAATGACTCTATCATAACTCGCATCGCCTACGCAAGGCGGCGAAACCTCAGGCAGTTCCCTGGCCCGACCCGCTTGGCAGAGACAGACGGAACCATGGCAACGCGTTTCGGACACTGCACGTCCGTTCGAACGAAGAGCACGATCATACAGCCGAGTAGGGACGCTATGAGTCAGTAGGTTCAGAGATCCAAACGCTCGCCATCGAACCGTCAAGCGTCACCCATAGAGGATCACTTCGACGTTGCTGATCAACACGCCGGCTGGAAGCGTCACCCCTGCCGCCAGGGCCAAGGTGTCGACCCCGTCGCCGCCGCCGATGGTCTCGCCAGCCTGAAGCTGCTCTTGCCGCTCCACGATGAAGGTATCGTCGTCGGCACCGCCGAACTGCGTGTCGACGCCGGCCTCACCGATCAGGACGTCCCTACCGCCACCGCCATAGAGCAAATCGGCGCCCTGCTCGCCCTCCAGCCGGTCGTCGCCGCCGGCGCCCCGCAGGTTGCGGTCCGCCCCCTCGCCACCATAGAGGAGATCATCGTCGAAGCCGCCATAAAGCGAGAGGTCGTCACCGCTGCCGCCGAAGAGCAGATCCACGCCTGCGCCCCCGACCAGAAAGTCATCCTCGCCAGAGCCACCGGCGATCCTGTCGCCGCCAGTGCCACCGTAGAGGTAACGGTCGTCGCCATCGCCTCCGTAGAGCAGATCGTCTCTTTCCGACCCAAAGAGGAAGCTGTCGGCCCCGCCGCCGCCCGAAAGCCTGTCATCGCCCGAGCCGCCGTAAAGGTAGCGATCGTTTCCGTCGTCACCCCGCAGGCTATCGCTGCCAGCGGCGCCGAAGAGGAAGCCATCCCCGCCGCTGTTCCCTGAGATCGTATCGCTGTCGTCATCGCCGAAGAGCTGAGCGTCGTCGCCGCTGCCCCCGCCGAGACTGTCCTTTCCCGTACCGCCGTAGAGGGAGGAGTCGTCGCCATCATCGCCGCGCAGAGTGTCATCGTTGCCTTCGCCCAATAGAAGGCTGTCGCTGCCGGGCCCACCGAATAGGGAGTCGTCGTTTGCCCCACCGTAGAAGCGGCTGTCGTCTCCTGCCTGTCCACGGAGGATATCGCCACCGGCGCCGCCGTAGAGCACCCGATCGTCGCCGGCGCCACCGCGGACCAGGTCATCGCCACCATCGCCACCGAGACGCGTATCGTCACCGGCCTGGCCAAAAATCATGTCATCGCCGTTACCGCCATAGAAGCTGAGATCGTTCCCCGACTTTCCGTAGAGAGTGTCATCATCGTTGCCGCCAAAGAAGGTGTGATCCGCGCCAGACCCCCCATCGATCAGGTCATCCCCGCCACCGCCTTCGAGAAGTCTGTCGTTGTCGAGGCCGCCGAAGATTTCATCATTCCCGCCGTTGCCCTCCAGAGAGGTGTCGTTGCCATTTTCTCCGCCAATGAAGTCGTCACCGGCATTGCCCTTGAGACGAAAATCGGCGCCGTCTGCACCGAAGACCCAATCGTCATCCTCTCCACCGTAAAGCGAGACGTCGAATGCTCCCCCGCCGAATACGCTGTCGCTCCCCGCTTGGCCTCTGAGTACAGCATCGGTGAAACCGTCTCCGTAGATCAAGTCGTCACCGTCACCACCGTCGAGGACCCGGTCATCCCCCGGGCCACCGAAAATCGTGTCGGAGCCCTCGCCGCCGATCAGTGAGATGTCGGTTGGCTGGCCGCCGTAGAGCGTATCGTCGCCTGCTTCGCCGTAGAGCCGATCAAGCTCGCCAAAGCCGAAGATCCGGTCCGGAACATCGGTGCCGGTCAGCGTGTCGCGGCGGGGCGTACCATAGAAGAAGACGTTTTCGATCGAGAGCAGCGTTGCATCGGGGATCAGGGTTGCCCCCTCTCGTATGATCAGGGTGTCGTTGCCACCGCCACCGTCGAGTATCTCGCCGGCGACGAGGTCGGCCTGGCTGTCGACGATCAGGGTGTCGCCGTTGGCGCCACCATAGAGCGAGTCCCTTCCCGGACCACCGTTCAGGGTGTCGGCCGCCCCTTCTCCGAAGAGGGCATCGTTGCCGCTGAGCCCCTCGACGACGTTCCTCTGCTCCCCGCCGACGAGGCTGTCGTTGCCACTCGTTCCGTAAAGCAGCAGTGCCTCGACGTTCGTTAGGGTAATGCCGGCCGGAAGAGCCTCGAGCTGGCTCATGATCACGGTATCGACAAGGGCGCCGCCGTCGAAGAGGTCACCGGCAAGCAGTTCGCCTTGGCTGGCCACCGTCATGGTGTCGTCGCCAGACCCACCGAAGACGCTATCGATTCCTTGTCCACCGATCAGGAGGTCGGCGCCCTGATCTCCGTAGAGGCGATCGTCACCCGCCACACCATAGAGGGAGTCAGCACCGGAGCCACCGAAGATCGAGCGATCGTTTCCGGAATCCCCAAAGATTACGTCGGGTTGCCGGTCGCCATAGAGACCCAGGTCATTGCCACTACCACCGTAGAGGAGGTCGCTGTCGTCACCGCCCCGCAGGTTGGTGTCGTTGCCACGATCACCCGCGAGAACGTCACTGCCCGTCCCGCCATAGAGACCGCGGTCGGCCCCGGACCCACCGAAGAGCGCGTCTGTCCCCGCATCACCGAAAAGAAGCTGGTCGTTTGCCCGGCCCCCATAGAGCGTGTCATTGCTGGATCCGCCGTAGAGCGAGGCGTCACCCTGATCTCCGCCATAGAGGAGATCGTATCCAGAGCCACCGAAGAGCAAGAGATCGGCGTTGGCACCGCCGAAAATGCTATCCGGACCCCCATCGCCGAAGAGAGCGCTATCGGTGCCGGACCCTCCATAGAGCCCGTCGCGCCCCTCTCCGCCGTAGATCAGGGAATCTTGGCCGGCATCGCCGGAGAGGCTGTCATAGTTGGCACCGCCGAAGATGGCCCGGTCGGCCCCGGCGCCACCGAAGATGACATCCACGTAGGAGCCGCCGAAGAAGCCGCTGTCGCCGCCGTCCCCGCCGAAAAGCGCATCATCGCCGCTGTCGCCGAAGAAGGCACCGTCGGCGTTAGCGTCGCCATAGAGCCTGTCATCACCGACACCGCCATAGAAGCTAAGATCGTTGCCGGAGCCACCGAAAAGGCTGTCGTCGTCCGCCAGCCCATAGGCACGGTCATTGCCGCTGAGACCGTAGATCGTGTCGACCTGCGGCGTGCCGGTGAGGCTGTTGTTCTCTCCGGCAACCCCATAGATGACCGCCATCGCTTTCCTCCCGTTCTCCTATGCGGCAGGCTCATGCCTCGACCGCAAACCTCCCCGCCAACCCGATCATCCGTAGAGGATCACTTCGACATTGCTGATCAACACGCCGGCCGGGATCGTCACCCCGTCCGCCAAGGCCAAGGTGTCGACTCCGATACCGCCGTCAATGGTCTCTCCTGCCTGAAGCTGCTCCTGGCGTTCGACAAGGAAGGTGTCGTCACCGACGCCGCCAAACTGCGTGTCGACGCCCGCCTCGCCGATGAGGAGATCCTCCCCGGCATCGCCGTAGAGCAGATCGGCGCCTTGTTCGCCTTCGATCCGATCGTCTCCGCCAGCCCCTCTGAGCAGGCTGTCCGCTCCTTCACCCCCGAAAATAAGGTCGTCGCCGGCACCGCCGAAGAAGGCCAGATCGTCGCCACTGCCACCATAGAGGTAGTCGATGTTGGCGTCCCCGTTCAGTGAAAGATCGCCGCCGCTGCCGCCGAACAGATTGTCGGAGCCCGTGCCGCCATAGAAGTAGCGATCATCTCCCTCATCGCCGCTCAGAAGGTCGTCATTGCCGGCACCAAAGAGATAGGCGTCGTTGCCGACACCACCATAGAGACTGTCGTCATTGGCGCCGCCGAAGAGGCCACCGTCGTCGCCACCCTCACCCATCAGGACGTCGCTTTGGTTTCCGCCGCTCAGCAGGCTATCATCCCCGCCGCCGCCCTCGAGCAGATCTCGACCGGCGTCGCCGTAGAGGTAGCTATCCGCGCCTTGGGCTCCGCCGACAAGATCGTCACCGCTGCCGCCGTAGAGGCTGGCATCGGCGCCTTCACCGCCATAGAGGCTGTCGTCACCGCTGCCACCGGCAATCTGGGTGTCGGCACCGAGGCCACCATCAATGACGTCGTCCCCATTGCCGCCATAGAGGCCAAAGTCCGTCCCCAAGCCGCCGTCTAGATGGTCGTGTCCGGTCCCACCGATAAGATAGCTGTCGGCCCCGGCACCCCCATCGATGCTGTCATCGCCCGCATCACCGTCCAAGCTGGCGTCATTGCCGGTGCCTCCCGCGATCGCATCGTTCCTGCCGCCTCCGGACAAGAGCGAGTCCGCGCCGGAATCGCCATAGAGAAAGTCATCCTGATCCCCGCCATAAAGCGCAAAGTCGTTCTGGTCTCCGCCGAAGAGCGTGTCGGTTCCAGCTTCGCCGAGCAACGTGCTGTCGCGACCCGATCCGCCCGCGAGAAGGTCGGAGCCGTTTTCACCGTAGAGCGCCTGGTCCGCTCCTTGGTCACCGAAGACCCGATCATCGCCGAGCCCCCCGAACAGCCCGCTGTCGTCTTGGTCACCACCGAAGAGCGCATCGCTCTCCTGCGCGCCATAGAGGCGATCCCTGCCGCCGAGACCGTAGATGCGGTCCGATGTGCTGCTGCCGTAGATGGTGTCTGCCAGATTGGTGCCATAGAATAGGACCGTGTCGACCGACACCAGCGACACCTCGGCGAGTGAGGTCACGCCTACCGGCAGGAGAAGGCTGTCGGCACCGGCGCCTCCGTCGAAGATTTCGCCTTGCACCAGGTCGGCTTGACTGGAGACGATCATAGTATCGCTGCTGCCGCCACCGTAGAGTCGATCCATTCCCGGACCGCCGTACAAGGTGTCGGATGCAGCTTCGCCGAAGAGCCGATCATCGCCGCTGAGGCCGTCGATCAGGTCCCGCACGTCGCTGCCTTGCAAGCTGTCGTCGCCACTGGTGCCGTAGATCGTCACCTCTTCGACGTTCACGAAGGTGAAGCCCGCCGGCACGCCCGACATCTGGTTGAGGATGACGGTGTCGCTCAGCTCACCGCCATCGAAAAAGCCGCCTGCAAGAATGTCCCCTTGGCTGGCGGCCAGGTAGGTGTCATCGCCCGGTGTGCCGACTGGGTTGCCGCCGTCACCGAAAGCGGTGTCAACCCCGGGGCCGCCGATCAGCAGATCGTCCAGCTGCTCCCCGCGCAAGTGATCGTTGCCGCCGTCTCCGTAGATTGTGTCGTTGCCGCCCTCACCAAGTAGGTAGGAGTCGGCTCCCGCACCGCCGTAGATGACATCGCCGCCGCCGCCGCCGGACAGGGTCGCATCATCGCCTTGGCCACCGAAGATACTGTCTCTATCTTGCCCACCGTCGAGACGGGAATCGTCGCCGCTGTCTCCCTTGATGGTGTCGTTCCCTCCCTGACCGGAGAAGCCAGCGTCCTGCCCGGTCCCGCCGTAGAGGGTGTCGCTGCCATTGCCGCCGAGAAGGTTGCCATCGTTGCCGACATCACCGAAAATGCGATCGCTGCCTGCATCACCCTGCAAGCGAATATCTCTATCGCCACCGCCATAGATGAGATCGTTTCCGGAGTTCCCGTACAGCCGCTGATCGAGGGCGCCGCCGCCATAGAGCCGGTCGTTGCCGCTGCCACCGTAGAGCGAGAGATCGAAGCCCTCCCCGCCCCTCGCCAGGTCGTCGCCATCTCCGCCGAAGAAGAGGCCGTCATTACCTTCATCGCCAAAGAGGCTGTCGACGCCTTCATCGCCGTAGAGGCTGAAGTCGTCGGCCGCACCGCCGTAGATGCGATCGACACCCGATCCGCCGAAGAGCGCACGATCACGGCCGCTGCCGGCCATCACGAGATCGTCTCCGGCCTCGCCGGCTAGGAGACTGTCGTCGTTGGCACCGCCATAGATCGAGTCACGGCCCTGGCCGCCGAAGAGGCTTGCGTCGTCACCGGCTCCACCGAAGAGCTGGTCGCGATCCGCGCCGCCGAAGAGAGAGGTATCTCCGCCCGCACCGCCATAGAGGCTGTCGAACCCGGCGCCACCGTAAAGCGACAGATCATTACCGTCTTCCCCGTAGATCTTGTCGAGATAAGCCCCGCCGAAGAGCAAACTGTCGTTGCCGTCGCCACCGAAGATCTCGTCGTCGCCGGATTGCCCGAAGAAGCCCAGATCGGCGTTCGACCCCCCGTCGAGCCGGTCGTTGCCTTGGCCTCCATAGAAGTAGCTGTCGGTTCCCGGCCCTCCGAAAAGAGAGTCTCGACCATTTGCCCCATAGAAGCTGAGGTCGTCGCCGGAGCCACCGAAGAGGCTATCGCCCTCCTCCAGTCCATAGGCACGGTCGTTACCGCTAAGCCCATAGATCGTGTCGACTTGCGGTGTGCCGGTGAGCGTGTTGTTCTGCCCCGCAACCCCGAAGATGACCGCCATTGTGACCTCTCCTTACCAGCCGGGCCCCAGCCCTGACCATCGCCGCGCACCCCACCGCCCCGCAAGAGGGCGTTGCCGACTGCGCTGGCGTTGCTTGTGATGCTAGCATTCTCCGAACGCTTGGCAAGGTTGCACTGCTTTATTTTGTCAAGGAAGGCAATTGAGCAGAGGCCACTTTGGGCGGCAGCCCCGAGAGAGCGGCGGGCTTGGTCAGGGCGCAGTGGCCAGGGGCTGCAGAACTGCCGCGGTCTCGGCACCGAAGGGACAGAGGCCCAGGCCGCTTGCTCTGGGCGCATTCCAGTCGCCGAAACCGCCCAGGGGGCTGAACTCCAGACGGCGCGCCTTCAGCAAGGTCTCGCGCCGTGGCGTCTCGATCTCCACAAGGTTGATGCGGCTGGTCATGATCTTGCTGTTGTCACGCCTGAGCGAGCGCAGGAAGAGGTAATCCTGGGGCCGCTGCTCCTCCGCCACCGCCTCGATCCTCACGCAGCCGTCGTCCAGGGAGGCCGTTTGGGCCGTCATGAAGGCCTGCAAGAGGCGTCGCGGGTCTCCGCCATCGCTGGCCGGCCGCCGAAAGCTGCCGGGCCTTACGCAGGCGGCAGGATCGGGCGAGAGCGTGACCGAGAGCAAGCGGTCGCCCTCGTCGTAGACCTCGTTGAGATTGTCGTCGATGGCTAACAATACCTGATCGCGATGCTTCAGCAGGCCCCGGCAAAAGGGTCCGCACCAGCTGCTCCGGGTGAAGGCAACAGCGTTGCGCGAGGCCGATTCGAACAGCACCACGGGCTCGGCGGGATCGGTCAAGCGATGGGCAAGCTGCGGATCGACAACTGTTTCCGGATAGAGCCGACAGACCACCCGGGCGTAGTGCGCCGCCCTGGCGTGCTCGCTCACTCCCTCATGGGCCAGGATGGTCAAGACCGCCGCAGCGAGCATGATCAGCCAGGCCCGGCCTGAGATCCGGCGTTTTGGCCGCTTGGTCACGGCCGTGGCAGGCCCGTAAAATCGGGCCGGATGAAGCGGTCGTCTGCGGTGGCCTCGCCGACGCGGTAGAACATGCGGATGACGGCGGGATGATTGGCGAGCCCGCTGTCGTCGAGAAAGCGATAGAGGTCCCGATCGCCGAACCTGTCCAAGGCCTGGCGCGCCGTCACTAGGTTGTCTGCTAAGTTCGGGCCCAGCAAGGGATCCTTTCGCGTGGCCTCCGCCCAGCCCCTTTCGCGCGCCCGCTCGCCTTCCTCATAGCGCGCGGCCGAGAGGGCGGCGACATAGCGCCTGCCGGTTGCCATTTTCTCCTCCTGGCTTGCGGCACGCTTGGCCTCGGCATCGAAGTGCTGGAAGAGCGCTCGGCGGACCTGCCTGTGGCTCGCCCGTTCTTTCTTCACCCGCGGCACGGTGAGATAGCGGCTCCTCTCGCCGCCGAGCGGCTTAGCCGAGGTCAAGAGCAGCCGCCCTTCGTTGCGCATCTGCTTGACTGACAGCTGCGGCGCCTCCGCGCGCAGCCTGGCCCGAACGTTCGCGATAAGGCGGTCGTTCCAAGCCTCCCAGTCGAAGTCCGGGCTGCCCGGATCGAAGGGATTGGAGAGGTCCGCCCGACGCGACGGCGCCGGCAAGGCCCCTTGTCTTTCGGGCAAAGCAGGCGCCGGTCGCGGCTCAATCGTCGGCACATCTATTGAGCCGTCCTGCAATCGCTCATGCGGCCGGCCCTGTTGGTCTCTCGACCCGGACACTCCCTGAAGCGCCTGGCGCCTGACTGCTTCCGTGAACGTTAAGGTCGTGACTGGCTCACCCGCGATCTCGATGACGATATCACCGCCTTCGTGCCGCAGCTCGCGCCCGTCGCGGTCGCTCGCCAACAAGCCGTCGCGGGAGACTCTGAGCTCGGCACGTCGGCGCAGTACTCCGCCCCCGTCCGCATGACCTGCCGGCGTCGTCGGGTCACCGCTTACCAGGTAGACTTTCTGGCCGATAGGGGTAGCCCACGCCAGAGGAACGCCTTCTGCTGCATAGCGCCTCCCGGCCACGGCACCGGCCATGTCACGGTCCAAGCCCTCAGGTGGAAAGACCACAAGGGGAACCGCTATTTCGCCCAAGAGCTCCGAGGCCCGGTCCAGGTGTTGCATGCTCAACCGCAGAAAACCGTCCCAGTAGCGCGCCATCTCTACGAGACTGTGCGGTGCAACTGGTCCACTGACGCCGTGTTTGTTGATCACGAGCGTACGGCCGCGTGTGCCGGTGGCAAGATTGGGCACGCTATCGCGGTCGCTCACTATATCACCGGCAAGGACAACGTTGTAGGTGGTCCCAAATGCCCGCAGCGCTGTCTCCGCTCCGCTTGCCGTCGGCTCGAAACCGACTGTGGAGAAGGTTACTGCAGCATCGACAAGATCAGGCCGGCGGTAACGTAAGGCCAAACTGTCATAGCCGCCTAGAGAATGGCCCGAGAGGATGATGACATCCTCCTTGGCGATGGTTCCTTTCGCAACCAGCCTATCCAAATAGCGCTCGATCGCGTCGGTCCGGGCAAAACTGAAGTCCTCCGGGATCAGCTGATCCAACGACATGATAAAACCGACGGTTTCATAGTCCGCCCGCTGTCTGGTGCCGTCGAACGTCACGATAACGGTGTCGTTCGCCTTGTCGCGCACCACCAAAAGGTTGACGTCGTAGCCTTCCGGGAGGAGTCCGTCTTCGTTGGCGCCGGTCAGCTTCACCGCGTCGAGAAACTGATAGCGCTCGGCCAAGGCCTTGGCCATGTCGCCGGAAAGGCCAGGCTCACTCGGCCAGGACTTTCTTCCCTTTGTTAAGAACTCCAGCAAAACCTTTCTGAGATCTTCTGATCTAAAGATTTGTTCCCTTTGCTCCGACAACTCTTCCCAGTACAAGTCATATGTGATTTTCAGAAGGCCAGTTAGATCGTACAAGGCCTTCGGAGACACTCCCACTCCAGACAACAGGGCCTCTCTTTCCAGATTCATTTCCTACACTCCTTGCCTACTCGGGCGAACTAAGGATCTCGCCACGAAGAGATTGAGGGGCATGGCCAAAAGAGCAGGAATACCCTCCTCGCCCTTCAACAAAGATAGGATCCAACAGATCAGTCGGAGTCACATCTGCAAAACCAGAACGCGCAATTGAATAACCCCTTCGATCATCTAGGGACAGAATGCGTAAGTACCCTGGCAACATCGCGTGAGTCCTATACGCAACATCACCAATAAACAAAAAGAATTCCGGAAGATTCTTACTCTCCTTTATGGATATTATTGCACACCCCTGGATGCTGACAACGCGGTCGGAGAAATCAAACATGTCCTTCCGACTCTCCCCAAAAGCCTGTTCAAGAGCAGCGCGGAAGCGCGCAATGTCATCTGAAATATCCAAATTCTGGCATTCCCGTGATTTTCGGTTAGCTTGCAAGGAGAAGATAATGTCGTAAGGGTCATAGACTTGGTTTAGATTGACATCAACTGCGACAAAGACTTCGTCTCTTTGCCCATAGATCTTCCTGCAAATGGAGCCACACCAACTGCTGTGAGGGTAGGGCTCTCCGTCGAGAGAGTAAGATTCGAAAACAAGCACCGGAACGTCGGGTTTCTCCAAATGTTGAACGACGTTGTCACCTGCGATAACTTCAGGCATTAGAAGGCAGAGGAGATCGGCCAGGTCCTCGGCCGCCTTGTTGCTGGCAACGACCTGGTGGATCACGAAGGCTATGGACGCCACACAGGCGACCAGCAGCAACAGCCAGCAGGGAATGCGGCGCCGCTTCGGCCTTGGCTGAGGCAGTCCCATGATTTTCTCCTCCCGTCCATCGTCCAGCAGGAAAGCCCGCTAGTTCGACCGGCTCGCTTCCCGAGAGCGCGGCCACATAGCATGCCCACAAGGCGAGGGGCGCTGGGAGCGTCTCCCGCAGGGGCGGGCCTCATGACGCACGCCCGGATCCTTCCGGCGACACAACAGGCGGCCGAGCAATTGCCGCGGGGGCTTTGGCACCTGGTTCCTTACGAGCCCCTGCTTCGTAGCGGGATTCGTGCAATGATTGCTTTCCTGACATCGATGCCATTATTGAGATATGGGCCCGGCGACAGCTGACTTCCAGTTGCAATATGCCCAGGCACTGCCTGCACCTGCCTCGGCGCCATCTTGTCTTTCCATTTGGGCCGGCGCTCTGCCTGCCGTCCTCTCTCCGGTCATGGCCGCGGCGGGCCTATAAAATCGGGACGATTGAAGCGATCCTCGGCGGTGGCCTCGCCGACGCGGTAGAACATGCGGATGACGGCCGGGTGGTTGGCGAGCCCGCTGTCGTCGAGAAAGCAATAGAGGTCCCGGTCGCCGAACCTGTCCAAGGCCCGGCGCGCCGTCACCAGGTTGTCCGCCAGCTTGGGCGCCAGCAGCGGATCCTTCTTTGTCGCCTCCGCCCAGCCAGCTTCGCGCGCCCGCTCGCCCTCCTCGTAGCGTGCGGCCGAGAGGGCCGCGACATAGCGCCGGCCGATCGCCACTTTCTCCTCCTGGCTCGCCGCCTGCTTGGCCTCGGCATCGAAGTGCTGAAAGAGCGCGTGGCGGATCTGGCCATAGCTCGCCCGCTCCTTCTTCACCCGCGGCACGGTGAGATAGCGGCTCCGCTGACCACCCGCCGGCTTGGCCGAGGTCAAGAGCAGCCGCCCCTCGTTGCGCATCTGCCTAGCCGACAGCTGCGGCCCTTCTGCGCGCAGCCTGGCCCGAACGTTCGCGATAAGGCGGTCATTCCAGGCATCCCAGTCGAAGTCGGGATTGGCTGGGTCGAAGGGGTTAAATGAGAGCGCTCCGCCATCGCCTCTGCTTAGCTCCACCTGTTCTGCTCGCGGCTCTTTTGCCTGAAGAGGGGCAAGGTCTGATGGCGGACCACCTGCGCGCTCACCTGCGTTCGCCGCAGAAGGAGGCACAGTCTCCACACCACTCGCACGAGCTTGACGTACCGCGCTTGACGTGGAACCAACCTTGCCAGGACCCTTCATCTCTGAGGCCATGCTACTAAGCTCAGAAAAGTCAGTGCTGTCCGGTCCGCTGTATTGACGCGTCGTGCCAAGAGCCCCGAACCGGCCTCGATTCAGGATTCGGTCGAGTTCCGCAATTGCATCAGCAGCATTGGTCTCTTGCCCCAGCGGGACCGTTCCCATCTGTCCCGGCAATCTTGCAGACGACACTGATCCTATTGGTACTCGAGGCGTCGCCCGCTCGCTCGTTCCTACGACTTCCCGCACTCCTTCGAGATGGATCTTGAAGGGCTGCGCAATCGTGTTGTCTTGGAACCAACGGCCAATACTGGTTAGAGCTTCCTTAAAGAAGCCACGATGCGTGCTTCGATTAAAGTCAAACGAATCTGGTTTTGCAGGGTACGCTTCGCCAACAAACACTACTCTTCTTATGCCATCTTCAATAGTTACCTCAGCAGTTCCGATTAATCGAACTGTTATTTCACCGAATGTATAGGCATCTGGTCCATAAGTCCCGATTGATCCTTGGTAATTAATTTCGTAGCGTCCAACGTTAGCATTCAGCAAGGCCTGCACTTCTTCAACTGTGAATGGATCAACATCGACATCTCTCATGTTCATGACTTGATCGGCACCCATTCCGAAAAACCAAGCGTCTGTGAAATCCAGCATGGTCGCTTCATTCTCGTCGGGAAGGATTAGAGGTCGGGCGTCCAGAAGATTGTTTGTCCAAGTAATAGACATGTTAGTAACTTGCACCAAGTTGCTGAAGTTATCTATGTCCGCTCGAAATTTATAAATCTTGTGCAGAGGGATATTATTAAATTCTCTACCATTTTGCATAACCTGCTCCTTTCCGATTTTGGTAGGGTTCATTATCGGCATTGATTGTCCAGTCCAGACAAGTCTACACCGCCACATGATGTCACCAATGCATTACCGCTAGCCTTAACCCCACAAGACAAATGGACTTCAAATGGCACTTGGTACTTCCCAGGTTCAAGAACACGCCTCTTTAATAATCCTTCGCCATATGCGGAATTCGTTGGGAGTTCATCAGGGAATCCAATTCGTTCTTGAAAATCTGACAAACTTTGATAGGATCCATACTTTGACGATCTGGAAACGAAGGACCAGAGGCTTTCGGCGACGTAGCGATCGGCCGTCTCCAGCGTCACCTCGCACCCCCCATACCTGAACCGGATTTCCCGCACTACAATAGTGGCGACCAATAATACACAGACGATTAGGACAGTATACCAGTAGTATTTCATAGTCACCACCTCTCACGAGACTTAGTCTTGCGTCCTTTTCACCACCTATGGCCGCGCCGGCCAGTAGACGTCTGGACGGATGAAGCGGTCCTCGGCCGTTGCCTCGCCGACGCGGTAGAAGAGGCGTATGACAGCTGGGTGATTGCCAAGACCACTGTCATCCAGGAAATGGTAGAGGTCTCGGTCGCCGAACTTGTCCAGGGCGCGGCGCGCCGTCACCAGGTTGTCCGTCAGCTTGGGCGCCAGCAGCGGATCCTTCTTTGTCGCCTCCGCCCAGCCCGATTCGCGCGCCCTCTCGCCCTCCTCGTAGCGTGCGGCCGAAAGGGCCGCGACATAGCGCCGGCCGATTGCGACCTTCTCCTCCTGGCTCGCCGCCTGCTTGGCCTCGGCATCGAAGTGCTGAAAGAGCGCGTGGCGGATCTGGCCATAGCTCGCCCGCTCCTTCTTCACCCGCGGCACGGTGAGATAGCGGCTCCGCTGACCACCCGCCGGCTTGGCCGAGGTCAAGAGCAGCCGCCCCTCGTTGCGCATCTGCTTGGCTGACAGCTGCGGCCCTTCTGCGCGCAGCCTGGCCCGAACCTTCGCGATGAGACGATCGTTCCAGGCATCCCAGTCGAAGTCAGGATTGGCGGGGTCGAAGGGGTTGGATGAGAGTGACCCACTATTACCTCTGGTTGGCTTTACGATACCCGGTTGAGACCACCTTGCTTGGTGAGGGTCAGGATCAGTAGGTGGATCCTCTCGACGGTCACTCGCATTTTCTGCCGAAAGAAGCGCGGTCTTACCACTACTCATGCGAATTTGACCGACAGCGCCTGATGTGGACACAGCCTTGCCAGGGCGATCCGCTCCGGGGACGTTGCTGGTCAGATCAGAAAAGGCGGTAGTTTCCAGACGGCTGTATTGACGCGTTGTGCCAAGCGCCCCAAATCGGCCCCGATTTAGGATTCGATCGAGTTCCGCAATCACGTCAGCAGCATTTGTTTCGTGCCCCAACGGGGCCGTTCCCATCTGTCCCGGCATTCTTGCAGACGACACTGATCCAATTGGCACTCTAGGCGTTGCCCGCTCGCTCGATCTCACGACTTCCCGCACTCCCTCAAGATGGATCTTAAAGGGCTGGGCAATCGTATTCTCTTCGAACCAGCGGCCTATGCTGGTTAGCGTTTCCTTAAAGAAGCCTCGGTGCGTCCCTCGATTGAAATTGAAAACATCGGGTTCGCTTGGGTAAGCTTCGCCAACAAATATAACCCTTCTTGTACCGTCCTCAATAACGACCTCAGCAGTTCCGATTAGTCGTGCTGTGATTGTGCCGAAGGTGTAGGCATCTGGACCATAAGTACCAATGGGCCCCTTGTAGTCGATCTCATAGCGACCGACATTGGCATTCAGCAAAGCCCTTACTTCATTAACTGAGAAGGGGTCAACATCAACATTTCTCATGTTCGTGACTTGATCGGCACCCATTCCGAAAAACCACGCATCTGTGAAATCTAGCATAGTCCCTTCGTTGTCATCGGGAAGTATCAGCGGGTGGATCTCTAGCAGATTGTTTGTCCAAGTAATAGACATATTGGTAGCCTGAACCAAGCTATCAAAATTGTCCATGTCTACTCGGAATTTATAGACCTCATGTAGTGGAACACGGTCAAACTCACGCGTATGTTGCATATTCTTGCCTTTTCTCTTCTGGTGAACGAGGTCAGCGGCATTGATTGGCCAATCCGGACAGCTCTACGCCACCACAGGACGTCACAACCGCACTACCAGTAGTTACTACACCGCAAGATAAATCAATCTTGAAGAGAATCCAGTATCTATCCTTACCAATACTTCGTCTTTTGGATAATCCTTCTCCGTAAGCCGACATCGTTCGAAGTTCGCTCGGAAAGCTTATCCTTTCTTGAAAATCTGAAAAACTCTGATAAGAGCCATACTTTGACGATCTGGAAATGAAGGACCAGAGGTTCTCGGCGACGTAGCGATCGGACGTCTCCAGCGTCACTTCGCACCCTCCATCCCTGAAGCGGATTTCCCGGACCACAATCGTGATCACCAACAAAACGCACACGCCTAGAACAGTATACCAGTAGTACTTCATAACCGCGCCCTCTCACGAGACTTGGCCTTGCGCCCCCTTCACAAACTCTGACAAAGCCAGCCCCGTAGAATCGAGCCGGACGAAGCGGTCTTCGCCCGTTGCCTCGCCGACGCGGGTGAAGAGGCGGATGACGGCCGGGTGGTTGGCGAGCCCGCTGTCGTCCAGGAAGTGATAGAGCTCGCGGTCGCCGAACCTGTCCAGGGCCTTGCGCGCGGTCACCAGATTGTCCGCCAGCTTCGGCGCCAGGAGGGGATCGGCCTCTGTCGCCTCCGCCCAAGCAGCCTCGCGCGCACGCTCCCGCTCCTTGAAGCGCGCGGCCGAAAGAGCCGTGACGAAGCGCTTGCCGACGGCCATCCTCTCGTCCGCGTTCCGCGCCCGCTTGGCCTCGGCGTCGAAGTGCGTGCCCAGCGCCTTCAGCACCTGGGCGTAGGTCGGCCGCTCCTTCTTCACCTCCGGCACCGTCAGATAGCGGCTGCGCTCTCCGCCCACGGCCTTCGCCGAGGTCAGAAGCAATCGCCCTTCGTTGCGCATCTCGCCATTGCGGGGCTGCGGCGCCTCGGCGCGCAGACTGGCGCGGTGGTTAGCGACAAGGCGGTCGGTCCAGGCCGCCAGGTCGAAGGCAGGGCTCGCCGGGTCGTAGCGGTCGACTGGGCTTGGCTGCCGGATGCCCTCCTGGAGGCCACTTCGGCGCCTGGCGCGTTGGGCAAGCCGCTGCGTGGCCTCCTGGTCGTGCCGGCCCGGGCCAGGCGTCAGGCTACTGCGACCGCCCAGGCCATCGACGCTCTGCCAACTGTGCTCCTTGACCTTCTTGCGATCTTTGTTCCACAGCTGATAGCGATAGTAGGTGCCGACGGCGGATTCACTGCTCCACAGGAACTCGATGCTGCCGTCCTTGTGGCGCGTTACCCTTGCGCCACTGCCCTGCTCGCGGATGAACTCTTCCGTCAGTTCCTCCCGCGAGGGCACGATCTCCTGGTCCTCGGCAGCGCCCAGAACGGCATCCAGCGTCTCCTGATCGCTTTCCAGCTTGCCCGCCACGAGCCCCCGATCCTGGTCGACGGCAAAGAGCTGCCTCGAGGTCACATCGACTGCATACCAGCGTCCGCCGCGACCCAGGAAGGCAACCTTCCTCGGTGTGTAGGCCTCAACTCCCACAGAGTTCCTCAAGCGAATGGCCTCGGTGGCAGACACCGGGCCATCCCGCCCACTTTCGGGAAAATCCGGATTGCCGCCAACAACCTGCCCGAAGAGATTGCGCGTCACGACATAGGTCTGAGACATCCCGGAAGAATCTCTGTATCGAGATGTAATCTTGACGGACCCATCTTCGTTTTGGGTGTGGCGGCGCCAATAGAGCCGCGCATCCCCAAGGTTCCGCTGGAAGAGTTCCTCACCGAGGTCTTGCGCGCCCCGAACGAGGCCGTCCGCCCCGAGATAGAGAACGTCATAGACGAGCTTACCCGCCTTGTCTCCGCTGTCATCCACGATCACCAGCAGCGCAGCAGCAGCCGTCGGATTCACCGCTGCCGCAGCGGAGACCAGGGGAAAGGCTATGATCGTAGCGGCCGTGGACCCGATCGCTCCTGAAAACTCTCGCGCTATATCGTTCGCGGTTGTATTCGGGCGCAGTATGGTGTTTATTACACCGCTGCCCGTGATATCTACGGCAGATTGACCAAACGGACCAAAATTCTCGTAGACTTTCACTATTCTATCAACGAGGTCATCAACCTTCCTCATTGCCGGCTCCTTTCTTCTTTACGCCACGGCGTGCCATCCTATCGTTGATCAGCAAGCCCGCCAGAATGCCGAAAAAGCCGATCGGCAACCCAACAGCAACCCGCACAATCCAGGCAAGCAGGCTCCCCTGCTCGGCAACTAGACCCGAGACATATGTCCCAGCGACAACGGCCACAGTTGCGAACAATACGCTCACCCATATAAACCACCAGAATTCGGCTAACATTCTGAAGCCATACTTCCAGTCCTGTTGATCGTTCATGAAGGTGATCCCCATCTCCATTTTCGTGCGGACAGCGGTGAGGTCATCAGGTGCTGCCGCCCTGTTCAGCGTAACAACAACGACCGTCGAATGAGGCGCCCCAATCGTTCCGGCAAAGCCCCTTCGAGGCGCAGCGACCGCCAGTATGCCTCCCATGCGGCGCTCGCCGAACCACAAATCCCGATAGCTCTGAAACGCGCCATCGGGCTCTTCCAGCAGTTAAGCAGGCTCATCTCGTCTCTGCGCCTTTCGACAAACGGATCCAGGAACTCTCGCAATATGGGCATAGTGTGCCAGTCTTGCTCGCAAAAAGTCAATCACGCTCTAGGCTGCCAGATCACTGTATCCCAAGTCTCCGGCCGGTTGTCGGCTGCCGATGAAGGAGGCAAGCGCCTCAGCAGGATCTTCTGGAGGAAGCGCCCTATTGAGTCACGTCAAGCGTTCAAGGTCGCCGAGGGCGCGGTTGTGCTCCCGGTATTAGAAAGCCCGAGGTGGCGATCATTGGCCGGTGCCGCCGGGCCCAAATGCTGGTTCTCGGCTGCCGCAAGACAGGCTGCGCTAGGAGGCCAAGCGATTATGAGGCAGTCCGGCCGGTAGAATCTGTACGGATGAAGCGGTCTTCGGCGGTGGCCTCGCCGACGCGGGTGAAGAGGCGGATGACGGCCGGGTGGTTGGCAAGCCCGCTGTCGTCGAGGAAATGGTAAAGCTCGCGGTCACCGAACCTGTCCAGGGCCTTGCGCGCGGTTACCAAATTGTCCGCCAGCTTCGGCGCCAAGAGCGGATCGGCCTCTGTCGCCTCCGCCCAAGCAGCCTCGCACGCACGCTCGCGCTCCTTGAAGCGCGCGGCCGACAGAGCCGTGACGAAGCGCTTGCCGACGGCCATCCTCTCCTCGGCGTTCCGCGCCCGCTTGGCCTCGGCGTCGAAGTGCGTGCCCAGCGCCTTCAGGACCTGGGCGTAGGTCGGCCGCTCCTTTGTGACCCGCGGCACCGTCAGATAGCGGCTGCGCTCCCCGCCCACGGCCTTCGCCGAGGTCAGAAGCAATCGCCCTTCGTTGCGCATCTCGCCATTGCGGGGCTGCGGCGCCTCGGCGCGCAGACTGGCGCGGTGGTTAGCGATAAGGCGGTCGGTCCAGACCGCCAGGTCGAAGGCAGGGCTCGCCGGGTCGTAGCGGTCGACTGGGCTTGGCTGCTGGATGCCCTGTCGGAAGCCACCTCCGGCTTGCAGCCCCGGCGCTTGGCGACGAACGTCACCGAGAGCCTGCTGGCCCCCGGTTCGACTGCTTGCGGCAGCGCCCAAGCTCGACTGATCTGCACCTGCCCGCACGTCACGCGCCGCAACCGGCGTCCGGCCCGCCAGAGCGCTCCGGCGCTCAGACCTGGTCGAGGTGCCGAAAGGCATCACGGTGCCGCGTTCTCCCACGTCGCCGACGGCCCTGCGATCACCGGCTGTTGCAGCAAGTGAGGCGCCGCGACTGCCTCGAACATCTGAACTCGAGAGGTCGAAGACGGCGTCGCCTCTGTGTCTTAGTCTGTACTGTCGCCGGGCGTTCAGTGCATCTCTTTCCGCATCGCTAGCACGCCTCTCGAACGGCCGGGCATTGCGCCCTTTTGGCAGGGCTATCCACTTACCATCGCCCCGGTACCGCCAGGTCGCTCCATCCCAGCTGATCTCGTCGGGATCACCCAGATAGCTCCCCCCACCGGAGGTGCCCATCGACCGTCCAAGAATCTCCAGCCGCAACCAAAAGGGCGTTTCTGCATCAAGCCCCGTCATTCCCATCTCGACCAGGATCTCACCGGCGGACAGCACCCTGAAGCTTTCCGATTCAGACCGGAGACGTGTCGCCACGACATCCAGTGCCGCGGCGTTCACGGCAATGAACTTCTCCAGCTCTTCCGGGTCCTGAAGGATCATCTGGCCGATCGTTTCACCATTCTCCCCTATCACGAGATCCCAATAATAGAAGGACCCGCCCCAGCCACCGATCGTCTGCCCTGCACGCCTGATCGCCAGGGAGACATCTTCCTTAACCAAATCAGATAGGGAAGGCACGCCCCTTTCATCGATAACATTCTTAATCACATTGCTTGCAATCGCATTGGAGATCGCCTGGAGATCCTGGCTTGGTGCACCATCCAGCGTGAGGCCGAATTCCGTTACCGAGCGTATGAAGAGGTTTGCCATCACTGATTGGTCATTCTTGTTGATAGAGGCGGCCTGAAGAAACCAAAATTTCGTGCCGCTATCTACCGCCCTATCTTCCTCGATGATGTCATAGATATAGCGATACCCCGCTGGGAAGTTTTCCTGACCATTGCGGGTGATGTCTTTGAGACGCTGGATCTGCGACTCTGACAGTGTGGTTTGAATGTCCATGACAGTCTCCTGTTGTTCAGCTTCACAGCACAGGGACAGAGCCATTTGCAGGCTCTGTCCCTGTGCTCACGTGGTCCCCTTGATCGAGGCAAACACGGGGCCACAGAAAACGGCATAAATACCGGTGCCATCTTGTGACCCTTGTTAGGGAGATGCGATCTCTCTCGCTTTCCCAATGACAATCGAAACCAAAATGAATGATGCCAATTCTGACCAAATTCACGCGAATAGACGAAATTCAAAGGTATTTATGCCTTCGTACCCACCCTTTTGGCAATGCTAGAAACTGGATTTGCTTCAACGAACCCACTAAACCACCACCGGTAGAGCGCTCACTTTCGCCACCCTGTTATTAGATCTTTTGCTTCTTCGGCAATTTTTTGCCAATCTTGCAACCTCTCTGCAGGGAAATTGTAAAAAAAGAACAGCTTTTCTTCCTTAAAATAGTAGTGCCCCGCGCATGAAGGATTGATCGGCTGTACTTTGACTCTGGAACAGTAGAGTAAGACCTCCATATCATCGTCAGATCGATACAAATTCCTATCTGATTGACGAAAAACTGGATACACAACCTCTTTCAGACCAAAAGGCGTGTCTACAATCTTCATTTGCTCTTTAGTATCAATAATGTTCGCCCAAACACGCGATGGCATGCGATAGTAATTTGGGTCGGTAACGGCGTTTCTTTTCAATATCACGGAGACGCTGTACTCCAATTGTGAGCAAGGAACGTCGCCGCCGCAAATGAAGTAGGCTGCATAGTTCAGTCTGTTGTACCGCGGGTAGGCGCCACTTCCGCTCATGAAGGAAAAGGCGACAAAATCCACTGCCTCGCATTGATCCAAGTCGCTGGTCTTGCGCGTCCAATAGTCCTGGTAGCCGAGGGCAAAGCGGTAGGCCTGCCCCTCCAGCACGCGGCAGATGGTGGCCGAGAGCGGCGCGCCGAAGAGAGTCGTGTCCCGTTCTTTTCCAGGATCGAGACACAAGAAGGGGCAAGGCGCCTGATCGGACACACTGGACTGCGCACTATCGATTTTGGCCTCGACGCGCGAGAGTGCGGCAACGAGCGTCAAGGCCAGCAGGCACCTCGCCGCGATGCTGACACCAACCATATCGACTCCCTTGTCTATACCTCATGACGTTACTTCGGCCGAGCACGCGCGTTGACCTGGAAGACGGCTCCCCCAGAACGCTAACACGCACAAGTCAATACACGCAATAGCTAGACGCAGGTGCTGCCCTGCCGGAAACCTGCGCGGCCGTCGGCTTCCGCCCTGTTGCATCACCGGTCACGTTCTGGCATGCCCGGCAAAATCGGGATGATGAGCCGGTCCTCGGTGGTCGCTTCGCCGACGCGGGAGATAGAGACAGCACAGGGACAAAGCCATTTCTAGACTCTGCCTCGGTGGTCTTGTTGGCCAAGGCAAACACGGGGCCACAGAAAACGGCATGATTGCTGGTGCCGTCTTGGGACCCTTATTAGGGAGATGCGCCCTTTCTAGCTTTCCCATCGACAATAAGACCTAGCACAACTGCTGCCATTTCCAATAAATACAATGCGCGTTGGCGCAACCGAAGGCTATCTCTGTCCAAATAGCCATCGCTTTGACAATTATAGAAAGGAGGACCACGGCAACATAGGCGCCAAATCCCTCGGGTAGAGCAGTTATTCCCGCCACCCTATTATTAATCCTTTTGCTTCTTCGGCAATTTTTTTGCCAATCTTGCAACCTCTCCGCAGGGAAATTGTAGAAAAAGAGCAGATTATCTTCCTTAACAAAGTAGCGCCCCTTGCATGAAGGATTAATTAATTGTACCTTAACTCTCTTACAATAGAGTAAGACCTCCATATCATCGTCAGATCGATATAAATTCCTATATGATTTCTGATAATCTGGATACACAACCTCTTTCAGATCAAGGGGCGTGTCCACAATCACTATTTTCTCTTTTGTATCAATAATGTTCGCCCAAACACGCGATGGCATGCGATAGTAATTTGGGTCGACAACGGCGTTTCTTTTCAATATCACGGAGACGCTGTACTCCAATTGTGAGCAAGGAACGTCGCCGCCGCAAATGAAGTAGGCTGCATAGTTCAGTCTGTTGTACCGCGGGTAGGCGCCACTTCCGCTCATGAAGGAAAAGGCGACAAAATCCACTGCCTCGCATTGATCCAAGTCGCTGGTCTTGCGCGTCCAATAGTCCTGGTAGCCGAGGGCAAAGCGGTAGGCCTGCCCCTCCAGCACGCGGCAGATGGTGGCCGAGAGCGGCGCGCCGAAGAGAGTCGTGTCCCGTTCTTTTCCAGGATCGAGACACAAGAAGGGGCAAGGCGCCTGATCGGACACACTGGACTGCGCACTATCGATTTTGGCCTCGACACGCGAAAGTGCGGCAACGAGCGTCAAGGCCAGCAGGCACCTCGCCGCGATGCTGACACCAACCATAGCGACCCCTTTGTCTATACCTCACGACGTTCTTCGGCCGAGCACGCGCGTTGACCTGGCAAACCACTCCCCCAGAACGCTAACACGCACAAGTCAATACACGCGATAGCTAGACGCAGGTGCAGCCCTGCCGGAAACCTGCGCGGCCGTCGGCTCCCGTCCTGTAGCACCACCGGTCACGTTCTGGCATGCCCGGCAAAATCCGGGCGAATGAAGCGGTCCGCGGCGGTCGCTTCGCCGACGCGGGTGAAGAGGCGGACGACGGCCGGGTGGTTGGCAAGCCCGCTGTCGTCGAGGAAATGGTAAAGCTCGCGGTCACCGAACCTGTCCAGGGCCTTGCGCGCGGTTACCAAATTGTCCGCCAGCTTCGGCGCCAAGAGCGGATCGGCCTCTGTCGCCTCCGCCCAAGCAGCCTCGCACGCACGCTCGCGCTCCTTGAAGCGCGCGGCCGACAGAGCCGTGACGAAGCGCTTGCCGACGGCCATCCTCTCCTCGGCGTTCCGCGCCCGCTTGGCCTCGGCGTCGAAGTGCGTGCCCAGCGCCTTCAGCACCTGGGCGTAGGTCGGCCGCTCCTTCTTCACCTTCGGCACCGTCAGATAGCGGCTGCGCTCTCCGCCCACGGCCTTTGCCGAGGTCAGAAGCAATCGCCCTTCGTTGCGCATCTCGCCAATGCGGGGCTGCGGCGCCTCGGCGCGCAGACTGGCGCGGTGGTTAGCGACAAGGCGGTCGGTCCAGACCGCCAGGTCGAAGGCAGGGCTCGCCGGGTCGTAGCGGTCGACTGGGCTCGGCTGCCGAACTCTCGCAAATGGCCCTGAATCGCTGACGCCCGAGTTCGTTTGACCTAGTCCGGGTAACTCAGACACCCGAGACTGCTGCTTCATCGATAGACCTGCTTGCCTACTAGCCCCAGCCTCCGCCGGCGAGATGCCTCTACCACTGCTGGGCTCAGCCCCAAAGCCAGCTACGCGCTTTCCTGCTTGGCTGCCAGTCCCCGGTAGAGATCCCCTGAGTTCAGGTGCCGGTGAGAGCGAAGGCAAGTCCTGCTCTACTGGCGTGGACTGGTCCTCATTTCCACCTGCTGTTAGGCGGCGCCGCTTTTCCGCAAAGCCCAGCAGTAGCCGCCAAGGCAGATCGGTCGGCAAAACCTCCGTAGCCGACAAGTTGGCGCTTGATGCGCTTGGCAGAGTTGTATCTGCATTGACCGCTACGGCAACGTCGTTAAAGGTGTAAGCACCCAGCGCGAAGCCGTCTTTGTCGAATACGGTTAGATACATTCCATCCTGAGTGACCTCGAAGGTTGCGCCAGGCGTTCGACGCTTTCGTTCGAGAACGTCAATCTCGAAATCCAAGCTTCGAGGTAGTTGCAATTGCCAAGCGCCGCCAGGAATACTATTGACGAGACCAGCGCGGATATCTCCTTCCGTCGCAAGACCAGGAAAAGCTCCCTCGTGACCATGATCTGCCCAAACCTTGGTAGCCGCCGCCAAGATTTCTTCTTCCGGAACCAGCTCGTAGCGCCCATCATCACGAAGCTTCCATATATTTTCAAATGTTCCTGCAGCGACCAAGTCGGAAGCCGTTTCAACATCTGCACCGCCGAAGTAAGAATCATAAGTCTCCAATATCGCTCGAATGGACTCATTAGTCGCCCACGCATAGCCACCAATAAGCCGCTTCCGGACGATACCTGCAACATGACTCCCAATGTCTCGCTTCCGGTAAGGGTGTAGGCCATCCAATATGCATGCGCCCTGCGACCTGCCCTGATGTGATCCCTCATGCTCTTCAGCTGTTCGCTGGTAACAATCCTGGACATCTAGTTTCCCTCCATGCCTAAAGAAGACGCTTCTTTCTGAGACAAAAATTGCCTCATCACCGTTACCAGAAAGTGAAAATCGCTCCCTGAGCCTATGGCCCGGAAGTATTTCCCCGAGCCCAATTCAAAATAGAGCGTGCAGCGACAGCAATCCGGATCGCTTAGAATTCTATCTGGACATTCAACAACGTTATCGAGATCCGCGAATGATCGGACAAGCCTCTCGCATGCGTCTTGGCTATCGTCCTTGTCCTCGAATTCTAGTGTTAGGGGGCCCGGTGCATTCGATCTCGGATAGTATCGCAAATGGTATGGATGTCGCCTAACGGAGCATCGCCAATCTATGACCATAGCAACGCGGTCATAGCCTGAACGTACCTCGAACTCGCCCAGAAGGCACTGGTCTTCGACAGCGTTCACACCAACGACACAGATCTCGAATCTCTTTAACCCTGTCGGCCATGGAACGCACCTCTCCAATTCTTGGCGTGAAGTGATCTGAAAAAGACACCCTTGACTCACTATCAAGGGGCGGATTTCAACTTTAGCTGAAAGAGGTTGTGCGGATACGACATATATAACGAGTGCACCCAAGCAGCTAACAATATGAACAATCTTCCGGAACATGATCGACCTCTCGCATGACTTCGAGGAAAGGCATTGCGCACTACGTGACCCCTCACAAAACTAGCACGCTATAGCTGAACAAGAAAAGAAAATCTCTCTTGACGGGAGCTCGCACGAATCAAGACTGGCCGCAATGGCTTGCCTCGTTCGACCGTCAATTCTCGATACAATGGCGGAGCCGGTGACCTGCCCCCATGAACGAGCCCTGCCCAGACACAGTTTCATAGCCAGCGTCGCCGAGGCGGCCGAAGCCGCCCCGGCCCAACGCCGACAGTCCTACACTGGTTCGTCAGGCTTCTCTTTCTTTGCCCGTCCTTTGCCGGCAGGCTTGCCCCGCACCTCCATCCACTCGGCGAGCGGGCCGCAGTAGTCGGCGATCACGCAGCCGGCCGGCTGTCGGCTGCCGTTAAGGAAGGCGGGACGCTGTAGCAGGATCTCCATGCCTGGCTCTCCTTAGGTCGCGTCCGGCAAGGCGCGCCAAACCTGCGGTTCTTGGTCAGTCAGCCAGGCATTCACCGTCACCGAGGGCGTGGTGCCGCCGAGCGTGTAGGCAAGACGCAGGTAACGCTCGTTGGTCAGGGTCACCGGGATCACGTGCTGACTACCGAGAAAGAGGTCGGCGGCGGCAATGGTGCGCGAGACCAGGGCGGTGGCCGAGCTGAAGGAGGCGTTGTCGTCGGTCTCCAGTGCAACGGCATAGGTCTCGTCGCCGGTGGTGCTGTCGGCGGCAACATCGACGCTGATTACGATCCAGAGCGGGCGACCCGGGCCGATGTCGCGGTCCTGGCCGAGATCGACGATGTTGGTGGAGGCCGCAGAAGCGGTGAGCGCCTGGGCATTGGAGAACTCCAGGCGGCTATCGATAAGCATGGCGAATGGTTTCCTTTTCTTAGGCCACGGCGGCTTCGCTGTTGAGGATGGCCTCGCAGCGGTAAAGGGGCACGCCGTCGAAGGTGGTGACGCGTCGGCCGCCGACCTCCTCCATGGCAAGGGTGGCGCCGGCGACCTTGGTCACGGTCTGGCGGCGCAGCACCGAGGCGACCGTGCGGTTGGCATAGAAGGCGGCGCGCCCCATGGAGA
Source organism: Rhodospirillales bacterium (assembly GCA_963669385.2). Lineage (GTDB taxonomy): Bacteria > Pseudomonadota > Alphaproteobacteria > Kiloniellales > JACOMY01 > JACOMY01. Next base: position 79,812 of record CAXXGD010000043.1, read on the forward strand.
GCTGCGGCACCAATTCCAATGCCTGCGTCATGAGGTCGATCAAATCGGCGCCGGAGACCGTTGGGTCCTTGTTCAGCTCCGAAACGTCGATGTTGGCGATCCTCACCACATAGCGCCAGTCGCGCACGGTGAGCCCGCACTTCCACAGATAATGAGTTCGATAGGCCTCCATCCGTCCGCCGCTGCCGTCGACGTCCTCGATGGTGACCTGGCCCTTGTCGTCGGACTTGAGGCCGGCGGTCGAGCCCTTGGGATAGATGCCGTGACAGGTGTTGGCGCCCCAGACGATCAACCAGACCGAGGTGTTGTCGGCACCGGCACCGCCGCCGCTCAAGATGTTGTCGCCGTTTTCGGCCGAGAGGCTGTTGAAGCGCGGAGCGAAGCCGGTGAAGGCCTCGGGCTCGGTGCCCTCGTTGCCGTAGAAGAGGGTCCCGGCGAACTCCTGGTTCATGCCCTCGATGTGGGCGCGGTCCTCCGACAGCCGGAAGGAGGCCTGGTTGCCGTTGAGGTCGGCCAAGGCCTTGTCGACCTCGGCATAGGCCTCCAGCATGCCGGTGTTGTCGGTCACCTGCACCGTAGTGCTGCGGGAAGGCTGGACGCCGCCATAGAGCTTGCGCCAGGTCGGTTGCGGCAAGCCGGTGCGGATCGTGCTGCGGTGGCCTGTGGGCAGATTGCCCTCGATCCAGACCATCTGGTCGAGGACCTCGTTGGTCTCGTTCAGGATCTCGACGATCTGATCGACCTTGCCTTCCGGATCCATGCGCTTGGCGAGATCGGCCAAGGTCGGGTGTTGGGTAGAGAGAGTAGCCATGTGGCGTTAATCCTTATAGGTGTTGTCGTAGAGGCGGCGCGCGCGGGCCTCGGGGCTCAAAGGCCCGCTGGCGCGGCCTGGCGGAATGAAGCGGTCGTCGGCAGTGGCCTCACCGACGCGCAGCATCCAGCGGACCACGGCCGGGTGACTGCCGATGCCGCTGAAGTCCAGGAAGTCGCGCAACTCCTTGTCGCCGAAGCGATCGATGGCGGTCTGCGCGACGGCCAGCTTTCGCTCGAAGTCAGGGCCGCCGAGGTCCTGGTCGGCGCGGGCCTTCTCTTCCCAGCCCTGGACCTCGGCCCGCTGCGCCTCGAGGTTGCGCTGATGCTGACCGTCCTGACTGCGTATGAAGAGGTCGATCAGCGCCTGGGCTTCACCTGTGCCTACCTTGTTGCGGCCGGCCCAGTCCTTGAACTCCGAGAGGTTTGCTTGATCGACTTCGAAGTCGTCGGGGAAGGAGAGCGCGTCCAGGCTCTCCGGCTTTTCAGCCTCCTGCTCGATCCCGGCGCCCGGCGCGTCCTCAGGCGGCCTGGCCTCGACCGCCTCGGGCGGTGTGACCTCGACCGGCGGCGCTACCGGCACATCGTTCTCATCCATCTTGCTCTAACTCCTCTTGCAGAAGACGGACCAGGCCGGCGCTATCGACACGCCGACACTCGGTCCAAATGAGAAGGGCGCCCTCGCGGCGCCCTTCGTTGCGGATGACCTGATCCTCGCCGGACAAGGCCGAGCGAAAGAGGCCAAGCTCGACGAGCCAGCGCCTGAGAACGCGCCGGCCGCGGGGACTAGCCAGGATTTGCCGCAGGCCCTCGTCATAGTCGCTTGCAGCCTGCCGGCGGCGTTCCTCTTGGCGCTCAGCTGCCGGGTCTTGGCCCTCCTCGCGCATCAGCCAGCGGCCCGCAGCAGGCTCGAGAGCAGATCGCCTTCAGGTGTCTTCACCTCGCTGGCGGTCTTGGCGGTCTCCACGCCTGTGGCCAGGCTCTGGCTAAGCTCAGCCGTTGCCGCGGCCTCGGCGCGCCCGGCCCTCAGTTCTGCAACGGCTTGGTCGGACCGCAGCACCCTGGGCGGCGCCCCGGTCAGCTCGGCGTACTCGTCGATCACCTGATCGGCGTCGACCTTGTCCAGGACCTGCGGGGCGGCAGCGGCGAGACTGCTGGTCACCCGGAGCAGGCGGTCGAGACCGACCAACGCATCGACCCGCTGCTCGCGTGCCAGCATGGATTGCAGCTCGACTCTCAGGTTCTGGCCCTGCAGGGCCCTCGGCGGCTCGGGCAAGCTGCCCTCCTCCAACACCCTGTCGAAGGCCAAGTCCACCAACGGCTCGATCAGCTCGTCTTGCAGGCGCTCCAAGACCGGGCCCAAGGCCAGCATCTTCTCGCTGCGCCGCTCCTCGATCTCGGTGGCGGTGATCTGACGCCGGTCGGAGGCCGCCAGCATGAGGAAGAGATCGGCGTAGAAGGCGGAGCGGATGCGGCCTTGCACCTCGATGATGTCGGCCATCAGCTCGCCCAGGTTGGGCCGCACTTCGTAGACCGGGCGCAGGCCGCCTGCCTGCAGATCGGACGGCGAGACGAAGGTCTTGGCACCCGGCAACAGGGAGACGGCCTGGCTCTGCAGGCTGGAGGGGCCTTGCAAGGGCGGATTCACCATCTTGTCGATGGCCTGACCCTTGCGTCGCTGCTCGACCTGCAACTGCTTGATGTCGGCCAGCGCGTCCATGCCCGGCGAGCGGCCGTAGACGTCGGCGCCGGTGACGTGCCAGCGCGGCGCAATGAAGGGGCGCCGGGCAAAACTTCGCCGGTCCAGCAAGCGCTCGGAATCGCCGCCCAGTTCCCAATAGTGGGAGACCCAGGCACCCTCGCCGCGTTCCGATCGGATGGCGGGCGTCGGCTCGATCGCCTGATAGACCGTCCACCAGACGTCGTAGTTGCCGGCATCGAAAGCCGAGCGGACGGCCTCGCTCACCCGCTCTTGGCCAAAGCGCTGGATCATCTGGATGGTGGTCATCGGCACTTCGCGAAAGAGGGTGTCGGCGACCAGAGTGTCGTCTGCGGCCAGCCAGTAGGAGCCCAGCGGCAGACAATGACCGCGCAACAGGCGGTCCTTCACCGGCTCCACTACCATCGCCGCGGTGCCAAAGACCGCCAGGTCCTCGTAGAGCGTGTGGATGGCGTTATAGAGGTTGGAGCCGGCGAAGAGCTGGCGCACCCTTGCTTCGGCCTGCCAGATCCAGGCGGTGACCGCCTCGTCGTCCATCAGTTGGCGCTCGCGGGTCACCAGACGGAACCAAGGGCGCGAGGGGCTGGTGACGCCGCTCATCATCCCGCTGGCTAGGGTGCGGGCGGCGAGCGTGCCGGTACCGTCCAGGATCTTCTGGTTGATCTTATCGCCGCGATTGCGCTCGCTTGCCAGAAAGCGGGCACGGCGCGGCAGGATGTAGTCGGCCAGCTCGCGCCAATGCGCCAGCCAGCTTTGGCGGTCCTGGTCGAGCGCGCCGCGGCGCTGCTCGAGGCGGGCCTTGTCGCTTTGCTCCATCGGCCTAGTCGCCCAGCAACTGCTTGGCCGAGGTTCTGGCCTCGCCGGCAACACCCTGCCCGCCGGTCAGCAAGGTGGAGCCCGGACCGAAGGCGGCGCGCCGGCGCCGACGCTCGCGGGCACGGGCGTCGCGCGCGGCGGCGGACTGGGCCGGCAGGGCCGGCTGGGTCGGCGGCAAGGGTGGCGGTGGCGCCGGCGGTGCCGGGGCCCTGGGGATGCACATGGGCTTGCTCCTTGGCTTCAGTCTTCGAAGGGGTTGTAGTCGGGGTCGTTGGGCGTATCGGCGGGCCGGCCGGCGACCGGCGCCGGCCAGGCGGCCCCCAGGCCGCGCTCCATGATCCGGCTGGCAGCGTCCAGCATGTCGTCGTGCCGCGAGACCGGAAAGCGCCGGTACTCCTGCTCCAGGAAGATCCTGACCAGGTCGCTCACCCTGCCCTGCTCGTCGATCTGCATGAGACGCCTGGGCAGGTAGATGCGCCCCTGCGCGAAGGCCGGGATCAGGCGGCGGATACGGTCGTTCTTGGCCACTTGGCCGCCCAGCTCGCGCAGCTCGAAGCGGTAGTTCTCCCGCTCCATGCGTTCCTGCACGTACTCCACGTCGGCCATCAGGCCGTAGCGTTCGTAGCCCACCGCCTCGGGACGCCAGCGTCGGTGGAGGGCGAAGAGGCGGTCGGCGCGCTGCTTCAAGTTCAGGCGGTCACGGATGGCGTCCACCCAATAGTAGTTGCCGTCCCGGCCCAGGGCCCACACCCACAGGCAGGTATAGTCACTGCCGGCCTTCTTGGCGCTGGCCGCGTCCACCAGGATGTAGCGGTTGGCGCCGCGGGCGACCTCGGCCGGCTCGCTGTCGAAGAAGCGCAGCCAGTCTTCCTTGAAGCCCTGGGTTTCGTCGGCGCGCGGGTCCTGCAGCATCTGGCAGGCGAAGGTGTAGGGCCCCATCTCGCGGTGCTTTTCGGCAAGCCGCTGGCGGCTCATGAAGCGCGGCACGCCGTCCGGCTTGCCGTCCTTGGTGGCGGCATAGATGCGCGGGCTGGCCGCCTCGCGCTCGAGGATCGCGCCGTAGGTGTCGCTGAAGTGGTAGCGGGTGCCGATGTAGCGGCTGCGGCCGCCCTCGGAGTTGAGGTTGCGGCTCAGCTCCCAAGCCTCGGTCACCTTGGCGATCATCTCAGGCGTGGTGACGCTCTCGCGGGTGACCACGTCGTCATAGACCATCAGCGCGAAGTGGCGGCCGGTGGGCTGGCCGTCGACCAAGCCCCAGGCTTCCAAAGTTGCCTCCTTGGGATTGCCGTCGCGCTTGACGATCAGGCCGTCGTCTTCCGACCACTTGG
>CAXXGD010000044.1:0-141234 GCA_963669385.2 Rhodospirillales bacterium
CACCGGCACTGGCGCAAGAGCGGCGCGAGTGGAAGATGGTGACCAGCTGGCCGAAGGGCCTGCCCGGGCTGGGCACCGGCGCCGAGCGCCTGGCCAACAAGATCACCCAGCTGTCCGGCGGCCGGATCACCGTGCAGGTCTTCGCCGGCGGCGAGCTGGTGCCGCCGCTGGAGGTCTTCGACGCGGTCGCCAACAACACCGCCGAGATGGGCCACGACGCCTCATACTACCACATCAAGAAGTCGCCCGGCACGGCCTTCTTCACCGCCGTGCCGATGGGCCTGGTCGCGGACGAGATCAACGCCTGGGTCTACTGGGGCGGCGGCCAGGAGCTCTGGGACGAGCTCTACGACGGCTTCGGCCTGCAGGCCTTCCCGGCCGGCAACACCGGCTGCCAGATGGGCGGGTGGTACCGCAAGGAGATCAAGAGCCCGGAGGACTTGAAGGGCCTGAAGTTCCGCATGCCCGGCCTGGGCGGGTTGGCGCTGCAGAAGCTGGGCGCGACCGTGGTGCTGCTGCCGGGTTCCGAGATCTTCCAGAACCTGCAATCCGGCGCCATCGACGGCACCGAGTGGGTCGGCCCCTACAACGACCTCTCGCTGGGCTTCTTCCAGGTGGCGCCCTACTACTACTGGCCGGGCTTCCACGAGCCGGGCTCCATGCTGGAAGGCATCGTCAACAAGTCCGAGTACTCCAAGCTGCCGGACGACCTGAAGGCTTTGATCCGGGTCTGCTGCCAGTCCGAGAACGACATCATGCTGGCGGAGTTCAACGGCCGCTCGGCCCCGTCGCTCAAGAAGCTGGTGACCGAGAACGGCGTGAAACTGCGCCAGTTCCCGAAATCGGTGCTGGAAGCCTTCGGCAATGCCTCGGGCGAGGTCATGGAAGAGCTGGTGGCCGACGGCGACGAGATCACTAAGAAGATCGCCGAGGCCTTCTTCAAGTTCCGTGCCGAGATCATGGCCTGGACCCGCATCAGCGACCAGGGCTACACCAACGCACGCCTGCTGCCCTACACCTATCCCAAGGGCTGACCAGCCAGCACAGTTTCTACTGGAAAAGGCCCCGTATCTCTTTGATACGGGGCCTTTTTCTATTGTTTCTGTCCGCTTAGGATGTCCTCCGGCAAGCCGCCTTTGACGGTCAGGTCGTCCGGCGGCGGACCGCCGTCGCCGGAGACCACCTCCACCTTGCGCCGGGCGAGCTTCAAGCCCCTCTCGGCGAAGACCTCGCGCAGGCGGTGATAGATCTCGCGGCGCAGGACGAACTGGGCGCGCGGCTTGCACATGAACTTGACCCGGATCACCAGGGCGGAATCCTCGTCGATCATGTAGACGCCCTGGCTCTTCAGGGGCTCGATGAACTTCGGCCCGTGCTCGGGGTGGTTCCAGAGCTCCTTGCCGACCTCCTTCACCGTCTTCTTGACCTGCTGCGGGTCGGTGTCGGGCTCCATCCGGAAGTTCATCTTGTAGATGACCCAGTCGCGGTTGTGATTGGTCACGCTCTTCAATTCGCCGAAGGGGATGGTGATGACCGGCCCGCGGTGGTGGCGCAGACGCAAGGAGCGGATCGAGATGGCCTCGACCTCGCCGCGCAGGTCTTGCTCCAGCTCGATGTACTCGCCGACCCGGAAGGCATCGTCGATCAGGAAGAAAGCGCCGGAGAAGATGTCGCGCACCAAGGTCTGCGCGCCGAAACCGATGGCGATACCGATGATGCCGGCCGAGGCCAGCAAGGGGCCGATATCGACGCCCAGCGAAGAGAGCACGATCATAAAGACGACGATGACAAGAATGCCCAGCAAGACATTGCGGAACAACGGCAAAAGGGTATCGAGGCGTGACTGCGGTGCGATCTCGTGGGCTTCTTCGTCTTCCTCGTCGCCGCTTTCGGGGGGCTTCTCGCGGTAGAGCGCCGCTTTGATGAGGCGCCATAGCAATTGGCCCACCAGCAGGGTCACCACCACATCGAACAGCATGCTGGCCCAGGCCGGCGCCAGCGGCCCTTTCGTCAACGCCAGCAGATCGAGACCCCAGAGATCGGCAACGACGAATACCGCTATGATCCCTAGAAGGGCCCGCCAGGCGCTGCGGAAGACTTGCCGGAAGCGTTCGGTCGTATCGCTGCTGACCCGCAGCACCGAATTCACCAGCTCACTGCCGAGCCGATTCAAAATCGGCAGCAGAAGCAAGACGATCAAGGTGCCGGCTGGCCCCTCCAGGCGCTGCACGCCCCGCTCCAGCCAATGGCCCAGCCAGTAGAGCCAAGCCACCAGGATGTAGCCGCCCAGCAAGGCCGGCCCGGCGGCAGCCACGACGCGAGAACCGCTGGCCTCCTCCACCTCCCCTGCCTTGCTGCCGCGTAGGGCGTCCGACAGGGCCTTGCTGATCGCCGTGTGGTGGCGCAACAGCGAAGCCAGCAGCAAGCCCGCCACGGCAGTGCCCGCAAGCGCCATGGTGATAATCGCCGGCGGAAAGCCCAGCCCCAAGGTCGGCGACAATCCGGCGAGCAGCCAGCCTGCCATGCCGATCAAAACGGAATGGCGCAGCAACGCATGGACCGCAGCCGCCCCTTGATCGCTCAGCGGGGCGATGCGGATGGCCGCTGCGTCGGGTGCGAAGGCGCGCCGGGCGATGACGATGAAGCCCCAGCCGTTGGAAACTCCCACGTGATAAATCCAGACGTAGTCGACCAGCGGTCCCAACCAGCCGCCCAGCGGCTCCGCCACCACGACAGTCGCGAGGACGAAGCCGACGATCGGCGCCAGCTCCAGCACCAGAAGGGCCAGCGTGCGCACGACACGGTCCCAATAGCCGGCGTCGGCTGCCGCAGCGAGCCAGCGGCGCCAGTCCCTGGTCACTCTGGCGATCGCCAAGGCGACAAGAAAGCCGGCCAAGCCAACGGCCGCAGCCGCAGCCAGCATGGCGCCGACCCCGCCCTCCGCCCGCGCCAGACGCTCGGCAATCTTCTCGCGGCGTTCACCGATGTTTGCCAAGGCGGTGATCCAACGCGCGACCCGCGCGTCGATGGTGACCAGCATCTGCTCCAGCCGATCCGAGGCGCTTTGCAAGGCATCGATCGATTGGGCTTCGGCCTCCGCGCGTTCTTCGGCACGGCGCACCAGTTCCTCGCGCAGCAGGGCTCGGATGTCGGCATCGGTCAGGCGCGAGAGCAGCCCGTCGACCATCTCCGGCGTCAGATCGTCCGGCAAGGCGGGAACGGCATCACCTTGAGCTGACTGCCCGGGCGTGGCGAGCAAGCCCGCTTGCGCCCAAGCAGGCCCGGGCAGCAACACGAGCAGGAGAAGGAGGCCGGCAAGCCGGAGCAGCGGCCTCCAAACTTCTCCAGCACCTACCGCCCCTGCCCGCTCGACCATTCCGTCCCTCACGTGCGATCTCCTCTGCCCCCAGGGCGAGTTGCCCTGCGGCCTTCGACGGGCAAGGCTGGAAGGGTGCAGCAGCTCTGCGAGCCTAAGTGTAGCGAGCAGTGGCGGCGCCGTCTCAAGGCTCTTGGCATTGATGCAGCAGGGCATCGGATGGGTTACAAGGCCCGCGGCCCGCTAACGCCTACACCGCGGCTCAGACCTTGAGGTGCGAGACGGCCTTGGCCAGCACCTGGACGCAGAGCGCCAGGTCCTCCGGCCTCGTATCCTCCACAAAACTGTGACTGACACCGCCGATCGATGGGGCGAAGATCATGGCCGTCGGCAAGCGCGAGGAGACCACCGTTGCGTCATGCAGGGCCCCTGACGGCATGCGGCGCCAACGCCCTGCTGCAAGCGCCTCTGCGGCCTTCTCCAGTTCCGCGACGAAGGCCAGCTCCATCGGCACCGGCGGCAACCAATCCCGACGGCCGAACTTCAGCTCGAGGCCGATGTCTTGAGCGGCGGCTGCAGCGGCCTCGCGCGCGGCCTCTTCCAAGCGGTGCAGGCGCTCGGCATCGATGTCGCGCCACTGCACGATGGCATGGGCGCGGCCGGGAACGATCGAAGGCGCATTGGGGTGCAGGGCGAGATGGCCGATGGTCCAGACCGTGGCCGGCCCCCGGAGCGTCTGGAATGCGGCATCGAAGCGCTCGGCAAAGCGCCAAAGGCCGCGGAAGGCATCGCGCCGCAAGGCCATGGGCGTTGTCCCGGCGTGGTTCTGCTGGCCCAGAAAGGTGATCGGCAAATTGATCGACCCCACAATGGCCTCGACCACGCCAACGCTTTCGCCGCTGCTGTCCAGCACGGGGCCTTGCTCAATATGCGCTTCAAGAAAAGCACTGAAGCTCTTGGGAGAAATAAATTTTGCTTCCATCAATTCGGGCACTTCGCGGCGCAGGTCTCCGAGCCGCACACCGGTACGGTCGAGGCTGTCGTCAGCCTCCTCCAGGCTGGCCTCGCCCATCCACACGCGGCTGCCGGTGAGCCCGAGGAAGCGCCCCTCCTCGTCCTGGAAAGCGACCGCAGCGACAGGCGGGCCGCCCGATTCCACGCTGGCACGCGCCACCTCCAGGCCGGCGATCACCCCGAAGGCGCCGTCCAGCCAGCCGCCTTCGGCCTGCGTGTCGCTGTGCGAGCCCAAGAGGATTGCCGGGCCCTCTCCCGGGGGCAGGCCGAAGAGGTTGCCGATAGGATCAAACTGCGGCCTCAGACCCGCTTCGGCCATGCGACCGGCGAGCCAACGTCGTGCCGCCAGATCGACCTCGGAGAAGGCTTGGCGCACGACGCCGTTGCCCGAGGCCCCGAAGCTGCGCAAGGTCGTGAGGTCGGCCAGCAAGCGCTCCGCATCGATCTTGATTTCGGCCATCCTCAGAACTCCCGATCCCGGCTGACAATCTCTGCGCACCATCTGCGCGACCAAGTCTTCTTGGGCGCTCCCACGGCATGACTCAAGCCCTACGGCTGCAACAGACGCCTCTATGGAGGCCCGGTTCAACCCAAGTTGATGCCTTTAGGCGGTTTCACCGCTCGACAGCCTTGGTCTAGTCTCGCGTCACGGATTTGCGCCAAGGTGCCGTGAGAAACGTGAAAAAACTCGCCGGTGCAGCCGATGACGCTGCGGACCGGATCTCTGGCCTGCTGGTTCGCTCTAAAGAGGCACAGTGACGACAGTTTAATGACTCCGGTTTCTTTGAAAGATACCTCTTCTTCACTCATGAATTTCTGCACTGCAGAGTATTCTCCGGCATGACGACCGGCGCACTTTTTGGATACCTGGCGTCTGTATTAGTCTTCGCCACCTTCTATATGAAGACAATCATGCCGCTCCGGATGGTGGCGATTTTGAGCAATGTGTCGTTTATTACCTATGCCTCCATCGAGAACCTGACGCCAGTCCTCATTCTGCACGCGCTTCTGCTGCCGCTGAACATCATTCGGCTGCTAGAATTGAGGAATGAGGTCCGCCAAGCCGAACAGGCCCTGAGCGAGGACTTCTCTCCGAGCGCAATCCTGCCCGTGATGAAGGAGCGCCCCGCAGCAGCGGGCGAGGTTCTTTTCCGTATGGGCGATGCGGCAGATGAGCTGTTCTATCTCGAGCGCGGCACGATCGACTTGCCCGAGATCGGCAAGCAGCTGGGGCCGGGCGAGGTTTTGGGCGAGGTAGGGCTCTTCTCCTACTCCGGTACACGTACTTCCTCGGCCGTCGTGCTCGAGGACAGCCTTCTCTACACACTGCCGCGCAAGAAGATTGCGAGCACTCTGGCTCAACACCCGCGTCTTGGCATTATGCTGCTCCGGCTGACGGCCACACGCCTGACGGAGAACCTGAACCGAGCGGAAACGCAAACCACGACAGAGACGCCCAGCGAAGCGAGCGCCGACCCGATCATGACCGACTCCAAGCAAACCCTCTTCAGGTCCCGCCTGCGAAAGGCCGGTACGATCCTTGCCGCAATTCTTCTGCTGGCGGTGGGTGGCCTGACAATCGCGCCTTCGGCCTACATCTTTTTGTCACGAGACGCGGCGCTCACCACCTGGATCAACGATGCGACGGCACCGATCCAGGGCCACATCGTCACCCCTTTGCCGATACCGGGGGCCGTAGTCGATCCGTCCGGCTGGATCGTCGAGATCGAGAACGTGCACGCCGATCGTGGGGACATCCTGCGCGCAGAGGCAAGAATCAAAGAAGCCGAAGCCGAACTGGAGAAGCTTGAAGCCTATGACACCTACATGAGGAAGCTGATCGCAGACTGGCAAACTCGAACCACCACTTACGCCGCGGCCTTCGCCGACAAGCTGGATTTGGAATCTTCCGGCCTCAAGGAAGAGATCGCCTTTCTCACCGAGCGGCTCCACCTTGCCCAAGAAGCGGTCAAGCGCGCCTCCGCGCTCAGTGACAGAGGCTACGTCTCCGCAGCGGCGGAGGAGCAGGAGCGCCAAACAGTCCTTGATATTGAAGAGGCCCTGGCGGCCAAGAAGCGCGACCTCTCCACGCACCAGTTGCGCCGCAGCTGGGCCAACCAAGGCATCTACATCGATGCCGACGGGCAGAATCCCAACTGGGCCTATCAGAGCGAGGATGTCATCAGCCTGGAGCACCAGAAGGCGATAGAACGGGTCGAGGTGGCGAAGGCCGCGCTCGAAAAAGCGAAGCAGGACCATTCCGCCGCGCTCAGAAGCTACCGCGACCTCTCCAGCGCGGTGGTGACCGCACCCGACGGCGCCATCATCTGGAGCCGGATCGCCGGGGAAGGTGCAGCGGTAACGGCCGGTGCGCCGATCGTGTCCTGGATCGATTGCAGAGATCTCCTGATCGACGTCCCTGCGTCCGACTTGCTGGTCGGCTTGGTGACGCCCGGGATGGCCGCGGAAATCATCGTCGAAGGCGAGACCAAGGAACGCCAAGCCAGCGTGATTCTCGCCCGCGGCGCGGCCGGAAAGCTGGCATCCGAAGATCTGGCAGCGATCGCGCGCGGACACGACGCCGACACGGCACAAGTGCTCTTGTCGCTGGACGACACCTCCAGTATCGAGACCTGTCCGGTCGGCCGGGCCGCCTCGATCGACTTCACGGAAATCAGCTTCCTCGATCTCGTCTGGGCCTACCTGCGGCTGCAGTAGAGTGTCGCGAACCGCATTTACGTGGCAAAGACCGCTATCTGAAGTGCGCCTTTCTCAGGCTCTCGAGCGTCGGATCGCCGCCGCCACCCGGGCACGACAGCAATCTCTTTGTCCCGGAAAGGTCCGGCACCCTTCCCAAGTAGCGTGATGCCACCGACAGACACCTCGTCTAGAACGTTCAAATGACGATACCTTTCCGGGAAAAACTTAACGGTAGCACCCCTGATCAAAAGTATAGCCCCCCTATCCTTATGGTTAGGTAAAAATAGAATCCTTGATTTCTGCATCCATAAGAATACCATTAACAGGAGACACATTGTGACAAGGGGTGTCGTCAGCACCCATGACCGATCCTGTGCAACAAATCGATTACAGTACTTCTGTCGACGGCAAAAGCAAGATTACCGGCGCGATCACACCCTCGTGGTGAACGGCGTGCGCCGGACCGGACTTCCGCGGGGGACCTGAATCATGGCGAACATTACCGGCTCTGACGGTGTCAACGACAACCTAATCGGCACCAGCGCTGCAGACAGAATCTACGGTCTGGGCGGCGACGACTTTCTGCTTGGATTGACTGGTGACGACCGTCTCTATGGTGGCAGCGGTATCGACGACCTCGGTGGTGGCGTGAACGTAGACACCCTCTACGGCGGTTCGGGAGACGATACCTATCTCTATGGAGGTGATGGCGACGACACCGTAAATGGCGGCGCCGGAAGTGACTACATCCTCTATGGTGGAAGCGGCGCCGACATAGTTCGCGGGGAAGCCTTCCTTGTACCGCTAGATCCCAGTTTTGCCGGAGATGATACGGCGCTCCACGGTGCCAGCGGTCCCGACCTGGTCCTTGGTCAAGACGGCAACGATACAAGCCTATTCGGAGACGATGGCGACGATACGCTTCGAGGAGGAAGCGGTGACGATGTGAGCCTCTCTGGGGAATCCGGCAGCGACATCGTTTCGGGCAACGACGGGGACGACAGGCGCCTCTATGGAGACGAGGGCGCAGATACGCTCTATGGCGGCACAGGTGACGATGAAGTCCTCGTCGGCGGAGAGGCAAACGATCTCATCTATGGCGGCGATGCGCGGGACGGCCGAATCTACGGCAGCACCGGCAGCGATACCATCTTTGGCGGCAATGGAACCGACATTGCCCTCTTTGGCGTGGACAACCTGACTGCCTTCTACGGCGCCGACGACGACAGCATTTACGGTGACGGTGGAAACGACACCTGGCTGGCCGGATATCAGGGAGAAGATATCATCTCCGGCGGTGCGGGTGACGACACCAGCCTCTACGGCAACGACGGCGATGACCTCCTCCTAGGCGATGGCGGCAACGATGTAAGCCTGGCCGGCGGCTCGGGTCTGGATCGCCTCTATGGTGGCTCAGGTAATGACACGGGCCTCGTGGGTGGGGAGGATGCGGACACGCTCTCCGGCGATGACGGCAACGATACCAGCCTCTTCGGCGATGCGGGCAGTGATTCTATTTATGGTGGAAGCGGCTACGATACGAACCTCTTCGGCTCAAACGGTGCGGACTCTGTCTACGGCGGGAGCGGCGGTGACCTGCGCTTGACCGGCGGCGCCGGTTCGGACCGTGTCAACGGCGGTGCGGGCGGCGACCTATCACTTTTCGGGAACGACGGCGCCGATCGGATCGAGGGCAACGCCGGGAACGACACCAGCCTGGCTGGAGGCAGTGGCGAAGACAGCCTGTTCGGGGGTCTCGGAGGCGATGTTGGCCTCTATGGCAATAGCGGAAACGACACGCTTGCCGGCGACAGCGGGGACGATAGCGGGTTCTATGGGGACAGCGGCTACGATCTCCTCAACAGCGGGACACCTGGCGACGACCTTCTCTATGGTGGCAGCGGCCAGGACGCCAGCTTCTTCGGCGGCGCAAACCAGGACTCTCTCTACGGAGGAGAAGGAGACGACAGCAGTCTTTTCGGAGACCAAGGCAACGACGATGTCTTTGGCGGCGACGGCGCGGATGCGTCGCTTGTCGGCGGTTCTGGGACCGACACGCTCTCGGCCGGCGCGGGCGACGATAGTTTCCTCGATGGCGGTGGCGACGCGGATGTGCTCTCGGGAGACGATGGTGCGGATAGCAACCTCTCCGGCGGCGAGGGGGGCGATTCGCTCTATGGCGGCGATGGCGATGACGTACTCCTCGACGGCGGTAACGGTGACGACACCCTCGACGGCGGCAGTGGTGCCGATACGGGCCTTTACGGCGAAAGCGGCGCCGACACCCTGGACGGCCAAAGTGGTGCCGACACGGGGCTCTACGGCGGCAGTGGCGCCGACAGGGTCTATGGAGGCGACGGCGACGACCTCAGCCTGATCGGCGCGCAAGCAAGCGACAAGGTCTACGGCGGTAGCGGTGCCGATAGCGTCCTCTTTGGCGGTGACGGCCAGGATACCCTCGCCGGCGGAAGCGGTGCGGATGTCAGCCTCTTCGGCTGGGAAGATGCCGACACACTGACCGGTGGTGACGGCAATGACACCAGCTTGTCGGGCGTCCAGGGAAGCGACGGGCTCTACGGTGGGAGCGGCGCAGACAGCGTTCTCTCCGGGGGAGTCGGCAACGATTCTCTTTACGGTGGAAGCGGTGCCGACGTGAGCCTGTTGGGTGGCGACAACGATGATATCATCTCGGGCGGCGACAACGCTGACGCTGTGCTGCGCGGTGAAGCCGGCGCGGACACCCTGAACGGAAACAGCGGCGCTGACGCCATGGTTTATGGCGGCGGTGACACTGACACTCTCTATGGAGGCGCCGGGGCTGATTCCTTGCTCTATGGCGGCGATGGCGACGATCGAGTCGACGGTAGTGCCGGAAACGATACCGCGCTCCACGGTGACGGCGGCAGCGACACGGTCTTTGGGCGAACCGGTAATGACCTCTCTCTGTCGGGCGGAAGCGGTGCAGACGAAGTTCGGGGTGGCGTCGGACAAGATCGCAGCTTGCTCGGAGGCCTAGGCGCCGACTCCCTCTATGGCGGCATGGCCACCGATCAGGTCCTCTTGGGCGGCAGCGGCAGCGATCTCGTTTTTGGGGGCAGTGGAAGCGACTTTTCGCTTAGAGGTGGCTCCGGCACGGACCGCGTCTATGGCGATGCGGCCGGCGACGGTCGCTTGTACGGAGATGCAGGCGACGATCATCTCTATGGCGCCGGTGGCGACGACAGCTTCCAGTTTGGTGGCAACGGCGACGACCGGATAGCAGGTGGCGACGGCTCCGACTATCAGCTCTACGGCGACGAAGGCGCGGATTCTATCTACGGCGGATTGCGCGCAGACACCCTGCTGCGGGGCGCTGGCGGGGACGACAGCATTCTTGGTAAGGAGGGCGCGGATCTCAGCCTGATCGGAGGCAGCGGCCAGGACGCCGTCTTCGGTGGTATCGACGACGACACTGCTCTCTTCGGAGGGTCGGGTAGCGACAGTCTCTATGGCGGTCGCGGTGACGACAGCGGGCTCTTCGGCGGGCTTGGCGACGACACGCTCTATGGTGGTTCCGGCGTCGACCTGCAGTATGGCGACAGCGGGTCTGATGTCTTTGTGGTCTTGGATCAAGCCGAACTCCTGGCCGGCGAAACGCTGGACGGCGGCAGCGGTGTCGACAAGCTCCTGCTCTCCGCAGGCGTCACCTTGCCGGCCGGCGTGGTCTTGCAGTCGATTGAGCTCTACGGCCAGATTGGCACCAGTGCCTCCGACACCTTGGTCGGGACCTCCATGGTCGACTGCCTCTACGGACTGGGCGGCGACGATCGTATCTATGGGCTGAGCGGGAACGACACACGGCTTTTCGGAGGCGCCGAGAACGACGGGATTTTCGGCGGCAGCGGCGCCGACAGCGATCTCACCGGCGATGAGGGCGCGGACAGCCTCTACGGTGACCAGGGCGATGACAGCGCACATTACGGTGGTGAGGGCGCCGATACCCTATCCGGTGGCAGCGGAGCCGATTCCAACCTCGACGGCGGCGACGGAGAGGATCGCGTCTACGGCGGCAGCGGGACCGATGCCTCGCTCTTCGGCGGGTCCGGTGCCGACAGCATCGCCGGCGACGATGGTGACGACGCCGGCCTCTTCGGCGAACAGGACAACGACACGCTATCAGGCGGCAGTAGCGCAGATCTTGAGCTGTACGGCGGCGACGGGGACGATCGCGTCTACGGTGGCAGCGGGACTGACGCCTCGCTCTTCGGCGGGTCCGGTGCCGACAGCCTCTTCGGCGACGATGGCAACGACAGCGCCCTCTTCGGAGACGAGGGGGCCGACACGCTGTCCGGTGGCAGTGGGGACGATGTCTTTCTGGTTGGGGGGGACGGCAACGACCGCATTCTTGGAAACAGCGGGAACGACTCCTCCCTCTTCGGCCGCTCAGGCGCGGATAGGATCTTCGGTGGCAAGGGAGACGATGTCATCGGAGCCGGCAGCGGAAACGACGTCTCTCTCTACGGCGGTTCGGGAGCCGACAGAGTCTTTGCGGACGCCGGCAACGATTCCGGCATCTTTGGCGAAAGCGGCAGCGACAGCCTTCGCGGCGGCGATGGGAACGACTCTTATCTGGAAGGCGGTAAAGGGGATGACTATCTCAGAGGCAATAGCGGGATAGATCGCTATCTCTACGGAGGTTCAGGGAACGACAAGATAGTCGGTGACTACGGGAATGACTATCTGCTCGAGGGCGGCAGTGGCGATGATGTCGTGGACGGGGGCTACGGGAACGACGGTAATCTATCCGGGCGTAGCGGCGCCGATACCCTGTACGGCTACGAAGGAGACGACTTCTTCTTGGAGGGAGATAGTGGATCTGACGAGCTTTTCGGCGGAACCGGCGTGGACCGCGATCTCTACGGCGGTGTCGACGGCGACCTGCTGCAGGGAGGGTCTGGCAACGATACGGGCCTCTTCGGCGACGATGGACCCGATAGGATCTTCGGCGGCCAAGGCGACGATCTCTCCTTATCCGGCGGCGGTGGCCTCGACAAGCTCTACGGCAGCAGCGGGGCCGATCAACGGCTGTTTGGAGGAGGCAGCAGCGATACAGTCCGGGGGGACTCTGGCGCGGACAGCGTTCTCTTCGGTGATGGTGGCAGTGACCGCCTCTATGGGGGCGACGGTGACGATCGCAGCCTGCAGGGCGGTGACGGCAGTGACTTCGTCTTCGGTGGAAGCGGGGAAGACAGGGCGCTCAAGGGAGGCGACGGTGACGACCGAGTCTATGGTGACTCGGCAGCCGATGTCGCTCGTGGCTCTGACGGCGACGACAAGGTCTATGGCGGAGACGCGGCCGACCGCCTTTTCGGTGACAGCGGCGCAGACAGCCTGTCCGGTGACTCCGGTGACGATCTTCTTGTCGGGCGCAGCGGCGCGAACACCCTGCTGGGCGGGTCTGGTGACGATACCTTCCGGGTCGAGACCGCCGGCGACAGCGTGCTTGAAGCGGTCGGCGGCGGCAGCGACAAGGTGCTGAGCGCTGTCTCCTTCACCTTGGGCGCCGGTCAGGAGGTCGAAGAGCTGAGGCTGAACAAGGGTGCTGGGGCCTTGGCTGCCGCCGGCAACGAGCTTGACAACACGCTGCGCGGAAACACTGCCGGAAACACGCTGTTCGGTGGTTCCGGCACCGATGAGCTACGCGGCCTGCTGGGTGACGACCTGTCCTACGGTGGCTCCGGTGACGACCTGCTTCTGGAGTTCGGAGGCGCCGACAGCCTCTATGGAGGGGACGGCGCCGACCGTCTCTTCGGCGGCGGCGGGGTCGATCTCATGGTCGGTGGATCCGGCGACGACTCCTTCCGCGTGGACAATGCCGGCGACGTCCTGGAAGAGGAGGTCGGCGGCGGAGACGACCGGGTGACCGCCTTCATCAACTTCACGCTAGCGGCCGGTCAGGAGTTGGAGCAGCTGATCCTGGCCGAGGCCGCGCTGATCGGTGTCGGCAACAGCTTCGACAATCGCATTCGAGGCGCCAGTGGATCCGATCTGCTGTCCGGGGAGGACGGCGGCGACCGCCTGGTCGGACGCAGCGCAAACGACAGCCTCTACGGTGGTGAGGGCGATGACCGGCTCTACGGCGGCAGTGGCGATGACATGGCCTTCGGCGGCAGCGGCGACGACCGGCTCTTCGGAAGCCCCGGTGGCGATAGCCTCCACGGGGGTAGCGGCCGAGATAGCTTCGAGTTCGATTCCGCCGAAGCCAACGGCCAGGAGATCGTCTACGACTTCTACGGTGCCGCCTTGGGAGAGGACGACGAGCTCCGCTTCGCGGTGCCCGGAGGCAGCGGCACCTGGATCGACCAGGCCAACTTCTCCGGCGGCGGCGGTGCCGAGGCACGCCTCGACTTCAACGCTTCCGGGGTTGGCGTCATCGAGCTCGATGCCGATGGCGATGCCATCACCGACCTCGCGGTCACCCTGGCCAACATCGACAGCGCAGACCAGCTGACCGCCAACGACTTCGTCTTCACCTGAGAAGGACTCTTGGAATGCGGAAGGAACGGTCAATCACCGGCCGTTCCAACTGGCCACATCGATGTCGATGAGCCACCAGGCACGGCGGCCTGGGCGGGCGCCCCTTGGCGGTGCTCCCCGGCATCACTTACCCATGCCACTACTCTGCAGACAATCAATGAAGTCTCCTAGGCTCACCTAGCCCGCTTGCCCGCAGCGTGCATCGCGGCCCGGTAGCCGAAGACCAGCGCCGGGCCGATATTGCTGCCGGGCCCGGGATAGGTTCCGAGCATTACCGATGCCATGTCGTTGCCCGCCGCATAGAGCCCTGCCAGCGGCTGACCGTGCTCGTCCAGCACCTGGGCGTCGGCGTTCGTGGCCACCCCGGTGCAGGTCGCGATTTCCGCGGGCCAGACTTCGAGCGCCACGAAAGGGGCGGTTTCAATCGGCTTCAGGCAGGGGTTCGGCCGATTGTCGGGATCGCCGTTGAAGCGGTTTAGCTCCGTGTCGCCCTTGCCGAAGTCTTGGTCCCTGCCCTCGCGCGCCAGGGCATTGTAGCGCTCGACAGTGCCGCGAAGGGTCTGGGCGTCGACGCCAATCTTCTGGGCCAGCTCTTCGAGGGTGGTTGCCGTCTTCAGATAGTCCTCCTTCTCGAACCGATCGAGCCTCGTCGTGCCCGGATGGACATTCCCCAGGCCGTATTTCGTGACGAAGGAGGCCTCGCATATCAGATGGGCCGAGATCTTGTTGAGCCTGGCATTGGCCGCATACATCGCCTGTACGAAATCGTGGTACGATGCCGCCTCGTTCACGAAACGCCGTCCGCTCGCATTGACGGCGATCAGCCCGGGCTTGGCCCGGTCCAGCACGAGATGCGGGTAGCGCCCGAGGCTGCCATCGGACCGACGCACCAGCGACACCGGGGCCCAGAGACCGCCCGTCCTGGCCGGTTCCGGGGCGATGGCGCCCCCATTCTGCAAGAGAAGCTCCAACCCGTCCCCTGTGTTGCTGGCAAACGCCATCGAGTGGGGCGGTGTCGGCGTGGGCATGAAGTCCTCACGCATTTTGCGATTGTGCCCGAACCCGCCGGTGGCGGAGACGACGCCCTTCGGTGCGCGGATGCGCCTTGCCCCCTCTTCGGATGTAACAACGGCGCCAATGACCGCGCCGTCTTCCCAAAGGATCTCGCTCACCCGGGAAGTGAGCCAGACCGGCACGCCTTGGTTCTTCAAGCTGTAGTAGAGCCGCGCGACAAGCGCGTTGCCCATGACGAGCCGCGTGCCGCGCGGGTAGCGTAGCAGGTCCGTCATGTAGCGCAGTGCAAGCTTCGCCGAGTAAGCAAAGCTCTCGAGACTGCGGTAGCGATTGACCAGGTGGGGAAAGTCGACCCTCGAGACCATCATCCCGCCGAGCACCAGAAACTCGGGGATCGGCCAGCGGAGGTGCTTGAAATCGCGCCCAAGCTTTCGCCCGTCGAACATGGCCGGCCCGAGCGCGCGGCCATAGACGGCAGCACCTTCCATGTCGCGATAGTCGGGATGCTTGCCGATGGGGACGAAACGCACGTCGGTTCTATCGTTCAGATAGTCCACCACCTCGGGACCCGTGTCGAGATAGGCCTGCCGCAGACCTGTCTCATCCGGAACACCGATGAGCTGGTCGAGATAGGTCGCGGCCTTCTTTGCATCATCATCGAAACCGGCAGCAAGGCTGGGCCGGTTCCCCGGAATCCAGATCGTGCCGGCCGATGTCGCCCCGGTCCCGCCCACCTGGTCGGATTTCTCGATCAACAAGGGGCGCAGCCCTTCCAACGCTGCCACCAGCGCGGTGCACATCCCGCCGGGGCCGGCTCCCATGATGATGAGATCGTATTCCGCGTCCCAGTCACCCAAGGTGATTGCTCCGGAATTCTCCATTTGCATTCCCTTCGATGACAGTGCTGGCGACAGCAGCGACGATCAAGCCAGCATTCAAGCACCCGAGCGCAAACAGGCCGGACATAGAATCAAAAACGGTCTGACCAGATCTCTGAAGATCACCCTCTGAGGAGGGGACGGTCCGCATCGGGAATTGCGGGCTAAGAACTCGTCTAGAAGGTCGGCGGTGCGTTGACCCAGAGGACGCGCGCCTCGACCTTGCCCGGGTTGCGGTAGCTGTGCGGAAGCTCGGAGCGGAAAAAGAAGGAATCGCCTGGCTTCAAGGAATAGGTGGTGCTGCCGACCGTCAGCTCGAATTCGCCCTCCAGCACATAGCCGACCTCTTCGCCGACGTGCTTGATCTCGCCGCCGTTGGTGGCTCCGGGGCTGACTACATGGACATTGCCTTCCAAGGCCTGATCTTCGGCATAGGGCGTCAGGCGCTCCAGTCGAATGGGCCCTGAGCTCTCGGCCGGGTCGACCAGGATCACCGGCCGTTCGCCACGCCGGTAGAGCGTGACCTCGTCAGCAGCAGGATCGCTGAACAAGGAGGCAATGGAGGTGTCGAGAACGGAAACGATGCGATGCAAGGTGTGGAGCGACGGGGTGACCTTGTCGCATTCGATCTTGGACAGCAGGCTTTCAGAGCAGCCGACCTCGGAGGCGACGTCTTTCAGCCGCATACGCTTGGCCCGCCTGGCAAAGCGCAACTTCGTGCCCAGCGCGTTGAACTCCGTTCCCTTCATTGGCTCGCGAGCACTCCTTCGCAATTCCCTTTCGGTGCCGGCGGCAACGGCAGTCCCTACAGGTTGCAGACCCTCAGCAGCCCGGGTGAGAGCCACACCGTTCGAGTGACATTCCTGTTAGTCAAGTCGCTTGACTATCTGTCATTCGACTGGAACCATAACCGGCAACGGACGGTGACCACAAGAAGCGACCGCCCAGCGGAGGCGGCTCACCCGCAATCACGGGGGAGCAGGCAACGAAGCACCGCAATCCGCTGTGCCTTGCCGGGCAAAGCCCTAGCGGCGCCTGAGCGAGAAGCTATTGCAGAGCCGAAAAACGGCTCGAATAGACGACCAGCAGAGAGGAAGGAGCGATCAATGACAATTCGACGGTTAGGCACCTGGACGGGCACGGTGGTGTTCGCCGCAGCTCTCGGATTTGGCGGCAGCCTTGCGGCCCAAGAGCCCATCAAGATCGGCGTTCCCGTCGGCCTTAGCGGCGCCAACAGCGTGGTCGCGCCCTCGGTGGTGCAGGCTGCCGAGCTGGCGGTCGCAGAGATCAACGAGGCCGGCGGCGTGCTCGGCCGTCCGCTAGAGCTGGTCGTGGCCGACGACGGCAGCGGTGCGCAAGGCGCCCAGAAGGCCTTCGATTCCCTGGTGTTCCAGAAAGAGGTCGACGTGCTGATCTCGATGGAGACCTCGGCCGCACGCAATGCCGGCCTGCCGATCGTCAACCGGGGCAAGGTGCCCTTCATCTATACCTCGTTCTACGAAGGCCGCTCCTGCAGCCCCTGGCTCTACGTCAATGCCTGGGTGCCGGAGCAGCAGGTTGCCCCAATCGTCGATCACTTCATGGAGAAGGAGGGCGCGAAGACCTTCTTCCTGGTCGGCAGCGACTATGCCTTCGGCCGTGGCATGCTGGAGTTCACCCGCGCCTACATCGATTCCAAGGGCGGTGAGGTCCTGGGCGAGGAGTACTTGCCCATGGACGGCACCGACTGGACCGCCATCATCAGCAAGCTCAAGTCCTCGGGCGCCGACGCGCTGATCACCTCGACGGCGGGCGGCGCACCCAACGTGACGCTAACCAAACAGCTGCGGGCTGCTGGCGTCGACATTCCCTACGGCAACCTGGCAGTCGATGAGGGCACGGCCCGCAACATGGGGGCCGACGCTGCCGGCATCTACATCTCCGCCTCCTACATCACCGATATCCCGAGCAAAGAGAACCAGGACTTCCTGGCGAACATGAAGGCTCACTTCGGCGACGACCTGAAGACGCCGAACGACCTCTCGGTGCCGCAGTACGAGGGCGTCTACCTCTATAAGCTGGCGGTCGAGAAGGCCGGCACGACCGACGCGGAAGCGGTCATCGAGGCGCTGGACGACGTCGCCTTCCAGGGCCCGCGCGGCAAGATCCAGATGAACAAGCAGCGCCATGCGCCGCTGACCATGTATCTGGCCCAGGTCCAGGCGGATGGCGGCATCCGGCTGATCGACAGCTTCCAGGACGTCGACCCGGGCGAGCAATGCCCTAATCTCTGATCCAGCACTGTTGTCGACCGGCCCCGTCAGTCTATGCTGATTGTCTAGTCTGACTTGGGCCGGTCGATCCAAGTGGTCCGATCGCAACGCTTGAGTCCCAAGCGTTGCGTGAATCGGCCCACTAACTCGACAGGTTGGTGGGGCGGATTCACGGACGGATGGGGACCATCCGTCCGATCCGCACCACGGCCGCCGAGCTCTCCGGGGGGATTGGGTCTGTGGGCGTGCTGCTGCTCGATATCGTGACCACCGCGGCGATCCTCTTCGCCGTCGCCAGCGGGCTCATGATCATTCTGGGCGTCATGAAGCTGATCAACTTCGCCCACAGCGCCTTTCTCACCATCGGCGGCTATGCCGCCTACGTCATCACCCAGCTGGGCTTGAACTCTTGGCTGACGATCCCCTTCGCCGCCCTGGTCGGCTTTCTCTTAGGACTGGTGGTGGAGCGCACCATCGTGCGGCCGCTCTATGCCCGCCCGCTGGATGCGATCCTGGCGACCTGGGGCCTGGGCATCATCATCGGCCAGCTGATCACCATCGGCTTCGGGCGCGAGGTGCAGTTCGTCGAGAGCCCGGTCTCGGGGGCCATCGACTTCCTCGGCCATTCCTACTCCACCTACCGCCTGGTGCTGGTCGTCTTGGCCTTCGTCCTGGCGATCGCCTTGACCGGCCTGCTCTACTTCACCCGCTTCGGCCTCAACGCCCGCGCGGTCATCATGAACGAGGACCTGGCGCGCGGGCTCGGCATCGACAGCACCCGCGTGCGCCTTACCACCTTCGGGCTGGGCGCGGCCTTGGCCTCCATGGCGGGCGCGATGATCACGCCCTTGATCTCGGTCGACCCCAATCTGGGCCTGCCCTGGCTGGTGAACTCCTTCA
This sequence comes from Rhodospirillales bacterium, assembly GCA_963669385.2. Taxonomy (GTDB): domain Bacteria; phylum Pseudomonadota; class Alphaproteobacteria; order Kiloniellales; family JACOMY01; genus JACOMY01. The sequence goes on from CAXXGD010000044.1 coordinate 18,591, forward strand.
TGCTGGTGCTGGTCTCCGGCATCTCCATTCCCGGCCTGATCGTCGCCTCCTTCATCTTCGGCGGCGCCCAGGTCGTGGTCAGCACCTACGTCAGCGCCATTCTGGGCGGCCTCACCATCGTGGTCCTGGCCGCGGTGACCTTGCGTATCCGACCACAAGGCCTGTTCAGTGGCTGAGCGCGCAGACACCCCTCCCCCGTCGCGGGCCGCGGCCAAGGCACGGCGGCGCTCTGACCTGGGGACCGTCCTCAAGGCCGGCACAGCGGCCTTGCTGGTCCTTGGCGTGGCGCCCTTCCTGCTGGACACCTACTCGGTCAACATTCTGATTCGCGCCTTGCTGCTGGCGGCCCTGGCGCTCACCGTCGATCTGCTGTGGGGCTTCACCGGGATCCTGACCTTCGGGCAGTCCGCCTTCTTCGGCATCGGCGCCTATGCCTGCGCTCTGGTCTTCACCCACTGGGGCTTCGGCGCCGACTGGGCGCTGATCGCGCTGGGCTTGGGGATCGTCGCCGCCATGGCGGTGGCCGGATTGGCCGGCTGGCTCGCCTTCTACCACGGGGCATCACCGCTCTATGCCTCCATCGTCACCTTGGCCTTGCCGATCATCCTGACCCAAGTGGTCTTCGCCGGGGGGAGAACCACCGGCTCCTCAAGCGGGCTTTCCGGCTTTCCAACCTACTACTGGTCGGTCGAGACCTGGTTCTGGATCGCCGGCGCCTTCCTGGTGGTGGTGACCTGCCTTGCCTGGCTCTTCGTGCGCTCCGACATGGGCCGGGTCTTGGTCGCGATCAAAGAGAACGAGACGCGCTGCGCCTACCTCGGCATTCCGGTCTCGCGCATCAAGATCCTGCTGCTGGTCGTGGCTGGCGCCATAGGCGCCATCGCCGGCTTCGGCTATGCCGCCTTCACCAACGTGGTGGCGCCGGAGCTGACAGGCTTTCTCTTGGGCACCGAGCTCTTGATCTGGGTCGCGCTGGGCGGCCGCGGCACCCTGATCGGCCCGGTCATCGGCGCCATCGTCATCGACGTCACCAGCTCTTACCTCTCCGGCAGCCTGCCCTTCTATTGGAAGCTGGTGGTCGGCGTCCTCTTCGTGGCCGTCATCGTTGCCCTGCCGCAAGGCTTCATGCCACTGGTGACCAAGGCCTGGCGGCGCCTGCTGCCCGGCCGAAAGCGCGCTGTCGACACGCCGACGCTGGAGGCAGCACCCTCTCGCAAGGCCCGGCAGCAGTCGGGCCAGCCCTTGGTCGTGCGCGGCGTCCACCGCCGCTTCGGCAGCCTGCGGGTGCTGCAAGGCATCGACTTCACCGCCGAAGAGGGCGAGCTCTTGAGCCTGGTCGGCCCCAACGGCGCCGGCAAGACCACCTTGATCCGCTGCCTGGCCGACGGCCGCGAGCGCTCCGGCGGCGAGATCGAGGTCTTCGGCAGAACCATGGGGCGCTGGCCGCCGAACGCCTGCGTGGCGCTAGGGATCGGGCGCAAGTTCCAGGCCGCCAACGTCTTCGCGACCCTGACCGTCGCAGAGTGCCTGCGGGTCTCCCGCTACCGCCTGGAATCACCCTCGCTCTGGACCAGCGATCTCTCGCTTCGCCTGCCGGAGGCAGCGCTTAGGATCGTCGAAGAGACCGGATTGGCCGAAAGCCTGGACACCGAGGCACGGCACCTGGCGCACGGCCAGAAGCAGGCGTTGGAGCTTGCCATGGTGCTGGCACTCGAGCCGCGCATCGTCTTGCTGGACGAGCCGACCGCCGGCTTGACCCGCGTCGAGCGCGAGCGGATCGGCGCGATCCTGACCTCGCTTACCGAACGCGACCGCTTGAGCATCCTGCTGGTCGAGCATGACCTCGACTTCGTGCGCGACATCAGCTCGCGGGTGATCGTTCTGCACCAGGGTCAGATCGCGCTCGACGGTTCGGTGGAGGAGGTCGTGGGCTCCGAGCTGGTGCGCAACATCTATGCCGGCTCCGCCCTGGACGTCGGGGATGAGCGGCAATGAGCGATCAGCCGACCTTGGCCGTCACCGGCCTTTCCAGCGGCTATGGCGAGGCGATCGTGGTGCGCGGCGTCAGCCTAGCCGTGGCGCCTGGCGAAATCGTTGCGCTGCTCGGCAAGAACGGCATGGGCAAGAGCACCTTCTTGAAGACCGTGATGGGCTTCCTGCCGGCGCGCGAGGGGCGGGTGAACCTCGACGGAGAAGACGTCACCAACAAGCCGCCGCATCGCATCGCGCGCAAGGCCATCGCCTACACGCCGCAGGAACAAGCCATCTTCCAAGACCTGAGCGTCGCCAACAACCTGCGCCTGGGCCAGCCGGAGGCCGCCTGGTTCGACGAGGAACTGCAGCGCGTCGGCGAGGTCTTTCCCTTCCTCCTGGAGCGTCTAAGCCAGCGCGCAGGCACGCTTTCCGGCGGCGAGCAGAAGATGCTGCTGATCGCCCGCGCGCTGATGGCCCGGCCCAAGCTGATGCTGGTCGACGAGATCACCGAGGGCCTGCAGCCTTCGATCATCGAGCGCCTGGCCGAGGCCTTGTCGGCACAGCGGACACGTACGGGCGTTGCCATGCTGCTGGTCGAGCAGAACGTCCGCTTCGCGCTCCAGGTCGTCGACCGCTGGGCGGTCCTGAAGCTGGGTGAGATCGACGACCAGGGCCGCAGCGACGCGCCCGATGCCGCCGCAAGGATCACCGAGCACCTATCGGTCTAAGGAGGGGGGCAAGCCCATGCCAGATGCCGAAAGTAAGGTCCGCATCGCCTGCCTGCAGATGGAACCCCGGGTCGGCGAGAAGGATCGCAACCTGAAACGCAGCCTGGAGATGATCGAGCAGGCCGGCAAGGCCGGCGCCACCCTGGTGGTCCTGCCGGAGCTGTGCAACAGCGGCTACGTCTTCGAGACCCGCGCCGAGGCGCAGGACTTGGCCGAGGAGATCCCCGACGGCCCCACCTGCCGCGCCTGGTCCAAGGCGGCTGCGCGCCATGGCCTGCACTTGGTCGCCGGAATCTCCGAGCGCGAGGGCCGCGCGCTCTACAATTCCGCAGTGGTGATCGGGCCTAAGGGCCACATCGGCACCTACCGCAAGAACCACCTCTGGGCGGCCGAGAACCTCTTCTTCGAGCCCGGCAATCTGGGCGTGCCGGTGTTCCACAGTGACATCGGCCGCATCGCGGTGGCGGTCTGCTACGACATCTGGTTTCCCGAAGTCTTTCGCCTGGCCGCCCTGCAGGGCGCCGACGTGCTCTGCGTGCCGACCAACTGGGTACCCATGCCGGAACAGCCCGGCCAGCTCCCGAAAATGTCCAACATCCTGGCGATGGCCGGCGCGCACGCCAACTCCATGTTCGTCGCCGCCGCCGACCGCATCGGCACCGAGCGCGGCCAGCCCTTCATCGGCAGCAGCCTCTTGGTCAGCCACACCGGCTGGCCACTCGCGGGCCCGGCCAGCGAGGACTGCGAAGAGATCCTGATCGCCGAGGTCAACCTCTCCGACGCCCGGCGCAAGCGCAACTGGAACGACTTCAACCAGGTGCTGCGCGACCGGCGGATCGATGTCTATGCGGAGACCCTGGGCGCAGACATCAAGCGCGGATGGTATTGAGCGCCGTCACTGCTTGCTTGGACGCGGGGACCGCCCCTGTCGCCACGCTGAAGCCATCCCCCCCTGTTCCTGGCGAGGAGGGCATTGCACCGCCGAATCTCTGGACCCCATCCAACCTCCTGATGGCCAATGTGATCTTAATAATAGTCAACATCAAGCGTGCATTGGTCCCATTAGAATGTTAGTTATACTCTACAATGTTGTTTTTAATTTGAAAAATCAAGATAAAAATCCAAATATCATTTACTTGTTCCGACATTTATTTTGATCGGTCGTCGCCTCTCTGGATCGAGGACGATGTCTGGGGGGAGCGAGAGACCTCACAGGTCATCCCAGCCAGTGCAAATTCACGTCGGAAGACCGCTTGCGCCAGTGATTGGCCGACCTGCGCTGAAGTTATTGGCAAATCTCAATCTGTGCGTCATAGTTTGATCAGCTATCAGGACGATCCCATCAGCGCCGGTCGGAAAGCTGCTGATGAGGAGACGGGGCAGCCCCTACAGCACTGATTGGGCGTTGTTGGGAGATGTCGGGATAAGAACTGCAGACAAAGTCTCAATTACCCGCGGCAACTGCCGGCGGTGCGTTGGACCAGGAGGAACGGACAATGGCAGTGATCTATGGAAATTCAACTTCCGAGTATCTCTATGGTGGCAACCAGGCCGACTTCATCTATGGCAAAAGCGGGAACGACCGTATCGTTGGACGAGATGGAATTGATCACGTTTATGCCGGGCCAGGGAATGATACCCTAATAGGCAACTCCGGAACTGACCAGATGCGCGGCCAGTCCGGTTTCGACTCACTGTTCGGCAATAGCGGTGACGACTTTTTGTACGGGGGCGAACAGAATGATTCTCTGTTCGGCGTAGACGGCGATGACTTCATTTTGGGCGAAACCGGCGCAGATTTTGCCAAGGGCGGTGCCGGCAATGACACTCTCTTTGGCGCGGACTTTGGGGATCCTGTATCCCCGGATGACGCGGACACCCTCCTCGGGCAAGCCGGTCTTGACACGCTCTACGGGGTGAACGGAGACGACCTGTTACGAGGCGGTGCCGACAACGACACTCTCTACGGTGCGTCCGGAAACGACAGCATGTTCGGGCAGGGCGGCGACGATTACGCACTGGGCTCATTCGGCGACGATTCGATCGTCGGCGGCGGCGGTAGCGACCTCATCTATGGTGGAAACGGCGCCGACGAGCTGCAAGGCAACAACGGCCTCGACACGCTGGACGGTGGGGTCGGCAACGACGACCTGCGCGGCGGTGGTGTGGGCGACCTACTGATCGGCGCCGACGGAAGTGATGTAATCCGTGGTCAAGACGGCGGCGACTTTATGTACGGCGGCGCGTCGAACGATACGGTCTACGGCGGCGCCGATGCGGACAACGTCTATGGCGAAGGCGGCGATGATCTCCTCTATGGTGACGGCGGCAACGATCGCCTGTTCGGCGGCACTGCCGAGGATGTCCTCTTCGGCGGTCAAGGTGACGACTACATACGAGGAGGCACCGGAACGGACACTCTGACCGGCGGGATAGGCCAGGACACCTTCTACTTCGGCCAATCCGGCAGCGGACTGGAGGCCACCATCACCGATTTCGTCTCCAATGTGACCGACCCGGGTGACGCCGACCTCCTCAGGCTCCAGGTCACCGGAGCGAACCCGGCCTGGATTGGAGGTGCCACCTTCGACGGCTCTGCGCCTCAGGCCCGCTTCGACGAGAGTTCCGAATACGTCGAGGTCGATTCGGACGGCGACGGCACCGCCGACTTCGAGATCGGCCTCGCCGGCATCACCGATGCCGACCAGCTAACCTCGACGGATTTCGTGTTCATTTGAGCCCGTGCAACCGAACGCCAACGGGGGGCTGGCTGAACCCAGCCTCACCGTTTGCTCTTCGACGGGTAAACCTGAAAGACCGAGGCCCCACCAAGAGGGCTTGCTAGCCTTCGGTCGACCAGGGGTGGCCGGCCCTTGCCGCCGATTGACGGCCATCGCACCCCTCACATTTGCCAAAGGCTGCAATCTGTAGCATAGTTTGGTTGTTGAGAGGCGCACTGTCGGCAGAATCGGGTTGCAGGATCTGTCGGCGTGCTTGGGGGCAATGCCATTTGACTTCTATCCTAATCGGCGGCAATGCGGATTGGTTTGCCTTCTTTTTCAAAGTCCGCCGCAACGGCAACGAATGCTTCCAACAAGGAGGAGGCCACAATGGCGACAATCTATGGTGATCCCTTCACACAAACCATCTTCGGGACCAGCACGGCGGACTTCATCACCGCCAACTCCGGCAACGACCGTGTGTTGGGACGCGGCGGCAACGACACCGTCAACGGTGACAGCGGCGACGATACACTCTTCGGTGCCACCGGGAACGACACGCTTAACGGCACCTTCGGTGACGACATACTCAACGGTGGCTCAGGCGACGACTTTCTGATTGCTGCGGTGGGGCGCAATACGGTTTTTGGCGGTGATGGGAACGATCAAATCGCTGCGTCCGCCATCCAGGGCCAGATCGTCAAGGGTGGCGACGGTGCTGATACCGTCTATGGCAGCCCTGGGGACGATACCTTTCTCGGGCAGAATGGGGCAGATACCCTCATTGGCGAGTCAGGGGCCGATACCCTTCGCGGCGGAGCCGACGCCGACACACTGGATGGAGATTCCGGTAACGACAGCCTGTTCGGCCAAGGCGATGGAGACCTAGCCTACGGAGGAACCGGCGATGACTCCATTGTCGGGGGCGGCGGAGTAGATCTGATCTATGGAGACTTCGGCAACGACGAGCTCCAAGGCAACAACGGCCAAGACACGATTGTCGGCAGTTTTGGTGACGACAGCATTCGTGGCGGCGGCGGTAGAGACCTCTTGGAGGGGTTTGTCGGCAGCGACACGGTCCGCGGTCAAGACGGCAACGATTCTATCTATGGCAACGATCAGGCCGACACGCTCTATGGCGGTGCCGATGCGGACACCGTCGATGGTGCGACCGGCGCGGATCTCGTCTATGGAGACGGCGGTGACGATCGCTTGTTCGGCAGCTCCGGAGCCGACGTCCTTTCAGGCGGAGCCGGGAATGACTACCTTTCGGGTGGTACTGGTACCGATACCTTGAGCGGCGGAAACAATCAAGATACTTTCTATTTCGACTATCCCGGCAGTGGGCTGGAAGCCACGATCACCGACTTCGTTTCGCATGTGACGTCGCCGGCGGCAGGTGATCTGCTGCTGCTTCAAGTCGACGAGTCCGATGGGACTTGGATTGGTGGAGCTACTTTCGACGCCACCGGACCGCAAGCGCGCTTCGATGACAGCAGCGAGTACGTCGAGGTCGATTCGGACGGTGACGGCAGCGCGGACTTCGAGATCGGCCTCGGTGGCATCACCGACGCCGACCAGCTCACCTCGACCGACTTTGTGTTCATCTGACGCAACAAGACAGAAAAATTTTACAGCTGGGAGCCAAGATCTGGCTCCCAGCTGCTTAATGGGACCAGTTTAGGCGGCTGATGGCTGTCACGCTACATCAGATGGTTACTTCGATGCTGATAAGAAGGCCCGTACCGGGAATGGTGACACCAGGTGCCAGATCGAGGGTATCCGTTCCGGAGCGTCCGTCGTAGATATAGCTGTCGAAGTCGGATTGTATCGTCACGACAAAGAGGTCGTCACCGCTGTCGCCGTAAAGGGTGTCGGAGCCTGCCCCGCCGATCAAGGTATCGCCATCATCACCGCCGAAAAGACGGTCGGGTCCGTCTCCACCGAACACTCTGTCATGCCCCGTGTCACCGCTAAAGCCATCGTAACCGCCGGTGCCTCCATAGAAGATGTCGCTCCCCGATCCGCCTGAGAATCCCTGATCATCACCACTTCCGCCAAAAAGGCGGTCGTCGCCGTCGTTGCCTCTAAAGAACCTGTCGTCCCCGTCGCCGCCGTAGAGAGTGTCGGCTCCAGAGCCGCCGTGAAAGTACCGATCGCCACCGCTTTGACCGCTTAAGGAGTCGGATTCAGAGCCGCCAAAAAACCTCCAATCACTGCCTGTACCACCAAAGAGGAGGTCACTCCCGTGGCCGCCAAAGAAGAAGTAGTCGTAGCCAAAATCACCGTGAACAACGTCCGCGCCCGATCCTCCCTGGAGGCTCGTATCTTTACCGCTGCCACCATACAAAGTGTCGGAGCCCGATCCGCCTATGTGCTGCCTGTCGCCACCGGTTCCCCCTTCAAGAACGTCATCTCCTTGGTTTCCAACAAAGAAAAGATCGTCCCCTCCTCCACCGAAAAGCTTGTCGCCGCCAGACCCCCCGTAGAATCGGTTATCATAGCTGCTCCCCCCATAAAGAGCGTCAATTCCGCTGTCTCCAATGAAGCTGAAATCAATTCCGCTGCCACCGAAAATGCTATCGACCCCCTCGCCTCCAAGAAGAAAAGAGTCATTCCCGCTGCCGCCGAGAAGCGTGTCTCTGCCGGATCCGCCGACAAGAGATAGGTCGTCGCCATCCTCTCCGAAAATCCTGTCGACACCCGTCGCACCGAAGAGAGAGGCGTCGATCCCGCTTCCGCCGTAGAGCCTGTCGTTGCCAGTCGCTCCGTAGAAATCCCTGTCGCTGCCGCTACCGCCGGAAAGCGTGTCGTTGTCGTTACCACCGAACAAGCGGCTGTCGTCGCCGTCACCACCATAGAGCTTGTCGGCTGCCGCGCGGCCGGAGAGATAGGAGTCGTCGCCGGCGTCACCGTAGAGCCGGTCTATGCCGCCACCACCGTAGAAGCTCGTGTCGTTCCCACTGCCGCCGTAAATGGTGTCTCGTTTCCCCTCTCCAAAGAAAAGGGAGTCCGCTCCGCTGCCACCGAAAAGGCTATCGTTCCCGGCGCCGCCGTAGAGGGCGTAGTCGTCGCCGACCCCGCCATACAATCCGTCCGGACTGACTCCGCCATAGAAGAAGGCATCGCTGCCACCCCGCCGCCATAGAGCTGGTCACCGCCGCGTTCTCCATCGAGCGTGCGATCATCCCCCTCCGCGCCATGAATGACGTCATTGGCGCGCTCACCCAGCAGAGCGCTGTCGGCACCCGCCCCGCCGTCGATCAGGTCGGCATTGGCGCCGCCGTCCAAATGACTGTCGCTTCCTGACCCTCCATAGAGAGTGTCGAGCCCGGCGCTGCCATAGAGGAGGCTGTCCGCCCCGCTGCCACCCGAGATGGTATCGTCCGCCACACCGCCAAAGAGCACCGCGTCCGCGCCTTCACCGCCGCCCAGCACATCGGCCCTGGAGCCACCGGCGAGGCCGCTGTCACTTCCGGCGCCACCAAACAGCGTGTCTTGGCCGCTGCTTCCCTGCAGCGTGGCATCATCACCGCTGCCGCCGTGTAAGGTGTCATCGCCCGCGCCTCCGAAGAGGCTGTCTGCGGCGCTCAGACCATAGAGCGTGTCGTCACCCCCGTAGCCCAGGATGGTATCAACGTTGTCCGTACCGGACAGAGTATCCGGTCCTTCTGTTCCTTGAATGACTGCCATTGTCCGCCCCCGAACCGGCGAGGGGCCTACAGGACGATCAGCCGGTGGCCCTCGACCTCGCTACAACGCTTTCTTCCCGGCAGTATAGGCTATAAACTGCAGCGGTGCCCAGCTTCGTTCGGATTACCGCAGGAGTCTGAACGTTGGCGCGATCCTCAATGAAAATCCCTAGAGGTCTGCAGCTTCGGAGGCCTTCCCCTCGGCGGTGCGCGCTCTTCGCTTTGCGGGCGGCGGACCTCGTCGGCATGCGCCAGTGCTGCCTCCATGGGCCGGCGGCGCGCCGGCTTGGGCCGGCCGGGGCCGCCGATATCGGGGACCATGATCTCGCGTGCGCGGGCCTCCAGGCTGGTGAGGCGCTCGGAGAGGTCGACCAGTTCGTCGGCGACAAGGTGGATCACCAAGCCCTCTTTCTGCAGGCGGCCGGTGACCTTCAGCAATGAGGCCTGCAGGACTGATGCGGCGGTAGCGCTCGAAGACCTTGGGCCAGACGACGATGTTGGCGACGCCGCTCTCGTCCTCCAGGGTGGCGAAGATCACGCCCTTGGCACTGCCCGGGCGCTGGCGCACCAGGACCAGGCCGGTGAGGCTGATGCGCCGGCCCTCGGGCAGCTCCTCCAGCGCCGAGGCCGGCACCTGGCCTTCGCCTTCCAGCCGTGCGCGCAGGAAGCTTACCGGATGGGCGCGCAGGGTGAGCGAGAGCCAGCGGTAGTCTTCGACCACCTGCTCGCCCTCGGACAACTCCGGCAGGACGACCGGCGGCTCGGGGCCCCTCTCCTCCTCCCCCGCGGCGGCGAAGAGCGGTAAGGGCGCCGGCGCCAAGCCCTTGACCGCCCAGAGCGCCTCGCGCCGCGAGAGCCCTAAGGTGAGGAAGGCATCGGCCTTGGCCAGGCGCTCCAGGGTAACGGCCTTGACCTCGGCCCGGCGCCAGAGCTGCAAGGGATCGGCATAGCCGTTGCCGCGATGCGCCACCAGGCGCTGGGCCTCCTCTTCCTTCAGACCCTTGACCTGGCGGAAGCCCAGGCGGATGGCCAATCCCTCGTCCTGGCGCTTGGCCGGCTGGCGGCGGGCGATCTTCGCCTGCTCCGGCGGCGAGACGGGCTCCGGCAGAGCCGGTTCCAAGTCCTGATCCCAGCCGCTTTCGTTCACGCCCAAAGGCAGGGCCTTGACCCCATGCTCGCGCGCATCGCGCAGGATCTGCGCCGGGGCGTAGAAGCCCAGCGGCTGACTGTTCAGAAGCGCGGTGGCGAAGACCGCCGGATAGTGACACTTGATCCAGGCCGAGACATAGACCAGTAACGCAAAGGAACAGGCATGGCTTTCCGGAAAGCCGTAGGTGCCGAAGCCCTCGATCTGGCGGAAGCAGCGCTCGGCGAACTCGCGCTCATAGCCGTTGGCCGCCATGCCCTCGATGAACTTCCGGCGGAAGGTGTGGATGGTGCCGACGTTGCGGAAGGTGGCCATGGCGCGGCGCAGGCGGTCGGCCTCCTCCGGGCTGAAGCCGGCGGCGACGATGGCGATCTTCATCGCTTGCTCCTGGAACAGCGGCACGCCCAAAGTTTTGCCGAGCACGCCTTCCAGAGCCTTGGAAGGATAGGAGACCGGCTCCTTTCCTTGCCGGCGCCGCAGGTAGGGGTGAACCATGTCGCCCTGGATCGGGCCGGGGCGCACGATGGCGACCTCGATCACCAGATCGTAGAAGGTCTTGGGCTTGAGGCGCGGCAGCATCGACATCTGCGCCCGGCTCTCGACCTGGAAGACGCCCAGGGAGTCGGCGCGCGAGAGCATCTCGTAGACCGCCGGGTCCTCGCCCGGCACGCTGGCGAGCAGGTCATAGCGCCGCCCGCAGTGCCGGGCGATCAACTCGAAGGCCTTGCGGATGCAGGTCAGCATGCCGAGCGCCAGCACGTCGACCTTGATCAGGCCGAGCGCATCGAGGTCGTCCTTGTCCCACTCGATGACGGTGCGCGCCTCCATCGCCGCGTTCTCGATCGGCACCACTTCGGAGAGCGGACTTTCGGTGATGACGAAGCCGCCGACATGCTGCGAGAGGTGGCGCGGGAAGCCGACCAGCTGGCCGACCAGCTCCATCAGCAGCTTGAGGCGCGGTGCCTCGGGGTCCAGGCCGGCCTCGCGCAGGATGTCGGCGTCGACGCCCTCCAGGCTCCAGCCCCAGATGCTGGAGGAGAGCGCGTCGATGGCGTCGGCGGATAAGCCCAAGGCCTTGCCGACCTCGCGCACCGCGCTGCGTGAGCGGTAGCGGATGACGGTAGCGGCCAAGCCGGCACGATGGCGGCCGTACTTCTCGTAGATGTACTGAATCACCTCCTCGCGGCGCTCGTGCTCGAAGTCGACGTCGATGTCGGGTGGCTCACGCCGGGCGGCGGAGACGAAGCGCTCGAACAGCAGGTCCATGCGCGCCGGGTCGACCGAGGTGATGCCCAGGCAGAAGCAGATGGCCGAGTTGGCGGCCGAGCCGCGGCCCTGGCAGAGAATGCCTTGGGCCCGGGCGAAGCGCACTATGTCGTGCACGGTGAGGAAAAAGCGGGCGTAGTCCAACTCGGCGATCAGTTGCAGTTCCCGCTCGACCAGGCCGCGCACCTTGGCCGGGATGCCGCCGGGATAACGCTCGGCGGCACCGGCCCAGGTCAGCTCGATCAAGGTCGCCTGCGGGTCGCCGCCGGGCGCCACCTCGCTGGGGTACTCGTGGCTGAGGCTATCGAGCGAGAAGCGGGCGCGGCGGGCGATTTCGGCACCGGCCGCCAGCGCCTCGGGGTAGTCGGCGAAGAGCCGCGCCATCTCCCCCGGCGCCTTCAGGTGGCGCTCGCCATTGGCGGCCAGGCGCCAGCCGGCCTCGTCGACGCTGACGCCTTCGCGAATGCAGCTCAGAACATCGGCCAGCGGCCGCCGGGCGGCGACATGCATCATGACGTCGTTGTGCGCCAGCAAGGGCAAGCCGGCAGCCTTGCCTAGCTTCGCCAGTTCGGCCAGGCGCCGCCGGTCCTGACCGCCATAGCGGTGCGACAGCGCCAACCAAAGCCGTCCGCGCCAGAGTTCGGCCAGCTGGTGGGCCTGCTCGGCGAAGGCGGCGTCCGGCTGCAAGGGCGGCAGCAAGACCAGCAGCTGCCCCTCGGCCGCCGCCTCCAGGTCGGCCAGGGCCAGATCGCAGTCCCCCTTCACCGTGCGCCGCTTGCCCAAGGTCAGAAGCGCCGAGAGCCGGCCATAAGCGGCGCGATCCTCCGGAAAGCAGAGCAATTCCAGCCCTTCGCGCAGCACCAGGCGCACGCCCACCGTCAAGGCCAAACCCTGCTGCTTGGCCGCCACATGCGCGCGCACCACGCCGGCGAGAGAGTTCCGGTCGGCGACGCCGATCCGGCCAGGCCCAAGGCCTTGGCGGTGGCCACCAACTCGTCGGCATGCGAAGCGCCTTGCAGGAAGGAGAAGTTGGTCATCACCCCCAGCTCGACGTAGCCCGCTGCCGCTGCCTGCCGCATCGCCTCGCTCCAATCGCTTTTGTTCTATATATGTTCTCATAGTGTGGCGCGCCAGTCCAGCTTTGCGGGCAGAGAGGTCAGCGGCCTTCTAGGCGCTCACGCTGGCGCCGGCCCACTCCAGGATCGCGTCGGCAGCGCGGCGCCAGTCCGGCTCCAGCATCATCATGTGCGGCATGCCGGGCAGAAGCCTGCAGTCGGCCCCGTAGTAGGTCGCGGTCGCGCGCAACTCCGCCGGCGGCACCAGACGGTCCTCGCCGCCCCCCAGCACCAGCATCGGCGGCAGGCCGGCGAGCTGCCAGGGCAAGGGCGCGAAGGGCGGCCAGCCTTGAAGTTGCAGGCCGATCAAGGGCGATTCCTCCTGGCTCTCGGCCAAGAAGGCGGCATAGGCCTCCGGCGCTATGCGATTCGAGAAGAGGACCCTGCGTACACTCTCGTGATCGCCATGACGTAAGCCCAGCTGATTGGCCGCCATGAGGCTCCGCCATGCGAAGGCGTCGCGGAAGAAGAGCTGAAGGCTGGCGCTGACCAAGCCATAGGGCGGCACGCTGCCCATCAGAACGGCGCCGGCAAGGCGATGACCGCGGCGCAGATAGGCCTGCAGCACGGCCCCGCCGAGCGAGAAGCCGACTGCCACGACGGGCCGGTCGAGGCGCGCCAAGGTGCGCTCCAGATCCTCCACATAATCGCCCAGCGTGGTGAAGGCCAAGCGCTCCTGCCCCTCGCTGCGCCCATGACCGCGAAAAGAGAGGGCAAAGCAGTCGTAACCGGCCCCCGCCAGAGCCGGCAGGAGGTAGGGCCGCCATATGGCCGCCGAGGTACAGATGCCGTGCAGAAAGAGAAACGCGATCGGCTCAGCTCGCCCACGCGCCGACTCCGCCAAGAGTTCCAGCCGCACAACACCCCCCTTTGAAGACACGCGCTCTAAGATCACAAAATAGCGATTGAACGGGCCAACCCTTAGCATTCAAGGCCGGCGCCGCGAAAGCCCGCAAGACCTGCATCGCCTTTGGGCTCGCCTTTCGAGGTCAAATCCGGCTAGACTTGTTCTCGAAAGGACCTGGACCATGATGCCGCCGGAACACCTCGCCCACTGTCTGCCGGATCGTCTGCATCCGGTCAGCCAGATGTTCCTGGAGCACTGGCTGCGCGGCGATTTCTCCACTGCCGAGTTCCTGCGCTGGTTCCACATGCCCAACTCCGACTACATATCGGTGGCGGAATGCCTCATGCGGGCGGTGGCCACCGGACTCTAGAGCCCCTTTTGCACCTCTCTGGAGGCTTTACAGCCACCCCTCGCGTCTGTTACATCCCCTCTCCTTTCGGGAGAGCGGTCCCCTTGCCGGCCCGCCCCCAAAGGTCATGTTCCGCGGTAGCTCAGTGGTAGAGCAGACGGCTGTTAACCGTCCGGTCGTAGGTTCGAATCCTACCCGCGGAGCCACTTTCTGTGGCTAAATCTATGAAAACATTGAGAAATTAGCGCCGCCATCTGCGGCATCCCCCCATTCGTCCCCCCAGGCGGCGGCGATAGGGCCAGAACAGCAGCAACGGGGGGATGAGCCATGGCTTTCATACCGGGGACACCAGGGCCGGATACGCTGAGTGGGGGCAGTGGCGTCGACACGATTCTCGGCTACGGGGCAAACGACACGCTCTACGGGCTGAGCGCACGCGACAGTCTCAACGGGGCCAGGGGCGACGACAGCCTCTTCGGCGGCGATGCGACCGATGTCCAATATGGCAGTTTCGGTACTGACCTGCTTTATGGAGGCAGTGGCAGCGACAGCTACTTCTATGGGGGCAATGGCTTCGACGTGATTTCAGGCGGCAGCGGTTCCGATGTGCAGCTGTACGGCCAGAGAGGTAACGACACTATCTTTGGCGGAGAGGCTGTTGATGGGGGAAAGCTGTACGGCGGTGTGGGGAATGACGCCATATTCGGCGGTGAAGCCGGTGACCGCGGCCTATTTGGTGAGGGCGGCAACGATCAGCTGTACGGCGATGAGGGGGACGACTCCTACTTCTATGGCGGCCTCAGGGATGACTTGCTTGGAGGCGGCGATGGCGAGGACTGGTCCTTCAACGGTGACGCTGGCAGCGACACGCTCTTTGGCGGCAGTGGGGAGGATACGCTGTTTCACGGCAACGGCAGTGCAGACACCCTCTATGGGGGCAGCGGCGTAGACGGCTCTTTTTTCGGTGGCGGTGGCAACGATGTCATCTACGGCGGCGATGGTGACGACGCCCGCCTGTTTGGCCGCGCTGGGGATGACACCCTTTCTGGTGACGCTGGCGCCGATACCCTCTTCGGCGGCAAGGGCGACGACGTTTTCTTGGTGGCCAGCCAAGGCGACTTCACCGACTATCACTACAACGGCAGGGTCGGTACCGACACCCTGATGCTGGGCGCTGGCGTCACCATCCCAGGCAGCGGCACTGGCCTCGTGTCTATCGAAGTCACAATCTGAAGCAGAACGACAAAGGCCCCGCCGAAGCGAGGCCCCTGCCGTTGGTGATGGTGGTGGCCGTCAGGCGGAGAGCGCTACTCGGCAGCAGCACCGGCAGGTACAGCCTCCATGTGCGGCCGGCAGCGCTCAAGCCTCTGATAGAAGTTGCCGGCCTCTTTGCGAGAGTGGCCGCTTGCCTCTTCCAGCACGCGCGTGATGCTCTCCAGCGCGAAGTCTATCCGGTCGCACACTGCCGCCTGGTGGCGGGCGCTCACGTCGCCGTTGGCCACATCCTCCATATCAGCCCACAGGTGGACCACCTGCAACAAGGCCTCGAAGGGGTCGCGCGCCAGCAACATCAAGGTGACGTCCCCCATCGCCGACGCACGCTTTTCGGCGATGTCGAATTGGGCGCTGTAGACGCGCCGCAGGTCGTGGCCTTCCTTGTAGCGAAGCACAGCCTTTTGAAGCGCTGCCGCCTGGTCGGATGCCAGTCTCGCCTCGTTCGCCGCAGCGGTGACGCTGAGCATGTCAACGGGCCTCTCGGGCACGAAGGTGAGGTCGGCCGCCATGGCCGGTGCATCTGTCTCCTGCGATGCCGCCCTGTTTCTGCTAGTCTTCTGGATAGCCTTAGTCATCGGACTTAGTCTCCGTTTCTGAGGTTAGGCCTGGCGGCGGAGTGCCAGCTCCCCGTCAGGCTGCTCTAAAGGTCACATAATATCTTGAGCGTGTCAAGCGACTTGCGCGCAGCAAGCGGCACGCCTACATTGACGGCATGGAGAACGAAGAGCAACTGACAGTCCGCATCAACTTGCTGCTCACGCCAAGTGAAGCGGAAGCCATCGAAGATTGGCGCTTTGCCAACCGCGCTCAGTCTAAAAGCGACGCAATCCGGCAACTGATCAAGCTAGGCCTGCAGGTCAAGCGGGAAAGCCAATGAGCATGCGCGACGAACGCATCAAGCCTTCAATCACGAAAGGCGGCTTTCGGGTCGCCTCACCCTTGCCATCAGTAGGATGGGCCGCCGCAGTTGCTCTTGTCCCGATGGAAGCTGAAAATCGCCGACGACGCTGTCAAGCCTGAGCCTCTCCACCCGCGCTCGGTTTCTCTAAGGTACTGCAGAAACTCTTGCTCAGCCTGACCCATTGTGCCTTGTTTGCCGCAATAGACTTTGAATCCTGGGATTGTCTTTCGCATAAAAAACATCTCATTTGCTTGCAGCCCCTGTAATGTTCCGTAGAAAAACATTGCTGCCCCTTCCCGCGCTGTTGGCGAGGCAGAGTGATAATCTTCCCACCACTCGCTTGTGGTATACGCCCCCGCAGGCGCCGCCCACAGCAGCAGGGCGATGACAATTGCAAGCTTCCTCATGCTAGGCAGATAGCGACTGCCGGCGCGCTTGTGAAGCCTGGCTCGGCCTACAGCCCGACTAGCCTACAGCCTCAGTCGCGCTTCCCTGTCCCTCCGGGCCGCTTGCTCAGCCACATCCTGGGCCTCTTTCTGTCGCGCCGCCTCTTGCTCGGCAGCCTCTCGCTCGATGGCCGCTTGCTTCTTGTCCGCTTCTGCCTTGATTCCGGCAACCCATTCGGATAGCGGGCCTACCTGGTCGAAGACTTGGCCGCCGTCATCAGTGCACTGTGCCATCGTGCCCGTCCTCTTCGCCCTGCACGTCCTGCTTGGCGGCCTGTTCCGCCTTGATGCCGGCAATCCAGTCGGCCAGCGGCGTTGCCTGGTCGAAGACGCGGCCGTGGTCGACCCTGCCCTTGAGATTGAGTTCCCGCTTCTCGCTGTACTGCTCTGGCTTGAGCCTGGACAGCAGCCACTTGCGGGAATCGATGCGGACGCGAGAGCGCTGGACGACCTCGCCACGCACCTCATAGCCGCCCTCTTCCTTCACCTCGATGTCCAGGCTGCTGTCGTCGGCGATGTCGATAATTTCGTCGGCCCAGGCGTCCAGCTGCATTTCCCTCGCGCGCGCGTACTGGTCACACAGCTCTTTGTCTGCCTCGTTGGCCATCCACTTCGCAAAGGTCGGCCGCTTGATGCCCTCAGCCTCACAGGCCTTACGGATGGACGCGCCCTCGGCAATGCGATTGATGACCGCCTCGGCCTTGCGGCGCTTGTAGGTGCTGACATTGCTAGCCATTCACCCTTTCCTCTCTTCTTCATTGTCCGTTTCGACCCTGTGAACCCCGACTCGACTCTCGCGGCTAGGGCTGTCAGGCTTTTTCGCCTGCTGGGGAAAGTGCGATTACCCGGCCCCCTTCTATCTTGTAGAGCCTGCCGTTGGAGGAGAGCACCATGGCCAAGCCCAAGGACGAGCGCCCGCCAGTCGCCGACGACCCCGCCGTAACGGAGGTCTTTGTCGATGACCTTGTCGGAGTACAAGGGGATGGCAACGCCGTCCTTCTGACATTCGCCGTCAATCGCATGACCACCGACAGGCCCACCCCAAAAATAAAGCGCGTTATCCGGGCCAGGTTGGTGATGCCCAACCAAACGGCCGTCATGGTTCTCAACAACATTCGCACCGTCCTTGAACAGCATGGGCTACTCGGCTTCGATCCTGGAACAAAGCCAAACTGACAACGCACCGCTTCACTGCCGGCTCCCTTCCCCCGCCTCACCCGTCTGAGCCGCCAGCATCCGCAACATCGCCGGCCCGCCGTGCCGCAAGATGCGCATCGCCAGCCGGTCCAGCTTCGTCCCCTTGGCAAGGTCCGCCATCTTGTCGGCATCCATCGCCGCGCGCATATGCCGGGCCACTGCCGGGTCGTACAGCGCGCTGGTCATCGCCCGCTCTAGCGCCGCTTGCTCGCGCCCGCGAAGACCGCGCATCACTGTGTCGGCGATGAGGTAGCCTTTCTGCATGCGGCCAGACTGGAAAGCGAAATATCTGCTGCCGAGCTGCGGAATGCCTTGGCCTATCTTCTCTTCAAGCGCCGCCAGCGGCCTTGCCTGCACCGCCGCGCCCATTGGCGGAACGCTGCGTTCCATCATCGCCCGCATCTCGATGACGTCTATGATGGCCTCGAAGTGACCAGGGTGAAAGAGATGCTTCAGTGACGGCCCGTAGCGGTCCAGGGCGGCCAGCGTGTCGCCTGCCGTGCCTTGCGTGACCTCGTCCCAGATAGACCGCCTGAGAGCGGCCAGAGTGTCCTTGTCGTGGCGCACGTAGGCGAAAAGCTCTGCCATCTCTCTCGGGTTGGCCAAGGCCTTGCGCAGGGCCTCGTCAGCTGGTGTCACCCCGCCCTTGTAGCGGTCCAGCGACTTGGTGAGGCGCATCTTCTCAAGCTCGGCGGCACGAGTGCCTAGCTCGGCCTCTCGGGCCTTCAGCTCGACGTTGGCTTTGCGGATGTCCATCACGCGCTGGCGGATTTCGGGGAAGGCCTTCAGAGGCTCGCCGTGGCGCGTCATCCAGTGCTGAAAGAGCTTCGGGTCGATTACCCCGTCACGAACCGCCGCAGTATGGAGAGAATCCAGAGCCACTGCTTCCATCGCGGCAAGGGCATCGGGGTCGCCCCGTACCATGGCCTTGTATTCTTGGGCCGCAGAAGTGCCGCCTTGCTTCTCCGGCTTAAAGAAGGCCTGCGCGGTTTTCTCATCCGACGTCTTGTAGAACGAAGCACCATCTACCTTGCGCACCTCTTTCGTCAGCGGCTTTTCGAAGACTTCGACGAAGTCCCTAAAGTAGGCATCC
Source organism: Rhodospirillales bacterium (assembly GCA_963669385.2). Classification (GTDB taxonomy): domain Bacteria; phylum Pseudomonadota; class Alphaproteobacteria; order Kiloniellales; family JACOMY01; genus JACOMY01. The sequence continues at coordinate 37,341 of CAXXGD010000044.1, forward strand.
CGCCACGCGCGATAGTTCTCGGCGAAGCTTGCCGCGTTCGGGTTGCTGGCCAAGTCTTGCGGCGCGGTGGCGAGGTCGTCAAGGAAGCCGTCAATCTCGCCGCGCATGGCGATGAGCCCGCGCACCCTGGCGTCCGCACCTTCCTTGCCTTGCGCCGCAAGAGGCCGCGTTGCCCTCAGCTCTTTGCCGATGTCCTCGCGCAGCTTCACGATTTCGCCGAGGGTCCAGCTACCCTTCTTGGCCCGCGCCCGCTTCAGCGTGTTGGGGATGCCGGCCGGACTGGACTGGTAGCGCTTCGGGTCGCCGACGTTGGCGATGCGGTTGACCGTGCCCACCATGGCATCACGCGTAGCCTCGAACGGCACACGGGTGTCCCTGACGCCAAGCTGGCGGGACAGGTCGTGCAGGCGCTCTCTGGTCTCTGACCGCGCCGTCTCGACAGAGCCGCGCATGGTGGCGCCCTCTGCCCGCAAGTCGCCCTTCGGCACTTGCCCGGCCAGGTCTTCGCGGTCGCGGCGAACAGCGGCTGTCTCATCGGCGATGTTCTCGCGGCGGATATACAGCTCGTTGCTGGCGTGGTCGAAGATGATGTCAGGGTTGCTCTCGCCCTTCGGCGCTTGCGCCTGACGGTAGGTCTCGATACCGGCCTCGCTGCCAGCGCGACGGGCGGCGAGGTCTTCGAGCTGGGCGCCGCTGGCCCGCTTCTCTAGCTCTCTCTGCTGGGCCAAGAGCGACGGTGAGCCGGTGCTTTCGCCCAACGACGGATTGAAGCCGGGTGCCCGCTCGCGCAGCCTGTCGGCCTCGTCCAAGGCCCGTTCAGCGCCTGGCGTCATCTCTGAGCCGACGATGCGTTTGGCGGCGTCGGCACCGGCTTTGGCCTGCCCACTGGGCGAGAAGCGCTTGACCGCCTTCCGCGCCGTTCTGGCGACAACACTGGCAGGGCCAATGGTGAGGGCGGTTGGCCCCAGACTGCCGATAGCCTGGCCGGCCATCTCTGCCCAGGGGTTGCCCGGCGCCACCTCTTGGGCCACCGCCGCGCCGATGCCGGAGCCCGCCGACGCTGCCGTTTCCGCCGCTGCGAACCCGGCCGGGTTCTTCGCTATCGGTGCCAGAAAGCGCTCTGTTGTGTTCTTGGCAGGCCGCACACCAGCCTTAACGGCGTCGCTCACCTTCTTCGCCTTGCTCAAGAGCGCGACGGTCGGCAGCGCGTTGGCGCCCAGCTCTTGGCCTACGCGATTGAGGCCGCGCCCGAGTGAATCATCGGGCGTCTCAGGGAAGAGCGCATCCGGCGTTATCGAGCGCAACGAACGGCTGCCGCCGGGCGGGTTGTCCATGCCCAAGCCGACAAACCCGGATATGGCATTGCTGATGTCGACAGGCGCGCCGAGAATGTTCAGGACACCCTGATTGAAGCCGGCAAGGGCGCCGCCGATGTAGTCGCCAGCGTCGTAGCTCTTGCCCTGCTGGGCGGGGGCGTCCTCTTCCAGCGGCGTGAAGCTTCGAAGCTTCTCTTTCGGGACTTCACTGGCGGGCTTGTCGGCAGCGAGGGGGGTGAAGTTCGCCATCTACTCGACCCCCACCGCTGCCGAACCGCCACCCTTGACCATGGACTTGCCCTTGCCCTCGTCCCAATAGAGCGTGCGGCGCGGCAGAGCGTCGTATTCCTCTTGCGAGTTCGGCACGGGCGGCACACCCAAGATGTCCAAAAAGTGCTCGATTGCCGCCGCGCGTGCTCTTGCCTCTTGCCGGACCTTGCCCGACTGGAACCTGCTGACGCTGATGCGCTTCTGGTTCGCCAGCTTCTGGCGCAAGAGCTGGTCCACCGCGACTTGCCTGGCTTGCAAGGCTTCGACGCTATCGAAGGCGTCCGGGTTGATGTTGATTTGCTCGCGCAAGCGCTCTTGCTCAGTGACCGGATTTCTGGCGCTGATGGATAGGGCGGTGATGAGCTGCTGTTGCGCCGCCCGGACATACTGCCTTGTCGTGGTCGTTGCGGGATAGCCTGCGCCAGCATCAATCATCGGGCCAATGCGCGTCCAAGCATTCCGCATCCAAGAGCGCAGGCCGGCGGTGTCGTTGGCCAATTCGAACAAAGTCGGCACGCCTTCCGCCCGCTGAATCTGCTGCAAGACCTGCTCTTGCCGCTCAGGGTCAAGCGCCTGCTCGGCATGCCCACCCATCTCCTGCGAGCGCGAACGGGCAGACTGAAGAGCGGCCTCCAAAGTCGGGAACCCTTTGAACTGCTGCCCCGAAGCGGCGGCGCGCTGTATGGCCTCGTCTTGGCTTAGCTGCTGGCCATCCCAGAGGCTGGGGACGTTGGTCCATTGGCCGTTGTTCAAGCGCGGGTCCTGCACGGTGATGCTGCGCTCTGTCGAGAAGGTGCCGTCGCCGTTGTCGATGATGGGCTGACCAGGGCGGCCGGATTGCAGCGTGCCGACTTGCTGGGGCTCTGCGGCGGGCTGCTGGGCTGGCGGTTGCTGCGATGGTGCGGCAGTGCCGTAGTTGGGCTGGACCGCTTGGCGCGTGCGCAGATTGACGAGCCCCAGCTCTTGCGTGACCGGGTCTCGACTCCACTCTGTCATCGCCACCAGGTCGAAGGCCTCAGCCGGCGAGTAGTCTAAGACAGTGCGCAGGAAATTGTACTTACGGTCGTCCACAGAATTGCCCTGGCCAAGGACGAGGCCGCCGTCTTCGTCAGTCTGCTCGATAGCGCGCGGACGGCCATCGGTGCCGAGGGCAAAGCCTGAAGGCAGGCCGCTCGTGACAAGCTGGCCTGTGCGGGTGCGGGCGAATTCGATGGGGTCTTGCTTGTGAAGCGCGCCCGCCTCTTGCGCCGACCTTGGCCCTCCATCCTGCCCGTACTGCAGCGGGTCAACATGCTGGCCGTGCCTCCGCGTCTCGATATGCACGGAAGGACCGGTAGCGTTGCCGGACTGGCCAACGGTGCCAATCGTTTGACCGGCCGTCACCCTGTCACCCTTCTGGACATCCGTTCCGCCAAGGTGGGCGTAGAGACTGGTAAACCCGTCGCCGTGGTCTACCGTCACCAGGGTGCCGTATCCGCCCTGCTGCTCGACTGCCAAGACAGTGCCGGGCGCCATAGAGCCAACCGCAGTCCCCTTTGGTGCCGCGATATCGAGGCCGGTGTGCATCTTCTGGCCGCTGCCGTCCGGGTGGTCGCGCATGCCGTAGCGGGACGAAATGCGCGCGCCCTGAGCATCGGCAGAGATTGGGAAGGCCAGCCCGCTCTGTTGGTAAGCCGCTGCGAGGCCGCCAAGGCTCAAGTCACCGCCCCCGCTAACCCCCTGCGCCTGCGTTCCGCCCGCCAGTGCCGATGCCGGCAAGCTGTCGTGGTACTGCTGCGCCTGCAAGAGCGAGTTCGCGATGTTCTGCAACTCTGGCACTGCCGGGACTTCAGCCGGCCAATCCGCCGCCATCGGGCCGAAGTTTGTCTTGAACTGCGTGTATGCCGCCTGGCGCCGTGCATCGTCGGGCTCGCGGATCAGGGCGAATGCTGCAGACTGCAAGGCCCCCATGTTTTGCAATGTCCAATCACGCTTGGCGTTCGCCTGGTCCAGTGCGAGCCTGCTGTCGGCACGTGTCGCCTGCGCCTGCGCCAGTGGCATCTGCGCTACGTTGTAGGCGTCGGTAACAGACACACCGCCAGCCAGAGCATTGGCGAAGGCATTGGGTTCGCCGCGCGCGATGGCGGGGCCGTGCTGCTTCAGCGCCTGTTGCGCCGAAAAAGCATTGCGCATGTCTTGCAGCTGCAGCTGTTGGAAGGCGTTGCGATAGGGCTGCTCGCGAAGCTGCTGGCCAGCCTGCAAGCCTTTGAGAAAAGCATTTACCACGTCTCGCGCTCCATTCTGGCGGCAAACTGTTCCAAGTCCTCTTCGGGCGTGTCGTCTTCATACTGAGCCGCCATCACCTGTTGCCTGGGCGTCCAGGTCGCGATTGAGTCCGTAACGAGCCACTCGGCGACAGCTGGGAACCATCGAAGCGCTCGCCTGATGGCCACTTGTTCGCGCAAGTGCTCGATATCGCAGTCCAGCCACTCGGGCTTGTGGACTTGCCGGAATCCGGTCGGGTCGAAGGTCCCGCACTTCCTGATGATGTCCATGGTTACCTCTTCGGGTTGTCTCGTCAGGGCACAAAGCCCCAAGGCCTCACACCACCGGGCGCGAGGTCGATTCCTGCTTCTCGTCCTCTGAAATCTCAGGCTGCACGGCCCTGCTCAACCGCCTCTCGGCCGGCCTGTGCTATCTGCCCCTGCTTGGCCGCCAGCTCGCTCAAGGCGGCCTGCACCAAGGCCAGCTCGTCGGCCTCCTCGATGCGCGCGGCCGCCAGCACGGCGCGGCGGTGGTGACCGAAGGCATCCAGGCCCTCCAGCAAGCGCAGCGTCTCTGCCCATCTGGCCTTCGTCCGGGCGTAGTGGGTCGCGCTGTCCGGCAAGAGCGACTGCCCGGCAATGCCGTCCAGGTCCAGGGCGCTTGGGGGACGAGGCCCGCCCAGCTGCCGGCGCAAGGCCTCTGCCAGCCTTACCAAGCTCAAGCCTGCGCGGTACTGCGCTTCGGTCAGCTCGCCGCGCAGATGCCAGATGCCAAAGGGCGTGCCGAACGCCTGGTCGCTCGTGTCGACACCACCCGCCAGCGCCGCACGCTTGGCCAGCAGCTCGGGCGTCGGCTCTACCCTGCGAAGCGGTCGGCCACTGTGCTCTCGCGGGCCAGGATGTCGTGGCCTGCCTCTCTTGTTGCTCAAGGCGACTTCCCCTTTGAACTCTATGCCCCGAAATCGGCCTGTAAGCGCCGCTGACGGCCTCTAGCGGTTTCCGGCCCGTGAGTCCGGCCAGGCCCTCAGAGCCTGTCACCGGCCGCCGCTGGCCGCGTCTTCCGCCGATTTCTGCTTTGCCCCCTGGTGCCGCATTAGGGTGTCCAACTTGGGCGCCCTGGTCCTTGTCCTAAGCACTGCGGCTGCTGAGTCTGGCGCGTCACTCTGCGCGCACGTCTTCACACTGGAATTTATGCCAAATCATAGACCGAAAGAGGGGTGCGCCGCAAGTGGGACAAGCCCTCTTTACAGCCTGAAGAGGTCCCGAGATGGGTATCTTGGACTGAGTCAGGGGTGCTGACTATTTGCGGCAGCTGTGAAGCCTGGCAATAGGGGCGGGCGAGTCCTTGCCGGCAACCTGGGGACAACTGCGGACCTCACCGCGAACTTGATGAGAAGGTGGGCAATGCGCGCAAAGATAAGGTTCTGCCCCAAGTTGGGGCGAATCCTCAGGGCGGGCGTCCGGGTGGGGTATCGAAGCGGCTTCGATGGTCAGTTGAGCGGGCTGTCCGGCGCGGACTTCTGCAGCTCGGCGATGGCAATCGCGATGCGGCGCCAGGTCAACGCGCCAAGGGTGTCGCCTTCGCCCTCCAGCTCGTCCGCGCGCTTCTCAGCCTCGGCAACGGCACTGCCGCCGTGGCGCTTCACCATGACGACGGCGGACTGCCAGATTTCACGGTCGGAGAGTACGGGGTGGCGGTAGCACGGCCCTGCCCAGCAGGGTCATTCGGACAGCGTTTCGGTGATCTGGACCTCTATTCCCGATCAGCGCTTCCGCTCACCTCGCATTAGGGTTCAGTTACTGAAGAGGAAGTCAGTGGTGGTGAGCTGGCTGGCCGCGGTGTAGCCGGTCAGCCCGATCTCGAAGTCGGCTGAGCCATCACCGTCGGCATCCACCTGCAGTTGCTCGTTGGCGCTGTCCAGCCGCACCGCGGCCGTCCCGGTTCCGCCGAAGGCCGCCGTGCCGATGAAGCTGCCGCCGCCAGCAACGCCGGAGATCTCCACCAGATCGGCCTGCGAAGGATCGGCCTGCCGCGAGACGAAGTCGCCGATGTCGGCTTGCAGGCCCGAAGAACCGGTCACCGCGAAGACGAAGCTATCCTGACCCGGGCCACCGTAGAGGGTGTTGAAGGCGGTGCCTACACTAAGGCGGTCGTCACCGCTGAGCCCCTTCAGGACATCGGTCAGCGTAGAGGTCGTCAAGGTGTCGTTCCCGCTGGTCCCGGAGCGGATCACCAGGTCGATCGAGTCCAACACATTGCCTGTGCCAACCGTCGCGCCTTGTTCTACGGCCAGGGTATCGCTGCCGCTGCCGCCGTAGAAGGAGAGACCCAACCCTATGGGGTTCTCGCCTGCGCTGCGGACTACCAGCAAATCGTCGCCGCTGCCCCCATAGAGTTGCTTCTGAATGCCGGTGCCTGTAGGTGCGAAACCGCCGTAAAGCCTGTCGTCACCGTCATTGCCATAGAGACGATCGCTGCCACTCCTGCCGAAAAGCCTGTCATCACCCGAACCGCCGTCCAGAGCATCCTGGCCAGTCCCACCCACCAAGAAATCACTGCCAGATTCGCCGAGCGCCCGGTCCCCGCCACCACCGCCAAATACGCGGTCGTTGCCATCCCCACCGGACACAAGCTCGCCCCCACCACCTCCGAAGACGCTGTCCGCCCCTGACATGCCTGTGATGTTGTCGTTCCGCTTGCCGCCGTAGAGCGTGTCACTCCCGCTACCCGCGTTGATTTGATCCTGATCGGCACCACCGAACACCGTGTCCCGACCATCGCCAGCGTCAATCAAGTCATTCCCGTAACCACCGTAGAGAACGTCAGCACCGCCCCTGCCCTCCAGGTCGTCTGTACCGGCCCCGCCGAAGATCCAGTCCGCACCGCTGTCGCCGCGCATGTAGTCGGCGGCCACGGGGCCGCCGTAGAGCGTGTCGCTCCCAGAACCGCCAAAGAGCTCGTCCTGGTTGCTGCCGCCAAAGAGCAGATCGTCATCCAGGCCGCCATAGAGCGAGTCCAGGCCGCTCTTTCCATACTGAGTGTCGTCTCCGGCCTCGCCGAAGATCTTGTCGTTGCCCTTGCCACCGAAGAGCGTATCGTTACCGCCGTCCCCGTAGATCGTCATGCCGCCGCCGGCACCCAGCACCAGGTCGTCGCCTTCGCCCCCCCGAAGGACACCGCCGCCGTCCCCGCCGGCCAGGCGGTCGTCACCAGCGCCGCCATACAGACTGTCCCGCCCGTCGCCTCCGTAGAGCAGGTCGCTGCCGCTGCCCCCGAAGAGGGCGTCGTCGCCCTGACGACCGCGCAGCAGGTCTCTGCCATGGCCGCCGGAGGCCCGGTCGTCGCCCGCGCCACCGTTCAAGAGGTCGTCGCCCCGCTGGCCCAGCAGCAGGTCCCGCCCGCTGCCGCCGACCAAGCGGTCGCCGCCACGCCCGCCGATCAGCGCGTCGCTGCCGGAGGCTCCGCGGATCTCGTCCCGCCCCCGGCCGCCGAAGGCCAGGTCGCTGCCCTCGCCACCACCGATCTCGTCCCGGCCGCCATCGCCGAAGATAAGGTCGAAACCCCGCCCGCCGAAGAGCCGGTCGCCACGCAGCCCGCCCACCAGCAGGTCCGGCCCGCCCCGGCCGAAGACCTCGTCCTCGCCGCTGCCGCCGATCAGAACATCCCGACCGGGGTTGCCTGTCTTGGTGCTGGGGGGAGGGGGCATTGCGGAAGGGTCCCTGGCTCAGCTACTGAAAAGAAAATCGGTGGTGGTGAGCTGGCTGGCGGCGGTGTAGCCGGTCAGCCCGATCTCGAAGTCGGCGGAGCCGTCGCCGTCGCTGTCCACCTGAAGCTGCTCGTTGGCGCTGTTCAGCCGTACCGCCGCCGTTCCGGTCCCGCCGAAGGCCGCCGTGCCGATGAAGCTGCCGCCGCCGGCTACGCCGGATATCTCCACCAGATCGGCCTCAGAGGGATCAGCGCCGTGGGAGACGAAGTCGCCGATGTCGGCCTGCAGGCCCGAGGAACCCGTCACCGCGAAGACGAAGGTATCCTGACCCGGACCGCCATACATGGAGTTGAAGGCACTGCCCACGCTCAAGCGGTCGTCGCCGCTAAGACCCCGCAAGACATCGGTCCGGGAACTCGTCGCCAGGGTGTCGTTGCCGCTGGTCCCGGAGCGGATCACCAGATCGATCGAGTCCAGCACATTGCCGCCGTTAAGGGTTGCGCCTTGGCCCAGGGTCAGGCTATCGCTGCCGCTGTCGCCATAGAACTTATCGCCTATCTTGAGCTCGCCTTGGCTTCGGACCACCATGAGGTCGTCGCCGCTGCCACCGTAGAGCTGATTAGGTGGATAGCCACCGGAGGTCGTGGCACCGCCATAAAGGGTGTCGTTGCCATCTTCGCCGAACAGCGTGTCTCGCCCGAAACCGCCAAAAACTACATCGTCATTCTCACCACCGTAAAGAATATCGGCCCCTGTCCCGCCAACAAGCCTGTCGTCACCTGCTCCGCCAGTCACGGAGTCGTCCAGTTTTCCGCCGAAGACGCTGTCATCGCCAGAGCTGCCGTAGAGCCCGTCCTGACCACCCGCGCCGAAGATCACATCCCCACCCGAGCTCCCATAAATGATGTCCGGGCTCCCCTGGCCATACACGCGATCCGCTCCGTCACCCGCATACACCAGGTCTTTGCTGCCGCCACCAAAGACTATGTCCGATCCTGAGCCTGAGTATGCTCGATCCTGTCCGGAAGCACCAAAGATCCTGTCGTCACCGCTTCCGCCAAAGGCGTTGTCATTCCCACTCTCTCCATAGAGGCGATCGTCGCCGTCATTGCCCGTCACGAAGTCGTTGTCGAAGCCGCCGTAGAGCGTATCTTCACCCGAACCACCGTACTGGATGTCCTTTCCACTGCCGCCAAAGAGCAGATCGTCGTCCAGGCCGCCGTAGAGCGTGTCCCTGCCGCTCTTCCCATACTGCGTGTCGTCGCCAGCCCCACCGAAGATAGTGTCGTTGCCCTTGCCCCCGAAGAGCGTGTCGTTGCCACTGCCCCCGTAGATCGTCATGTCGCCGCTGGCGCCCAGCACCAGGTCGTCGCCCGCGCCCCCCCGAAGGACACCGCCGCCGTCGCCAGCGGCCAGGCGGTCGTCACCAGCGCCGCCATACAGACTGTCCCGGCCATCACCTCCGTAGAGGAGGTCACTACCGCTGCCCCCGAAGAGCGCGTCGTCGCCCTGACGACCGCGCAGCAGGTCTCTGCCATGGCCGCCGGACGCACGGTCGTCGCCCGCGCCTCCATTCAAGATGTCATGGCCCCGCTGGCCCAACAGCAGGTCCCGCCCGCTGCCGCCGACCAAGCGGTCGCCGCCACGCCCGCCGATCAGCGCATCGCCGCCGGAGGCTCCGCGGATCTCGTCCCTCCCCCGGCCGCCGAAGGCCAGGTCGCTGCCCTCGCCACCGCCGATCTCGTCCCGGCCGCCATCGCCGAACACAAGGTCGAACCCCCGCCCGCCGAAGAGCCGGTCACCACGCGCCCCGCCCACCAGCAGATCGGGCCCGCCCCGGCCAAAGATTTCGTCCTCGCCGCTGCCGCCGATCACAAGATCCCGACCGGGCGTGCCTGTCTTGACGCTGGAGGGAGGGGACATTGCCGGCAAGTCCCTGGCTCAACTGGAGAAGAGAAAATCGGTGGTGGTGAGCTGGCTGGCGGCGGTGTAGCCGGTCAGCCCGATCTCGAAGTCGGCTGAGCCATCGCCGTCGCTGTCCACCTGCAATTGCTCGCTGGCGCTGTCCAGGCGCACGGCGGCCGTCCCGGTTCCGCCGAAGGCCGCCGTGCCGATGAAGCTGCCGCCGCCAGCAACGCCAGAGATCTCCACCAGATCGGCCTCGGAGGGATCGGCGCCGTGGGAGATGAAGTCGCCGATGTCGGCCTGCAAGCCCGAGGCAGCCGTCACCGCGAAGACGAAGGTATCCTGCCCCGGTCCGCCGTACATTGAGTTGAAGGCACTGCCCACGCTCAAGCGGTCGTCGCCGCTTAGACCTCGCAAGACGTCGGTCCGGGAGCTGGTCGCCAGGGTGTCGTCGCCGCTGGTTCCCGACCGGATCACCAAGTCGATCGAGTCCAGCAGATTGCCGCCGCGAAGCGTGGCGCCTTCGCCCAGTGTCAAGGTGTCACTGCCGCTGCCGCCATAGAATGCATCGCCTGCGACGATGTCTCCTTGGCTGAGGACCACCATGAGATCGTCGCCGCTGCCACCGAAGATCTGACTCAACGGGTAGTCACCAGAGATCGTGCCATTGCCATAAAGGGTGTCGTCGCCATCATCGCCGTAGAGCGTGTCCCTATTGAGCCCGCCAAAAACAAGATCGTCGTTCTCACCGCCAAAAAGAGTATCCACCCCTGTCCCGCCATAAAGCCGATCTTCGCCCGAACCACCCTGAATGGTGTCCATTCCACTTCCGCCGAAAGCGCTGTCATCGCCTTCTCCACCAAAACCTCTGTCGTCCCCGATGGAGCCAGCAAGCCTGTCGTCACCTACTCCGCCAGTCACGGAATCGTTCAATTTCCCGCCGAAGACGCTGTCGTCGCCAGAGCTACCGTAGAGCGCGTCCTGACCACCCGCGCCGAAGATCATATCCCCACCGGAAGCCCCATAAATGATATCCCGGCTCCCCTGGCCATAGACGCGGTCCGCTCCGTCACCAGCGTTCACATAGTCCATGCCGCCGCCACCAAAGACGCTGTCCGACCCCGAGGCGGAGAATACTTGTTCCTGCCCGGAAGCACCAAAGATCCTGTCGTCACCGCTGCCGCCAAAGGGGTTGTCGTTCCCGCTGCCCCCATAGAGGCGATCGTCACCGTCATTGCCGGTCACGAAGTCGTTGTCAAACCCGCCGTAGAGCCTGTCTTCACCCTCTCCACCGTACTGGATGTCCTTTCCACTGCCGCCAAAAAGAAGATCGTCGTCCTGGCCGCCGAAGAGCGTGTCCCTGCCGCTCTTCCCATACTGCGTATCGTCGCCGGCCCCACCGAAGATGGTGTCGTTGCCCTTGCCCCCGAAGAGCGTGTCGTTGCCGTCGCCCCCGTAGATCGTCTTGTCTCCGCTGGCGCCCAGCACCAGGTCATCACCCTCACCCCCCCGAAGGACACCGCCGCCGTCACCGCCGGCCAGGCGGTCATCACCCGCACCGCCGTACAGGCTGTCCCGGCCGTCACCGCCGTAGAGCAGGTCGCCACCGCTGCCCCCGAAGAGCGCGTCGTCCCCCTGACGGCCGCGCAGCAGGTCTCTGCCGTGGCCGCCGGACGCACGGTCGTCGCCTGCACCTCCATTCAAGACGTCATGGCCCCGCTGGCCCAGCAGCAGGTCCCGCCCGCTGCCGCCGACCAAGCGGTCGCCGCCACGCCCGCCGATCAGCGCGTCGCTGCCGGAGGCTCCGCGGATCTCGTCCCGCCCCCGGCCGCCGAAGGCCAGGTCGCTGCCCTCGCCACCACCGATCTCGTCCCGGCCGCCATCGCCGAAGATAAGGTCGAACCCCCGCCCGCCGAAGAGGCGGTCACCACGCGGCCCGCCAAACAGCAGGTCCGACCCGCCCCGGCCGAAGATCTCGTCCTCGCCGCTGCCGCCGATCACAAGATCCCGACCGGGGGTGCCTGTCTTGGCGTTGGAGGGAGGGGGCATTGCGGAAGAGTCCCCGGCTCAGCTACTGAAAAGAAAATCGGTGGTGGTGAGCTGGCTGGCGGCGGTGTAGCCGCTCAGCCCAACCTCGAAGTTGGCCGAGCCGTCGCCGTCGGCATCCACCTGCAATTGCTCGTTGGCGCTGTCCAGCCGCACCGCCGCCGTCCCGGTGCCGCCGAAGGCCGCCGTGCCGATGAAGCTGCCGCCGCCAGCAACGCCGGTGATCTCCACCAGATCGGCCTGCGAAGGATCGGCCTGCCGCGAGACGAAGTCGCCGATGTCGGCCTGCAGGCCCGACGCACCGGTCACCGCGAAGACGAAGGTATCCTCGCCGGGCCCTCCGTAGAGACTGTTGAAGGTGGTGCCCGCCGTCAGCCGGTCGTTGCCGCTCAACCCCTTCAAGACGTCGGTCCGCAGAGAAGTGGTCAGCGTGTCGTTGCCGCTTGTTCCCGATCGGATCACCAGATCCACCGAATTCAGCTGGTCAGTCCCCGCAGGGTCGCACCCCCGCCAAGAAGCAGCGTATCGCTGCCGTAACCACCATCGAATATGAAGCCGCCGCCGATCTCATCAGGGTTGCGGACCACCAGCAGGTCGTCGCCGCTGTCACCGTAAAGCCGGTCGTTCTGGTTGGGGCCATAGAGGGAGACACCGCCGTACAAGGAATCATCGCCTGACCCGCCGAACAGGTAGTCTCTCGTGGTTCCGCCAAATAAAGTGTCGTCCCCATCCCCGCCGTATCCCTTGTCTAGTCCACTCGCGCCAACAAGCCTGTCATCACCTGCTCCGCCAGTCACGGAGTCGTCCAAACGCCCACCGAAAACGCTGTCGTCGCCAGAGCTGCCGTAGAGCGCGTCCTGACCACCTGCGCCAAAGATCACATCCCCACCCGAAGCCCCATAGATGATGTCCCGGCTCCCCTGGCCATAAACGCGGTCCGCCCCGTCACCGGCATTAACATAGTCTACGCCGCCGCCACCAAAGACGCTGTCCGATCCCGAGCCCGAGAAGGCTTGATCCTGTCCGGAAGCACCAAAGATCCAGTCGTTACCGCTTCCGGCCACGACGTAGTCATTCCCATTGTTGCCGTAGAGCAGGTCGTCCCCGGCCTGGCCGATTAGATTGTCATTCCCGCTCACTCCGGAGAGCCGATCGTCACCGCTGCCACCATAGAGACCGTCACCCGCATCACCACCGTAGAGGCTGTCATAGCCGGATCCACTGTAGAGAGTGTCCTTACCACTGCCGCCGAACAGCAGGTCGTTGTCCAGGCCGCCGTAGAGCGTGTCCCTGCCGCTCTTCCCATACTGGGTGTCGTCTCCGACCCCACCGAAGATGGTGTCGTTGGCGTTGCCCCCGAAAAGCGTGTCGTTGCCATCGCCGCCGTAGATCGTCTTGTCGCCGCCGGCGCCCAGCGCCAGATCGTCGCCCGCGCCCCCCCGAAGGACACCGCCGCCATCGCCGCCGGCCAGGCGGTCGTCACCAGCGCCGCCATACAGACTGTCCCGGCCATCGCCGCCGTAGAGCAGGTCGCCACCGCTGCCCCCGAAGAGCGCGTCGTCCCCCTGACGGCCGCGCAGCAGGTCTCTGCCGTGGCCGCCGGACGCACGGTCGTCGCCTGCACCTCCATTCAAGACGTCATGGCCCCGCTGGCCCAGCAGCAGGTCCCGCCCGCTGCCGCCGACCAGACGGTCGCCGCCACGCCCGCCGATCAGCGCATCGCTGCCGGAGGCTCCGCGGATCTCGTCCCGCCCCCGGCCGCCAAAGGCCAGGTCGCTGCCCTCGCCACCACCGATCTCGTCCCGGCCGCCATCGCCGAAGACAAGGTCGAAGCCCCGCCCGCCGAAGAGCCGGTCGCCACGCGGCCCGCCCACCAGCAGATCGGGCCCGCCCCGGCCGAAGATCTCCTCCTCACCGCTGCCGCCGATCACAACGTCCCGACCGGGGGTGCCTGTCTTGGCGCTGAAGGGAGGAGGCATCGCCGGCAGGTCCCCGGGCTCAGCTGGAGAAGAGAAAATCGGTGGTGGTGAGCTGGCTGGCCGCAGTGTAGCCGGTCAGCCCGATCTCGAAGTCGGCCGAGCCGTCGCCGTCGCTGTCCACCTGCAATTGCTCGTTCGCAGTGTCGAGGCGCACCGCCGCTGTCCCGGTGCCGCCGAAGGCTGCCGTCCCGATGAAGCTGCCGCCGCCAGCAACGCCGGAGATTTCCACCAGATCGGCCTCGGAGGGATCGGCGCCGTGGGAGACGAAGTCGCCGATGTCGGCCTGCAGGCCCGAGGCACCCGTCACCGCGAAGACGAAAGTGTCCTGACCGGGACCGCCGTAGAGGCTGTTGAAGGCGCTCCCCACGCTCAAGCGATCATCGCCGCTGAGACCCCGCAAGACATCGGTCCGGGAACTCGTCGCCAGGGTATCATTGCCGCTGGTCCCCGAACGGATCACCAGATCGACTGAGTCCAGCACATTGCGCCCGAAAAGAGTGGCGCCTTCGCCCAGGGTCAGGATGTCGCTGCCACTCCCGCCATAGAATGAATCGCCTCCGACGAGGTCGCCCTGGCTGCGAATCACCATGAGGTCGTCGCCGCCGCCACCATAGAGAGTATCGGCATAGTAGCTGCCGGAGATCGTGGGACCGCCATACAGGTTGTCGTCACCATCATCGCCGAACAGCCTGTCTTTTCCGGACCGTCCAAACAAATGATCGTCGTTCTCGCCACCGGAAAGCGTATCTTTTCCAGTACCGCCAAAGAGACTGTCGTCACCCGCTCCGCCAGCCACGGAGTCGTTCAGTTTCCCGCCGAAGACGCTGTCGTCGCCAGAGCTGCCGTAGAGCGCGTCCTGACCACCCGCGCCGAAGATCACATCCCCACCCGAAGCCCCATAGATGATGTCCCGGCTCCCCTGGCCATATACGCGGTCCGCTCCGTCACCAGCGTTCACATAGTCCTCGCCACCGCCACCAAAGACGCTGTCCGACCCCGAGGCGGAGAATACTTGATCCTGTCCGGAAGCACCAAAGATCCGGTCGTCACCGCTGCCGCCAAAGGGATTGTCATTCCCGCTGCCCCCATAGAGGCGATCGTCGCCGTCATTGCCGATCACGAAGTCGTTTTCATCGCCGCCGTAGAGCGTGTCTTCACCCTCTCCACCGTAATGGATGTCCCTTCCACTGCCGCCAAAAAGCAGATCGTCGTCCTGGCCGCCGAAGAGCGTGTCCCTGCCGCTCTTCCCATACTGCGTATCGTCGCCGGCCCCACCGAAGATGGTGTCGTTGCCCTTGCCCCCGAAGAGCGTGTCGTTGCCATCGCCCCCGTAGATGGTCTTGTCTCCGGTGGCGCCCAGCGCCAGGTCGTTACCGCCGCCCCCCCGAAGAACACCGCCGCCGTCACCGCCGGCCAGGCGGTCGTCACCAGCGCCGCCATACAGACTGTCCCGGCCATCACCGCCGTAGAGGAGATCGCTGCCGCTGCCCCCGAAGAGGGCGTCGTCGCCCTGACGACCGCGCAGCAGGTCCCTGCCGTGGCCGCCGGCCGCCCGATCGTCGCCTTCGCCTCCATTCAAGAGGTCATCGCCCCGCTGGCCCAGCAGCAGGTCCATCCCGCTGCCGCCGACCAGACGGTCGCCGCCACGCCCGCCGATCAGCGCATCGCCGCCCGACGCTCCGCGGATCTCGTCCCGCCCCCGGCCGCCGAAGGCCAGATCGCGGCCGGCAGCACCGCCGATCTCATCCCGGCCGCCATCGCCGAAGATAAGGTCGAACCCCCGCCCGCCGAACAGCCGGTCCCCCCGCGCCCCGCCCACCAGCAGGTCCGGCCCGCCCCGGCCGAAGATCTCATCTTCACCACTGCCGCCGATCACAACATCCCAACCGGGGCCGCCTGTCTTCCTCGTCACCATCTCTTGTCTCCATGTACGTCGGCCGGAGCGGGGTTATCCGCTACCGGCCGAACAGCCCTGCCCATCAGAGGAGCAGCCAGCGCGCCTCAGGGCTCATCCCAACATATCGGTAAAGGTGAAGTCAGCTGGCGAGAAATCACCCGCGGTTAAGGAGTTGGCCAGCACTATAGTGAAGTCGGCCAGGCCGTTCCCGTTGTCATCCACCTCCAATAGAGAGTCATTAGGAACCGCTCTTACCTCCACCGTGTCGCCTCCGGAACTGAAGCTCGACGTACCGATGAATGTCCCGGAGGTTCCCGCACCGACGATCGCAATCTGATCCGCTTCGGAGGGGTTGACGGAGTCCGGCACGAAATCCTCGATGTACGCCTCTATGCTGCTGGCACCAGTCACATCGAAGGCAAAGATGTCTTGCCCGCTGCCACCAGTGAGCGTGTCTGTTCCCAATCCACCGTAGAGGGTATCGCTACCAGCGTCGCCGATGAGACCATCATTCCCTAAACCGCCAAAAAGAGTATCATTGCCGATACCGCCAGAAATAGGCGTATCATTCCCTAAACCGCCATAGAGCGTGTCATTGCCGGTGCCACCATTAAGTCCTCCATCACCCCCGCTGCCGCCGAAAATGATGTCGCCGCCGCCGCTGCCTGACAAAAAGGAGTCATTTCCACTGTCACCGTAGAGTTTGTCATTCCCGGCACCGCCGCGGAGGGCACCATCGTCACCATTGCCCCCAAACAAACTGTCTGCACCATTGCCGCCATAGAGGTAATAATCTTTCCCATCGTCGCCGAAAACGCTGTCTGTACCGGAATCGCCATAGAGGTAAGCATCATTCCCATCGTCGCCATAGACACCATCCGTGCCGTCACCGCCCCACACATAGCCCTTGTTGTTTTCGTTTACTGTTCCTTCATTCCCGCTACCACCAAACACAAGATCATCACCGCTGCCGCCCCAGAGGGAATAGTCACCTCCGCTATCACCTTGCACTCTATCGTCACCCGATCCACCGAGGAGACTGACGTCACGCCCTAAACCGCCATAGAGCTTGTCGTTCTCTTCCAGTCCAAAGAGGTTGTCGACGTCGGACAAGCCCCTCAGGATATTGACCCGGTCGTCGCCGGTGAGCGTATCGTTCACGCTGGTGCCGTAGCGGGCCAGGGCATCCACAGAATTCTGTACTACGCCCGCCGGAAGGGTCGCCGCCTCGGCCAGGATGAGCGTGTCGACGCCGGCGCCGCCGTAGAAGTAATCTCCGGAAGAGATTTCACTCTGGTTTGCTACGATGAAGATGTCGTTTCCGGCTAGCCCGTAGAGTCCGTCGCTGCCGCTGCCCCCGGAGAGCTTATCCTGCCCCGAGCCTCCGTAGAGCCTGTCCGCCATTGAGAGGCCGTAGAGGCTGTCATCGCCTTGCAGCCCGAACATGAAGTCGACCAGGTCGGAGCCAGTCAGGGTATCATTTCCATTCGTGCCATAGAAGTACACGGTATCCACGGACACAAGGGTGATGGTACCCGCCAGCTCGGCACCTTCCTTGAACACAAGGACGTCGTTTCCACTGCCACCGTCAAACCTCTTGCCGGTGGTGTTGAGCTCTCCGCCGCTGAGAACGAAGAGGCGGTCGTCACCGCTACTTCCGAAGAGGGAGTCTTTCCCAGAGCCTCCGAAAAGGGAATCAACTCCATTCCCGCCCGACAGACTGTCGTTTCCGGACTGGCCCTCTAGGATGTCGATGTCGGCCTCACCGTAGAGCCTGTCATCTCCAGCTTGACCTAGAATTCTGTCTCTTCCTTGCTCACCGAAGGCAAGATCATTACTACCGCCACCATTGATGGAATCATTTCCAGTGCCGCCATAAGCGGTATCGATGCTGCCTTGACCAAAGATCCGGTCATTTCCACTGCCACCGTACAAAGAGTCAACGCCCGCGGCACCATAGAGATAGTCGTCCGCTTGCTCGCCCCGGAGTGTGTCGGCATCACCCAAACCAAAGATGGAGTCGATGTTGTCACCACCATTGAGGCTGTCCTTTCCCTCCGTGCCGATGATGGTATCTCTTCCCGAATCGCCGAAGACGACTTGTCCGCCAGAGCCACCGGTGAAGCTGTCCGCGCCGGAGCCCAGGTAGATCGTGTTGATCCCGCTGTCGGTGACGATGGTGTCGGCGCCGTCGCCGGCGTAGATCAGGTTGCTGCCGCTGCCGCCGTTCAGGGTGTCGCTGCCGGCCGCCCCGAAGAGGGTGTCGGCCGCGTTGCCGCCGACCAGATGGTCGCCCTCCGCTTGCCCATGCAGGGTGTCGACGCCGCTGCCCCCGTAGAGGCCGTCCTGACCGCCGCCGCCGTACAGCAGGTCGGCGCCTTGGCCGCCGAACAGCAGATCGTCGCCGCTGGCCCCGTAGAGATGGCGGTCCTCCCCCGCGCCGCCGTAGATGCGGTCGTTCTGGTCGCCGCCGAAGAGGCTGGCGTCGTCGCCATCGCCGCCCGAGAGCGTATCGGCGCCATCGCCGCCAAAGATGGATTGATCGGCCGCGGCGTTGGCCTCGATCACGTCCGCACCCTGGCCACCGTAGAAGCTGCGGTCCGGGCCTTCGCTGCCGATCAGGCTGTCGGGGCCCTCGCCGCCGAAGAAGAAGGAGTCGGCGCCTTGCCCGCCGTAGAGGCGGTCGGCCCCCTGCCCACCGTAGAAGCCGGTGTCCTCACCGCTGCCGCCGAAGAGGCGGTCCGATCCGGACCCACCGACGAGGGTCCGGTCGGCACCCGTGCCCCCGTAGATCCAGTCGCTGCCGCTGCCACCGGTGAGCAGCGTGTCCTGACCGCTGCCGCCCGCGAGCGTGTCATTGCCGGTGAGCCCGTAGAGCCGGTCCGCACCGCTCAAGCCGTAGATGGTGTCGGCGAGGCTGGTGCCGAACAGAGTGTCGTTATCCGTTGCGGTGCCGAAAATAATCGGCATGATAACAATCCTAGGGCAGAGTTCGCCTCCCGCGGTCAATGTGAATAGCAGTTCATGGTAGAGTCAAGCGTCAAAACGAGCATCAGAGCTTGTTGTCGCAACCCTTAGCTAAAGTCGAACGGCACAGAATCACGATAACCGCCTGCAGACTTTCAATTTTTGAGACGGCACCTGTTTCGATGCTCTGGACTTTGGTTGCGACGCTGACCCGCCAGCGCCCGAGGTCACTTCGATCTTGACCGCCTCGTCCTGCTACCCAACCACGCCACCCGGCCGGCAAAGACGGCGTGCACCAGGCTCTCGGCCCCTTCAGCCTTCGCCCGCTGCCGCTCGAACGTCCGCCACCACATGCCCCTGGGCCTCTCGGGGAAGGGCTGGAAACAGCAACATCTGTCCTGCCGGATGGCGATCATAGCGACAGGGATTGACAGTCTGTGATAGTCTTGCCCAAGCGGGCGTTAGTCCTGCGGCATCCGGGAGGCAAAACCATGGCGTTCATTCCAGGCACCGAGGGTCCGGACACTCTCTCCGGCACCGACGACGTCGATACTATCTTCGGCTACGGGGCGGACGATACACTCTTTGGTCTGGGAGGCTCTGACGATCTGCGCAGCGATCGAGGTGATGACTTCCTCTATGGCGGCGATGCGCGAGACCAGCTTGTCGGCGGTGTCGGTAACGACATTCTATTCGGTGGCAGCGGCAGGGATATACTAGTGGGGTTTCCCGGACGTGATGTGATCTACGGCGACGATGGCGACGACATATTGCTCGGTGGACCAGGAACCGACACTATGTTCGGTGGTGTCGGAGACGACAGAAAGCTTGCCGGTGGAAGCTCAAACGATACTCTCTTCGGTGGCAGCGGTAGCGATTACAGGCTCGTAGGGCAAAAGGGAGTTGACACCATCTTCGGCGGCACGGGCCAGGATTTCCGCCTCAAAGGCGGATCGAACGCGGATGCAATTTTTGGCGGTGATAGCGAAGATACCTACTTGCATGGCGGTCATGGAAACGATTCTCTCTATGGCGATAGCGGAAATGACCGCGACCTGATTGGCATGCGGGGCGATGATCTATTGTACGCTGGTGCGGGCCAGGACAGCGGCCTCTATGGCGGCGGCGGAGTGGACATTGTCTCGGGCGGCGGTGGCAATGATGTTAGCGCAGTTGGAAACGCTGGCGCTGACACGCTCTTAGGCAATGGGGGGCCAGATTCCTTCTTCTACGGCGGTCGTGGTATTGACAGGCTGATCGGCGGCGGTGGGGACGACGCCTATTTCTTCGGCGCCGGCAGCGATGACACGCTTGCGGGCAGCAGTGGCGGCGATTCCTTTTTCTATGGCGGCAACGGTGCCGACCTTCTGTACGGAGGTGACGACAACGACGTGCTGGCGGGCGACTCAGGGGCCGATACCCACACCGGCGGTCCTGGGTCCGATACCCTCTTCGGAGGCTCAGGCGATGACGTATTCCTTGTAGCCAGCCAAGGCGACTTCGTCAGCTACTACTACGACGGAGGCGCCGGAACAGACACCCTGATGCTGAGCCAAGGCGCAACCATCCCCGGCGGTGGCACGGGCCTCGTCTCCATCGAGGTGACCATCTACGGCTAGCCCTCGCCGCGCTCTTCGGCCAGCAGCAGCTCGGCCTTGTCGCCATCGACGCGCCGGAGGTCGTCAACGAGCATGAGGGCCGCATCCCGCTTGCCGAGGTACCGGTCAAGCCGGTCGGCCGGCGCTCTCTCGAAATAGGCCAGCCGTCTCAGTAGTCGGCCCAAGGCATGGCGGCCGGGGCGGTCGGCCAGCAACTGGCGCAGGCGGTTATCGGCCCGGCGGTCGAGGTCGGTAGTGGCCGCTTCATGGTGCGTCCGGACTTTGGTCGCCAGCTCTTGCAAGGGTGAGTTCGTTGCATCGGTAGTCATTGCTCACTCCTCGTCGCTGTTGTCATTGCTCGCCACGAACATGCGGCCCGTCTTGCGGTCGGCATGGATGACGATGAGGTCATCTTCGTCATCCATCATGTCGCCGAACCTCTCGCGCGCCTCTTCATCGCTCATGTGGATGGTCTTGCCGCCTGGGCCGTCGAACGGGCAGTCGTCTGTGCTGTCGGTCATCTCGGGTCATCCTCTCTCTTTTCGCTGTGGCCGGATTGCTCGTGGTGTCGCGTCAATCGCTCCTGGCGCCTCCTTCGGTTGGGACACTCGGCGTTCGTCATTGCCGTTGCTCCATCGGACGCCACGACTTCCAGTCCCTTGTGGCGGGCTCGCCGTCATAGGGCTCTTCAGTGAGGCGGTGGGTTGCTGCGCGGCTGGCATGGCCGACACCCGTTTTGCAGATGAGGCCTTTCACTTGCAGCTCGTTGAGCGCCGGCATCACCTTGGACTTGCCCAGGTTCAGCAGCCGCTTGCCCTCACCTATGCTCAAGCTCAGGTCGCCGTTGTTGGCGCCGTTGAATCGGCTGGCGAACTCGACATAGACTTTGGCCGCTGCGCCGGACAGCGACCGCCAGGCGGGACTCTCCGTCATGTCGTACATCAGCCGGATAGCGTCCCAGTCACCCTCATCGCCGTCGAAACCTCGACGCAACTCGACATAGACTTTGACGGCCTCGCCCGAGAGCGACCGCCACGCAGGGCTGGTCACCATCTCGTAGGGCAGCCACATGGCCTCTTTGTCGGCGACGTCGCCAAGCATGATGTGCTCGCTCATTCGCGTTCTCCTTTGCTGCGCTTTTCCAAGCCCCCTTGGTTAGAGCTGTATAGGTGCCCCGTTTCAGAACCGATGGATTGGGCGAAATCGGGCTGACGGGTTCTGAGATGGGTCGATGGGGTGTCGCCTTCGGTTCTGAGATGAGCCGATGAGGGGGCCTTTCGGTTCTGAGATGGGTCGACGAATTTTTTTTTGGCGGTCGGCGGTCGCCACTTTTGCCAGTCGTTCGTCGGCGGTTTGCTGCCGTGTTCGCGGTCGGTGACGGCGTAGGTCGTCGCCATGCGGCCGTGGAAATGGCCTTGCCTGGTCTTTCGGATGAAGCCCTTCTCTTCCAGCTCCGCGAACGCACGACGGACAGTCTCTTTGCCCAGGCCCAGAAGCTTTGCGCCCTCTTCGAGGCTCAGGCTCAAGTCGCCGTTGTTGGTTCCGTTGTAGCGCCGGTGCAGCAGGACATAGACCCTGAGCGCGGCGCCGGACAGCGACATGAAGGCCTCGCTGTCCACCATGGTGTAGGGCAGAGGGACGAACTGTCCGCCCCTCCTCGACCGCCCCTTGGGGTTGGCGCCGCGCCCTCGGCCGGGCTTAGCCATCCCCGCTCCCGCCATCGTCCACCAAGAGGCCCGCCTCTCGTGCCTGACGTTCGGCCTCCTGCAGGGCGGCCACCAGCTCGGGCAAAAGCTCAATGCGGATTGCAAACCCGTTGCGGGTCGGAATTTCTTCTCGTTCAGGATGGTAGGCCCAGACACGAAGGCTACAGAGGTCGTAGCCCTTGAAGTTCTCAAGGGTGACATGAACCGACTCCCTCGCGTTCTTCGGTATCCAGGCAACCAAGCGCGGCTCTGTAGCTACTTCGCTCATCGCTCGCCCCTTCCGCCGAGGCCGGCCAGCTGGGCGATAAGATCGGCGAGATTGCCGGGGACTCCGCGCCGGGCCAGATGGCGGCCCGCTAGCGATAAAGGGCGCCGGACTCGCCGATCATGATCAGCGGCCCAATCGAACAGTGACATTTCGGGGTTGCGCGCAGCGGCGCGGCGTGCCAGATTCGGCATAGATCAAAGCCTTTCTGCCGGGCCGTCGCGGTGACACGCGGCGCCCGGCGTTTCTTTTGGGGATTGTCGGGGTGGCTGGCCTTAGGCCGCATCGCTCTTGGCCAGGGCGCGGAGCGAATCAATCACTACGAGCCTGCGCTTGCCGATCGTGATCGTCTTGATCTTACCGGAGTTGATCAACTCGTAGGTTTTAGTGCGACCGATGTCGAGAGCCTCCGCAGCGTTGTTCACAGAGGTGAATAGAGGTTCCATGTGCTACTCCTTCTGCAGACCGCCATGTACGGCGATGGACTGC
The DNA here is from genome assembly GCA_963669385.2 of Rhodospirillales bacterium. Lineage (GTDB taxonomy): Bacteria > Pseudomonadota > Alphaproteobacteria > Kiloniellales > JACOMY01 > JACOMY01. The sequence goes on from CAXXGD010000044.1 coordinate 59,729, forward strand.
AGAAGGAATGGGCGGACAATGGAGGGTGGGGAAAGGTGCCAGGGGTGGTACCTTCGGGCGCCTTTAGGGTGACACCTACACCTCAACCTCTTGTTTTAGATAGAAAATTGGGGTGCCACCTATTTCTTCTTTGCCCGCTTTGTTCTAGGGCGTGTGGAATGGCGCTTGTCATCCGTAAAGATGTTTGTGGCAATCGCTTCCATGTCGTTCTGAGTTAGATTGGTGCCGAGCTGTTTCTCAAGCCACTCTTTCTCAGCCACGATTGACGGTCTGGTCCAGTCATCCCGGTTTGGGTCATCCCGCCACTTTGCGTACATAATGTTAGTGCCGCGCATGACGGTATTGTGGTCAGCCGGTATCTGGGTCGGCACCTTCACTTCTCCATGAGCCGGCCCAAGCCATTCTTCGATGTCGTAGCGATTGAGGCCGATGCGTGTTGCTTTTGCTATCTTGATGCTTCCCATGCCGTAGTCGTGCTTGTACGTCGCCGTGTTCTCGGCAAAGTCCACTGATCTGACTTCGAGCCAAAACCTATTTGATCCATCGATGCGACTGAGACTATGAACGCCCTTAGAACGGAACCACTCGCGCGCTTCCATTCGCGTCTCAATCCGCTCATCGGCGCAGGCCCGCAATAGGGCTTTGTCGGCGTCTTTGCGCAACACGCCGCGTTCGCAAAGAAAATCTACTGCTTCGCTCAAGGTGAGCCAGTCAGGTCTAGGAAGTCTAGACCTAGCCACTCCGCATAGCATCTCCGCTTGGTGGTGGCCGGCGGGGCAGCGCGGGCGGAGTGCCGCGTTTTCGAGGGCCAGTCTATCCCCGCCGACTTCTTGGGGCCCGACACCGCTGTCAGGACACCTTCCGTGGCTGCAGCTGCAATACCTTATCCGGCGCACCACAGCAGTAGGCCGCCCAAGCCTCCATAACCTGCCGCCGTCGCTTTAGAAGGTCGCCTCTCGCGTAGGCAGCTTCGGTCCGATCCTGGGGGCCATGGGCAAGGCAGCGCTCCACGACTTCGCGAGCGTGGCTAGTGGTCTCCCCGGCCCAGTCCCGGAAAGTCGAGCGAAAACCATGCACTGTGACGGGCACATCGAGGCGCTTCAAAACCTTGGAGACCCCGGCATCCGACAGTGGCGTATCTGCCTTGGTAACTGACGGGAAGACCAATCCTGATCCGGGGTCACCCAAGAGCGCGACTGCCGCACCACTCAAGGGGACCGTATGCTCACTCGACATCTTCATGCGCTCTGCCGGTAACGTCCAAACCCGCCGCTCAAGATCGACTTCCTCCCAGACCGCGCCCCTCGCCTCACCGGACCGGACAGCCGTTAGGACGATGAAAGCCAGGCAGCGCGCAGCGACACCGTCCAGGGCGCGCAGGCGGACCATGAACTCGGGTAGATCTCGATAGGGCAGTGCGGGATGATGGCGGACCGGTCGCACTTTGGTCGGACGCGGTAGCAAGTTTTCGAGGTTTCCTTTCCAGCGAAATGGGTTCTCGCCTTCTCGGGCGCCAAGAGTACCGGCGTAGTCAAGAACCGTCTCCATGCGTGATCGCACCCGAGACGCTGTTTCCGGCTTCGTCGTCCAAATCGGCTTGAGGATCGCCAGAGCATCGGCGGTAACCACACCAGATACATCGCGCGTCCCGAGCTTGGGCATGGCATATCGCTCCAGTGTGGTGCGCCACAGACCTTCCTGCTTCGGAGATCGCCACCCCGACCGTTTTGCCTCTATCGTCGCGTCTGCCGCTTCGGCGACCGTCATCCGCACTGACTCAGCCAACTCTTGCAGCGGGTCGATGCCCACCTTGACTTTCAGCCGGAGCCTTTCAGTTTTCTCCCGCGCCTTTGCCAGACTCACGTCTGGCCAAGACCCGATGCCCATCTCGCGGCGGGCCTTGTTGATCTGATACCGGAATATCCAGAACTTGCCGCCGGTCGTCCTGACCAAGAGGTGGAGGCCGCGGGTGTCGAAATACTTCCCAGGCCCGGCAGCGGCTACCTGTTTAGCGGTCAAAGGCACACCGTCCCCCCATTCATCCCCCCACTACGACGCGGCTATACGCGTACAGCCGCGATCATCTGCAAACAAGATACGATAGATTTCATAGCTTTTGCAAGATTTTACCTGGACCACAGCGAACGCAGCCGAACATCGACGGTCACTATAGAGGTTCCTACCCGCGGAGCCACATCTCCTGACCAAATCCTTGAAATTATTGGCAGAATAGCGCCGCCGCTTGCGGCGTTCCCACACTGGTTCCGACAAACGGCGGCTGCTTGAAAACCTACTCGGCGGCGACCTCTACGGCCTCGGCATGATTGTCCGTCAGGACTCTGCCGCTATCACTGTGTTACCCTCTTCGTTGCAAGCGCCTGAACTGCAGCAACGGGGGGATGAACCATGGGCGGTGTTAAGCGCGTATTCGCCGTCTTGTCTTTTTTGGTAGGACTGTTCTGGTTCGATCAGATGATGGGGGCCTTAGGCGTGCGCCGCCCCTTGCCTTGGCTGGTGTTGCTATACATAGCCTCTTGGGCATTTTTCTTCTGCGCCGGGATCAGATTGTGGATAACTGCGGCAGCGCCCAAGCAATCAACTGAATCGAGCCCCTGGCAGGTAAGTCCCAGCACGCGGTTGCTGTTCCAAATTGGACTTGGCCTTCTGATGCTTGGAGCACTGGCAGCGTCTTTGCTCCTCACCTATGCGGCGGTCAACTACAGGCCTCCGTATGACGGCGCGCTTCATATGCTAACCTTTGTGCTCCCCGTAGTGCTGGTCGGCTTTGTGATCATGGTTGCTGTGGTGCGATCGTGGTTCCCAGCGGCAAAGCAAGGCTGATAGGTGCTAGGCATAGCTGTTCAACGAGACTCTGCTGCCATTCCTGTGATACCCTCTGCGTTGCAAGCGCCAGAACCGCAGCAATGGGGGGATGAACCGTGGCTCTCATACCAGGGACACCAGGGCCGGATACGCTGGTCGGGACTGACGACGTTGACACCATCGCAGGCTACGGCGCAGCCGACACGCTCTACGGCGAGGACGCGGCCGATACCCAATTCGGCAGCCTCGGCAATGACTCGCTTTACGGGGGCAGTGGCAGCGATAGCTACCTCTATGGGAGCAATGGCTTCGACGTGATTTCAGGCGGTAGCGGATCCGATGTCCAGCTTTATGGCGGCAGAGGTAACGACACTATCTTCGGCGGAGAAGCTGTTGATGGGGGAAAGCTATACGGCGGCGTAGGGGATGACGCCATCTTTGGCGGCGAAGCCGGCGACCGCGGCCTATTTGGTGAGGGCGGTAACGATCGGCTCTATGGTGATGCAGGGGACGACTCCTACTTCTACGGCGGCCTCAGGGATGACTTGCTTGAAGGCGGCGATGGCGAGGACTGGTCCTTCAACGGTGACGCTGGCAGCGACACGCTCTTTGGCGGCAGCGGGGAGGATACGCTGTTTCACGGCAACGGCAGTGCAGACATCCTCTATGGGGGCAGCGGCGTAGACGGCTCTTTTTTCGGTGGCGGTGGCAATGATGTCATCTACGGCGGCGATGGTGACGACGCACGCCTGTTTGGCCGCGCCGGGGACGATACCCTCTCTGGTGACGCTGGGGCCGATACCCTCTTCGGGGACAGGGGCGATGACGTGTTCATCGTGGCCAGCCAAGGAGACTTCGTCATCGGTTACCTCTACGATGGCCGCACTGGGACAGACACTCTTATGCTAGGCGCCGGCGTCAACATCTCAGGCGGCGGCACCGGGCTCGTGTCCATCGAGGTCACTATTTACGGCTGAGCCCAAAAAGCAAAGGCCCCGCCGAAGCGAGGCCCCTGCCTTGGTGCGTGTGATGGCCAGCGTCACGGACACCGGCCCCGCTCCACACCAGCCGGTATCAGGTAGAAGAAGGTCGGCCTAGAGTGCCCGACGACGACAGCGAAGACAAGGTCGGCCACCGCCATCTGCATCATGATGATCAGCGCGTTTTCCACCGAGACGAAGAACACGTCGAGCAAGAGCCCGGCTTCTATGGCCGCCACGGCAAGCTGCACCGCCCAGAAAAGGCGGGATTGCCGGAAGATGTGGTCAGTCATCGTCACGCCCTCCCCACCCGGTCAATCGGGGGCCGCCACACAACCCGCCCAGTCATGACCACGCGGCCGATCATCATCTCATCGACCTTCGCACGCGGGAAGGTGTAGCGGCCGAGCTGCGGATCATCGCGGTAGACCACGACGTTGCCCCGGAAGTCCAACTGGCAACGGAACAGCTCCGGCTCACCGTCGTTGTCCAAGACATAGAGGCCGTCGCCGGTGAAGCGGTCCTGGTGGTGATAGTCGTGCGGCTCCAGCTTGGGGCGGAAGCCGATCGTGCCGACTGGCATGAAGCGAAGGGGGCCTTCGTCGTTGGGTTCGGGCCGGAAAGAGACGAGAGCACTGTTTAGCATCGTCACCTCCTCCTACTCTTCGGCCCCTTAGAGCTCTTCCATGTCGACCATCTCGTAGATGGCGCGGACCTGCAATCTGGGGACGGAAAAGCGGCTCTCCGGGTTCAGCTGCTCCAGTTCCACCTCGTCCGGCATGCTCTTGGTGAGACGCTTGACCCAGCGCCCGGCAGGCTCGCCGTCGTCTTGGGAGTGAAGCTCTGCGTAGACGTAGTCGCCGCCCGTCACGCTGCCACTGGCGTCGACATTGACGATCTGGCCTTCTTTGCGCCACGGATACATGCTGTCGCTGAGCATGCGCATTGCGAAGGGCTTCGGCGCGCATGCCCACCCTTCGACAATGTGCTATGCAGATCCAGGACTCTCCTTATGAATGAGGGAGCCAAGGGGCGCAGGTCAGGCGCAGATCAAGAGCAATCCTGACATGCTGGATGATGGTTCCTACGCTGGAGTCCTCATCGACATGCCGGATGGTAGAGCCTTTCGTTCGATATGCTGCAATGATCAACCTGCCGAATTGGGTCCACCCATAACAAGTACACCATAAAGACTCATTTCAACTATTGTATGTTTATCAAAAATATCATGTATTTTACTATATATATCTATCTTCCACAGCGCTAATACTATGCAAGGTTGGCGCCGCAGTCTATTAGGATGGTCTCGCCGGTGATTGCCTGCGCGCCAGTTGCCAGCCAGAAGTTGGCGTCGGCGACGTCGTCGGCCTGAACCATCCGTTTCAACAGCGTGCCCTCGGCAGTCTCCTTGCAAAAGCGCTTATAGCTTGCAGGATCCATCCTTCGGCTGATCCAGGGCGTATCGGTGAAACCGGGGCAGACGGCATTCACGCGAACGTCCGGGGCCAGGGCTACGGCCAGGGATTTCGTCATCGTGACCAGGGCGCCTTTCGAGGCCGAATAGGCAGCGGAACTGCCCTGACCGCTGAAAGCCGAGCTGGAGGCGCAATTGACGATCGACCCTTTCGGTGCTGCGCAGAGCGGTTCCGCACAGGCTGCCGAGAGGTAGTAGGGACCGTAGAGATTGGTGCGGAATATGCGGTCGAAATCCTCCTCAGCCAGGTCGTCCAGGTTCTGCAGGGGCACGAAGCGAGTGGTCCCGGCAAGGTTTATCAGAGAATCGAGACGCCCGGTCAGTTCCAAGGTCGCTTCTGCCAGCGATTCACAGCTCACCTTGGTGCGAAGATCGCCCTGCAGGATCATCGCTTCGCCGCCGAGCTCCCTACAGGCGGCGGCCGTCTCTAGCGCTCCCTTCTCATTGGTCGCGTAATGAACGGCAACAAGCCAGCTGGCCCTAGCAAAGCGGCGAGCCGTAGCGCGACCGATGCCGCCCGACGCCCCTGTAATCAGCACGACGGGTCTCTCCTGCATCGGCCTCGCTTCCCTGCTATGTACCTCTGTCGATTACATGCCAAGGTAGGCCTTGCGGACGCCGACGTCAGCAGAAAGTTCCTCCGCAGGCCCGGAGAGCACTACCTGCCCAAGCTCCAGCACATAGGCCTCGCGAGCGATCTTCAGGACCATGTTGGCATTCTGCTCCACCAAAAGGACGCCGACACCCTCCTCTTCGGCGATTGACTTGATGGTGTCCAAAACGCTCTTGACGATCAGCGGCGTCTTCTCGGCCGGGTTCAGTCCGGCCAGTGGCTCGTCGAGCATCAGCAAGGCCGGGTCGGCCGCAAGCGCGTTGGCGATGCCGAGAATCTTCTGCGTGCCCCCGGCGAGATTCGCGGCCCTGCTGTCGGCGAAATCGGCGGTATCCAAGAGGTCAAGGATTTCCCGGCAGCGCTCCGACAGGCGCTTCTCTTCGGCCCGTGCACTTGCCAAATGCAGCGACTGCGCCGGAATGCCGGAGCGGTTGCCGAGATGGCTCGCCATTAGGACGTTCTCCATCACTGTCAGGTCTCCAAAAACGCTTGTCAGCTGAAAGGTGCGCACGATGCCCAGCCGAGCGATCCGGTGCGGCGCCAGCCCCGCGATAGCGCCTCCCCGCCAGAGGATCTCTCCGGCCGTTGGTTTCAGAAACTCGCTGACCACGCCATAGTGCTCTTGCGCCGACGCAAGCGAGACGAATCCGTCCCGGACATCGTCGCGGACCTTCTCCGGATCGCGCTCGAGGGGATTGCCGAAGCCGCCGCCGGTCACGGCGTACCAGTCCTGGCCACGCTTGCAGATTGCCTCACCTAAGTTCTCTAGGTGCTCGACCTCCTTGCCGTCTGTTTGGCCCACCTGCGACTTCCGTCGGCATGGCCGCTAGGAACCGACTGGCTTGCTTCATCGAGCGCGAATGTCCGCAAGGGGAGATCGCAGAGGATCATCCGCCGAGAGCGCCTCGTCTTTCCCTTCCTCGCCCACCACCAGATTCCTCGCCTACTACCATCGTCGCATCGTTCCTGTTCCTAGGAGTGAACGTGAAGCCTCGTTTGTTCACAGCTGAACACGCTCGCGGAGGAATTCGGCGGAACCCGTCAGGAGCGAACGCGCGCCGACGTCGGATCATAGAAGGGCCTTGTCGAGGCCTTGGCCGGGTAGCGACGGCTGCCGATTTCGATCTCGTAGGGACGATCGGAGAGGCTTTGCCATTCGCCATCTGAACAGTCCACGTAGCCAATGCCGAGCGGCCGGTCCAAGGTGTAGCCATAGGCGCCGGAGGTGATCTCGCCGACGTAGCGACCATCGTGAACGATGGCCTCATCGTGAAGCAACGTGCCGTCCTCGTCCTCCAGCATGAAGAAGAGAGAGCGGCGTCGAAGTCCCTCTTCATGCTGTCTGGCGAGTGCCTCACGGCCGATAAAGTCGATGTTCGCCGCCAGCTTGACGGCGAAAGCCAAACCTGCTTCGAGTGGCGTGTCATCCGGGGTAATGTCATGACCCCAATGCCGATAACCCTTCTCGATACGCAGGGAATCCAGGGCATGATAGCCGGCCAGGCGGAGGCCTTGCGGCCGGCCTTCGGCCACCAAGAGGTCGAAGAGAGGAAGCAGGAACTCGCTCGGCACATAAAGCTCCCAGCCGAGCTCGCCGACATAGGTGACCCGCAGCGCCAGGGCCTTGGCATAACCTAGGTCGATTTCCCGGCAGCTGGCGAAGGGAAAGGCTTCGTTGCCGAGGTCGGCAGGCGTCAGCTTCTGCAGCAGGGCGCGAGAGTGCGGACCCATGACCGCCAGGACGCCATAGGCCGAGGTGGCGTCGAAGTAGGCCACCCTGGCATCACTGGCTGTGCACTTTTGAAACCACGCCAGATCACGGGCCTGACTCGCGGCCGCGGTGACCACCAGGAAACGATCCTCCGCGAGGCGCGTGATGGTCACGTCGGCCTCGATGCCACCGCGCTGGTTCAGGCACTGCGTATAGACGATCCGGCCGACGGGAACGTCCACGTTGTTGGCGCAGATTCGCTGCAGTTCTTTGACGGCATCGGCACCCTGGACGAAAAACTTGCCGAAGGACGACATGTCGAAGAGGCCGACGGCAGAGCGAGTCGCCCGGTGTTCTTCTCCCACGGCCTCGAACCAGTTGCTGCCGCGATAGTGGTAGCTGTGTTTGTAGTGTGGTGTCTCACCGACAGGCGCATACCAGTTCGCGCGTTCCCAACCGGCGGCCTCACCGAAACAAGCGTTGTGCTCCTTCAGACGCAGATAGAGTGGTGTCACACGAATCGGCCTCGCGGTCTCGAACTGCCGTTGCGGCCAATGCATGGAGTAGTGGTAGCCGAGCGCTTCGCTAGCCCTTTCGGCCAGGTAACGCTCATTGCTCTGGAACTCTTGAAAACGACGGATATCGAGAGCCGCCAGATCCATCGGGGCTTCGCCAGAGACGATCCATTCTGCCAGCACCTTGCCGGCACCGGCCGCACTGAGCACACCTTGAGAGTTAAAGCCGGTGGCCACGAAGAGGCCGTCGCACTTCGGCGCCGGCCCCAGAATGAAACGTGTGTCCGGGGTGAAGCTTTCCGGCCCGTTGAGAAAGGTGCCGATCGGCGCATTGGCAAGAGCGGGAACGAGGGTCATGGCTTCCTGAAAGGACGGCCAGAAGTGATCCCAGTCCTCTGAAAGCTCGACGAAGGCTGTCTCTTCCGGCAAGCGCGCCAGTGGCAAGGGCTTGCCCCGCGGTTCGAAGGAACCCACCAGCAGTTTCCCGGCATCCTCCTTGATGTAGACCGTACCGTCAGTGTCGCGGATCACGGGGTGGCCCTTAGACACGCCAGCCAGTGCCTCGGTAACGACGTACATGTGCTCGCAGGCATAGAGCGGAATGCTGACACCGGCCAAGGTGCCCACCTGCGGCGACCAGATTCCGGCAGCGATGACCGCCTGCTCGCAGGCAATCTCCTGCTCACCCGAGCGGACCGCAGTGATGCGACCGCGTTCGAAGTGGAAACCATCGACACTCACGCCCTCGAAGATGCTCGCTCCCCTGGCCTTCGCAGCAGCCGCAAGAGCCATCGTCGTATCGACCGGATTCGTTTGGCCGTCGCCGGGCACGAAGGCGCCGCCCACCACGCGGCTGCCATCGATCAGTGGATGCAAATCGACGATCTCCTTCGGAGAAACCTCTTCGATCTCGATCCCAAAACGCCGCCCGAGCGTTATGAGACGGCGTATTTCGTGCAAACGCTCGTGGTTGCGGGCGACCGGAAGGCTGCCGCAGAGGCTGAGGCCGGTCGGATGTCCCAGGGCTTCGAGCTCGCTATAGAGCTGGACGGCATAGCGAGAAAGCTCTGTCATCACTCGGTTGGCGCGCAGCTGCATGACTAGGCCGGCTGCATGCCACGTGGTGCCGGCCGTCAGCTTGTGCCTTTCCAGAACCACCACATCGCGCCGTCCTTGGGCGGCCAGATGGTAGGCGATGCTACAGCCGATCACCCCCCCGCCGATAATCACGGTCTCCGCCTGTGCTGGAAGCTCTCGCTGCATGTCGTCTCCTGTCGATCTGACGCGGCTTGCCAATTGGCCGATCCTTCGCATTGTGCACTCTCATGAACATATTTCAATCCTCGTTCAAATTCGAGAACATTGGCGTGTTGTGGGATGCAGCGGTGGATGGGTTTCGTCGCGGGGCCGCTCGCTCGCCTCGCAAGGCTAGTGCCCGATCGCACGAAAGACTGATTTGCGGCGAAGCAGGTTTTCGTGCGGAAATCGGCCGCTTGCCTCGGAAAGGCTAGTGCCTGCTTCTGAGAAAGCTGGCACTAGGCCGGCGGCACAAGACGAGACAGGGAGGAGACCAATCCATGGAGCCGAGCCCGGACAGGCAAGTCATCGACCCGGAATGCCAGCTCCTCCCCGGCGTTCTGACAAGGAGGAGAGGCCGGCGGCTCTTGCCCTTTGTTGCCTTGAGACCCGGGAATCAGGGCTGTATCGATAGAAAGACCCATTGCCTTCCAGGATTCTCGGGACAGGAAACAGCAGGCCACCAGGAAGGCGGCAGCGCAAGAGCACGAACTGCCAGACAGTACGGCTGTTGCGCAGCGCAACGGCGAATCAAAAGAGCTCTACGCCGTCGGCGCACAGATCCGAGAACTCAGACGTCTCAAGGAACTTTCGCTGCGGGACATGGCAAAGCTCACGGCTCGCTCTGTCGGTCACCTGAGCCAGATCGAGCGTGGATTCACCGCTCCCTCCTTGAAACTCATGAGCGACATCAGCACCGCTCTTGGCGTCCAGATAGGCTGGTTCTTCAGGGATAGCGGACTTTCCGATCGCGGTATTGGGTGCGGGCTTGATCGGCGCGAGCTGGACGGCGCTATTCTCTGCCATGGGCCACGAGGTTCGCGTCTTCGATGTTGATCCAGGGCGCGAGCGCTTCCTCCGGAGATATCTTGGCGAGGCCTGAGACGACGTGGAGCGCAGTGGCGCCGCCGTGGCAGCGGTTCCCGGCAATGTTCACTTCCCGATTCACCTCGAAGAGACTGCCGGGACCTCTGCCTTCCTGATGGAGTGCTGTTCCGAGAAACTGGCCGTCAAGCACGCGCTCTATGCGGAACTCGAGCCTATTTGATACCTGGCGCCATCCTCGCCAGCAGCTCGTCCGGTCTCATGCTAAGCGAGCTGCAGGCGGGCATGCAAAACCCGGAACCCTTGGTGCTGGCACACCCCTTCAACCCGCCTCACCTCGTACCGCTGGTGGAACTGCAGGACAATCAGCGGCTATGCCGAGCACTTCCGTGAATCCTACCACCGCTGGTGGGCAGAGATGGGGAAGCCCCTCCTCGACGAAGCGACGATTACCACTCTCGAAGACGGCGTTCGCGTGGAGGCCAAAGAGGAAGATCGCGAGAGCCTTCGTCGAATGCGGGACCGCAAACTCTCGTCCGTCCTGCAAGCGCTCAGGGATTCCTAACACTTGCGGCAAGTTCATCTCGACAACCGCACCCCAGAGTTCTCTCTGCTACTGCACCCTATCACTGGTGACTAGATCACTTTGCGTATCATCCTGGCCGGAAGATCGTCAGACAGTGGCGACCAGACCGCACAAGCCCCCTGCTACCTCTTCAAGCTTGGATCGTGGAGCCAGCCAGAAAGTTCGACAGGTATCCAGGCAGGGGAGCCAGTGCGCTTGGTTAACTCTTTGAAATAGCCATATAATTCGGCGACGTAGTCGACGCTGTCCCCTATTCTGTCCCACGCATGGCAGCAGATTGGCTGGGCCTAAAGCACTCTCACCGAACCCAGCTTGATTGCCTTTCGGGACTCCGCCGCCAGCGCTGTGATACCCTCTTCGTTGCAAGCACCACAATCGCAGCAACGCGGAGATGAGCCATGGCTTTCATTCCAGGGACACCAGGGCCGGATACGCTAACCGGGACGGACGACATCGACACGATCTTGGGCTATGGGGCAAAGGACAGGCTCTATGGAGTGAGTGGCGGGGACACTCTGTTCGGCGGCACGGGAATGGACAGCCTCTATGGCGGCAGCAGTGGCGACAGCCTTCTCATTGGGGACAGCGGGGTTGACAGGATCGCCGGGGGGCTTGGCGACGACCAGTCCTTGCTGGGCGCGGTGGGCACGGACTTGCTGTTCGGCGACAGCGGCAGAGACGCCTTTCTGCACGGCGGAAATGGGCCGGATTCGATTTTCGGTGGGTCCGGGAACGACAGCTTTCTGTTCGGTGAGGCCAGCGCCGATCGGATCTACGGCGGCGAGGGATCGGATACCTCGCTGGAAGGCGGTATCGCAAACGACACCCTCTCAGGCGGCCCTGGTAACGACCTCGCCTTGGCAGGTAAGGGTGGCAACGATACGATCTTCGGAGGCTCGAATTCCGATAGATCGCTAGACGGAGGGTCAGGCGAAGACAGGGTGTTTGGAGGCGGCGGCAGCGATTCCGCCCTGTTTGGTGGAGCGGGCGACGATCGCGTCACCGGAGGCGATGGATCCGACAGTCGTCTCTTTGGAGGAAACGGTCGCGACAGGCTTTTCGGCGGCACCGGCTCCGACACCCAGCTGTTCGGTGGCAGCAGCGCTGACACGCTTTTCGGCGGTGGGGGCAGAGACCAGTACCTCTTTGGTGACAACGGCAACGACACCATCTATTCGGGTTCCGGGGACGACCGTCGTCTCAGTGGGGGAAGCGGTGCTGACATCCTTTCCGGCGGCAGTGGAGTCGACAGCCTTCTTTTCGGCTACTCTAAAGCCGACAGGATATTCGGAGGCGACGGGGCGGACATCTCACTGGACGGCGGTCTTGGAAGCGACAAGCTGTACGGTGGCGACGAGAGTGACAGTCGCTTCTCTGGCTCAGGGGGCCGGGACATCCTCTACGGTGGCAATGGCGAAGACTTCGGTTTCCGTGGTGATGGCGGTCACGATACACTCTTCGGCGGCAGTGGCAGCGATAGCTATTTCAATGGACAGGAGGGCAACGACGTTCTATTTGGCGGTAGCGGAGACGATACCAGTCTAACCGGCGAAAACGGCAGCGACAGACTCTATGGCGGAGACGGTAACGACTACTCCCTGTCCGGCGGCAACGGCGCCGACAGCATCCTGGGTGGAAGCGGAGATGACTCGAAGGTGTTCGGGCAGGCTGGAGATGACTTACTCTACGGTGGAAATGGCAACGATCAGTCCTTCCTCGGCGCAACAGGGGCCGATTCCATTTCCGGCGGCAACGGAAATGACTATGAAATCTTCGGCGGTGCCGGAAATGACGTCTTGTCCGGCGGCAGGTTCAGGGATTTCTCTTTCTTCGGCGGATCGGGGTCCGACACGATTTCGGGTGGCAGCGGAAACGACTTTGGCTTCTACGGCGGGCCGAACACCAGTTACGCGAACCCCGACGACATGGGAGCAAACACTCTCTATGGTGGCGCCGGGGATGACACCTCTTTCTTCGGCGGTGATGGGAACGACAGCCTCTACGGTGGGAGCGGCGACGACCTGGGCTTCTATGGCGGGTCGGGGACGGATTCGATCTCCGGCGACAGCGGCAGCGATCGGGGATTGTATGGTGGCTCGGGGACGGACTCGCTTTTCGGTGACGGCGGGAACGACCTTCTCTACGGCGACGAGGGTGTAGACAGGATTGCCGGCGGGTCCGGTATCGACAGCGCCTTCGGAGGCTCGGGCGACGACATCTTCCTGGTGGCCAGCCAAGGAGACTTCGCTGGCTATCTCTACGATGGCGGTGCCGGAACCGATACCTTGGTGCTGGGCGGAGGCGCGACCATACCAGGCGGCGGCGCGGGGCTTGCCTCCATCGAGGTCACACTCTGAGGCTACGAAAAAAGGGCCCCGCCGAAGCGAGGCACCTCAATTCGAAAGTGTGTCGGAAACGGATGGCGGGCATGCTCCGGGTTGTTGGGCAGCAGAATTTCGGAACTCTTTGACTCTTGGCGGTTCTTTGAGCTCACCTCGCACAGGCGAGCCGGCCCCCTCCGAGAGGCCGTTCGCCCGTCCAATGGTGCTGTCGTCCGACCGGTGAAGGCGATGGAGCCGCGCCTCGCCGGCGACGTCGGAGTGTGAACGCAGTAAGGCCCGGCAGGTCATGCTGCCTGATCGTCCAGCTGCTGCGGGCGCCGCTGGGCGCGATCGCCCGCCAGTCCCGGAAGCTGCAAGACCTGTGCTCCGGCCGCCGTCTGCACCGAGACCCGCCGGAAGAAACGCTCCAGATCGGGGCGCAGTTCCTCCGGGTCGTCGAAGCTGCGGTAGGTGACGTCGCAGACCTCCTCCAACTCGCGCAGCAGAGTGGTCTTGATCGGCGCCTTGTTCCACACGGCGATGAACATCGGCGCGCGCGGCTCGGCGAAGACGTTGTAGCAGACCTCGAAGGCACCGCTTTCGCTCATCGCCGTGCGCACGTAGAGGAAGGCGTCGGCCCGACGCAGTTGGCTCAGGCGAAAGCGGCGGAAGTTCACCGGCGTGAAGGGCAGCCCTTGGCTCTGCTCGAAGGTCTCGCGGAAGGTCCGATCGGAGAGCGGCGTGCTGCCGGTCAGAAAGTCGATCGGCCGTCCCTCTCGGGAGATATCGGCTACAATCCTCAGCACGGCGGCGACCACCTCCTTGCTCTCGTCGCCCGATTGGGTGAGCGGCTGGCGGACGAAGAGCTTCAGCGGCGGCTGTTGTGGTCCGTAGGACTGGAGGGGGCACACGCTGAGCTCCCAGCTTTCCTGATGCTCAATCGCTTGCACCATGGCTTGCGCGATGGAAAGCCGCGAGCAGTAGGGAATGCGGCGTTGCAAGGCCGCGGTGCGTAGCCCACGGCCGCCCGGAATCTCGTGCGCCCAGAGTGCAGTGTCGATCAGAAGCGAGATCTCACCCTGCTGCATGAGGTCCAGCGTGCAGGGCGAGCCCTCTTCGGCCTTTGCGACTTGGCTCACCGGCAGGCCGGCGCGGCGCAGAGCCTCGGCCGTGTTCCGCGTTGCCAGCAATTGGAAGCCTAGCTTTGCCAAGCGCCCGGCGATCTCGACCGCCCCGGGCTTGTCGTCGTCGCGTACCGACAAGAGCACCTTGCCCGATCGCGGCAAGCGCACTCCGGCGCCGAGCTGCGCCTTCAGATAGGCTGTGTTGAAGTCTCGGTCGATGCCCATCGATTCGCCGGTCGAGCGCATTTCGGGGCCCAGCACCGCGTCGCTGCCCGGGAAGCGGGCGAAAGGCAGCACCGCTTCCTTGACCGCCACGTGATCGAGGCGAGGCTCGGAAAGAGCGAAGTGGGCAAGCGGCTCGCCGGCCATCACTCTGGCCGCGATCTTGGCCACCGGTACCGAAGTCGCCTTGGCGACGAAGGGAATGGTGCGGCTGGCGCGGGGATTGACTTCGATCAGGAAGACCGCGCCGTCCTTAACCGCATACTGCACGTTCATCAGGCCGACGACACCGAGCCGGCGCGCCAAGAGGCGGGTCTGCCGCTTCAGTTCCGTCACGCTCGCAGGATCGAGAGAGAAGGGCGGCAAGGCACAAGCCGAGTCGCCGGAGTGCACGCCGGCCTCCTCGATCTGCTGCATGACGCCGGCGATGTAGACCTCGTTGCCGTCGCTGACGGCGTCCACGTCGACTTCCGTCGCCCCCTCGAGATACTTGTCGACCAGCACGGGATTGGGCCCCGAGACCTCGGCGGCGGTTACCATGTAGCGGCGCAGGGCCTCGGCGTCCTGCACCAATTCCATCCCGCGCCCGCCCAAGACATAGGAGGGCCTGAGCAGCACGGGATAGCCGATGCGTGCAGCCACGGCCTCGGCCTCTTCGACCCTCTTGGCGGTTCCGTTGGCCGGCTGCTTCAGGCGCAGATCATGTAGCAGGGACTGGAAGCGATCGCGATCCTCGGCGAGATCGATGACGTCCGGAGAGGTGCCCAGGATCGCAATGCCGGCCTCCTCGAGGGCCTTGGCCAGCTTCAAGGGCGTCTGCCCGCCGAACTGAACGATAGCGCCCTTTAGATGCCCCCGTGAGGCCTCTTTGCGCGCTATCTCGATGACGTCTTCCGCCGTCAGCGGCTCGAAGTAGAGGCGGTCGGAGGTGTCGCAGTCGGTAGAAACCGTCTCCGGGTTGCAGTTGACCATGATGGTCTCATAGCCGGCTTCGGAGAGCGCATAGGCGGCGTGCACACAGCAGTAGTCGAATTCGATGCCCTGGCCGATGCGGTTGGGCCCGCCACCCAGGATCAGCACCTTGTCGCGATTGCTGGGATAGGCCTCGCAGGTGGCGGGATTGCCGGCTTCGTACTCGTAGGTCGAGTAGAGATAGGGGGCGAAGGCCTGGAATTCCGCCGCACAGGTGTCGACGCGCTTGAACACCGGATGGACCGCGGCCGCTTCGCGCAGCTGCCGGACTGCGGCGGAATCGATGCCGGCCAGGCGGGCCAGACGTGCGTCCGAGAAGCCGGCGCGCTTCAGCGCGATCAGGCCATCTCGGTCGCTCGGCAGTCCTCTCGTTCGCACCTCGTCTTCCATTGCCACCAGTTCGGCGAGCTGGCGGATGAACCAGGGATCGACGCTCGAGGCCTGGTGGATGGCCTCGACAGACAGGCCGTAGCGAAGTGCCTGGGCGATGCGCAGCAGGCTGTCCGGTGCCCGTTGGCCCAGGGCTTGGCACAGTGCCTCTCGGTCGAGCGAGCCGTCCTCGCGCAGCGCACCGTCGATCGAGACCTCGTCAATGCCCGTCAGGCCGCTCTCCAGCGCACGCAGCGCCTTCTGCAGCGATTCCGCGAAGGAGCGGCCGATGGCCATCACCTCGCCCACGGATTTCATCGAGGTGGTGAGCACGGCCTCCGAACCGGGGAACTTCTCGAAGGTGAAGCGCGGCACCTTGGTGACGATGTAGTCGATCGTCGGCTCGAAAGAGGCCGGTGTCACCCGGGTGATGTCATTGCTGAGCTCGTCCAGGCGGTAGCCGACGGCCAGCTTGGCGGCGATCTTGGCAATCGGGAAGCCGGTTGCCTTGGAGGCCAGAGCGGAGGAGCGGGAGACGCGCGGGTTCATCTCGATGATCACCATCCGTCCGGTCTCGGGATGGATGGCGAACTGTACGTTCGATCCGCCGGTGTCGACGCCGATCTCGCGCAGGCAGGCGATCGAGGCGTTGCGCAGCCGCTGATATTCTTTGTCGGTCAAGGTCAGGGCCGGCGCCACCGTGACGGAGTCCCCGGTGTGTACGCCCATGGGGTCGACATTCTCGATTGCGCAGACGATGATGCAGTTGTCTGCATTATCGCGCACCACCTCCATCTCGAACTCCTTCCAACCGAGCAGCGATTCCTCCATCAACACCTCGCCGACAGGCGAGAGTGCAAGACCGCGCTCGACGATCTGAACCAGCTCCTCGGCCGTGCTGGCGATGCCGCCGCCTTCGCCGCCGAGCGTGAAGGAGGGACGTAGGATTGCCGGCAAGCCGATCTCATCGAGCGCTGCAAGAGCTTCGTCCAGAGAAGACACCATCTCCGAGCGCGGGCACTCGATGCCGATGCGCTGCATGGCGGCGCGGAACAGGAGACGGGACTCCGCCTTCTCGATCACCTCTGAGGTGGCGCCGATCATCTCGACGCCGTAGCGTTCCAGGATGCCTTCGCGCTCCAGCTCCATTGCCAGGTTGAGGCCGGTCTGGCCGCCGAGGGTTGGCAGCAGAACCTCGGGGCGCTCGCGCTGGATGATTCGCTCCAGCGCCTCCGGCGTCAATGGCTCGATGTAGGTCGCGTCGGCCAGTTCCGGATCGGTCATGATGGTGGCCGGGTTGGAGTTCACCAGGATGACGCGGTAGCCCTCCGCCTTCAGCGCCTTGCAGGCTTGTGCGCCGGAATAGTCGAACTCGCAGGCTTGGCCGATGACGATGGGGCCGGCTCCGATGATCAGGATCGAGGAGAAGTCTATTCTCTTTGGCATGAGAGGCCTCCTATCGACGCAATAGGTCGACGAACTGTCGGAAGAGGGGGTGGCTGTCCTGTGGTCCCGGGCTAGCCTCGGGGTGGAACTGGACCGAGAAGATCGGCCGATCAGCGACACGCAAGCCCTCCAAGGTGCCGTCGAACAGCGAGGTGTGGGTCTCTTCGATTTCGGGCGGCAGAGAATCGCGCAGCACCACGAAGCCATGATTCTGCGAGGTGATCTCGACACGCCCTGTCTCCAGGTTCTTCACCGGGTGATTGGCGCCGCGATGGCCCAAATGCATCTTCGCAGTGTCGGCGCCTAGTGCCAAGGCAAGCATCTGATGGCCGAGGCAGATGGCGAAGAGGGGCAGGCGCGCGGATATCAGCTCGCGGATCACCGGCACCGCGAAGACGCTGGTCGCCCAGGGATCGCCCGGACCGTTCGAGAGAAAGATGCCGTCGGGCCGATAGGCCAGGATCGTCGCTGCCGAGGTGCGCGCAGGCACCACCGTGACACGGCAGCCGAGGCCGGCAAGGCTACGTAGAATGTTCCGCTTGACGCCATAGTCGATACAAACGACGTGAAATTCAGGATCCAGTGCCTCCCCGTAGCCGCCATGATGCGACCAAGGGGTCTGGCGCCACTCGTAGGGCTCGACGCAAGAGACTTCGGCCGTCAGGTCCGTGCCTTCCAGGCCGTGCCATTGGCGGGCTACCTCTTGCAGATAGGGCAGATCGTAGAGGCCGTCGGGAGCATAGGCCAGGCAGCCCTTGGGCGCGCCCCTGTCGCGGATGCGGCCTACCATGCTGCGGGTGTCCACGCCGGACAGCCCCACGAGGTTCCAGTACTTCAGCTGATGGTGCAGCGAGCCCTGGGCGCGCCAGTTGGCCGGCGCCGTGATCCGCTCGCGCAGCACCAGCCCGCGGCAAGCCGGAGACCGCGCCTCCAGATCCTCTTCGTTGGTGCCGACATTGCCGATGTGCGGAAAGGTGAAGGTGATGATCTGGCCGGCATAGGAGGGGTCGGTCAGGATTTCCTGATAGCCGGTCATCGAGGTGTTGAAGCAGACCTCGCCCAGGGCCTGGCCGTAAGCGCCGAGGCCGCTTCCCCAGAAGACGGTGCCGTCCTCCAGCACAAGCACGGCTTTTCCACCTGCCTCGCGGCGTCGAGGGGCGCGTGTATTCTGTTCTTGAGTAGTCACTATCATCGATTCCTTTGCCAATGGGCCTGGCGGCAACGGCGCGATCCGGATGACGCGTTGCCTACAGGACTGCAATCGACTCTTTTCAGACCAAGCGGACGAGCGAGAGCAGCTGCAGCAGGCGGTCGCCAAGGATGGCCGCTGGCCTGCTCGCTCGAGGAGCCGCCGAAGCAGCAGTCCGGGGGATCGGCGGGAGCGGGCGTCTGACCGATGCTGCTCTTGGAGTGAGCGCCCTGGGCCCTATTGTCGCCGTCCGGCCAGATGTATTCGGCAGAACTCAGATTGCTCATTGCACCATTCTTCCTATGATTGCTGCAGCGGAAGCCACGGGACATCGAGCCATGTTGCCCTCCGTCGATGACTTCGCTTTCGCCAATCGTCTCAGGGTTGTTCTCCCAGCTGGGGAGCGAACATGGCCGGACCATGTCCCCGCTACCGTATTTGTGTTTCGATTGTATGCGGAGGGTGAAGGAGTGGGACCGGGAGCCGTCCTGCCCCCAGACCAAGGCCGCGATCGTCAGCTCGTGCTCGCTGTCGATGACCTGGTCGACGCCGCCGATGAGTGCGTACCGAGTTCCACCTCAAAGGACAACTAAAGCAAGTCGTCAAGAAAGAGGACCCCTGCCCTTCGATGCTGTAGTCCAGCCGCAGCGCCCCGGCGAAGCGAGGACCCTGCCCTGACGGATCGATACGGACCTCCGGGGCGCGCATCCGAGGCAGCCATAGTCCGCGGTAGCTCTTCGGTGGGGTCGGCGACGACAGCCTCTCCGGGGGCATTGGTGACGACAGCCTGCTCTACGGCAGTGCCGGCCTCGACAGACTGTCGGGAGATACGGGCGCCGACACGCTGATCGGCGGCGACAGTTTCAGGCGCGCCTTTGGCGACAGTGGCAACGACCTCTTCCTGGTGGCGAGCCAGGGTGACTTCGTCAGCTACCACTACGACGGCGACGACGGGACGGACACACTGATGCTGGGCGCCGGCGTCACAATTCCGGGCGACGGCAGCGGCCTCGTCTCCATCGAGGTGACCGTGATCTGAGGCAAGAGGCGCTAGCTTGGAAGGTGTTCGCCAGCAGCAGTTGGAATGCACCCCTATCGCCGGACAGTTTCGGTCCGGGGCTTCCGCCCGTCGGCGTGCGTCTCGCCGGCAACACGGCCCACGCCAAGGAACTCCTTTCCTGAAAGCGGGCGCGAACGTTAGCCACCAACCGCAAAACTCGACCACACTGTGTCTTTGCGCGCAAATGGCGTTTCCCCTACATCCTCATCCATTTCCCGGGCATAGCGATGACCGCTGTGCACCGCGGCCGCGATGAGATGAGGCGCCAAACAGTCGCCAATGCGATCGACGGATTTGACACCGGCGTCGACGAGCGCGTCTAGATCCGACATCAAGTCTTGATAGAGAGCGTCGTTCGGCAAGCGAGCGGTCACCAGTACCACGGCGCCGATTGGCATGGTGCGGCGCTTGCCGGACCAGAGGTGGCGAAGCGTCACTTCGCCCGGAGCGAGCGAAACGATCTGGTGGTCGGTTAGGACGTCGCGGCACAGCTCGTACATGCGAGCGGTAATGCGCGGCTGCTCCATGGTGAGCCTGGTCCAGCCCGCAATCTCGGGCGTCGGCGATACCAGCGTGACCTCACAGCCCTCCTGACAGAGCCGCTCGACCATCAGGCTTCCGAGATAAGCGCTTTCGCTATCGTAGACCAGGACCGGACCGGCCACCTTTGCGCCGCGCATGATGTCGTCAGGCGTGAGGATATTTTGGCCTCCACTGCCGTCCATGGGCGCCGCGTGGTGACGACCGATACCGTCTCGCCGCCAATACGCGCCCGTTGCGATGGCCACGCGATCGAAAGCGAACTCACGCACCTGCTCGGCGTTCAGCGCGCTATCCAGATAGATCTCGACGTTTGGCATCTGCTGCAACTGGAAAACGCGATAGTCGCGCACGCGCGCCCATTCCGAAAGGCCCGGCAAGGCGCTTTCCAGCGTGACCCTTCCACCCAGTTCGGTACGTGCCTCGGCCAAGGTCACGTCATAGCCACGCCGACCCGCCGCTAGCGCACATTCCAGCCCCGCCGGTCCGCCACCGACAATGAGGAGCCTGTCCTCTGACTTCTTTGCGGCGATCCGTTCCGGATGCCAGTTGCGGCGCCATTCCTCCAAAACCGTGGGGTTCTGCGTGCAGCGCATCGGCGAATAGGACCATTCACCGGATACGCAGACGTTACAGCCGATGCATTCGCGAATGTCATCGACGCGCCCTTCGTCAATCTTGCGGGGCAGCCATGGGTCGGCGATGGAGGGACGCGCCGCACCGATGAAATCGGTGATGCCGCGCTTGATCTGGCTGACCATCGTGTCCGGCGAGGTGAAGCGTCCGACCGTCACCACCGGCTTGTCGGTCACCTTCTTGACGAAAGAGACAAAGGCTTCCTGAAAGCCCTCCTTGCTGAATCGCGAGGTGTCGGAATCATGGGACCAATCGCTGACGTTCACGTCCCACAGGTCGGGATGATCAGAAAGCATCTCGACGACATCGCGCCCTTCGCCGTCAAAACGGGGACCACCATCGTAGGTCATGTCGTGGACGGCGAAGCGAAGCGCCACGGCACAGCTGTCGCCGACCGCTTCCTTGGTGTCCTCCAGCACTTCGCGCAGCAGCCGCGCCCGATTTTCCAGGCTGCCGCCATACTCATCGCTGCGGCTGTTGATGCTGGTGTAGAGGAATTGCCCGATCAGGGAAAGCGCATGGGAGCAATAGACATAGATGATGTCGAACCCGGCCTTTTTCGCCCTCAACGCGGCGTTTCGGTGCCAGCGACGGAAGTCCCTGATGTCGGTCTTGTCCATGGCTTTGGCGTGAAAGGGTTCCGCCGATTCGAACGTCGGAACGCTAGACGGGCCCAGGACCGGGGTGCGTCCCCATCGATTGCCAGCCGCGATTCCGAAATGTCCCAACTCGATGCCGGCCAACGAGCCGTGCTTGTGCACTGCCTCGGGCATCAAAGCCAACTGCGCGACATCGCTGTCATCCCACAGCGGCAAGGAGGGGAAAGGGTGCAGTTCCGTCGAGTGATGGATCTCGGCGATTTCGGTGCAGACGACACCCCAACCGCCTTCCGCCTTGGTACCGCGCATCTCGGCCACCGCGCGTGGTGCCCAGTTGCTCAAGCCATTGCAGTGCGGCACCTGAAAGAAGCGGTTCGGCGCAGTGACCGGACCGATCCTTACCGCTTCGAACAGTACGTCGTAGCGAGGATCCCTATCGTTCGACATCGCGTCGGCCTTTCCTGTCCTGCATTCCCGGGGCTAGGTCAGAGGCATAGTGATTCGACATTCGACGCCATCCGAGTCCGTACCGCACCCTATGTCAGGGTTGCCTGCTGTTCAGTGACCTGCCAGGGCTCTCGGAAGCTGCGCAGGTAGAATCGCCACGGATTGTTGTTCACGGCATAATCCCAGATGGGCGGATTGCTTTTCTCGTAGGTCTCGTGAATCAGAATGCGCCGCTGCCGACTTTTCTCCGCCTCGCTCTGCCATCGCTTCAGGTCCCACTTCTGATCCACCTCCGACTGAAAAGATGCGACCAAGTCCGCCCATTCGGGCCGTGTGGCCAGATTGGTCCGCTCGCTTGGGTCGTCGGCCAGATCAAACAGCAATGGCGGGTCCGTCTCACAGTGAATAAATTTGTGAGTCCCGCGTTTGACCATGACGCAGGGTGTCGTGCTCGCCTCGGCGAAGAGCTCGGCATAGACCGTGTTGGTATGCGCGGCCGTCTCCCCGCGGGCAAGCGGGGCCAAGCTTGCGCCGTCGATCGGCGTGGCCAGCGCTGGCGGTTGTCCGTCCGTCGCCAGGTCCAAGAGTGTCGGGAGAAGATCGACCAGGGAGATGCTTGTCTCTACGCCGCGCGGTTCGAAGCGGCCGGGGGCGTGCAGGATGAAGGGCACGCGCATCGCCCACTCAAAGAAATTCAGGATGCCCCACAAGCCGCGCTCGCCCACCATGGAGCCGTGATCAGCCGTGACGATCACCGTCGTGTCGTCGGCAAGCCCAGTCTCCTGCAGGGCCGCTAGAATTTCGCCGATCTTGCCATCGACGAAGCTCAGCATCGAATAGAACGCATGGCGGGCCCGAACGATGTCCGCGTCCCTCAGAGCGCCCCGGCCGATCCCCATGAACTCGTAGAGCCGCCGGCTGTGGGCGTCCCAACTGGCCTCGTCGAGCAAAGGCACGGAGGGAAGGCCGATCTCTGCGTCGCTGTAGAGATCCCAATACTTGCGGGTCGTCTTGAAGGGTTCGTGAGGTTCGATGAACGACACGGTGAGCAAGAAGGGCTGTTGCACGGGATCGCGTGCAAAGTCGTAGAGGCGCTGGACCGTCCGGTGAGTCACCTCTTCGTCGAAATCGATACCCATGGTCCGAGCCGCCACGCCGGCATCGCGGATCGGTTGGAGGCTCGGCCAGTCCTCGTAGTCGCTCTCTCGCCACGGCGGCATCCAGCCAAAGTCCGCCGGCACCAGATCACTGGTCAAGCGCTCATCAAAGCCGTGCAGTTGGTCGGGGCCCACGAAATGCATCTTGCCCGACAGCTCGCAGCGGTATCCCAGTCGGCGGAGATAGTGCGCAAAGGTGGGAACACTCGCCTGAAACTCCGCACCGTTGTCATAGACGCCGATCGCCGATGGCAGAAGGCCAGACATCATGGAGGCCCGCGACGGCGCGCAGAGCGGATAGTTGCAGTAGGCGTTCTGGAACACCACGCCTTCCTCGGCCAGGCGCGTGATGTTCGGTGTCTTCGCGACGGGATTTCCATAGGGAGGCAACGCCAGCGCACCCATGAAATCAGCCATGATGATGAGGAAGTTCGGGCGTCGGCTGGTCATCTCATCATTCCCAATCGCTAGAGGGTCGGTGTCGGCAGGTCTGGGGTCAGCGTGTGCCGTCAGGCCGCGTCAAGAATGGAAGCCTCGGGTCGAAGAAGACGAGGCTTCCATCCTTGCCAAGTTCGTTCGATCGCGCTTGGCGGGCGGTTTTCAAACGATGCTTGGCCCTTGGGTTCAGTCACTCTCTTCGGCAAGAAGAAAGCAATTTGCCTTGTCGTGGTCTCATGCGAACCACCACCTTTCGGGAGCCTTGAACCCATCAAGGTCCCAGTTTGAGGCGAGGGCATCGTCGTGTCGCAACTGGTCCGACGACGCGAAAATGTAGTTCGCGAAAATTGGAACGACCACGCCGCCTTCGTCGCGGACAATGAGCTGCATCTCACGGTACAATTCTCGGCGCCTCTCGTCGTCGAGCTCGACGCGGGCTTGCCTGAGCAGACTGTTGAAGCGCTCATTGTTCCACTGCGTGTCGTTCCAGGGCGCCCCGGCCTCAAAGGCAGTGGAGAACATCCAGTCTGCGGTCGCACGACCACTTGAGTAAGAGGCGATCCAAGGCTTGTGGAGCCAAATGCTGGACCAGTAGCCGTCCGTCGGAACGCGCACGACCTCGACGTCGATCCCGGCTTTGGCGGCGTGTTCACGGTAAAGAACGGCGGAGTCCACGGCACCGTCGAAGATCTCTCCTGCGTATAGCTGGATCTTGAGGCCTTCTTGGCCGGCCTGCTTGAGATGCCACCTCGCTTTCTCGGGGTCATAGGCTCGCTGTGGGATGTCGGCGGCGTAGAAGCGATTGGCCGATCCGATGGGATGGTCGTTACCGAGTGCCCCGTGGCCCTTCAGCACCAACTTCAGGAGAGCTTCTCTGTCCATCGCCAGCTTGAGCGCCATGCGTACGTTGTTATCCGTGAAGGGTTCGACCTCCGTCAGCATCGGGTAGTAGACGTGCTTCGTCCCGGTGGCCTCTTCGACTTTGATCCCCGCCGAGCGTTCGAGCAGACCAATCGTCTTCAAGTCACAGCGGTTCATGAGGTCCACTTCACCGGTCCTAAGCGCATTGGTCCGGGCGCTGATGTCGCTGACGCCAACGACTTCAACCTCATCGAAGTGCGCCCTCCCGGCCTTCCAATAGTTGGGGTTTCTCTTCGTGAGCAGCCGCACACCGGGCTCGTAGTCGACAAGCGCGTAGCCGCCGGTCCCGATGCCGTCCGCAGGGTGAGCCAGCTGATCACCGTCGGCCGGAAGGATTGCGAGGTGATAGTCGGAAAGCAGGTAGGGAAAATCGGCATTGCCGCTTGAAAGTTCGACGACGACGGCGCCTTTGCCCTCGGCCCTGATCGATTTGATCGGCGCGACAAGTGGTTTGGCAGCGGACTTGGATCCCTCGGTTCGATGGTGGTTGAGGGATGCGATCACGTCGTTCGCATCGAGCGTTTTGCCGTTATGGAACTCCACATCCTGACGCAAAGTGAAGATCCAGGTCTTGGCATCGCCGGAACTCTCCCAACTCTCGGCGAGTTCCGGAATCAGATTTCCTCGGGCATCGATCTCCGTCAGGCAGTTGTTTAAGCACCCCAGTCCGGCAAGTTGCATGAAGGCATCTTCGAAGGTTGCCGGGTCCAGCGTGTCGGTCGTGTGGCCACCTGTGATCGCAACCCGCAGCCGTCCACCTTTCCTAGGGTCCGCGGCACGCGCACCAGCGGCGCCCAGGGTCAGAGCGGCCGAGGATAGGCCTAACGCCGAAGCCGCAACGAGCAATGTCCGACGATCCATCCGACCTTTGAGTGCGTCGCTTTCGAGCTGGCTCGCCGCCGAGATTTTCGGTTTGAGGTCCTTTGCACTCTGGGCGATCTTGGCCTGCGCTTTGGCGCTATCCTTAGGCATGGTCTCTCGCACCTCCCTGTCTTCTGGCATCGCTCCCTCCTTGGCCCTGAACGCCATTCAAAGGCGCCGGCGGTCCTTCGCGACGGACCTGTTCGCCGACAGCGCGGCGACGTGCGCTCATGATCACCGGGGCGGGTTCGTTTTGGCCGCTTTCTATCGATTTCTCGGGAAAGCCTGTAGAAAGCAAGACTAGTATGGATCTATTACCTTGACAAATATAAAGAATTCATACAACCATGAGTCAGACTCATGATCGCAGAGTTGGGCGATGATAGACCATCGGATACGGCTGCATGGGCTGCGCGCCTTTGCGGCTGCTGCGTGCCATATGAACTTTACGCGCGCCGCGGAGGATCTGGGCGTTTCACAATCCGCTGTCAGCCACCAAATTCAACAGCTTGAACGCCATGTCGACACGCAGTTGTTCCACAGGAGAAATCGCAAGCTGGCGCTGACCGAAGCCGGTCACGTGCTGCTGTCGGAGGTTCAAAAGGGGTTTTCGCACTTCACCCGAGGGCTCGATGATCTCGAAGCACTGAAAGCCAGCGGCGCCGTTGTTGTCGATGTGACCCCACGCTTCGCCCTAAAGTGGCTGGCGCCGCGCCTCAGAGATTTTTCTCATAGATTCCCCGCCATCACGTTGAAGTACCGCCAATCGACCAAGACCACTGATTTTGCCACGTCAGACGCAGATGTCTCGATTGAGTGGCACCTGGTTGAGCCGCCCGATCGTACGAGCCACCTGCTGGTATCGGCCCGATTTTCGCCGATTTGCTCTCCCGATCTCCTATCGGGGGCCCACCCATTGCGCGTACCGTCTGACATTCGCAACCATACACTCTTGTACGAACGTGATGGGACTACTTGGTCAAAGTGGTTCGAAGTCGCTGGTTGTCCCGACCTCACGCCCGCCGAAGGGGTCGCAATCGACGACGGGAACATCCGGGTTCAGGCTGCCATCAATGGGCAAGGCATCGACCTTGGGTCCTTGGAGCTCTTGACTGACGAGTTGGCAAGCGGTCGTTTGGTCCAACCATTCGATACCATCCTCGACGCCGGGGGCTATTATCTGACCTATCCCGCCAAAGCACTGGATCAGCCAAGACCCAGACTTTTCATCCAGTGGCTTCTTCGTGAGGCGGGTTTATGAGTACTGCTTCCATCCACGACAAGATGCTGCCAGCGACAACTGCTCAGCCCACCCCCGGCATTGTCAGTGTGTAGCTTTTGGTGGTGTGCCGACGCCGCTTTCCCGTCTTCGTCATCCGCCTTCTCCTCTATCTCAAGGCAAAGGCATCCACCTTAGCAGACTGTCCGATTTCCGGGGTCCACTTCGATAGTGCGCATCGGACAGGTTCTTGGTGACGAAGGCCTCGGTTTGCTCCGGCACCCAGCCTTGGTGTTTGGCATGGGCCAGGGACTCGATGCGGACAGCGTCGACGCGTGCCGGTCGACATCAAGGCGAAAGGCGGCGTCCCGATTGGCGTGGGTCCGGTCGAACTCATTTGAAAGCTCGGGGCTGAGCCACTGCTTGATACCCCAAGTGCCGGACTCGTAGTCGCCGATCAGCGACTTGCGCCGCTCTACCGCCGCCGGGCCGCTCAGGCCAAGGTATCCAGCCTACGGATCATACAACAGGTTTCGCTGCAGCTCCTGAGCCTTGGTGGCTGCCTGCTGCAGGGTGCTCTTCACTCTCCCGCACCTCGGCAACTTGGAGCGCGGTTATGCTGAGTTCTGCGCGCCCTGGCCGAACTGCCGCAAGCTCCTGCCGACGGTGGCGCCGAAAGCTTCAGGTGGCGCCTGGACCCGCTGGAAGGTACTGCCGACAGGCCTCGGCGACACTTGCGGCGTTCGAACGACAGGAACTCCAGCCACTGTTGTCGCTCCTTTACGCGAAAGTCAGGCCGACAGTGACGGCAGACGTCAGCAGAGCCATGTCTCACCCATGGGAATGCTTTTCTCCACTACTGACAAATTTCTGCCAGTAGTGGAGAAAACTCGCGGGATTGCCGGCTCTTGGCGTCTGTTTCTGAGGGTATCGAAGCGCCTTTGGTGAGAAGCATCGCAGGCTGTTCCGCAGTCTCACGTATCTCGACAACGGCAGCCACGACGCGACAATGGTGCGCCTCGGCAGACATAGTTGCCGTGCACGATCAGCGCATCTTGCCGTGAGCTCTTCTCGCCGTACGGTCAGATCCACCACGGGGGTCAAATTCAATAATGCCATTGGCATAATGAATTTGTCTTAGTCATTACCGATCAAGACTATTTCGTATCTGAGAGCTATGGCGCGAGGAGACAGGGTTCCCGATGACGAGCAGCGCTGGTGTGTGGGTCGAGGCGTTTGCAGCGGATGCGCTTGAACCGGACGACGCCGACAAGATCGAGTATGACGGCAAGTGCATAGCGATTTTCAATCTGGAGGGCGAGTACTTTGCCACCGGAGGCATTTGCACCCACGAGCATGCCTTTCTCTCTGAAGGCTATGTCGACGGGGGGACGGTGGAGTGCCCACTCCATCAGGGCCTTTTCAACATA
Source organism: Rhodospirillales bacterium (assembly GCA_963669385.2). Taxonomy (GTDB): domain Bacteria; phylum Pseudomonadota; class Alphaproteobacteria; order Kiloniellales; family JACOMY01; genus JACOMY01. The sequence continues at coordinate 87,503 of CAXXGD010000044.1, forward strand.
AGGACCGGTCAAGCCCTGTCACCGCCGGTAACGGAGAGCCTCCAGACCTACAAGACCAAAGTCGAAGATGGTAACGTTTACGTCTTCATCGTGGCGAAGAGCGCATAGTCTAAGCTACGAAATCCTGTTTAGCGGCAAGGTTAAGTCCGAAAACCGAATAACTGGAATGTTCAGGGAGAAGTAGAGATGCAAAATCGAGTAGGGCGAATCGGACGCAAGGCGGCGTCGGCGCTGGCGCTGGCTGCGTCCCTGTCACTCGTCACACCGGCGGTGACGCAGGCGGAGGAGGCCTCCGTTCACGATGTTCTCAATGGGCTGATTGCACAGTACTCCCAAGCAGCCAAGGATAACATGTCGAATGAGAGTGTGGGGGCCCTGTTCGAGAAGGACGGATTCCGCGACTACCTTGATGCCTATCCGGTCGGTGACCTTGCCGGCGGCTTTGTCTGGGAGCCCGGCATGGGCGCGACCTTCACCGGGCCCTTCAGCGAATTGGAGATAAAGGCGCCCTTTACCGACTACATGCCCTTGGCCGAGGGGCCGGTCCTGGATCCCGACAAGACTTACCGTATCGGCTTCGTCTTTCATGGATTCAATCACCCTTGGCTCATCAGCCTGGCCGACACGGCTGCCTGGCAAGCCGCGCGCCATCCCAACGTGGAGCTGGAAGTCATCGACGCGGAGTTCGACGACAACCGCATGGGACAGGTGATCGACACCTGGGTCGCCCAGCAATACGACGGGATCGTTCTCTGGCCCGCACGCGAGGCGCCCATGGGGCCGCCCGTCGACCGGGCCATCCAAGCTGGCATCCCCGTCGTCAGCCTGGACCGCAGAACCGCTTCGGAGAACATCAGTTCCGAGGTGCTTGGTAACTTCTATGCCAATGGCTTGCAGCAGGGACTCTATCTGAAAGAGATTGCCGATGGCGGAAATATCATCTTCAACCGAAAGGACCTGGGTTCGACGGCAGACTCGATCCGCACCGGCGCCTTTCTGGAGGTAATCGGCAGCGAGCCCGGATACGATGTTACCGGCAACTACCACACCAAGAGCCAGCGCACCTTGGCGTTCCAGGCGACAGCCGACGCCCTGCAGGCCCACGACGATATCGCTATCGTCTACAACACGGGCGGCGAAGAGGCGATGGGTGCCCTCGATGCGATCCGCGAGGCCAACCGCCTCAACAGCGCGCCCGGCGGCGGGAAGATCGTGATCTTGGCCAACGATGATTCCAAGGAGGTCCTGAAGGAGGTCGCGGACGGCAATGTGGATATGGTCGCCCCTTACACGCCGCTGATCGGCGACGTGGGCATCCGCGCCGTGATCCAGCACATCGGTGCAAAAGAGGGGCTGAACGAAGCGCCGCCGAAGCTGATCATGACCCCCAATCTGCCGATGATCACCGCCGAACCCATGGTGATCGAAGGGGTCCGGACTGTCACCCCCGACAAGTGGCTCTACGGCTATGGTCCTGCCGTAGACTAGACCTGGCGCAGAGCCTTTTCGGCCGAGTGTCCGTCGCAGTTGTGCGAAGCGGACGGGTGTGAACCACCCGTCCGCGCCGGCCATGAGAGAGATGATGCGGTGAGCCGGTCCACGCGACACTTCGGACGCAGGCCTTGCGACCGGTGCAATTCATCGCCCTATTGCGCGGCCGTGTGGCGATGCTAGACCGGAGCGAAGCAGTTCGGGTGTCGGCAGTGTCGGATTCTCCAAGCCTATGACAGCATCTCAAGAGAGCCATGGCGAAGCGAGCTCGCGGAAGTCCGGTGGCGTGATGGGTGTGCGCCGGCTGAACACCGAGATCGCGAGCCGCCTGCTGGTTCTTGTGCTGCTGGTCGTGGTCGGACAGGCCATTTCGTCGTCGTTCCTATCCCTGGAGAACCTCAAGATCATCCTGCTGGCGGTTGCCGGCATTACCATTGTCGCCTTCGGCATGACGATGGTGGTGATCTCGGGCGAGATCGATCTGTCGGTCGCCGGCGTGGCGGTGCTGTCGGGTATCTGCGGTGCGCTCTTGCTGGAGACTGAATCTACGGCGCTTGTCGTTGCCGTCACCCTGGCGGCGGGCCTTCTGCTGGGGCTGGTCAATGGCGTGATGGTGGCTTGGATCGGCATCCCCTCGTTGATCGCAACCTTGGCGATGCTCGGGATCGCCCGCGCGCTGGCGAACATCTTCTCCCGCGGCCAGGCCTACTACCCGGACAATCTGGAGAGCTTTCTGTGGTTGGGTCGGGGCGATATCTTGGGCCTGCCGGTGCCCATCGTGATCCTGGCGATCATGGCGGTCGTCGCGCTGATCGTCACGCGTATGACCGTCTTCGGCCGAAAGCTCTATGCCACCGGGGGCAATGCGAACGCCGCCAGGCTCTCGGGTATCCGCACCGACCGCGTGAAGATCGCCGTCTTCATGATCTGCGGCTGCACGGCCGCGCTTGCCGGAATCCTCGAGAGTGCGCGGCTCGCCTACATCAATCCTGCCGCCTTTCCGGGGATGGAGCTCAGCGTCCTGGCCGTCACGGTTCTAGGGGGGAGCGGCCCTGGCGGGCGGGTCCGGCAGTATCTTGGGGACCTTGCTGGCCGCGCTCATCATCGGCGTGATCAACAGCCTGCTCAATCAAATGGGGGTCAGCATCTATCTGCAGCAGGTCGTGACCGCCCTCATCATCCTGGCCGTCGTGCTGCCGGGGCTGAAGCAAAGGCTGCTGGCCAAATGAGCGCGAGCACGACCACATCCCCCAGCGGCCATTCCTTGGTCCGGCTGCTCCGGGACCCGCTGCTGTGGTTGATCGTGCTGATCGTGGTGATCGGCGCTGCGAGCTCGCCCTACTTCCTGACCCCCTTGAACATCGCCAACACGATCCGCAATGCGGCCGCGATCGGCCTCTTGTCGCTGGGCATGACGATGGTCCTCTTGACCGGCCGGATTGACCTCTCCGTGGCCGCGAACATGGTCTTCTCGGTTATCGTCGGTGTCGTGGTGACGGTAGAGATCGGCGCCTTGCTGGGCGAGCGCTGGCTGGTGCGGGGCAACTCCTTCGCCGGCCCGCCGGCCCTGGTCATCGCGATTACCCTGCTAACCGGCCTGGTCGTCGGTGTCATCAACGGGATCGGTGTCGCTTATCTGAAGGTTGCCTCCTTCATCATGACCTTGGTGGCCCTGACCGCTTTGCGCGGACTGAACTACATCCTGACGACCGGCCACCCCTTCTATCTGAAAGGGGAGACCTTCAACTGGATCGGGGACCGCGTCTACTTCGGAGTTCCGACCGGGTTCCTGATCGCGATGGCCGTCCTGGCGACGATGCTGCTGTTCTTACGTGGCACCGTGGCCGGCCGCCGCTTCTATGCCATCGGCGGGAACGAGTTCGCCGCGCTTTATTCGGGCATCAAGACCGCGCGTTACGTGGTGCTCGCGTTCGCCATCTCCGGGCTCTGTGCAGCCATTGCCGGCGTCGTGCTGACCTCGCGCTTGAAGTCGGTCGATGCGCCGCTTGCCTCGGGCTATGAGCTGACCGCCATTGCGATCGCGGTCATCGCCGGCGTTTCACTCTCCGGCGGCGTCGGCTCTCCGCTGCGAGCCCTGCTCGCCAGCCTCGCCTTCGCCGGAGCTCTGAACCTTCTGGGCCTCTGGGGTGTCAGCACCTGGTATCAGAACCTGGCGATCGGCCTGGTGCTGCTGCTTGCCGTCGGCATTTCCCAAGCACGGCAGCGTATCCTTGAACAAAGAAGAACTGGTGGGAGGGTCACCTATGCCTGGTTACTTGACTCTTGGCGTGGATATTGGAACGACAAACGTCAAGGCATCAATTCTTGACACCCAAACGGGGCAAGTTGGTTGCCTTCGGATCGCAGGAACATCCCCTGTTCCACCCCCATCCGGGTTGGGCCGAGCAGGAGGCCGATAACTACTGGAAGGCGGTGCTGTCCGCCATCCGCCAGTGTCTGGAGCAAGGCAACTTCGCCGGCGACATAGCCGGTGTCGCGCTCTCCGGATTGGTCGGGGTCACCCTTCCGGTCAGCGACCGGGGGTAAGCCGCTGCGCCCCGCCATGATCTGGATGGACTCTCGCTCCGAAGCGGAGTGTGACGACATCCGCAACACCATCGGCGAGGAGGCGATCAACCGGAACAACGGCAATCGCGTGGCGCCCTGGTTCATCGATCCCAAGGCCTTGTGGATCAAGAAGCACGAGCCGCACATCTTCGACGCAACGCACAAGTTCCTCTCGCCTTCGGTTACTGCACCTATCGCATGTGCGGAAACTTCCAGATGAACACCGGCGACGCCGGGCTGGCCTATGCCTACGAGTATCAGAAGGAAGCCTGGAATCAGCCGGTTGCCGACGCCATCGGCATACCGTTGGACAAGTTTCCCAAGCTCTATCGCTCGCATGAGGTCGTCGGCGAAGTCACCCGTCAGGCGGCCGAAGAAACCGGCTTGCGGGCCGGCACCACGGTGGCGGCTGGCGGCACCGACATCAGTTCGGCCTCACTTGGCGTGGGGGTGGCCGCTGCGGGTGAGGCCTTCTATTCCATGGGGACGGGCTCCAACATCGGCATCATGATCCCGACCCAGCAGCGGGTGGAGGAGTACCGGATCCTCAAGTGGCCGCATGTCCTGCCAGGCCTGACCATGTTCGATGCGCCGATGGCCTTCACCGGGGCCTCGCTGAAATGGTACCGTGATCAGTTTGGCCAGTCCGAGCAACGCGTTGCCGAGCGCATGGCGCACAATGTCTTCGATCTCTTCACCGAGCAGGCCAAGCAGGTGCCGCCCGGCGCCAACGGCCTCTTGTATCTGCCCTACCTGGGTAACTCTCTGGCGCCGAATTGGAACAGCAATGCGACCGGGGTCTTCTTCGGCGTTCAACCGACGACCTCGCGCGCGACCATGATTCGCGCACTGATCGAGGGTGTGGCCTTTGATCTGCCTGTCGAACTTCCGGATCGCCGAAAGCGCCGGCGCCCAGATCGATAGCCTGGTGCTGAACGGTGGACCGACCAAGAGCCGGCTGTGGAATCAGATCACAGCCAATGTGGTAAACCGCCCCTTGAAGGTGCCGGACATCGGCGAGGCCGCACCGATCGGCGATGCAATCCTCGCCGGCGTTGCCGCGGGAATCTACAAAGACCCGATCGAGCCCTTGAGCCAGATCGTGACCATCAAGGAGACGATCGACCCCGATTCCGAGGTCCATAAGCGCTACGCCGATTTCTTCGAGGTCTGGCGCTCGGTTTATCACAGCCCTGAAGGGCGACATGGATCGGCACCGCGCGCTCCTGAAACGCTACGGCGCGCAGGCATGACAGAGAACGGACCCCTCTTGGAAGTCAGGGAGATCACCAAGCAGTTCCCCGGTGTCGTTGCGTTATCCGACGTCAGCTTCGATCTCAAAGCCGGCGAGGTGCACAGCCTCGTCGGCGAGAACGGTGCGGGCAAGTCGACGCTCCTGTCCTGCATGAACGGACTGCAGCTGCCCAGCAAAGGCGCGATCTACCTGCACGGCCGGAAGGTTACCTTCTCCAAGCCCGCCGACGCTATCCGGCAGCGCCTCTCGATGGTGCATCAGGAACTGGTACTCTGTCCAAATCTGACGGTTGCCGAAAACATCTATCTGGGCCGCGAGCCAAGCAAGAGCGGAGGCATGGCCGATCGCGCTCGGATGCTGCGTGACGCCAAGGCCCTGCTTGCCGAGATTAAGGTCGAGATCGATCCCAATCGGCCTGCTCGGGTCGCTTAGCCTCAACGAGCAGCAGATCGTCGAAATCTGTCGTGCCCTGGCGGCGAACCCGCAGGTCATCGTCTTCGATGAGCCCACGGCCTCGCTGAACGATGACCAGGTCGAGCACCTGCTCGAGATCATCATGGGCCTGAAGGCGCGCGGCCTGGGTATCGTCTATGTCTCGCACAGGCTGAGCGAGGTCTTGGCGATTTCGGACCGGGTGACCGTCCTTCGCGACGGCCGGGTCGTCACGACGGAAGCTGCAAGCGGTCTCGACGTTTCTCGCCTTGTCTCGCTGATGGTTGGGCGTGAGCACAAACCCGGGGAGAGTAGCTATCGACACAGAAAGCTCGGCCCCGTCGTTCTGGAAGCCAAGGGCATCGGTCAGGGCGAGCGATTCAAGGATGTCTCCTTCACTTTGCGAAAGGGAGAGATCCTGGGGATAGCCGGACTCTTGGGTTGCCAGCGCGAGGCGGTTGTCCGTGCGGTCTTCGGCGCGGAGCCGATCGACAGCGGCACTCTGCTGATCGACGGCAAAGAACAGGTCATACACAGCCCCCACGACGCGATCGATGCCGGTATTGCCTTCATGGCGGCCGACCGAAAACGTGATGGATTGGTTTTGAGTATGGGGATGGCGGACAACATCTCGCTGACCTTGCTCGACCGCTTGGGTGCACTGGGTTTCCTGCAACGCGGCACACTTTCGAGCATCACCCGAGAGATGATCCAATTGCTCTCGATCAAGGTCAGCGGGCTGTCGCAGCGCGTGTCGCAGCTGTCCGGCGGCAATCAGCAAAAAGTCGTCATCGGCAAGTGGATCGCGCGCAAGAGCAATGTCGTCCTTGCAGAGGACCCGAACGCGCGGCGTCGATGTCGGTGCGAAGTTCGAGATCTGGCGTGCGATCCAGTCCCTGGCGGACGAAGGACGGGCCGTGATTCTGCTCACCACCGAACTAGAGGAGATGATGCTGGCTTGCGATCGCATCATCGTCATGGGGCGTGGCCGCGTGACCGGTCGTTTCGAACGCGACGAATTCTCGGCCGAAGCCATTGCACATTGCTTCTTCGCTTAAAGGCGGCCCAGATTTTTTCAATAGGAAGATCGGAACAATGAATTATCCCGTGATCCGGCAGGCATCTATTCTTAATCGCGTTGGTCTGCGAGGAGGTTCATCATGACAGACGTCAGCGCGGCCAGATACGCCGGCATCGGCGGAATTGGAAGCCAAATCTGGCCTTTGACCGGTCCCGAAGTCGTGTCGCGCAAGGTCCTCAAGGGCTTGCGCGCCCGCAGCAATGCGCCTGGCTTCATCCATCTGGCCATTCATTGTCTGGCATTGCTCGTGACCGGCAGTCTTGTCGCGCTGACCGCTGGGACGCTCTGGCTGCAGGTTCCGGCCATGCTGCTATACGGCACAGTAATCGTGCTGACCTTTTGCGCCTCTGCACGAATGCTCACACGGCACGGCATTCAAGACGCGCTGGATCAACTACGCTGTCGGTTACGTCATCGCGACCTTGACCTTTCGTCCCTTTCTCTACTTCAAGTATCGCCACGCGGCCCATCATACTTACACCCAGCATGCCGAGCGTGATCCCGACATCGTGCCTTTTCCCATCCGGCTTCGCTAGCTATGCGGCGCAGATCATCGGGGCCGGCTTCTGGCCTAAGTTGGTCGGCACCCTCTGGCGCGGCGCGAGTAGACACTTCAACGCGTACGAGAAGAGCTTCCTTCCTGAGAGCGTACGGGGTCAGGTGATCAACGAGATTCGTGTGCAATGCCTGCTCTATCTGACGGTTCTTCTTCTGTCTCTTTATTATGAGAGCACGCTTGCGCTGACCTACTGGCTTGTTCCGCGCATTCTGGGCGAGCCGGTTCTACGCGCCATCCGGATGGCCGAGCACACCGGCACCGACGAAAGCCCCAACCTCTTGTCCAACACCCGAACCACTCTGACCAATCCCCTGCTGCGGACGCTCTACTGGAACATGCCATACCACGCGGAGCACCACCTGGCATCGTCTGTGCCCTTTCATGCCCTGGGCAGGATGCACGAGCATGTTGCCCCGCATCTCAAATGCGTGACGCGTGGTTACATTGCCGTTCACCGCGACATACTGCACCGCATCCGGAATCAAAAGAAAAGCAAAGCGGAAATTCAGGACTGAGCGGCGGGTGCGCGGCCTGGCGGCCCGGAGGCATCGTGGTCGGAGCCGGCTTCATAGGCTTGGAGGTGGCGTAGGGATCAGGCTGGATGACGGGGAGATCTGCCATATCGGCCTGATCCTCTCCGCTATCGGCGGCAAGACCGGCCCTGGACCGCTCAAGTCTGCGTCGGCCGGTGTGAAGGGAGGATAGGAGCGTCATGATAGCGGCTCAGGCAGCGATTTGCGAGAGACCACAGACTCCGCTCACGGTCGAGGAAGTGCAGGTGGCGCCACCGCAGGAGGGGGAAGTCCTGGTGGAGATCGCGGCAACTGGTCTCTGCCACACCGATCTCACTGCGCTGGAGGGTCTCAATGCCTCCTCTGTCTATCCGCTGATTCCCGGACACGAAGGTGCGGGCCGGGTCGTCGAGGTCGGCTCCGGCGTAGAGACGCTTCGGCCCGGCGACCATGTCATCCCCCTCTACGGCCCGGAATGCGGCAACTGCGCCATGTGTCGCTCGCAACGCACCAACCTCTGCTGGACGATCAAGTCGACCCGCGACAAGGGCGTCATGCCGAACGGCAGCGCGCGTTTCACCAGGGCAGGAGAGGTCGTTCACCACTTCATGGGCACCTCTACCCTGTCACGCTACGGTGTCGTGCCGGAGATCGCCCTGGCCAAGATTCGTAAAGACGCGCCCTTGCATGAGGTTTGCCTCTTCGGCTGCGGCGTGACCACGGGCGTCGGCGCCGCCTTGGAACACTGTCGAGCCGGCGACAGGGTGGCCGTTTTCGGCTTGGGAGGTATCGGCGTCAACATCCTGCAGGGTACCAGGCTCGCCGGGGCGGCCCAAATTATCGGCGTCGATATCAACGAGGGAAAGACGGCCTTGGCGCGACGCTACGGCATGACCGACTTCGTCAACGCAGCCGAGGGCGATCCGGTTACGGCGATTCGCGATCTGACCGGTGGCGGCGTGGACGTGGCCTTTGAGTCGGCCGGCTTGCTGGCGGTCATGCGGCAGGCCTTCGACTGCTGCCTACCGGGATGGGGGCGGGCGGTGCTGCTGGGCGTAGAGCCGCCGGGCAGCGAAGTGGCCTTCCCGCCGGTCGCCGTGCGCTACGGCAAGTCCATCCACGGCAGCTACTTCGGCGGCATCAAGGGGCGCAGTGGCTTGGGGGCCCTCATCGACCTCTACATGGAGGGGAAGATCGATCTCGCCCGGCAGATCACCCATCGCTTGACCTTGGACCAGGTGAACGAGGGTTTCGATCTGATGCGTGACGGCCGCTCGCTGCGCAGCGTCGTCAGTTTCGAGTGATGGCCGATGCTGGCCAACGAGCAAGACTATGTCTTCCGGCAACGCTATCCTGAACGCGGGGCTATCTACATCCGCTTTGATGTCGCGAGCAGTAGCGTGCGTCGCCAGAACGTGGGGTTGTTGGACCATCCCTACGCTGTCCATCCACGCTGTCGTTTCGACCTCTTCTTCGGGGCGGCAGGCGCGCCCTTGGTCGTATTCATCCACGGCGGCTACTGGCAAAGCCTGTCGAAGGAGCGCTATAGCTTCGTAGCTGCACCCTTCCTGAAACAGGGCAAGAACGTCGCCATTCTGGGCTATCCCCTGGCGCCCGAGGTGACGATTGCAGAGATTCAAGGCCATATTCTGAGTGGGCTGGCCGAGATCTTCACTGTGCTCGACGCGCAGGCGCGTATGCCGGACGCTTGGGTGCTGAGCGGTCATTCCGCCGGCGGTCAGCTGGCGGCCTCTGCAGCCAGAGCCTGGGGCGGGCGACTGCCCGCGCTTTCCGGACTTGTCCCGATCAGCGGTCTCTTCGACCTGGAGCCACTGATCGAAACCTCATTGAACGAGACGCTCCGACTGGATCGCGATGCCGCGCGAGCGCTCAGTCCCTTGTTGCTGACCCCGGCAGAGGTGCCACTGAGCGTGGTGGTCGGATCCGCCGAAACGTCCGGTTTCCTTATTCAATCAGAGCGCTTCTTGGACCACTATCGACGCTCAGGGCGCAGCGACGCGCGGCTTGTCCTTCTGCCCGAAGCCAATCACTATTCGATCCTGTTGGATTTTCTGCAGCCCCACTCCGAGATCGCTTCGATCGTAGCGGAGCTTTGCTGCCGCAGGTGACAGGAACCGAAGCGTGCCAAGGTCCGAGCGTCTCAAGTATGTCAACTTCAATCAGCTGCGGTCCTTCTACGCATCTGCGCGTGAGCTGAATTTTACCAAGGCGGCCGAGTGGCTCAACATTGGACAACCGACTGTCACCACACAGGTCAAGACCTTGGAAGAGACCTTCGATGTGCGCCTGTTCAATCGCTCACCCCGGGGGCTGGAGCTAACCGAGTCAGGCGCAGCTCTCATGACCATCGCCAGGCAAATCTTCGCGTTGGAGGATAGGGCCTATACCCTACTGACTTCGACCGGGAACAACTATGCGGGCAAGCTGCACATTGGAACTGTCGGTCCGTTTTTTGTTATGGATCTTTTGTCTGAGTACACAGATCGCTTTCCGCTCATTCGCGTTTCGATGGAAAGCGGTAACTCAGATACAATGTATCAACGCCTTTTGAACTATGAGCTTGATGTCGCAATTCTTGGCCGTGACTACGAAGACCGCAAGCTGGATATCATTCGTTTAGGACGGCATGAGGTCTCGATCATCGTCAACAAGTCGCATGCCTGGGCCGGGCGAGAGAGCATCGAGCTTGAAGAGTTGGACGGCCAGAGGTTGATTTTTCGTGAGCAGGGTTCGATGACGAGGCAGGCGCTCGAAGAGCAGATGGCCGCGCGGAATGTCAGGCCAAACATCGTCATGGAACTGGCGAGGGACTCCGTTGTCGAAGCGGTCGCGGCCGGTTTGGGCGCCGGCACCATTTCGACAGAGGAGCTGCCGAAAGATGACCGGCTCTCTCACCTACGGATCAGGAAACATACGCCCTTTACCCACTCCTATGCAGCCTGCCTTCGAGAACGATCGAGCATTACGCCGGTACAGGTGTTCATGGATATGGCACGAGCATCGACTTTCGATCCGAGCAAAGAGTAGAACGTTCTAATACCAGCGGCCCTAATGGTTGTCTCACAAAGTGGATTCCCGACGTGAATCCGGCGCGGTTCATGTGGATACTATATTGAAGTAAAAGCAAAATTGAGATCGCTAACCGCACTGTTCCCTCAAGCGGCTCCAGGTTGATACGCCAATAGGGATCGCCTTCGTACTCCAGTTCGTCGACGCGCTTGCCAGCCTCGTCAATGGCAACACTGTTATGGCGCTTCACTACCGCGGTGGCGGCCTGCCAAATTCCGCGGTCGGGAAGCATGGCGATCCGCCGGCTTAGAGCGCGACCATGATGGCAAGGACAGCGATGCATGCGAACACAAGCAGCAGGAAAAGCGCCGCCCTCTTCGAATGATGCAGGGTCTTTTCCTGATCTTTTCCGACGTGGTTGTACGCCCTGGAGAGGTGATACATGCAGGCCAATCCGAAACCCTCCATCACCACGCCGCCAGGTCGAGCTGAAACTGAGCCGCTTCGGAGGAGAGCACGACGTGGCCCGTCATCGCTCTCAGGAGCTCCCCGACGCAGAGGTGGTCAGCTGATTCAACCGCTTTGCCCCTGCCACGGCCTCAACTGGCGGGTCGTAGCGTGACACTCGTGCGCAGCCCAGCAGGTCGGAGAGCCTGGTTCCGTCGAACAGGCGCTTGAACCATCCCGGCGCCTGCCAGGACGCCGCACCGTCGAGGTTGGCCGCCCCCTGCCCGCTTCTACGTCGGCGATCCAAAGCGTGCGGGTGTCCAGCGAGAGGCGGCTAAGGCCGGTGGCACTGGGCATGGAACGATGTGCATGGGCCCCGGAAAAGGCGAGGATATCGCTCGGCTCGATGAGCACCAGCCGGCCCAGCACGGGATCGATCGCCTCGCTCACATGCGCGATGACGGCGTCGACGTCGAGCGGAGCGGCTTCGGCCTTGCGCCGGCGCCCGATCACCTGCATGCGGCCTGCGTGCAGATGGTCCGCGCCGACTACTGCGGCGACGGCCGGTCTCATACCCAGGGCGGCACGCTCATCCAGGTCTATGACGATCTAGGAGTCCAGCGCCGGAGGCCCCCATCAAGCGAAGACTTCACCTTCAAGGCCGGCTGGACGGCCCAAGGTGCTGCCTGTGTCGCGCACCCGCGCTGGCGAGAACTGGGCAACATCCAGGAGCTCTTGACTGACGAGTTGGCAAGCGGTCGTTTGGTCCAACCATTCGATACCATCCTGGACGCCGGGGCCTATTATCTGACCTATCCCGCCAAAGCATTGGATCAGCCGAGACCCAGACTTTTCATCCAGTGGCTTCTTCATGAGGCGGGTTTATGAGTACTGCTTCCATCCACGACAAGTGATCAACCGGCGAGATGGGTAACAGTTTAGCCCGATGACATGGGTAACGGTGTTTGGCCGCCTTTGGGTTTGGCGTTGGTCCTGGACGGCCGCCCAGGACCAACGCGGATGAATCCTTCTCTCCCCTTCATGGTTCCGAGTACGATGTGGCCATACTTGACCAGCCAGACGTCATCGGCGATGGGAAAGAGCCCGACCGGCTCTCCGGTCAGTGCTTGACTGATGAAGACCTCCTCGCCTTGCCATTTGATGGCTCCACAGTGTCTCACCCGGCGCACGCGCGCCTCCTCAGTGTATTCGGGCGAGCGCAGAACACCGTCGAACTGCCGCGGCGAGACGTGGTAGTGGCGTGCCGGCGGCGTTTGATCGAGTGCCTCATGGGGGCGTTCACGGTTGTAAACATCCTGGAAGTGATGGAAGCGCTGCATCTGCTCGGCCAGGCTGTGTGCCGGCGGATCGGCGGTATCCTGCTTCAAGGTCAGGTGCAGGCGTTCAAGGCGGCCATTCTGCTGCGGCTTACCCGGCTCGATCCGTTCGGGATAGACACCGGCCTTGATGACCTTGACAGCAAAACGCGAGAGGCCCGCCACGGCCGAACTAGCGAAGGGCGGCCCATTGTCGGAGCGAAGCACGCTGGGCAAGCCAAACTCTTGGAAGGCTCCCTCCAGGATCGGCCAAACATGCTCCTCATCCGCTCGGCCGACAGCTTGCAAGCGAAGCAGAAAACGGCTGTGCGCGTCACTCAATGTCAGCGGCTCCACATGCGTTGCATCGCCGGTTAGGAACCAGCCCTTGAAATCGATGCACCAGACATCGTTCGCTTCCCGGCACGCCAACAGAGCGCGCCCATTATGAGAGCTGCGGCGCCGGCGCTTGCGTGCGCGGGTCAGCCCGGCGCGATCGAAGGCAGCACCCAAGGTGCTCGCCGCCGGCCAAGAGCGATCCGGATAGCGATCCTCCAACCAGGCCTTCACCTTGCGCGGACCCCAGCTCGGGTGACGATGACGAACCGAAAGCGCTTCCTCCAAGATTGAGGCCTCGATAGAGCCTGATCGATGCAGGGGCGCACGGCTGCGATCATGAAGGCCGCCTGGCCCCAACTCGCGATAGCGGTTAATCCACTTGTGGCCTGTCTTACGACTGATACCAAAATGACGGCAGAGGCTCGCAACACTCTCTTCTCCCGACAGATAGGCCGTCACAAATCCCATGCGCTCATCCATGACACGCGTCTCGCTCCAGGGCATGGCGGGTTCCTCCCACGCCATGCTCGGCCCAGACTGTTACCCATGTCCTCGGTCTATTGTGTTACCTATCTAACCGGTTTGGACCCAAGAGGTTGCCAGCCGGGGCGGCCACCCTTTTTTTGTTTCCCGCTCCGCCCTGGCGCGTGCGTTGACTTTTTGGGGACGCCGCCGACAACACGGTCAAATTGCGGCACCGACGCATCTCGTCTGCCTTCGATAACGGAAATGCTGCTGACACCAGATTTCCGATGCCGGAACTCAAGCAGAAACGAACGGCGCCTAAATTGCTTAGTCATCGAAGGGATCTCGCCTTTCGAGCCACATCTAGGAGAAGTGACATGAACAAGTTCACCATCCTCACCGCCGCGATCCTTGCTACGACTATCTTGCTTCCCGCGACATCCCAAGCGGGCACCCGATACGGTGGTGTCTTTTTGCAGGGCGTGAGCTTGAACGGCACCGACGGCGCGAATCCGCCGAACGCGGCGAGAGTGTCCGAGCGCGAGGTACGGGCCGTGACCCTGCCGGACGGCAGCGTGGTCGAAACACCCCCCGGCATTGACGGGCACGATCAGCAGCTCTTTGAAGCTGCCAAGCCCGCGCAATCGCTGGACTTGCAGCAATAGGCGCCAGCCAGCCGCAACGCGGAGAGCCACATGGGGCCTCGCCCCTACGCGCTGGCTGCTCTGCTGCTGGTAGCCTGCCGCGACGTGCCGCCCGATCATCCGGCGGCACCTCCGGCGTCCGCGGAGCCTGCAGCGCAGCTCACCGTCGAAGGCAGCAGCTTCGTGCTTCGTCTGCCGGAAGGCCAGACCCTGCGCGGCGTTGAATTGGAGGGCGCCATCGTGCACCTCGCCTTCGGCGACGGTGCACCCCTCACCGATCCGGCTAACCTCGATCAGACCCGACCCCGGCGATCTCGACATCCTGCGTCATCACTTCGAGCAGCCGGACGGCGCCAAGGGCTGGAAGCCGGTCTGCGATCCCGATGCCGAGGGCGAATCCTGGGGATTTCCGATCTCCCTGCCGGAGAACCACCCAGGGCGCGAGGGCAGGATCACACTGACCTGTGCATCCGGCGCCGTCGGCAAGTGCGTGCGTTTCGGCTACAAGCCGTGGAAGCCGGGTCCGAACGGCGAGGATCTACGACCGCTGCATGCGGCCTGCGTGCAGATGGTCCGAGCCGACTACTGCGGCGACGGCCGGCCCCATACCCGGGACGGCACGCTCATCCAGGTCTATGACGATCTAGTAATCCAGCGACGGAGTCCCCCACCAAGCGAAGACTTCACCTTCGAGGCCGGCTGGACAGCCCAAGGTGCTGCCTGTGTCGCCCACCCGCGCTGGGACGAACTGGGCAGCATCGAGGAACTGCGCAGGCAATGCCCGAGGCTGGCGGCACTCCCGACCTGCGACGAAGCCGCCGCGCGTGCTGCCGGAGCGCAGCTGTTCAACCGCTCGGTGGCGCAATGAACGGCGGTCATCCGCCAGCACTGATGCGTCACGGCTGCCGTCAGTGGCGGGAGTGGTGATGACACCATGTTTCCGGATCCGGAAATCATGCGGAAACCTACGGCGCCTAGATTGTAGTGGCAACCAACGGGAGGAAATGATGAATCTCAAGAGCCACGTTTTTGCGGGTGTTCTTCTTTCCCTATCGATTGCAGCGACGCCAACTCTGGGCGCCGATAGCGGCAGGTCTGACAGTGACCCGTCTGTTGTCGCCAACTCCGCTGTTGGGCAAAGCGTCACGATGAACGGCTTCCGGTTGAACGGCTTTCGCTTAAACGGCTATCGGTTCAACGGTTTTCGCCTGAACGGTTTTCGCTTGAACGGGCTCACCTCGAGTGACGGTCTCGCGCCTCTGCTTTCGCAGTTGGCAAACCAGCCACTGGCAAAGTAGTGGCCGAGAAGCGATAGAGCCTCACGACACAGAGCAGCATTGTAATGTGAGCCTGCCCACGACATGCGCGGCCTGCAGCGAGGTACCGCCCGATCGTCCGGCGGCACCTTCTGTGCCCTCGCCCGCTGCAGCACAACGCACCGTCAAGGGGAGCGGTTTCGAAGTTCGCTTGCCGGACCGGCAGCATAGCTATGCCTCGCGCCCCCTGCTGCGGCGACGGCGAAGCGCCCGTCGAGGCAGTCACCACAATCGGCATTTCCAATGCAGGCTGGATCAGCCGAGGCGCGATCCGTGGAGGTTGCACACGCCGGGCAGACATGTCGTTGCTGCGGTGATTATTATCTCAGTGCCCGCATTTGGCGGCGGCGCAGCCGCCTGGACGAAAGTAGCGCGCGTGAAGTGGGATTGCTGGTGCTCTCTACCTTGCGTCTATTGCCCCTCCGCTGAAAGCAGTATTGCGGCATGATCATAGAGCCGGCGGGTTATGGCGAGCTCGGTGGACGATGGCCGGGACTTGCTGTATCTTCTGCAGCGACTGCTCGTGCAGCGGGAGCACGGCCTGCTCCCATTGCTTCGGCGAGACCGTGCCACGATGGACGCCAATTCCCGATGAATGCCGACGACCAGGGTGCCACGCCACGAGACGACTTCGACCAGCGCTTGCGCAACATAATCTCCTCCCTGCCTGGGGCCGTCTACCAGCTCGTCATCATGGCCGATGGCCGGTTGAAACTGCCCTATGTCAGCGAAGGCATAGAGAGTCTCGTAGGCGTGTCACGGTCAGAGGCGGAAGAGGATGTCGAGCGCCTCGTGGGCGTTGTACTGCCCGAGGATCTGCCGGCCGTCGAGCGCCGCCTCGAAACGCTGGCAAGCGCTCCCCAAGTCGTGAACCTGGACTACCGGATCCGCCACGCCGTCACAGGCGAAACGCGTTGGCTGCGTGGTCGCGCCGATCCTTGCCGGAGGTGGACGGCGAGGTGACCTGCCATGGCTTCTGGCAGGACATCACCGACGTCAAGATGCTGGAGGCCGATGCGCAGGATGTGCGCACGCGGATGGGCAAGACCGAGCGGCTGCTACAGGACATCATCGCCAACATTCCCGGTGCGGTCTGCCAGTTTCGTGCCTTGGCCGACGGCAGCTACGTGACCACCTACATGAGCCCCGGCGGCATGGAGATGACGGGTTTGGCGCATGACGACGACGGTGCCGCGCTGTCCCGGGCGATTGCCGCGTTAACGCTGGACGATCCTGTGCGCCTGCAAGAGGAAATCCAGCGCGCCGCGCAAGAGCTCACGCCGCTGCGACAGGAATTCCGGTTAAAGCATGCCACTACCGGCGAGCTGCGCTGCATTCGCGCACTGAGCATGCCGTTGCGCGAAGACGACGGCAGTACGACCTTCAACGGCTTCTGGCATGACGTCACCGAGCAGCAAGAGCTGGAAGCGGCGCTCACTGCCGCGCGTGACGAGGCGCTTGTAGCCGAAGAAAGGCTGCAGGCAATCTTCGCCTACACCCGCATCGGCCTGGTCATGATCGACGATCAGCATGAGTTCTCCAACGTGAACCCGTCGGTACGCGAGCTGCTCGATATCGAAGACGAGCAGGAGTTCGCCCGCGACTTCCCAGCATTTTCGCCGCCGTTCCAACCGGATGGGCGACCGTCGATGGAAAAGGCCAAGGAGGTGATCGAGCTCGCCTTCGAGCGTGGCTACAACCGTTTCGACTGGATGCACCAGACCCGCAACGGTGAGCCACGGCCTTGTGAAATCGCTCTGACGCGTGTGCGGCTCGGCGGTCGTTGGCATGTGTTCGCGACCATGACCGACCTGCGTGAGCGCGTCCGCTACGAGAACGAACTGCGCAAGGCGACCGACGATGCGCATGCGGCCTCGAAAGCCAAGAGTGAGTTCCTCGCCAACATGAGCCACGAGATCCGGACTCCGATGAACGCGATCGTCGGATTGACGCAACTCGGGCTCGATACCCAAGACCCGGAACGACTACGCGACTATCTCCGCAAGATCGACGGTGCCACCAAGTCGCTGCTGCAGATCGTCAACGATATTCTGGATTTCTCCAAGGTCGAAGCCGGCAAGCTGTCGCTCGAATTCATGGCTTTCGACCTCTTCGACGTGCTCGACAATCTCAACGACTTGGTGAGCCTGCCAGCTGTGGAAAAGGGGTTGGACTTGTTGTTTGCGGTGGAACCGGGAGTTTTGTCGCAACTCGTCGGCGATCCCCTGCGTCTCGGCCAGGTGCTGTTGAACCTGACTGGCAATGCGATCAAGTTCACTGACGCTGGCCAAATCATCGTCCGCGTCAGTTCCGCCGACGTGGGCTCCGACTTCGTTCGACTGCGCTTTGATGTCGAAGACACAGGCATCGGCTTGAGTCCTGATCAGCTCACCGGATTGTTCGAGTCCTTCTCCCAGGCCGACTCCTCGACCACACGCCTTTATGGTGGAAGTGGTCTGGGACTCGCCATTTCACAGCGCCTGGTCGAATTGATGGACGGGGAAATCATCGTGGAGAGCGATCAGGGGCAAGGCAGCAGGTTCACATTCACAGCGCGTTTCGGCCTAGCTCCCGCAGCGGAGCGCGCAGCGTCGGCGCCCGGCGGATCGGAGCCGACTACCCCTGCCGTGGCGCGCTTGCTTGAAGGCCGACGGGTCCTCTTGGTAGAGGACAATGCGATCAACCAGGAGGTGGCGCGCGAGCTGCTGCAGCGTGCCGGTGTGGGCGTCGATCTGGCCGTCAATGGCCGCCAAGCTGTGCGACTTGCCGCCCGCGCCGATTTCGATGCCGTGCTGATGGATGTGCAAATGCCGGGCATGGACGGACTGGAGGCAACGCGGCGCATTCGCGCGCTCGACTCGCCGCGTGCGACAGTGCCGATCATCGCGATGACGGCTAATGCGCTGGCCGAAGACCGACAGCGCTGTCTCGATGCCGGAATGAACGACCACCTCGGCAAGCCGGTGGACGCGGACTTGCTAACGAGGGCGTTGCTTCGGTGGTTAGCCCCAGGAGCGACTGCGGAACATCGCTTGACGGAAAGAGAGGTGTCGCCGCCCTCCCCCGCTGACGACGGAGCCGAATTCGACTTCGAGACGGCCACGCGCCAGTTGGCGGGCAGCCGAGACCTTTGGGACAAGGCGGCGAGCCTCTATCTAGACTCTCCGGCGGCTCCACCACGAATAGCGGCCCTGTGCCGGGCCGGTGAATGGCAGTCCGCCTATCGCGAAACCCATGCCCTGAAGGGCGTGGCCGCCACGCTCGGCCTCAAAGCATTGCAGCGCGTGGCTGCAGGGCTCGAAAAACAACTTGGCGAAGGAAAGGACACATCCGGCGAAACACTGAGCCAGCTCGCAGAAATCGATCAAGCTGCGCGTCTCAGGGTCACGCAGCATCTGCAAGGACGAAGGAAAAAAGCTTGAAATCCCGTATAGCAATTGTCGACGATGACCCCTTAACACGCGAGGTGGTCCAGTCTTACCTCTCGAGTCAGGGCTATGCGGTGCTGAGTCTCGATGGCGGACAGGCACTGCGCGAAGCATATTCGGAGACGCCGCCGGATTGTGTGATTCTCGACTTGGTGATGCCCGATGAAGACGGCTTGAGCATACTGCGCTGGTTGCGCGCCGGTTCGGACGTGCCGGTCATCATGCTGACCAGCAACGATGACACGACCGACCGCGTGGTCGGCCTTGAGCTGGGGGCTGACGACTACATAGCCAAGCCGGCGGATCTGCGTGAGCTGCTTGCGCGTGTGCGCAGCGTTTTGCGTCGACGCACGGGCGTGCTCGCGCAGGCCCTGAACATGGCGACCTCCGAGAAAACCGCGCGGCCGGGTGAGAGCTGGTTCGGCCGCTGGCGCCTCGATCGCCAGCGCCGCCGTCTCTGTGACGCGAGTGGAGAAGTTCTGTCCCTGACCGGGGTCGAGTTCGGCATCCTCTGCGCCTTTGCCGACCATCCGCGCGTTGTGCTATCGCGCGAGAAGCTGCTGGAACTGTCGGGCACCGATCCGGGCGAGGTTTTCGATCGTGCGGTCGATCTGCGGATTACGCGGCTGCGACGCAAGATCGAGCCAGTCCCCGGAGACCCGAGCGTGATTCGAACGGTGCGCGGCTATGGCGGAGGCTACGAATACGTTCCAAGCTCTGCCTCGAGGAACGAATGAAGCAACCGAGAGGGTCGAGGAGACTTGCTCCTCGATAGACTCGCCGCTTGCTCACAGTGGCAGGGCAGCGGCCGGCAGAGCCGATCAATCTGGGTAACAGTCTAAGAAAGGGAAAAACTCCGCTGCTCGAGGCGGTCATCCTTCTGGCCCCTTAAGGGTCCGCAATCTGAGGAGCCTCTTCAGTCGCCGGGCCGCGGCCGGTCGATATGGCCACTCGAGATCCCCTTTGCGCCTGCCACGGCCTCATCCGGCGGGTCGTAGCGCGCAATCCGCGCACAGCCCAGCAGGTCGGAGAGCCTGGTTCCGTCGGACAGGCGCCTGAACCATCCGGGCGCCTGCCAGAACGCTGCGCCGTCGAGGTTGGCTGCCCCCCTGCCCGCTTCGACGTCGGCGATCCAAAGCGTGCGGGTGTCCAGCGAGAGGCGGCTAAGGCCGGTGGCGTTGGGCACGGAGCGATGCGCATGGGCGCCGGAAAAGGCGAGGATATCGCCCGGCTCGATGAGCACCGGCCGGCCCAGCGCCGGATCGACCGCCTCGCTCACATGCGGGATGACGGCGTCGACGTCGAGCGGAGCGGCTTCGGCCTTGCGCCGGCGCCCGATCACCTCCGGCAGGTCGAAAGCGGGGCTGCTGTTGCGGAGCGCTTGCCGCCAGAGGGCGGGATAGATCTCCATCGTCCGCCCGGCCGTCACAGGATAGACCGGCGCCCACCAGTTGACCTGGGCGTAGAGGTTCGAGCCCCAGGTATCGCGATGGAAGGCGAGCGGCGCGGTCTCCAGATCACGCCCCGAAGGCGCCAGCGAAGGATCATGGGTCTGCACCCGCGCGATTACGCGGTCGCAGGCCAGCCCCTCGCGGCCAAGCCCGATCGCCTCGTAGAGCGCGGCCCAGTGCGCCTTGGCCTCACCGCTCTCGGCATAGGCCTGTTGATAGGCGCCACAACCTTCGCGTTGAGCGCTCTTGGACAGGTCCTCATGCACCCTGGTGGGGTGGTAGGGCGCCAGCGCCGCCTCGGCGAAGGCTTGCGTGAAGCCCACCAGCGCCTGCATCGCCGGCAGGGCGCGGAAGCAGAGGATCTCGCCGGCGTAGATCCGATCGTGAAAAGCACGCGGCGACAGCGGTGCGGTCACATCTGTTATCATGTTTCGATTGCCCTGAGGCACCCTTGTCGGTCTGTTCGTGGTGACCTCATAGAGCATGTTGACGACGGAGCGTAAGATATTGGGTCCAGGGACCCTCTAGCCTCTAAAGACAGACTTTGACCCGCCAGGCCGCCAATCCCCTAGATGAACTCATGTCGTCCCCGCCAAACCGAGGGGCTCGTCGCCGAGCGCTATGCCGAGGGCGTTGATGATACGCGACCAATAGGCGAAGGAGGCCGAGATCTGCGCCAGATAGACGATTTCCTTGTCGCTCAGGCCGGCCTCGCGCAAGGCGCCTATGTCGTCTGCAACAATAGCCTCGGGACGCCGCGACAGTTTCTCGCCGAAAGTCAGGATGGCCTGAAGCTTCGGCGCCTCCTCTTCCCACCTGCCACTGCGGACACGCTGAAGCAGCTCTTCAGAGCGCTGCCTGTCGCCCATGAATTCGTGAAAGTTCTCGCCGTGATGGGCGATCGCGTAGTGGCTTTCGCAGATCATCGCGACCTGCGCCGCGATCAGCTCTCTCAGCCAAGGCTCGAAGGGACAGTCGTCATTGTGCATGACTTGGCGATAGAGCTGATCGGCCGGCCGGATCGCGCCGGGGGAGAGCGACATGGCCTTGTAGAGGTTATGCACCCGGCCATTGCCGTCTTCGACTGCCCGGTAGGCCTCGCGAACGGCCGCCTCGCCCGTGGATTCCGGCTCGAACTCGACCCTGCAGACCTTGTCGTCGCGCATTGCTCTACCCGTCAGATGCCGATGTCCCATCGCATGTCGTAGGCGCCATCGCTGCCCGGATAGCGCTTGAGAATGCGCTGCGCGTGCGGCCGGTCCAAGAACCGAAAGCGGCCGCTGTTCCAGTAGACCTCGCCATCGAAGGAGATGGTCGCGTCGATAAGCGAAATGGCGATGTCGCCCGGATCCTTGCCGCAGGCATGGAAATGGGTATAGCGCGGGCTGCCGTAGACGACGCTGCTCCATTTCTCCACATCCGCTTCGGCCTGCCCCGCATAGAAGGTCTTGGGATTGATCCCGCAGTGCCAAGAATTGACGGCATAGGGATCGCCGCCGAAGAGCGCGGCGACCTGGTGAAAGTGCCGCTCCACCTCGGCCACTTGCGCTGCGTCGCCATGGAAGCGGGCGATCTTTCCATCCCGGACCTCGGCGAAGAGGGGCTCGGTCATCTCCAGGACGCTGCCGTCATAGGCGTGAGTGGAGGTAGACAGCAGCCACCTGCCGAGCGCGAGACGCCCGCTGAGCCCCGCCGCCGGCAAGGGTGGCGTGATCATCACCGGAAAGTACTTGAGAGAGAAGTCCTGCGTCAGGGGAGCGCTATCGCCCTCCGGCGCCACCACCCGGCCCTCCAGATCCGTGCCGGCGGGACAGGTGATGCGGCAGCGGCGCCTGCCGGCCAGATCCGTCAGCAGCAGAGCGCCCACCTCGGCGAAGACGCCATAGGGAACCCTTGAAAAGGCGTCGCCCAGATAGCTGCGATCGAAGAGGCAGCACATGGTCTTCGTGCCGCCGCCCGGAATCCGGCTGAACCGCACCTGGTCGCCCAGCCGGGACAGGAAGACCGTGTGGTCGGCCGCAAGCATGCCGGCGGCGACCGTCTCCGGCATAGCCTCCGGCCCTGCGGCCTCTGGCGCCAACATCACTTGCGGGTGTGCGCCAAGTGCCGCCGCGACCTCGGCCACGACGCTGCAAAGCTCCGGCTCGAACCAGGCATCCGCCTGCGCTTCGCCGACGACCAGCAGGCTCTCGCCGGCCTCGAGTCCGACACAGTTCAGCAGGAGGTTCCGCGCGCCCTCGTCCAGGCCTACGCCGAGCTCCGCGCTATCCCTCAGCTCTTGATCCACCAGCGCTCGATCATCTTGTAGCCGTCGAACTCCCAATTGCCTGCAACCTTCTGTGGCCGACCGACATTGTCGTTATAGGCCATGATGTGGTTGGCAAAAAGATGGACGACGGATCCGCCATCGTCACGGCAGAGTTCCTGCATGTCGTGGTACATGCCGCGTCGCTTGTCCTCGTCGAGCTGGGCGCGGGCCGCCTTCAAGAGCTCGTTGAAGCGCGCATTCGCCCAGTAGGACTCGTTCCAGCTGGAGTCCGCGCTGTAGCCTTGCGTGAACATCCAGTCGGCGGTCGGCCGGCCGGCCCAGTAGCTGGCGCACCAGGGATGCTGCATCCAGACGTTCGACCAGTAGCCGTCGTTCGGCACTCGGTTGACCTCGATATCGATCCCCGCCTTCTTTGCCTGCTCGGCATAGAGCACGGCTGTATCGACGGCGCCGCTGTAGAGCCCGTCCGCCGCACTTAGGCGCACCTTCAGGCCGTCGAGGCCCGCCTTCTGCAGATGATGGCGCGCCAGGTCGGGATCGTAGGCCCGCTGCGGCAGGTCGGCATTATAGAAGCGGTCGTTCGGAGAGATGGGATGGTCGTTGCCCAAGGTGCCGCGCCCGCCGACGATCTTGCGCAAGACCTCCTCGCGGTCGATGGCGTGCTTGAGCGCCAGGCGCACATCGACATTGTCGAATGGCGCGTCGGTGGTGCGCATGGGGAAGGTATAGTGCTGGCCGCCGGTTACCTGATCCAGCGTCACGCCGGACTGTCGCTCCATCAGATGCGCCGTCTTGGCCTCGACGTCGCCGATGAAGTCGACGGCCTTGGTGATCAGCGCGTTGGTGCGCGCCGCCGGATCGGCGATGGTGAGAATCTCGGCGCTCTCGACGTGCGCGCGATCCGGCATGAAGAAATTTGGATTGCGTGTCAGGTTCGCCTTTTGGCCGGCGGTGAAGTTCTCCAGGACATAGGCGCCGCTGCCGACACCGAAGTCGGTGGGCTGGCCGTCCTTGGTCGGATGGATGGAGAGCTGCTGGGCGCTCAAGACGAAGGGGAAGTCGACATTGCCCTCCTGAAGCGTGAAGATGACGCCCCGCTCGCCGTCCTTCTTCATGTCGACGATGGTCTCGGCGAAGGACTTCATCGCCGATGTGGAGTCCTCGCCGCGGTGGCGATCGATGGAGATGATCACATCGTCGGCGTCGACCGTCTTGCCGTTGTGGAACTCCACCCCGTCACGCAGAACGAAAAGCCACTTGGCCGGGTCGGCATCGACCGGCTCGAAGGATTCCGCCAGCAGCGGGATCAGGCTGCCGTCGGGCGCGACCTCGGTCAGCTGGCTGTAGACGGTCATGAAGAGGAAGCTGGTCATGCCGCTGGTGAGCTTGCTCGAGTCCAGCGTGTCCGTGGTCGAGCCCTGCACCGTAGCGGCCCGCAAGTGACCTCCTTTTTGCGGGCCCGCCGCCCTTGCCTCTTGCGCCATCAGGCCGGCGGGTACCGCGGCAAGCGCGCCCAGGACTGCCGCTCTGCCGATGAACTCGCGGCGGCTGATGCGGCCGGCGGCGAACTGGGCTTGCAGCCTTTCGAATGTCGAGGTCATGGTCGCTCTCCCTTGCTTTTGGCTTGCCGGTGATCCGGCCTCTTGCTTTATCCCGATCGCGTTAGTCGCGGAGTCTTTCGATAAGATGGCGGTACATGCTGCTGATGCAGCTTTCCCAGGCCGGCGACAGCACGCCGCCATCGTCGACCGCAGAGGAATCCGCGCCGTGCTGCACCTCCACCATCACGTCGATGTCCTCGTCGATGACCGCCTCTTCGAGAGTACGCCAGCTCTCGATCTCCTCGGCCGTCATGCTGCGGCCGGAGGTCGTGTACCAAGCCTGCTCCATCCATGATTTCCGCGGGTCGCGCACGTCCGGCAGAATCATGGTGTCGACGATCACGTCGGGTGCATAGCTGGTGAGGAAGAGATTAGGCAGGCGGCAGAGGTAGCGCGCGCTCATGTCCAGGTTCGACAGGCTGATCTTGTCCGGCCGGTTGGTGTAGTCCGAGCCCGGGACGTCGATCGCCGAGCCGATCAAGGGATCGTCGACCACCATGTAGTGCCGCGACAGAGGCTGCCCGGCGGCCGTCACCTTGTGCACGTAGGGCACGTGGTAGGGCTCCATGGTATTCTCCAGGCAGATCTTCCAGTTGGCCGGGATCTCGCGCCGCTCCATGGTCAGGAAGTGAGCGAGCTTGCCGAAGTCGACGAAATCCAGCTTCTGCGCCATCGGCCGGACGAAGTCTTCGAGCGGCGGCGCCTTGCCGTCGACATTCATGAAGATCCAGTCGTGCCAGATGCCGGAGCGCAGCGGGATCAAGCTGTGCTTCTTGGGGTCGAGCCCGTCGCAAGCGTGCAGCCCGTGACCGGCGAAGTGCGGCGTTACCTTGAGCTGCCCGTTCAGCGCATAGGTCCAACGATGATAGGGGCAGATCAGGCTCCTGAGCCCTTCGCACTTGTCCTTGACCAGGCGATGGCCGCGGTGGCGGCAGGCGTTGTGGAAGACGTGGACCTCTCCCAAGGCGTCGCGCACCAGGAACATCGGAAACCCCGGGACCGGCTTGGCGTCGCCGGGTTTCGGGATGTCGGAGCAGCGCCCGACAAAGAGCCACGTCCTGTCGAGCCAACCGGACTGCTCGAAGCGATGATAGTCCTCGGACCGAAAGACCAAGCCGGGCAGCCGGCGCAGTCTGCCGTTTGCCCGGGTGACGCCCGCGATTTCGCGCTCGCTAAAGAAATCCGTCAGCTTCTGCACGACCTATGCTCCCGCCTACCAAGATCCCGTGTTGCCCATGCTCGCCCAAGGCTCCTTGGCTTGCTGTGCCTTGCCTTCCTGCAGCAGTTCGACGGAAATGCCGTCCGGTGAGCGTACGAAGGCCATGCGGCCGTCTCTCGGCGGCCGATTGATCGTCACCCCGGCCGCCATCATGCGATCACAGACCTCGTAGATGTCGCCGACCTGATAGGCGAGATGGCCGAAGTTCCGCCCGCCCGGCAGGTCTTCCGAATCCCAATTGTAGGTCAGCTCGACCTGAGCCTCGTCGTCGCCGGGCGCTGCCAGCATCACGAGGGTGAAGCGGTCGTCGGGATAGACGTAGCGCTCGACCTCCGTCAGCCCCAAGAGCCCGCAGTAGAAGGCCAGCGAGGCATCCAAATCCGCAACCCGGACCATGCTGTGCAAATACTTCAAGCCCATAGCTCACCTCTGCTGCCCAGACAGGCTCATCCCCAAAAAATGATGCATTTCGCGCATGATGTCGAGACCCGCGTAGTCGAAAATGAGAGCTGGCACGGGGCCCGGCTTCATCACGGATCACCCTTGCTTTTCTATAGGCCGGTTCCCAAAGCCTTGCGCAGTGCATGGAGTGAATCATTTTCTTTCAATTAGTTATCGCGGAACATCCATCCCGGCTCGACGCAATGGAATCTCACAAGAGTGATGACAAATCTGCACAGTGTCATCTAGAATGTCATGAGAATTAATCATAGGTGTGGCATGCTGCGACCAAGACTCGACATACGTCATCTCTCGATGATGGACGCCGTCGCTCGTCTGGGCAGCGTGTCGGAAGCGGCACGATCGCTTGGCATGACGCAGCCGGCGATCAGCCGACGGCTGCAGGAAGCGGAACGGCGCCTTGGCGTCGAGCTCTTCCACCGGGACGGCAAATCCATGCGCATCACCATCGCCGGCGACACCATCGTGCAGTGCGCGCGCCGCATCCTGGGCGATCTCGCGCACAGCGAACGCAGCGCAGCGCAGATCCCTGAAGACCCGATCGTGCCCTTGCGGATCAGCCTCGGCCACTATGACGACTACGGCTGGTTTCCCGCCTTCTTCGAGCTGGTCGAGCGCAGCCATCCCCAGGTCAATCTCAGCATCGTCAATACCGGGGAGACTGAGCTGAGCGAAGCGCTGGACCGCCAGCTGATCGACCTCGCGGTCCTCCCCGGCCCCATCGACCGCAGGCATTTCGCCGCCACGCATCTCTTCAGCGACGCGTTGGTGGCCGTCTCCCATCCCGCACACGCCTTCGCCGGCAAGCCCCACCTGGAGGCAGAGGACTTCGCCGATCAGCTCTATGCGACCTACGGCGTCTCCTATCACAAGGGCTTCGAGAGCGATCGGGTGCTGCTGCCGGCCGACGTATGGCCTCGCCGGGTCGTCTCGATCGGCTCCAACCACGCCATCCTCGACTTCGTCGAGAGCGGTGCCGGCATCACCGTTCTATCCGCCTGGGCAGCGCAGAAGCGACAGCGCCAAGGCCACCTCGCTCTCACCAAGATCACCGCCGAAGGCCTGCCGATCGAATGGAATGCCGTCGTCCGCCGCTCCGACGGCCCCAATTCGACCGCAGCCAGATTGGCGAAGACCCTGAGGCAGTGGTGCAATGGGAGAGGAGATCGCTTTGCCGGAAATACCCTCCCGGGTACGAGATAACAAGTGCACTAGACGGAAACGAGTTCGGCAAGCTGAGGGACTTGGGCCGCTACAAGCTTCGACGATGCGGCATCTTCTGCAAGAAGTTCACGCGACAAGAAGGGATGAAACTTCTCGCTCTCCAGATTGCCTGCAAGGCTAGCAAGCCAAACCCCGTTCGGCGCAGGCGTTCGTGCGAGGCGCCGGAGCGTAGCTTGGACATCTTCGATCCTGTTGTCGCATTCGACAGCGAGAGAAGACACCTGGCTCACCGATGCCTCGACGCCTTCGGCAGAAAGAGCCAATGCCAGCGTTTGAACGGCAGCGCTCCCTCGCCAAGGGAACAGCAGTGCACCGCCATCGTCGGTCGCCAGCCTCCGCGCCTCGTCGAGACCTAGCTGCAAGAACCAAGAGCGTCCCTCCTCCAAGAGCTCCGTCGCCATCTCGTCGAGGTAGGTCGGCATCGAATCGGACATGAGAATCCGGTGCATCCGCTCCGCCACACGGTCGTGCAGATCCCCCAAATCGCCTCCAAATCGCGGTGGGATACCGCTGGCGTCCGCTGTCACCGTTATCACTTTCTCGCGCTCGCGGATCTCTAACACTTTCCACCGCCGGCCAGCGAAGATGATTGCCATTCCTTTGGTCAGCAGATTCTCGACCGGCAAGGTTCCCAGCAACTTGCCGTCAGCCTCTACGCGGAACTCTTCCAGCGTCTTGAAAACAGCATAGAAGGAGTAGTGCTCAACGAGACGCTCGCCTTCAGGACCCAACAGCAGCAAGCCGTC
Source organism: Rhodospirillales bacterium (assembly GCA_963669385.2). Classification (GTDB taxonomy): domain Bacteria; phylum Pseudomonadota; class Alphaproteobacteria; order Kiloniellales; family JACOMY01; genus JACOMY01. Next base: position 115,358 of record CAXXGD010000044.1, read on the forward strand.
GGGCGATTGTTCGATCAAGGCCGTTTCCGGCAAACCAAGCTCACGAAGCAGCTGCTGAAAAAGCTGCGGCGTCACTGTCGAGAAGGAGCCATGACGGCACAGTGTAAAGTAGAGATCCCGTGCTGCCATGCCGCCACGCTGAGCGATTACCGAAAGGAGTTGATGCACCAGTGTCGAGAAGTGAAGCGCATGGCCCCCAGGGGATTCACACCATCCCTCTAGCAAGAGATCAATCACGGCGATGGCTTGCACCAGACCAAGACGAAGCTTCGTGCAGGGATGTGACCTCTCGTCAATGGCATTCTCAGTAACGTAGACGCGCAGCACCGCGGGCCGACCCTCCCGGCGCCCGGACCGGCCGAGCCGCTGGCGCAAGGAGGCGACAGACCTCGGCGGTCCGATCTGGGCGACCGATTCCACCTCGCCTATATCGATGCCCAGCTCCAAGGTAGATGTGCAGACTGCGGTGGTGGGACGGCGGCCGTCCTTCAAGCGTTGTTCCAGATCTTCCCGATGCGCCCGAGAAAGATTCCCATGATGAGGAAAGAACTCGTTGGGACAGCCTTCTCTTTCCGAAAGGGTGCGCAGTTGATCCGAAATGAGCTCGACGTTCTGCCGCGACCCGGCGAAGACAAGGTTCGACGTCCCGCGCAGTCTGGAAAAGAGGTGTTGGGATATGTCGCGGTCACAGCCGCCAACCGCTTCTTTGGCAGCCGCCTGCTTCCCCTCCTCGATTTCAGCAGGCACGAGCTTTGGCGCGATCGGCGAGCGACAATAGCCTTTCAACAGCAACTTCAAAGCACCACCATCGCCACTCGCGACCACTGTCGCGACTTTTTCTGCAGCATCCCTCCTTAGGTAGGAGCAAGCGAGCGACATATCCCCCAAGGTTGCCGAAAGCCCGATGCGCCGCGGATGGCGGTCGACAAGAAGCTCGAGGCGGGCAAGCAGAGAGCTGAGCTGAACGCCGCGCTCTTCGCCCAGGAATGCATGCAATTCGTCAATCACGACTGCTTGGAGCGGCCGAAACAGACGAGGCAACTCGAGCCCTCTTCGGACGAAGAGGGCCTCTAAGGATTCCGGCGTGATCAGCAGAATGCCGTCGGGGTCCTTTCTCGCCTTCGCCTTTTTGGTCACCGCAACATCGCCGTGCCAGCGGTGCACTGGGATCTCCATGGCTTCGCAAAGTTCGTCCAGACGGCGAAACTGATCGTTGATCAGCGCCTTCAGGGGACTGACATAGAGTAGCTTGAAGCCTCTCGTCCTGTCAGGCTGCGATAGCAAGTTGGAGATGAGAGGCAGAAATGCTGCTTCCGTCTTCCCGCCGGCTGTCGCCGCTGCGATCACAACATCCGCCTCGCTTCGCAATACGACTGGAATCGACTGCTCTTGGATGGGCCGAAGCTCGCCCCAACCCTTTCTCCAGATCCAACGCTGAACCGGTTTGGCCAGCAGTTCGAAGCTGGAAGACGTCCGCTGGCCGCCGGCCGTGTTAGAGCTTGAAGTTTGCAAGCTCGTCGTCCCCGTCGTCGGCGAGTGGCGGGCCCGGAGCGGCATCCTGCTCGTTCGCCACCTCCAAGCTGCCGAGAACTTGGCGCCACTCAGTTCCGGGATTTTGCTGGAGCAATGACAGGAGATCCACGAAGGACTTTACCGTGTTGCGCGGCGTCCGGAAGTAGGCATCGCCGATCCGCTGCGAGCAGTGGTGCATGAAGCTATCGAGCGCGTCATCGGGGAGCGAGGCCACCTCGCGTCCGTCGGCATCGAACACGCGACGGATGTTGCAGAGAAGAACGAAAAGCTCTTCGGCCGTCAGGCTCTGCAGTTGAATCACCGGACCCGACAGGTCGATGAGGCCGTCCTGGGCAAAGCTGTTCTGTGCCAGGCGGGACTCCAATGCTTCATAACTGTATAGGCCGCGGCGCGTGTCAAAAAGAAACTCCGGCGTACCTCCCAGTAGAAACCCAATATGAGACGCGGTTCCTTGAAGAATATCATTCAATATTCGCAAGATTTGTTCATAGTTTGACTTGCGCGCCTGGCTGTTCGACAACTTGTAGAGATTAACCATCTCATCCAAGCAGACCAGCAATCCGGCATAGCCTGCCTCCCGCACAAAGACCGAGAAAAGCTTTAGGTGATCGTAGACTGATGCGTCATCAACAATGGTGCGCACGCCAAGCGCTGCCCTGGCATCGGTTCGCGTGGCATACTCGCCGCGCAGCCAGCGCAGCGCTGCAGACTTGAGTGCGTCATCTCCGCCGTCATGCCCTTCCCAGTAGCGGGCAATGACGGTGGCGAATTCGTAGCCGCCCACCAGCTCTTCCAGGTGCGCGAGCTTTCGGCGTATGACGGCGGAGGCATCGCCATCGGCCGCCTCTCTTACGGCTTGAGCAACAAAGCGCTCGACGATGCTTGCCAAGGCACCGCCGTCGGCCTGCGTGCGCGTCGCCGCGTTTCTTGTGAGCTCAGCGAAGAGAGCACGAGCCTGTCCGCCCGTCGCATGGAGCCTGCGATCAGGCGCAAGATCGGCCGACAAGACCACCAGGCCTTTCTCTAGCGCTATGAGGCGCACGAGATTCAAAAGGAAAGTCTTTCCCGAGCCGTAGGCTCCTATCACCAGTCGAATGGCCGAACCGCCGTCAGCTATGCGCCCGACATCCTTGATCAATTCTTCGATCTCTCGGGTTCTGCCGACCTGAATGTGCTGCAGCCCTAAGCGTGGCACCACGCCCGCACGCAGACTCTGAAGAATGACGTCCCGCTCTTTGCGTTTGATCCTTGGTCGCGTCATGGCCGTCCCTCCTGCCCCGTTTGCGTCAGAGCCTCGATGATCACTGGGCTGACTAGCAGATCGCCATCGTCGTCCAACAAAGGCTCATCCCATTTAGTGAAGGCCCACTCGTTGACGGTCTCGAGCGCTCCACCGGGCATGAGGCCAAAGTGGTTCGCGAGCGTCTCGAACTCCTCTAAGGACCAGCTTGGCCTGCTTGCCAACTCCTCGACCAAGGGGCGGTGATCACTGTCTAGTTCTGCCAAAATCGACGCTGAGACCGCCGCCTCCCTCTCCTCTTCTTCGTGAAAGGAAGGCTCTTCGGGTTCGTCTTGTTTGAAGATGTCGTCCAGAACGTGTGAAACCTTAGCTGTGTCAGCCATGATAGCGTCAATTTTCCTTCGATCGAGGGCGATGGCGATGGCGGCTTGTGCCGTTTCGGGCTCCGCCTGCGGTATCCTGTAACCCTGCCGCACCACCGTTGCAGGGCGCACGATGACAGGCTCGTGAGGCCGATGGGCGGGCGAACTCTGCCGTGCCGCGTCGCTCATCATGCCATTGAGATCAGCGAACACCTGGTCGTCCTTTAGCTCTAGAGCCCGATAAATCTTGGTCAAGGCGTCTACTTCAGCAGAGTCCACGCGGCCATCACTGCCAGCCACGGCAATGGCCAGGCGGCCCATTTGATGACGCATCTCTTCCGAAAGCCCCCTAAGGTGGCGCCGCAAGGTACTCAGAGAAGGAGGCACTTGCATTGCCCAGGCAAGGTTTGCTTTCAGCCGTGCCGCTTCCGTGTCCGCTAGAGCGTCGAGCCGATCTATCTCTCTCTCCAACCTTAGACGCTCAGCGTCGGAGACCTCTCCGTCAGCGTGCGCGATAAAGGCACCGAGCATGATTGCCAAGAGTGCGCCGGGATAGTGTGCAGAGACCTCAGCAAGGTCGGCAGCGTCGCCGGGCATATCGAAGAGCACCACAGGTTCGCCCATCTTCGGCGCCCGCAATGCGAAGCGGGGGTCCGGGGCCAAACCAACGTCGAAGCGCGCTAGAGCTTCACTTGTGCTGGCCAAGGCCTTGCGTCCCACTTTTTCCGGAGATCTCCCTTCCAGCCTTGCGATCAGCTCTTCGACTGGTACCAAACCCCCATTGTTTTTGATGATCTCTCTCGCCCAGTTCTTGAGGGCATCCAACTCCGGATTCGGGATGAGCCTGGCAAGGTCATCGGGGAGCAGTGCATGGCCTTCAAGGCTTCCACGGCCCTTGGGGTTGCGCCCAAGGAAACGACTGTAAGTCGACAGCTGATCAGTGCAGCGCTCGGCGATGGCTGCAGCGACGTTGAGGGGCGCCCTCAAGGTGTCAAGGGACGGCAGATCGCCCAGCAGGGGTGTCAGGTCAACTTCGAACGTGTCGCTGGCCGCCCGATAGAGGTGTTGCATGCGCCGCTTCGGTTGACGGACGTGCAAGCCTTGCGGGTAGCGGTCCAAGAAGAGCAGCTGAAACAGTCGACGGAACTCCGGAAAGGCCCGAACGGCGGGCGTTCGCGGATAGGACTCCGGATGATGCCACCACCAGGCCAACAGCCAATCCGCATCGAGCGGCTCACCCGCCTTGATCTTGCGCGCTATGTCGACCTCGGTGTTGAAAGGGATCCGATTGCTGGCGTTTTCGAAGGTGGGGTCGCTCTGATAGTCCAGCCCTTCGAGTATGGCGATCGCTTCCAACAGACGTGAAGCATAGCGGCGGAACGACCCGTTATGTTCGTACATGCCATAGAGACGATGCAGTTCGCTGGTGAGCTGCGCCCGCTCGGCGCGCCTGCAGCGCTCGACCAAGATTCGCCGCTCAAGGCCATAGAAGAAGAGAAAGGCGTAGCCGACACCATAACCTTCGTCGCATCGCCCGCCGGCAAGCCACTGCAGATAGGCCAGCCGAGACCGCGGATCGATCCGACTGTAGGAGGGCCAATAGGGCATCATATCTGCCCCGGTGTCCGGATCATCCTTGGCCACCTTCAGATCTGGATTGATGAGGCAGTTCTCGTTTCCCTGCCCTCCTTGAACCCGAAGCTGGTGCCCGACATAGATCATACCGCCGAGATCGTACCCGGCAGCGCGAGCACTTTCCGAGGCCGGGACCCAACAGTCGCGATCCTTCCGTTTGGGACTTGTCGGTCGTCGCGACGTCAAGTCTTGCTGCGGAGGACTCCAGCTGGCCGATGCGTCTACTGGGCCGAGGGAAACCGCCGGCTCCTCCCCCCCTTCGTCATGATCCGAGAGACGGGTTAGATTGCCTCGCTGTCGCGTCAGCGGGCCGGCTGGCCTGGATTGAAGTGACCTCCCGCGCAGAAGTTTAAGAAACCACAGAACCATTAACCCCGTTCCGCCAACTGCCAGCCACGTGACCCAGCCATCAGCTTCGCGTCTAGGCGGTTGTACAACTTTTGTTTGATCTAACGATGCGGCGTTCTCAATGGCTGGCGCAGGCGCTTGCTTGACCTGGCCGACCGTCTGAACAGAGGGATCGGGCTCGTCCTCGGGGACTTCGTTCCGTTCTGGTATGGCCAGAGGCGGATCGGCTTCAGGAACAGGTGTCGCCGCTCTCGGCAGGGGCGCCAGCGGCTTTACCTCGATCTTTCTGTCCGCAGGTGTCAGAGGAGCGGTTGATTTCCCAGCCGCCAGAGCCTTCAGTGTCGCCCCGTCCGCTCGCCCGGTGGCCGGAAGACCTGAGTCGTGCTGAAACGACTTCAGAGCAGCGGAGGTCTTGGGGCCCATGACCCCATCAATTGGCCCCGGGTCGTAACCAAGCTCTTGTAACAAAGCCTGAGTATCGCGCAGCGAGAGTTCCTGTGCCGCCAGCTGATATAGACCGGCCAGCGACACGCTCAGAAGCAGGATCAAGCCAACGACGCGATGCACGCCAAAATTCCCCTGGGTCACACCCAAATGTACCATTCCACAGAAAGTTTCTTCATTGAAGGGCAAGTTGGAGGCAAAGTTGAAGCGCCTCTGCGGAGGCCTCTACGGTTGGCGCTGATCTTGCGCCGGCAGCAAAGACTAGTGGGCGTTGCCTCGAGACGTGCTGGCTTGCTCCCGATCACTGCGCGACAAAGCCACCTCGCTCTGCTCGCGCGGAGTGCCGTGCAAGCATGGGGCCTGCTCGAAGACATCCTAGGCGTCAACTGTCCGGCATCCGTACCAAGAGGAACGTACTGACGTCGCGGGTGGCCTCTCTGTCGTTCTATGTCATCTCGCAGCCGGTCATTGCGATTGCATTGCAGCCGCCATGCTCGCAGCTCGCGAAATGCACTTGTGGCGATCCGGTACTAAGTGGCCGCAGCATCGGTTGCACCAAGACTCTGATCGAACACCCCTTTGGCACCGACCGAAAGCACCCGCGTCCTGTCGGCGCTGTGAAACGCAAGAGACTTTTGCGTCACCCGATCCGAGCGGCTTTGGCTTGCCTTGATGTCGCCCTGCCCGCGACACTGGGGTTCGCTCATCGGCATTGATGGCGCGCCCTGCGTCCTGAACATCGGAGTCACCTGCTATGCGGCACCCCCTGACGGATGAGACTTCCTTCCTTGTTCATGGGCGGTGGATGCTGGGCGCTGAAAGTGCGGACTGCGACGCAGCGCTGATCAGGGGAAGGACGATCGCAGAGGTCGGCTCATACGAGGTGCTCCGCGCCCGCAATCCGGACCTCGCAGTGATCGGCGGTCCGAACACGGGCGTGCTTCCCGGCTTCGTCAATGCGCACCACCATGCGTCCGGTATCTCGTTGATCCTCCAGGGCATCGCGGACGACATGTTGGAGCCCTGGCTGCTGGCGACCTTGGCGGCGGCGCCGCAATCCGACTTCTACGCCACACAGTTGAGCGCAGCGGCGATGATGAAGAGCGGCGTGACCAGCGTCGTGGACATGTGCAGAGCCGGTGCCGATACGGCAGGTCTTCGCCGGCGGGTGGAAGAAAAGGCCGCCGCTTACCGACAGGTCGGACTTCGCGCAGCGATCGTGCCCGGCGCGCGCGAGAAGAACATGCTGGTCCATGCCGACGGCGAAGAAGATGACTTCGCCCGGTCGCTGCCGGCGCACCTGCGAGCCTTGGCTCAGCGCATCATCGCAACACCGGCGATCGGTCCCGACGACTACGTCACCACGATCGCCGAGCTGGCGCAGGCTTATGATGATGACCCCTTGATCGACATCTGGTTCGGTCCGCCCGGTCCCCAATGGGTCGAGGAGGCCACTTTCGGCAAACTCGCTCGGATGTCGGCCGAGCGTAACATTCGGGTCCAGACCCATGCGCTCGAATCCTTCTTCGAAAAGCTCGCCGGACCGCGTGTCAAGGGTGTCACTGCCATCGAGACCCTCGACGCCCTCGGCCTCCTGGCGCCCCGGCTATCGATCGCACACGGTGTCTGGTTGACGGACGACGACATCGCAGGGATGGTCGAGAGCGGCGCCCACTTGGTTCACAACCCCAGCTCCAACCTCCGCCTCAAGTGTGGCATCGCCCCGATCGCGCGGGCGTGGAGTGCCGGCATGCGCCCGGCGCTGGGCATGGATGGCAACGCCATGGCCGAGGATGAGGACTTCTTTGCCGAGATGCGATTGGCGCTCCGGCTGGGACATTCGCCTCACCTCGGAGAGCCGAGCCTTACCGCGGCAATGGTCTTCGAGATGGCGACCCGGAACGGCGCCTCGTTGCTTGGGCGGGAGCTCGACTTGGGCCGCCTTGCCCCTGGCGCGCGCGCCGACCTGGTGCTTGTCGGCCTCGAGCGCATTACCGCTCCCTGGATATCGTCGGCTGCCTCTCCCCTGGAGGTCATTGTTCAGCGCGCGCAGCCGCGCGACGTCGAAAGCGTGATCATAGAGGGCCAAGTCGTGGTGAACGAGGGGCGCGTGCTCACGATCGACGAGGCGCGCGTTGCCGGCGAATTGGCCGAGAGCTTGGCCAGCTGGGCTCCTTCAGCGTCCGAGCGTGCCGCGCTCTCCGAACTCGGCAAGCATCTGATGGACTGGTACGCGCGCTGGCCGACCCCGCCCCTGAGGCCACACACGCAGTTCAATTCCAGCGCCTAAAGCAGGCATACCGCGCCCACGCCGGGGTCAGGCCACCTCGCTCTGCTTGTGCAGTTCTTCGCGAAGGACCACCATTTGGTACAGCAAGGTGCGCAGCTTGGCGGGGCGCAAGGGCTTGTAGAGAACCTTGATGTCCTGCTCCTCCAATGCCGTCAGGTCGATGCCGTCGATGTCGCCGGTGACCACGACGGCCGGCAAGTCGTCTCCGGTCTTTGCCCGCACCTCGGCGATCGCCTGCACCCCGTTGATCGGACCCGGCAAGCGATAGTCGGCCAGCACGGCATCGGGGGAGAGCCCCTCCTTCAAGCGGTTCATGGCATCGTCGAACCGCAGGGTAGAGGTGACCCGACAGCCCCAGAAACGCAGCAGACGGCTGGTCGCGTTCAAGACGTCGAGATCGTTCTCGATCACCAGCACCTTGATGCCGGCCAGGTCGGAGGAGTGCTCCTTGATCGGGGTGGGCTCGACCCTCTCGACCGGTTGCGGCTGGCTGCGCTGAACCAGCACGGCAAAGCGCGAGCCGCGACCCACGGTCGATCCATGCTCGATCTCGTGATTGAGGCAGAGCGCCAAGCGGCGCACGATCGAAAGCCCCAAGCCCAAGCCCTTGCTGCGGTCGCGCTCGTGATTGCGCAGTTGATGGAAGTCATCGAAGATCGCTTCGCGATGTTCGTCGGGAACGCCGCAGCCGGTGTCCCAGACCTCGATAGAGATCCGATCGCCGCGGTGCCGGCAGCCGATCAGGACCTTGCCGACCGGGGTGTAGCGTATTGCATTGGAGGTCAGGTTGGAGACGATCTGCTCCAAGAGATCCGGATCGCTGCGCACATAGGCATCGGTCGGGACGAAACGCAGGCTGATGTTCTTGCGATAGGCTTCCGGCCTGAAGGAGCGCCCGACCCGCCGGAAGATCTCCTGCACGGCGAAGGTCTCGAAATGCGGCTTTACGGCCCCGGCCTCGAGGCGCGAGATGTCGAGGAGGGCGTGCAGGAGGCGCGCGGTCGACACCGACACGGCCTCGATGTCGCCGATGATGCTGAGTGCCTCCTTGTTGCGCACCTTGTGGCGCAGGGCGGCGATGTACATCCGCATGGCATGCATCGGCTGGCGCAGGTCGTGGCTGGCCGAGGCGAGGAAGAGCGACTTCGCACGGTTCGCGCGCTCGGCCTCTTCCTTGGCCGCCTCCAGGTCGCGGCCTCGCGCGCGCAGGTCGCGCTTCAGCGTGCTGAAGGACTTGCTGACCATGCCCAGCTCGTCGCCGCGCTCCAGCAGGCGGCGCTCGTAGGGCGTCTCCTCCTCCTCCTTGGCGGCGTCGAAGGAGCTGATCACGTGGGTCATCATGTGCAGCGGCCGCGAGATGTTGCGGCGGATGACCCAGAAGACCACCGCGATCACCAGCGACACCATGATGATCGAGGCCAGCATGGTGTAGCGCGAGGCGTTGTCCTCGACCCGCGTCGCATAGGCGACCGATGTTCGTTTCACCTCTTCCAGCATGGCGACCAGGCGGTCCAGCTCCTGAGTGAGCGCCGCCTCGCTCGCCGCCACCTCGCCCAGCATCTCCATACCCATCAGGAAGGAGCCGTCTTCGACATGCTCGAAGATGTTCTCCACACGCTTGGTTAAAACTCTATTGGCTTGACGAATCTTTGACAACTGCAATAAGAGCGGCTCACTATATTTGACGATTATCGGCTCTTCATCCGTTTCTTTGCTGGTCGCCACGCGAATCAAGTTCTCTGACCAGCCGATCTGCTCGAAAATCGCCTTGTTGCCCTGCTCGTAGCGCGCCCGGGCCCCGAGGTAGGTTTCTTCGGCGTCCTTGTCATAGACCACCCGCCCGCCGACGAAGATGATCTCCTTGAGGTTCAGGCGATCTTCCTGAATGGACTGCCGGATGCTCTCGGTCGAAGAGAAAAGCGGCAGGTAGAGGTCCGCCATGTGCCGCACCTCGGTGCCGACGGAGTGGATCTGCGAGATCGCGATGGTGGTCACCATCGAATAGGAGAGGACCTCGAAGAGAATCACCGTCATCACCTTCTGGCCGACCGACAAGCGGTTGGTGAGGTTCCATAGACGTTTTATGCCCAGCACGAAAGAGTCCTAGCCGTTAGAGAAAGGCACCGGCCGCAACGCACTAGGAGGCGGCCTTAACGATCTTTCCCGACGGCAAGTGCAGACCGTCGGCACGGCAGACGCCGCGGTCGGGATAGAGCACATAGGGTTCGGGGCGGATCGGCTTCTTCTGCTCGTGCAGCAGGTCGATCTGCCCTTCGGCGTTAAACACGCCGATCTTCGGCGTTAGCCAAGTGTTGAAGTTATCAGGATCGATCATCACCTCGCCTTCCGGCGACAAGCTGCTCGGCAAGGTCAAGCCGGCCGAGTAGCGCCGGACCTCGGTCGGCGTCAGGCTGGCCACTCCGGCATCGGCCACCAGGTTCTCGACCGCTTTCTGGAAGAAGAGAAAGGCGAGGTAGGTTTCCTCCATGTTGTAGTGGGTGACGCCGCTTTCGCCGTAGGGGCTGCCGAGGAAGCTCTCGACGAAGCGATGGTTGGTCGGGTTGTCGAGGCTTTGAAAGTAGGGCGCGGAGAGGATGTGGCCCTCGCCGTACTCCGTGCCCATGATCCGCACCTCCATCTCCGAGGTGGTCAAGGACGCGGTTGGAAGTTGGTCCGGACTGAAGCCGGAGCGGATGTACTGCTGGCGCAGGTAGAGGTCGGAATCCCCCACCACGGTAGAGAAGATCCAATCGGGCGCCTGCCGGCGGACGTCGTCGAAGATCGGCTGGAAGCGGTCCAGGCCCAGGGGCATGTAGGCTTCGCCGACGATGCTGCCTCCGGCATCATCCAGCCAGCGCTTGGCGACCCGATTGGACTCGCGAGGCCAGACGTAGTTCGATCCGATGAAATAGGCCCGCGGGCCATACTTCTCTACCATAAAGGGCACCAGGTCGCGGGAATGCTGATTGGCGATTGGCCCGGTGCAGATGATGTGCTGCCAGCATTCCCGGCCGCCGTAGCAGGTCGGATAGTAGAAGAGAGAGCGGTTCAGCTCTACCAATGGCATGACCGCGCGCCGGCTTGCCGAGGTGTAGCCGCCGAAGGTCGCCAGCACGTTCTCTTCGCGCACCAAGTGTTGGAGACCCAGCCTATAGGCTTTCATGTCGGACTTGGCATCGATCACCACCGCCTCGACCGGCATGCCTGCCAGGCCGCCGGCGGCATTTATCCGGTCGACCCAAAACAGGCCGACGTCGACGGAAGGCTTCTCGATGACCGCGAGGTGGCCGGTCAGGGACCACAGCATGCCGATCTTGATCCGTCCCTTGCGGCTGACCCAAGGCGAGCGCACCGCCTTGGCCGCGGCCCCCTCGCCCGGCCGCAGACAGGCTGCCGCCGCCAGCAGTCCCGCCGACGACGTCAAGAAGCGACGGCGATCAATTCCACGCTTGGCCGTGTTTCTTCCAGATCGCTTGTTTAACAGTCTCTTAGGCGCATTTGGACGAGCTGCGCTCTTTGCTCCGCGTCCCTGCATAAGGCCCCCAAGTCTCAGCTCAAGGTTTGTTTTCTGTTCCCCCCTTCTCCCATTCTTCATGCCCCTACGCGAGAAGATAGCACTTAACCTGGTCAAGTGGAAGTCAGTCGAATGGGTTAAGGCCCCTGACCCGTGACCAGGAGACGGGGGGCCATCAACAGGCCCTCTAGACGGAAGTCCAGGTGGCGGTATAGGAGCCCTTCCGAGGGCTCGGATCGCTCGGCACTGCCCGACCTGTCCCAGAGCTCGATGCTGCCGCTCGCCGTGATCTCCCTTCGCCCGGGCGGTATGCTCCCTTCCAAAACAAGGCGGGTCTCCTCCGAGCCCTCTGTGGCCGGCAGCTCCCTGCCCAAGGCCGCATGCAGGCCGGCAAACCATCGTGGCACGAGCGCCGATAGATCGACAGCGTGCAGTTGCGCTGCGAGAAACACGAAGAGCGTCTCGCCGCGCTCTTCTATCGAGCCGCTGAAACGAAGATCGCCTTCGATCAGGTCGATCGAAGCATCATCGAACTCCAGCCTGGGACCGGCGGGATCATAGGTGCCGGCGATACCGAGCGAGTTCACGTAGAGGTTGTTTGCTGTGTAGGCGGCAATCTCCAGGCTGCCGGCACCCCCGACAAGCTCGAACTCCAGATTGGAGAGCGCCTGCTCGTGATCCAGCTGCAAGCGGATAGCGCCGGAGATCGGCAATTCGAAGGGGTAGAGAACACTCCCGCCTGGCACGACCTCGCCCAGCACTGCCGGGTTCACTCCGTCCGCAAAGAGCACCACGGACTTCGCACCGCTATCGCAATCCTGGGTGAGTTCCGAAGAAAAGGCCAACCGCTGATCACCGACCAAAAGGTCGAAAGCCATGCCAGCCCGCACCGCGTCGCTGCTCCGACTAACGCTCGCGTTCATGTTCGCGAAGAGAAGGTGGACGGCGTTGGTCTGATCGCGGTAGCTCGCCGAGCCCTGCTCAACCTTCACCTCGGGAAGGCGAGCGCCCTGGCATTGTAACAAGCTGTCAGCAAGTCCCCGAAGATCGCCAGGCGAAAAGATCGCCTGCTCCCCCGCGGACGCCTGAGCCTCAAAGGCAATCTGAAAGCTGCGATCCTCGGCACGAGTCACCACCACGTTCGGGCTCATGACCTGAAGCTCGGTGACATCCAGAGTGCCGGCGAGAACAGGACCCAGCGGCAATCGTGCCTCGGCCATCGGGGCCGTCGCTATGATGCGGCCTCGCGCATCATGCAGACTCATACCCTCCCCGATCAGAATAAGAGTGGGGCCGACCGGATCCCACTGCCAAGACGTCTCTTCGGCTGAGAGCCGCAAGGGCGCCACTCGGCGGTTCAGCGCCTCCTCGATCGTCTCACGATAGAACGACAATGGCAGCGGCTGGTAGATGGCGACCACCAGCAAGGCCGCGAACGCAAGACCAAGGACGGCGGCTGCAGCCAGACCTCCCCAAACCAGCGCTTTGGGTCGCTGCCGCATGGCAATTAGCTGCCATGACGCGCATTCCGGCGCGCGTGGCAGAGCCTGATCATTGCCGCCTCCGCTCGGCAGCTCCTTGCCCTCCTTTGCTCATGAGGGCGCAGCACCTCCGCTCAAGGTGTCGTGCGCGCGCTCTTCTTGAACATGTAGACACAGTCCATATCTTCCTGACCCCTACTCACGCGCGTACCGTCGGTGCTCAGCTTCTCCAGGAAGTAGGTCTGCACCGTGCGGCAGGCATGGAAGGTCAAGGCCTGCTTGTAGATCCAGATATCCTGCTCGCGATCGACGCCATGGTGCTGGGTCATGGTGGCCAAAGGCTCGGCGGCTATGCCGACGTACCATTCCTGGAAGTTACCGCCGAACTCCTTAATGGTCGCCAGCAGCTCGAACTTCATCTGCTGCACTGAGTGGATCATGGCTCTAGAATCCTTGTAGCGTCCTTGGTCAAGACGGCAGCGGCATGATCTTTGCCGGTCCTGCCAGGGCTTCCGTCTTCCCCCGCCACTGGTCGAAGAGCTGCATGCCCTCGGCCTTTTCTTCGGCAGACATGGCATTGACCACCGGCTCCAGCGCATTGAGGGCCGTGCCGATGCCGTGCTGGGCAGCAAGGGTTAGCCACAGATAGGCCTGCACCCGGTCCTTCGGCACGCCGCGCCCATGGGCATACATGTAGCCAAGCCTCGACTGCGACGGATAATGCCCCCGCTCGGCCGCCTGCCGGTAGCTAGAGGCTGCCTTCTCCAGGTCCTGGGGCACCTTCTTGCCTTCGGAGTAGATGACGCCGAGATTGAACAGCGCGTTGAAGTCGCCGGCCTCGCCGGCCCGGCGCAAAAGCGCAACGCCGCGCTCGGCATCGGCCTCTTCACCGTCCGCCATCAGCAACAGCGCGCCCGCGTTCGCCAAGGCCATCACGCTTCCGGCCTCGCCGGCCTTAAGAAACCACGAGAGCGCCTCCTTGCTGTCGGCATCCCGCCCTTGGCCGTTCATGGTAAGCGTGCCGATCCAGGCCTGTGCCTCCGCGTCTCCGGCCTCGGCAAGGGGGAGCATCATGTCCCACACGCGGCCGAAGTCGCCGGCGGTGTAGGCCTCTTCCGCCGCCGTCAGGGTATCTTGCTCCGGCGAGAGCGAGGTTGCGTTCATTGCCGTCTTCCTTCCTCGCCGCTGTCGAGTATGCGGCCGATCAAGTAGTCCTGAAACCGCCAGCCCAGCGGGTTGCGCTGCACAGGCGGCAGTTTGCTCTCGGTCCCGGGGCTTAAAGGCGTGCCCCAAGCACCGAGTTCCAGCTGGCTCGACTTGGCGAGCGCGCTTGCGTCGAGGAGGAGCTCTCGCCAGCCCTGCCGCAAGGCGGCGAGCGCGTCCCCGTCCGGCTGGGCGACAGCGTTGTCGGGGACCAGCAGGTACAAACGAATCTGTGTGTCGCTCATGCTGAGCGGCTGCAGGATGACCACAGCCACCAGGCCCGGCATTTGCAAGAGCAGCAGATTGGGGAAGGCCCAGGCGAAGGCGATGCGCTGCCCGTCACCGCCCTGCCCTTCAGCCAGGGGAAGAGGCCGGGACAAGGCATGGAGCGGCCAGTCCTCTATCGCGTGGCGGGGCTCCTCGCCATGCAGGCCAGCCGTTGCCGTCGGCGCCAAGAGATCTCTCAAGGCCGGACCGACAAGCTTCCAGTTGGCCTCTCCCTCCAGCCACTCGCCGGCCACCAGGCGCAGCTTGGAAGAGGGCAAGGGCGGCAGCTCTCTCAGGAGGCCCGCCAAGTCCTGCTCCAGCTCAGGCGCGTTCGGATCGAGGCAGGCGAAGAGAAGCGGCCCCCAGCAGTCCACCCGCAAGGGCCACAGCCTCTCCGGCCGCAATCCCAGATACTGGTTGGCGACGGAGCCGTCGCTCTCCAGCTCGTCTGCCGAAACCTCCCGCCTGTCACGGCTATAGCCACAAGAGGTGAAGGAGCAGCGGGTTCGGCTGCCGGTCTGGCACTGCAGCGGCACGCTGCGACAGCCGCCGTGCTGGGCCTTGTTGAACCGCCCGACCAGCGTGCCGTCCTCGCCGCGCTGAATGTGTACGCCGTGATAGCCGATGGTGAAGGGCAAGAGATCGCCGGTGGCCGGTATCTGCTGCTGCAAGCCGACGGCAACCCACGTGCGGGTCCAGATGCGGTTGTCTTCGAGCGCACTGAAGACCTTGGAGCGATAGCTTGCCGGCGGCAGGGTCGTAGCGCTGCCGAAGCGGCCGCGCGCCGGGGCATAGAGCGCGCGATCGGTCAGGTCCAAGCCCTCGTCGTAGTAGCCAAGTGCGGGATCCAGCAGCATGTCGGGCCGATGCCTCGCTTTGGCGCTGCCCTCCGCGTGGCAGCGCCATCGGAAAAAGAGGGACCGGCTGCAGGCTGAGTGGCAGCCGGCCCCGAGGGAGGGCTATCTACTTCACCGCCTTGTTCGCTGGCGGGTCGTAGTCCGCGCGGCCGCGATGCTTGACGGCATCGGCCGGCGGCGCCGGCAGGGGTCCGTCCTGCATAAAGCGGTTCAGCACGTTGCCCACCAACTTGGAGATGTTGTTGTCGCCGTTGTTCCAAGGCAGCGAGCCGCAGAAGGCGATCGAGCTGAAGGCAAAGCAACCGCCACCGTTCGGCGTCTCGTGATAGGCGATATCCGAGCGCACCCGCGGATGCTGCGTGCCGTCCAGGCCTTGCTGGTTGAAGCCGAAGTCTTCCATGACCAGCAGGTAGGCCTCGGTGTGTCGACCTGCCGATGTCGCCACCACCAGCGTGTGCGGAGGCGAGCCGAGCAAGGTGTCGACGATGTCCAGCTCGGTACCCGCCGCACCGCCGCCGACCAGGCCGAAGTTGCCCAGCTTCTCGTCGTACTCGATGCCCTCGAAGGCCCAGGCCACGCGCGGGTCGTTGCTCTCCGGCGTCCGCGAATAGTAGCTGGAGATGTCGAAGCCTTCCGACGACATGCCGGTGCCGGCGACCGAGTGCAGATAGCGGCCGCGATAGCGCCACATGCCGCCCAGCTCGCCGGTGCCTTGGTGGTAGTATTCGCCGGGATCTGCCCGCCAGGTGCGGATGCCGGACTCACAGCGCCGCATCTCGGTGATGACGCCGCGGCCCAGGTGCTCGTAGGCCGGATGGTAGGAGTGGATCCAGTACCAGGCGTCAGCGCCCATGTACATCAGCCGCCCGCCGCGCTGGGTGTAGTTGTGGAGCGCATCCAGCTGGGAGCCGGTGTTGTGCTCCGGATGCGAGCCGGTGATCACGACGTTGTACTGCTCGAGCCGGGCGAGACCGTCGTAGGTGACGTCTTCGTCGGTGATGACGTCGTAGTCGTAGCCCATTTGCTCCAGCCAGTAGATCATGTGCAGATCGGCCGGGTACTGCCAGGGCGCCTGCATCAGGAAGTGATCGTACTTCGGCCGGATGGAGAGGATCGGCCTGAGGCGCGAGGAGAGGCAGAGGCCGCTGCCGTCGGTGTGGGTGTCGTAGATCGAGCCGCCGTATTCCCGGTGCTCGCTCAAGAACATGTTCTGGTCCTGCATGATGGGCACGCGGTAGACCAGCAGCTCCGCCCCGCCGGCGTTGTTGGCCAGATGCTCGTTGGCGTAGGCCATGTAGGAGATGGTCGGCACCATGTAGGCGATCTTGGCCGTCGCCTTGCCGACCTCTGGCACCACCCAGAAGGGAATGTAGTCCTCGTCGCCGTCGCTGGTGGTCAGCTTGGCAGCGTAGAAGGCGCTCTTCTGGCCCGCCGGGACGTTCCACTCGAAGTCGACCGACCAGCGCGCATCGTCCACGTCGTCATCGTGGAAATGGATGGCGCCATACTCCTTGGGCGCATGCTTCCAGTCGAAGTTGTGGCCGGAGAAGTTGTGCCCGGTCATCGCCCGCGTCGGGCAGTTCACGATGGCGAAATCGTAGAGATAGGGGCCGTGATCCCTGCCGACCGCGGTATCGATGCCGTCGGAGAAGTCCCAGGCGCCGACGATGCATTTCGACAGCTCCCCGGTGGGTCCCGAGTTGCGCCGCTCGGTCAGTCCCGGCTGCGCGCCCAGTTTCATGGTCTCGATTTCCCCGCGGCTGAGCGCACGGCTGCAGAGGCGCGGGCTGTCGATCTTGCCGTTGTAGGGGCCGGCCATGACGACGCCGGCCGGCCGCGAGGCCTGGGCTTGCGGAGAGCTGTCGAGGCTACCGCAGTGCGTGGCCACAGTCAGCGGCACGCCGGCGCTGTGCTGCACGCCACCGCTCACCTGGCGCTTGACCGGCGGGATGTCCGGATCCAGGGCGTACTGGATCTGCGGCTCGTGATAGAGCACCGCCTCGCCGCTCTCGGCATCATAGCTGGCCGCAACGAAATGCCAGGCATGGTCGCGGATTGGCGCGCCGGTGGTGATCTTCTCGCCGTTGATCCTGAGTTCCAAGCAGCCCTCTTCGTTGATGAAGAGGCCATAGCCCTTGCCGTCGCACCACTTGGCCAGCAGGCCTTGGGCGCCGTGCTTCCAGTATTTCGGATGGGTCTTCGGCGTGGTCGGCCAGATCCAGCACTGCATGGTGAAGGACTGCAGCTGCAGATTGGGGGTGTCCTCCACATAGCCGTAGGAGCCGCTGTAGATCACCTGCTTGCGGCCGTCATGGCTGCCGTTGCAGGAGGCGTCGACCGCCTCTTCGATCAGGCCGGGACCGCGGGGATTGGTGTCGCCGTGGATCATCTTCATGATCTGGACGTCGTATTTCGCCGGCCCGTCACAGTTGACGTAGAAGCGGATCGTCTTACCGGGATTGACCCCGAAGAGGTCTGCATATCCCGTTAGTCTCATTGCGCACATGAAGCCAACTCCTTGCTTCTTGGGGTTCTTGCCCCTTGTTCAATTCCTCTCGGCAAGTGGCCGAGACGGCTTTAGGTCCGCGTCCAGCGGTCGTCGCGCCGCTTCCAGCCTTCGTGGAAGTGCTCGACCTGGCCGTCCTCGGCATCGAGCTCGTCGAGGCGCATGAGGAAGATGTCGTGCTGGGGGTCCTGCTCGTTGTCGTAGACCTTGTCGTTGATGAAGGTCGGCGGGACGCCGCGGATGCCGGCGAGCCGGGCGATTCGCCATTCCTTCTCGATCTTGGTGCAGACCACGACCAGCTTGCCCGGCTTGTCTCCGGGGTTCATGGCGCGCATGCGCAGCAGCACACGATTCAGCAAGAAGTCCTCATGGATGCCGCCGCTGACCACCGTGGTGTCGCCCGGTGTCTCGCAGCGCAGGATGGTGCAGCCGGGAACGCCCTTCATGGACTCGATGCAAGCCTTGTGCTCGGCGATCAGGCGCTCGCGCTCCGGCGTGCCTTTCTTCGGTATCGTGATCATCTTGCTCTCCTCTCATTTGTCGATCCTGGGCTGCGTCCAAGATCCTTTCACTTCAGATGGTTAGATGCTCTTTGATCAGATCGTCGCTGAGGTCGGCGATGGGACCCTCCGCCACCACCCTGCCGACATCGAGAATGAGGAAGCCGTCAGCCAGCTCGCGGGCGATCTTGATGTGCTGTTCGGTCAGGATCAGGGTCAGCCCCAGTTCCTGATTGAGCCGCCGCATGGCGTTGCGAATGTCGGTAACGATGTTGGGCTGAATGCCCTCGGTCGGCTCGTCCAGCAGCAGCACCTTGGGGTTGGTCGCCAATGCCCGGGCGATGGCCAGTTGTTGCTGCTGCCCGCCCGACAGCAGGCCGGCGCGCTTGCCAAGATTCTCCGCCAGATAGGGAAAGCTCGCCAGGCAGACATCGGGGATTCCCCGGCTGCCGTCGTCGCGCGCAAAGGTGCCGAGCTCCAGGTTCTGGCGCACGGTGAACTTGCCGAGAATCCGCCGGCCTTGCGGCACGTAGCCGAGTCCGGCCTTGGCCCGCGTGTGGGTTGGAGTCTCCTCCAGCGATTTGTTGTCGATCGTCAGCTTGCCGGTCATTGAAGTGACCAGGCCCATAATGGTGCGCAGAAGCGTCGACTTGCCGACCCCATTGCGCCCCAGGACACAGAGGCATTCCCCCTTGCCAACCTTGAGCGAGACGTCGAACAGGGTCGGGGTCTTGCCGTAGAAGGCGGTGACGCCTGCCATCTCAAGCATCGCCGATTCCCTCCGATCCCAGATAGACCTCCATCACGCGGGGATCGTTCTCGATCTCCTGGATGGTTCCTTCGGCCAGGTTCCGGCCGAGGTGCATCACCGTGATGATGTCGGCGATCTCGCGCACGAATGACATGTCGTGCTCGACCACGACCAGGGTGTGGGTGCCTTTGAGCTCATTGAAGAGCTGGGAGGTCTTGTGCGTCTCCTGCTCGGTCATGCCGGCGGTCGGCTCGTCCATCAACAGGAGGCGCGGATCCTGCATCAGAACCATGCCGATCTCCAGCCACTGGGTCTCGCCGTGGGAGAGGATGCCGGCCTGCACGTTGCAGCCGCTCCTGCAAGCCGATCAGCTCGACCACGTGTTCGTAGCGCTCGCGGCCGGCGGCCGAACCGCTGAGCAGCCCCACCATGTTGGCGAAGGGCGACTTCACCTTGTTGAAGGCCACCTGCAAATTTTGCTGGACCGTCAGCTCTTTGAAGACCGCCGGTACCTGGAACTTGCGGCCAACGCCACGCCGGGCGATCTCGTGCTCCGCCAGGCCGGAAATCTCGCGGCCGTCGAAGTGGATAGTGCCGCCGGTCAGCTTCAACCGCCCGGTCATGAGGTCGATCGACGTCGATTTGCCGGCGCCGTTTGGCCCCAGCAGACAGCGCAGCTCGCCCTGCTCCACTGCGAGATCGAAGCCGTCGACGGCGACGAAATCGTTGTAGGCCTTGGAGACACCCTTGAGCTCGAGGATGCTCATTTGGCCGCCTCCTTGGCCAAGTCGGACTGAGTTTCGGCGGCCGGCTTGCCGCTCGACAGCTTGTCGAGGCAGACCTCGAGCAGGCCGGCCAGGCCCTTGGGCAGCAGCAGCACGACGACGATGAAGATGGCGCCCAGCACCAAGAGCCAGACCTGCTGGAGCTCGTCGCCGAGATAGCTCTGCATGCCGTTCACCAGGAAGGCGCCGATGATGGCGCCCAGCAGCGAGAGGCGCCCGCCAACCGCCGCCCAGACCACCATGGCGATGGAGAAGGTGATCTCCAGCGCGGTGGGCGAGACGTACTGCACGATCATCACCCAGCAAAGACCGGCGCAGGCGGCGATGAAGCCGGAGATAGCGAAGAGAGTCACCTGATAGGCGGCGACGTTGTAGCCCAGCAGCCGGGCGCGCTCCGCATCGTCGCGGATCGACTGCACGATGAGGCCGAACTTGGAATGCATCAGGAACTTGGCGAGCAAGGTCAGCGCCGCCAGGAAGGCCACGCAGACCAGATAGGCCGGAACCCCGTAGGGATCGAACTCGAAGCCGCCAAGATTGAAAGGCAAGGGCGGCGAGATGCCGTTGAAGCCCGCGGTGAAGGGCTGCATGTCATAGGCCATGGAGTACCAGGCCGCCAGCATGGCGATAGTCATGATGGAGACGAAGACGCCGGCGACCCGGGCCTGGAACATGAGCGCGCCGAAAAAGGTGAAGAATGCGGTGGGGACGGCCAGGGTCAGAATCAGGCCAACCGGCGTCGACCAGAAGGGCCACCACAACAGCGGCAGGCTCTCCAGCTCGTTGGTCAGCATGAAGCTGGGGATCGGGTCGTACTGCGGGTCCTGGTACTGCATCTGCATGGTCATGCCCATGCCGTAGGCCGCCAGGCCGAAGGCGATCCCTTGCCCCAGGCTCAAGATGCCGCCGTAGCCCCAGACCAGCGAGACCGAGACCGCCAGCATGGCGAAGATGCTGTAGCGGGCGAGCTGGTTCAAGGTGAAGGGGTTGTCGACGATCAAGGGCACCAGGGCCAGGAGCACGAAGGCGCCTAGGTAAGTGAGCCACTGGGCCTTGCGGTTGTGGTAGAGATTGCCCCGCATGGCGCTATCCCCGCTGCCTGCCTGCCGAGCCGCTCATCGCCGGGTCACGCCTTCCGAGATCAGTCCTTGCGGGCGGAACCGCAGGAAGACGACCACCAGGGTGAAGAGCACGAAGCGCGCGAAGGTGTCGTTGGTGAAGTAGGAGAAGACCGAGTTCAGCTCGCCCAGGAGGCCGGCGCTGACGACGCTGCCGACCAGCTGCACGCCGCCGACCACGACGACCAGGAAGGCCTCGACTATGTAGCCGCTGCCCATGTCCGGGAAGAGCGTCTTCACCGCACCGAAGAGGCCACCGGCGATGCCGGCCAAACCTGCCCCGTAGGCAAAGGTCAGCCAGTAGATTCGGTTGGCGTTGACGCCGAAGGACTGCGCCATCTCCTTGTCTTCCATGACGGCGCGCACCTTCACGCCAAAGGCTGTGCGGTACATCAGGAACCAGGTCAGCGCGACCAACGCGATGGCGACGACGATGATGAAGATGCGCAAGCCCGAAAGGCTGAGGAAGCTGGTCTGCACTACGAAGTTCAGCCAGTCCGGCACGCCGACATACTGCGGCTCGCCACCGAAGATGAGCCGGACACCCTGGATCAGGATGAGCGACAGACCCCAGGTGGCAAGCAGGGTATCAAGTGGTCTGCTGTAGAGCGGTCTGACGATCGTTCGCTCTATCAAGAGACCGACACAGGCCACCACCATGAAGGAGAGCGGCAAGCAGACCAGGAACGGCAGGCCCAGCATCGACTGAAAGACGAAGGTGCTGTAGGCGCCGAGCATGAGGAACTCGCCGTGCGCCAAGTTGATCACACCCATGGTGCCGTAGATGATGGTGAGGCCAAGCGCCGCCAGCAGCCAGATGCTGGCCAAGCTGATCCCGATGAAAAGCGCGTTCAGGAAGGGCAGAAATGAAAAGGGTGTCCAAAAGTCATGTACGCTCATCGTCGAGGAATTCCCTGACTGGCGTTCGCTCCGAGCGGACCGCGGGCGGCATGCTCGCTAAGCGACAAGGGGCAAGAAAGAACGAGGCCGGCCCGTCGCGGGGCCGCCGGGCGCCGGCAGACCATTGCCGGCGCCCGGAGTGCCAGGTCTTAGAGGACGTTCTTTCTGGTGCCGCCGTCCGGTGTCAGCAGGCCGTCGGCCTTGCAGACACCGCGCTCCGGATAGATCGAGAAAGGATCGGGCGCGACGTGCTCGGCTGCCGCCTTCACCACCTTGAACTGGCCATCGCTCTGGCACTGGCCGATCTTCGGCTTCAGCCAGATGTTGAAGTTATCGGGATCGATCCAGACCAGGCCTTCCGGCGAGACGTCGTCGCCGAGCTCGACGCTGGCCGAAGCATCGCGGATCATCCGCGGCGTGACCTCCGAGATGTCGCCCGAGGCGGCCGCGGCATTCTCCAGACCGGCTTTCCAGACATAGACCGAGAGATAGGTCTCTTCCATGTTGTAGTGGGTGACCCCGCCGCCGCCGTACTTGCTCTTGAGGTAGCCCTCGACGAAGGCCTCGTTGGTCGGGTTCTCCAGTGTCTGGAAGTAGGGTGCCGAGAGGAAGTGGCCGGCGCCGGCTTCCGGCCCCATGGCGCGCACCTCGATCTCGCCTGTGGTCAGCGAGGCGATCGGCATCTTATCGGCCTTGAAGCCTTCCTGCAGGAACTGCTTGTGGAGCGCGATGTCGGAATCGCCGACCACGGTCGAGAAGATGAAGCTGGGCTCGGTCTGGCGCACCTTGTTGAAGATCGGCGTGAACTCCGAACCGCCGAGCGGCACGTAGTCTTCACCCACGACCTCGCCGCCGGCACGCTCCAGCCAGACCTTGGCGTTCTTGTTGGATTCCTTCGGCCAGATGTAGTTGGAGCCGATCAGATAGACCTTCTTGCCGAAGTTCTCGACCATGAAGGGGATCAGATCCTGGGAGTGCTGGTTGGCCAGTGGGCCGGTGCAGATGATGTTCTGCGTGCACTCACGGCCTTCGTAGCAGGTCGGATAGTAGAAGAGGTGATTGCGGGCCATCACGATCGGTGCCACCGCGCGGCGGCTGGCCGAGGTATAGCCGCCGAAAGTCGCGATCACCCGGTCGCGCAGGATCAGCTGGCTGATCTTCTCCGAATAGACCTTGATGTCGGACTTGGCGTCGATGACGACCGGCTCGACCTCTTGGCCCATCACGCCGCCGTTGCGGTTGATCTCGTCGATGGCGTAGAGCACCACTTGGGTCGAGTCGTTCTCCACCACCGCCAGGTTGCCGGTCTGCGAGAAGAGCACGCCCACCTTGATCGTGTCGTTCTTGTCGATCCAATCGGCATGGGCCGGATTCGGGATCCAAAGGCTGGGTGCGGCAACAGCAGCGGCGCCAGCAAGCGAACCCTTCAGAATGGATCTACGGCTGAGTTTCATGATCTAGGTCTCCCGTTCCTAACTTCCCTGTTGAGGACCCTCTCTGCACAACGTCTGTGCCTGAGCCTCGCTATGCGGCTGGCCGCAGCCTGCTGCTTTTCCAGTTGGCTACTGCCATCTGGGTGTATTGCTATTGGCATAAGGCAAACATACTCCCGAACAGGAGTCAAGCTGCAGATTTACACCTATCTGGCCAGACCCACTTTGCTGCCAGTCCTACTAAAGTGCAGGTTTTGGGGAGCCGGGGAGGCTCAGAGAAACCCAATGCGCTGAAATCTAAACATTTCAATGCGTCCGTTAGGGTGACACCGCCAATTGGCGCGGCAAAGCAGCATGAAATTCGCTACCATTGACTGAAAATTGCGTCGAAGCGAACCTGTTTTGGCTATGACTTTGGTGTATAGTCTGGCGGCAGGCCCCACCGATTGGCAGGGACTATCTGGCCGGTCAGCCAGGCGTGTCAGCCCTTCGACTGGTGAACTGGCCGGTTAAGGTGTTATGCTCACCCAGTGTTGCAGGAGCAGAGGATTGTCGAGCTTGCAGGCCAGTCAAAGCGTGACCTCGCCGGCCGATCGCGGCGAGTCCGGAGGTAGCCCCGTGCAGGTGCAAGCGACCGCGCCCCTCAGGATCATTCTTGCCGATGACCACGCGCTCTTCCGCGGCGGCTTGATCCTGCTGATCAAGCTGATGGACCAGCCTGTCGAGATTCTGGAAGCCAATGACCTGGACCAGGCCACTGGCTATCTGGTCGAAGGGCCACCCATCGACCTGTTGCTGCTCGACCTGCTGATGCCGGGGATGAGTGGAATCGAGGATGTCAGGCGGATCTGCCGCAACTGGCCAGACGTTCCGGTGGTCGTCGTCTCGGTAAAGGAGGACGCACAGGCGATTCGCGAAGCCTTGCAGGCTGGCGCAATGGGCTACATACCCAAGACCTCCTCGCCTGAGACCACAACGAATGCGCTCAGGTTCATCCTGTCCGGCGGTGTCTACGTGCCGCCGCATATTCTGCACTTGAGCGATACCAGTCCCGACCTGCCCCGCGAACGAGAGCGCGGCAACTGGCCGAAGGAGGTCGGAGTCGAGAAAGGGGCCGGCCCCTTGGGGCTGACGGCACGCCAAGTGGAGGTGCTCAGGCTCATGGCGGAAGGCAAGTCCAACAAGGACATCGCCGCCGATCTAGACATCTCCCCCGGCACGGTGAAGATGCATGTCTCGCGGGTGTTCAAGGTTCTAAAGGTGGAGAACCGCACGCAGGCAGCCTCGAAGCTCGCCGAATTGAATGCGGCCCTTGCGGGCGAGGACTTCGACTGAACTCGAAGCTTCAAACTGCCTCGCGATCTATCGTCTAGGGCTGTTCGCGCCTCGGCGAGCCGCCGGCGAAGCGCTCGGCGCTGTAAGGCGTCAGGTCGATGTTCGGCCTCTCCTGCGCGGCAGTTGTGCGATCAAGCGGCCGGTAGGCGCCCCGCCGGTCAACCCCAGATGGCTATGACCGAATGCCAGGAGAAGGTTGGGCCGGCCGGGCATGGGACCGATGATGGGCAGCGAATCGGGCAGAGAGGGCCGATGACCCATCCATTGCGTTGCCTTGCTGGTGTCAAGCTTGGGCAGAATCTGCTTCGCCAGGGTCGCGAGCTTCTGCGCCCGGCGATAGTTCGGTGGCGCATCCAGCCCGGCCAGCTCCACGGTTCGGCGACGCGAAGCCCCGGCTCCATGTGATTGAGCGCAAATTTGCGCCCGGCTTCCTGAATGGTGTTGGTGATCGTGACCGCAGGATCGGCGAACGTCATGTGATAGCCGCGCTCGGTCTCCAGCGGCACCTTGATCCCCAGAGGCTCCAGCAGCCGTGCCGACCAGGCCCGGCTGCCAGCACCAGCTTCGGAGCGTGCAGCTCGCCCTCTTTGGTGACCAGAGTCACACCACCAACGCTGTCGGGCCTGAGCGCCAAGACGTCTGAGCGCAGGAAAGTGCCGCCCTGCTTTTGGAACTTCTCGGCCAAGACCCGGCCCAGGCGGGCGGGATTGGTGGTGCGCGCCTGTTCATGGATGAGGATTGCCTTCTTGAAGTCAGGCGAAAGATCCGGCTCGAGGTCAAGCAGGTCGCCGGTGGATATGAGCTCCAGCTTGGCGCCCCGCTCCCGCCTTAGCCGCCATTCCAGGGACTCCAGGTTTGCCTTCTCGGCCTCTCGATAGAGGAAAATATAGTGGCAAGGCCTCACCAGAGAGTCCTGACCGGTGCCCTGCAGAAGGGTCTGATAGAGCTCGATCGTCGAGCTGTAGAGCGCGTGCAACGCATCTGCGATCGGCGCGATTCGCTCTGGCCGGCCGCTTCTCAGAAAGCGCAGCAGCCAGGGCGTGAGTTTCGGCAGATAGGACCAGCGCACCGCCATGGGCCCGAGGGGATCGAGGATCCACTTCGGCACCGAGCGCCAAAGCCCGGGCAGGATTCCGGCACGCAGGACCAAGGCGAGAGGATGCCGGCATTGCCGAAAGAGGCTCCCTCCACGAAGCCATCGCGATCCACCAAGCGAACCTGGAAGCCCTTCTCCTGCAGGGAAAGGGCACAGCAGATGCCGACGATGCCGGCGCCAACGACCGTCACGGCGCGCTCTTCGGAAGCCAATGCGAATCACCTCGCAAGTTCGAAAGGTGCGCCGCCAGAGGACTTTGCCCCGCGGCGCCGACGAAGC
>CAXXGD010000045.1:0-152527 GCA_963669385.2 Rhodospirillales bacterium
GCGAGCGCATCGGCATTACGGTCAAGGCCGGCGTCAAGTGACCGCGGTCGAGCCTTTCGCGATCGCTTGCGGGTCTCTTTTGTCCACGACGGCAAGGAGCAGAGCCTGGAGGCGCGGCGTGTGGTGATCGGTGCCGGCCGCATCGCCAACGTGGACGGCCTGGATCTCGAAGCCGGCAAGGTCGAGCACGACCGCATCGCCGTTTCCGTCGACGACTATCTGCGCTCCACCTCCAACCCCGCGGTCTGGGTCTGCGGCGATGCGCTCGTCACCCTCGCCCCCAGCTCTCGCCGCTGGCGACCTACGAGGGCCGCCTGGTCGGCCGCAACATCGTCGAGGCCCGAAGCACAAGC
Organism: Rhodospirillales bacterium; assembly: GCA_963669385.2. GTDB lineage: Bacteria > Pseudomonadota > Alphaproteobacteria > Kiloniellales > JACOMY01 > JACOMY01. The sequence goes on from CAXXGD010000045.1 coordinate 354, forward strand.
CCGACTATGCCGCCAATCCCAACTGCGTCTACACCGTGCCGGCGATGAGCAGCGTCGGCCTGACTGAGGAAGAAGCCGCGGCCAAGGGCATCAAGGTCAAGGTCGCCACCAGCGACATGCGCGGCTGGTTCTCGGGCAAGAGCTACGCAGAGGACGGTGGCCTGGGCCAAGACCCTGGTGGAGGAAGGCACGGGCCGCATCGTCGGCGCCCACCTGGTCGGCCACCAGGGCGAGGAGTTGATCCACCTCTTCGCCATGGCGATGAAACACGGCATCACCGCCGAGGCCTTCAAAGAGCAGTTCTTTGCCTTTCCGACATCTCGTCGGATGCGAAGAATTTGATCTAGGGCTGCCTCGCTGTTTCGTCATTGCGACGAGCGATAGCGAGGAAGCAATCCAGTGTTTAATGCCTTTGGTGGCTTTCTAGATTGCCGCGCTTCGCTCGCAATGACGGGATTTCTTGGGTGTGGGTTAGAGAAGTGTAGGATCTCGCTGGCTATTCTTTGAACCTCACTCTGCCTCCGCCAAGGCTTGCAGTTGGTCGAGTTGGGTCAAGCGCACCTCGCCCCGCGAGAGCGTTACCCAGCCCCGGCGCTCCAGCTCTTTCAGCTGTCGGGTCACCACCTCACGCGCGGTGCCTAGTTCTGCGGCCAGCTCTTGGTGCGTCGCCTGGATGACCCGATCGGACCCCGCCAAGCTCAAAAGCCGCTGCGCCAGGCGCTTGTCCAGGCGTTGGAAGGCGGACCTCCTCGACCACCTGCATGAGGTCGGAGATGCGGTTCGAGTAGCCGGAGAAGACGATGCGGCGGAACCCGGGGGAGGCGGCCAAGGCCTCGTCGAAGGTGCTCTGGGAATCGCGATGGCCTTCACCTCGGTCTCGGTGATGCCTTCGGCGTTGTAGGGCTCGCTCGATAGGAGGCAGGCCGTGGTCATGATGCAGGCCTCGCCGGCGGAGACGCGATAGAGCACGATCTCTCGGCCCGAGGCGGGAGACCTGCTGCACCCGGACCACGCCGTCCAGCACCAGAAGAAAGTTCTCGGCCTCCTTGCCGGGTGCGAAGACGGTGGTGCCGGGCCGGCAGCGAGGACCTCGGCGGCACGCTCGCTCAAACGGCGACGGTCCTCGGCCGGCAAGGCTGCCAGGTCGGGAAACCTCTCGATCCAGGGGCTGGCCTCGGTCATGGGTGATGACGGCCTCTTCACGGGTTCGTGACTAAGTCACAGACGGGCGCTCGGCACAAGCCTAAGCCTCCTCCATCGCCTGCCGAAACGGCAAGCCCTGATTGAATTGGAGGAAGCTGATGTCGCTCAATGTCGGCGGTCTGGACCGCGGTCTACGTTTGCTCTTGGGCTGGTGTGGTTGGCGGCGCTGGTCTTCGTCGGCCCCGAGGACCCCCTGGGGCTGGATCGGACTGGTGCCCTTGATTACGGGGCTGGTCAGGTTCTGCCCCCTCTACCGGCTGCTCGGGATCTGCAGCGCCAAGGCCTAGATCAGGATGACGTCAAATCGAACCGATTTGTCGTCTGAATCCTGCTCTACAACTTTGAAAGATAGAGCAGATTCACGCGATCAGGTGACTCCACCTGATTGCGATCTGCTCTAGGTCGATCGGCACTCTAGCTTGGAGGCACGCCCATGAAGCCCCGCGTCACGCCCGTGAAGCCCCGCGTCAAGACCTTCTTCGACGGACACCACCTTCACCGCGAGCCATGTGGTGATCGACCCCACCACCCGCCACGCGGCGATCGTCGATTCCCTGCTCGACTACGATCCCAAGTCGGGCCGTACCAGCACTGCGTCCGCCGATGCATCCTGGCTGCTGTCGCCGAAGAGGGCCTCACGGTCGACTGGATCCTGGAGACCCACGTCCATGCCGACCACCTGACGGCGGCGCCCTACCTCAAGGAGAAGCTGGGCGCCAAGGTCGCCATCGGGTGCGCGGATCGGCTCCGTGCAGGGCGTCTTCAAGAAGGTCTTCAACACCGAAGAGGACTTCGCCACCGACGGCCGCCAGTTCGACCATCTCTTCGAGGAGGGCGAAGCCTTGGAGATCGGCGCGCTCGAGGGGCCGGGTGATGCTGACGCCCGGCCACACGCCGGCTTGCGCCACCTATCTTGTCGGCGATGCCGCCTTCGTCGGTGACACGCTCTTCATGCCGGACTTCGGCACGGCGCGCTGCGACTTCCCCGGCGGCCGACGCCCGCCAGCTCTATCGCTCGATCCATAGGATTCTGGCTTTGCCGCCGCAAACGCGGCTCTTCCTCTGCCACGACTACGGCCCCGGCGGGCGCGCCTATGCCTGGCAGCCACGGTCGCCGAAGAGCGGGCCAAGAACATCCACGTGCATGACGGGCGTCTCCGAAGATGCCTTCGTCGAGATGCGCTCGGAGCGCGACAAGCAGCTGAGCATGCCGGTGCTGATCCTGCCGTCGGTGCAGGTGAACATGCGCGCCGGTGGCTTTCCGCCGGCCGAGGAGGAACGGCACCCACTACCTGAAGATCCCCTTGAACGCGCTCTAGGCGCGGAGGGGAAAGGAGGAGACCACCATGGAGATCCATCGCCTCGACGCCGAGATCAGCGTCGCACCGCAGATCGCGGCGGAAGAGGTTGCATCGCTGGCCGCCGCCGGCTTCAAGACCGTCATCTGCAATCGCCCGGACGGCGAGGGCAACGACCAGCCCCTGTTCCACGAGATCGAGGACGCGGCCCGGAAAGCCGGTTTTGGAGGCCTACCTACCTGCCGGTCGAAAGCGGCGCCGTGACGGATGGCGATGCCGAGAGCTTCGGCCGGATCCTCGAGGCTGCGCCCAAGCCGGTGTTCGCCTACTGCCGCACGGGCACCCGCTCGGTCACGCTCTGGTCGCTGAGCCGCGCCGGCCGGCTCCCCCTGCCGGACATCCTGAGCAAGACCAAGGCGCCGGGCTACGACATGTCGGGCGTGGTACGGCGGATCGCCAACGGCGGCAAGACCCCGCGCGACGCCAGCGGACGCACGCTATCAGGTGGTGGTCGTGGGTGCCGGATCGGCCGGCATCGCGGTCGCCTCCTCTCTCCTCTCGCGGTCGCCCGACCTGGAATCGCAGTCATAGACCCGGCCGACATCCACTACTACCAGCCGGGCTGGACCCTGGTCGGCGGGCGGCGTGTTCCAGGCCGACGAGACGGTTGCGCACGCTCTCTTCCGTGCTGCCGCCCAAGGTGCATTGGATCAAGGCCGCCGTCGCCCGCCTTCGAGCCCGAGCGCAACCAGGTGCTGCTGGAGGGCTGCCGGGTCATCGAGTACGAGCGCCTGGTGGTCTGCCCCGGCCTGAAGCTGGGACTGGCACAAGGTAGACCGGCTGGTCGACACCTTGGGCAAGAACGGCGTCACCTCGAACTACCGCTTCGACCTTGCGCCCTACACCTGGTCTTTGGTGCAAGGGCTCAAGGAGGCCGGGCCCTCTTCACCCAACCGCCGATGCCGATCAAGTGCGCCGGCGCACCGCAGAAGGCGCTCTATCTCTCCGCCGACCAATGCAGCGCGACGGTGTCCTGAAGGACATAGACATAGCCTTCTACACCGCCGGCGGCGTGCTCTTCGGCGTGAAGGACTACGTGCCCTCCTTGATGGGCTACGTCGAGAAGTACGGCGCGGCGCTCAAGTTCAACCACAACCTGGGTGGCCATCGACGGCCCGGCGAAGAAGGCCTGGTTTTGCCGAGACCTCCGCCGAGGGCGAAGGCCGGACGGTCGAGGCCGAGTTCGACATGATCCACGTCTGCCCGCCGCAGTGCGCGCCCGACTTCATCCGCGTGAGCCCGCTCGCCGATCAGGCCGGCTGGGTCGACGTCGACCAGAACACACTGCGTCACAAGCGCTTCGAGAACGTCCTGGAGCCTGGGCGATGTGATGAACGCGCCCAACGCCAAGACGGCCGCGGCCGCGCGCAAGCAGGCGCCGATCGTGGCGCAGAACCTGCTGGCCGACATGGGCCGGGTGCAGGGTGTCGCCCACTACGACGGCTACGGCTCTTGCCCGCTGACGGTGGAGCGCGGCAAGATCGTGCTAGCCGAGTTCGGCTATGGCGGCAAGCTGCTGCCCAGCTTTCCCGGGCTGGATGATCGACGGCAAGAAGCCCAGCCGGCTGGGCCTGGCTCTTGAAGGAGAGGCTGCTGCCGCGGCTCTATTGGAAGGGCATGCTGCGGCGGCAAGGAGTGGCTGGCCAAGCCGAACCTGGTGCGCCCCGAAGTGGTGAACTGATCCCTGTGGCGCGAAGAGAGGGGCAGCCGGCCCCTGGCCGCGCGCTGCCCTGCCTGGCTTGGCTCAAGCGCCAGAGCAAATCCCGAGCTGGTTGAGCCATCTGTGACGGCGGTTTGCGTCGATAGTCAAAGAGCGAGATTACTGAGGGCGTACGAACACGAGCCCGCGCCCTCCCGTAACGCTGGGCGCTGTCTTCTTGCCCTCGGACCCAAGCGGCTTAGCTCTCTTCCTCCGCTTCCTGCTCCTTGCAGCGTTCGTCGATCGGCGATGGCGGGCGGAGTCTCGTGGTCTGGAAGGGCGCTTCCGGGTCGAAGGTGATCAGCTTCACCATGAGCGCCGTTGCCCGGGCCAATAGCTTGCAGAGCAACTCCTCCTGCGGGTCGATGACTCCGCCGTCGTCGGGCGGCGGCGGGTTCTCCACTAGCTGGCCATACCAGCAGTCGAGCTCCTCCTGCAGGTCGGTGATGCGGCCTTGGACCAGAGTAAGACGTTCTGCGTGCGCCTCTTGCGCCGCCTGACGGTTGCTGGACGGCGGGTTCGCGAACATGTTCAGCCACCGCTCCATCTGCTGGCCCATGTCGCGCAGCACCCGGCTTGCTTGGTCGATAGCTACGCCGAAAGGTACGACGCGGCTTTGGCAAGCCTCCAAGGTCAAGGCACGCGCCGTTTCGGCACGGCCGAGAAGGGCGGCTGCGACCAGCCCGGCTATCAAAGTCGGTAGGAGGAAAGTGCGCGTCATGACGTCGTCTCCTCACCCCGGGCCTTGCGGCCCCTCATTCTCACGCCCGCAGACAGTTTGCGCCGGATTTCCGCGGCACTTCAAGAGTGTAGAGACAACGAGCTTTCACCCGCGGCCTAGGCCTAGGGCGGGCCGAAGGGCTTGGACGTGGCGAAGGGGTCGACGGCCCAAGGCCTTGCCCGCCTCTATCGCCTCGGCGCGAGAGGCCAGCCATTGGTCGAGTTCGGTGAGGTACGGGCCGCCGGGGCCGATCCCGTAGGCCTCGCCGGCCGCCAGCGCAATCGGCTTCGGCGCCTCGAGCAGGGGCGCGTGACGCAAACGCAAGGGCTGCACAGGCCTGCGATGCTTGTGACTCATCCCAGCGTGGTGCGCTCGGAAATGGGTGGCCGGCCCGCGGGGGAGCTAGGCCTCTTCACGCTCCTTGGCCTCTTCGATCACCTTCTCGGCCAGCCTGCCGGACATCTCCTGCAGGTGGTCGAAGGCGAAGTCGATGCCGCCCACGCCTTGGGTCAGAGAGCGCAGCTCGATCACCAGGTCGTGGATCTCCGACTGCGGCAGGTGGCAGTTGACCTCGTCCCAGCCGTCCCAACCGTGCTTGGCCTCGAAGCCCAGGATCTGGCCGCGGCGGCCGCTGATGAGGCCGTGGATCTTGGCGGTGGCATCGGCCGGCACCGAGATCTTGACGTCGTAGATCGGCTCCAAGACGACCGGGCCGCACTGCGGCATGCCTTCCGACATGGCCAGCCGGCCGGCAGTCTTGAAGGCCTGGTCCGAGCTGTCGACGGCGTGGTACTGGCCGTCGAAGAGGGTGACCTGGACGTCGACCACCGGAAAGCCCAGCGGGCCGCGACCCAGGAAATCCTTCACGCCGACCTCGACCGAGGGGATGAATTTTCTCGGGATCGCGCCGCCGACGACGTTGTCGACGAACTCGAAGCCCTGGCCGCGCGGCAAGGGCTTGATCTCGATCTGGACGTCGCCGAACTGGCCGTGGCCGCCGGTCTGGCGCTTGAAGCGCGAGTGCTGCTTGACGCTCCGGCGGATGGTCTCCTTGTAGGCGGTGCGCGGCGGCGAGCCGTTGACGGCGACGTTGAACTTGCTCTTCAGCCGCTCCATGGCGAGCTTCAGATGGATCTCGCCCTGGCCCCACAGCAGCAGCTGGTTGGTGCTGGGGTTGTGCTCCATGGAGAGCGAGGGGTCTTCCTCGATCAGCTTGGAGATGGAGGCGGTCAGCTTCACCTCATCCTGGCGGTTCTGCGGCTCGACGCCCAGCGCATAGACCGGCGTCAGCGGCTCCGGCCACAGCATGTCGGAATCGGTGACGCGACCGGCAGTGGTCAGGAGGTCGCCGGTCTCGACCTCTTCCAGGCGCTGGAGGGCCACCAATTCGCCCTCGCCGGCCTTGTCGAGCTTCTGGTTGTCGCTGCCCATCAGGTGATAGAGGCCGGCCAGCCGCTCGTTGCCGATGGTCTCGCCGGCGCTGATGGTGCCGCGCCAGATGCGGGCGATGGAGAGCTTGCCGAGGTGGGCTTGATGGAGGGTCTTCACCACGGTGGCGGCATAGCCGTCGCCGCCGGGAATCATCAGCCGCTCTGCCGTGCTGGCGGCCGAAGGGCTTTCATGGCGCAGCGCCTTCCACAGCCGGGCGATGCCGTTCGATTCCTCGGCCGAGCCCAGGAAGACCGGCACCACGTTGTCCTGCTGCAGGGCCTGGGTCGCCAGGTCGTAGACCTCGCCGGTCGCCGGCACCTTGTCCTCCAGCAACTGCTCCAGCAGGCTGTCGTCGAAGTCGGCCAGGGATTCCAGCATCTCCTGGCGTGCCTCACCCTCGCGCTCCTTCACCGAATCCGGCATCTCGATCAGCTTGGAGGGGTTGCCGTCGGCATAGCGGTAGGCCCGCTCGCTCACCAGGTCGACGAAGCCGGTGACCTCCTCGCCGTCGCGGATCGGCACCTGGCGCAGTAGCAGAGGCTTGGGCGAGACCGCCTGCAGGCTCTCCAGGATCTCCTGCACGCGGTAGCCGGCCTTGTCCATCTTGTTGATGAACAGCATGTGCGGGATCTGGTACTCGTCGATCAGCTTGAAGAGCGGCGCCAAGGTCATCGCGCGATAGGGATCGGGCTCGGCCACGATCACCGCCACGTCGGCCGCCATCAGCGCGGTCTGGTTCTCCTGGCGCAGTTCCACCGAGCCGGGGCAGTCGATGATGGACCAATGCTCGCCCAAGTAAGAACAATGCGCGACGTTGGGATCGATCGTCATCCCGCGCTCGCGCGCTTCGGCTGCGCCGTCGCCCACCGTGCTGCCTTCGTTGATCGAGCCTCGGCGGCCGGTGGCTCCGGCGGCGAAAAGCATCGCTTCCAGAAGCGTGGTCTTGCCGCTTTTGTAAGGTCCGACGAGAACGGCGCAGCGTGCTCCATTCGCCCGCTGCGCCGCTTCTGAGCTCCCCGAGCGTGTCTCTTCTGTCATGTCCAGCAAGTCTACCAGTCCCGGTTTAATGATGTTTCGGGCCAATCATGCGGGCCGGTCGAGCCTCCCCGCATGACGCCCCCCTGGACGGTCGAGTGTGCGTCAGAACCTTCCGGCGTGCAAGGCGGTCGCGTTGGGGTGCGGCCCGGCGCCTGAACTGACCGGACTATGTAGCGCGAGACGTGACCGGCTCTTGAAGGCTTCCAAGGAAGGCGATCATTGGCGGCGAAGATGGGGCCGGCAGGGATAGGCCAGGAGATCCGGGCGATGCGCTTTGAGAGCCTTTTTGAAGCGTCGCGAGCCGAGTCAGTGGGAGGCAGCAGAGGTGCTCGCTGGTCTAGCGCAGTTTCACCTGACTCTCAGGTCAAGATGTCCCGGCAGGGCTCACTCATTTGTTCTCACCTGCAAATAAACTCGCTTGTATGGGAGAATTATTTTGGCTTAATCAAAATTTATTGCGAGACCGCGAAAAAATTCCAGCTGGGCATTGAAAATAAAATTGGAAATACCATATAATCATGTTGGAGTAAACCTGCTGGGTTATTGATTGAAAGTGCGGATGTGAGAAGAGCGTTTGCCTCACGAAGCGACGAAACAAGGCATGGCGCGGTTGCAGTTAGGCGGCTGGAGGCCGGGATCACTGGCTTTCGATCGCCCGAGCCGAAATGGCTATGGCATCGGCGAAGGGTGCCCGGAGACCGCACGAGGTCTCACTCTCCAGAGGAGGGCGCGCGTTGATCTCCTACCGATTGAAGGCGGGTTTCTTCGCCCTGGGGCTCTGCGCTGCCAACGACAATCGAAAAGTTCGGAGCAGGCGTTGAGGCGTGACGGGACCTCGACTGTGCCTGCAGTAAGTGGTTGGGATGCTTGGCGCTCCTGGCCCCGCGAACAGCCCTCACTCTTGCCGAGAGCGAGCCCTCCAATCCGCCGGAGGTGCAACCGAACGGACTTGTGAGCGGCCCTAGCGGAGACGAGAGGACGCTTGTGTCCTGACCGAAAGGGTTCGAGCGCTTCGCGGCCGGTCTCGAGTTCGGCCGCGAATTCGCGGGAGGCCCGTGATCTTTGAAGGCCTTTTTTGTGATGGGAGAAGGAGTTGACGTTAACGAGGAAAGGAAAGCCTGTGACCAGAGGAGCAGCACCGGAGATCGAGGATGAGCCGCGCACAGCCGATGTGCCAAAAATCCGGCGCTGTCTTAGGTGCAACACCGAGTTTGAGAGCCTTTGGTTCGGACAGCGCATCTGCCAGCGCTGTAAGAGTTCGCATGCCTGGCGGACCGAGGCGCCGGTCAGAACCACTGTTTCCGGAAACTCGCGATAAGGGTGGATGAATTCAGGGCCTGGACGTCGGACGTTTCCTACATCGGAATATGGCATAGTCGCCGCTGCCAGGGATTATCAGCCGCTCAGCGCTTCGCGAAGGCTAAGAGTGTGACGAGAGACTCTCATGCCCTCTGGCAGGCAGGCAGTCTCACGATAAGGGGCTGTTCTATTACTTGTATTTGCGGTAACCTGTCTAAGACACCTCTCTCCGATATTGAGAGTGAATCAATAAATACCGTTTCTATGTGCCGTCATTGCGAGGAGTGATAGCGACGAAGCAATCTAGGGTTAAACACGGCGCATTGAATACCTGGATCGCCGCGCTAACGCTCGCGATGACGGCAATTCTTTTCGGTATTGTCCGATAGTGATCGGTTCATTCAGTCTTTTTTACTGTTAGACGCGCAAGGTCGGCATGCATCCACTTGGACTGTCTCCCTCCCCGTCAATGACCAAGCCGGGCCCTTCCCGCTGGTCGGCGAAGTAGGCTTCTGGACTCTTGTCACCTGCGTATGGCCAAGCCTGGTGAACTCAAAGCCCTTAACGCTGCAGTCAACCCTGCTATGGTCGGTTGCGCAGGCGACGGGAGGAGCCAGGTATGATCATCACGGGCACCAACGGGCCGGACACACTGACCGGCACTGACGTGATCGACACGATCTTCGGACGCGGCGGTGACGACCGGCTCTATGGCCTTGGCGCGGACGACAGCCTGGCGGGGCAGCAGGGCGACGACAGCGCCCTCGGTGGCAAGGGGGATGACTCGATCAGAGGCGCCAGCGGGGCTGATCGGCTCTTCGGGCAAGCGGCTGAGGACACGCTGGTCGGCAGCAGCGGTGATGACTTGTTGAACGGCGGCGCTAGGGTCGATACCATGATCGGTGGCGCCGGCGACGACACTTTTCGCGTCGACACCTCCAGCGACATCGTGCGCGAGACCTTCGACAACGGCAGCGATACGGTCTTTGCCACCAGCAGTTTTCGATTGCCACCGGCGGCCAATGGGGGCGGCTACTTCGAAGAGCTGCGGCTCAAGGGCGGTGACCAGGACCTTACCGGACGCGGCAACGAACTGGACAACCTGCTACGCGGCAACAGCGGCGCCAACCAGCTCGAAGGCTTTGAAGGAAACGATGAAATTCTGGGCTCTTTCGGCGACGACGACGCGGAAGGTGGGGAGGGCGATGACATCGTTAAGGGGGGTGTCGGCGATGATTCTCTCCGGGGCGGGTCTGGGAACGATATCTTGAAGGGTGGCAGTGGAGACGACTTCGGCTTCGGAGCAGATGGGGAAGATACTTTCTTTGGCGGCCGTGGCAATGACTTTGGCAGAGGCGGTAGCGGAAAAGATCTACTGCGCGGCGGCGATGGGGAGGATTTTGTCAGTGGTGGCGTCGGCGATGACTTGCTCTACGGGGGGAATGGTCACGACACCCTTTCGACGGCATTTGGCGAGGATTCGCTGTTCGGCGGGGAGGGGGATGATACCCTAACTCACAATTTCGGCTTTGACTGGATGCGCGGTGGACTAGGTGCGGACACATTCAGGATCGCCCAAGACTTTCAATCGTCTCAGACAACACAGGTGGAAATTTTTGATTTTACAGGTGCCGTTGAGGGCGGTGAGGATCAGCTCTTTTTCCTCGTGATTGGAACAAATGGTGAGTGGATAGGCGAGGAGGCATTTGGTGGAGGTGGCATAGCTCAGGCACGCTTCGAACCCGGCAGTAACTCTGCCGGAGCCGTACAGGTGGACTCCGACGGAGACGGTACGCTCGACTTTGCCGTGATCGTGAACAAGATCACCCAGGTCGATCAGCTGACTGGCACAGACTTCCTCTTCTCGTAAGCAGAGCTGCGAATGAGTTGCACCATGATGACTTGAGTCGAAGCGCAGCAACATTGGATGAGCGGGACGGCGGCATGATCATGACGGGCACCAATGGTCCGGACACACTGACCGGGACGGACCTGATCGATACCATCTTCGGGCGTGGCGGAGACGACCGGCTCTATGGTCTGGGCGGGGATGACAGCCTAGCCGGGCAGCAAGGCGATGACAGCGCTCTTGGAGGAAAGGGCGATGACTCGATCAGAGGCGCCAGCGGGGCTGATCGGCTCTTTGGCCAGGCGGCCGAGGACACGCTGGTCGGCAGCAGCGGTGACGATCTGCTGAACGGCGGCGCTAGGGTCGACACCATGATCGGTGGCGCCGGCGACGACACCTTCCGGGTCGACACCTCCAGCGATATCGTGCGCGAGACCTTCGACAACGGCAGCGATACGGTCATTGCCACCAGCGATTTTCGCTTGCCACCGGCGGCGAACGGGGGCGGCTACTTCGAAGAGTTGCGGCTCAAGGGCGGTGACCAGGACCTTACCGGACGCGGCAACGAACTGGACAACCTGCTGCGTGGCAATAGTGGCGCTAACCTGCTCGTCGGCTATGACGGCAACGACTCCTTGTTGGGTGCCTTTGGTGACGATGTTCTGTTCGGAAGATCGGGTGACGATGAGCTGAAGGGCGGGCATGGCAGCGATACTCTCCGTGCTGTGTCCGGACAAAATGTTGTTCGCGGTGGTAGTGGAAATGACGAAGCCGATGGCGGTAATGGAGATGATCTTGTTTATGGCGGTTCTGGTAATGACACCGCGTCCGGGCGGTATGGCGACGACATGATTCGCGGTGGCGATGGCGATGATCTTTTAAACGGTGGTGACGGCGCAGACACAGTCTTCGGGAGAAGTGGCAACGACAACATCACAGGTGTGTTTGGTGAAGACACGCTGTTTGGCGGCACAGGCGAGGATGTCGTTAGTCACGCCTTTGGCTATGATTGGATGTATGGTGGATCTGGCGCTGACACGTTTAACATTTCGGATGATTTTGAAACAACTCTGGTGACACAGGCTGAGATTCTGGACTTCACCGGCGCAGCCGACGATGGTGAGGATGAGTTCCAGCTCTTCGTGGTTGGATCGGCCGGGGAGTGGATTGGCAGTCAGGCCTTCAACGGCGACGGCACGCCACAAGTCCGCTTTGCGACCGGAAGCGACACGGCTGGTGCCATTGAGATTGACAGAGATGGTGATGGCACGGCAGACGTCGCGGTGGTCATGAACAAGATCACCCAAGTCGAACAGTTGACCGCGACGGACTTCCTGTTCTCATAGACAGAGCAGTGGAAGGTGCGCAGGCTGCTGTCTTCGGTGAAAGTGCGATCAGTCCGGATTGGCAGGTCGGCGGCATGATCATAACAGGCACCAATGGTCCGGACACACTGACCGGCACTGACGTGATCGACACGATCTTCGGACGTGGCGGAGACGACCGGCTCTATGGTCTGGGCGGGGATGACAGCCTAGCCGGGCAGCAAGGCGATGACAGCGCGCTGGGTGGCAAGGGGGATGACTCGATCAGAGGCGCCAGCGGGGCTGATCGGCTCTTTGGCCAGGCGGCCGAGGACACGCTGGTCGGCAGCAGTGGTGATGACCTTCTGAACGGCGGCGCCAGCGACGACCGGATGATCGGTGGCCCCGGTGACGATACTTTCCGCGTTGACACCTCCAGCGACATCGTGCGGGAGAAGTTCGATCAAGGCAGCGACACTGTCTTCGCAACGAGCGATTTCCGCCTACCCCCCGCGGCCAACGGCGGCGGCTACATCGAAGAGCTGTGGCTCAGGGGCAGCGACCAGGATCTCACCGGGCGGGGCAACGAACTGGACAACTTGGTGCGCGGCAACAGCGGTGCCAACCTGCTCGTTGGCTACGACGGCAACGACTCCCTACTCGGTGCCTTTGGTGACGATGTTCTGTTCGGAAGATCTGGTGACGATGAGCTGAAGGGCGGGCATGGCAGCGATTCGCTTCGAGCCTTGTCCGGAAACAACATCCTCCGCGGTGGCAGCGGAGACGATACGGCGACTGCGGGATGCCAAGAAGATGCTGTTTTCGGAGGTTCTGGCTACGACGTCTTGTTGGGTCGCTCTGGTGACGATGTCCTCAGGGGCGGGGATGGGAACGATTTCTTAAACGGAGGAGATGGAAACGACAGGCTAGTTGGCGGAAGCGGCGCTGACACCATCAATTCATCCGGTGGTCAAGATACACTGATAGGTGGCGAAGGCGATGATGTGCTTAGTCATAGGCTCGGCTATGATTGGATGCGGGGTGGATCCGGAGCGGACAGCTTCAGCATATCTGATGATTTTGGGACCACACTGATCACTCAGGCTGAAATTCTAGATTTTACTGGCGCAGCTGAAGGCGGGGAGGACAAAGTTTTTCTTTCAGTTATTGGATCGGCTGGAGAGTGGATTGGAGATCAAGGCTTCGACGGCAGTGGGACGCCGCAGGCGCGGTTTCAGACCGAAAGCGACAATGCCGGCGCCATCGAGGTCGACACGGACGGCGACGGCACGACCGATGTGGCCGTGGTGATGAACAAGATCACTCAGGTGGATCAGCTAACTGCTACGGACTTCCTGTTCAGTTGATCCGGACCTGCCTGCTGCCGTTGGTTGAAAGTCGGCCGCTCAAGTCCCTGGACTGGCAAGAACGTAGTTACCCACCCTCCTCCCGCTTCGCATCCCAATCGCGGCACCAGGGGGTGCAGTAAAGGCTACCGGCCTCGCTCTTCACCTGCTCGCTGTCCGTCTCGTAGATGAGGATGCCGCAATTGCGGCACTTGATGTAGCGCTCGACGTAGAGGCGGTTGGCGGAGAACTTCATTCGCTGCCTCCTGGTGGCCGTAGTCGCGCTGGGCACCGTCTGCCGAGAGGTAGCCCTCAGCAAGGTCCTCGGCCACGGCCGCGCGGGGGCGTTCGGCCGGGTCGCCGTGACCGCCGCCGCCGGGCATCACCAGTTTGATGCGGTCGCCTTCGCGGATGGTGATGTTGGAGAACTTAGAGCTGGAGCGCTTGTTGAAGGCCTGCACCACCGTCAGCCAGTCGTTGGAGCCGGCGCGCTGGAACAAGGTGGCGCCCTTGCCGCCCGCCTTGCCGCCGGCCAGGCCCCAGGGCTCCAATTCGTGGCGGTCGGTCATCTGGCTGGCGACGATTTCGTCGTTGAGGCAGAGCAGGGTCTTCTCGTAGCCCAGTCCCCCGCGGAACTTGCCGGGGCCGCCACTGTCGGGCAGGAAGACCCAGTTCTCGATGCGGAAGGGGAAGCGGGTCTCGAAGACCTCGACCGGGATCACCCGGCAGTTGCCGTTGATCGAGTCGGTGGCGTCGTTGCCGTCGGCATAGGAGCGCCCGCCCCAGCCGACCACCTCGATGTCGTAGCAGGCGAAGTACTCGTCGTGGCGCTTGTCGTGGCCGCCGAAGACGAAGTTGCCGTGGGTGCAGCCTTCCGCCGCCATGGCGCGCTCCGGCACCGCCTTGGCGAGCGCGCCGATGACCGCGCCGGCGATCCTGGGGTGGGTCTCGGTGTTGCCGCCGACCTCCGGAGCCGGATAGTCGACGTTCACCACCGTGCCCGGCGGGGCCAGCACCCGGATCGGCCGGAAGCAGCCGCTGTTCTTGGGGATCGAGGGGTCGGTCAGGTGCAGGATGGCGTTGTAGGTGGCCGACCAGGTGACCCCCAAGGTGGCGTTGATCGGCCCGCGGGCCTGCGCCGAGGAGCCGTGGTAGTCGACGATGATGCCGTCGCCTTCCTTGATCGCCTTCACCTTGATGTCGAAACGGCGATCCTCGATGCCGTCGTTCTCGACCGCGTCTTCGAAGGTGTAGACGCCGTCGGGGATCTCGGCCAGTTCCGCGCGCATGCGGCGCTCGGAGTAGTCCAAGAGGTCCGAGACGGTCTCGGCCACCTTGGCGGTGCCGTACTTCGCAAAGATCTCCTGCATGCGCCGCTCGCCCAGGTCGACGGCCGAGATCAAGGCGCGCAGGTCGCCGTAGTTGTAGCGCGGCGTGCGGACGTTGGCGAGCATCAGCTTCCAGACGTCCTCGTTGTCCTCGCCGCGGCGGATGATCTTGACCGGCGGCACGCGGATGCCTTCATGGAAGATCTCGGTGGCCTCGCCGCAGAAGCCGCCCGGCACCATGCCGCCGACCTCGGCGATGTGGCCGATGGAGACGGCATAGCCCAGCAGCTCGCCCTCGACGAAGATCGGCTTGAAGAAGGTGTGCTCTGGCGTGTGCAGGCCGCCGCGGTAGGGGTCGTTGTGGACGACGACGTCGCCTTCCTCGATCCCCTCGACCTCCAATTCGCGCACGCAGGACTTTATCAGGAGCGGCATGCCGCCGATCTGCGCCGGGCAGAACTCGGCGACCGCGATCATGTCGCCGTTGCGGTCGGCAAGCCCGCAGGTGAAGTCCAAGGCCTCGTTGAAGATGGTGGAGTAGGAGGTCTTCATGAGCGTGATGCCCATCTCCCGGCAGATCGACACCATGGTCGATTCCAGGATGTTCATGGTGACCAGATCCATGGCGGCTAGCCTCCCTTGGTGACGATGATGTTGCCCAGGCCGTCGACCTTGGCGTGATGGAAGTGCTGCAGGACGGTGACCGAGGCCGGCTCTTCGATGACCGCCGGACCCACGATTTCGTGCCCTGCACGCAGGTTTTCCCGACGATAGACCGAGACCCTATGCTCGCCGTCCTCGTAGTGCACCCGGCGGTAGGCCTCCACAGGGGCAGGGCCGTCGGCGGCCGGCAGGCTGGGTGTGTCGGGCTTCAGCGAGGGCGCCAGCGCGGTGACCGAGACGTTCACCAATTCGATGGTCTCGCCGGGTATCGAGAAGCCGAAGCGGGCGTCGTGGGTCTCATGAAAGCGCTGCCAGAGATCGGCCAGTCCGGCGTCGTCGAAGATCTCGTGCGGGTAGGGCAACTCCAGCTCGTAGTTCTGGCCCAGGTAGCGCAGGTCGAGGCTGCGCGTGACCTCGATGCCGTCGCGGTAGCCTTGTGCGGTGAGCTCGCCGACAGCCTCGGAGGCCAGCTCCTGCAGGGCTTGGCTGCACCAGGCCTGGTCCAGCTTGCTGGAGGTGCCCGTGCAGCGTGCGCTGCTTGTCGACCCGGGCATCGGTCATGATGAAGCCGTAGGCCGAGAACTGGCCCGGATGGTTGGGGATGACGGCGCGCGGGATGCCGGCCATCTCGATCAGGTCGCAGGCATGCACCGGCCCGGCGCCGCCGAAGGCCATCAGGGTGAAGTCGCGCGGGTCCAGGCCGCGCTCCAGCAGCACGGTGCGCAAGGCGCCGATCATGTTGTTGTTGGCGATCTGCAGGATGGCGAGCGCGGTCTCGATGCGGCCCATGCCCAATCGCTCGGCCAGGACCGCGACGGCCTGGCGCGCGGCCTCGGCGTCGAGCTTCATGTTGCCGCCGAGGAAGAAGTCCGGGTTGATCCGGCCCAACAGCAGGTTGGCATCGGTGACGGTGGCCTCCTTGCCGCCTAGGCCATAGCAGGCCGGGCCCGGCTCGGCCCCGGCCGACTGCGGGCCGACGCGCAGCATGCCGCCCTTGTCGATCCAGGCGATGGAGCCGCCGCCGGCGCCGATGGTGCGCACGTCGATCATCGGCACCTGGATCGGGATGCCGAATTCGATCTCGAAGCCGGTGGTGAAGGCCTCGTTGCCGGCGACGATGGTCGAGCAGTCGGTGGAGGTGCCGCCCATGTCGAAGGTCACCACGTGGTCGAGGCCGATCAGCCCGGACAGCGTCTTGGCCGCCACCACGCCGCCGGTGGGCCCGGAGACGGTCAGGTTGACCGGCGCATTCATCGCCCCCTTCAGGCTGGCCTCGCCGCCGTTGGACTTGATCACCACCACCCGCCCGGCGACGCCCAACCCCTGGAAGCGGCGCTGCATCTCTTCGAAGCGCCGGCGCACCACCGGCTTCAGGTAGGCGTCGGCCAAGGTGGTGGACGCGCGCTCGTACTCCTTCCACTTGGGCAGCACCTCGTAGGAGATGGAGATCGGCGTATCGGGCAGCTCTTCGGCGAGGATGTCGCGCAGGCGCCGCTCATGCGCGGGATCGAGATAGGAGAAGAGCAGGACCACGGCGACAGCCTCGATATCGCCCTTGGCCTTGATCTCGGCGGCGATACGGCGCACCTCGGCCTCGTCCAGCGCCTTCAGGATCTGGCCGTCGCGGTCGATGCGCTCGTCGACTTCGAGGCAGTCGGCGCGTTTGACCAGCGGCTTGGGCTTGATCCAGGACATGTCGTAGTGCGCCCGACGGTTGCCGCGCTGGATGAAGGGGATGTCCTTGAAGCCCTGGGTGGTGACGTAGGCCACCTTGCCGCCCTTGCGCTCCAAGAGCGCATTGGTGGCGATCGTGGTGCCGAGACGCAGGTGCTCGATGTCGCGGGTGTCGCCCAATTGACCCAGGCCGATCATCACGCCCTCGGTCGGCTCCCTGGGCGTCGAGGCGTTCTTCCAGACGCGGACCTCCGCGGTCTCTCGGTCGTAGGCCACGAAGTCGGTGAAGGTGCCGCCGATATCGACCCCGACCAGATAACGCATTGGCATCCTCCTCTGCCTCGTCGCGACCGAATCGCCTTTTCTTGCGCTGGGCGCCTGGCTGTTCCCTTATGCCGCCCCCGGCCGCAGCTTCTTGATCGCGGGCTCAGTATAGAATGGCCACGAGGCGCTTGTCGCCCCCCTACGTGAGGGTGACAGCCGCCAGTTTGGAGCGCGAGAGGCCGGCTGGCCATGTCGGAATGGAGTGCGAAATGAGTGCTGAAGAGATCGAGGCGCGCAGGCGAGAGATGCGGCATTGGTACTGGTGGGGCGTTGCCACCTTCTTCAAGTGCCCCTGGAAGGAGGATCCCGCCGACAGCGACATCGGCCTGATCGGCGTGCCGCACAGTGCCGGCAACGGTTCGACGGAGCGCGACCAGCACCTGGGCCCGCGGCAAATCCGCCATGTTTCCGGCCGCTTGCGTCGGGCGCATCAGGCCTTTCAGCTGATCCCCTGGGAGGCTTGCCGGATCAACGATCTGGGCGATGTGCCGCTGCCGCAGGCGATGAACAACGAGGCTTCGGTCGGACACATCGAGGACTTCTATCGCCTGGTGGCCGACGCCGGCTGCCGGCCGGTCTCCTTCGGCGGCGATCATGCGGTGAGCGGGCCCATCCTGAAGGCCCTGGCCGGCTCGCAGTTGGCCGGGGGCGAGAAGCTTGCCCTGGTGCACCTCGACGCCCACCGCGACGACTACGATCACATGCCGCATTGGCTGGGGGCCGTGCGCTCGGCCGCGCATTGGGCCGCCTACACGGTGAAGGAAGGGGCGGTCGCGGCCGAGAACTCGATCCAGCTGGGAATCCGCGGCAATCCGATGAAGCCGCGCAAGGATCCGGCCGAGAGCGATACGGGCTACCGGGTCCTACCTGCCGACGAGATCTTCGAGATCGGCCTGGAGGAGACCGTGGCCATCATGCGAGAGCGGGTCGGATCGCGCCCGGTCTACGTCAGCCTCGATCTCGACGTGCTCGATCCGGCCGATGCGCCCGGTGTCGCCAACCTGGAGGCCGGCTATCGGGCCTTGCGCACCTGGCAGGCGATCAAGATCCTACACGGCCTGCGCGGCCTCGACATCGTTGGCGCCGACGTGGTCTGCCCCATGCCGACGGTCGACAATCCCAATCAGATCACCGGCCTTACCGGCTCGGTCCTGATGTTCGAGCTGATCTCGCTGATCGCCGATCGTCTGCGTGGGGGCTAGCCTGAACCCTCAGGCTTTTTCCTTCTCCTTGGGGACGATGTAGCCGGTCTCGTCCAGCTCACCGCCATGCTCCTTGGCCTCGGCGATCAGCTCGTCGTGCCACTTCAGGCGCCCGCCGTCGTCGCCGCCGACGATGGCAATGACCTCGATGGTCTTGTCGTCGGCGTTGCGGAAGCCGCGCATCACGTGGATCGGTACGGTAACCAGGTCCAGCGGCCCCAGGATCACCTCGTTCTCGCCCTCGTCGCCCCAGAAGACGGCGAGCTTGCCGTTGATCGGGATGAAGACCTCTTCGGTGTCGTGGGCATGCAGGCCCGCGCCCTTGCCCGGCTCGACTTTGATCAGTCCGACGCTGAAGGGATGGGTGATCTTGATCGCCGGCTGCATCGCCGGATCCTCGAAGACCGACTTGCCGATGATGGAATAGAGGTCGCGCTCATAGCGTGGAATGACGGTGTCGATGAAGGACTCGGGATAGGGGGTCAGCTCCGCACGCCGTGCCACGCGCGTGGTGAGAACTTCGTCGACACTGGGGGTCTTGGCCATCGTTCTTCTCCTGGTTGCCAGCCATAGGCGGGCAAGGCCCTCTGGGCAGGGGCCCAATCGCCGCCCTTCTTGATCAATAGCTCAATATAGACTCTTCCAGGAGCTCTGTCACCAACGCATGCGAGAGGGGCGCAATGAAGAGTTGGACTTGACATATCGGCCGTGCTCGATCTTGTCCTTCTGTTACCGGTCGGCTCCGCGATGGAGGCTGCGGCCGGACCGCGAGGGGAGAGCACAGCGTGTCAGACTGGGGTCTGGAAGAGAGAACGATTGCGCTTCAGGCGGAGGTGACGGCGCTGCGCAAGACGCTGTCCGTCGTCCTTTACCTTATGGCCAGCAACGCTTTGACGTCGCGCAACGACTTGGCGCAGATCGTCGGCATCATCAGCGAAGACCTTCTGAACAAGAGCGCGGCAGAGCCCGAGGGCTCGGTGAGCGGTGACTCCCTGCGCAGGGCGACCGAGGTCTTGACGGAAATCGTCGACGCCGCTGTGCGCCCCCTGCCGGACGGCGAGGAGATCGCGCCGCAGTGGCCGGGCCGCTCGCAGATCGCCGCGCTGGAGAGCCTAATTGCCGCACTCATCGTGGTCTTCCTGCAGGGCCAGACGGATCAGGAGCGGGCTTTTGCGGTGCTGCGCCAGGTCACCAGGGCAACGGCCGACCTGCGCGAGTGGCAAGGCAAGGACTCGCCCGAGGCCGAGCAGATGCGCAGGGAGACCAAGGAAGAGGCCGACCGCATGCTGCTGGGCGTGGCGCGGGCGCTCAGCATCGAGCTTACGCCCGAGTCGGAAGCGTTGGAGGAAGACGAAGAAGAGCCGCTCGAGGAGCAGGATACTGCCGTCGCGGGCCCCAAGCCAGGCGCGGCCAAGCGGCGCGCCCGGCGCCGGGCGGCCAAGGCCGAGCGCCGGGCGGCGAGAGCCGAGGCGCGGCAGAACCAGCCCCAAGAGCAGCAGGATCCGGCAGAAGAGCTGTCAGACGACGCGCCCTACCAGGAGCCGAAGCGCGACGATTGAGCTCCGTTCGGGTCATCCGGCCACGTCGTGGTGTTCGCCAGGCTGCCGCGACAGATCGCGCTTGGCCTGCCCGGTCTTCGCAAGCCAACTAGGCTCTATGCCTGGCTATCCCCGGCACATGGTCGAGACACTGCGATTGGAGGACGGCCGGCGCCTGCTGTTGCGCCCTTTGCTGGCGCGAGACTGGCGCGGCCTGCAACGCGGATTCGCGAAGCTGTCGCCGGAAGATCGCCGGCTGCGTTTCCTCGGCGGCCTGTCGCAGCTGAGCGACGCCGCGGCCAAGCGCCTCTGTCAGCTGGATTTCCGGCGAGAGATGGCGCTGGCGCTGTTCGATCTCTCCACCGATCCGCCGGAAGGCGTCGCAATCGCCCGCCTGGCGCAAAGGGCGGACGATGGGGTGGGCGAGATCGCCATCGTCCTGCTGGCGCCCTGGCGCCGCTTCGGCCTGGGCAGGCTGCTGCTCGAGCGGCTGATCGTCTGGGCCAGAGCGCAAGGCCTCGTGCGCTTGCGGGCCATCATGCTGCCGGACAATGTCGCCATGCTTGCCTTGGCGAAGGACCTCGGGTTCCGTCCCGCGCCCTCGCCCGAGGGACCTGGCGTGAAGTGCGTCGAGCTCGACCTGTTGGCCGCGAGAGACGATCGCATTGCGAGCTAACCGACCGGCATGCGCGATCAGAGCCATCCTGCTGTGAGTGCGGTGATAGAGGTGCGCCAGGCTCGCGAAGCGGACTTCGAGGCGGCGTTGGCGCTCTATCGGGACTTGTCGGGCGAGAGTCCCATCGCCGAGGAGCCTCGACAGTGGCTGGACCTCTTGGGCCACCCCGGCACCAAGGTGTTCGCGGCCGAGGTCGACGGGCGAGCGGTGGCGCTGGCGACGCTGCATGTCTTGCCGAACATGACCTTCGGCGGGCGGCCCTATGCCCTGATCGAGAATGTCGTAAGCGCTGCGGCCTATCGCGGCCGGGGTTGCGGCAAGGCGGTGATGGAGGCGGCGATCGACTGCGCATGGCAGGCCGGCGCTTACAAGATCATGCTGTTGACCGGGCAAGAGTATGGCGCGCGAGGGTTCTACGAGCGGCTGGGCTTCACCGCGGATGAGAAGTTCGGCATGACCTTGCGCCGTGTGCCGCCGCGCAAGCCCAAGGACAGACTCTAGGCGGCCACCGAGGCGTTGCGGTCGAGCGCGTAGCCGGCCGAGCGGACGGTGCGGATCAGGTCCTTCTCCTCCTTGCCGTTCAGCGCCTTGCGCAGGCGGCGGATGTGCACGTCGACGGTGCGCGGCTCGACATAGACGTCGCGGCCCCAGACCGCATCCAGCAATTGCTCGCGGCTGAAGACACGGCCCGGGTGCTCCAAGAGATAGCGCAGTAGGCGGAATTCGGTGGGGCCCAGGCGCACCTCGCGCTCGCCGCGCTTCACGCGGTGGGCGGCCAGGTCCATCAGCACATCCGCGAACTCGAGCATCTCCGCGGCCATGGCCGGGCGGGCGCGGCGCAGCACCGCGCGCAGGCGGCTGATGAGTTCGGCCGGCGAGAAAGGCTTGGTGATGTAGTCGTCGGCGCCCGAATCCAATCCGCGAACCTTGTCGGCCTCCTCGCCGCGCGCGGTCAGCAGGATGATGGGAATCTCGCGCGTCTCCGGCGCGCGGCGCAGGCGGCGGCAGACCTCCAGGCCGGAGAGATGCGGCAGCATCCAGTCCAAGAGGACGATGTCGGGGCGCTCTTCCTGGCACAGGATCAGCGCTTCATCGCCGTCGGCCGCTTCGGTGACCCGGTAGCCCTCCCGCTCCAGGTTGTAGCGCAGCAAGGTGACCAGGGCGGCCTCATCCTCGACGATCATCACCAGGGGTTTGCTCGCGATCACTGGACTAGTCCTCTTACTCTTCGTCCGGTTGGGCGACCTCGAAGGGCGAGGCATCGCCCTTCGGCCGGCCGCCGACAATCATCTTTCCGGTAACTTGGAAGTGCAGCACCTCTGCGATGTTGGTCGCATGGTCGCCGATCCGCTCTACGTTTTTGGCGATAAACAGGAGGTGCGTGCAGGGCGTGATGTTGCGCGGATCTTCCATCATGTAGGTCAGGAACTCGCGGAAGAGGCCGGTATAGACCTCGTCGACCTCTTCGTCGCGGCGCCAGACGTCGAGCGCGCGTTCCGGGTCGCGATTGACGTAGGCGTCGATCGTTTCCTTGATGATTTCCTGTACCATGCGCGCCAGGCGCGGGATGCCGCTGGCCGGGCGCATGTTCGGCAACTGGGTCAGCGCGATGCAGCGCTTGGCGATGTTGGCGGCATAGTCGCCGATCCGCTCCAGGTCGCTGGAGATCTTCAAGGCGGAAATGATCTCGCGCAGGTCGTTGGCCACCGGCTGGCGCAAGGCCAGAAGGCGAATCGCCTGGTTGCTGACATCTTGTTCCAGCTGGTCGACCTCGGCGTCGTCGCGCACCACCTCGGCCGCCACGCCCGCGTCGCGTCGGGAGAGCGCCTGCATGGCTCGGTCCAGCTGCGATTCGACGCGCCCGCCCATGCGCACCACGCTTTGCCGCAGCTCTTCCAGGCTCATGTCAAAGGCCTTGACGATGTGTTCGCTGCTTTGTGCCATCGGATCCTCATCCACGTGACACCGGTGACGCTCGGCGGCGACCATCGCATCAGCCGTAGCGGCCGGTGATGTATCCCTGCGTACGCTCATCTTGGGGATTGGTGAAGAGCTCGTCGGTTGCCGAGGCCTCGACCAGGCTGCCGAGATGGAAGAAAGCGGTGTTCTGAGAGACGCGGGCCGCCTGCTGCATCGAGTGGGTGACGATCACGATGGTGAAGTTCCGGCGCAGGTCGTCGATCAGCTCCTCCACCTTGGCGGTGGCGATGGGGTCGAGCGCCGAGCAGGGCTCATCCATCAAGATCACCTCGGGGCTGACGGCGATCGCGCGCGCGATGCAGAGCCGCTGCTGCTGACCGCCGGAAAGCCCGGTGCCCGGCTGGTGCAGGCGGTCCTTGACCTCCTCCCATAGGCCGGCGCGCTGCAGGCTGGTGGTGACCACCTCTTCCAGCATCGCGCTGTTCTTCGCGACGCCATGGATGCGCGGCCCATAGGCGATGTTGTCGAAGATCGACTTGGGAAAGGGGTTCGGCTTCTGGAACACCATGCCGATGCGCGCGCGCAACTGCACGACGTCCAGCTTGGGATTGTGGATGTCTTCGCCGTCCAGCCTGATGTCACCGGTGACCCGGCAGCCGTCGATCACGTCGTTCATACGGTTGAGGCAGCGCAGGAAGGTCGACTTGCCGCATCCGGAGGGGCCGATCAGCGCCATCACCTTGCGCTCGGGAATGTCCAGATCCACCTGCTTCAGGGCTTGCGCCTCGCCATAGTAGACGTTGGTGTTGCGCGCCCGCATCTTCAGCTTGATCTCGGACTTGGGAATCGGGCCCAGGCCGGCCAGGACGGCGGCTGAGGGTTCGGCCAGCTCGGCCAGGTTCAATTCTCGCGTCATCACCACCGTCTCTCGAAACGTCGCCGCAGCAGGACCGCCACGGCGTTCATCAGGATGAGGAAGGCCAGCAGCACCATGATCGCGGCCGAGGTCTTGGCCTCGTAGGCGCGCTCGGCCTGGTCGGCCCAGGAGTAGATCTGCACAGGGATCACCGTTGCCGTGCCGAGGATCCCGTCGGGCGCCTCCTGCACGAAGGCGAACATGCCGATCATCAGCAAGGGCGCGGTCTCTCCCAGCGCCTGCGCCAAGCCGATGATGGTGCCGGTGAGGATTCCCGGCAGGGCCAAGGGCAGCACGTGATGCATGATCGACTGCAGCTTGGAGGCGCCAAGCGCAACGGCGCCCTGGCGAATCGAGGGCGGCACTGCTTTTAGGGCCGCACGCGTGGTGATGATGATGGTCGGCAAGGTCATCAGCGCCAGGACCATGCCGCCGACCAAGGGGGGCGGAACGCGGCAGGCCGAAGAAGCTCAGAAAGACTGCCAGTCCAAGCAGGCCAAAGACGATCGAGGGCACGGCAGCCAGGTTGTTGATGTTGATCTCGATGATCTCGGTCACCTTGTTCTTGGGCGCGAACTCTTCGAGATAGATTGCCGCCATGACGCCGACCGGAACGCAGAGCAGCAGCATCACGACCATGGTGTAGAGCGAGCCCACCATGGCCGCACCCAGGCCGGCTGCTTCCGGCTCCGCACTGTTGCCCACGGTGAAGAAGTTCCAGTCGAAGCGGGTCTCGATCTTGCCGTCGGCCTCAAGCTTGTCGATCCAAACGACCTGCCGGTCGGAGAGGCGGCGCTGATCGGCCGGCATCTCGGCCGTTGTCTCGCTCTTGATCAGTCGGTCCACGTCGTCGGACAGCAGAAACCACTGCTGCACGCTCTTGCCGACGAGCGCCGGATCGGCGACCACCTCGTCCTGCAGATTGTAGCGCGCGATGGGCGATAAGAGATTGGCGAGCTCTCGCTTGGCCTTGCGGCCCTCCGTGTCGGGAAAGGTCGCCAGCAGGCTGTTGCGCAGCAGCGTGGCGTAGTTGCCGCGGCGCAAGGAGTCTGCCGTGCCACCGCCTTCCGGATCGGCAACGTCGGGGGTGATCTGGACGTCCAGCAAGACATAAGTCTGGAAGAAACCCGGGACACCGCGGGAGACGATGGTGCCCAGAAAGACCGCCAGGAAGGCGACGGCGACGAGGATGGCGCCCAGCCCGTAGAGCTTGAAGCGCAGTTCCGCCCGCCGCCGCTTCTTGAGCCGCCCAGCGGAGAGGTCCGGCTTGACCGATCCGCCATGGGCCAGTGTGGTGTCAGTCATACTTCTCTCGGTATTTCTGGACGATGCGCAGGGCGAAGAAGTTCAGCGCCAGAGTCACGGTGAAGAGCAGCAGCCCCAGGGCGAAGGCCGACAGCGTCTTGGCGCTCTCGAACTCCTGATCGCCCACCAGGAGGGTGGCGATCTGCACCGTGAAGGTGGTCACGGCTTCCAAAGGATTGGCGGTCAGGTTCGCGGTCAAGCCCGCGGCCATGACCACGATCATGGTCTCGCCGATGGCCCGACTGACGGCCAGCAGCACGGCACCCACGATGCCTGGAAGGGCTGCCGGCAGGATCACCTGCTTGATGGTCTCCGATTTGGTGGCGCCCAGCGCGTAGGATCCGTCGCGCAGGGTCTGCGGCACTGCGTTCATCACGTCATCGGACAAAGAGGAGACGAAGGGAATGATCATGATGCCCATGACCACACCGGCCGCCAAAGCTGATTCCGAAGAGACGGTCAGGCCAATGTCGGCGCCAAAGTTGCGGAAGAAGGGCGCCATCACCAGGGCTGCGAAGAAGCCGTAGACCACCGTCGGGATGCCGGCCAGGATCTCCAGCACCGGCTTGACGAAGCCGCGCATCTTGGGGCCGGCATACTCCGACATGTAGATGGCGGAGAAGAGGCCGATCGGGACCGCCACCATCATGGCGATGATGGTGATCATGAGCGTGCCGGCGATCAGCGGCACCGCGCCGAACGCGCCGGACGAGCCCACCTGATCGGCACGGATCGCCGTCTGCGGGCTCCAGCTGAGCCCGAAGAGGAAGTCGAAGAAGGGCACGCGGGCGAAGAAGCGGATCGCCTCGAACAGCAAGGAGAAGACGATCCCGAAGGTGGTGAGGATGGCGATCGTCGACGCCGCGATCATCGCATAGCGCACGATGCGCTCGACCTTGTTGCGTGCGCGGAAGGCAGGCGAGAGGCGGCGCAGGCTGAGCCAGCCCGCGGCCAGGGCGATTGCCGCGGTGACGATGACCATCATCCAGCGCGCGACGTCTCGGAAGGTCGCATAGCCTGCTCCGGCGGCGGCCTGTTCCGGCGTGAGCTGGCTGGTGGCGATGCCGCTGGTCACCTGATTGACGATGTTTGTGATCAGGAGGCTGAGCTGCGCCTCAGGCAGTTCCTGGTCGCTGGCCGGCAGCCAGGAGACCAAGAGCCAGCGCGCGACGGTTGGCTCGAAAATGATCCAGAAGAGCAGAATGGCGAAACCGGCGATCAGGCTCCAGATGGCGATGAAGGCGCCGTGATAGCCGGGCCGGGAATGCAGGTGTTTGGTGCTGGCCATCAGCTCGGCGCGCTGGCGGCCCATGAGGTAGCCGGCAAGGGCAATGGCGGCTATGGCGACGACGACGAGGAAGATCGTCATGACGGTCTCATCGGCAAGGCGTTGATGCGGTTCGCGCCATCGGCTGTTCGGCCTTCGCGGAAGCGAAAAAGGCGGGACGGCGATCGCTCATCGCCGTCCCGCAGGAGGTGTGCTCGCTTAGTTCTCGTGGCCCTGGAGCTCCTGCAAGGTCTTGAGCGCCACGGCGTTGTCACGCACCTCGCTCCGCTCGGAGTCGGGCAGCGGGATCAGGCCTCGATCGGCGAGGAAGCCGTCCGGGCCCCAAGCCGGCTCGCTGGTGAAGGTCTCGACATATTCCTGCAGACCGGGGATGACGCCGACGTGGGCGGTCTTCACGTAGAAGAACAGCGGGCGGGAGACCGGATAGGCGCCGTCGGCGATGTTCTCGAAGGTCGGCTCGACGCCGCCGATCAGGGAGCCATGCACCTTGTCGCTGTTCTGGTCGAGGAAGGAGAAGCCGAAGATGCCCAAAGCGCGGGGGTTGGCCTCCAGCTTCTGGACGATCAGGTTGTCGTTCTCCCCGGCCTCGATGAAGGCGCCGTCCTCGCGGACCTCGGCGCAGAACTTCTTGCGGTCGGCCTTGGCCATCTCCTCATAGACCTGCCAGCTCTCGCAGGCCTCTTCCATCACCAGCTCGACGAAGGCGTCGCGGGTGCCGGAGGTCGGCGGCGGGCCATAGACCTCGATCTTGTGCTCGGGCAGACCCGCGTCGATCTCGTTCCAGGTCTGATAGGGGTTTGGCATGAGCTCGCCGTCCTTCGGCACGGACTTGGCGAGCGCCAGAAAGATCTGCTCTTTGGTCAGGTCGTAAGTCGGCGCGGACTTGGCATTGGCCATGACGATCCCGTCGTAACCGATCTTCACCTCGATGATGTCGGTGACGCCGTTTGCCTCACAGAGCTCGATCTCGGAGGTCTTGATCGCCCGCGATGCATTGGTGACGTCGGGTGTGCCTACGCCGACGCCGTCGCAGAAGAGCTTGAGGCCGCCGCCGGATCCGGTCGATTCGATCACCGGGGTCGGAAAGCTGGTCGAGCGGCCGAAGTCCTCGGCCACGGCGATGGCGAAGGGATAGACGGTCGAGGAGCCGACGATGCGGATCTGGTCGCGGGCCGCCGCCTCGGCGGCAAAGCCGAAGCCGACTGCGGCAGCCGCCGCCAGGAGGAGGGGTCTGTTCATGAGTTTGGCAACTCCTAGAGGACTTGGCGAAGGCGGACACGGCAAAGACGCCTCTCTGCCGACCGCCGACAAGACAACCGGGGAGCACCGGAAAACCCTTGCCTTCCCGCACTCCCGATCTGAGGAGAACGCTACTAATCCGGGATCACTGCTTTGTGACAGGCGTGTTATGCTTCTGTGACAGGCGCGGCCGGCCTGGGGTGTCGGTTTGAGCTGCCGGACTTCAAGCCGATTTCGCCAGCAGATGGCGGGCTAGGCGGCCGTCTATCGCGACCAGCCCTGAGAGGATCAAGGCAAGGCCGCCCGCTTCCGCCAACCCCAGCCGTTCACCGAGGAAGAGGCTGCCCAGCACCAGCGCGCTCGGCGGAATCAGAAGCGTGACCAGCAGCAGGTTGGTCGGGCCGGCATCGCGCAGGATCCGGAAGAAGATCAGATAGGCCAAGGCCGTGCTCAAGAGCGCCAGGCCGAAGACTGCCGCTGCCTGATCGAGGTCGGGCAGCGGCAGCATCCAGGGCCTGTCGATGATGAGGGCTGCCGGGAGGAGAAGGAAGCTGGAGGCGACGAGCTGCCCGCTGGCTGCCTGCCAAGGGCCGAGGCCGGCAAGACGTCGGCCCCAAAGGCCCGCCAGCGCATAGGAGAAGGCAGCCCCCAGCACCGCCATTTGATACCAAATGCCGCTGCCCAGTCCGGTCAAGGCATCAGGGCCGACCAGCAGTGTGACACCGCCGAGTCCGAGCAAGAGACCGACGATTCGTCCGGGCGTTAGCCTCTCCCCGGACGGCAGCAACGCTGCCAGCAAGATGGCCCAGAAGGGTGCCGTGGCGTTCAGGATCGCGGCCAGGCCGCTGTCGATCCCGGTCTGCCCCCAAAGGATCAGCGAGAAGGGGATGGCATTGTTCAAGAGCCCCATGACGAAGAGGCGACCCCATGGCCACTGCGCGAGGCCCTTGGCCTGCCCCAGGGCCGCGGCGATCACCAGCAGTGCGAGGGCCGCGATGCCGACCCTGAGGCTCGCCAAAGTCAAAGGCGGCACGGCGGCAACGGCGATCTCGCCGAAAAAGAAGGACCCGCCCCACAGCAGGGACAGCAGGCCCAGCCGCAGCCAATCGGCATTGCTCATTGGCTGCGGGGCCGGGTGGGCTGCTTGCGTGTTCGCGGTCTGATCGGATGCATAGGCCATGGCCACCGACGTGCCATGGTCGCACGCCTCAGGCCTATCCGCCGCTTGCGCGACCCGGCTTCCGGCCGGGCCGCTCTATCCTAGCCCTCTGCCGTTCCGCCCACGGCCTGGCCCATGATGCGGGTCAGGCGCTGGGAGAAGGCGGCCGGGTCCTTGACCGCCTCGCCCTCCATGACGCGGGCCAGCTCGAACAAGAGCCAGGCGCTGTCGTCGACCAGGCTGCCTTGCGAGCCCGCGGCGATCTGGCGGCTCATGGCCTGCAGCAGGGGGTGACCCGGATTGATCTCCAGGATGCGGGGGCTGGCCTCGGCCACCTGGCCGTGGCTGCGCAACAGCCGCTCGAGGTTCAAGTCCATGTCGCCCTCGCCGGCGACCAGGCAGGCCGGACTTTCGGCCAGCCGCTTGGAGACGCGTACCTCTTTGACGGCGTCGCCCAAGGCCAGGCGAATGGCGGCCAGCAAGGGACCCTGTCCGGCCTCGTCCTTCTCCTCATCCTTGGAGGCCTCCTCGCCGTCGAAGCGATCGAGGTCCGACTGGCCGCGGGTGACCGAGCGGAAGGGCTTCTCCTCATAGGTGAAAACCGAGCTGGTCCAGAACTCGTCGACGGGATCGGTGAGGTAGAGCACCTCGATGCCGCGGGCGCGGAAGCCTTCCAGGTGCGGGCTGCTGGCCAGTCGTTCCAGCTCGGCGCCGGAGAGCGTGTAGATCGCCTCCTGCCCCTCCTTCATGCGGCTCACGTAGTCCTTCAAGCTGGTCCAGCCTTCCACCGCGCTGGAGCGGAAGCGGGCCAGGGACAGCAGCTGGTCGCGCTGTGCCTGATCCTCGTAGAGGCCCTCCTTCAAGACCGGCCCGAAGGTCTCCCAGAAGTGCTGATAGCCTTCCTGGTCACTCTCGGCAGCCTTCTCCAGGTCCTTCAATACGCGCTTCACCAGGCCTTGCTTCACCTTGCTGAGCACCGGGCTGGTCTGCAGCAGCTCGCGCGAGACGTTGAGCGGCAGGTCCTCGCAGTCGATGACGCCCTGAAGGAAGCGCAGGTAGGGCGGCACGATCGTTTGACAGTCGTCGGTGATGAAGACCTGCTTGACGTAGAGGCGGATCTGCGTGTTGCGGTCGGGGTGGAAGATGCTGGGCGGCCGCTCTTTGGGGACGAACAGAAGGCCGGTGTATTCGATGGCGCCCTCCGCCTTCCAATGCAGGGTGCGCCAGGGCTCGTCGAAGGCACGCGCGGCGTCGCGGTAGAAGGCGGTGTACTGCTCTTCGCTCACCTCCGAGGCCGAGCGGCGCCACAGCGGCGAGGCCTGATTGACGGCATCGCCCTTGCCCTCGGCGTCCAGCACCCGGATCT
The DNA here is from genome assembly GCA_963669385.2 of Rhodospirillales bacterium. GTDB lineage: Bacteria > Pseudomonadota > Alphaproteobacteria > Kiloniellales > JACOMY01 > JACOMY01. Next base: position 30,200 of record CAXXGD010000045.1, read on the forward strand.
CGAAGCCGATGTGCTCGCAGTGAGACTTCACCAGCCGCTTCAGACGCTCGGCGTCCAGGTACTCCGTGGCGTCTTCCTTGAGATGGAGGGTGACGCGCGTGCCGCCGGTCTCGGGGGCATCCTCGCCCGATGCCAGATCGTAGCCGTCAGCCCCGGCCGACTCCCAGCGCCAGGCCTCGTCGCTGCCGGCGCGGCGGCTGTCGACGGTCACCTTGTCGGCCACCATGAAGGCCGAATAGAAGCCGACGCCGAACTGGCCGATCTGCGAAAGACTTGCCTTGTCCGGCGTCTTGCCTTGGGCCTTCAGCTGCTCGAGAAAGCGCGTCGTACCGCTAGCGGCGATGGTGCCCAGGTTGTCGCCGAGCTCCTCGCGGCTCATGCCGATGCCGCGGTCAGCGATGGTGAGCGTGCCTGCCTCCGAATCGGGCCTTAGGTCGATGCTAAGACCCTCGGCCGGCTCCAAGCCGGGCTCGGCGATCGCGGCGAATCGGCGGCGCTCGCAGGCGTCGGCGGCGTTGGCGATCAGCTCGCGCAGGAAAATGTCGCGGTTGGAATAGAGCGAATGCGTCACGATCTCCAACAGTCGACCGACCTCGGCGGTAAAGACGTGATGCTCTGCAGTCGCTTGTTCACTCATCTTTCGGCTCAATCCTTCTTGCGCTTTTCCGGGTGCCGTGGTGGTGGGGGGCCTGCTGGCCTTCGAGGCTGCATATGTGCTAAGCCGATTTAGGCCGCAAGGGCAGGAGGAGAAACCGCCTGATGCCGCGCGACCCCGATTCCCGGGTCACCGCCCTGCTTGGGCCGACGAACACTGGCAAGACGCACTTCGCCATCGATCGCATGCTGGCCCATACCAGCGGCATCATCGGCTTCCCGCTGCGTCTCCTGGCGCGCGAGAACTATGACCGGGTGGTGGCGCTGAAAGGCGCCCATCAGGTGGCCCTGGTGACCGGCGAGGAAAAGATCCTGCCGCCCAATGCGCGCTATTATTGCTGCACGGTTGAGTCCATGCCGCTGGACCGCCCGGTCGACTTTCTGGGTGTGGACGAGGTGCAGCTGGCCGGCGATCCCGAGCGGGGGCACGTCTTCACCGACCGCGTGCTGCACAGCCGCGGCCTGGCGGAAACCATGTTCTTGGGCGCGGAGACGGTGCGACCCTTGCTGCGCAAGCTGGTGCCGGAGGCGGAGTTCGTCACCCGCGCACGCTTCTCCAGCCTGACCTACAGCGGACCGCAGAAGCTGGTGCGCCTGCCGGCGCGCTCTGCCGTGGTCGCCTTCACCGCCGGTCAAGTCTATGCGCTGGCAGAGCAGCTGCGGCGCCAACGCGGCGGCACCGCCGTGGTGCTGGGCGCGCTCAGCCCGCGCACCCGCAACGCCCAGGTCGCGCTCTTCGAGGCGGGCGAGGTCGACTACCTGGTCGCCACCGATGCGATCGGCATGGGCCTCAACCTAGCCTTGGACCATGTCGCCTTTGCCGGGCTGGCCAAGTTCGACGGACGGCGGACGCGACGTTTAGACCCAGTGGAGATCGGGCAGATCGCCGGCCGCGCCGGGCGCCATATGCGCGACGGCACCTTCGGAACCACGGCGGACCTGGGCGATATTCCGCCGGAAGTGGTCGACGCGGTGGAGCAGCACCGCTTTCTGGCGCTGCGTAGGCTCTATTGGCGCTCTCGCGAGCTCGACTTCGCTTCGCCCAAAGCCCTGCTCAAGAGCCTGGAGAGGCGGGCCCCGCAGGCTGAGCTGCAGCGCGTGCGCGGCGCCGAGGATCAAGAGGTCCTGTCCGCTCTTGCCGAGGATCCGGAGGTGTTGGAGCGCGCCACGGCGCGAGCGCGCGTGCGCTTGCTGTGGGACGTCTGCCAAATTCCCGACTTCAACAAGGCGATGATGGGCCAGCACGTCAGCCTGGTGACGCAGGTCTATCGCCATCTGGTCGATCGCGACGGCGGCTTGCCGGATGCGTGGGTGGCCGGCCAGCTGCGGCGCATCGATCGTGCGGCCGGCGACATCGACACCCTCACCCAGCGCTTGGCGCAGATTCGCACCTGGACCTACATCACCCACAGAAGCGACTGGCTGGAGGATGCGGCCGGCTGGCAAGAGCAGGCTCGAGCCATCGAGGATCGCCTGTCGGATGCCTTGCACCACAGCTTGACGGAGCGCTTCGTCGACCGCCGCGCCGCACTCTTTGCGCGCCGCCTGGCCGCGGGCGAGGGGCTGATCGCGGCAGTCAAGCGCGACGGCCGGGTCATGCTGGAAGGCCATGCCGTCGGCCGGCTGAAAGGCTTTTCCTTCACCCTGGATCCGGAGATTCGCGGCGAAGACGGGCGCCAGGCGATGACGGCGGTGCGCAAGGCCTTGGCGCAAGAGATGCCGCGACGTGTCGCCAGGGTGGAGGCGGAAGAAGATCAAGGCTTCCAGCTGGACGAGGCCGCCCGCATCCTGTGGCGCGGCGCGCCGCTGGGCCGTTTGCTGGCCGGCCCCCTGACCATCGAGCCGGCGGTCGGGATCTTTGCCAGCGAGTTCCTGGACGGTGCCCAACGCGAGCGCTTGCGGGTGCGTCTGTCCAGCTGGCTCAAGGCCTACCTGCAGCGCCGCCTGCAGCCGCTGTTCGCGCTGCGCGAGGCGCCGCTGACCGCCTTGCCGCGAGGCATCGCCTTTCAGCTGGTCGAAGCACTTGGGTGCATGCCGCGCCGCAGAGTCGATGGTTTGGGGCGTTTGACCAAATCCGACGCGAAGGCCTTGACCCGCGCCGGCGTGCGCTTGGGCAGCGAAAGCCTCTTCATCCCAGCCCTCCTCAATGCCAAGGCCGCGCGTGTGATCCACCAGCTGTGGCAGGTGAAGAGCGGCCGTTCGCTTACTGCCGTGCCAAAGGGGCTGCTGTTTCGGCCGCAGTCTGGCGACGAGGTGGAGGAGGTGGCCTATGCCGCTCTTGGCTACCGCCATTTCACGCGGCGATCAGCCCGTATCGCGATTCGGGTCGATCACTTGGAGCAGCTTGCCGCCAAGGCACGGACCTTGGCGCGCCAAAGCGGTAGTTTCGCCCCGACTCCGGCGCTCCTGCGCTTCGTCGAGCGGGATGAAGAGGCACTGCGCCTCATTCTGACCGGCATCGGCTTTCAGCGCCACGAGCAAGGCGGGGTGGTAAGCTATCAAAAGCGCAGCAACGCCAAGCGCGCGGGCGCCAAGAGGCCGTCGCGGCGCGGCAGCGAAAAGCGGGCTGAGTCCGAGTCGCCCTTTGCGCAGCTCCGCGGCCTGAAGACGGCGCTCAGGCACTCCAGTTGACGGAAGAGGAGAGAGCGGGTCCGGCGGCCATGCGGCTGGACAAGTGGCTGTGGCATGCCAGGGCTTGCCGGACCCGGTCGGCGGCGACCAAACTGGCCGGGTCTGGACAGTTGCGGGTGAACGGCGAAGTGACGGCAAAGGCGCACATGAAAGTAAAGCCGGGCGATGTCCTGACCTTTCCGCAAGGCAATCACATTCGGGTCTGGCGCATTCTCGGGTTGGCCGAACGGCGTGGCGGCGCACCCCAAGCGCAGCTGCTCTACGATGACCTGAAGCCGCCGACGAGGGGAAAACCGCCTGCCGCCCGCCGCGCCGTCCGCGCAGAGCCGGCCCGATGCTCGGCAGCGGCGCCAACTGCGCCGTCTGGCGGGTAAAGGGGATTGATCCTTGCTCCTCGGCTCCCGCCTGCCTCCCGCGCTCCTGGGGCTGCTGCTCTTGGTGCCGCTGCTCGCTTGGGCGCAAGAGGGCAGCGACGAGACGACCTCCTTCGACGAATGGCACCAGCAGCTGGCATCGATCGAATCGGATCTGGCCACCGGCCAGCTGAGCCACCGCGAACAGAACAATCGGCGCAGCCTGCTCTTGGGAATCGCGCAGAGCGCGCAGCGGGAGGCGGATCAGTACACAAGGCAGGAAGAGGCGGCACAGCGCCTCTTGGATACCTTGGGGCCGGCGCCGGCAGAGGGCGCGCAGCCGGAGACGCCGCAAGCGCAAGCCGAGCGCAGTGAGCTCGCGAAGCAACTGGCCACCGTCCAGGCCCGCAGGAGGCGCGCCGATCTGATTGTCGCCAGGTCCAACATACTTCTGCGGCAACTGGATCAGGCCCGGCTGGTGATCTTTGCCGAGCAGCTGTTTCAAAGAAGTCCGACACTGCTCTCGTCGGCTACCTGGGCGGCTCTACCCAGCGATCTGCAGGGTTTGCGAGCCTCCATCGGCGCGCGCCTGACGCAACGCCACCAGGATACGCGAGAGAGCCTTCTGCATCTCTTGATGTTCAGCGGCGCGGCTCTGGTCGTTCTTGCCGTCGGCGTTCCGGTCAGCCGCTACTTGAGACGCCGGCTGGACCGGCGGCGGGCGCCGATCAGCACCCAAGCAGCCTATCGCTACCGTGTCGTCGTGGCCTGGTTCGAAATCGGACTGCGCTTCTTCATGCCCTTCATGGTGATGCTCTTTCTGCTTTTCGTCGCCTTGGCGGTTGCATCGGAAAGCCAATACCAGACGGTCATGGAGCCTTTGGCGATTGCCGTGATGCTGGGCTCCAGCCTGGCCTTTTTTCTTTCGGCCGCGGGCCATGCAGTGATCGCGCCCGGACTGCCGAACTGGCGCCTCTTGGACTTGAGCGAACGCTCGGCGGTCGCGCTCAATCGCCGATGGTTGCTTGCCAGCTTCTTCCTCGGCCTGGTGTTGGCCCTGCGCTATCTCTTCGGTGACCTTCAGCCGGGACCGGCCTTGCTGTCCGTGGTGCATTCGGCCGAGGCGCTGATCGGCGGATTTCTTCTCTTGAGCCTCTTGCCGACGCGGCTTTGGCAGTCGGAGGAGCAAGCCCAAGCCCTTGCTGCCGAGGCGGCGGCAGGCGAGGAGGACCAGGCCGAATCGGGGCGCGCTCTGGGCGCTTGGCTGGGGCAAGCGCGGGTTCTGCGCTTCCTATCGTTGCTGGTGGCACTCGTGGTCTTGATCGCGGCCGTTCTGGGCTATCTCAACCTGTCGGACTATGTGGCGCTCATCTTCATGAGCGCGGTGGGCGTGGGCTTTCAGCTCTTCTTGCTGCGCGGCGCCTTGCGCGATTGGCTGCATGCCGCCTTGTTCGAGGGGCATCGCAAGGTCGCCGAATGGCGCCGCATGATCTTCAAGACGGAGCGCGGGGCGGGCTTCTTCGAAGTGGTCGGCTTCGTTCTGATCGACGTTTGTCTGGTATTGGCCGCGCTCTTCATCCTCTTGCCGATCGCCGGCATAGCCGAAGAGGAGTTCCAAGTCTGGCTCTACGACGTGATGCGCGGCTTCACCATCGGCAGCGTCACCATAGAGCCGGCCAACATCATCTTCGCCATCGTCGTGGTCGCGATCATCCTGGCCGCCACCAGGCTGGTGCAGCGACGGGTCCGTGGCCGCTTCCTTGAGGCGATGAACGTCGAGAGCAGCGTGCAGCAGTCGATCAGCACCGGGATCGGCTATGTCGGGGTCATCTCGGCCATTCTGGCCGGCATCACTGTCGTCGGCGTCGATTTGACGAACTTGGCCCTGATCGCCGGTGCGCTCTCGGTCGGCATAGGCTTTGGCCTGCAGAACATCGTCTCCAACTTCGTGGCCGGCCTCATTCTTCTGGTCGAGCGGCCGATCAAGGTGGGGACTGGGTGGTGGTCGGGCCCAATGAAGGCGTGGTCAAGCGGATCTCGGTGCGTGCGACCGAGGTGGAGACCTGGCAACGCTCCTCCGTGCTCATCCCCAATTCGGATCTGGTCTCCACGGCGGTCATCAACTGGACTCACAAAGACAAGATCGGCCGCCTGGATATTCCCGTGCGCGTGCCCTTCGGCACCGATCCCAAGGCGGTGCACGATCTATTGCTGGCGGCCAGCGAAGAAGCCGAGGACGTGCTCCGTTTCCCGGCCGCCTACGTCTATTTCAAGTCCTTCTCGCCCGACGGCATGGACTTCGATATCCGTGTCTATGTTCCGGACATCTACAACATGTTCATCTCGGTCGCCAACGACGTGCGCTTTGCCATCGTCAGGCGCTTCAATGACGCCGGAATCGAGATGGCGCTGCCGCGGCGCGTGCTGCATCTGGCCGATCTCGACACCCTGGAGATCGGGCGCAAGCAAGCGCCCGAATCGGACGCGCGGGAAGACACCAATTGACAGGGCGCAGCGGCAAGCTGCCCTAGCCTTGCCAATGCCGCTTGAAGCGGCTTTGGCCCAAGACTATGGTCCGCTGGAATCGCCACACGAGGAGACCGTCCGACACCATGACCTACATCGTCACCGAGGCTTGTATCCGTTGCAAGTACATGGATTGCGTAGAGGTCTGTCCGGTGGATTGCTTCTACGAAGGCGAAAACATGTTGGTGATTCATCCGGACGAGTGCATCGATTGTGGCGTTTGCGAACCCGAATGCCCGCCCGAGGCAATTCTGCCCGACACGGATCCCGCCGCGGAGGCCTGGCTTGAGCTCAATCGCGACTATTCGGAGTCGTGGCCCAATATTACCCGCAAAGGCGAGGCGCCTGCGGACGCCGACGACTATAATGGGGTAGAGGGCAAGTTCGAGAAGTTCTTCAGTACCAATCCTGGCAAAGGCAGCTGAGGCTCCTGCCAGAACAGAAGCTTCAGCGCTTCTGGGTCAGAGTGCCAAGGCAGGCCAGCATCCGCCGATTTGAGTATGCGGCAGGATGACAGCAGCTCTGCGTGCGCTTGCGCTTGACTTTTTTGATCTTCTATGGCATTGTAATACCTCAGGAATGACGGGGATGATCGCCAAGCGGGGGCAGGCGACGTCTGCGGATGCGTTCATAGGCAGGTGTCTCACTTAAAGGGAATGACCGCAGATTGTCATGAAGCGGCCACAGGAAACTCTTGCTGTCTAGGCAAGTTGGTTCCTGGAGACGTCCCAACCAGCAAGGGAATGATGTGATTACGATGGATAGCGAAGTGATCCAGCTCGACAGCGCGCGCGCCGACCAGTCCGAGGAGATGAAGTCCAAGGCTGACGCCGCCAAGGTCGATCAAGGTGCTGCCAAGTCGGCGCGCAAGGCGAAGGCCAAGGCGTCAGGCGGCGGCGAACAGGACACCGACTATGCAACCGGTGACTATGTCGTCTACCCGACGCACGGTGTGGGTCGTGTCACCGGTATCGAGACGCAAGACATTTCCGGCATCAGCCTGCGCCTGATCTCAATCAAGTTCGAGAAGGATCGCATGACCTTGCGGGTGCCGGTCGAAAAGGCGCACAACTCCGGTCTGCGCAAGCTCTCCACCCGCAAGGTGCTGGACGACGCGCTGCATACCCTGAAGGGCAAGAGCCGCGTGCGCCGCACCATGTGGAGCCGCGCCGCGCCCAAGAGTACGAGGCCAAGATCAACTCGGGCGACCCGATCTCCATCGCCGAGGTTGTGCGCGACCTCTACCGCGGCAGCGATCAGCCCGAGCAGTCCTATAGCGAACGGCAGATGTATCAGGCGGCAATGGACCGTTTGGCGCGCGAGTTCGCGGCCGTCGAGGCGACAGACGAGGTGACCGCGGCGCAAAAGCTGGAAGATCTCTTAGGCGCCGCTTAGTCTGCTTGACCATGGAGCGGTCTAGGGGCGGCCAGGCCCAGCGTCTGGCCGCCATTGGCCGTTGAATGAGGCCGACAGGCTGTCGTCCGAGAGGAAACCATGGCGCGTGGCGGTTCAGCAGCTCCCGGTGCGGGTGGACAACAAAGAAGCCTTGCGGTGCTGCGGAACTGCCAGAGGGTGTGGGCCGTTGGCGCCGTCCATGCCCAGACGGCATTGCTGAGCGAACTGCACACTCAGATCGCGGAGCGGTGGGAATACTTCGACCGCATCGTCTATCTCGGCAATTTGATCGGCTATGGCGAGGACTGCCTCGGCACGATCGATGAGGTCCTGGATTTTCGCCGCCGAATCCTAGCCGTTCCACACGCCATACCCGAGGACGTCGTCTTTCTGCGCGGCCAGCAGGAAGAGATGTGGCAAAAGCTGCTGCAGCTGCAGTTCGCTGCCGACCCCGGTGGTGTCCTGGAGTGGCTCTTGTCGCACGGCGTGGGCACCACCTTGGAAGCCTACGGCGGCTCGGAGCAGGAAGGGCGCGCCGAGGCGCGGCACGGTGCCCTCTCGCTGACGCGCTGGACGCAGAGCCTGCGCGCGGCGATGAACGCGCAGCCGGGACATGCGCGTCTATTCGCCAGTCTGCGCCGTGCCGCCTACAGCGACGACGAGGGCTTGCTCCTCGTCAGTGCCGGTCTCGATCCGACGCGCGACCTAGATCAGCAGGGCGACAGCTTCTGGTGGGGCCACCCGGCTTTCGGTGCCCAGGTGCGCCACTTCAGTCCCCTTCCGCTGCGTGGTGCGCGGTTTTGCGGCCGATCATCCGGGAATCGAGGTCGAGGACCGCTTGGTCACGCTCGATGGCGGTGCCGCCTTCGGCGGTCCCCTGGTCGCCGCCTGCCTGGACCCGCAGGGCAAGGTCCTGGAACAGCTGAGCGTCAAGCAGCCAAGCGCCGGCTAGCTGCGAGCTTTTCGCAGGCGTCAATTCGGCCTCGCGCGAGGAAGCTTAAGTGCTCGATGCAATGTCGAACGTGTAGGGACCGAATGAACATCCACAAGACTGTCCGTCTTAGGCCGCATTGTCGCGCCGAGTGGGTGTGCGCTGTGCTGATCCAGCCGCCAAATGTGTCCGCCATAGAGATGGCTCTCGACATAGGTGATCAAGCGGATGTGGACGTCTCAGACGCTTCTATCTTCCATGCAGCCATCAACTGCGACGCGCACGCCAGTTACAATGTTTCCGGCTTTCAAGCAATTTGTGTGCAACATTTTGTGATCCTTGTTCCACCATCGTGGTGATCCGCCCGACAGGCCAATTACGTACTATTGACTACAGGCGGATTTCCGAAAGATCGCCGCCTGGTGACAGGAGAGCTGGTCCATGCAAGGAGCGAACAACATCAATCCGCTTAGCCAGGCCGACACCCACTTTCTGCGCAAAGCCATGAATGCGCCGATGCTGTCCAAGGAGGAGGAAGTGGGGTTTGCTCTCGCCTGGCGCGACGGCAAGGACGAGCGGGCGCTGCACCGTTTGATCGACAGCCACACGCGCCTGGTGGCGGCCATAGCGTCTCGCTACCGCGCCTACGGCCTTTCGATGCCGGATATGGTGCAAGAGGGCTGTCTGGGGCTTCTCAGGCCGCCAATCGCTTCGAACCCGAGCGCGGCGTGCGGTTCAGCACCTATGCCGCCTGGTGGATTCGCTCTTCGATTCAAGACTTCATCCTGCGCAACTGGTCGATCGTCCGCTCCGGCACGACCTCTTCTCAGAAAAGCCTCTTCTTCAACCTGCGGCGCCTGCGCGCGCAGATCGAGCGGACGACCGGCAAGTCGCTCGACAGCGAGGGGCGAGAGTCCATCGCCAAGGCGCTGAAGGTCAAGCAGCGCGACGTCGAAGCCATGGAAGGCCGCATCGGCGGGCCGGATCAATCGCTGAACGCCGTCGTCGGCGAAGACGCCGATTTGGAACGCCAGGACCTGGTGAGCGACGAGCGGCCGGGGCCGGAAGACCTCATCATCGGCGTCAAGGACAGCGCCACGCGCTCGCGCTGGCTGCAGGAAGCCTTGGCCGAACTGACCGCGCGCGAGCGCATCATCATCGAGCAGCGCCGCCTCTTGGAAGTAGGCCGTACTCTAGAGGATCTCGGAAAGGTCCTGGGCGTCAGCAAAGAGCGGGTCCGCCAACTAGAAAGCCGCGCACTGGGCAAGCTGAAACTAGCGCTGGAAAAGCGGGTCGAACGCTCCGAGGATCTTTTGGTTGACGCTTAGAGTCCGGCCCGAAATGAGTCACAGTTTTCAATGGCTTGCTTGTCATCTCCGCGAAAGCGGGAATCTCTGCGAACAGGGAGAATCCACGGGCGGAGAGAGATTCCCGCTTTCGCGGACTGACTATCTTGTTCTGTAGTGCACTAATCTTGCGGTACTCATTCTGGGTCGGGCTCTCGAATCAATAAGATGTTTATCGCCGACCGTTCTATCTAAAGCATAGACTTCGTGCCGGTTGGGTTCGCGCGCTTATACGCGTAGAAGTTGTTGGCCATTGATGATGCTGTCCTCGGCAGGGAACAGTAAACTTCATCTCTGCCCTGCATATTTGCGGGAGCGCGCGGACGATCCAGTAAAATCGGCCAAAGCCAATCGCCAGTGCATTGATCGCCATTCATTGTTGCCGGGATCATTCAGATCTATGGTCTCAGAGGCGTCTCTATGGAGCCGTCGGTGCTACGGAGCCAAGCATGCTTTCATCCGATGTGTTGCCTAGTCGACTTCGCGACGGCATGGTCGCGTGGCGCCATGACATCCACAGGTATCGGGAGCTGGGGTTTCCCGATGCCAGGCATAGCGGCCGGGCATTCTGTCGTGCGCAAGGGCCCGATTACGACCTCCGAGGATAAGTTCGAGATCACCGTGAAGGGACGGGGCGTTCATGCCTCCATGCCCGAGAACGCGGTGGATCCGAAATACGATCTGAACGACGAAATTCTTCTGTCGGGTTGCCGCTACTGGGCCGCCTTGGTCGAGAAGCAACTGGCGATGAAGACTGCCTGATGCACGCGCAGCGATTGGACGAGCTGCGGCGCCGGCTCGGTGAACAGGGGTTCGACGCGGCAGTCGTCACCGACGACGATAACGTCTACTACCTGACCGGCTACTACGACTACCTTCACATGGATTTCGGGCGGCCGACGATCCTGCTGGTGCCGCGCGACGGCGACAGCCTTCTCGTTACGCCCAGCATGGAGTTGGGAATGGCCGAGGCGGCGGCCCGCGTCGATCGGATCGTGCCTTGGAACGATGGCCTCGGCGAGGAATGGCGCGAAGCCTTGCCCGCGTTCCTCTCCGGGATGGCCAGGATCGCTGTAGAAACGCACCACATGCCACCCGTCGTCCGCACCTACATCGGCACCCTCAAGGGCGACCACTGCCTTGTCGACGCGACGCCGCTGCTGGCCGGCATGCGCATGATCAAATCGGCCGAAGAGTTGAACCTTGCCCGCCACGCGGGGCAGGTTGCCATGGCTATGATGGCGGCGGGCCGCGCCGCGATCGGCGACGGCGTTCCGGAGTACGAGGTTGCGATTGCCACCTCGCAAGCAGGAACACGCAAGGCGGCGGAGCTGCTCGAAAGGCATTACGACGACGCCTGCATGTCGCCCAACACCCACTTTCTGCAGATCATGGCGTCGGGCAGCGAGATCGCCAAGCCTCATCATCGCGCGTCGACGCGGGTGATGAAGCGTGGCGAACCGGTCTTTCTTTGCTTTTGCGGGATGACCAATTTCCATCGCTTCAAGCTGGGTTTCGATCGAACTTTCTGGATCGGTGAGATCGCCGGCGATCGGCAAGCCGAGGTCTACGAGCTGGCGGTTGCGAGCCAGGCGGCCGCGCTCGCGACCTTGCGGCCCGGTGTTACGGCGGAATCGGTTCACGCTGCCTACGCCGAGGTCATTCAGGGCGCCGGCTTCGACTATCCCTTCCGCTGCGGGCGGGCAACCGGATACAGCTTTCTCGAGTCGCCACAACTGGTGCAGGGCGACAAGACGCTCCTGCAGCCCGGCATGGTGTTTGCCGTGGACGGTTCGGTCACGCTGGACCGGTCGTTTCGCGCCCAGGTCGGCGACAGTGTCATCATCACCAAAGACGGCTACGAGCAGATCACCGAACACCCGAAAGCACTTGACCGGCTGGTTGTTTGACGATGAGCGAACGTTCGGGCTCGTCGGCCAATGGTAGTTCTCGGCACGGGCTCCGGGCAGAGACGCTTCTGATTCACTGGCCTTCGGCTCCAGCTTCCGGCCCGGGTTGACGCGCGACTTCCAGCAGTTCGACCTGTGCCGGCTGGCTGAGATCCAGGAACGGCCCGTTCCAGCTTTGCAGCCAGCCGCGTAGTCGAACTCTCGCGCCTGAGAGCGTCTCCGCAGTGAGGCCCGCCTCCTCGAAGACAGAGAGGTGCTGCCTTTGGATACGCGCGGTGGTGTCCTGCTGCCAATCGCTGCCGAAGTTGAGATAGAGGTCGCGGCGGCCTTTTCCGGCCGTCATCACCTTGCCTTCGAAAACCTGAACGCTGCCGATCCAGGGCAGGAGCTCCTCCGGCTCCGCGCTGCGCAGGCGATAGGCGGGATGGCCCCACAAGCCCTTGCCTTCGCGGCGCGCCAGCTCCTCTTCGGCATAGAGTTCCAGGAGCCTTGCGGAGGAGGCGCTGAAGGGATCCACCCGCACCAGGCCGTGGCGGACCAGGAAGGCCTGCAGCCAGAGGCCATCCGACTGGCGAAAGGCCTGGGCGACCAGCCGTCCCCAAGCGATCCCGGCGCGGTTGGCTGGGGCGCAAGATCAAGGCGTCGTCGGCCAGGAGTTCGCTAAGCGCCCGCCGGGCAGCCGCTGCGGCCGCCTCATGCTGCGGCAGCGGGGCCTCCAGGCCAGACAGGCGCAGCAGTTGCCCATCGGCTAGTCGGACAAGGGTGGCCTCTTCGACGTTCGAGATGCGCAAGGCATCGGCCAGCGCCGCCTTGTCGACAAGGAGGCTGCTCGACAGCGCCAGCAGCAGAGCAAAATCTGCACAGTCCCACCATGGTAAGGCGGACAGCACAGCCCGATTGTTACCGCCCGCGCAAGCGGCTTTCGCGAAAGCCTGCGAGAATTCCCAAAGGCTATGACATCAGGGACCTTTGCGGCACCCGCCTGCAGGGGCTACCAATGGCGCTCTTGCCCCGCTGATGCCAGAGACCGACGGATGTCCGAACGCGACCTCTACCCACCCATCGCCCCCTTCGAGAGCGGACACCTGCAGGTCGATGACCGCCACAGCGTCTATTGGGAGCTCGCCGGCAACCCCAACGGCAAGCCGGCGCTCTTCCTGCATGGTGGGCCCGGGGGCGGCTCCGCGCCGGACCATCGCCGCTTCTTCGACCCCGAGGTCTATCGCGTCTGCCTCTTCGACCAGCGTGGCGCCGGACGCTCGCGGCCCTTGGGCGAGACAAGGGACAACACCACCCAGCATCTCTTGAGCGATATCGAGCTCTTGCGCCGGCACGTCGGCATCGAGCGTTGGCTGGTCTTCGGCGGATCCTGGGGCTCCACCTTGGCCTTGGCCTACGCCGAGGCCCATCCCGGACGGGTCAGCGCCTTGGTGCTGCGTGGCATCTTCCTGGGCCGTGCGATGGAGCTGGAATGGTGGCTGAAGGGCGTGCGCCTGGTCTTTCCGGAAGCCTGGGATGCCTTCGCGGGCTTTCTCCCGGCGGAGGAGCGAGACGATCTCCTACCGGCTTACTGCCGGCGCCTTCTGGACGAGGACCCGGCCGTCCACTTGCCGGCGGCACGCGCCTGGGCACGCTACGAGGCCGCCTGCTCCACGCTGCTGCCCAGCCCGCAGACCGTCCAGGCCTTCTCGCGCGACAGCGTGGCTTTGGCGCTCTCGCGGCTGGAAGCGCACTACTTCATCAACAAGGCTTTTCTGCGCGAAGGCCAGCTGCTCGCCGAAGCCGATGCCCTGGCCCAGATACCCGGCGTGATCGTGCAAGGGCGCTACGACATCGTCTGCCCGCCGGTCAGCGCCTTCGACCTCTCGCGGGTGTGGCGCCAAGCGGAGCTGCAGATCGTGCCGGACGCCGGTCATTCCGCCATGGAGCCCGGCACCCGCCGCCGCCTGGTCGCCGCCTGCGACCGCTTTGCCGCGCTGGTGTGACGGCGCTACTTGCTGGTGGCGATGTAGACGCCGTCCCAGCCGGGGCCGGGCGGCTCGGCCGAGAGGTCGGCCAGGCGGGCAGCGAAGAGAGGGAAGAGGTGGGCAATGTCGAAACCCTCACCCGCGGCCTCCACCGCGCCAAGACAGTGCGCCGCCTCGTTCCATTGCTGGCCACGATAGGCCGCCAGGAAGTCGCTCTGGGTGGCGATCAGTCTGCGCGCCTGCTCGCTGGCGGCGACTTCGGCATCGCCTAGCAGCGCGTAGACCGTGGCCGGCTGGCTGCGGCCCTTCACTTGAATGCGGTCGACCTCCAGGAAGGCGAGATCGCCGGCCTCGGCCTTGGTGGTCTCGCTGACCAGGCAGTCCAGGCCGTAGGTGCGGGTCATGCCTTCCAGACGCGCCGCGAGATTTACCGCATCGCCCATCGCGGTATAGGCCAGGCGGAAGGCCGAGCCCATGTTGCCGACGCTGCAGCGCCCGCTGTTGAGCCCGATGCCGACGGCAAGCTGCGGCGGCTTCTCGGCGCCGGCCTCTTGTCGCAGCGCCTCATTGAGCGCTGCCAGCCGCCGGCGCATGTCCAAGACGGTGAGACAGGCCAAGCTGGCGTGATGCTCCACCGCAAGCGGTGCGTTCCAAAAGGCCATCAGACAGTCGCCGATGTACTTGTCGATGGTGCCGTCATGGTCCAGTACCGATTGGCTCATCGGGGTTAGGAAGCGGTTGATCAGGCGCCCCAGCTCTTCCGGCGGCAAGTGCTCGGCCAGATTGGTGAAGCCGCGGATGTCGCAGAACAGAATGGTGAGCTCGCGGGTCTCGCCGGTCAGCCGTGCCGCGGCCGGATCCTCGGCGATGCGGGCCACCACGGCCGGGGCCACGTACTGGCCGAAGGCCTGACGCACCTCTTTTCGGCGCCGTTCGCTGGCCGTCAGGCTGGCGATCCCGGCCGAGGCGAAGACCAGGATGCCGACCAGGGCCGGGGTGACCGGATCGAACAGCAATTGCCAGCGGCTGAAGGCCCACCAGGCAAAGCCCAGTCCTGCGACCACCACCAGAAAGCCCAAGGAGGCCGCCAGCAAGGCTCCGCCGCGCAGCCAGGCGAAGGGGCCGATGACCAGGAGGCCGATGCCCAAGACGGCCAGGATCTCGGCGCCGTCGGTCCAGGCCGGGCGGACCAGGAAGTCGCCGGACCAGACCTGCTCGATGGCATGGGCTTGCAGTACCACCCCGGGCAGGGCGGCCGACAGCGGCGTGGTGTGCAGCGTGCCCATGCCGGTCGCCGTCGCGCCGATCAGCACAATTGCGCCTTTGAAGCCGTCGGCCAGCGGTTCGTCTTCCGCCAAGACCTGCCAAGCCGGTACCCTCATGGCAGGGTCGGGCGGGCGGTCGTAGAGCCAGAGGTCGGCGTGCGGGCTGGTCTCGACCACCTGGCGGCCGATGCGCATGGCTTGCACGCCGGTGGCGCTGCCCGATTGGGCAGCACTCTCCTGGCCCGAGGTCTTCACCAGAATGCCGCGCGCGCCTTGCGCCACGCGCAGCGCCTCGACCGGCAAGGCCGGATAGACCTCCTCGTCGAGGGCGAAGAGCAGGGGAATGCGCCTGACGATCCCGTCCGGATCGACCAGGAGGCTCAAGGCGCCGTTGCCGCGCGCTGCTTCCTCGAGGATCGGCAAGCTGGGCACTGCGCCACCCAGACGCGGCAGGTAGGGCAGGGGCGATTCGCCGATGAAAGAGAAGCCCAGGCGCCTGATCGGGGCCGGGCGTCCGGTCGGCTCCGCCGTCAAGGTGAAGCCGATGACGCTGGGGGCGTCGGAGAGGGCCTCGGCAAAGGCCGCGTCGGCCAAGGCGACCTCTGCGGACAGCTCCTCCTGCATTCCTTGGCCGCGCAAGTCCGGCAGCAGGAGGTCGCGCATGGCAGCCACACCCAGGCGGTCGGCCTCGGCGAAGACCAGATTGAAGACGATGGCGCGTGCGCCGGCCTCATCGAGGCGCTTGATCATGCTGGCCAGCTGGCTGCGCGGCCAGGGCCACTGACCCAGGCGCATCAAGCTCTCTTCGTCGATCGCGACGATCTTGATCGGCAGGTTGCTCGCAGGCCGCGGCTCCACTCGCTGGTAGAGGTCGAAGGCGCGCAGCCTGAGCTCCTGCAGCGGCTGCGGATCGGCCAGGCGCAGCAGCACACCCAAGGCCAGCACCGCCAAGGGGATCACGAGAAAGAGACGTCTCGCAATCCCCCTGGGTAGCCGCATGGTGGCCTGATGCTACTGTCGGTCGGCGGCGAAGCTGCCCGACGCGCTGTACTTCCCGGCCCCTTTGTCGTCGATACGGAAGTTGCCGCCGGCCTGACGTATCGGATCGCCGCCGCCCTGGAAGAAGCTGCCGGCCACGTTGGCCCGCAAGCCGTCGGCGGAGGTGGCGCTCTTGGTCGAGGCGAAGTCCGCCGGGTGGCCGGTGCCCGCCAGGCCCAGGTCCCCGCCCGTGAAGTCGCGGCCGTCGAACTGCGTGATGGCAAAGCTGCCTTTGTCGGTGCCGAAGTTGAAGGTCTGCTCGTAGGCGCCGGCGGCAAAGCGGGCATCGCCGCTGCCTTCCACCACGGTCCCGAAGGCGACGCCGCGGTGGGTGGCGGTGCCGGACAGGCCTGCGATCATATCGGCGCTGGGCTTCTCGCCGGCCACCCAAGTGCCGAGCGGCACGGTCTCCAGCCGTCCGGCGTCGGGGCCCTCTGGATCATAGGCGTAGGTCCCGGCCCAGAAGCCGTAGGCCAAGAAAGGGCAATCGCAGAGTGCTTCGTCCGGCAAGCCCTCGATATCCAGCGGCACGATCTGGCTGACGAAGAAGCTGCGAAAGCCGTAGCGGTTGTTGCCGTCGGCGCCGACGTCGTTGCCGTTCACCTGCCCGTCGAAGCCTTGGCCCTTGTCGGTGAAGGACTCGGTGGCCGAGAAGAGCGTGTCGTTCACGACGACGCTGTTGGTCCCATCGAGGTCGCCGAAGGCCCAGCGCGACTCCACCGGGGCATCCCCCTCGGTGAGCAGCGGCGTGGCGCCAAAGTCCATCACCACTGCGAAGCTATTGTTGGTGGGATCGCGCTCGAAGGTGAAGCCCTCGGTACCCCGCTGGCCGTTGCCGGGGTTGCCTTCGCCTTCGACTTCACCGAAGTCCGGCGCCAGGTTCGTTTCCAGCAGGTAGACCTCGTCGAGGAACTCCTGTCCCTGCAGCGAGAATCCGACCCCGCTGGCGTAGCCGGTGAGCATGGTGGCGTTACCGTTGCCGCCGCCATTGCCGCCGTTTCCGCCATTGCCGCCGTTTCCGCCGTTACCTCCACCATTACCGCCGCCGTTGCCGCCACCTAGATCGCCGTTGGAGGGGGGCGTGTTGCTGATCTGCTCTTGCTGGAGCCCCAGGGCCACGGTCTGGCTCAGGCTCTCTTCGGTGGTCACCAGCACTTCGTAGGGCGGGGGCGGGCTGTTGGCGGGTGTCGTCTTGGCCTCTTCAACCTTGGCCGAAGGCTCCGCGCCGCTGTTCTTCGCCACCTGTGCTTCGATGACCGCGTTCAGAATGCGGGTCTGACTGCCGCCCTCGAACTGCTTATAGAGGGCGTTGAGCTCAGCCGAGGTGATCTGCCCCACTTCGATGACGCCGCCTGACTCCACCACGGCATACTCGCTCGCGTCGTCGATGACGAGAGGATCGGCACCGCGCGGATTGACCGTGACGCGGCCGAAGAGGTTGATGGCCTTGGCGCGGGTCGCGCTGAGGCGCTGCACGATCGACATGCCGCCGCGGATGCCGATGGTGGCGACCTCGGTCTCGATCGTCACCCCGCCTTCCTTGCTGATCTGGCCGCCGATGTAGCGCACCAAGCCCTCTTCGAGCGAGAGCGAGAGCGAGCCGCCCGCCTGGGCTGGATCGAAGACGAACTCGTCGATCACGACATAGCTGTTGGGGCCGACCGTCAGGGTCGACTGGTCGAGGAAGAGGACCTGGGTCTGCCCGTCGTCGTTGGTCTCGATCTCTTCCAGATAGGTGATGGTGCCGCCCTGGGCCAGCGTGCGGGTGGCCTCTCCCGGCGGCGTGCCGGTGGTGGCCGGGTTGACCGCAGCCGTGATGCCGACGTCCTGGGCCAGGGCCGGGAAAGCCATAAGAAGGGCGGCCGATGCCGCCAATACCTTGGGTAACGTCAGGATCCGCATAGGGCCTCTCCTGCTGAATGCCTCGCCCTCGGCTTCTCAGAACTCCATCGTCGTTCCCACCAGGAAGGTGAGATTGTTGAAGCGAAAGTTCGGCAGGTTTGACAAATTCTGTAGCCACTCTACCTGACCGACCAGGGCTATGTCCTCATAAACCGGCACGGTGTTGACAAAATTGATTCGATATTCTGTGTCACGCCGGGTGACGCCGGGGTCGACCGAGGGATCGGGCTCGCGATAGCCGGTGAAGATGCCGGTCGCGGTCAGGGAGGCCTCCCAAGGTTCCTGTGCCTGGAGGAGGGGGGCGTCGTAGAGGAGATCCAGGCCGGCGTAGAAGCCGATCTCCTGGTTCGACTGGAAGTTCACCCTGGCATCGTCGTGGTCGTAGAAGATGCCGGCCCGCGCACGCAGCTCGTCGGTGATCAGGATGTTGCTGTCTGCGCCGACGATGAACTCCACCCCGGTCAGCTCGTCCAGGTCCGGATTCTCGTCGGTGTTGTTGAAGTCGCGGTAGCGCACCTCGGTGAAGAGCTGCACGCCGACCGTATCGCTGAAGGTGGTGGCCAGGCTGAGGCCGCCGCCGACGGTCCAATAGAAAGGTTTCTGGCCCAGGCTGGCGAAGTCGGCCAGGAAATAGGGCCTGAGGTAGAGCGGCGCCATCTCGGGGTCGGCGGGCACGAACTCCAGCTGCGGGCCGGTTTCCACGCCGATCAGGCCGACGTTGAGGTTCTGGAACTGCACCTCGGCGCTGTAGTAGGCCTCCAGGTCGGTCTGCCAGAACACCTGATTGTCGAAGGGCAGGCCCTCGGCGTCGGCCCCGAGGTCGATGCGAACAAGGTTGCGCGCAGCGCCCAGCACGACGAAGGAGAAGTCGTCTTCCGGCCGGAACTCGTCGGAGATCTCGGCATCGGTGCCGGCGGCGCGCACGATGATGTTCTCCGGTCCGGCGTTGGCGTTGGTCTGGTAGCGCCCGGCCACCGTCAAGAAGCCGGTCCAGAAGGTGTCTGCCGTCTCTTCGTCGATGCGCGCCAGGAAGAGGTCGACCCGCTCGGCTGCTTCAGGCGGCAGGTCCGGATCGGCCTTGACCTCCTCGAAGTAGCGCCGGGCAGCCTCGTAAGAGCCCAGCCGGAAGTAGAGCGCCCCCAGTTCCAGCTTGACGCGCGGCAGGTCCGGGCGCAGCAGCAGCATGCGCTCGTAGGAGGATATCGCCGATTCATAGTTGCCCAGCTGCACCGCCACGCCGGCAAACTCGAAGAGCAAGTCCAAGTTGCCGGGATCGACCAGCATCTGCTGGAAAAGTTGATCGTAGCGTGCCTGAAGGTCTGCCTCGCTCTCTTCCTGAGCCATTGCGGCACCGCTGCCGACAAGCAGCAGAAGAAGGCAGGCAAATAGTAGTGCCGCAACGCGCAAGGCCGGTCCCCCCACCATGACGCCTCTTCGCGAGGCCGGGCAATCGGGCGACCATAACAGCAAAAGGCGGCGCGCCGATCACGCATTTTCTCTGCGGGCTCCGAAAGTCGCGGCGCTACGTGGCATGGTGACCACGCTGGCGATGCCTGCTATGAAGGCATCCAACGTCCCCGTAGCTCAGCTGGATAGAGCGACAGCCTCCTAAGCTGTAGGTCACAGGTTCGAATCCTGTCGGGGACGCCAGCGAAATAAAGCACTTTAGTGGCGTCCGTCAGCGGCCGGATAGCGGCCAGCAATCAGATATCATGCACGGCGCGCGATTTCGGTGCTCTCGACGGGCGGGCTTTCTAGCGCCCCCGCCCCCGTGCCTGTCGTGCCTAACTCCGGCCCGTCGCAGGACCCTGCCCCCCGTGCTAAGCGTGCTAATCCCGGGCGCCAAGCACCACCCCTGCCGACCGGACGGGACTCCGCCCCCACCGCTGTGATAGCCTCTTCGTTGCAAGCGCTAGAACTGCAGCAACGGGGGGATGAGCCATGGCTTTCATTCCAGGGACACCAGGGCCGGATACACTCACCGGCACCAACGGCGTCGACACCATTCTGGGCTACGGCGCCGCCGACACGCTCTACGGCTTGAGCCGTCGCGACAGTCTCTTTGGTGGGAGTGGCATCGACAGTCTCTATGGTGGCAGTGGGGACGACGCGCTGCTCGAAGGCAATGGCGGCAGTGACCGGCTTGACGGTGATGAGGGCGATGACGGGATGCTCTTCGGGGGCACCGCGCCTGACGGCATCTACGGGGGCGATGGGTCTGACTTTCGCTTGTACGGCGGGCCTGGGTCCGACAGCCTCTACGGCGGCGATGACCGTGACCGAGCTCTCTACGGTGGGCTTGGGTCCGACGACCTTTTTGGCGGCGGTGGTTTTGACGAGAGATTCTTCGGCGGGTCTGGGTCCGACAATCTCTACGGCGGCGATGGACAGGACTCTTTCTTGTTCGGCGGGTCCGGGTCGGACCACCTTTACGGTGGCGATGAGGGTGGGGGTGACAGCCGGTTCTACGGAGATGATGGCGCCGACAGCCTCTTCGGCGGCGATGGAGACAACGCTGACCTCTTCGGTGGGCCTGGCTCGGACAACGTTTATGGTGACGCTGGGAGTGACCGCAGGATTTTCGGAGGGTCCGGGTCCGACAGCCTCTTCAGTGGCGATGAGAGTGACTACAGTATTTTCGGCGGGTCTGGCTCAGACAATCTCTACGGTGGCGATGGGGCTGACCGTAGCTTCAGTGGTGAAGACGGCAACGACGGGCTCTTCGGCGACGCTGGTGTTGCCAACCATTTCTTCGGCGGGTCCGGGTCCGACAGCCTCTACGGCGGTACTACACAAGACCAGTTCTTTTTCGGTGGGTCTGGTTCCGACAACCTCTACAGCGGCGGTGGGTACAACCGCCGCTTCTTTGGTGGGGACGGTACAGACAATCTCCATGGCGGCGATTTTCTTGACCATAGTTTCAGCGGTGAGTCCGGCAACGACAGACTCTTCGGTAACGATGCGGGCGATAGATGGTTTTATGGTGGGTCCGGCCAAGACGTTCTTTATGGGGGCCGTGGCAGCGACCGTGAGTTCTTCGGTCACCTTGGCGATGACAGTGTCTTCGGTGGCGATGGCTCCGACACCGGCTTCTACGGTGGCCGCGGCCAGGATGGTCTTTACGGCAGCAGCGGGGACGACCGCGGTTTCGAAGGCGATGGCTTTGCCGACAGTCTCTTTGGCGGAAGCGGCAACGACTTGTCTTTCTTCGGTCGCGCTGGAGATGATAGCCTCTTCGGCGGCGAGGGTAGGGACAGCGGCCTCTTTGGAGGGAACGGCGACGATTTCGTGAGCGGTGACCGGGGAGACGACCTGCTCTACGGCGGAGCCGATGAGGACGTCATGAAAGGTGGTGGTAGCGCTGACAGCCTCTTCGGTGGCGTTGGCTTCGACGCCGGTCTCTTTGGGGGCAACGGCGGCGACTTCGTGCGCGGCCAAGGCGGCAACGACCAGGTCTTCGGAGGCGCGGGTGATGACGTCATGCGCGGCGATGCGGCGCGCGACAGCCTTTACGGAGGCGCGGGCGACGACCTCTTCAAGGTGAAGCGCCAGGGCGAAATTCAAGATGGCGAGACCTATGACGGCGGCGATGGCAGCGACACGCTGGAACTGGCTGCCGGCATCACCATCCCCGCCGGGGCGCTCATCACCAATGTGGAGGCAATCATCTACGGATAGATTGAGGAGAAAGAGGCAATGGCATTCATTCCGGGGACTCCAGGGCCGGACAGTCTTTCGGGCACCGACGCGATAGACACCATTCTGGGCTATGGCGCTGACGACACGCTCTATGGGCTGAGCGCTACAGACAGTCTCAACGGTGCGAAAGGTGACGACACGCTCTACGGTGACAGTGGCACCGATAGGCTGGTCGGCGGCCGAGGCGACGATTTTCTTTTCGGTGGCGACGAAGGTGACACCCTCCTGCAGGGCGACAGCGGCAGAGACTCCCTCTATGGTGGCGCTGGTGACGACAGGAGGCTCTTCGGCGGGTCCCGGGCGGACATGATCTCGGGCGGGTCCGGTGACGACTATGTCGTCTATGGCGGTCGGGCCAACGACATCATAGTAGGCGGTAGCGGGACCGATAGATTCTTTCACGGCGACCATGGAGCGGACACGCTCTATGGAGGCAGCGGCACCGATCGTAGCTTCTTTGGCGGCAGCGGCGCCGATCAGCTCTTCGGTGGCGATGGTGACGACAGCAGTTTTCGCGGCGACGAGGGGTCCGACAGGCTCTATGGCGGCAGTGGAGTCGATACCGGATTCCGCGGCTACGAGGGGGCCGATACACTCAATGCCGGCAGTGGGAACGACGTCTCGTTCTTCGGGGGCGACAATGCCGACGTCTTGGAGGGCGGCGACGGAGACGATCGGAGTTTTGTCGGTTCGGACGGCTCCGATACCCTATCGGGCGGCAGCGGTGTCGATATGCGCTTCAATGGTGGCAGTGGGAACGACGTCATTCTCGGCGGTCACGGGGCTGATGACGAGTTTGACGGAGGCAAGGGCTCCGATGCCCTCTATGGTGGCGACGGGGACGACTCCTTCTTCGAAGGTGGGGACGGCGCTGACAGCCTTTTCGGCGACAGTGGGGTTGATACTAGGTTCTTTGGCCAAAGCGGCCGTGATAACCTGTACGGTGGCAGTGGAGACGACAACCTCTTTTTTGGCGGTGCAGGGGCCGACCGGCTCTATGGCGGTGATGGTGAAGAGCGCATATTCTTCGGCGGTAGCGGTGCCGATCGTCTCTACGGTGGCGACGGGGTCGATCGGAGCTTTTATGGAGACAACGGCGCCGATACCATCGATGGTGGCGACGGGGCCGACACCAATCTTGCCGGCCGCGCCGGCAACGACGTCCTCTTCGGCGGCAGTGGTGCCGACTCGGCTCTAACCGGGGGACAAGGCAGAGACAGCCTCTACGGCGGTGCTGGGGACGACAACTTCTTCTATGGAGGAGACGGAGCCGACGCGCTCTCTGGTGGGGCCGGCACCGACACCCTGTTCGGTGACAACGGAAGTGACGTCTTCCTAGTGGCCAGCCAGGGCGACTTTGCTGTCGGTTACCACTACGATGGAGGGGCCGGGAAGGATACGCTGATGCTTGGCGCCGGCGTGACCATCCCCGGCAGCGGCACAGGGCTCGTATCCATCGAGGTCACACTCTGAGGCAGAACGACAAAGGCCCTGCCGAAGCGAGGCCCCTGCGGTCGGCGATGGTGTTGGCCGTCAGGCGGCCGTGTCGCACTCCGTCCGTTTCAGGTCCTTGAAGGCCGGTTGCTCCAGCCGCCCCTTGTCGTCGTCGTTCTCGTCAATGCCCCGTCCGGCACTCGTCAAGGTCCTTGTCGATGACGTCGTCGACCTCGCTGCAAAAAGGCGACGGTGGCTTAGCACGGCTTCTCTACAGTACCCTACACACGCCGAGGCGTCTGGGGTCGCCGGCACCTTCGAATCCCGTCTCGTCCACGCTGGCCACATGGGTGCCGCCGAAGTACATGTTATGGTCATCCCAGCGGTTCATATCCGGATAGTGCCGCGCCAGTGCAGCCAGCTCCCCCTCGAATCCGCCCTCGACCTGCAGAAGCCCTTCGCGATCCAGATGAATGCGCGGTTGGCGCACCGCCTCTTGCACCGGCATCTCGAAATCGATCAGGTTCACCAGCAATTGCAGAAGCGCCGTGCGGATACGGTTGGACCCGCCTGAGCCCAAGGCTGCGCGGCGCCCGTCCGGCCAGAGCAGCGTCGTCGGCGTCATCATGGAGCTGAGGCGCCTGTCCGGCGCCCATTCCATGAACCCGGAGGGGTTGAGGTCCGCCTCGCCCAGCATGTTGTTCATATGAATGCCGGTGCCGGGCACGACGCAGCCGCAGCCCTCTCCGTTCGTCACGGTCATCGCGGCCATGTTCTTGTCTTTGTCGATCACGCTGATGTGGGTCGTGCCGCGATGCGCCTTCGTCCGGCCGAGCACCTCGGCGCGGTAGCGCGCCAGGAAGGTCTCATCCAGAACCTTGGCCGCCTGTCCCTCTTCGCCTTGCAGGGCTTCGATGTCCGCGCGGGCCAGCGAAGTTCTGGCCATCACGTCGGCCAACAGCAAGAGATAGTCTTCTGAGCCAGGTGCCACATCACCCAGCCCCGCTTTCTCCAGAAGCTTGAGCGCGAAGGCAATCAAGAGGCCCCCTGCCGCCGGCGGCGGGTTCATCTCGATGAGAGTATCGTGATAATGCAGCTCCAGCGGCTTGCGGCGCACGACGTCATAGGCGGCGAGATCGGCCATCGTCACCAGGCCGCCATCCTGCATGTCCCGATCGATCGCCTGCGCGATCTCGCCACGGTAAAAGAGATCGGGCCCCTCGATCGCCAGCGATTCGAACACATCGGCCAAGTCGGGGTTGGTGATGCGCTCGCCTTTCAGCGCCAGCTTGCCCGGCTCCTTCCGGCTTCCGTAGATCGCCATGCAGGCCTTGCTGCCGCTGAAGATGGGGTAGACGACGGAATGCAGGATGAACTCCTGGAACGCGCTCATGACGACGCCCTCGCGGGCATGTCTGGCGGCCGGCACCACGATATCGCGCATCGGCATCCGGCCAAGATCCTGATGAATGTCGAAGAGGCCCTTTACGAAGCCCGGCACGGCAGAGGCCGCCCGGCCGATGTGAAACTCCTGCAAGGCGCTGCCGAAATCACCCTGGATGGGGTAGAAATCCAGCTCGTTCCGCGGCTCTTTCCGCCCAGGCGTCTGCACGAAGAAATCGTAGATCAGCGGCTTTTCGCCGTCTTTCGCCGCCAGCAGAAAGCCGCCCCCGCCCAGGGAAGACAAGGCGGGCTCGGCAACAGAGGCCGCCAGAACGGCCGCCAGGACCGCATCATAGGCGTTGCCGCCCGCGCGCAGGATCTCCTCTCCTGCGCAGGCGGTGACCTCATGTCCGGCGGCGATCACTCCAAGCTGGGCACTCATAACGCCGCTCAGTGGGCCCCCTCGGGCCTGCGCACGTCAAGCGACTTGGACAGAGCACCTGACGGTCACTCCCATACCCAAGGTTGCCGGGCCCGGCCGACGCCCGACACCTATTGCGAGGGGCCCCGCCGAAACGAGGCCTCCGCCTTCAATTACTCCCCGGCGTGAGTTTGCCTGAAGCGAGCTCGGTTCCGTCGCGGTGGCAGCCTCGCCCACTCATGCCGGATGAGCCGGCCATGCTGCACGCAGCGGCCTGCTTCGGCAGGAAACAGGCTTCTGCGTGATGAACAGCCTTCTCCTCAGGGGCTGGGCGCGAAGAGGAAGTCGGTGGAGGTCAGCTGATCGGCTTGGCTGATGCCGGTCAGTGCGATCTCGAAGTTGGCGCTGCCGTCTCCGTCTGTATCCACTTCCAGCCGCTCGCTGGGCTCGTCGAAGCGGGCTTGCGGTCCGCTGCCGTCGAAGGTGGCATCGGCGATCCACATCCCGTTCGTGCCCGACACCGAGAGCTGCAGAAGGTCGGCAGCGCTCGCATTCGTCACACTGGAGGTGAAGTCAGTGATCGTGGCCTGCAGGCCCGCTGCGGGGGCGGTGAAGATGAAGGTATCCTGTCCGTTGCCTCCGCTCAGAATGTCGCTGTCGTCGTTGGCGTTGTAGATGACATCGTCACCGGCGCCGCCGTAGACGACATCGCCCGCGGCGCCGCCAAAGAGGTAGTCTAGACCTCCATCGCCAAAAATCGTGTCTTCGTTCTCTTCGCCGAAGATCTCGTCGTTGTCCGCGCCACCATAGATCCGGTCTTCACCAAGGCTGCCATAGGCGAGATCGTTTCCGTTCTGGCCGCGGATCGTGTCGCTGCCGTCGACGCCGTAAAGCCTGTCCCCACCGGCACCTCCGCGCAGGTCGTCGTTTCCCTCTAAACCGACCAGCCGGTCGACGCCGTTGTTGCCGAGGATCGAATCGTCACCGAAATAGCCGGTCAATTCGTCCTTGCCGCCGCCTCCGACCAGGAAATCCGATCCGGACCCTCCGTACATGACGTCGTTCCCGCCTTGACCATAGGCACTGTCCGCGCCCGAGTTCCCGTATATGTAGTCGCGTTCCGCGCCGCCGCGCAGGGTGTCGTCACCGAGCCCGCCGGTGAGCGTGTCGACCCCGTTCTGGCCTGCCAGACTGTCCGCGGCATCGCGCCCTCGGGCAAAATCGTCGCCATCGCCACCCCTGAAGGAGTCGCTTCCGCCGAAAAGGGATGAGTCTTCGCCGAAGAAGAGGTCATCTCCGGTGCCTCCGAAGCCGGTGTCATCCATCAGGCCACCGTAGAGCGAGTCGTCGCCCGAATTGCCGAAGAGCGTGTCAACGCCCGGACCGCCATGGACGGTGTCTGCGCCGTCTCGGGCCTGGACGAAGTCATCTCCGCTATAGGCAAAGACGACGTCGGCAAGATTGGTGCTGTAGATTGATTCGGTCGCAGACGTGCCGATGATTAACGCCACAGTCCGTCCCTCCAATGTGGACTGACGGCCCCGGATCGCATCGATTGCTCAGCAGATGTCAAGCCGACGGGGGAGCAAGGACCCCCTGAACTCTGGCAGTTGCGCCAAGCAGCAAGCCTCTGTGCCGGTCGCCCTCAGTCGTTTCAGGTTCTCAGACACCCCCTCCCGACGATCTATGCCTGCACTATGGCACAAGAATGGCGTGCAAGAACGATACCGTTCAGCGCCGCCTGAGTGCCGAAGAGAAGGCCGAGACGCTTCTTCTGGAGAGCCCGGGGCTGTCATTCCAGTCGAGCGGGGCTTTCCGCGGCGCTGGCTTGCCTTAGATGGTCACCTCTATGGAGAGAAGGCCCCCACCTCCACCCGGAATGGTGACGCCCGGAGCAAGATCGAGGGTATCGGTACCGGAGCCACCGTCGTAGGTGTAGCCGACGAAATCCCCCTGGCTCGCCACCAGGAAAACATCATCTCCGCTACCGCCCGACAGCCGGTCGCTGCCGCCGCCGCCGATCAGAAAATCTGCGCCATCGTCGCCAAACAGGCTATCGGCCCCCTCGGCACCGTAGAGAGTGTCGCCATCGGCGCCGCCAAAAAGCCCGATATCGTCGCCGGAACCGCCGAATAGATAATCGGCGCCATTGCGTCCGTAGAAGAGGGAATCGCTGCCGCTGTCGCCGGTCAGCCTATCGCTGCCGCCGCCGCCGTAGAAGTAGGCGTCATTCCCGCTCTGGCCCGACAGAATATCGTCGCCGCCATCGCCGTAGAAGCGGGAATCACTGCCGCCGCCGCCGGCAAGTGCATCGCCGCCGACGCCGCCGAATAGAGAGGCGTCATCTCCTTGACCGCCGAAGAGTTCGTCGTCACCAAGGCCGCCGGCAAATCCTCCGTCGTCGCCACCGTCGCCGGAAATAACGTCGTCACCGTCATTGCCGTACAATTGGCTGTCCGCTCCCTCGCCGCCGGCAATCGAGTCGGCTCGAGACGCGCCGTAGACTAGTGAGTCCGCACCGCTGCCTCCAAGCAGAGTGTCGGCGCCGCTTCCGCCGAAGAGAGAAATGTCGTCACCGCTGCCGCCCGAGATGGTGTCGTTCCCGTCGTTGCCGATGAGTCGAATATCCAGTCCGTCGCCACCGTAAAGCGAGTCGGTTCCTCCGCCGCCGAAAAGCATGCTGTCGTCACCGGATCCGCCGGTCACCAAGTCGCCGCCATTGCCGCCATAGAGACCACGATCGTTTCCAGAATCTCCGGAGAGGCTGTCGTTTCCGAGTCCGGCAGAAAGGTAGGAATCGAAACCGTGACCGCCTGACAAGATATCAACCTTCGCACCCCCGTAGAGGAGACCATCGTCCCCCGATCCGGCATCGATCATGTCGACGCCGTCATCGCCGCGAAGATAGCGATCACTGCCGCTGCCGCCATAGAGCGTGTCGTTCCCAACCCCGCCGTAGAGCGTATCGTCCGCCCCATCGTCGCCGTAGATCGTGTCGGCTCTGGATCCACCGAGAAGGACCCTGTCCGCGCCACTGCCGCCAGAAATATGGTCGCGACCGCTTTCGCCGGAAAGCCGGTCATCGTTGCCACTGCCACCGGAGAGCGTGTCGTTCCCGTTGCCACCACCTAAGATGCCATCGGCTCCCACCCCGCCGGACACACTGTCGCTGCGGCTGCCGCCGTAGAGGAAGGAATCGTCGCCTCCGTCGCCGGAGATGCTGTCCTCAGCGGATCCTCCGAAGAGTGATCTGTCCTCATAGGCGCCGCCGAAGACCATGTCGACGCCGTCTCCGCCAAATAGAGAGTAATCGTAGTCGTCGCCGCCAAAGACCGTATCATCACCGAGGTCGCCGGAAAGGGCGAAGTCCTCTCCCACGCCGCCGGACAGGGTGTCGGCGCTCGCGCCGCCGTAAAGATAGCTGTCATTGCCGGACCCGGTCGCGATCGAATCGGGGCCCTCGCCGCCATAAATGTAGAACTCGTCACCGCTGCCGCCCAACAGCGTGTCGTTTCCTTGTTCGCCCCGCAAGAAGCGGTCCCGGCCGAGCCCGCCGGCGATGGTGTCGGCGGCCGAGCCGCCATAGAGATAGCGGTCGTCACCGTCACCGCCAAAGACGAGGTCGCGCCCGCTTGCGCCAAAGAGCGAGGTGTCGCCGCCGCTGCCACCGAAGAGGCTGTCTCTTCCCACAGCGCCGTAGAGGCTGTCGGCGCCGCTACCCCCATAGAGCGTGTCGCCCGCGGCGTAGCCCAGAATGGTGTCATCGGCACTGGTGCCAAGAAGTGTGTCCGGCCCCGGGGTTCCTGGAATGAATGCCACTGCCCACGCCCCCAATGTTCGCTATTAGAGCGGATGAAAGTTGCCGAAAACGCCCATCTCCGAGCTTCTGACGGAGCGCCCTCGGCCTCAGATGGTAACCTCAATGGAGACAAGCCCGGTCCCTCCGCCCGGGATGGTGACGCCAGGGGCCAGATCCAGGGTGTCGGTCCCGGAGCCACCGTCGTAGGTGTAGCCTACGAAATCGCCTTGGCTCGCCACCAGGAAGATGTCGCTGCCGCTGTCGCCGTAGGCGGTATCGGAGCCCGCACCACCGCTCAGCGTGTCGTCACCGTCGCCGCCGTATAGCGAACGGTCGTCGCCGCTGCCTCCATAGACGCTATCGTCGCCGAGGCCACCGTATAGCGGGCCATCAAAGCCCGAGTCTCCGAAGACCGCA
This sequence comes from Rhodospirillales bacterium, assembly GCA_963669385.2. Classification (GTDB taxonomy): domain Bacteria; phylum Pseudomonadota; class Alphaproteobacteria; order Kiloniellales; family JACOMY01; genus JACOMY01. The sequence goes on from CAXXGD010000045.1 coordinate 59,271, forward strand.
TCGGCGCCACTACCGCCGATGAGAGCCACATCGATCCCATCACCACCGTAGATGCGGTCGTCTCCCGATGCGCCGAACAGTATGCTGTCGACCCCGCTGCCGCCATAGATGCTGTCGGCTCCGTCACCGCCAATGAAAAAGGCATCGTAGCCGCTGCCACCGAACAGGCCATCTGCGCCTGATCCACCAACGGCAAAGTCGTCGCCGGCATCGCCTAGTAGAACATCGGCGCCCGAACCACCATAGAGGGCATCATCGTTTGCGCCACCGAAGAGCCCGCCATCGTCTCCTAAGCCGCCGAACAGGCTGTCGCCGCCATTGCGGCCGAAAAAGAAGGAGTCTGCGCCGCTGTCGCCCATGAGCGTGTCGCTGCCGCCTGCCCCATAGAAATAGGCATCGGCGCCGCTGTTGCCGGAAAGCCTGTCGGCGCCGCCATCGCCGAAGAAGCTCTCATCCGCGCCGCGGCCGCCGGCAAGGCTGTCGGCGCCGGTGCCGCCAGCCGCAAAGGTGTCATCCCCGCCACCGCCGGAGACCAGGTCATCGCCAGCCTCTCCGTAGAGATAGCTATCCGCTCCGCCTCCGCCATAGACACGGTCATCGCCTTCCTTGCCACGCAAGGTCGCATCGCTGCCGCCTCCACCGAACACGCTGTCATCTCCAAGCCCCCCTTCGAAGGCGAGGTCCGCGCCGTCGCCGCCATAGAGCGAGTCGGCGTTGGTGCCGCCATAGAAGTAGCCGTCACTGCCCGAGCCGCCGGACAGCCCATCAGAGCCACCGCCGCCATAGAAAAAGGAGTCGTCGCCACTGTCGCCAGCGAGGCTATCCTTGGCCTCCCCACCGAAGAAGGAGGCGTCTGCCCCCACGCCGCCGGAGAGAGAGTCGGCGCCGTCCTCGCCGGCGAACAGGGAGTCGTCACCGTCATCGCCGGAAAGTGTGTCATTTCCGAAGTAGCCGAGGAGGGCGAAGTCCGCCCCGTCTCCGCCAAAGACCTTGTCGGCGTTCGAACCCCCGTCAAGCGAGCTGTCACTGCCCGACCCTCCGAAGAGCGTGTCGCCGCCCCCTCCGCCATAGAAGGAGGCGTCGTCGCCACTGCCGCCGTCGATGGTATCGTTTCCCAATCCACCGTCGAGGAGGGAGTCTGTTCCCTCGCCGCCATAGATCGCATCCGATCTGGAGCCGCCGAGAAGAACGCTGTCGTCGCCGCTGCCGGCCAAGAGAAGGTCGCGGCCGCTTTCGCCGTCGAGACCGAAATCGCCGCCGCTGCCGCCGGAAAGGGTGTCGTTGGCGTTGCCTCCAAACAGGTAGCTGTCCGCGCCTTCCCCGCCCATGACGAAGTCGACGCGAGAGCCGCCAAAGAGATAGACATCGTCCCCCTCGCCGCCGTCGATGACGTCACTAGCGGAATCGCCGGCCAGCGTCGTGTCCGCTCCAGCTCCGCCAAAGAGGGTATCGGCACCGTCTGCGCCAAAGAGTAAGCTGTCGCTGCCGCTGCCGCCGAAGAGCATGTCGTCGCCAAGCTCGCCAAGCAGGTAGGCGTCCGCTCCGCTGTCGCCGGCAAGGGTGTCGGCGCTGTCTTCGCCAAGCAGGGTACGGTCGTCGCCAAGGCCCCCGAAGATCTTGTCGGGGCCGTCTCCACCGTCAAAGAAGGAATCAGCGCCGCTGTCGCCCATGAGGGTATCGCTGCCCGGACCGCCGACGAAGGTAGCATCTGCCCCGGGGCCGCCGTTCACGGTGTCGCTGCCTGCCCCGCCGTCGAGAAGCGTGTCGTCACCTGGGCCACCGCCGACGACATCCCGCCGCTTCCGCCCAGAAGCGAGGTATCGTCACCGACGTCGCCGTCGAGCGTATCCTTTCCCGTGTCACCAAACAGCGTATCGGATCCGGTGAGGCCGATCAGCGTGTCGGCTGCCCCATAGCCGACGATGACGTCAGCCAAGGAGGTTCCGACCAGAAAGTCCGGCCCCGGTGTGCCTGGAATGAATGCCATGACCCTTCAAGCCCCCTTCATTTGCGTTTCAACCTATTGAAGAAACTGAAAGAAGCGGGGGTCTCTGCGTAGTGAAGGTGGCGCTCGTCTCCCGCTTCAGCGCCGTCATGCCGTCCACAGAGGAACCAGACTATACCACAGTCCGGCCTGCCACGAAAGGAGGTAGTGGGCGCGCGGTCATGGGCTCCGTGCCCCCGGGGTAGGGATGTCCATGAGTATAGACTTACTCGTTTCGACAGAAGTCCGTTCCTGGCTGCGACTCTGCGAGGCTCCGGGGGCGCAATCGCTAGAGTGTGACCTCGATGGAGACAAGGGCGCTGCCGTCACCGGGAATAGTCACACCCGCACCCAGCACCAAGGTATCGGTCCCCGCACCCCCGTCATAGAAATAGCCGGCGAAATCCCCTTGGGTCGTCACTGCGAAGATGTCGTCGCCGCTGCCTCCGTAGCCGGTATCCATACCGGCACCGCCGTAGATCAGGTCGGCACCGGAATTTCCGAATAGCTGGTCGTCGCCGCTGTCGCCGTAAAGGAAGTCGTCACCCCCGCCGCCGGCGAGGTCGGCGTCATCGCCGTCGCCTCCGAAGATGCTGTCGATGCCGTTGCGGCCGAAGAGGAAGGAATCGTCGCCGCTGTCCCCTGCCAGTCTGTCGGCACCGCCGCCGCCGTAGAGGTTGGCATCGCCGCCGCTGCCGCCGGAGAGGCTGTCGTCACCGCCATCGCCATAGAAGAAGGAGTCGGCGCCGTCGTTGCCTCCCAGGATGTCGACGCCGTTGTCGCCGAAGGCGGAGACATCATCGCCCGCGCCACCGAAGACGGCATCGTCTCCCGTTCCAGCGCGCAGAAGGCTGTCGTTGGCAAGGCCACCGAAGATGCCGTCATCGCCTTGACCTCCCTCGAGGGAGACATCATCGCCCCCATCGCCGTAGAGCTTGTCGTTACCATCCTCACCATAAAGCAGGCTGTCCGTGCCATCGCCGCCGTAAAGGGAGTCGGCATTGGCTCCGCCCCTGAGATTGAAGTCGTCGCCCGAGCCTCCTCGCACCAGGTCGGAGCCCGTATCGCCATAAAGGCCGCCATCGTTTCCGCTATCGCCCGCAACCGTGTCGTTTCCGGCGTCCCCGGACAGCAGGGAATCCGCGCCGTCGCCGCCGGCAATGGTATCGGCACTGCCTTCGCCCATGAGCACGGTGTCGGCACCGCTGCCGCCATAAAGCAGGTCCCTGCCGAGCCCGCCGAAGAAGGAGAAGTCCGCCCCGTCGCCACCGGCGATCACATCGGCGTTGGTACCCCCTTCCAGAAGAAAATCGTCGCCCAAGCCACCATAGATGCTGTCTCGGCCATCCGAGCCGTAGAGGCCGGCGTCCTTGCCGCCACCCCCGGAGAGAACGTCGTTGCCGAGGCCCCCGAAGAAGAGCGAGTCGACATTCGCGCCGCCGGCCATGGAGTCGGAGCCCGCGTCGCCGAAAAACACCCGATCGTCGCCGCCGGCGCCTGTGATTGTGTCATTGCCGAGGCCGCCGAAGAAGGAGATGTCATCTCCATCGCCACCATAGATCGTGTCGGCTTTGGACCCGCCCAAGAGAGAGGTATCGTTTCCGCTGTCCCCGTTGACGATGTCACGGCCGCTCTTGCCGTCGATGCGTGTGTCGGCGCCGCTTCCGCCGAAGAGCGTATCGTTTCCGCCCTCGCCATAGAGGATCTGATCATTATCGTTTCCGCCCCCGACGACGTCTCCGCCCTCTCCGCCAAAAAGATTCACGTCCGAGCCGTCGCCGCCGGCCAGAGAGTCGGAACCTGATCCCCCGGCAAGCAATTGATCATCTGCGCTGTCGCCCAGGATGAGGTCACTGCCGCTGTCGCCGAACATGTTGTAGTCTTTGCCGGAACCACCGGCCAACAGGTCGGCGTCCTCTCCGCCGTAGAAGGAGACGTCCCGGCCGTCGCCACCAAAGACGCTGTCATTTCCCTGGTCACCTCGTAGGAAGGAGTCGTTTCCACTGCCGCCCAGGATCGAATCGGCGTCGCCGCCGCCGTAGAGAGCCAAGTCGTTGCCGGTCTCACCTAAGAGAGTGTCATTGCCGGCGTCACCGTAGAAGCGATTGTCGACTCCGGAGCCTCCGTAGAAGCGATCGCCACTGTCGCCGCCGAAGAAGGAGAAGTCAGCGCCGGAGTCCCCAAAAAGCCGATCTGGACCATCATCGCCCAGGACGCGCAGATCGTTGCCGTCGCCCCCGAAGAGGCTGTCGCTCCCCTGGTATCCGCGAATATCCGCGTCGACGCCAAGCCCACCGTAGATCCTGTCGGTCCCGCTGCCTCCATAGAGGAAGCGGTCGTTACCGCTGCCCCCGAAGAGGCTGTCTCGGCCGGTACCGCCGTAAAGCCGGTCGGCGGCGCTCTCTCCGGACAGGGTGTCGTTCGCCCCATAGCCGTAGATGGTGTCGGCGGCAGAGCCCCCGAAGAGTGTGTCTGGTCCCGGAGTTCCTGGTATGAATGCCATCGTGCCCGCCCCCATTAGTGCTTGTGTCAGCTAAGGTCTTGGCAAGGTTGCTCTATCCTCGTTCGAAAGGCCGTGCGAATGCGGCCCGCTGGCCCGGCCCTCCAAGGTAAGGCTCCCTAGAGTGTACAGCATCAATCGAACACAAGAAAGCGATGGCTGCAGCATAGCGAAACAGCCGGTAGCTGCGCGATTCACTCGCTGACTGCTCTGTCGAGCGGGAAAGTGGCGCCTGTCACCGAACTGCGCCGGTCGCCTCCTGGGCGCGCCCTCTAGCACTTGGTTCAGGCATTCGCTCAGGCCACACTCCTGATTGCTAGATCGTGACCTCAATAGAGATCAACGTGCCGCCGCCCGGGATGGTGACGCCTGGCGCCAGATCCAAGGTGTCGGTTCCGCTTCCCCCGTCATAGAGATAGCCGGCGAAGTCGCCCTGGCTTGCCACTAGGAAAATGTCGTTTCCACTGCCTCCGAAGGCGGTGTCGGAGCCGGAGCCACCGATGAGCGTGTCGCCGCCATCATCGCCGTAGAGGAAGTCGTTACCCCCGTCACCGGAGATGCCGTCATCATCGGTGCCGCCGAAGAGGCCAGCGTCGTCACCGCCGCCGCCGTAGAGGCTGTCGGCCGCATCTCCCCCAAAGAGTTCGAAATCCATGCCCTCACCGCCGAAGAGGGCGTCCATGCCTTCCTCGCCCAGAAGGGTGGTGTCGCTGCCGCTATCGCCGGAGATGACATCGTCTCCTGACCCGCCGATGAAAATAGTGTCGCCGTTGCTGCCGCCGAAGAGAGTGTCGCCGCCGTCCGCGTTGAATTTGTCGCCATCGCCCCTCAAGTAGACGTCGAAGCCGGCGCCGCCGTAGAGCGTGTCCGCACCATTTCCGCCGGTGACCAGAAAATCGTCGCCGCTCTCGAGACGAATCTGATCATCGCCGGTGGATCCAGAGAAGTTGCTGTCATTGCCGCTGCCACCGAAGAGGCTGTCGTCGCCGTCTCTGCCTCGAAAGGCGAAATCGGCACCCGAGCCGCCGTAGAGGGTGTCGCTGCCAGCGGCACCATCGAACTCGCTGTCGTTACCGAGGCCGCCGAAGAGCTGGTCCTGGCCGCTGCCACCGTAGAACCTGCTATCGCTATCGCCATCGCCATAGAGGAAGTCCTGGCCGCTGCCACCATAGAGCTCACCGTCGCTGCCAGCGCCGCCAAACTGCCTGTCGTCGCCCTCGCCACCGAAGAAGATCTCGTCCAGACCTTGGTCGCCGAACAGGCTGTCTGCACCACTGCCACCGAAGAGGCTGCGATCGTCTCCGGTATCGCCGTGAACGATGTCGCTACCGCTATCACCGAAGAGAGCATTGTCGCCCCGCTCACCGCCATAAATACTGTCGTCGCCGCTGCCGCCATAAAGGCGGTTTTCCAAGCCCTCGGCACCGAAGATCGTGTCCGCCCCGGCGCCGCCGAAAAAGGAGAGGTCGGGATCGTAGCCACCGTAGATGCGGTCGTCGCCGCCTTCACCATAAAAGAAGGAGTCGAAGCCGGAGCCACCGAAGAGGTCATCGGAGCCGGCGCCTCCAACAAAGCTCTCATCGTTTCCACTGTCGCCCGACAGGCTATCTGCGCCGTCTCCCCCATAGAGGAAGGAGTCGTTTGCGGTGCCGCCGAAGAGTCTGTCGTTTCCATTGCCGCCATAGAGAAGACTGTCGACACCGCTGTCGCCATAGAGACGATCGCTGCCCGACCCACCGTCCAAGATCCGGTCTTCTCCGTCGCCTCCATAGATCGTGTCGTTGTCGTTACCGCCGAAAAAGTTGCTGTCCTCGCCGTCGCCACCGTAAAGCTTGTCGCTGGCCGCCCGACCATAGAAATAGGCGTCGGAGGCTTCCTCTCCCAGCAGACTGTCGATACCGCCGCCTCCGAAAAAATTGGCATCGTCGCCGCTGCCACCATAGAGGAGATCCCTCTTGCCCTGCCCGTGAAAGAAGGAATCGGCACCCCTGCCGCCAAAGAGGGAGTCATTCCCGGCGCCACCGTAGAAGGAGTAGTCGTCGCCAGTACCACCGTAGAGACCGTCCGGGCTGACGTATCCGTAGAAGTAGGCGTCCACGCCACTGCCGCCGTAGAGCAGGTCGCCGCCACGCTGGCCGTCGAAGCTACGGTCGTCGCCATCGCCGCCGAAGATGGTGTCGTTGGCACGCTCGCCAAGGAGAGCTGTGTCTGCACCCTCGCCGCCATAGATCGAGTCGGCGTTGGCGCCACCGTCCAGATGGCTGTCGGCACCGCTGCCACCGGAGAGCCTGTCCAGGCCGGCGCTGCCGAAGAGGCTGGCGTCGTTACCGCTGCCTCCGGAAAGACTGTCGTCGGCGACACCGCCGTAGAGAAAGGCATCCGCACCGGACCCGCCGATCAGCACATCGGCCCGAGAACCGCCGAAGAGGTAAGAATCGTTCCCGACCCCCCGTCGATCAGATCACGGCCGCTGTCGCCCTCGGCGGAGATGTCGGCACCGCTGCCTCCGATCAGCGTATCGTCGCCGCGCGCTCCATAGAGACTATCGGCTCCGCTTGCGCCGTATAGTGTATCATTGGCGCCGTAGCCCAGGATGGTGTCGGCGTCGCTGGTCCCAAACAGCGTATCGGGATTTGGAGACCCCGGTATGAACGCCATGGCTTATGCCTCCCTTACGCACTTAACGAATACTTATTGACAGAAAGTGTATCACAATGTGCTGCCGACAACAATCTCGGCGGCTAAGTGCATTCACACCCCTCGACGCGAGGCCGGAGGTTTCAATGTGCAAACGGCAATGGGCGGGGGGAGGGAGTCCTTCCCGTTCATCTTCTCGAACGAGCTGGAGCCCCCCTTTTCAGCCGCACTCGCTTGCGAGACCACTCGCGCTAAATCGTGACCTCGATATCGACGAGACCGGCGCCACCACACGGGTATGGTAGCGCCGCCATTCAGGATCAGCGTGTCAGTGCCGGCCCCACCGTCATAGAGATAGCCGGCAAAGTCCCCCTGGCTTGCTACGATGAAGGTGTCGTCACCGCTGCCGCCAAAGGCCGAATCCATGCCAGCGCCACCGGTCAGTGTGTCGCCACCGTCGCCGCCCATGGAATGTATCATTACCTTCATCACCGTAGATATTGTCGCCGTCGTTTCCGCCATAGAGGCTTCGGTCGCCGCCGTCGCCGCCGTAGAGGGTATCGGCCCCGTCTTGACCAAAGAAGCGGCTATCGTCTCCACTACCGCCGAAGAGAATGTCCGCTCCTCCGTCGCCCTCGAAATCGATGTCGTTGCCGCTGCCTCCCGAGAGCGTGTCGTCGCCCAGCTTTCCCCAGAGCATCATGTCTGCGCCGTCGCCACCGACGACGATGTCGTTGCCGGCCTCACCCCGTAGGTTGAGGTCGTCCCCAGACCCGCCGTAAATTGAGTCATCGCCCGAGCGACCGTTCAAGTGGCTGTCAGCACCATCGTCGCCATAGATGCGGTCCGCCCCCGATTCACCCTGAAGTGACTGGTCGGCGCTACTGCCTCCGGCAAGCCTGTCGTCTCCATTGCCGCCAAACAGCGAAGTATCGTTACCACTGCCGCCGTCCAGGCTGTCGTCACCGGCATCACCGAAAAGCCTCTGATCCGAACCGTCACCGCCATAGATCCTGTCGTTATCATCAAATCCAATCAGTGCGGTATCGTCACCGCCGTTGCCCGACAGCACGTCGTTCCCCATTTTGCCGCAAAGGAACTGGTCAGCCCCGTCACCGCCGACGAGGGTGTCGCTGCCGACGGCGCCGTAGTAGAGCCGGTCGGGCGCCGCTGACGCCGAACAGCGTGTCACTCGCTCCGTAGCCGAAGATCGTGTCGTCGGCGGACCCTCCGTCCAGCGAGTCCGGGCCCGGTGTTCCATAAATGATAGCCATCGCCTGTTCCTCCCGATGAAGTTTTCCTTGGCCGATGGCCTTGCACGGCTGGGGCGAAGGGTGGTCGATCAAGCCCTAGCTCGGCCACGTCGCAGAAATCAGCCTGCTCCGTTGAGAGGGAGCGCAAACAGGGAGCGGGTAGGGGGCCTTGACCCGCCCCTCAATCTCCTAAGGGCGCGGTGCACAGGAGGGCGGGGGGCAATGCTGCAGTTGATCCGCCGCACGCCCTCCTCCGCGCTCGCCCTAAAGCGTGACTTCGATCGAGTTCAAACCCGTGCCGCCTTGCGGGATGGTGGCGCCACCTCCAGGATCAAGGTGTCGGTGCCTGACCCACCATCATAGAAGTAGCCTACTGCAAAGTCGCCTTGGCTGGCGACGATGAAGATGTCGTCGCCGCTGTTGCCGATAAGGTTATCGAAACCGGCGCCACCAGTGAGCGTGTCGGCATCATCGCCTCCATAGAGCCGGTCGTCGCCCGCACCACCGTAGAGGCGGTCCGCGCCGGCGCCGCCGTAGAAGAAGCCGTCGCGCCCTCCGCCACCATAAAGTGCGTCGTCACCATTGCGGCCGAAGAAGAAGGAATCATTGTCGCCGCCACCGAAGAGGCTGTCCCGGCCGCCACCGCCGAAGACCGAGGTATCGGCCTGATCGCCGGCTAGCAGGGTGTCGTCCCCGGCATCGCCATAGAGGAAAAAGTCGTATCCGGCCCCACCATCGATCACGTCGCTGCCGTCGCCACCGAAGATGAGGTAGTCATTGCCGTCGCCACCGTCGATGCTGTCCGCATTCTGCTCACCGGAAAGCCTGGCGTCATCGCCGCTGCCTCCGAAGATCGAGTCGGCATTCGCCCCGCCGGCCAGGAAGGAGTCGTTACCGGATCCTCCGTAGAGGGAATCCACACCCTCGTCGCCATAGAGGACACCGTCGTTTCCCTCTGATCCGTAGAGCCGGTCGTTGCCGACGCCCCCGAAGAGAAGACTGTCGTCCTCTCCGCCGCCGTTCAGCCGGTCGCCGCCGCTGACTCCGAAGAGGTAGGCGTCGATCCCGCCGCCTGCGTTGATCTCGTCGCTGCCGGCATCACCGTAGAAGCGGCTGTCTGCCCCAGCGCCGCCGAAAAGCGAGTCGGCCGACGATCCACCGAAAAGGAAGCTGTCGTCACCGCCGGCACCGTTCAGAGTGTCGTTCCCGAACCCGCCGTAGAAAGAGAAATCGCCGGCGGCCCCGCCGTTGAGCCGGTCCCGACCAAGGCCGCCATAAAAGTAGTAGTCGCTGCCGCGACCGCCGAAAAGCGTGTCGTTGCCCTGTTCAGCATAGAAGAGCTGATCCGATCCATTACCGCCAGAGAGGATGTCGGCGTTCGACCCGGCCAAGAAGAAGGAGTCGGCGCCATCGTCACCGGCCAGAGTGTCGCTGCCGCTACCACCGACAAGGTCGCCGTCGTTACCGTCACCGCCATAGATGGTATCGCTGCCCTCTCCGCCGTAGAGGCGACTATCCACTCCGTCACCTCCAAAGATAACGTCGGCGCTGTCGTCACCACCCAAGAGACTATCGCTATTGCTGCCGCCGTAAATCCTATCCGGGCCGGCACCGCCATAGAGGCTGATGTCCTCTTCATCGCCCCCTTCGATGGTGTCGCTCCCCAGGTCTCCAAAGAGGCCACTATCCTCATCAGGTCCACCAAATAGGGAATCGGTGCCGGATCCTCCATAGAGGTTTTGATCGGCGCCGTAGCCGCCGTAGAGCCCGTCGCGACCGCTGCCGCCGTAGAGCCAGAAGTCGTCGCCGAACTCACCGAAGAGAGAATCCCGGCCTTCGCCGCCGAAGAGCTGGTCGTTGCCGCTGTCACCGTAGAGCGTGTCGTTCGCGCTGTAGCCGAAGATGCTGTCGGCCAGGTCTGTTCCGTAGAGGGAATCCGGTCCCGAGGTGCCTGGGATAAACGCCATGGGTCGCGCCTCCTTGCTTCAAGCTCTCTCAAGCGTTTCCGAGGCGAGGGAACAGGACAAACAGAGCATAACCGCCTCGAACGAGCGTTTACGCCTCAGCCCATACCCCATGGAGCAGTGGGCAGGAGACTATCACAGCTTCGCGACTGGGCAAAGATGCGTCTGAGCTTCGGAGAACCGTAGTCGACGCCCGGCAAGCCCGGCCATCACCCAAAGTGTTCAAGTAAGAGATCTACCCGTTTGGCGCCAATCACGACCAACCGGGCATCTATCTAGAACGGCTCACCCCTCCGCGGCCGCAACTGACAGCGGAGGGGTTGCGAAAATCAGCCTCAAATCGTGACGTCGATAGAGATGAGCGAGCCACCGCCGCCTGGGACGGTCGCGCCCTCTCCCAGGATCAAGGTGTCGGTTCCGGTCCCTCCGTTATAGAGGTAGCCGACGAAATCACCTTGACTGGCGACTAGGAAGATGTCGTTCCCGCTGCCGCCCAGAACAGTGTCTGATCCGGCACCGCCAGCCAAGGTGTCGGCGCCGTCTCCGCCGTAGACCTCGTCATTGCCGCCGTCACCGTAGATCCTGTCGTCGCCGCCACCGCCAGTCAGGTCTTCGTCATTTCCCCCGCCGCCGTAAATGACGTCCTGACCGGATTCACCGAGAAGCCGCGAATCGCTGCCATTTCCGCCGTAGATGAAGTCGTCTCCATAGTCGCCGTACAAGCGGGTGTCATTGCCGGCCCCACCGTAGATGGAATCGGACGAGGATCCACCGTAGATGAAGGCATCGCCTCCGCTGTCCAGCCGGATGATGTCCAGTCCGCTTTGCGCGCGCACGAAGAACTCGTCGCCGCTGCCACCGTCAAAGACGTCATCGCCACCGCCGCCGTAGACGATTACTTCTCGGCCGTCGCCACCGTAGATGAGATCCGATCCACCACCGCCGAAAACATAGGAGTCGTCGCCGCTGCCGCCGTAGAGCGTATCGGCGCCGCCCTGTCCGGACAGAGTACTGTCACCGGCGCTTCCGCCGAACAGGACGTCATTGTTGTCGCCCCCTTCCATACGGTCGACGCCATCGTCGCCCAGCATGGTGTCGGCGCCTTCACCGCCGTACATGCTATCGCGATCCGCGCCGCCGTAGAGGCCTACGTCGCTGCCCTCGCCACCGAAGATAACATCGTCCCCATTTCGGCCGTAGAAAAGGAAGTCGACGCCGCTGCCGCCCACAAGGAGGTCTTCGCCGCCGGCTCCGTAGAAGTAACCGTCGTTGCCACTGTCGCCCGCCAGCACGTCATTGCCGCCACCGCCGTCGAAATAGCCATCACCGCCGTCGCCGGCCACGACCGTGTCGTTGCCTGCGCCTCCGTAGGCGGAGGCGTCGGCGCCGCCGCCGGCGATGATCAAGTCTTCTCCGGTGCCTCCGTACAAGAGACTGTCAGCACCCTGACCGCCGTAGAGCGTGTCGTCCCCCTGGCCGCCGTCCAAATGGGTGTCGTCATCGGCGTTTCCGGATACCGTGTCGTCTCCTAGTCCGCCGAATAGGGAAAAGTCGTTGCCCGCACCGCCCGAAACAACATCTGAATTCGTTCCGCCAGACAACGCGGTGTCTGCACCATCGTCGCCGTAGACCCTGTCGACGCCGTCGCCGCCAAAGAGAGCGATGTCGACGCTGGTGCCACCAAAAACCCTATCGTTTCCGACGGCGCCATAGAGCGCGATATCCGTGCCGTCGCCGCCGAACAGCGTATCGATCCTGGAGCCACCATAGAGGTAGCTATCGCCGCCGCTGCCACCGGAAATGCTGTCACGACCCGTTCCGCCACGGAGGAACTCGTCGCTGCCACTGCCACCAAAGAGGTAGTCGTTACCGGTCAGACCCCTGAGGACTGTGTCGTCGCCGAGGCCACCATAGATCCTATCGGCGCCAGCATCGCCGTCCAGGCTGGTGTCATCGCCGGCGTTGCCGAGAAGGCTGTCGTTCCCGAAGCCCCCGAACATCTGGCCGTCGGCTCCCTCACCGCCCTCTATCGTATCCCCGCTCTGATCGCCGAAGAGCAGCGAGTCTTCTCCGGATCCACCGGCAAGCAGGTCGGGGCCAGCGCCGCCGTAGAGGTAGGTGTCCGCGCCGCTGCCGCCGTAGACCGTGTCGTCCCCCAGCTCTCCGAAGATCAGGCCGTCCGCACCGAGGTCGCCGTACATCGTATCGGCTGCGCTTTCCCCCATGAGGCCGGCATCGTCCCCGTCGCCACCAAAGAGGGAGTCTCGCCCGCTGCCACCGTCGAGAGAGTCAACCCCACTGCCGCCAAAGAGGCTGTCGCGCCCGGTGCCGCCGTAAAGCGTGTCCGCCGCGCTGATGCCGTAGAGTTTGTCGTTACCCCCGTACCCCAGGATGGTATCGACGTCGTCAGTGCCGGTTAGAGTATCGGGACCTTCTGTGCCTGGAATGAACGCCATTGCCTGTGCCTCCTCTTCGGGTGCCTTGCTCGTGGCTCCGCACGATTCACCGCTTCGAGGGCTTTGTCCAGCCGTCTCTTGGAGGTTTCGGGCCACTGGCGACCACCGCTGTGAGAGTCGGGCCTGGAGCTGTTCGACTGCATCAAATAATGGCCGCGAGATCGTGCCTGCGGCCATGTTGATCTCTGTTCCGGCCGAACAGAGGATCCCAAATCTCCGGTCAATCATCCTCCTTGTCGCCAATTTGTGGTGAAAAATGTATATAAGCCAGATTACGAATTTTCGCCTTTTTTGAGAGATCTCTGGATCGGCTGGTTTGTGGCGCAAGATTCCGGTATCTTGACCGGATTGATACTCTTCTCACTTGAGTGTTCCTGCGCAATGGCGATCAAGCAACAGGGCGGTGCAATTCGACAAGCTATCCACATCACAGCATGCCGATAGCTGGGTCCATCGCTTTGCCCTTAGCGATTCTGTCGGTGTTGCGAGGCGAATCCGGTCGATGGGATTCCTGCGTCGGGAATGATCGCGCCCAAGGACATTGGTATCCCTGTCCAACCACAGCTTGCGGCTGTGCGGACCCTTGGCAAAGACTGGCAAGGCTCGGCATTCGGCAAAACGCGGAGGTTTCGTCTCCCTTGGTGACGCGCGCGTCAAACTTTGGCAGGCTGAGGGCCTGTCTCGCGATCGTCCGCCACAAGGTCTTCAAGGGATGCCCGATGCGCCTTCTCGTAGTCCTGCTTGTCGCTCTTGCCTGCCTTGCCGCAATGCCCGTGGCGGCAAGGCAGTTGACACCCTTGGAGCAGTCCTTTGCCCCGGCGGGTCTCTGGCTCTGCCAGAAGACCTCGCAAACCGCGCGTGGAAATCCTTCGGACAACTATTCCTGGGAGGCGGAAATCGCCCTGACCCAGGACAGGGGCGCAATTGCCAAGGGCGCTCTTTACAACGTCAACCTGCAGCGCGCCGTGCAGCCTTTCACCGGGCAGGGCAGCTGGCAGTACATCTATTCGGCCGAGCACGGGCATGCAGTCGTGATCATCCGCCTGGCGACGCCGCAGTTCGGCGTGATCAGCTTTTGGTCGCGGCCGATCGGACCAGGGCAGATGTATCTGCCCTACAGCGAAGCCCAAGTGCAGCAGTACGGCTTTTTCGTCGAGACCAACTGTCAACGCACTGGCTAGCCGGCGCCAGGGGAGGTGCCACGACGTAGCCTCCCGGCCCTGGTTACCAAGTCGCTTTGGTCCCACTCGCGTCTGACTGCATTCGCAAGCATCGGTTGCCGCGTGAGGGCGCTAGCCGTAGAGCGTGACCTCGACCGAGACGAGCCCGCCTCCACCCCCGCCAATGGTGACACCGGCACTCAGCAGCAGCGTGTCCGCCCCGGCGCCGCCATCGTAAAGGTAGCCCAGGAAATCGCTTTGATCGGCGACCAGGAAGACATCGTCGCCACTGCCGCCGAAGAGCTGGTCGGCGCCCGCATCACCGCTCAGGCTGTCGGCACCCCCGTCTCCATAGAGGCGGTCGTTGCCGTCGCCACCGTAGAAGGCGCGGTCGTCTCCGGCACCCCCGTAAAGCAGGTCCTGACCGTTTCGACCGTAGAAGTAAGAATCGGCTGCGTTGTTGCCGGAGAGCACGTCTGCTCCGCCACCTCCTTCGAAGTAGGCGTCGTTACCGCTGTTGCCGGAAAGTCGGTCGCTGCCGCCGTCACCGCTGAAGGAGGTGTCGTTCCCATCACCGCCGTAGAGCGTGTCGAACCCGGTCCCGCCGAAGGCTTCGCCGTCGCCCCCGGTGCCACCCCAAATGACATCTTGCCATTTTGCCCGTATAGCGAGGCGTCGTCGCCGTCATCGCCGAAGATTCGATCGGCACCAATGGCGCCGAACAAGAGACTATCGGCCCCGCCACCGCCTGAAAGACTGTCATTTCCGTCATCGCCGAAGAGGCTCGCATCCCGGCCGCCGCCGCCATCGACGAGGTCGGCTTGAGCCCCGCCGTACAGCAGGGAGTCCCTGGCGTTGCCACCATAAAGGCTGTCGGATCCGCTCCCGCCGACCAGCATGGTGTCCAAGCCGTCGCCACCGTAGAGGCGATCGCTCCCATTTTCTCCGTAAAGCCCCCTGTCCTCACTGGCACCGCCGAATAGAGAGTCCGCGCCTCCACCGCCAAAAATAGCAGAGTCCGACGCGGAATCGCCAAAGACTCTGTCGCTGCCGCCGTCACCGTAGAGCGCGGAGTCCGCGCCGCTTCCGCCGTAAAGCCTGTCGCTCGCGCCGCCGCCGAAGAAGCCGTAGTCTTCGCCTTGGCCACCGTAGAGGCCGTCGACTCCGGACCCGCCGAAGATCACTCCATCGTCCGCCGAGCCTGCTACGAAGAGGTCTCGGCCATTGCCACCGTAGACCTGCCGGTCGCTGCCGCTTCCCCCGAAGAGGCTATCCCCATCGCTGCCACCGAAAAAACTTTGGTCATCGCCATCGCCGCCAAACAGGCTGTCAAGCCCGGACCCGCCGAAGAAGCTGCTATCGTTGGCCGATTCGCCAAACAGGAGGTCCCGGCCATTGCCACCGTAGAAGCCTCGCTCAGCGCCGCTTCCTCCGTAGAGGCGATCAGCGCCGCTGCTGGCAAAGAAGCTCTGGTCATTCCCATCGCCACCAAAGAAGCTGTCTTGCCCAGAGCTGCCTAGCAGTGCGCGATCGCTACCGGCACCGCCAAAGAGCACGTCCGCGCCGATGCCGCCGTAGAAGCGTGAGTCGTTGCCGTCGCCTCCAAAAAGCAGGTCGTTTCCCAAGTCACCGAAAAGGGTCCGGTCATTGCCATCACCGCCATAGATCGTGTCGAAGCCTTGGCCGCCATCGAGGGAGAGGTCGAGGGCGCTTCCGCCGAAGATGAGGTCGGCGCTGGTATCACCCTTGAGTGTGTCGCTGCCGCTGCCTCCATACAAGACGTCGTTGCCTGAAGACCCTTGGAGTTCATCGTCTCCATTACCACCGAACAGGCTGTCTGAGTTGTTACCGCCAAACAATCCGCCGTCGTCGCCACTCCCGCCGTAGATTCGGTCGCCACCACTGCCGCCGTAAAACCCGCTGTCCTGGCCACTGCCACCATAGAGGACGTCGTTTCCGGCGCCACCGAAGAAGCTCTCGTCCGTCCCGCCGCCGCCGAATAGCATGTCTGCGCCAGGGTCGCCGTAAACTGCCCGGTCATCGCCATCGCCGCCGTCGATGCTGTCGTTGGCGGCGCCGCCGAAGAATCCTGAGTCCGCGCCTTCGTCCCCGGCAAGCCGGTCAACGCCCGATCCCCCGTAGAAGGCGCTGTCATCACCCTCGCCGCCGAAAAGGCTGTCACGACCCGAACTGCCGAAGGCCGGTCCGTCACCGCCGCTGCCGCCGAAGAGGCTGTCAAGTCCAAGCCCGCCATAGAGGCTGTCCGCGGCGCTTAGCCCGTAAAGCGTGTCGTTTCCGCCGTACCCCAAGATGGTGTCGAGCGCATCGGTGCCGGACAGCGTGTCCGGACCTGGTGTTCCCGGGATGAATGCCATTGTCTGGGCTCCTTGGCAGTGACGGTCGGTCGCCCTCAATCATTATATGATGAAACCCTCTTGTCCAGTCATCTCTTGATAGAAATCACCTCGCCGCGCACTATACGGGACCTGATTTTTCTGTAATTCTGACGGCTTGCGGGGTTTCTTTGAGTTCGTCCTTAGAGTCGATGACATCGGCAGCTTCACAGGAAGTCAAATAGATTGTAAAAATATCAACACGATACTATAGTTCATATGTACGGTTCCGATCTATCGATAACGATTCTAGAAAAATAGGGGTGCATCTTCAGCGGAGTGCATGGTGGTGATGCACCGTCACGCGCATTTCGCCTGTCTAGACAGGGCTAAGAAAGCGGTTCAGCCGTCTTGGGCCGGTTACGGTGCTAGCCGTAGAGCGTCACCTCGATCGACACAAGCCCGGCCCCGCCGCCTCCTATCGTCACCCCGGCGCCCAGCATTAGGGTGTCGGTCCCGCTGCCACCGTTATAGAGGTAGCCGGCGAAGTCGGCCTGGTTGGCCACGACGAAGACATCGTCGCCGCTGGCGCCCAAAGCCGAATCGGCGCCGGCGTCTCCGCTCATGGTATCCGCACCGCCGCCGCCAAAGAGGCGATCGTCGTTGGCACCACCATAGAAGCCCCGGTCATCGCCGGCGCCACCGTAGAGCGCGTCCTCGCCATTGCGTCCGTAGAAGTAGGAGTCGGCGCCGTTGTTGCCGGACAGCACGTCCGCCCCACCACCACCGTCGAAACTGGCGTCGGCGCCGCTGTCGCCGGTCAGTGTGTCGTTGCCAGCGTCCCCATAGAAGGAGAGGTCGCTGTCATCGCCGCCGGCCAGCCTGTCGCTGCCCGTGCCGCCGAAGAAGAGAGCGTCGTCCCCGCCGCTGCCGTAGATGAGGTCGTCGCCGTTCTCTCCGTAAAGCGCGCTGTCGTTGCCGGCGGCCCCATAGAGGGAATCGTTCCCGCTGCCACCGAAGAGGCTGCTGTCGCCGCCGTTGTCTCCGAAGAGGCGGTCGTCGCCGTCGCCCCCGAAGAAGCTCTGGTCGGCGCCGCTGCCGCCGTAGAACCCGTCCGCCCGCGATCCGCCGAAGAGGATCGAATCGGCCCCGTCGCCGCCGTAGAGGAGATCGACGCCGGTGCCTCCCGCGATCCGGGTATCGTCGCCCTCGCCACCATAGACGCGGTCGTCGCCGACCTCGCCGAAGAGCCGGTAATCCGCGCCCTCGTCGCCATTGAGCGAGTCGGCCCCGCTGCCACCGATCAAGGAGGTGTCGTCGCCGGAGCCTCCGAAGACCCTGTCGGCGCCGTCCGAGCCATCGACGTCGTCGTTGAGCAGTGCGCCAAAGAGAGACACGTCGTTTCCGCTACCGCCGTAGATGGTGTCGCTGCCGGCACCGCCGCCGATGTAGGAGTCGTCGCCATCTTCCGCGTGAATAATGTCGACGCTGAGGTTGCCTGCCATGCGGTATTCTCCACCGGCACTGCCGTAGAGCGTGTCTCTGCCGCTGCCGCCAGAAACTCTATCTACTCCTTCGCCGCCGTAGAGGATGTCGGCACTGCCTCCGCCGCCCACGCCGTCGCCGCCTTGGCCGCCGAAGATCGTGTCAATGCCCTCGCCACCGAAAAGGCGACCGTCTCCTCCTGTTCCGCCGAAGATCGTGTCACCGCCCGACCCGCCGGACAGCTGCTCGTCAAAACCGCTAGCACCGAAGATCGTGTCGTTGCCCCGCCACCGTAGAGGTAGCTGTCATCGCCTTCGTCGCCGATGATGACATCGGCCTGCTCTCCACCATAGAGAGAAATATCATCGCCACTGCCACCGGAAAGAGAATCCGGCCCGATGCCGCCGAAGAGGCTGGTGTCGGCGCCATCGTCCGCCTCGATGGTGTCGCCGCCGTCGCCGCCGTAGAGCCTGGTGTCGTCGTCTCCACCGCTGTAGAGACGATCGACGCCGGATCCTCCCTCCAAGCTTACGTCCTGTCCGGACCCGCCGTAGATAAAGACGTTGAAACCGGGCCCGCTGGAGATGCTGTCGTTCCCGCTGCCACCGAAATGAAAGGAATCGTCGCCGCTGCCACCGAAGAGGCTGTCCCGGCCGTCGCCGCCGAAGAGGCTGTCGGACGCGCTCAAGCCATAGAGCGTGTCGTCGTCGCCGTAGCCCAGAATGGTGTCGACCGCATCGCTCCCGCTCAAGCTATCGGGGCCGGGGGTCCCCGCTATGAATGCCATGGTTGAGGCCTCCCAATGCGACCTGATCCTTAAGCGTCGAGGGTGCTACAGGCCTGTCCCCCTGTCCAGAGCCCGGGGTCCACTGTGCCTCTTGATGGGCCGGTCTAAGGCCTTGAAACGGGAAGGGAGAAGATGTTCCCTCTGCAATCCATCAGGCAGTGTGTATCATCCGGCGGAAAAGACGGAGGTCGACAAGCATGGAATCCGACAGGCGCGAAATCCAGGCGGGCGCCGCTTCGTCTCGCTTGCCAGGACTGAGGGACATACCTCCTGCAGAACGCCTCGAACGCGTCCGGGCAGGCGCCGGCCTGGAGAGGGGCGATCTGGGCGCGTTGAGCGCTGCGGCGAGTCTGCCGATCGAGACCGCCGATGCCATGATCGAGAACGTGGTCGGCACCTTCGAATTGCCGCTCGCCGTCGCGACCAATTTCTCGGTCAACGGTCAAGACTATCTGGTGCCTATGGCAGTCGAGGAGCCTTCCGTCGTGGCGGCGGCCTCCTTCATGGCCAGGATCGCGCGCGAGAACGGCGGCTTTCAGGCCAGCAGCACCGCCCCCGTCATGCGCGCTCAGATCCAATTGCTGGGCATCGGCGACCCCTTTGGCGCGCGGCAAAGGCTGCTCTCGGATCGCGCGCGGATCATCGAGGCAGCCAACGCCCGCGACCAGGTGCTGCTGGGCCTTGGCGGTGGCTGCAAGGACATCGATGTACATGTCTTCGAGCAGACCGCCATCGGCCCCATGGTGGTGCTGCATCTCCTGGTCGATGTGCGCGACGCCATGGGGGCCAATGCCGTCAACACCATGGCCGAGGCCGTCGCCCCCTTGGCCGAAGAGATCACGGGCGGCGAGGCGCGGCTCAGGATCCTTTCGAACCTCGCCGACCTGCGCACTGTCTCGGCGCGAGTGGAGTTGGCGCCGGAGACCCTGACCACTGAGGCCTTTGTCGGAGAGCGCGTTGCGCGCGGCATCGTCGAGGCCTGCGCTCTCGCTGAAGTCGACCCCTATCGCGCGGCGACCCACAACAAGGGGATCATGAACGGCATCGACCCGGTGGTGATCGCCACGGGCAACGACTGGCGCGCGGTCGAGGCCGGCGCCCATGCCTGGGCCGCGCGTTCCGGCCGCTACGGCCCGCTCACCAGGTGGGAGCGGAGCGGCGAGGGGCACCTGGTGGGCAGCATCGAGCTGCCGCTGGCGCTGGGCCTGGTCGGCGGGGCGACCAAGACGCACCCGGCGGCACAGGCCGCTCTCAGGCTGATGAAGGTGCATTCGGCCAACGAGCTGGCCGAGGTGGTGGCCGCCGTCGGCCTGGCGCAGAACATGGCCGCCCTTAGGGCGCTCGCCACCGAGGGCATCCAGCGCGGGCACATGGCGCTGCATGCCCGCAACATCGCCATTGCCGCGGGGGCAGGCGGAGCCAACGTCGACCGAATCGCCAAGGCGATGGTGGCCGCGGGCGAGATATCGGTGGAGAAGGCCGAGGCGCTTCTGGCCGGGTCATCTTGACGGTGCGGCTGGTCCAGTTCAGAGGACGAGCAGCGCCGAATGGTCAGCGCGCATGATTGACTGGATCGCGTCGTCGGCTTCGCCTCCTCGCGATGACGGCGGTGGGGGCATGCGGGAGCGTGTGAGTTTGTTGTTTGAGGCTTGCATCGTGGTAGCCAAGGGCGGGCTCGCTCTTCAATGCACGGATACAAAGACCCGCGTCATCGCGAGCGCCAGCGACGCGATCCAGCGCACAACGGCGGTCGCTTTCCCACCGGATTGCCGCGTCGCTACCGCTCCTCGCAATGATGCGCCTTCGGCAGCACGAGGTATTATCTCAAACGACGCTGTGCCAGTCGCTGGGCCCCACGGCCCTAAACGGTGACGTCGATGTCGGTCAGGTTCGCCCCTCCGCCGGGTATGGTGGCCCCGCCTCCCAGCACCAGCGTGTCGGTCCCTGACCCGCCGTTATAAGTGTAACCGACAAAGTCGCCCTGGCTGGCCACGATGAAAACGTCGTCTCCGCTGCCTCCATAGACTCTGTCGGGGTTGGCCCCACCCTGCAGGGTGTCGGCGCCGGTACCACCGTAGAGAGCGTCAAAGCCGGCACCACCGTAGAGGTGATCATCGCCGTCGTTGCCACGGAGTTGGTCGTTGCCCGTATCACCGTAGATGTCATCGTCACCGGTGCCGCCGTTCATCATCGAATCATTTCCGGTACCGCCGAAAAGAGTATCAGCTCCATCCTGGCCATAAAATGCACTATCGTCCCCGTCGCCGCCATAGAGGGTGTCGTCTCCGCTATCGGCAATGAACACAAAATCACCACCACTGTCGCCGTGCATTACGTCGTTGCCACTGCCTCCGTACAGAAAGAAATCATCTCCACTGTTGCCCGAGACCGTATCGTCTCCAGAGCTGCCGCGCAGGGACACATCGGTTCCATCGCCGCCTTCGATCGTATCGTTGCCGCCACCGCCGTAGGATGCACCATCGCCACCGGTGCCGCCGAAGATCCTGTCGTCACCAATGCCGCCATCCAGATAGCGGTCAACTCCGCTACCGCCGTAAATCAAGTCGTTTCCGGCACCACCGCTTAGAGACGTGTCGTTGCCGTCATTCCCTTCCAAGGTGTCTCCGCCGACATCGCCGAAGAGAGACATGTCGATCCCGGCGCCGCCGAAGATCATGTCAGGGCCGGCGCCACCATAGAATTGAGAATCGTCACCGCTGTCGCCGGAGATGATGTCGTTCCCCTGATCGCCGAAGAAAGAGGCCTCGGCGCCACTTCCGCCGTAGAGCGTGTCGGCGGCCGAGCCGCCGTCGATCGAGTAATCGTCCCCGTCATCGCCGGAGAGGATGTCGCGCCCGCTGCCGCCCGCCAGCGTTATGTCGCTGCCGCTGCCACCGCTCACCGTATCCCGGCCGTCGCCGCCAAAGAGATAAGCGTCGTCGCCGCTTCCAGCAGAGATACTGTCATTGCCGGCATCGCCGAAGAGGGAGAAGTCGTCGCCCTCACCTCCATAGATGAAATCGGCGTGCGAGCCGCCGTACAGTGTGCTGTCGGCACCGTCGCCGCCGATCAAGGTATCGCTTCGATCGTCGCCATAGAGGGCAGTGTCATCGCCGCTGCCACCGTTGACGGTATCCGGGCCGGCGCCACCGTAGAGGCCACGATCGTTACCGCTATCGCCCAAGATGACATCGTTGCCTTGCGTGCCGTAGAGAAAGCTGTCTGCGCCAAGGCCGCCGAAGAGCCTATCCGACCCTGAACCGGCGAAGAAGAAGGCGTCGACACCATCGCCCCCGTAGATGGTGTCACCCCCGCTGGCTCCATAGAGCAGTATGTCGTTACCGCTGCCGCCGTAGAGCCGGTCTCTACCCAGGTCGCTGTAGAGATAGTCCGCACCGCTTAGGCCATAGAGCCTATCATTGCCGCCGTAAGCGAAAATGGTGTCGACGTCTTCGGTTCCGGTCAGCTTGTCCGGTCCCGGAGTTCCCGTAATCGTTGCCATCGGCCCGGTCCTCCCACCTGTCCACTAGACGTGCTACGGGTCCGGGGTCATGAGATGGACCATTGGTCACTGAAAGCTAGGTACAGTGAACAAGACCTGTAGTAGGCGGTGACCGCCTAGTTCATGTGACCCCCCCGGCCCTTTGTTATCGCGAGCATTCGCTCTCTCGAAGCTCTTGGATTGCCCACCAGCGGCGTTGGTTCCACGCAGTTGAAAGGACGATAGTATCCTTGGCCGGCGCGCCGAGAACCCCGATCTTCAATTAGGCTAGCACAGATAGATCTAGTCTGTGAAGGCGCATGGCTGTTGGCCTTGACGACGAAGCATATCCCATCCGTAATTTCCCAAAGGCTACGTCCGTAGCCCCTTGATTTCTTTGCCTCATATGGCGCTTCGGCATCTTGCTGACAACACAACCGAAACTATTGGAAGCGACCTATCATAAAGCAAGCGGACAAGGTTCGCAAAGCTGCGTTCGCTATTCACCGCAGGGTTCAGTTCTGACGAACGCCAGGGCGACTTTCGTCAGATCGTCACTTCTATCGAGATCAGGCCGGTTCCACTTCCCGGAATGGTGGCGCCTCCGCCCAGAACCAGAGTATCGGTCCCGGCACCACCATCGTAGAGATAGCCGACGAAATCTCCTTGGCTTGTCACCATAAAGATGTCGTCTCCACTGCCGCCGTAGAGCGTATCCAAGCCGACGTCGCCTTGGAGCGTGTCCGAACCGTCGTCGCCGTGGAGCGTGTCGAAGCCACTGCCGCCAAATATGCGGTCGTTGTCCGCTCCACCGAAGAAGCCGGTCTCCGTTCCAAATCCGCCATAGAGCGCATCATCGCCGTTGCGGCCGAAAAAGAGAGAATCGGTGTCGTCACCTCCGATCAGCGTGTCTGCGCCTCCGCCACCGTAGAAATATGCGTCGAAACCGCCACCTCCGTCCAGAATGTCGTCGCCGCCGTCGCCACTGAATGAGGTATCGTTACCGGCGCCGCCGTACAAGAGGTCATTACCGGTACCACCGTATGCGGTGAAGTCGGCTCCGCCGTCGCCGTAGATGCGATCTTCACCATTGCCCCGGCCAGCAGGCTATCGTCGGCGGCGCCGCCGTAGAGCGTGTCAAGGCCCTCTCCCCCCACCAGGCGTGTATCCGCACCGCTGCCGCCGATGAGGGTGTCGTCCTTTTCGTCACCGTAGAGACGGTTGTCCGATCCGGCGCCGCCATAGAGCGTATCGGCGCGCGAGCCGCCGTAGAGACGGGAATCCGACCCGGCCCCGCCGGAGATCCGGTCCGTACCGCTCTCGCCGAAGAAACTGCCATCGCTGTTGTTGCCGCCTGCAAGGATATCGTTGCCGAACCCGCCGTAGAAGTAGGCATCTTCACCTACCCTGTCGGAGAGAATGTCGATCTTCTCTCCGCCGTAGAGGCTGCCGTCGGCGCCGGTTCCTCCACCCAGATAGTCGGTACCTCCACCACCGAAGAGGGCGGTGTCTGTCCCGCTGTCTCCGGACACGCTGTCGTTGCCGAGACCCCCGAAGAGGGAGCTGTCAGAACCGTCGCCACCATGGAGCGTGTCGGCACGGTCATCGCCCATCAGGTTCTCATCGGCGCCGTCGCCACCATAGAGCGTATCACCACCCAAACCGCCGAAGAGGGAGGTGTCATCCCCGGCACCTCCGTCGATCGTATCGGCGCTCTTGTCTCCAAAGAGGAGGAAGTCGAAGGTTGAGCCGCCGGCTATCTTGTCCGGGCCATCCCCACCATAGAGGAACGCGTCGTTACCGCTGCCCCCCCGTAAAGGCTATCCATTCCAAGTCCGCCGTAGAGGAGGGTATCGCCGCCGTCTCCGCCCAAGACGACATCGCCGGCCTCGTCGCCAGACAAAAAGGCGTCATAGCCTGAGCCGCCGTCTACGGTATCAGCACCGGCGCCGCCGGAGAGTGTGTAATCTCCGCCGCTGTCACCCGAGACCGTGTCGCCGCCGATTTCTCCGGACAGCGAGCGGTCGGCACCGAGACCACCGCGGACGATGTCGGCAGCCTCGTCTCCTTCGAGCAAGGTGTCGTCGCCGGCTCCCCCCTCGACGATGTCGGAGTTGCCGCCGCCATAGAGGGAGAGATCGGCGCCGCTGCCTCCGTAGAGGTAGTCGTCACCGACATAGCCTATCATGAAAGTGTCCGCACCGTCGTCGCCGTAGAGCCGGTCGATGTCGGTACCTCCGTAGAAGGCGCTGTCGTCGCCGTCGCCGCCGAACAGCGAGTCGGCCCCGTCCTCGCCGGCGAGGCGCCAGTCGTTGCCGTCGCCCCCTAAAACGATGTCGTCGCTGCCGCTGGTGCCGAACAGCGTGTCTGGGCCCTCTGTCCCGGTAACGGTGGCCATCGTTTCCGCCCCCGTTGCTGCCTTTCAACATGCTGAAAAGCTTTGGAAAACGAGGCGCAGGGTAATCAATAGGACTTACTTTGCCTTGCTGTAGAGTGGCGCCGCATTTCCCTCTGACCGGGATAGCCTAAGGCAGGCAGGGCAAAGACGCAAAGCGCCGCCACCCTTGGCTGTCTATTCGAGGAGGAATGAGCAACCCTTGCGAGGGTTTGGCCGATCGCAGGCGGCCGTGCCTTCCCTAGCCCTGAAGGCCTAAGAGGCCATCTTAGACCGGCGTGAAGAGGAAATCCGTGGAGGTCAGCTGTTCGACGTTGGTGATGTCGGCAAGCCTGATCTCGAAGTTGGCGGTGCCGTCGCCGTCCTGATCCACCTGCACCCGCTCGGTCGCCGCGTCGAAGCGGGCCTGCGGAGAGGTGCCGTCGAAGGTGGCATCGCCGACCCAGAAACCGCCGGGCCCGGCTACCACCAGTTCCAACGCATCCCCTGCACCGGGCGATGTGACGTCTGATTCGAAGTCGGTGATCTGAGCCTCGAGGCCGCTGCTGTCATAGTCGAACAAAAAGGTGTCCTGGCCGCCGCCACCACTCAGCTGATCAGTGCCGCTGCCACCATTAAGCTTATCATCGCCGAGGTTGCCCGACAGCTCGTCGGCGCCGCTGCGCCCGCCAAGGATGTCGTCGCCGGCGCCACCGGTGATTCGATCGGCCGCTCCGCCGCCGAAGGCCGAGTCCTCGCCGTCACCACCATAGATCCGGTCGGATCCGCCGTGGCCGCGCAGCAGGTCGTCGCCGTTGTTGCCGGCCAAGCGGTCGTCGCCCTGGCCACCCACGACATAGTCGTGCCAACTGCCGCCCCTTATCTCGTCGGAGTCCTGCCCGCCGTAGAGGTCATCGCCGCCGCCTTGCCCGCGAAGCAGGTCCGCGCCCTCGCCGCCGGCGATATAGTCGCTGCCGCGGTCGCCCGCGATGGCGTCGTCGCCGGCCTCACCGAAGATGTCGTCGACACCCCAGCCGCCGTAGAGCTCGTCGCTGCCTTCGCCGCCATAGAGGGTATCTTTACCGGTATCTCCGTAGAGCGTGTCGGCCGCGACACCGCCATAGAGCAGGTCGTGGCCGCTGTCTCCTTGCAGCGTGTCGCTCTGCTGGGCGCCGTAGATGGTGTCGTCGTCCCGGCCCCCGAAGGCATGGTCGTCGCTGCCCCCGGCCAGAATGCGATCGTCGCCCTTTGCACCATAGAGCGTGTCGAAGCCGCTCTGCCCGCGCAGGACGTCATCGGCACGGCCGCCGAAGATGTCGTCGTCGCCGACGCTGCCGAAGATGCTATCCGGTCCCTTACCGCCGTAGATTAGGTCGCCGCCGCTTGCCCCGTAGAGGAAATCGGTCGCGTCCAGGCCGTAGATGACGTCATTGCCCGAGAAGGCGAAGACGAAATCCGTGCCGGTGGTCCCGGTCAGAACTTGATTTACCTGATCCCCGAAAACGACGGGCATTGTCTTCCGACTCCTAACAGGCAGCGCAATCCGTGGTCGACGCTCACAAGGAGTTTAACAGACTGAATACGTCCGTTCAAACGACGAACTTCATTGGGGATTTGCGCGATAGAGCCTGCGCAACACGGAATGAAAGCGGTGATTCAGCCTGAATCTGCGCAGCTAGAGCCTCAAACGACGCACCGCGGAGAGTTTCTGAGACCGGCTCGGTCTTGAGGCCGTGCTGATTTGATACAGCAGTGTTGCGGCTCTGCCACGCCTCGGGGCCACGAGGATGCGACAGTCTACGCTTCGCCTGTGGCGGAGCTATGGCCGTGAGAGCCCGAGCGACGGCTGCTCTTGTGAGGCCTGCGTAGGCTCCAAGGTCATGTCTCCTGCAGGTCCCGCTTCCTCACGGAATGTTAGGCGAGGTATAGAGTTACCTCGATAGAGACCAGGTTTCCGCCCCCGCCCGGTATTGTGGCACCGCCGTCGATCAAGAGCGTATCGGTCCCGGCGCCGCCGTCGTAGTAGTAGCCCGCGAAATCGCCTTGGCTGGCGACCATGATGACGTCGTCGCCATGGCTGCCTCTGATGAAGTCGTTTCCCGCACCTCCGCTGAGCCTATCCGCTTCGCTCCCGCCATCCAGCGAATCGTCTCCCGCACCGCCGTAGATGCGGTCGTCTCCACCCGCGCCGAAGACCGAAACTTCATCACCGGACCCACCGTAGATCGTGTCGGAGTCGGCTTGACCATTGAGAACCGAGTCGCTTCCGCTGCCGCCGAAGAGCGTGTCGGCGCCGGTGCCCCCGCTCAAAACCGTATCTGATCCTTCACCGCCATACAGCCGATCGTCGCCGCTCCCACCGAAAAGGTTGGTGTCGACGCCCTCGTCTCCGAAGAGGGCGTCATTGCCGCCGTCACCGGCGAGCTGGCGATCGCTACCACTGCCACCGTAGACCAGGTCATCGCCGGAGGCCCCGCCAATCCTGAAGTCGTTGCCACTGTCTCCGAGGACCTTGTCGTCCCCGTCGTCTCCATAAAGGACGAGGTCGTTTCCTTCGCCACCCGAGGCCGTGTCGCCGCCGGATCCGCCGTAAAGGGCATTGTCGTTGTCGTCGTCACCATAGAGTCTGTCGACGCCGGATTCGCCGAATAGGTAAAAGTCGAAGCCAGTTCCGCCAAACAGCCGGTCCGCGCCGCTGCCTCCGTAGAACCTATTGTCGCCGCCACTCTCCCCCCTCAGTGTGTCATTGCCATTGCCACCAAAGAGATAGGTCTCGTTGAAGTCGCCGCCATAGATCTTGTCGGACGCGGCGCGGCCGAAAATCTGACTGTCGAAGCCATGCCCACCATAGATCCGGTCAACGCCACCACCGCCATAGAAGTAGGCGTCGATGCCGCTGCCTCCATAGATCGTGTCCCGCTTGCCCTGGCCGAAGAAGCTGACGTCGCTGCCGCTGTCGCCGAGCAAGACGTCGTTGCCGGCACTTCCATAGAAGAGGGAGTCGTCGCCCGAGCCTCCTGCCAAGCGGTCAGGACTGACGCCGCCATAGAAGGCCGCATCGTTTCCGGCGCCACCGTAGAGCGTATCGCCGCCCCGCTCGCCATAGAGAAAGCTGTCGTCGCCCTCGCCGCCGTAGACGGTGTCGTTGGCGCGCTCGCCGATCAGCGAGACGTCCGCGCCGTCGCCGCCGTCGATGACGTCGGCGTTGGCGCCGCCGTCCAAATGCGTGTCGTCTCCATCGTTGCCTAAGAGCGTGTCGAGGCCGGCACTGCCGTAGATGAGGCTGTCGTCACCACTGTTGCCGGAAAGTATATCATTGCCCACGCCACCGAAGAGCAGCGCGTCCGTACCGGAGCCGCCGCTGACGACGTCTGCTCGCGATCCGCCGGAAAGATTGCTGTCGTCGCCTGCGTCGCCCGCCAGAGTATCTTGGCCGGTTCCCCCGGCCATCGTCGCTTCGCCGCCGCTGCCCCCGAAGAGCTGGTCGTCGCTTTGCCCTCCAAAGAGGCTGTCGGCGCTGCTTAGCCCATAGAGCGTGTCGTCGCTCCCATAGCCCAGTATGGTGTCGATCGCGTCGGTCCCGGTCAGCGTGTCCGGACCCGGAGTCCCAGGAATGAATGCCATTTCCCCCTGCCTTTCTGTGCTCTGCCGGGGTGACGTCAAGCGTCGGTCACAATTGGTTAGTCTAGAGCAGTGCGCGATCAGCTTGACTCACACGATCGCGTGATTCCGCTCCAAGACCTGCAAACAAGGCAGAGAGCCGCCGTCTCGCGGCTCCATCGCAAGACGATCTGCTCTGTGCCCGTGTCCCATAAGCGCTTCCCCGTATCACCATCGCAACCAAGTCGGATCCAATATACCACGCTCCGGTCGACAAGGCAAAGCTGTTGAGCGATGCCTTGTCGATCCGCCCGGGGCGAGAGGCCTAGCCTTGCTGGCCCTGCTCTCGCATCGATGATGCGGTGGAGGGCTGAGTTGGCGAAGGCAGCAGTCTAGACCGTGACTTCGATCGAAACCAGACCAGAGCCGTCTCCGGGAATGGTCACGCCAGCACCAAGGATCAAGACGTCGTCACCCGCACCGCCATCGTAGCTGTAGTTCACGAAGTCGGATTGTGTCGCGACCATGAAGGTGTCGGCGCCGCTGCTGCCGAAAATGGTGTCTCCGCCCGCGCCACCGTGAAGTACGTCGTCCCCGTCGTCACCATAGAAGGTGTCATTGCCGGCACCACCGTATAGATAGTCTGTCTCGGCACCGCCGTGCAGCTCCTTGTCGTCTCCGACGCCGCCGTAAAGCGTGTCGTCACCCCGGCCGCCGTAGAGATAGCCATCGCTCTGGCTGCCGCCATAGAGCCTGTCGTCGCCGTTGCGGCCGTAAAAAAATAAATCGATGCCGTCGTCGCCAAACAATCTGTCGTCGCGGCCGCCGCCAAAAAAGAAACGGTCGTCACCGGTGCCTGCATTCAAAGTATCGTTGCCGGCATCGCCGAAAAAGGAGGAATCTTTGCCGTTATCTCCATAGAGCGTATCCCGGCCGGTGCCGCCGAATGCGCTGGCATCGTCACCCTCGCCGCCGAGGATGATGTCGTTTCCGTCTCCCCCGAAGAAGAGACTATCGTCATTTAGGCCGCCGATTAGACCGTCGTTTCCCAGATTACCGAGAAGGCTGACGTCGTTGCCGTTGTCTCCGAAGACCCGGTCATTTCCCTGCCCTCCATCGAGGCTGGTGTCGGCCCCGTCGCCGCCGAAGAGCGAATCGCCCCTAGAGCCACCGTAAAGCCTGAAATCCTCGCCGAGGCCACCGAACAGAAAGTCCTTTCCCGTACTGCCGGTCAGGATCGAGTCATTGCCGGTATCACCATTGACCCGGTCGCTGCCGGCACCGCCATAAAGGAAAGTGTCTTCGCCAAAGCCACCATAGACATAGTCGTTCCCCGCTTGGCCTTGGACGTAGCCGTCGTTGCCAATGCCACCGAAAAGCACATCGGCGCGAGAGCCGCCCAGCAGGTAAAAATCGTTGCCTTCACCACCTCTGATTAGGTCCTGGCCATTGCCTCCGTAAAGCGACAGGTCATCGCCGTCGTCGCCATTGAGCGTGTCGTTTCCCGCGTCGCCGATCAGGGTGTCTGCGTCGCCCAGCCCATAGAGGGTATCGTTGTTCGCCAAGCCGTTTATGGTGTCGATGCCGTCCGTCCCGGAGAGCGTGTCCGGTCCACCGGTGCCTTGAATAAATGCCATTGTCGTCACCCCTTCCGCTTTGCTTCTCGTTCTTCCGGGCTCGATGCCAAGCCGCGGTCTTTACCAGCCACTTAAGAAGGTCGATCGATTAGTGTGAATTAGCATAGGGCGGCCCAAGGGGTCCGGCAACTGCAGCACTTCCAAAAAATTGATAACTCTCGGTGAACAAAGAGAGCAGCGGGGTCTGCAGCAGTAAAGATTCAGCCCTTTAGCCCTCTATATTCAATGTGACGAACTCAACTGGCAGTCGTCGATGCCGGTGTGGCAGGTTATTGGGAGTTTGGTGTATACCCCATTTTTGCCGCTTGTTCGCGTTCGCGGTTGCGCATCCACGATGTGCCGGATAAGCACGATCCGATTGGGGTGCCGGACGATATCAACTTTGGCTAGGCAATGCGCTCTGTTGCAAAGCCGAAGACGGAGCCGCTCAAGAAATGGTGACGTCGATGTTGACGAGCCCGGTGCCGCCGCCGGGGACGGTGGCGCCTGCGCCCAGCACCAGGGTATCGGTCCCGGAGCCACCGTTATAGTAGTAGCTGACGAAATCGCCTTGGCTGGCCACCATGAAGACGTCGTCGCCACTGCCACCGAAAGCGCTGTCAAATCCGGACCCGCCGGTCAGGGTGTCGTCGCCCTCGTCGCCGTAGAGCCTGTCGTTGCCGCCGTCACCCGACAAGGCGTCGTTGTCAGCGCCACCGAAAAGCCCCGTGTCGGCGCCAGTGCCGCCAAAGAGGGTATCGTCGCCGTATCTGCCGAAGAAGAGGGAATCATCCCCACTGCCGCCCAAGATGCTGTCGGCGCCGGACTCCCCGTCGAGGCTCGCGTCGTTACCGTCGCCACCGAAAAGGCTGTCGGTTCCGGTACCTCCGAAGAAGGTGGAATCATTACCCTCACCACCGAAGAGTCTGTCGACTCCGTTGTAGCCGTCGAGGAGGCGGTCATCTCCCTCACCGCCAAAGATGCTGTCATCGCCGAGGTAGCCACCGAGGAGGAAGTCGGCCCCCCCGCGGCCGGCAACGACATCATCCCCCAACCCACCGTCCAAGAGGGAGTCGATCCCGTCTCCACCGTCAAGGGTATCCGCACCCGAATCCCCAAAGAGAGAGGAGTCGTTGCCACTACCGCCCGAAAGGCTGTCACCACCCGAACCGCCGAAGAAAACGGCATCAAAACCCTGGCCGCCGGCCAGGTCATCGGCGCCCAGGCCTCCAAAGACGCTGAGATCGTTGCCGCTTCCCCCGTAGAGGCTGTCATCTCCTAGGCCACCAGAGAGCATATCCGCACCGCCGGCACCATAGATCCCGTCGTTTCCGTGATCACCGTAAACCTGATCTGCACCTGACCCGCCGACGAGGGATGAATCGTCTCCGCTGCCCCCAAACAGGCTGTCGTCCCCCGATCCCCCGAAGAAACTCTCGTCGGCTCCACTGCCGCCATAGAGGCTGTCAGCACCAAAGTCGCCATAGAACAGGTAGTCTTTGCCATCACCCCCGAAAAGGATATCGGGACCCGATCCACCGTTTAGAATCGCGTCGTCTCCATCACCGCCGTAGAGAGTGTCAGCCCCGGAACCGCCTCTAATCCGGAGATCTGCGCCGCTGTCGCCGTGGAGGGTGTCATCACCGAGGTCACCATATATGAAATCATCTGCTCCGCTGCCACCGAAGATCTGGTCACTTCCGGACCCGCCACGAAGTGCATCGTCTTGTCCCGTGCCACCGTAGAGAGCGTCAGATCCTGAATCACCGTAGAGTCCGACATCGTCACCACTCCCACCCGAGAGTGTGTCGTCTCCAGACCCGCCGTAGAGAAAGCGATCGTCGCCTTCGCCGCCCTCTAGGGTGTCGCCACCCGATCCACCATAAAGTCTCCAATCTTGATAGCCATCGCCTGAGACCCTGTCATCGCCATCGCCGCCGAAAAGGTAGAAATCCCAATCCCCTCCACCGAAAACGCTATCGTCACCGGATCCACCGAACATGCCGGTTGATGGCGCACCGAATGCGCCGTCAATCCCGCTGCCGCCCTCGAGAGTGTCGGCTCCCGATCCACCGTGGATGTAGAAATCGCGATCGTCACCGCCTAAGATCCTATCGTCACCGGCGCCACCATAGAAGGAGTAGTCATACCCTTCGCCGCCATAAAGGACGTCGGCTCCCGCGCCGCCGTAGAAAGCGAAGTCTTTTCCATCGCCGCCAAAGAGGCTGTCGTCTCCGGCCCCTCCTATGAGGCTGCTGTCCCCACCGTCGTTTCCTTCGATTCGGTCGTTTCCGGACCCACCGTGAAGGCTCAGATCCGCGCCACTGCCGCCCAAGAGGCTGTCCGCACCGCTGCCGCCGAAGAGGGAGCTGTCATTTCCGCTGCCCCCATAGAGGCTATCGTCGCCCAGTTCGCCCGAGGCCCTGTCGCTGCCAAGACCGCCATAGAGGCTGTCGCTGCCGGCCGCACCGCCCAAGCTGTTGGCGCCGCTGTTGCCTTGGATCAGGTTATCCAGCTCGTTGCCGACCCCATCAATATCGCCGGCGTCCGCCAGCAGCACCAACTGCTCTACGTAGCCCCCGCTCGCAGTCGAGGGCAGGGTGAAGGAGATGGCCGAGAGCACCCGGTCAATGCCTTGATCAGACGCTTCCAGGATGACGTCGCCGACGGTGTCAACGACGAAGGTGTCGTCGCCGCTGCCGCCCGCCATGGTGTCGGACCCGCTGCCGCCGTCAAGATAGTCGGCGCCCGTGCCACCGTAAAGCGTGTCGCCTCCCTCGTCGCCATAGAGCCCGTCGTTGCCATGCTCACCGTAGAGCCGATCTGCACCTGATCCTCCGAAGAAAGACGTGTCATCTCCGCTGCCCGCGAATAGGCTGTCGTCCCCTGATTGGCCGAAGAAGCTTTCGTCCGCCCCGCTGCCGCCGAATAGCCTGTCGGAGCCCCAACCACCATAAAAGCGCTGGTCATCGCCATTGCCGCCGTAGAGGGTGTCGTCGCTATCTTCGTCTTCGAAGAAGTCGCTTCCTCTGAGAGCAGCGTCGTCTCCGTCGCCTCCGTGGAGGATATCTACACCTGATCCACCATATAGGAGAGCGTCATTTCCGTCCCCACCGAATAGAGTGTCGGCCCCCGATTCGCCTCTAAGCCGGAGATCAACCCCGCTATCGCCGTAGAGAATGTCGTCACCGAGTTCGCCGTAAATGAAATCATCCGCTTCGCTCCCACCAAAAAGGCGGTCATTTCCAGACCCGCCGCGAAGCAAAAAGTCTCGTCCTGTCCCGCCAAAAAGAACGTCGGACCCCGAGTCACCAGAGAGGCTAACATCGTCACCACTACCGCCTGAGAGTGTGTCGTTCCCAGCACCTCCGTAGAGAGAGCGATCATTCCCCTCGCCGCCGTCAAGGCTGTCGGCACCCGATCCGCCGTGAAGACTGTAATCTCGGCCGTCACCGCCCGAAATCCTATCGTCACCGGCACCGCCGTAGAGGGAAAAATCATACCCCCCGCCGCCGTAGAGGAAATCAGCTCCCGCCCCGCCGTAGAAGGCGGAGTCACTGCCCTCATCACCAAAGAGACTGTCGTCTCCGGCCTCACCGAAAAAGGTACTGTCCCGTCCCACGTCTCCTTCGATACGGTCACTCCCGGATCCACCGTTTAGTGTCAGATCATTGCCGCTGCCGCCGAAGAGGCTGTCGGCACCGCTGCCGCCGTAGAGGGTGGCATCATTCCCGCTACCACCATAGAGGCTGTCGTCACCCTTTTCTCCTAGCAGGGTGGCGTCATCACCATCACCGCCGTCGATTCTATCGGCGCCGGATCCGCCATAGAAGAGGACATCGTTTTCGCTATCGCCGTACAGGGCGTCGGTCCCAGACGCACCGTAGAATCTGTTGTCTCCGGCACTGCCGCCGGAGAGCCTGTCATCGCCTTGGCCACCTATGAAGAAGGCATCGGTTCCACTGGCACCGTCGATGCTGTCGGCTCCCGCGCCACCGTAAAAGAGAAGGTCCGGACCATTGCCGCCGTAGAGACTGTCGTCTCCTTCATCGCCGAAGAAGAAACTGTCGCTCCCCTGACCACCCTCGAGCCGGTCCGCTCCCTCAGCACCAAAGAGCAGAGCATCGCCACCCGTGTTGCCAGCCAGGGCGTCATCACCGTCATCGCCGTAGAGAAGGCTGTCGATTCCCTCGCCGCCTTGCAAGCTATCGGCGCCCTCTCCGCCGAAGAAGCGCTCATCGTCGCCGCTGCCGGCAGAGAGCCTGTCATCGCCCTCTCCGCCCCTGAACAAGAGGTCATCGCCATCCCCCGCGTAGAGCCGGTCGGCTCCGGATCCACCCGAGAAGAAGCTGTCAGGCCTGCTCCCGGCAACCAGTAAGTCCGCGCCCGATCCGCCGAAGAAATCACGATCGCTTCCGCTACCGCCAAAGAGGCGATCATCCCCGTCATCGCCTCTGAAGAGCGAGTCGTCCCCCACGGCGGCGTAGATGCTGTCTCCCGCCGATCCGCCAAAGAAGGCCTCGTCATCACCGCTACCGGCGAGATGGAAGTCCGCTCCCGATCCGCCGGAGAAGGAGACGTCCTTCCCGCTGCCGCCGAAGAGACGGTCAATACCCTCACCGCCGGAAAGCTTGTCCGTACCATCGTCGCCGTAGAGGGTGTCGCTGCCGTCGTCGCCGGAGAGCGCATCGTCGCCACTGCCGCCTCTCAGTTGTCGGTCGTCGCCTTCGCCTCCGGCGATCGAGTCCGCACCCGACCCGCCATAGAACAACCTGTCGAGCCCACTGTCTCCGTCAAGCCGATCCGCCCCCGCTCCGCCGAAGAAGTCGCGATCTTCGCCGCTACCGCCGGAGAGACTGTCGTCGCCCTTATTGCCTCTGAAGAAGGAGTCCTCGCCCGCCCCACCCGAGAGGGTATCCTCCCCCGATCTGCCGTAGAAGATTTCATCGTCGCCGCTGCCAGCGGCCAGGCTGTCGTCGCCCGAGCCACCGTAGACATAGCGATCATCGCCGCTGCCGGCCGAGAGGGTGTCGTCACCGTGACCGCCCACGAGGAAAACATCGTCTCCCGCGCCGCCCGCGATGCTGTCGGCCCCGGCTCCGCCGTAGAAGCGGCCGTCGTTACCGCTGCCGGCGAAGAGGGCGTCGTTGCCACTGGCACCATAGAAGCGTCTGTCAGTGCCGTCCTGGCCGAAGAGGGTGTCGTCGTCGTCACCGCCAAAAAACCTGGCGTCGTCTCCGCTGCCCGCGGCCAGGCTGTCGACCCCCGATCCTCCATAGAGAGAGCGGTCGGCGCCGCTGCCGGCCGAGAGGCTGTCGTCAGCCGCCTCGCCGAAGAGGGCTTGGTCGTCTCCTTCACCGCCCTCTATGGTGTCGGCCCCCTCTCCACCATAGAAGCGCTCGTCGCTGCCGCTTTGGCCGTAGAGGCGATCGTCATCATTGCCACCGAAGAAGGAACGGTCCTCTCCCTCTCCACCGAAGAGCCTGTCGTCGGCGGCGCGGCCGAAGAAGGCGGCATCGTCGCCTGCCTCGCCCATGAGCGTGTCGATACCGCCGCCGCCATAGAAGCTGGCATCGGCGCCGCTACCGCCCGTCAGCAGGTCCCTCTTGCCATTCCCGAAAAAGGCAAGGTCACTGCCACTGCCGCCGCTGAGAACGTCGTTTCCAGCGCCACCGTAGAAGGAGGAGTCCTGCCCGAGGCCTCCGGCCAGGCTATCGGCGCCGACGTAGCCATAGAAAAGGGCGTCGTCTCCATCGTCCCCATAGAGCTTGTCGGCGCCGCGCGATCCATCGAGGATGCTGTCGTCGCCCGCGCCACCGAAGACAAGGTCGTTGGCCCGCTCTCCGATGAGCGAGACGTCCGCGCCATCGCCGCCGTAGATCACATCGGCATTGGCGCCACCGTCCAGCAGGCTGTCGGCACCGCTGTCGCCGGAGAGCGTGTCTAAGCCGGCGCTGCCGTAAAGCCCGCTGTCGTTACCGCTGCCTCCGGAAAGGGTGTCGTTGGCCAGGCCGCCGAAAAGCGACGCGTCCGCGCCTTCGCCGCCGCCGATGGAATCTGATCTGGATCCGCCGAAAAGGCCGGAGTCATCGCCGTCATCACCGGCTATGGAATCGCTTCCGCTCTCGCCATAAAGGGCGACATCGTCGCCGCTGCCTCCGAAGAGCGTGTCGTCGGCGCGCCCGCCATAGAGGCTGTCGGCGCTGCTCAGCCCGTAAAGCGTGTCGTTGGCGCCGTAGCCCAGGATGGTATCGACGGCGCTGGTGCCGGAGAGCGTGTCCGGTCCCGGGGTCCCTGGAACAAAGGCCATCGCGTGCCCTCCCTCTGGCACGTTTTACGATTTCCAGGTGAATTCAAGAGGCCGGAGGCCAAGGGACGCCGCTTAGGGCCCCATCCCAGATTTCGGGTGCCCCGCCGCCTCATCTTCAACCACCGAGAGTTTATGACAAATTATGCAATCTGGCAAACAGTACTTTAGTCCAGCGCGCGAAATGTCGACAACTCTCGGTGAGCGGCGGTCTCGCTCGTCAGAGCGTGACCTCGATGGAGATCAGACCGGTGCCGCCGGCGGGAATGGTGGCGCCGCCGCCCAGCACCAGGGTATCGGTTCCAGTGCCGCCGTCGTAGTAGTAGCTGACGAAATCCCCCTGGCTCGCGACCATGAAGATATCGTCACCGCTGTTGCCGAAGGCGCTGTCGAATCCGGACCCGCCGGTCAGCGTGTCGGATCCGTTGTTGCCATAGAGATAGTCGTTTCCACCGTCACCATAGATGCGGTCCTGGTCGCTACCACCGAAAATACGAGTGTCGTCACCTTCTCCACCGTAGATCAGGTCGTCGCCGGCGTCGCCTATGAGGCGCGAATCAACACCGTCATCGCCGAAAATGGAGTCGCTTCCGCTATAACCGAACAGAAAGTCGTCGTTCCCGCTTCCGCCATAGAGGACATCATTACTACTGACGCCGATCTGCGTGATTTCGCCGTATCCACCGTAGATTTTCGTGTCGACACCGCTTCCGCCGAAAATGGTGTCGTCGCCGCGCCCGCCGTAGAGCACGCTATCGTCACCCAGGCCGCCATAGATCATGTCGGCACCGGAACGCCCCAGAAGCGTGGTATCATTCCCTTCACCACCGAAGAGGCTGTCATCGCCGTCTTCACCGCGGAGGGCGGAGTCATTGTCAAGACCGCCGAAGAGCATGTCACCACCGCCGCCGCCACGCAGTTCACCATCGGATCC
This sequence comes from Rhodospirillales bacterium, assembly GCA_963669385.2. Lineage (GTDB taxonomy): Bacteria > Pseudomonadota > Alphaproteobacteria > Kiloniellales > JACOMY01 > JACOMY01. The sequence continues at coordinate 96,142 of CAXXGD010000045.1, forward strand.
GAAGTCGCCGTAGAGCTTGTCGGCGCCAGAGGACCCGATGAGGAAATCGTCGCCACCGCTGCCGCCGAAGACGCTGTCCTCGCCGTTGCTGCCGAAGAGACCATCGTCGCTACCGCTGCCGCCGTACAGCGTGTCGTTCCCTTCACGTCCGAAGAGGCCGAAATCATCACCCTGTCCGCCGAATAGCGTGTCGTTTCCGTCACCCCCATCCAATTCGTAGTCACGGTCCTCACCGCCGAAGATCCGGTCCAGGCCGCTGCCTCCGTAGAAGTAGCTGTCTCGCCCCAGGCCGCCGTAGAGCCTGTCATCGTCATTGCCGCCGTAGAAGTAGCTGTCGGCAGCTTCGCCACCGAAGAGGGAGTCATCACCGCCACGACCGAAGAACAGGCTTTCGTCCCCTGCTTCGCCCAAAAGCGTATCGATGCCGCCGCCACCATAGAAGCTGGCATCATCCCCACTGCCGCCCCTCAGCGTGTCCCTCTTGCCGTTGCCGTGAAAGGCGGTGTCACTGCCGCTGCCTGCGTCGAGGACGTCGTTGCCGGCACCACCGTAGAAAGAGAAATCCTGCCCGAGGCCGGCCTCCAGGCTGTCGGCGCCGACGTAGCCATAGAAGAAGGCGTCGCTACCCGCACCGCCGTAGAGCTTATCGGAGCCGCGGGATCCGTTGAGGATGCTGTCGTCGCCTTCGCCACCGAAGATGAGGTCGTTTGCCCGCTCGCCGATAAGAGACGCATCCGCGCCGTCGCCGCCGTAGATCACATCGGCATTGGCACCGCCGTCCAGCAGGCTGTCGGCACCGCTGCCGCCGGAGAGCGTGTCGAGCCCGGCGCTGCCGTAAAGGCCGCTGTCGTTGCCGCTGCCTCCGGACAGGGTGTCGTTGGCCAGGCCGCCGAAAATCTGAGCGTCCGCACCCTCGCCGCCGCCGATCGAATCGGCCCTGGATCCACCGAAGAGGCCAGAATCGTTGCCGTCACCACCGGTGATGGAATCGCGCCCACTTTCGCCCATGAGGGCGACATCGTCGCCGCTGCCTCCGATAAGCGTGTCGTCCGAGCGCCCGCCGTAAAGGCTGTCGGCGCCGCTTTGCCCGAAGAGCGTGTCGTTGCCGCCGTAGCCCAGTATGGTGTCGACGGCGCTGCTCCCATAGAGCGTGTCCGGTCCCGGAGTTCCTGGAATGAAAGCCATGGCGTGCGTTCCCTCCGACACGTTGGTTGCAGTTTCCAGGTGATGCCAAGAGGCGGCATGCCAACAGGCGCCGATGAGGGCTCGCCTCAAGATACAGGGCGCCCTGTTACCTCTTCCTCAACCACAGTAAGTTTAGAACAAATCAAGGAAACTGGCAAAGCATACTTAAGTCGGGGGGCTGACAGCCTCGCAGCGGCGAGCCTTACAGCGTCTGCAGCAGGAGGAGCACGCGCTCTCCGGTCCAGACCGCGGCGATCAAGATGCAGGGCAGCGCGATGGCCCAGCGGCTCATCGTGGCCCACTTTGGATTGGCGCGGGCGATCAGCCAGAGCAGCGGATAGACCAGCACCACGATGGCGAGCTGACCCAGCTCGATGCCGACGTTGAAGGCGAGCAGGCTCTGCCAGAGGTTCGGCGCATTGATCTGCAGGATCTCGTGCAGGACGAAGGAAAAACCCAGCCCGTGCAAGAGGCCGATCAGCACCGTCACCACGACGGTCGCACCGACCGGCTTGTTCGCAAGCGCGATGGCGGCGGCATAGATGATAGAGAGCGCGATACCGGTCTCGACCGCCGGGATGAACCAGGCACCGCTCGGCACATAGCCGAAGAAGCCGGCGATCAGCGTGATGGTGTGGCCGATGCTGAAGCCGGTCACCCGCCACAGTAGCTGTCCCAGCGTGAAGGCACCGATGGTGAGGCAGAGCACGAAGAGCACATGGTCCAGGCCTTCCAGAATGTGCCGGATGCCGTCGACCACGAAGCTCAGGGCGGCCGTCAGATACGAGCGTGAGACCTCGACCGGTTCCGCCAGGAGACCCCGCACGCGAAAGACCTGGGGATCGCTGCCCGGATAGTAGTCCAGCAGCAGGTTGGCCGTCTCCTCCTGGCCTTCGAGGCCGGGATTGAGCGTGCTGGACACCTCATAGCTGTCGGCATCGTCGCCGCTGCGATAGCGCAGCTGGACGTCGACCACGAGATCGCCGACGAAGGCGGCCTCTTCGTCTTCGGGATAGAGCGGACCCTCGAAGGAGCGTTTGGCCTCCTCCAGAGTCGCGAAGGGGCTTTGCTTCAGGGCCGGTGTGACCCGCACCTTCTCGACCACTGCGGTTAGCGGCGCTCCATCGACCGCGAACCTGTGGCCCTCCGCCACCATTCGGCCCAAGCCCCCAGGGTCCTGGCGTAGGGCTTCGAGATCGATGCGATGCATCAGCTCCCCCTCAATCCGCTCATTCACGGTAAAGGGCGCGGGCTCCACCGTTCCGTCGGCTTGGGGCGTGCCAAGCTTGTCGGCCACGAGGTAGGGCATCGGCAAGCGCAGATAGACCTGCAAGCCGTCATCCAGATGCTCGACGTGGATCAGCCGGATGTTGGTGTTCAGCAGAAAATGGCCCCAGGCCTGTGTCAGACCGAGGCCGGCAAGGAAGATGGCCAGCAGCAAGGCTGCCGGCACGAGGAGGGCAGGGCGGGGCATCGCTCTATTTCGAAAGCGCCCGGACCGCCGCCAAGGGTCGGTGCGGGCACGCATAGACGGCAGGCTTAGGTGCCTTCGCTCACCTTGTTGTTCGAGCCGAAGTACATGACATGGCCCGACTTGCCGGCCAGGTCATCGACACCGAGCTCGATCGAAGAGCTGTCGAGCAAGGTGTGCTCGTGCGTCTTGGTCCACTCGTCGGCCGGCATCAGGGTGGAGGTGTAGAAGGTGGTCTCCGGCACCAGGTAGTGGTGCGGGATGGCGACTTTTGCACCGGTCTTGGCCAGCACGGAATCCGCTTGCTTGTAGTCCAGGATGTGGCGCGAGCCGTCGACCGGCACGAAGACGATGTCGACCTGGCCGATGGCGTCCCAGACCTCCTGCGGCGGGTTGGGCCGGTTGTCCCCCCACATCAAGAGCTTCATGCCACCGGTCTCGATCACGTAGAGGGAGTTGTCGAAGTGGCGGAAGTTGGTGGGCGGGCAAGGGTCGTTGCGCCCTTCGAACTGCTTGACGGCTTCGGTCCAGGCGACGATGCCGGGTGCCACGCACTGATGCTTGTCGGCGATCGCGGTGATCTTCACGTCGCCCAGCTGGAATGTGCCGGCCATGCGGTCCAGCAGCATGTTGGCATCCACCCGGTCGAGCGCGTCGTGGTCGAAGTGCGCATGGGTCGACATGCCGATGTCGACATCGGTCATGGGGAACTCCATGCGGTACCAAAGCCCCCAGGCGCCCGAGGGATCGTTGCGCCAGGGGTCGACCATGATGGTGATGCCGCGCGGCGAGGTGATCTGGAAGGCCGAGTTGGAGTAGTAGGCGATGCCGACCTTGCCGCTGTCCTCGTGGATGCCACCGTTCTTTTGGATCTCGACCAGACGGTTGTTGTTCTTGCCCGATTCCCAGGACACCAGGTGGCTGATGGCTTGGTTGCCGAGCCCGAGCGAGACCCCGGCGATGACGGTCCCGCTCACCAAGAGCGTTTTCAGGTGTTTCATCTGCGCCTCCCTGGCTTTTCTTCCTAATTCGATAGCGGCGATAGGCCTCTATCGGAGCCCGGAACGCTAGCAAGCGCCCCGGCAAGCCAGTAGGTGAGTTTCTTAGGGGGTTAGTATGGGGGGAATCCCCATAGCAAGGACCGCGCGCGCCTGTCGTCACGCCAGGTTGCTGAGGTAGCTGCGCAGGCTGACGCCGGAGTTGCGAAGGCCGACCTTCTTGCGAATGTTGTTGCGGTGGAAATCGACGGTGCTGGATGCCGTGGCCATCACGGTGGCGATCTCCTTGGTGGACTTGCCTTGGGTGATGAGCTTGGCCACCTCCAGCTCTGTCGGCGTGAGTTTGGAGAAGGCGCTCGAGAGGCGGCCGGGGAACCCAGCGGCAATCCTCTGGAGATTGGCCTCCAAGAGGCTGAGGTAGCTCTGCTCCTTGGCGCCCAAGGGTGCCCGCTGCAGCTTTTCCATATAGGGGACGATCTGCTCGTCGATGTTGCGCAGGACCTGTTCTTCGGTCTCGCGCTTGGCATCCTCCATGCGCTGCAGCAGCACCTTCAGTGCCGTGTTCGCCTCGGTCAGCTCTGCCGTGCGCATGGCAACACGGCTTTCCAGCTCGTCGTGCGCTCTTTGCAGCTCCTGCTCGACCCGCTCGCGCTCCGCCAGTTCGATCAAGAGGGTGAGGTCGCCTTCCACCACCGCCTTGAACTCGTGCAGCAGGTCGGCGTAGTCGCGCGCGTTCTCGTTGTTCTTGCGGTCGAGCACGCAGATCGTCCCGAAGAGGCTGCCGTCCGGCCACTGCAAGGGAAAGCCCATGTAGAAGACCATGCCGTGCTCCAGATCGGGATTGCTGTCCCAATCCGGATCTTGAGCGGCGTCGGGGACGACCAGCAATTGGCGATCGGCCATCACCTTGTCGCAATAGAGTCCGGTGTTCAGCCGAAAGCTGGTGTCCGTCGTATAGGGATTGCCCGGGGTTCGGCTGGTGGTGAAGACGCGATGGTCCGGCGGCGTCATCTTCATGATGAGGCCGGCCGGCACCTGGGCAATTCGCGCCAGGATGTCGACGATCCTTTGCCAGCGGGCGGCCGTGGCCTCGGGTATGGCTGGTTTGCCGTCGTGCATGAGGGCCATTCTTATCACCCGGACCGCGGATCTCCAGCGATCACTTTCCAGGCCGCCCGGACGAGGGCGACGGCCGGTTGCCGGGTCTCTCTGCCCGCGTCGGCCTCTGCAGCAGAACCGCTATGCCTTAGTGGGGCGGCATCGGCATGTAGACCGGTGGCGTGCCGGACATGTCCGAGCGGCGCTTGATCTCGGCGTCGTCGGCGCCGTGCGGCTTGAGATAGACGTAATAGCGGTTGTCGCGTTCGATGATGTCGTCTTCCGGCTGGGCGCGGTTGCTGATCAGCATGTCCTGGTCGATGCGGATGTGCATGTAGCCAGGGATCAATTCGGTCCAGTCCTCCTGGGATACCTCGAAGAGGACCACGTCGTCGTAGCCGCCGACGAGCTCGACGACACCTTGGCGGGCGCGCTCCGCCGGGCGCGAGGGCACCTCCTGCCAGCCAAGGCCGACCTGCACGTAGGCCCGGACCGGCAGCAGCATGACGTAGATCGGGCTGGAGGGATCGATGTTCTGCATGGTGGTGGTCAGGCGGTAGGTCCGGCCGTCGGGCTCCTGCTCGACCCGCAACAGCTCCGAATAGAGGCGGCCGAAGGCGGTGTTCTGCAGGAGGATCTCCTGGCGTTGGCGGGCCTCTTGCTGGCGCTCTTGATAGAGCCCGATGCCGAAGTCGGCGAGGAACCCCAAGCCCAACAGGAAGATCATCAGCAGGGCCGGCGTCGAGCGCCAGAAGCCCAACCCGCGGCCCAAGCGGCCGCGCGCGGCAACGGCGGTGCGGGCGCGCTTGGTCGCGCCGGCGCTGTCGAGTGCGCCGCGCAGGCTGCAGTCTTCGGCGTCGAGGGCCGCCAGGTGCGCGGCCTGGCGCTCCGGCGCGTCGGCCAGCTCCGCCCAGAGGCGCCGCAGAAGCGTCGCCCGCTGACGCGCGCTGAGGCCGTCCAACGCGTCCCTGTCGTCCGACGTCATGCCGCCAGCGCCCCGTTGGCGATGTGGATCACCTGGTCGGCCGCCTCGGCCAGGGCCAGCGCGTGGGTGACCAGCAGCAGGGTGGTGCCGGCCTCGCGGTTGACCCGGGTGAGTGCCGCCATGATCTCCGCCTCGCTCACCTCGTCGAGGTCGGCGGTCGGCTCGTCGGCCAGCAGCAAGGCCGGTCTGTTGATCAAGGCGCGCGCGATGGCGGCGCGGCGCTGTTCGCCGGCAGAGATCTCGCCGGGATAGGCGTCGGGATAGCCGGCGAGGCCCATGGCGGCCAGCAAGCCCTCGGCGCGCTCATAGACCTGCGCCGCCGGCTCATGCCTTTGCAGCAGGGCCGGCAAGGCCACATTGTCCAGCAGGCGCAGGCTCGCCAGCAGGCCGGCGGCCTGGAGGACGAAGCCGATGCGCCGGTTGCGGAAGCCGGCCAGCGCATCGTCGGAAAGCGCCCAGATGTCCTGGCCCTCGAGCAGCACCGCGCCGACGCTGGGCCGGCTGAGCCCGCCGATCATGGCAAGAAGCGAGGACTTGCCCGATCCCGAGCGGCCGATGACGGCGGCAAAGCCACCGGCCGGCAAGGTCAGCGAGACGCCGCGCACCGCGTCGACCGGGCCGCGCTCGGTCCGGTAGGTCTTGGCCAGATCGCGGCACTCCAGCATGGCGCTAGCCGCCGCCGTGGATCAGCGCATAGGGCTCGCGCCGGCTCGCCCGCCAGGCCGGCCAGAGGGCGCCGACAGCGCCGACGGTTGCGGCCAGCAGCACGCAGGCGGCAGCCAGCAAGGCGGTCGATGTGCCGTCCAGCCAGAGGAAGGGAAGGCCGACGCCCTCCAGGTAGCCGACCAGCGCGCGCTCGATAATGCGCAGCAGCAGGTAGCCCAAGGCGACCCCGGCCAGGCCGCCGGCAGCGGTCGCCACCACGGCCTCGGCCAGCAGCAGGCCGACGATCTGGCGGTGCCGGGCGCCGATCGCCTTCAAGAGCCCCAATTCCTGCCGGCGCTCGGCGATGATGGCCGAGAAGATCAGGGCCACCATCATGACCGTGCTGCAGAACAGCAGCGCGACCAGCGCCAGGATGCCGTCGAGCAGTGCCTCCAGGCCTTGGCGGATGCTGGTCAGCAGCGACTCCCCGGCCACCACCTTGATGCCGGTGAGCTTGGAGAGCAGGGCGAAGCGCAATTGCAGCTCCGAGGTGCCGGGCGCCAATTCGATCAGGAAGCCGGTGACGCGATCGGGCCGCAGCGCCTCGGGCAGGCTGCCGGTGGCCTGCTCGACGGCCGGGCCCAGCGCCAGCAGGCTTGCGCTGGTGAGGAAGAAGCCGCGCTCGTGCGGGCCGACACCGCTCGCTCCCAACTTGCCGTAGACGCGATGCGGCTGGCCGAATAGCAGCACCTCGCTGCCCAGCGGCAGGTCGCGGCGGGCGCCGACGATGATGTCGCCCGGCTGCGGCGGCCGGGCCAGCCGCTCCTCCAGCCAGGGCAGGACGCTAAAGTCGCGGGCCGGGTCGAAGCCGATCAGGTCGACCTCCTCGTGGTGCCCGCCGAGGCCGGCCTCGGCGGTGCGGAAGACCCGCTGCGGCGCGCTGCGCGCGATGCCGGCAAGCGCTGCTTGATCCAAGAGGCCGGCGGGCAGGGTGAGGGGACCCGGCTCCACCACCAAGAGGGCGGCGGTGATGTTGGTGAGCGCCTCGTCGGGCACTACCATGAGGTCGGCGCCCAGTCGCGTGAAGCCCATCTCCATGCTGTCCTGGATCGAGCGCATCACGGTAGCGCCGAGGAAGAGGCTACCGCTGGCGATTGCCACAGCCGCCATAAGCAAGAAGCTGCGCGCCTTGCGCCGGCCCAGGTTCTGCAGCGCCAGATTGGCCAGCAGCCAGCGCGCGCCGCCGCGCTCAGCCAAGGTCATCCTCCGAAGGCATGGGGCCTAGAGCGTGCACGAGCGGGTGTGCTTCATGTGCTCCAGTTCGGTCGGGATGATGACGCAGTCGTGGTGGCCGCCGGTCGACGGCAGGATGCCGATCAGCCTGTCGGTGGCCGTCTCCACCACCGCGATTCCGCTGGAGAGCCGCTGAAAGCCGCTGAAGGGGCAGAGCACGTACTTGCCGTCGTAGGTGATGGCCGGGGTCTGCAGGTCGGGGCCGATGCCCTGGATCTCCTTCTGGATGGTCCAGGAGCCGGTATCGACCACCATGATGCCGCTGGAGGCCGGCGAGGGGTGCAGCACCGAGAGGTAAAGCTTCGAGGAATCCAGCGAGAAGACCATGTGGAAGGGATTTGGGTACTTGCCGCGCCACAGCGGATCCTCGACATGGGCGATCTTGTTCCAGTTGCGCGGGTCGGGATCGCTGCTGGAGAAGACCGAGCAGTTGTTCTCGCGCAGATTGTTCATCATACAGAGGAAGCGGCCGTCCGGCGAGAAGCCGATCTCGTGCCCCGGCGAATGGATGCGGTCGAAGACCACCTCCCAATGGTCGGCATCGATCTGCGTCACCGGGTATTGGTCTTGCGAATCCTTGTTGAACTGCAGGAAGGCGACGGGGTCGAAGTTGCTCTCGGCGTCCAGGATGGCGATGCCGCCGCACAGGCGCACGACGGTGGCCGCCCAGCGCCCGCTCGGATGCCAGATGGTGCCGTCCGCACCGGTGAGGCCCAGGGGGTCGTCGCCGGGCAAGGTGCCCTCCTCGACGAAGAGCTCGCCCATCGGCACCATCTCCCACTCGATCTTCTGTCCCTTGGTGCCGCGGTAGTCGTAGAGGCCGCTCGCCGGGTCCGGATAGATCTTGGAAATCTTCAAGGTGCCGCCCAGCATCCAGGCCTGCGAGAGGGTCGGGTTGTTCGGCACCCAGTCGAACTTCAAGGCGGCGATCACCCGGCTGGTGTTGCGCTCGAAGCAAGCGGCGATGTCCTTCTGCCCGTCGGTGACGAAGTAGGATTGGGCGTCCTTGGGGTTCACCGTGACATGCACGCCGAGGCCCAGCCCAGTGGTCTCCGACACGTTCTCGACCAGCTGCATCTGGGTGCCGTCATAGCGCACCCGGTAGATGTTGAAGCCCTCGCCCGGCTCGGTGATGCTGGTCGGGATGCCGTAGATCAGGCTGTTCTTCCCGCCCTGCGTCGAGTTCACGAACTCGAAGCCGTGATAGGGATCGGCGCTGGGGAAGGCGCAGAGGTGGTGCGAGATCGGATTGAAGTCTCCGTAGTTCCAATACCAGATCGAGGCCAGCACACGCTTGGAATGCAGGTCCATGGCATAGGTGCCGCCGCCCATCTTGGTCGGCAGTAGGGCCACCCAACGGCCCAGCCCGCGGCCGTCCATGTCGGTGGCGGGATTGACCAGTTCGCGGTTGATGTTGTGGCGCTGTGCCTCGGTGTAGTTGGCGCCGGCGTGCTGGAATCCGTGATCGCTGACTGAGCCGGTGGCATCGTCGCCCCTGAGGCCCCAGTAGCCGAGGACCGCTGCATCGGCCGCCACCGTGGTGCCGACGGCGACCTTCAGCCAGGTGCGGCGGTTGACTTTGGACTTGACGGCTGCCGGCTGCGGAGCCTCGCGCTCTTGCTTTTCCGCCAGGTAGCCCTGGAACGCGGCGTGATCCTCCTCCGCCACGGCGTCGCGGCGCGCGACGAAGGCCTGCACGGCCTGATTGGCGGCCGGCGGCATCTTGAGTGGATCGCTCTTCGCCGGCTCTTCGGTCCCGACCGGCTTTGCTTTCTCGGACATAGCGCTTCCTCCCCAATCAAGCGCGGCGGCGCGTCAAAATTCGCAGCTCTCCGGCCCTTGGCCCTCTGGCCCGGCCGAGGGCATCACGCTCGACCCTCCGTGGCCTTGCCACCCTCGTCCTCTCGTGGGGCCGCGCCCTCGCCGAACAGCAAGGTGGCGCGCGCCCGGTTGACCTTGTCCGTCAGGAAATCGGACCCGCCGCGATCGGGATGCAGACGGCCGACCAGGCGCCGGTGCGCGTCGCGCACCTCGACGGCGCTGGCTCCCGGCGAGAGGCCCAGAACGGCCAAGGCCTCGGCATCGCTCATCCCCTCCCTCGCAGGGCCGTCCAGATCGCGGATCAGGCGCACCGGCGGCTGCGTCTTGCGCTGCTGCTCAAGATAGAGCTGCAAGACCTCCGCCGCCCGGCGTGCCACATCGGCATCGCTGTCTTGCGGCCTGAGGCCGCGTCCCTCGCTCGGCGGATCGCGCCAGAGCGGCTTGAATGCGGGCCGGAGCAGTCCACTGCTGAAGAGCGTCAAGCCGCCCAGCATGGCCGCAGCCAGCAGCATCGCACCGGCCCACTCACGATGGTAGAGCAAGACCGCCAGCCCCGGCAGGGAGGCGGCGGCCAAGAGAAGCAGAAGCCAGCGCCCGGCCCTGGCCACCACCTTGGGGTCGCTGTTCAGCCACCAGTCCAGAAACTTGATCAAGGAGACGATGAGAGAGGCAGCCAGGACGACCGCGCTGATCACCATCAAGGTGTCCATCTGATGCTCTCCACCGCCGTTGTCCCTTTTCGACGTCCGCGAAGCATAGGCGTCCTTGACAACGAGCCTACCCCGCTGAGCCTAGGGTGGAAAGGCCGTCTGGCACCTTTTGTCTCGCGGGCCGGACCGCGCCGACACCAAGAGACGTCGCCCGCCCGGCCGAAGGCTTGCTGGCGCTGGTGCTCGGCCGCTAGAGTTCCGCCGTCCCGACCAAGATAGGAGCGACAGGAAGGGAGGACCTTTGGCCAAGCTAACACCGCCGAACTGGGAGCCGCCCTATCCGGCCTACGTCAGCGACATCGGCGAGACGCTCACCGTTAGCCTCACCGCGGTGCAAGCAAGCGATCGTGCCGTCGCGGCAGAGAGTTTTACCGCGCTGACCGGCTTGCTTGATGGGGCGGCGGGCTTGCTGCACAGCGAACAGGTCCGCTTCGTCGACGGGCAGGGCTGCCACAACGACGTCGCCATCAGCTATTGGGCGGAAGCAGGGGATCTCGCGCGCTGGCGGTCCAGTCCGACCGTCGCCGCATTCCTTGGCGCAGAGCATAGGCCTGGCCTCGGCCTTTGGCTGGAGGCCATGTCGGCACCCAGGGATCACTTCGAGATCAACAACTCCACCTTGGCCATCGACTGGGGCGTCTCGCGTCATCACGGCACGCGAGAGGATCCGGTTCACGGCTACTATGGTGCCATGCGCGACCGCATTGCCGCCGCCGAAGACGGTGGCTTGGCGAGCCCGCTCGGTCGCCTGGGCCGCCCGCGCCAAGCCGAGACTCTGGGTCGCCATCTGCGCGTGCCGCTTCCGGCCAACCTCTGCTTCATCCGAACGGTGCAGGGTTGGCTGGGCGCCTCCGACGAGGAACGGGACTACTTCCTCGAGAACACCTATCCGGTCTATCAGGCCGGCGTCACCTTTCTGCAGGACCATCCCCTGGAGACGAACTGCATCACGGCACGCCTGGTGCACGACGTGGCCGAGGGCCCGGGTCTGCCGCAGTCGGAAACACTGGCCTGGTTCCTGTCGCTGAACGATCTCGAGAACTGGGTTTGGAACCATCCGACCCACGCCTCGATCTTCAACGCCATGGGCGACCATGCCGCGCGCTTCAACTGGGACATCTCCGTGCTGTTGGGACACGAGGTCCTTGTGGTTCCCGAGGGGGCGCTGCAGGCCGAGTATCACAACTGCCACAATTCGACCGGCTTCCTGCGCTTTTTCGAGGCGCGGGAGATCTAGAGCCCGCTAGATCGAAGGATAAGCATGGAGTGGGTTTTCGCCACGCTTTATCGGCGCGGAGGGGGTCCCTTGCTCACCACCCACCGACCGTCATACGCCGGCTTGACCGGAGTATCTTGTGGCGCTGGCACGGCGAATGGATAGTGATCCTCCGGTCAAGTGTTCTGTCCGGAGACAAGGTTGACAGATGTTCGGAGACATCGTTGACACAAGGATGTTGTGGTTTGCTCATGGTCTCAGGTCAATGTCGGCGATGTGTGTAGCGCCGAAGAAGATGCCGTAGTGGCCGTCTTCTCCGCGCGCTCTGATGGCAAGGCGCTCGCCGCGGAAAGCTCTGGGCACTTTCCAACGGCGTCCTTTGAAGCGGATGTAGAGACTGGTGGTGCCGACGCGGCGCACGATGTCGTCGGGTCCGTAGTGGGGCTCCGGCAGGGTCTTCGGCATGTCCCGCGGAGAGGGCCGGTAGCGCTTAGCCGGCACGGCCATGTCCAAGGCCTGGTGGGGGCGCTTTGTGTTGTAGATGGGGCGCCAATCATCGAAGGCCTTCTGCACCTGGTCGAGATCGCGCAAGGGCTGCAGGTCGAAGACTTCGGCGTCCAGCGTGCGGTGGAAGCGCTCGTTCTTGCCGCGGCCTTGGGGATGGTAGGGCCGGCTGTGGATGACCTGGATGCCGAGCTTCAAGAGCCAGACGCCGAGCGGTGTCCACTGCCCGGGCACGCCGCCGCCCCAGGGCGAGCCGTTGTCGAGGTAGAAAGCCTCGGGCAGGCCGTAGCGCCGGAAGGTCCTCTCCAGCAGGGCCTGCACCGTCTCGGTGCGTTCGTTCTCGCAAGAGTGAAGGCACAGCAAGAAGCGCGAGTGATCGTCGAGCACGGTGAGCGGGTGGCACCACCTGCCGGGCTCGATCTGCACCCGGCCCTTGAAGTCCATCTGCCACAGCTGGTTCGGCGCATCCCTCTCGAAGCGCGTGTAGCTGCGGCTGGTCTGCTCGCGCGCGCCAATCCGGCCATGGCGCTGCAGGATGGCGTGAATGGTCGACACCGCAGGTGGCTCGCTCCCCCCGCGCGCGAGACAGCACGCGATCTTGCGCGCTCCCCAGGCCGGATGCTCATCGCGCAGCTCCAGCACTGCGCTTTCCATTTGCGCCGGGCTGCGCGTCGGGCTGCGCAGCGGACGGCGCGAGCGGTCAGCGAAATCCTCACACTCCGCCTTACCCCGCCGCAGCCACTTGTAGGCGGTCTGCCGGCTGATCCCGAAGCGCGCGCTCAAGGCACTCACGTTCGCGCCCGCCTGCGAGGCCAGCATCACAAACTCTCGTCTCTGCTCCACGATCGACACCTCTTGCCAGGGCATGGCGACCTCCACGTCTCTGCCTGCCATGCTCGTTTATGTGTCAACCATGTCCCCGAACAGCTGTCAGCTATCTCTCCGGGCCATACATCAAGCCGGGGGAAGACATGGGGAAGGCTGCGGCGAAGGCGCTCTCCAGGCAGGCAGCCTACAAGAGCAGGCACAGGGGTGACACTTTGCTTCCCCAGTCAAAGGATTCCATTGCAGCCGAGGGGCTCAAGGGCTACATCCGGTGGCTTCTCCGATCGGACAGGCTGTGGCCGCTTGGCCAGGGCCATCACTGACAAGCTGGGAGCAGCAGATCTCATGGGCATGAAGCAGCAGGATGCCGCACGCGTCGAGGCTTATCTCCGCCGTCTCTTCCGCAACGACCTCCTGAACGTGATGTTCCGGCCCAAAGACGGTTCGGCAGAAGTCTTGATGGACGAGGAGTTTATCGGCGTTCTCTTCCAGGACGACGAAGATGGGGAAATCTCCTACAGCTTCACCATGGCCATCTTGGAAGAGGATCTGCCCTCGATGCGACGTCGCTAAGGGGTGCACGACGGCCTTTTCAAGTCGCGATCGTTGGGCATAATAGGGCTTCCAGCTATCGACGACTGTCCCATGTATGGCCAAAGACATACTCTCTTGGGTGAGAGCCGAGCTGAGCCACGCCGCAGGGCGCAAGGCAGTTTAACCCGGAACGCGCTGATCGCGGTCCTTGGTTTGCTTGTCGCCTTGGCGGGCTGGGTCCCCTTGGCTCAGAGCGCCGAGATCGAAGTGCGTTGGGAGATGGTGGACGAGACGGGCGCAGACTTTGCCGTCTCCGAGCGCCAGGCCCGCGCCTCGATCTATCGCGGCGACCATCTCTTGGCCCTGCGCTGCCATAGCGATCGGGGCCGCAGCTGGATGACCTTGGTGTTCTCTGCGACCTGGTTCGTGCGGCCCAAAGAGCATCCGCGCTTCTCCTTGACGATCGACAACAGGAAGGGGCGCGAGCTCTTCTTCGAGCGCGAGACCGACTATCGCTTCGTCGCCACCAACCCGCCCTCGGAGCTCTTGGAGCAGCTGGCGGAAGGCAGCGAGGCAAAGATCGCCGGCCCCGACTATGAAGGTAACCCTGTGGCCTTGCCGCTGACCGGTTCGCGCGACGCCATCGAGGGGGCCTTGTCTCTCTGCGGGATTGGCCCGCAGTCGGCGGCGGATTAGGGTCTGTTGAGATTTGTGATTGAACGAACCCGCTAGCGCGGGTGTTAAGAGGAGTTGAGCGCGAAGTCCTCCTGCCTGGGATGATGGTGGTTGTGAACAGCCACATCACTAGACAGGAGATACCCCGATGGTCACGATGAGCCCTCTGCGCCGACGCATGATCGAGGACATGACGGTCCGCAATCTCTCGCCGGCGACGCAGCGATCCTACGTCTATGCGGCGGCGAAGTTCAGCCGGTATTTCGGGCGCTCGCCGGACCGGCTCGATCTGGAGGACGTGCGGGCGTTCCAGGTCCACCTGGTGTCGACCGGCATCTCGTGGCCGGCACTGAACCAGACGGTCTGTGCGCTGCGTTTCTTTTGCGGCATCACACTCGGCCATAGGGAGATCCCGGAGCGCATCCCCTATGCGCGAGCCACGCAAGCTCCCGGTGGTGCTGAGCGCCGAGGCGGTGAGCCTCAAGGTCGGTAAAATCGACAGCGGGCGGATGGTGATCCGCGTCGAGCACGGCAAGGGCGGCAAGGACCGCACCGTCATGCTGTCGGCGGAGCTGCTCGCCATCCTACGCACCTACTGGCGTCTTGCCCGGCCCAATCACTGGCTGTTCCCCGGCCGGGGCGCGAGCAAGCAGGATGACGTCCAGGTGTTGCACGCCGCCTGCCGCTCGGCGCGCGCCGCTGCCGGCCCGGACAAGCGGGTGACAGTGCACACGCTCAGGCACAGCTTCGCCACCCATCTTCTCGAGAGCGGCACCGACATCCGCATCATCCAGGTCCTGCTGGGGCATGCCAACCTGTCGAGCACGGCGCGCTACACCAAGGTCTCGAACGGCCTGATCCGGCGGACCGAGAGCCCGCTCGACCGGCTGGCGGTGGAAGATCGTACCGCCGGCCTGATCCGGCACCATGTTGTCTGGTCCGGAAGTGGCGGACATCTTCCGCCGCCACGGCGAGGCCTATCGCCAAGCGCATGACCTTCACCTGGGCCGGGTCGAGTGGGTGGTCAATGCCAAGCCGCCCTTCGGCGGCCCCGCTCAGGTCCTGGCCTATCTCGGCCGCTACACGCACAGGGTTGCGATCGCCAACGCTCGGCTGGTCAGCGTGAGCGATACCGACGTCGCCTTCCGATGGCGGGATTATCGCCACCACGGCAAACCGAAGGTCATGAGGCTTGAGCGGCAGGAGTTCATCCGCCGCTTCCTCTTGCACAGCTTGCCGGACGGCTTTCACCGTATTCGCCACCACGGCTTTCTGGCCAACGCTCACCGGACGGTGAAGCTCGCCCTTTGCCGCAAGCTGCTCGACGCGCGCGGCGCTCTGATCTGCATCTCGCAGCGCACGCAGCAAGAAGGGCCGCTCTGAATCGACGAGGAGCTTTACGAGTGGCGCCACCTGATCGAAAACTTCTTCTGCAAACTTTAAGAGTTCAAGCGCATCACCTTGCGCTGCGATAAAGCCGACTGCAGCTTCAGCGCTATGATCTTGGCCTGCCCTGCACTCATCAATTCTCGATGAATCTCAACAGGCCCTAGAGTAAATCCTTAAGGTGGCAGGGCCGGGGCGGCAGCGTCCCGGCCCTATTTGCTCTCACGCGCTCCGCTGCCAAGCCGGCTAGCCTCGCGTGTTCTTAATCACGAGAGCGCGGTAGAGGGCCTGCAGTCTCTTGGTCATCGGGCCGGTGCCTTTGTGGTCCCCGATGGGCTTGCCGTCGATTTCCGCTACCGGGGTCTGTGCGCCGAAGGTGCCGGTCAAAAAGGCCTCATCCGCCCCATAGGTCTCGTAGAGGCTGTAGTTCTTCTGAAACACCGGGATGTCGTCGGCGCGGCAAAGCTCGATGATCTTCTGCCGCGTGACGCCATTCATGCAGTAGTCGCCGGTGGAGGTCCAAACTTCCCCTTTGCGCACAATGAAAAAATTGCAGGCATTGGTCGTGTTGACGAAGCCGTGGGGGTCCAACATCAGCGCTTCCTCAGCACCCGCCTGTTCGGCCTGCAAGCAAGCGATGATGCAGTTGAGCTTGGAGTGGGAGTTCAGCTTCGCATCCTGAGACATCGGCAAGCCGCGCACTTGCGGCACCGTGGCAAGCCGAATGCCGGCAGCGTGCAGGCTGGATGCCGGTTTGGAATGCTCCATGATCATCACGATGGTCGCGCCGAAGCGCGCAAGGCCCGGATGTTGGAAGGGCTTCGCCTTCCTGCCGCGGGTTACCATCAGCCGGCAGTGGACGTCGTCGCTCATGCCGTTGGCAGCCGCGGTGCGCTTCAGCCCCTCCAGGATCCCGGCCTTGTCGAGGCCGATATCGATCGAGACAGCCTTGCAGCTGTTGAAGAGCCGATCCATGTGCTCGTCGAAGAAGGCCCACGTGCCGTTGTGCAGACGCAGGCCTTCCCACATACCGTCGCCAAGCATGAAGCCGGAATCGTAAACGGAGACCTTGGCCTCGTCGCGATGCACGATCTCGCCATTGACGTAGATCATGAGATCCCGATTGCGCGGATCCGCTTCGGCGTCATGGGTGCTGTGACTGCTGTCGGGCATACTCCGCTATTCCAGTTTGACGTGTTTGGCCGACGCCCTGCCCTCGTTCAGCAGGGGGTTCGGCAGGTCCCGATCCAGAGGTCCGGGGCGAGGACGCGATCCGGGTCATCCTGGCCACGACAGCGGCTTTGAGCTTTCTGGCGGCAGGTTGGTGAGCGCCCGGAAGCCCAGCCGTTGAACTTCGGCGACGGCTACATCCAGCCTCGTTCCTTGTAGTAGCGCAGGGCTCCGGGGTGCAGGGGAGCGAGATTGCCATTGGCGACCATGCTGGACTCGACGAGGTGATTGAAGGCCGGGTGGAGGTCCTTGAAGCGATCGAAGTTGTCGAAGATCGCTTTGACGACCTGATAGACGGCTTCTTCGTCGGTGTCGCTCGAGGTGACCAGCGTGGCCAGCGGGCCATAGGTGTGAATGGTATCGGGTTGTCCCTTGTACATACCGGCGGGGATGGTGGCCTTAGCGTAGTAAGGGGTCTTTTCGACCATGGCATCGATCTTCTCGCCGCTAAGCTGCAGGAAGACGGTGTCACACGCGACGGTGGCTTCCTTGATGTTGCCGACCGGATGTCCCGCAGAGAAGATCATGGCGTCGATCTTGTTGTCGCATAGCGCCTGCGACTGTTCTGCGGACTTCAATTCCGAGGCCAGTGCCAGGTCTTCCACCTTGATGCCGATCGTGTCGAGCAAGACCTCCGCCGTGGCACGCGAGCCGGAACCGGGGTTGCCGATATTGACCTTCTTGTCCCTGAGGTCGTCCAAGGTCTCGATGCCGGAATCGGCGCGGGCGACGACGGTGACGACGTCGGGATGGGCGGAGAAGACCGAGCGCAGCTTCTCGTTGGGTCCGGAATCGGCAAAGGTGCTGGTTCCCTTGAGGGCATGGTACTGCCAGTCGGACTGCACGGTGGCGAGGTCGAGGTCCCCGGCCGCGATTCCGTTCAAGTTGGCGATCGAGCCGCCGGTTGCCGGCGCGGTACAGCGATAGCCATGCGTCGCAGAGTTTCGATTGAAGAACTTGCAGATGGATTGCCCGACGACATAGTAGATGCCGGTCTGTCCTGCCGTCCCGATGGTGATGAACTTGGTCTCCTCCGCCTTCGTCGGCGCGGCTGCCACCACCCCTATGAGGACTAGGCTGCAGAGCGCGCCATAGGTGAGTTTTCTGTACATTTCTCTCCTCCTGATAGGCCGTTCCCTGGACTTCATGACTTTGCACTCTTGCACTGCAGGGGCAGGGTAGAGTTAATTTAGTCGATTGTCGACAAAAATTTTTACAAGCGGCACCTCATATCCGAAGGCACGGTAAACGAGGAGCTGTCGGGGCAATGCGGGAACACTCGGAGAGACACGATTGGGCCGCCAAGTAGCAACCTCGGTCGCTCAAAGTGCAGCTCTGGTGATCTGCACCTCATCTACCTCGTGGTGAGGAAAGCAATGGGGCGGGCCAAGATCCTCTTGTCCGACACCATAGGAGCCGCCAAATTCCTCGTGGCCTAGTCGGAAGACTGCGCTGGGTGGCGCGCCGAGTTTGGCAGTACCGAGCAACGCACTTGGATGGAGAGCCTTGACCAACCTTGATCTAAGCCCTGTTGTCGACCAGACGATCCGGACGCAGATCCTGGGGCGCCTCATGCCTCTGATCGTGAGCGGTCGGCTTGAGCCCGGTCAGCGCCTCAGAGAGCAGGACCTGGCCAGGCACCTCGGCGTCAGCCGTGCACCCTTGCGCGAAGCGATCCGCGATCTGGTCGATGTCGGCCTCTTGATCAGCGTGCCCTACAAGGGCGTGCATGTTCGAACGATTGCGCGCAAGGATCTCGAGGAGATCTACTCGATGCGCGTTGCCCTGGAGCAGCTCGCCTTCCGTGAATGCTGGGGCAAACGGAGCGATCAGGCGCTTGCCGACCTCAGGGAAAGAAACGCTGCGCTGACGCACACCATCACCGAGGGAACCGATGGGACCCTGGCCATCGAGCAGGAACTCCATCTCCATAGCTGGTGCTTCGAGTTGAGCGGGCACGCTCTCCTTCTGCAGGCCTGGGAACGGCTCAAGCCCAACCTCAATCTATACTTCTCGCTGCATCAACATGCGCATGGAAGGAAAGGTCCCCTGCGGCAGGCACATGATACCTACTTGAAGATCGCCTGCGGCGATGATCTGGAGGCGATGCTGGCGCATCTGACCGAGCACATGCGCCAAGGCCTCGAGACGACCATGAGCCTTTTCGAGCACGCTCTGCCTGAGCAATCGGAGTAGGACGACCCTGCCCGCAGCACTGCACCTTAACATCGATCAGTAGAAGAGCGTGACCTCCACGTTCACGATATTGCTTCCGGTGGCGGGTATGGTCGCGCCGTTCTGGAATATCAAGGTATCGGTCCCGGCACCGCCGTCCAAGAGGTAGCCGTCCGAGAGATTGCTCTGGCTTCCTACGAAGAGAGTGTCGTCCCCCGACCCGCCGTCCACCGTATCCTTGCCGTGAGATTCGTACAGCGTGTCCGCCCCGGAGCCACCGTAGACGGTATCGTTGTCATCGACCCCGTCAAGGAATCCGTCGTCCCCTCTACCGCCGAAAAGGGTATCATCGCCACCGTCTCCGACAAGCATGCTGTCATTTCCACCTCCACCATAAACGGTGTCGTTTCCTCCGCCGGCGAAGAGGATGTAGTCGGATCCCTCACCACCATCGAGAAGGTCGGCTCCGGCACCGCCATAAAAGTTCTCATCATTGCCAATACCGCCGTAGAGTCGATCGTCACCATACGCGCCGTAAAAAGTTTCGTCATTGCCGCTACCACCATACAGCCGATCTGCACCGTTGTCGCCGAGGAGCCACCTGTCCGAACCGCTGTCGCTCGAGACCTTGTCGTCGCCAAACCCACCGCTCAAAAGGGAATCATCTCCCTGCCCTGCAGATACCGTGTCAGGATCGTTTCCGCCATAGAGGCTGGTGTCGTTCCCATCTCCGCCGAAGAGCACATCGGCACCATCCTCGCCTTGCAGCGCCGTGTCATCGCCGCTGTCTCCAGAAAGCAAGTCGTTCCCGCTCATTCCGTAAAGCGCTATATCGTCCCCGCTGCCGCCAAATAGAGAGTCATTTCCGGAACGGCCATAGATAACGAACTCGATGCCGTCGCTCCCATAGATCTTGTCGTCGCCGTCACCGCCAAAGAGATAAGCATCGTTTCCGTGACCGGCCGATAGCGTATCCGCGCCTGATCCGCCGCGGAGATACTTGTCGTTTCCACTGTCGCCGCTAATCGTGTCCGCGCCCGAACCACCATAGAAACGGTCGTCGGAACCGCTACCGCCGGCTTGCGTATCGTCGCCGCGGCCACCGAGGAACAGTGTATCGTTGCCAGTACCACCATAGAGCTTGTCATTGCCGCTCTGACCTTCCAGGTAACGATCGCTTCCGGACCCACCGAAGACTCGATCCAGGCCACTGCCGCCTAGAAGACTGCGGTCATCGCCCAGCGCGCCGTAGAGCCTGTCGGCGCCCCTGTCACCGAAAAGCTGGCTGTCGGCACCGCTTGCACCAAAGAGCCGATCGGCGCCGGAGCCACCATAAAGGCGATGATCCGAGCCGCTGCCGCCAACAGCGGTATCGTTATCGTTGCCGCCAAAGAGATAGCCGTCATCGCCCACGCCGCCGTAGAGCTTGTCGGCAGCGGCACGACCGAAGAGCCGCGCATCGTCGCCGGCATCGCCCATCACCGAATCGATACCGCCGCCCCCGTAGAAGACGCTATCGTCACCGCTGCCGCCGTAGAGCGTGTCGCGGCGCCCTCCGCCGTAGAACTGCGCCTCCGCGCCGCTTCCGCCGAAGAGAGCGTCGTTGCCGGCATCCCCATAGAAGTAAGAGTCAGCACCAAGGCCGCCTGACAGGCTATCGGCGCTGACATAGCCGAAGAAAAAGGCATCCTCGCCAAGATCACCGTAGAGCTTGTCGGCACCACGCCCACCGTCGATGGTTCGGTCGTCGCCGGCATCACCGAAGATCCGGTCGTTGGCCCGCTCGCCGAGCAAGGAGAGATCGGCCCCTGACCCGCCGTAGATCATATCGGCATTGATGCCACCGTCCAGAGCCCTATCCGCGCCGCTGCCGCCAGAGAGACGATCCAGTCCGGCGCCGCCATAGAGATAGCGGTCGTCACCCTTGCCGCCCGAGAGGGTATCGTCGCCGGCATCGCCGAAGAGGAAGAGGTCGGCGCCACCGCCGCCGTCGATCGCATCCGCCCTGGAGCCGCCAGCGAGGGAGGCGTCGCCCTCCGCACCGCCGGAGATCGAATCGCGCCCGCTGCCGCCGAAGAGGGAGAGATCCTGGCCGTCGCCGCCGGCCAGCGTGTCGTCCCCGACACCGCCGAAGAGCCGGTCTCGATCGCTGCCGCCATAGAGGCTGTCATCACCACCGAATCCGAAGAGCGAGTCATCCGCCCCATAGCCAAGAATGGTGTCGGCGTCATCGCTGCCGGTCAGGGTATCGGGCCCCGGCGTGCCCGGAACGAAGGCCATAGCCTGCCCTCTTATTCGACTTATGCGAAGCTCTCTGGTCGAGCGGCCGTAGTCGGGGCCGCAACTAGCCTCAAAGGCGGTCAGCGGGCTTCGCCACCCAGTCGGTCCGTCCTCCTCAAACTCCGGTCTAGGGCAGGTCCAGCGCCGCTGTAAACTCCACCTAGAGTACAGTTGCGCCCGGAAGGCAGGAGAGGTCGGCGTAAGGGGCGTTCGCCTGATAGGCCCCAAAGCCCCCTCGGGAGGGCCGATTGCGCCAAGGCGGCATGCGGTCACCCTAGCTCGTCCGCCTCCCGGCGCAGAGCTTCGTGAAGCAAATCGGACAAGCGGCGCTGCACCGCCGCGCGCGACAGGCCGGGCGCCATTTCGGGTGCGAAGAGCGCACGCAGGATCACCCGGTCGTCGGGCTGCAGGCGGTCGATCAGGGACCCCAGATCATTGAAGGCCGAAGGCTCCAAGAGCTGGGTGTCGTCGATGGCACCCAGGGCTTGGGTGGTCTCCTCGATCAGGCAGTGGGCGATGGTGGCTTCCGAGAGGCCGCGGTTGATCAGGATGACGGCCTCCTTGATGCGGTGGTCGCCCCGAGTGACGAAGGAGCAGAGGGACCTCGGCATGGATTGGCGCAGCGCAAAGGGGATCCAGCTGCGATTCAGCAAGGGCGGCATCTCGCGCGCATGGGCCAGATAGAGCCAGAAGGGACGCTCGCCCTCGCGCGTGTCCTGACCGTCGCCGATGCGCACCGGATAGCCGGTGAGGTGGGTCAAGTCGGCGGCATGGCGCTCCAGCACCAGGCGATTGGCATCGGACAAGGGTCCGGAGGGCTGGATCACCACCGGCCCTTCGACCCGCAGGACGATATCGCGCGGCCGAGGGCCCTTGCTGCCGAAGACGATCTCTTCGAAGGCAAGCTCGAGCCGCGCTACCCGGTGCTCGCCTCCGCTTGCCGTCAGCGGTGCCGCAGTCAGGCAAATGAGCGAGAGGCCGAGCCAGAGCTGTCGGATCATCCCTTGGCCTTCTGCGCCAAGCGGGCGAGCGCGCGCGCGCGGCGCATCAGCCACCAGCCGAATTGCGGCTTCCAGAGGCTGAAGTCCTGGTCGGCCCCCAAGGCCTCGGCCGCATGCAGGCTCCAGTTGGGATCGTAGAGAAGCTCGCGGGCGATCGCCACGAGGTCGGCCTGGTCCTGCTGCAGCACGCCTTCCGCCTCGCCGGCCGTGCGCACGAAGCCGACGGTCATGGTGGCCATGCCGCAGGCCTCCTTCACCGCCTGCGCAAAGGGCGCCTGAAAGGCCGGCGCGATGGTGATGCGCTGATGGCCCGGATGGCGCGAAATGCCGCCCGAGGAGCAGTCCAGCACGTCGACCCCGCGCGCCTTCAGCAAGGGCGCCAAGGCCAAGGTGTCCTCCAGCTCCCAGCCGCCGTCGTACCAGTCGACGGCGGAGATGCGGAAGGAGAGCGGCAGCTCGTCCGGCCAGGCCGCGCGCACCGCCTCGGCCACTTCGCAGGCAAAGCGCATGCGGTTCTCGCGCGAGCCGCCGTAGCCATCGCTCCTCGTGTTGGAGAGGGGCGAGAGGAACTGGTGCACCAGAAAGCCATGGCCGGCATAGATCTCCAGAAACTCGAAGCCGGCCGCCGCCGCCCGCCGGGTCGCCGCCGCGAAGGCCTCGATCACCTGATGGATCCCGGCTTGGTCCAAGGCCTGCGGCAGGTGCCAGTCGGGCCCGAAGGTCTCGGCCGAGGGCCCGACGCTGGTCCAGGGGGCCTCGCCGCGCTGCTCCAGATCCCCTCCGTCGAGCGGCGTCTCGCCGTGCCAGGGCCGGCGCTCGCTGGCCTTACGGCCGGCATGGGCCAGCTGGATGCCGGGCACCGAGCCCTGGTCCTTTACGAAGGTCGCGATGCGGGCCAGCTGCGCGCCCTGGCCATCCTCCCAAAGCCCCAGGTCGCCGGGGGTGCGACGTCCGCGCTCTTCCACCGCCGTGGCCTCGGTGAAGACCAAGCCGGCACCGCCAAGGGCAAAGCGGCCCAGGTGGACCAGGTGATAGTCGCTGGCATAGCCGTCTTTCGAGAGGTACTGGCTCATCGGCGAGACGACGACGCGGTTGGGCAGGGTGACGCCGCGCAAGGTCAGGGGCGTCAAGAGACGGGGTTGTTCGCTCATGGCGGGCTTGATAGGGCGAAGCCGCAGTGGCACTCAAGCCGACTCTGCATCTCTTCCAGGAACAGCTGCTTGAACGCCGCAGCTTTCGGGGCCTACCAGCGGCGGCGCAGAACGGCCCAGGTCAGGCGGAAGACGCGACCCGGCGGCAGCAGCGAGAGGCTGGCGTCGGAGAGATCGTGGCCGGCCGCTGCGAGCCGCTTGAGGTAGAGCTCCGTCAAGCTTCCCAAGAGAAGAGGGCTCGCTCGCCCCTTCTGCATGCGAGGACCTGCCGCATGCGCATGGCCCAGCAGCGTCCCGGCCTCGCCCGCCAGCCGGCGTCCGACCTCGGCCAGTGGCGCGCCGGCCAGCCCCTCCATCAATTGTCCGCGGGTGATGCCCTGCTCCGCCAAGAGGTCCTGCGGCAGCCAGATGCGGCCGTGCGCGAGCCAGGCGCGGTAGGACCGCAGCAGGCCGGTCACACCCCAGGCCGTGCCGATCGCTTCCAAGGCCTCCCCCGCTTCCAGTCCCACCAGCCCGCCGTGCAGCCGATTGAAGGCGCCGGCCGTCTCGCGCATGTAGGCCACCAAGGCCGAGACGCTCGGAAAGCCTTCGGGATCGAGGTCGCGGCGGCGCGCCTCGATCTGTTGCAGCAAGGCCTCCGCCGGCACCGCTCCCTGCACCACGAGGGGACCCAGGATGGCCATGACGGGATGCTCCGGCACCCGGCCACCGGCCGCGGCACTCTCGATCGCATCGCGCCACCAGGCGAGGCGCATCTCGCCCAGCAGGGGCTCGCTCACCCGCTCCGCCGCACGCGCGAGCTCCTGGTTGAAGGCATGAAGCGCGAAAAGGGCTTCGCGCTTTTCCTCCGGCGCGAAGACCAGGGTCAGATAGCGATCGTGGTCCTGCTGCTTGACCTGCTGGCCCAGGGGCGAGAGGGCGGCAGGCATCGGCCTAATCGACTGCGATCAGCGCCGCCGCCACCCGGCGGTCTTCGGTGATCAGCACGTTGTAGGTGCGACACGCGGCCCCCGTGGCCATGCATTCGACCACGAGCCCCAGGCGGTCCTTGAAGGCCTGGCGGCGGGAGGGCGAAAGGAAGGTCTGGCTGGCGCCGCTGCCCAGCAGCAGGATCTCCACCGCCTCGTCGAGCCCTTTCAGCTGGTCGAGGCTCTCCGGCGTTACCAGCCCGACGTCGCTCACCGGCCAGGCGAAGGTCTGCTCCGGCGTCACCAGGACGGAGCCTTGGTGGCGCATCCCGCTGACGGTGAAGTGGCCTTCGCCGTAGCTCTCGATCACCTGCCGGCCGGCAGCCAGCCTGGGGGTTATGTCCATGGTCCAAGGACCTCCCCATTCACTCTAGGTGCTGCGGCTAGACGGCCGGCTTCACCTTCTCCGCCTTAGTGCCGGTGGGTGCGACCGGCCGCAGCCTCGCCAGAGTCAGAAGCGGCACGGCGACGGCCCAGGAGGAATAGGTGCCCACGACGATGCCGATAATGATGCCGGCGGAAAAGCCGCGGATCACC
Organism: Rhodospirillales bacterium; assembly: GCA_963669385.2. Lineage (GTDB taxonomy): Bacteria > Pseudomonadota > Alphaproteobacteria > Kiloniellales > JACOMY01 > JACOMY01. The sequence continues at coordinate 120,830 of CAXXGD010000045.1, forward strand.
TCGCCGCCGAAGAAGAACAGGCCGAAGAGCGCCAGAAGCGTGGTGCTGGTGGTCAGGATGGTGCGCGACAGCGTGGCGTTGATTGCCTTGTTCAGCACGTCCGGGACCGGCAGCTTCTTGAAGCGCCGCAACTCCTCGCGCACACGGTCGAAGACCACCACGGTGTCGTTGATCGAATAGCCCGCGACCGTCAACACGGCAGCCAAGGTCGCCAGGTTGAACTCGATACCGGTCAGCGCATAGAAGCCGATCACCGCAATCACGTCGTGCACCAAGGCAGCCAGCGCGGCACCGCCGTAAACCAGGTCGAAGCGCACCCAGACGTAGATCATGATCCCCAGCATGGAGAGCACGGTCGCCACCGCCGCCGCCAGGCGCAATTCCGAGCCCACCTTGGGGCCCACCGTTTCGGTGCGGCGGTATTCCTCGACCTGACCCTCCAGTGCCTGGCGCACGGTGGCCAGAGCTGTCTGCTGCTCCTCTTCGGCGCCGTCCTGGCGGGGCACGTTGATCAGCACGACGTCGCTCTCGCCGAACTCCTGCAGGGTCACGTCGCCCAGCCCCAAGCCGTTCAAGGTGCTGCGCAAGCCTTCGAGATCGGCCGGTGCCTGGGTGGTCTTGATCTCAAGCAGCGTGCCGCCGCGGAAGTCGACGCCGTAGTTCAAGCCCTTCACCAGGAAGAGCGCGATCGAGCCCAGCACGATCACCGCCGCGATGACGGCGAAGAGCTTGGTCTTGCCCAGAAAGTCGAGCTTGGGCTCGACCGGTATGTAGTGGATCAGGTTCATCTCGCCAGCCCTACCCGATCGGCAATCTGGTGCCGCGCTTCTGCCGGCGCGCCCAGGACAGCACCATCCAGCGGGTGACCAGAATGGCGCAGAACATGGAGGAAGCGAGCCCCAAGGACAGGGTCACCGCAAAACCGCGTATCGGGCCGGTGCCGAACTGATAGAGCAGCACGGCGGCGATCAAGGTCGTGACGTTGGAATCGACGATCGTGGTGATCGCCCGCTTGAAGCCGGAATCGATGGCCAGCCCAAGCGATCGCCCGTTGCGGGCTTCCTCTCGTATTCGTTCGAATATCAGCACGTTGGCGTCGACAGCCATGCCCATGGTGAGTGCGATGCCGGCGATGCCCGGCAAGGTCAAGGTCGCCTGCAAGGCCGTCAGCACGCCCATGATGATGATCAGGTTCAAGATCAGCGCCACGTCGGCAAGAAGGCCGAAGCGGCCGTAGATGGAAGCCATGAAGACCACCACCAGGGCGACGCCGACGACGCTGGCGATCTCGCCGGCGGCGATGGAGTCGGCGCCGAGCCCGGGGCCCACGGTGCGCTCTTCGATGATGGTGAGCGGCGCCGGCAGCGCGCCCGCGCGCAGGAAGAGAGCCAGTTGCTGGGCTTCCTCGACGCTGAAGCCGCCGCTGATCTGGCCGCTGCCGGCGCAGATGGCATCGCGGATAACCGGGGCCGAGATCACCTTCTCGTCCAGGATGATGGCGAAGCGCCGCCCGATGTTGGCGCGGGTGGCATCGCAGAAGCGCTGCCCGCCGAAGGCATCGAAGCGGAAGACCACGATGGGCAGGCCGCCGTCGAAGGACGGCTGCGCGTCGGTCAAGTTCTCGCCGCTGACGATGACCCGATCGCTGATCACCTCCATCATGGGCTGGCCGGAAGGCAGGGTCCGATCGGTCGGCAGCAAAGAGGCACCGGCGGGAAGGCGATCCTGGTCCGGATCGACATTCTCCAGCACGAAGCGGAAGGTCAGCTTGGCGGTCTGGTCGATCAGGTTCTTCAACTCTTCGGGATCGTCGACCCCAGGAACTTGCAAGAGGATGCGGTCGAAGCCCTGGCGCTGAATGGTCAAAGCCTTGGTGCCGGTCTCGTCCAGCCGTCGGCTGAGCACCTGGATGGTCTGCTCGATCACGTTGTTGCGCTGCAGATCGAGGTAGGCCTCCGAAAAGCCTAGCGTGAAGCGTTCGCCCTCGCGGCTGACCTCCAGGTCGGGATAGTCGCGTATCAAGATGTCCTCGACCTGGTCGCCGCGGCTAGCCTCGCGCAGGGCGAACTGGACTTGGCCGTTGCGCACACCCAAGCCCCGCACGCCGATCCGCTCTTGGCGCAGCAACACCAGGATGCTGGCGGAAAGATCGCGCAGTTGCTCGGCCTCCAAGGCGTCGAAATCGACCTCGGTCAGCAGGTAAGAGCCACCGCGCAGGTCGAGGCCAAGATTGATCTGCTCGTGCGGAATCCACTCAGGCAGCGAATCCAGGGTCGAGCGGCTCAAGACGTTGGGCAGCGAATAGAAGATCGCCAGGGCGACGGCGATCAGGATTGTAATCCGCTGCCAGCGGGGTAACTGGGACATCAATCAGATCCTAAGGGCGAACGCGGGCGTTCACAGCGGGCCGGCCTTCGGGGGTCGGCAGAAGTGGCTGGTCAGCCCTTCTGCTCGCCTTCGTCGGACGGCGCCGCTTCTTCCCTCTGCTCTGCCTTGGCTTTGCGGCCACGAGAGGGCGGCGGTGCGGCCGGGGCCGGATCGCTCTTGTCCAGGACCGTGGTGATGGTGCCGCGCACCACCTTGACCCTGACGCCCTCGGCGATCTCCACTTGAACCTCGTTGTCGTTCAGGACCTTGGTCACCTGGCCGACGAAGCCGCCGCCGGTGACCACCCGGTCGCCGCGGCGCAGGTTGGCGACCATGCCCTTATGCTGCTTCGCCCGCTTCTGCTGCGGGCGGATGAGCAGGAAGTAGAACACCACGAAGATAAGGATTAGGGGCAGCAGCGACGTTAAAATGTCGCCGCCACCGCCCGCAGGGGCCTCCTGGGCGAAGGCCGGCGCGATCAGCATGAAAGGTTAACTCCGGCTACAAGGGGTCCGTCAAAGTCGGCGGACTATAGCGATCCGCTGACAAATTGCAACGAGCCTGACAGGGCCAAGCCTTGTCAAGACGGCTTGTGTTACCGCGCGCCCTCGAAGAATTGACTGGCAAGGCGCCTCCCCTTATGGCTCCGGCTGCCAACTAGGATCGAAAATGACAGACGACACTGCCGCGCTCGCCCCCCTTTTGCAACGCCTGACCGAAGCGCTGGAGCGCCTGGCGCCGCCGGCGGCCGGGGCTGCCGATCTCAGCCGGAGCGACGCCTTCGTCTGGCAAGCCGACGAAGCCCGGCTAACCCCGGTCGAGCGGGTCAATCACGTGCCTTTGGACCTGCTGCGCGGCCTCGACCGGCAGGTCGAGACCCTGCTGGAGAACACGCGCCGCTTCGCCCACGGCCTGCCGGCCAACAATGCCTTGCTGTGGGGCGCGCGCGGCATGGGCAAGAGCTCTTTGGTGAAGGCCACGCATGCCGCGATCAACGACGAGGCCGAGGCCCAGGGCCATCCGCGCCTGGCCCTGGTCGAGGTGCATCGCGAAGACATCCCCTCCCTGCCGCGCTTGCTCGGCGTGCTGCGCGATCAAAACCGGCGGGTCCTGCTGTTCTGCGACGACCTCTCCTTCGAGAGCGAGGACGCCAGCTACAAGTCCCTGAAGGCGATTCTGGAGGGCGGCATCGAGGGCCGGCCGGCCAATGTCCTCTTCTACGCCACCTCCAACCGCCGCCATCTGCTGGCCCGCGACATGATCGAGAACGAGCGCTCGACGGCGATCCACGCCTCCGAAGCCGTCGAGGAGAAGGTCAGCCTCTCCGACCGCTTCGGCCTTTGGCTGGGGTTCCACAACTGCGACCAGGCGACCTATTTCGCAATGATCGAGGGCTATTGCGCCCGCTACGGCCTCGCCTACGAGCGCGAGGAGCTGGAGCGCAGCGCGCGGGAATGGTCAGTCACCCGGGGCAGCCGCTCGGGACGGGTCGCCTGGCAGTTCATCCAGGACCTGGCCGGCCAGCAGGGCGTGGCGATCGACCTCTAGCCGGGGCGCATAGCGGAGAGGCCATCGCCTTCCCGCAATGAGATGCAGATGTTGGCCATCCACGCCCTTATCCTATGGGTGGAAGGGAGTGAAAGCGGGCTGGAACCAAAGGCAGTCATCTTGCATGACCGTTGATGTTAGTGAAGACATGCCTCGGCTTCCTGGTGGACCGCTTCGCGCTCACATCCCTTGGGGAACAGGTGCTGGAGCATCGGATCCTCCACGAGACCGATCTCGGCGAGGCAGCCGCGCATGTTTCGCGCGAGCGGATTGTGCTCCGCTGGTGGGACACCGCGAGCCTGCCCCAGCACCTCCTCTGCCTGCTCTTCGCAGAGGCCTAGGTGACGGAGGCGCGCCGCATGAACGGGTCGATCCAAGCACATCATCGACGCCATGTATCCCTCCAGCGCCACCGGTATCGCTTCGCCAACGGCGCGCCGCTGATCCTCGTCCAAAGCTGCCCAACCAGAGAGCATCAATCGACGGAACAATAGGCGATGACGGGCTTCATCGCGCAGGTGCTGCCGATTTATCTCGAAGAAGGGGCAATCGTGGTCGGCAAAGCGGACCATGTCCGCCAGTTCCTCGGTGGTGGCATTCTCCATCAGGCCGATGACGAAGAGACCGAGGGCCGATTGGGTTTCTTGATCGCAGCCTGCTCGAGCCGTCGCCAGAGCGGCCGCCGCCGCACTTACGCCTTCGTGCTGTTGCGCCGTTGGAAAGAGGCCAATGCCGCTCACCTGCTCCAACTGTTCGATATCCTGCTCAGCCACCAGCGCATGGTAGCTCTCGTCCGCGGCGACACTCAGGAGGGCCTGTCGCACAGGGCTCGAACGGACGGCCGACCAATCGGACGATGCCAGATCCATACAGGCTCTGACGACCATCTCGGTCTCATGGTCGGCCAAGAGAAGCAGCATATCGTAGCACTTCTGCACGATCAGGAAATGCCGAACATCCGACCCCAGCGCCACGACAAGCGGATGATCCAGGTAGGGGATCATCAGAGGGTTGAGCATGTCCCGGCAAGTGCTGCCCGGCGCGACCAGAAACCGATGACCGCGTCGCACATTGGCCGCGGAATCCCACTGTTCGAGATAGCGCCGGCAATAGTCGTCGATTTGGCTCATCGCGATTGCCCCCTTATCTTGCGGTGCTGTGCAATCTTGCCATCAGGTGTCCTGCTTCGGGTTCGGCAGGAATGTGAGCGTCCGGTGGAGTGTGGCTAGCGTAGCGATTGCCGCCACACCTCCCCTTTAGGAAGCTACCGTCTAGTCTTGGCTGATGCCGTAGCAGCAGAGTACGGCTTCGCTTGCTACTCCGCTGGGCCGGTCAAGCTGCACGTCGCAGAGATCCCAAACATCCAGCTCTACGGTATTTGCGCCGGCCGCGGAACCCATGTCATTCCAAGCCTGATGCACCACCTTGTTCTCCATACAAACCTCCATCTGGGTATGTGCAGAAAAGGGCCAATCCCTTCTGACAAAGCTCAGATATAAACGATCACATATTCTTCAATATTTTTTGATCGCGCCTCTAAAAGATCACTGTTGTGACCGAAGTTTGGCAGCAAAGCCGACCCTGGCGGGGGTAGCAAAAACGCGAGAGATGGCTCGAGCCACTTGACGACCGCCGCCGATGAGGCTGGACCGGACAGGCTGCGTCGACCGCTTCAGACGCAAGGCTCTTTGTCCGTTCCAGGACTTGAATGTGACCGACCTTAGATCATTCAATGTTCACTTTTCGCGCCGGCTTTTCTATACGGCCCCGCGATCACACTTCAGATCCGGTCTCCTGGCAGCCTGCCTCGAGATCAGCAAGACTATGGTGGAGGGTTGTCCAAATGACCGCGATGTCCCCACCCGGCTGCCGGACGGGCGCCCTGGGATTCTCGCCTCAGTTCTCCGTGCATCCCGGCGACGACGACCAGATCCTCTTGCTGTCGGAGACGCGGAGCTTTTGCTTGAAGGGCCGGCTCTATAGAGAGCTGGCACCCTTCTTGGACGGCAGCCGCAACGAGGCGGAGATCATAGAGGGATTGGCTCCAAGAGCCTCACCGCAGAATGTGCGGAAGGCGCTACAGAACCTTCGCGATCGCGGATACGTACGCACGCACCTGCAACGCCCGATCGCGCAGCAGTCGCTTTGGGTCGAGTGGGAACGCGAGCCCGCGGAGGTCGCCGCCGCACTGGCCGCATGGCCGCTGGCCGTGCTGTCGATGGGGCGGACCCAGGCTGCGGACGAAACGGCAGCCATCGGTCTGTCAGCGCTCCTCGAAGACGGCGGCTTTCCGCTGGTCGAGAAGGAAGACGCCCGATTGGTCATCGTGCTTGTCGACGACTTCTTGTCAAGCGAGCTGGAAGGGGTGAACGCTCAACAGCGCAAGCACGGACAATCCTGGATCCTCTTCAAACCCGCCGGGCGGGCGGCATGGCTCGGCCCGCGCTTCGATTCGACAAGCCGTCGATGCTGGCATTGCCTTGCCCGACACTTGCAGGAGCACCGGCCGGGCGATGCCTTGGTGCAAGCACCCGGAGGAGCACTGCGCCCGGGTCGCGGCATGCAACGCGCAACCCTGGAGCTTGCGAGGGCCCAGGCGGTTATGGCCTTGACCCGTATGGCTATGGGCGAATCAGAGCTAGAGGAGCATCTGCTGAGCTTCGAAAGTCTTCAGGGTTGCCAGACACACCACTACGTCCGGCTTAGGCCCTGCTGTCCTGTCTGCGACTGCCCCTCAGGCGAAACAACGGCCGTTCCCGACCTCGAACTCCTTGCCAAGGAGACCAGGCTTTCCAGCAAGGACGGCGGCTGGCGGGTTCTCGATACGGAAGAGGCACGAGAAAAACTGCTGCGCCTGGTGAGCCCCATCACCGGCCTGCTGCCGGCATTGGACGACCGCAGCCAAGATCCGGGCCTGCCTGTCGTGACGGCAATGCGAACCCTACCGAAGGGGGCTTCCCTAGCCGACAATCGATCGATCGGAAAAATCGGCGCGGCCGGCGGCAAGGGCGCAACCAAAGCTCAGGCCGAAGTGAGCTGCATGGCCGAGGCACTGGAGCGTTACTGCACCGTCTTCACCGGCCGCGAGCCGCGCCGGCGCAGCACCCTGGCAGCACTGGGCGAAACCGCCTTGGATCCTAGGGACCTCTTGCTCTTCAGCGATGCTCAGTATCGTAGCCGCACCACATGGAACGAAACCGTCGCCGATTTCAACAAGGTCCCCGAGCCCTTCGATCCCGAAGACTCGATAGAGTGGTCGCCGATCTATCGCCTCAGCGACGGTGCCAAGCATTGGATTCCGACGCGCTACTGCTTCATGTCCTACCAGGATTCCCGGGACAGGTCGCAAAGCCGGTTCTGCATGGCTGATTCCAATGGTTGCGCGACAGGTGCGGTCTTGAGCGAAGCCATCTTGCAGGGCCTATTGGAACTGATAGAGCGGGATTCCTGCGCCCTCTTCTGGTACAACCGAGTGCGACGGCCCGAGATCGACCTCGATGATTTCGACGATCCTTTCATAGCCAAGTCGCGCGCCTACTACAGCGCCGCGGGGCGCTCGCTCTTTGCACTCGATCTGCGCAGCGACATCGCGATACCGGTTGTGCTGGCGGTCAGCTGCCAGGGCGGCGGCAAAGAGCTCCACATCGGTTTGGGCGCGCACCCGGATATCGGCGTCGCCCTGTCCCGGGCGATCAGCGAAGTGAACCAGGTCGCCCAATGGCACAGCACCATAAGCAGGCAAGACCTCCGGCAGGGCGAGCGTCCGATTCATGCCTGGTACCGGGATGCAAACCTCGCCAACCAGCCTTACCTGCGGCCCTCCGGAGAGCGCAAGAAAGGCCGCGCAGACGCCCCGTGCCTCTGCGAGCGGGGCGTCGGTCCGGCGTTGGAGGCTACGGTCGCCACGCTGCAACAGGCCGGTCTTGAACCGCTGGCCATGGACATCAGCTGGCCCGGCCTGGACTTCGCCTGCGCCCGCGTCGTGGTGCCCGGTCTTCGTCATTTCTGGGCGCGCTACGCCCCCGGCCGGCTCTACGACGTTCCGGTGGGGCTAGGTTGGCTCGAGCAGGCGACCAAAGAAGAAGATCTGAACCCTATTCCTTTCCTTCTGTAGGCCTTGGAGGATGGGCGTCGAACAGAAGGATAGTTGCACTCCGCCAGCACCGCGGCAGCCGCTCAGGCCACGTCGCCTGGCAGTTCATCCAGGACCTGGCCGGCCAGCAGGGCGTGGCGATCGACCTCTAGTCGGGGTGCACTTGGCAGGAAGTGCACCAGCAAACGACGAGTCGTTGTTCGCCCATCTTACGAACCTGCGCTACTAGCCACAGCTTCTGCCAACGCACCGCAGCCTCTCCAGCGTCTTCCTTCGGCTTGACCGGAGGATCTCGATCCATCGCTTGTGAGAACGGCAAGAGGTTCTCCGGTCAAGCCGGAGAATGACGTGGTGGGGGGTTGCATAGAGAGCGACATCGGGAGGAAGAAGAGGCACACGCAACTGCCCGTCCCGAGCAAGTACCATGGGTCTGCACTGTCGGCGCCGGGCACTAACACGGCCGCATGGCCGAGAGGCCGTCGCGCTCCTGCAGCGAGACACAGATGCTGGCCAGGCTGCGCGGCTCTTCATAGGGCCAGGGCCGGCCCCGGTGCAGAACGGCGCGCTCGTCCCAGATCAGGACATCGCCCGGTTGCCAGCGGTGGCTGTAGACTTGGTCCGGCTGCGTGATGGCCTCCGTGACTTCGGTAATCAAGGCTAGGCCTTCCGCGTCCTCCAAACCGTCTACGGCATAGGCGTGTGAAGCTATGTAGAGAGACTCTTTGCCATTGGCCGGGTTCTTGATCACCGCCCGCCAGCACTGATCGTCCCAGAGGTGGAACATCTCGCGCTTCGCCATCTCGGGGTCGATCTTCTGGCGGCTGTGCGCATAGCGGTGCCAGAGCGCGCGGTCTCGAATCCGCTCTTTCAGCTCCGGGGCGAGGTCGCGCCAGCCGACTCGTGAGGAGACGAACTCCGTCTCCCCGCCCCGGCTCGGCACCACCCTTGCCTGAAGGATGTTCGCCAAGGCCGGTACCGGCAGGAAGGTGCTGTCGGTGTGCCAGAGGAAATTGGCTTGCAACGCCAAGAGCTGCCAGTCGTCCGCGGCCAGCACACCCGCAGCCGTCTCGTTGCTGACCGGAGCGATCTCTGCTTCCTGGCGCCCAATGACGCGATCTTCCAGCGGCCCGAAGCGGCGCGCCAAGGCGAGCTGCTCTTCGTCGCTCAGGTGCTGGTCGCGGAACAGGAGAAGAGAGTACTCTTCGAACAGATGGCGCAAGGCAGCGAAGGCGTCGTCGCTCTGGATCGCCTTCAGCTCGAATGCCGAGACCTCCTGGCCAAATTCCGGGTGCAGGGGAATGAGCTGCATGGTGCCTCCGATCTAATCGGAATGCCCTAGGCTGGCAGGACAGCACGCAGCTCGCTATGGCTAAGCCGACTTAGATTTTTCCGCTGGTGCCAGCTCGTGGTCCAACACGCGAGCAGCCGACGGTGATGAAGGGGGCTCCCTGTGCTTTCTGCGGTTGGGGAGAGCGCCACTAACCAGTACCAAACACGCGCTTGAAGTGGGGATCCTCCTCAAGCCCAATCTCTGCAATGCAGGTCCACATGTTCCACCACAGCGGATTGACATCCATCGGCGGAACTCCGGGAACCTGCTCCAGCACCTCTTCTGCCTCCTCGGCAGAGAGTCCGAGGTGGCAGAGGCGCGCCGCATGGATCTTCTGGTCCAGGCGCATCATCGAGGTCATGTAGCCCTCAAGCGCAATCGGAAGCGCTTCTGATACCACGCGCCTTTTCCCCTCGTCCAAGCCCGCCCAAGCAGAGCGCATCAGTTGACGAAACAAGAGGCGATGGCGCGCTTCGTCGCGCAAGTGTTGCTGGTTGATCTGGAGAAAGGGGCAATCCTGATCACCGAAGCGGACCATATCAGCCAGCTCGTCGGTGGTAGCGTTCTCCATCAGTGCGATGACAAGAAGGTTGAGAGCAGGCAGTGTCTCTTCATCGCAGCAGCCTTGGGCCGCCAATAGGGCCGTCGCTGCCGCCTCTACGCCCTCATGGTCTTGTGCGGATGGGAAGAGGGCAATGCCGCTTACCCGCTCAAGCTGCTCGATGTCCTCTTCAGCGACCAGCGAGTGATAGCTCTCATCCACCGCGACGCTGAGAAGCGCTTTTCTGACAGCGCGCGGTCGAACGGCATGCCAAGCGGAGTCCACCAAATCCAGGCAAACCCGGGCCACCATTTCGGTCTCATGGTCGGCCAGCAAGACCAACATGTCGTAGCACTTCTGCACCGACAGGAAATCTCGGGCATCCGATCCCAACGATTGGACGAAGGGATGATCCAAGTAGGGAATCAGACCGGGGTTGATCATGTCCGCGCAGCGGCTCCCCGACGCTGCGAGATAGCGATCCTTGCGCCGGACGTTGGCACTTGCGTCCCACTGTTCGACATAGCGATCGCAGTAATCGTCGATTTGGCCCATCGACAACGACCCTTGCTTCTCGAGGTTGAAAAAGCCTGCCATCAAGGCTTCCTGCGCGAAGCCCCTGATGGCGCCCTTCTTTGACCGTGAGCCGTGGCAACCGTTGCGCGGGTCGCCACGGCTCATAGAGAAGAGACGACACCTAGTCCTGTGGAACCTGGTTCGTGCAGCAACAAGTCAGAATGCAGTCATTGGCCTCGCGGCTGAGCCGATCGAGTGACTCGTCAGAGAGATCCGCGATCTCCAGCCCCAGATTCTCCTCGCCAGCCGCAGACCCTGCGTCGTTCCAAACCTGATAGACTACCTTGCCCATCTGAGGGACCTCCTATTGAGCGGAAACTGCAGGGGAAGTGATCCCTGCCGCCGCTCAAGTATGAACGATTATACATTTTTCAATCGTATTGGATCAGAAATTGATATTTGTCACAAGATGGCCGCAAGTATGGCGAAACTTCGGCTACGCAAACTGCCATATTTGGATCAGCCGACAGACAGTCGCGCTCAAAACGGCCTCGGCTCTACGATGCTAAACAGCCTGCAACCGCCGACACTGCCGGATCGCAACGTCCTTCCACCAATCATGGGGCCCACGGCGCTTCCCGGGCATAACTGCGGCTCGATTTAGGCAAATGGGCGTTCATTTATTGACTGCTCTTTTCGTCATGCCCCTCAAATCATAACTCGGGCTGAGCCACCGGGCCGCCCGCCCTTGGGATGCACTATAGTGTCGAGGAGAGCTGACCGATGAACGCACCACATCCGCCCGGCGCCCAGAAGGAAATCCTGGGCTTTTCGCCTCAGTTCTCCGTGCATCCTTGCGCGGATGATCAGATTCTCCTGTTGTCGGAGGCGCGGAGCTTTCGCTTGAAGGGCAGGCTCTACGGGGCGCTGGCGCCGCTCTTGGATGGCAGCCGCAACGAAGCGGAAATCGTCGAGGGCTTGGCTGCAAAAGCCTCCCCGCAGAACGTCTTGCAGGCTCTGAAAAACCTCCGCGAGCGCGGCTATGTACGCCCTCATCTGGCGAAGCCGATCGCCCAGCAGTCCCTATGGATCGAGTGGGAGCGCGAACCGGAAGAGGTCGTTGCCGCGCTGGCCGCCTGGCCGCTTGCGGTGCTGGCCATGGGGCAGACCCCAGCCACGAACGAGACGGCGGCTGGCGAGCTCTCCGCGCTTCTGGAGGACGGTGGCTTTCCGGTCGTGCGCAAAGAAGACGCGCGCTTGGTCGTCGTGCTCGTCGACGACTTCCTGTCGGCCGGGCTGGAGCAGCTGAACCGTCAGCAACGCGCGGGCATGCAGTCTTGGGTCCTCTTCAAGCCGGCAGGACGAGAGGCCTGGTTGGGCCCGCGCTTCGATCCCACAAGCCCTCGCTGCTGGCATTGCCTTAGCCGCCACATGCTGGAGCACCGGCCAGGAGATGCTTTGGTGCAGGGTAAGAGTGAGACGCTGCGCCCCGGCCGCGGCATGCAACGCGCGACCTTGGAGTTGGCGAGAGCGCAGGCGGTTCTCGCCTTGACGCGCATGGCCCTGGGCGAAGCCGACCTAGAAGATCAGCTTCTCACGCTCGACAGCCTGAATGGTTGCCTCACGCGCCACTATGTCCGGCTCAATCCCTGCTGTCCCGTATGCGATAGCCCATCAGGCGACGCGCCGGTTCCCCACCTCGAGCAGTTGGCGAAGGAAGAAAGGCTGGCCAGCAAAGACGGTGGATGGCGTGTCCTCAGCACGGAAGAGGCCAGGTTCAGACTGAAGCGCTTGGTCAGCCCGGTCACCGGCTTGGTGCGGGAGCTGAGCGACCGCAGCCGGGACCTGGGCCTACCGGTGGTCACGGCCATGCAAACGCACCCCAAGTCAGTGTCCTTAGCCGACAACAGGCTGATCGGACGGCCCGGTGCCGCCGGCGGCAAGGGCGGGACCGTCGCCCAGGCCGAGGTCAGCTGCATGGCCGAAGCCCTTGAGCGTTATTGCACCGTCTTCACCGGTCGCGAGCCGCGCCGTCGCGCCACCTTGGCGGAGTTGGGCGAAACCGCTTTGGACCCGCGAGACCTGTTGCTCTTCAGCGAGGCGCAGTACCGCGGTCGCGCGGCCTGGAACGCCAGGGCCGACGACTTCAACAAGGTGCCGGAGCCTTTCGAGGTGGAGGAAGCCATCGAGTGGTCGCCGATCTATCGCTTGCGCGATGGTGCCAAGCGTTGGATTCCGACCCGCTATTGCTTCATCGGCTATAGAGATCACGAGGGTAGGTCCGATAGGAAGTTCTGCGTGGCCGATTCCAACGGATGCGCCAGCGGTGCGGTCTTGAGCGAGGCGATCCTGCAGGGCCTTCTAGAGCTGGTGGAGCGGGATTCCTGTGCGCTCTTCTGGTACAATCGCATCGAGCGCCCCGAAATCGACCTCGACCAGTTCGATGATCCTTTCATCGCCCGGACGAGAGCCCACTACGCCGCCGCGGGCCGTTCGCTCTATGCGCTCGACCTGCGCAGCGACATTGCCGTTCCGGTGGTCATGGCCGTCAGTACCAACGCCGACGGCCGAATGATCCACGTCGGCCTCGGGGCACATCCAGAGGTATCCGTTGCCGTATCGCGCGCCATTGCAGAGGTGAACCAGGTCGCTCAATGGCACAGCGGCGTGAGCGAAGAGGACTACCTGGAGAGCGACCGCCCGATCTATGCCTGGTACCAAGAGGCCAGCCTGGAGAACCAGCCCTACCTGCAGCCGGCTGCCCGGAAGAAGACGGTCAAAGCCGACTTTCCAAGCCTATGCGAGCCGGGCGTCGGGGCGGCGTTGAAGGCTACGAGCGACCTGCTTCAGCAAGCAGGACTTGAGCCGCTGGCAATGGACGTGAGCTGGCCCGGTCTGGACTTCGCCTGCGCGCGTGTGGTCGTACCCGGTCTCCGCCACTTCTGGGCGCGCTTTGCGCCTGGCCGGCTTTACGACATTCCGCTGCAGCTCGGCTGGGTACAGCGACCGACCAAGGAGGAGGACCTTAACCCGATAGCCTTCTTGCTGTAGAGGCCAGACCAAAGGGAGGCCGTCTTCGACCCGAAGCCAACTCAGCCAACGCTCGCGATCCCGCTGTAGCCGTAGCCAAGGATCTTCGGCGTTTTCGGCATGTAGCCGGTCTCGGGATTGTCCAGCCGGAAGCCGGCGCCTGAAATCAGCTCCAGGATGGGGCGGTTCATGTTGCAGCCGCCGGCAACCCGCCCCCAGACGCCGTTCAAGCGGTCCTGCCAGGCCTTGACGCCGGGGTCCGGGCTGGCCCCATGTTCGGCGAAAAGCAGCCGGCCGCCAGGCTTCAGCACGCGACGCATCTCCTTCAAGGCGGCCAGCGGGTCGGGGATGGTGCAAAGAGAAAAGGTGCAGACCACGCAGTCGGCGTCTTGGTCGTCAAAGGGCAGCTCCTCGCCGGAGAGCTGGCGCAGCGAAACCGGGAAACCCGCCGCCGCGCCGCGCGCTTCGGCCTTACGCAGCACTCCGCCCGCGGGGTCGACTCCGATTACTTCCTTGACCTTGGCCACATCGTAGAACGGCAGGTTCAGCCCAGTTCCCAAGCCAATCTCGATCACCCGGCCTTCGGCTTCGGGCACCACGCGGCCGCGCAGCGCCTTGATCGCAGGGGTCGCGCAAGCCTTGTCCAGGAGGAAGGGGAAGACCCGTCTTGCATACCAGCTCTCGCCCATGCCCGCCTGCCGCCGCTGCCGAGGGGAAGTCCCACTAAGGCACTCTCTGCCCCTATCTGGCAAGCTGAGCACGACCTGTCACCTGCACCTGTGGTACAGGAAAACCCCCGCTCAGATTTTTTCTGATATTCGCGCCCGAACGTAAGATTCACCTTGCTGCCACTGCGCCGTTGTGAAATTCTTGCCTAGAATTTCATATCAAGGCAGGAAGCGTCGCTGTGTTTCAGGCGGCCAATCGAACAACCGAGGAACGGGCCAATCAGCGCCTGGGGCAGGACCTGCGCAGCCTGAGGAAGGCGCGTGGGCTGACCCTGGCCGAGCTGGCGCTGAGGCTGGGCCGTTCGGTCGGCTGGCTGAGCCAGGTGGAGCGCGGCCTGTCCGAGCCGGGCATCAGCGACCTGCGCGCCTTGGCAGCGGTGCTGGAGGTACCGCTCGGCTTCTTCTTCGCCAACGAGGCGGCCTTGCCGGAAGAGCAGGGCTTCGTCGTGCGCCGCGGCAACCGCCGCACGCTGGGCAACACGCAGGACGGCCTGGTGGAAGAACTGCTCTCGCCCGACCTGGGTGGCTCCTTCGAGATCGTGCGCTCCGTCTTCGCACCCCGCGCGGCGCTCCGCAAACCGGCCCTGCGGCCGACCGAAGAGGCCGGCTACGTGGTATCCGGCGCGCTGGAGCTTGGGATCGGCGTCAAGCGCTTCCTGCTGCAGGCCGGCGATTCTTTCCGTTTCAAGAACGAGACCTACTCATGGCGCAATCCCGGTGACGAGCCTTGCGTCGTCATCTGGATCGTCGCTCCGCCCATCTACTGATCCGCTACGGGAGGCCAGACCATGGCAGCACTTCCCTCCACCGCCCGCGTCGTCATCATCGGCGGCGGCGCCGTCGGCTGTTCCTCGCTCTACCACCTGGCCAAGGCCGGCTGGAGCGACTGTCTGCTGATCGAGAAGAGCGAGCTCACCTCGGGCTCGACCTGGCATGCCGCGGGCAACTGCCCGACCTTCTCCGGCTCCTGGTCGATCATGAAGCTGCAGGGCTACTCCAACCAGCTCTTCAAGCGGTTGGGGGACGAGGTCGACTACCCGATGAACTATCACAACACCGGCGCAGTTCGGCTGGCCCACACCGCCGACCGAATGGCCGAGTTCCGCCATGCCGCCGTCATGGCCGGGCGCCAGGGCATCGAGATCACCATGGTCACCAAGGAAGAGATGAAGGAGATCTATCCCTTCCTCGAGCTGCACGGCATCATGGGCGGCAGTTACGACCCGACCGACGGCGACATCGACCCGGCGCAGCTGACCCAGGCCTACGCCAAGGGCGCACGTACGCTGGGTGCCAAAATCCAGCGCTTCTGCGAGGTCACCGGCGTCACGCGCGCCGGCTCCGAGTGGCTGGTGGAGACCAACCAAGGCACGGTCCGCTGCGAGTACGTCGTGAACGCGGCCGGCTATCGCGCCGAGGAGGTAGGAAACTTCTTCGGTCGCAAGATTCCTTGTGTCTCCATGTCCCACCAGTACCTGATCACCGAGCCGATCGAGGAATTGAAGGCGCGCAGCCCCGAGAAGCTGCCGCTGCTGCGCGATCCGGACATCTCCTACTATCTGCGCCAAGAGCGCGACGCGCTTTTGCTCGGCCCCTACGAGTGGCAGGCCACGCCGCACTGGGTGGAGCGTGGCGATCCCATGCCGGCCGACTTCTCCTTCCAGCTCTATCCCGACGATCTGGACCGGCTGGAGTACTATATCGAGGATGCTTGCGCGCGCGTGCCTCTGTTGGGCACGGTCGGCGTGCAGCGCGTGGTGAACGGCCCGATTCCCTATACACCCGACGGCAATCCGCTGATCGGCCCGATGCCGGGCGTCAAGAATGCCTTCGAGGCCTGCGTCTTCTCCTTCGGTATCGTGCAGTCCGGCGGCGCCGGCAAGGTGCTGTCGGAATGGATCATGCACGGCGAGACGGAATGGGACATGTGGTCGGTCGACCCGCGCCGCTTCACCGGCTACGCCACGAAAGAGTACACGCGCGCCAAGGCGGTGGAGTTCTATCAACGCGAGTACGCCATCGGCTATCCGCACGAGGAGCGCGCGGCCGGCCGGCCGGCGCTGACCACCCCGATCTACGCAACCTTGAAGGCCAAGGGTGCGGTCTTCGGTGCGCGGGCCGGCTGGGAGCGCGCGGTCTGGTTTCCACGTCCGGGCATCGACCCGGTCGAGCACCGAGACCGACTTGACCACGGCGATTGGTTCGATGCCGTGGGTGCGGAGTGTCGCGCGGTTCGCGACGGCGTCGGCATCCTGGATTTCCCCGGGTTCTCGCGCTTCCTGGTCAAGGGCGAGGGTGCCGCCGCCTGGCTGGAGACGGTGATCGCCGGGCGCCTACCGAAAGTGGGCCGGGTCAGCCTCGGCTACGTCGCCAGCTCGCAAGGACGGATCCTGTCGGAGTTGACGGCCACCCGTCTGGCGCACGACGAGATCCTGCTGCTGGGCGCCGGTACCGGCGAGTGGCATGACGAAGATCTCTTGCGAAAGCACCTGCCCGAAGGCAGCGGCATCACCATCGAGAACCGCACGGCGGACTGGAGCACGCTGATCCTGACCGGCCCGAAGAGCCGCGAGGTGCTGGAAGCTGTCTGTGATCTCGACCTTTCGAACGTTGCCTTTCCCTGGCTCACCTTCCAGCCGATTGCCATCGGCATGGCCAGGGGCCTGGCGCTCAGGGTCTCCTATGTCGGCGAGCTGGGCTGGGAATTGCACTTCCCGCTGGGCCAGGTGCTCGGCGTCTACGAGCGGCTCTGGGCGGCCGGCGAAGCCCACGGGATCCGTGACTTCGGCCTCTACGCCATGGACTCCATGCGCATGGAGAAGTGCTATCGCTCTTGGAAGCTCGACCTCTCCAGCGACTGGACCCTGCTGGAAGGCAGCCTCGACCGCTTCGTGAAGCTGGACAAGGATGACTTCGTCGGCAAGGCGGCGCTCTTGAGCGAGAAGCAGCATGGCTCCAAGGAGCGCTGCGTGCCGTTGCTATTGGAAGAGACCGACACGGAAGCCCCTTATCTGGCGTCGGTCTGGCAGAACGGGACCGCCGTCGGCTTGGTGACCTCCTGCGGCTACGGCCATCGCATCGGCCGCTCCATCGCGCTGGCCACCGTGCGCAGTGACCTGACCGAGGTCGGCACCGAGCTGGAGATCGACATCTACGGCGCCCGCAAGAAGGCCGTCGTCGCTCAAGAGCCCATCTACGACCCCGAAAACGCCCGGCTGCGTGCGTAAGGAGAAGACCGCCAAATGACCGACCTTCCGAGCCAAGCCCGTGCCGTCATCATCGGCGGCGGTGTCGTCGGCTGCTCCGTCGCCTATCACCTGACCCAGCTCGGCTGGAAGGACGTGGTCCTGCTGGAGCGCAAACAGCTCACCTGCGGGACCACCTGGCACGCAGCCGGCCTGATCGGCCAATTGCGTGCGACCATGAACATGACCAAGCTGGCCCGCTATTCCGCCGAGCTCTATGGCGGGCTGGAGGCCGAGACCGGCGTCGCCACCGGCTTCAAGCAGCGCGGCTCCCTGGCGCTTGCCTTGTCGGAAGACCGCATGGAGGAGCTGTCGCGCGGTGCCTCCATGGCCAAGACCTTCGGGCTGGAGGCGCACGTGCTGTCGCCCAAGGAATGCCTCGAGCGCTATCCGCTCCTGTCTCTGGACGGCGTGGTTGGCGGCGTCTTCCTGCCGACCGACGGCCAGGCCGACCCCGGCAACGTCGCGCTGGCGCTGGCCCGCGGTGCGCGCAACCGGGGCGCCAAGGTGATCGAAGGCGTGAAGGTTACCGGCGTCACCCAAGAGGACGGTCGGGTCACCGGCGTCGAGACCGACCAGGGGTCCATCACCGCCGAGACGGTGGTGAACTGCGCCGGCATGTGGGGCCTGGAGGTCGGCCGCATGGCCGGCGTGCGCGTGCCGCTGCAGGCTTGCGAGCATTTCTACATCGTCACCGAAGGCATCGACGGCCTCTCGCCCGACCTGCCGGTGCTGCGCGTCCCCGACGAATGCGCCTACTATAAGGAAGATGCCGGCAAGATCCTGCTGGGCGCCTTCGAGCCCAACGCCAAGCCCTGGGGCATGGAGGGCATCCCGGAAGACTTCTGCTTCGACCAGTTACCGGAGGATTTCGACCACTTTGAGCCGATCCTGGAGCAGGCCGTGGCCCGCGTGCCGTTGCTGGCCGAGGCCGGCATCCATACCTTCTTCAACGGGCCGGAGAGCTTCACCCCGGATGACCGCTACTTGCTGGGCGAGGCGCCGGAGCTGAAGAACTTCTACGTCGCGGCAGGCTTCAACTCGGTCGGCATCCAGTCGGCCGGTGGCGCCGGCAAGGCGCTGGCCGAATGGATGGAAGCGGGCGAGCCGCCCTTCGACCTCTGGGACGTCGACATCCGCCGGATGCAGCCCTTCCAGTCGAACCGGAGCTACCTGGAGGCGCGGGCCCGCGAGAGCCTGGGCCTGCTCTATGCCGACCATTTCCCCTATCGCCAATACGCGACCGCCCGCGGCATACGCCGCTCGCCCCTGCACGAGCGCCTGGCCGCGGCCGGCGCCTGCTTTGGCGAGACCGCCGGCTGGGAGCGCGCCAACTGGTTCCTGCCGGCCGAGGCGGCCGCCAAGGGCGAGAGCGCCGACTACCGCTACACCTGGAAGCGGCAGAACTGGTTTGGCTATGCCGCCGAAGAGCACCGCGCAGTGCGCCAGGGCGTCGGCCTCTTCGACATGACCTCCTTCGGCAAGATCCGCGTGGAGGGACGCGATGCCGAAGCCGTCCTGCAGCGCCTCTGCGCCAACGACGTCGCCGTCCCGGTCGGCAAGATCGTCTATACCCAGTGGCTGAACGAGTGCGGCGGCATCGAATCCGACCTGACCGTGACCCGTCTTTCGGAGCAGGCCTTCCTGTTGATCACGCCCGGCGCCACGGTGCAGCGCGACCTCGCCTGGCTGAAGCGGCACATGCCGGAAGAGGCCTTCTGCGTCGCCACCGACGTCACCGCAGCCGAATCCGTGCTCTGCGTCATGGGGCCCAAGGCGCGCGAGCTGCTGCAGCCCCTGATCCCGCAGTCCTTGGCCAACGCCGACTTCCCCTTCGGCACCATGCAGGAGGTGGAGATCGGCATGGGCCTCGCCCGCGCGCACCGGGTCACTTACGTCGGCGAGCTGGGCTGGGAGATCTATGTCTCCAGCGACATGGCCGTCCACGTCTTCGACGCCATCATGGAAGCCGGCAACGCGCATGACCTGCGCCTCTGCGGCCTGCACGTGCTGGACTCCTGCCGGATCGAAAAGGCCTTCCGCCACTTCGGCCACGACATCACCGACGAGGATCACGTGCTGGAGGCCGGCCTGGGCTTCGCGGTCAAGACCGAGAAGCCGCGCTCCAACCTCGGCGACTTCCTGGGCCGTGACGCGGTGCTGCGCAAGAAGGAAAGCGGTCTCTCGCGCCGCCTGCTGCAGTTCCAGCTGAAGGCGGCCGAGCCGCTGCTCTATCACAACGAGCCGATCGTCAGGGACGGCCAGATCGTGGGCTACCTCAGCTCCGGCAACTACGGCCACCACCTGGGCGCAGCCATCGGCTTGGGCTACGTGCCCTGCGAACCGGGCAGCAAGGCTGCCGAGGTCCTCGAGGCCGACTACGAGATCGAAGTGGTCGGCGAACGCATCCCAGCAATTGCGTCCTTGAAGCCCCTTTACGACCCCAAGTCGGAAAGGACGCGTCTTTAGTCGAAGACAAGGCCGCCGTAGAGAAGCTCGGTCCTTTAGGGAGAGAAGCGATGAGCGAGCAAGAGGTGGTGAGCAGGTCCGGCAAACGCCGCGGCCGGGATGCCCGCGTGGCGGCACGTGCCGCGCCGCTGGCGGAAGAAATTCGGCCAATTCGGGCCGGCCTGAGTGGCGGTCATTACAAGCCCCTGAGCGAGGCCGGTGTCAATCGTATCCACCAAGCCGCCCTCGATGCCTTGGCGGATATCGGATTGGCGCAGGCCATCCCCTCTTGCGTCGAGGTCTGCACGGCGGCCGGTGCGGAGATGGGCGATGACGGGCGTCTGCGCTTCCCGCGCGCCATGGTCGAGGACACGCTGGTCAAGGCCTGGCGCAATCAGCCGCTGTTCGGCCAACAAGAGAAGTATGACATGCTGCCGCAGAACGGCCGGGTCTACTATGGCACCGCCGGGGCTGCGACCCAGATCGTCGACCTGGAGACCAACAGCTATCGCAACGCCACGATCCGCGACCTCTACGACAGCGCACGCATCGCCGAGACCCTGGACAATTGCCACTTCTTCCAGCGGCCCTTGACTGCCTGTGACATCGAGGATCTGGTGACCTTGGACGTCAACACCCTCTATGCCTCGATCGCCGGCACCACCAAGCATGTCGGCACCAACTTCAACATCGCCGAGGGGGCCGAGGCTTCGCTGAAGCTGCTGCACGAGGTCTGCGGCGGCGAAGCGGCCTGGCGCGCGCGGCCCTTCGTCAGCAACTCCAACTGCTTCGTCGTGCCGCCGATGAAGTTCGCCGAGGACGCCTGCCGGGTGTTGGAGGTCTGCGTGCGCGGCGGGATGCCGGTGCTGCTGCTCTCGGCCGGCCAAGCCGGGGCCACGGCACCACCCTATCTGGCCGGCGCAGTGGTGCAAGCCGTGGCCGAATGCCTGGCCGGGCTCTGCTACGTCA
The DNA here is from genome assembly GCA_963669385.2 of Rhodospirillales bacterium. GTDB lineage: Bacteria > Pseudomonadota > Alphaproteobacteria > Kiloniellales > JACOMY01 > JACOMY01. The sequence continues at coordinate 141,645 of CAXXGD010000045.1, forward strand.
ACGCGATCAAGCCGGGCGCACCCGCCATATTCGGCACCTGGCCCTTCGTCTCGGACCTGCGCACCGGGGCCATGTCGGGCGGTTCGGGCGAGCAGGGCCTGCTGGCGGCCGCCTGTGCACAGATGGCGCAACACTACGACCTGCCGGGCGGCGCTGCCGCCGGCATGTGCGATTCCAAGGTGCCCGACAACCAGGCCGGCTACGAGAAGGGCATCAACGCGGTGATTTCCGGGCTGGCCGGCCTCAATCTGGTTTATGAGTCGCTCGGCATGCATGCCTCCCTGCTGGGCTTCTGCCTGGAGAGCATGATCATCGACGACGACATGATCGGCCAGGCCTTGCGCTGCGTGCGCGGCATCGAGGTGACGGAGGACAGCGTCTCGCTGGAGATCATTCGCCAGGTCTGCACCGAAGGCCCGGGGCACTATCTGGGCCACGACACCACCTTGACCCTGATGCAGCGCGAGTATGTCTATCCAGTGCTCGGCGACCGGACCAGCCCCAAGGAATGGGTGGAGAAGGGCAAGCCGAACCTGGTCGAGAACGCGATCGCCGCGCGCAAGAAGATCTTGCAGACCAAGTTCCCGGGCCACATCGCCAGCGCGGTGGACGAGCGCTTGCGCCAGGACTTTCCCATCGTGCTGCCGCGAGAGGCTATGGAGCCCGCGAACTAACCTCGTCCACTGGATGGCGAGGCCACCTGCGCTAGCTTGAGATCACCAGGCGAGCAGGAGCGGTCATGATGGTTCTACGATTGGCACGGCTGGCGGTCGGCGCCGCTTTCTTGAGCGTCGCCGCCGACAGCGCCTTTGCGGAGATCTCCCAACAACCCTTCGACTGGTCGAATACGAAGCTGACCGACATCTCCGGCGAACCCCTGGCTGCCGAGCTCTTCCAGGGCAAGGCGGTGCTGGTGGTCAACACCGCTTCGCGCTGCGGCTTCACCCCCCAGTACGCCGGCCTGCAGTCTCTCTGGGAACGCTACCGCGACCGCGGCCTGGTGGTCCTGGCGGTTCCGGCCAACGACTTCGGCCGGCAAGAACCCGGCAGCAACGAGGAGATCGCCGACTTCTGCGAGCGGCGTTTTCGGGTCACTTTTCCCATCACCCGGAAGGCGACGGTGGTCGGCCCGCAAGCACACCCGCTCTTCGCCTGGGCAGCGCGGGTGAGCAACGGCAAGGCACGCCCGCAATGGAACTTCTACAAGTTGCTGATTGATCACAATGGGCGCCTGGTTGCTTGGTACACCTCGCTGACCAAGCCACAGTCCCCAAGCCTGACGCGCAGGATAGAAGCCCTTTTGGCGCCCTAGTTCCTGCACGGCAAAGGATATGGCAATTTTCTCTGCTTTTTCAGTATTTTAGAATAGTATACGCAGACCTTGTTCGAGATTTGGCTGGCAAAGCTGACGTGAGTTTGTTGCTGCAACGCAACAAGGAACATCTTTCTTGATCGTAGAAACTCTGACGTTTCAAACGGTTAAGGGGAGTGCATGACAAAGGGCACGGGGGTTGCGTGCTGCCGCGGAAAGAGCTAAACAACACTCCGGGTCGGACAATTAGACCCTCACTGTGGCTCTGACGCTGGCGTTGTCGGGTCGCGCGAACTCGAACGGGTTTAACGGAGGGGATCGGTACCGGGAAAGAACCGTTTGGGGCTTTGCTTCAGACCAGACTGACCGGCCGATATGCTGATGACCGCTGCGCCTAAGGCTTCCATCGTCGTCCGCGCACTGAACGAAGGTAAGTATTTAGGATCTCTGTTTGAGGCGATAAAGCGCCAGAACGATCAAGACTTTGAGATCATCCTCGTAGATTCCGGTTCAAGTGACAACTCCGTGGCCGTGGCCGAATCTCACGGCGTTCGGGTCGAGCACATTCGCCCCCAGGATTTCTCCTTCGGGCGCTCGCTCAACTACGGCTGCCGGGCTGCCAGGGGCAAGTTCCTGATAGCGCTCAGCGCCCATACACTGCCGATGGACGGCGACTGGCTGGCTAACCTCTTGCGCCCCTTCGAGGATGAGCGCATCCGGGTGAGCTATGGCAAGCAACGCGGTGCCAGGCAGAACAAGTTCTCCGAATGCTGCCTCATGCAGTCCTGGTTTCCGGACGAGGACATCGCCCCGCAGGAGGACTACTTCTGCAACAATGCCAATTGCGCCATCCGCAAGGCCGACTGGGAGCGCCGTCCCTATGACGAGAGCCTGACCGGCCTGGAAGATCTGGCCTGGGCCAAGCAAGCGGTGAAGGAAGGCGGGCTGGTGGCCTACGTCGCCTCGGCCGGCATCTACCACATTCACGAAGAGACCTGGGACAAGGTGCGCAAGCGCTATTACCGCGAAGCGCTGGCCTTCCAGGACATCGAGCCGGAGGCCTACTACGGCTTCACCGACCTCTTGCGCTACACCACCCTCAACATCGCCTCCGATCTCAAGTCGGCCCTGGGCCGGGGAGCGGTCGGTGCGTTGCCGGAGATCTTTCTCTTCCGGTTCAATCAATCGCGCGGCACCTACCGTGCCTACGTCGAGCGCGCCGCCAAGAAGTCCAGCAAGCAGCAGACGGCGCACATCATGCATCTCAAGGATCGATTTTATCATCCCTCACCGCGCTATCTGGCGGCGAACGGCACCATTAGAGGCTGAGGTCTCACTCTGATTCACGCATGGGTCTTTCTCAGCGTGCCCGACTTGATCCCCTAGGCTGGCTGCAAGACACCCGAATTCTCCCACGTCCGATCGCGCGCCTTCTGAAGCCATTGGCGCGGAAGCTGCCGGCGCAGGCCTTTCTGCTCGACCCGATTGCCGGTCTGCGGCAGCACGGCCCCGCTTGGCTGAGGCGGCTGGCTAGGCTGCTGGAGGATAGACGCCGCCGCAGGAACCTGGCAGCCATCGCCCTTTCCGGAGAACCACTGGTCTCTGTGATTATGCCGGCCCACAACGCAGCGGCGACGATCGAGGCTGGCTTGAAAAGCCTCTCGGCGCAGAGCTACGACCGCCTGGAGATCCTGGTGGTTGACGACGCCAGCGAAGATGACACCCCCGAGCGGGTTAAGCGCTTGGCCTGCTGCGACCGCCGAATCCGATTGCTGGCCTCACCCCAACGGCAGGGGGCAGCGTTGGCGCGCAACAGAGGCTTGGTGGAGGCGAAGGGCAGCTATCTCACCTTTCAGGACGCCGACGACTGGTCGGCACCCGACCGAATCGAGCGCCAACTGGCAGCGCTGCTGGCGGATCGCCGGGCGCTGGCGAGCCTCTGTGCCTACCGTCGCGTTGACCCGGACGGGCTGCCGGTCACGATCAACGGCGTGCTCCATCGCAAGCGCACGATCTCTCTGCTATTTCCCCGCGATCCGGTGCTGAACCAGTTGGGGGGCATGGCCCCGCTGACGCGCGGCGAAGACAGCGAGTACCTCGCGCGCCTGCGCGCCGCCTTTGGCAAAGAGGCTCAGGTCTTCCTCTTTGCCCCTCTCTACGAGGCAGGCTTCCGGCCCGATTCCCTGCTCTGGCAGGAAAGCAACGTCAATCGCGTCGGCAACGATATCGTCTACGACGTTACCGAAACCGATCCGCCCGAGCTGGAGCGCTTTCGCGCCTGGCACCGAGAGATCGCCGCCGGCAGAAGCAAGCCGTATCTGGCTTTTGCGCCCAAGGCCGCGCGCGACGATCCGCCCGGCGCCAACAACATGGACCCGCCAAGCGTGATCAGATAGCTCTTCGCCGCCTGCCTTGAACTTCCTCCTTTCGGATTTTCACTCATGACTCAGCACAAGCTCGTCGCCCTCATGCCGATGCGCCATCTCTCGCAGCGCGTACCGGGCAAGAACTATCGTCCCTTCGGCGACGGCCGGCCGCTCTACCAGCACACGCTGGAGAACCTGCTGGCGGTCAAGGAGATCGAGAAGGTGATCATCGACACCGACTCGCCCGTCGTGAAGGAGCAGTGCGAGGAGAAGTACAAGGACGTCATCGTTCTCGACCGCCCGGAGCGTCTGCGCGCGCCGGAAGTGCCGATGAACGACATCCTGACCTTCGACGCTCAGCAGATCGACTCCCAGTTCTATCTACAGACGCACTCCACCAATCCGCTCTTGACGCAGGAGACCATGGCGCGGGCGGTCAAGACCTTCCTCGACCAGTATCCGATCTACGACTCTCTCTTCGGCGTCACCGTGGTCCGCGACCGCATCTGGGACGTGCTGGGCCGCGCGGTGAACCACAACCCCAACATCCTGCTGCAGACCCAGGACCTGCCCAAGTGGCTGATGCTGGAGAACTCCACCATGTATATCTTCGAGCGCAATCGCCTCTTGAGCGACCGCAACCGCATCGGCAACCGCCCCTTCCTCTTCGAGGTGCAGGAGATCGAGGCGCGCGACATCGACATCGAGATCGACTTCCAGATCGCCGAGATGCTGTACAAAGCCAGAAAGGGCGAGGCCAATGCCTAAGGTCCTGATCACCTGTCACCACTTGCTGCGCCACATCGAGCGCTATCGCCCACGTTTCGAGGCGGCCGGCGTGGAACTTGTCCTGCCGGACGCAGTCGGCCAGCAGTTCGACAGCGCCCAGATGCAAGACCTGATCCGAAACGTGCAGGCCTGCATCCTCGGCGACGACGTGGTCGACCGCCCGGTGCTCGAGACCGGCAAGGAGGGCGGGCTCAAGGTCGTGATCAAGTGGGGGATCGGCACCGATTCCATCGACAAGGAAAGCGCCGCCGAGCTCGGCATTGCGGTCAAGAACACCCCGGGCACATTCTCTGACGAGGTCGCGGAAGCCGCTTTCTCGCTCATCTTGATGCTGAGCCGCGGTTATCACCGCATGCATGCCTCGGTGATGGAGGGCGGCTGGCTCAAGGTTCAGGGCACCAGCCTGGCCGGCAAGTCCCTCGGAATCGTCGGGCTGGGCAGCATCGGCCGCGGCGTGGGCCGGCGCGGTACGGCCTTCGGCATGACGGTTTCCGGCTACGATCCGGTCGATCTGCCCAAGGGTCTACTCGACGGGCATGCGATTACCCAGAAGCCCTTGGACGAGGTGCTGTCCAGCAGCGATTACCTGGTGCTGGCCTGCAATCTGACGCCGGACAACCATCACCTCATCAACAAGGAAAGCCTGGCGCGCATGAAGCCGGGCGCGACCCTGATCAACGTCGCCCGCGGTCCGTTGGTGAAGGAAGCCGATCTGATCGAGGCCTTGTCCAGCGGTCACATTGCGGCGGCCGGCCTCGACGTCTTCGAGGTCGAGCCCCTGCCGGATGGAAGCCCCTTACGCGGCTTCGACAATGTGGTCTTCGGCACGCACAACGGCTCCAACACGACGGAAGGCGTGGATCGGGTGAACGAGATCACCGTTAGCTTAGCCTTAGAGGCAGTCGGCGCCTGACTTGGCCACGCCGGCGGGTCCGGTCAGTCGCCCTGCCAGCCCAAGACGTTTCTCAGAATGCTCCAGCGCGGTGCTTGCTTCGGCTCCGGCTTGCCGTCGATCCACAGCCGTACAAGGCGATCGTGAAAACCGTTGGTCCGCTGCAGCATCAGCCAATAGTCCAGAAACCGGCGAAAGCGCGTCGAGTTCTCCGGCATCAAGTAAGCCAGAAGGAAAGGCCCGCCGACGTCCTTGGGCACCACGGCGGTGAAGTCCGGGCGCGGCGTCGCCCATGCCTTGGCTTGCTCCAAGGTCCAAATTGCCGCGTCGACCTCCGGGTGATCGGGCAGGACATGATAGTTGGGAAACACCACGACTTTGGCACTTGGGAAGAGACGCTTGGCCAGCGCTTGCATGATCGGATCGTCAAACACGGCAATGGTCAGCGGCCCCAGCGCCTCGATATCACTACGGCTGAGAAAGCTTTGGGCGCGGTCTGCCCGCACGATCAAGGCGACTGGACTTTGGAAATAGGGCTCTGAGATCGAATAGCGCCGCAGACGGTCGTCCGTGACGTAGATCCCGGAAACCGCCATGTCGAAGCGTCGCTCCTCCAGGCCCTGCGCCAAGTTCTGCCAGGTGAAGGGGATCAGCCGCAGCTTGACGTTGAGGTCGCGGGCCAGCTGGTAGACGTAAGCGATATCGAAGCCCACCAGTTGGCCCTGATCGTTCTCGTAGCTGAAGGGAATGACGTGGCGATTGTAGCCGACCTTCAGCTCGCTTGTGCTTTGGATGCGGTCGAGGATGGAGCCGCCAGGGTCCTTCGCCGCCGGAACCTCGGCGCTGGCCTCGTCGGGCTTCTCGACGACGACGGCTACGCCAGCAGTGAGGTCGCTGGCCAATTCGTAGGTGAGATAATCGCCGGTTCCCCGGGCAATCCCGTCACTCTCGATGACACGGCTGGCGGGGATGATTACGGCCATGAGCGCGGCCGAGACCACGAGCGAGAGCGCCAGTCGCTTCGGGCGAAGCCGGATCTTGCCGTAGTAGGCCAAGGTCACCAGGAAGGTGACGAAGGCAAAACCCATGACCGAGGCCACCACCTGGCCATAGCGCGTCACCGTTATGAGGCCGACATAGAGGCCGGTCGCATCAGCGGGAAAGGCCAGCCAGTCGGAAAGGAAGGCGACCGCATTGATAGAAGAGCTGGGCGAGCCGATACCCGACAGCAGCGCGATGAAGGGGAGTGCTACCTGATCGCTGCCGCTGATCGGTATCCGGTAATAGAAGGCACAGAAGAGCGCGAAGAGCAAAATGAAGAGATTGCCCAGCTGGGCCAAGGGATAGCTGATCGCCAGCGTGGTTTGGATGATCTCGCCACGCTCTTCGTCCTCGATCTCCATGCGCTCGGCCAGTCTCTCGGCCGCCTGCTGGATGAAGGGCAAGGCGGCCACCGAAAGGCTGGTCACGACGGAGATCACCAGCGCGCGCTGCAGTTCGCGAATGACCTCTCCGGTCGCCATCGGGCAGAGGGCGGCGATGGCCGAGGGAATGACCCAGAGAGCAAGGACAAGTGTCCCGGCGACGATCAAGGCTAAGAAGAGGGAGAGGTCGACAAGCGCGTCCGGCTTCAAGGTGCCGGCCGTATCGGCAAAAAGCGCAAAGACCCCAAAGGGTGCCAGCAAGACGACCCAGTGCCAGATGGTGACGCTGGCGCCGCGAATGAGCTCTAGGATGGAAAGGAACTCCTCCTTTCTCTTCACCCGTTGGATGGCCACGCCATAGAGCAGGGAGAAAATCACCACCGCCGGAACATAGTTCCGTGCCAAGTCGAAAAAGGGATTGGCGGGGATCAGCAGCTGCAGAAGGCCAACGCCCTTTACCGGCTGGGTGGCGTCTATGGCGCTCGGCGGCGGCACCGGCGGAATGGCGATTGCCAGCAGATAGATGACGGCAAAGGTGGTGCCCCAAAGCACCAGATAGACGAGCCAGCTGCAGCGAAACAGCCGCCAGGCGGTCGGCGGCGACAGGCGCCCCAGGCCGTGCAAGAGCGAGCAGATGATGTAGGGGAAGACCGCCACCTCCATCAGCTTCACGTAGACCGAGCCGATGGGGCGTAGCACCGCCGCGTCCTCGCCGACGAAGATGCCGAAGAGAATCCCCAAGGCTGCGCCCACGGCGACCCACAGCGGCAATCGGGCAGCGTATCGGGACTTGCTTTCCGGCATTCTCCCCTCGCGGCAGACGAGGGAGGTTAGGCGCGTCCTTCGGAGGCTGTCGAGTCGCCTCGAGACAGCTCGGGCGCCGTCTTAGGAGTGTTTGACGCGTGGCGGCAGTCGACCAGGCTGGACGGCCCTGAACCCAGGTTGCCCTTTGCTCGCAGAACGCCGAGAGGACTCAGTTCAGCACACCCTCGATGACGTCGAGGATGAGGCCCGTGCTGAGCTCAATCAGGAAGATGTCGGAGCCGATGATCACCCGGTTGGTGCCGGACAGTGGCGACGGCAAGAGGCCGACCAGGTTGTTCGGCAGGTAGCGCTTGGCGATTCCCGGCGGCAGCGGCTTGCCGCGTGCCAGGTTCTTGGCGATGCCGGGCGGCAGCCCGTAGCCGCTGCTCGGATAGCGCCGGTAGTAGTCGTCGATGATGCGGATTTCGCTATCCGAGAAGCGGATGGAAAGGTCGCCGCGCAGGTCGACGTCGACCCGCCCGTCGGATCCGATCGAGACTCCGACCGAGGACCCACCCCCTTTTCCTTTGTTGTTGCCGTTGCCACCGGCATGGCCGGCCTTGTGGTGAGCGGAGGCTCCTGCGCTGGCCACAATCAGGCACAGCGCGGCGAAGAGAGCGGCGAAGAGAGAGAGTTTGCGTGTCATGGCATGGCCTCAATGCCAGCAATTGAGGCCGAAACTATGGCAAGGATTCGCTGCGCTCCGGCGGCACAAGAGCCCGGCCAAGCAAAGAAGGTTATGGCCGCTCCTTGAAGCAGGCTAGAGTCCGGCCAGGCCGAGACGGGAGAGGAGCATGACGGTGGCGACCACGGCACTCAAGGAGCCGGCAGAGCAGGTTGAAGAAGGCGCGACCAACTTCCGCTTCTTCGACAACCGTCAGAAGTACCTGCTGTTCGTCAACACCTGCAGCGAGAAGTGGGTGATCGCCAACCGCGTGACCGAGGAGTTGGCCAACCTGCGCCCGAGCCCACCGTCCGTGCGCCTCTACGATGCCGGCGTTGGTGACGGCACGGTGCTCTCGCGTCTGCTGCGCGCCATGCACGCCCGCTTCACGACCATGCCCTTCTACGTCGTCGGCAAGGAGGTGAGCCTGGAGGACGTGCGCCTGACCTTGGAGAAGATGCCGGACCGGCTGTTCGAGCATCCGGCCACGGTTCTGGTGCTGACAAACCTCTACTATTCGGAATCGCCTTGGCTGACCACGCGCAGCTCGGCCGCGGCCGGCGCCTTCGTCTGGAAGGAGGTGGCCCTGCAAGGTAACTGCTCGCACGACTTCGCCCGGCAGATGGTCGATCTGGAGCCCTTCCTCTCCGAGAACTGGCAGGCACGGATCGGCAAGCACGGCAACCCCATCTACGAGCGCCCCACGGTGTTGGTGCTCTATCGCGAGGACCACCGCTTCCTCTTGGACTCCGTCATCCCGCGCCTGGGCGCCAGCCGCGCGGACTTCGATCTGGTGGTCGCCTCGCAGCCCTATCGCGCCATGGCATCGGCCGAGTTCAAGGCAAGGAAGGTGGTCGCCCCGCTGGCGCGCGCGTTGAGCCCCAGCGGGCGGCTGATCGGTATCCACTCGCATGGCCACGATCCCGGCATGGAGATCATCAAGGCGGTCTGGCCCGACTACGACCCCTTCACCACCACCCGCCACGACATCCTGCGCGCGACCAAGGCGGCGCTCGGCAGCGAAGCGCGCCAATTCAACTTCAATGCCGGCAGCGACAAGCGCTCGCTCTTCCGCTACGAGATGCACACCCTGCCGAACGAAGTCAGCAGCGCCATCGGCACCTCGACCTTGCTGGCGGCCTGGAATGCCGCGGTCTACGTCGCCCAGGTGGAGGACATCCGCCTGGAAGAGAAGACCTTGGACGGCAGCTACGTCGAGGCCGTGCGCGAGGTCCTGCACCGCCACGGCGGCCTCTGGTTCACCGACGAGTCCTACGTGGTCTCGCGCCACCGCACGTAGCTCTCCGCCCGAGCAAATCCCGAGCTGATGGACTCGTCAGCGACGACGATTTGCTGTATCAATCAAATCACTAGAGCACTTGGGGCGAGCCGATGCGAGCCGGAAGTGCTCTAGCCGTCAGTCGCTATGCACCGGCAGCGCGACGCTCTCCTTCACCTGCTCCATGACCACGTAGGTGTGGGTCTGCGAGACCCCGGGAATGGCGACCAGGGCCTCGCCCAGCATGCGGCGGTAGTCGCTCATGTCGCCCACCCGAATCTTCAAGAGGTAGTCGAAGCCGCCGGCCACCATGTGGCACTCCAGCACTTCGGGCATCTGCTGGATGGCCTCGGCGAAGCTGGCGAAGGCCTCCTCGGTGGTGCGCTCCAGGGTCAGTTCGACGAAGACCAGCAGGCCGGCATTCAGCCGCTCGGGGTTCAAGAGCGTCACATAGCGGTCGATGTAGCCCTCGCGCTCCAGCCGCCTGACCCGCTCCATGCAGGGCGTGGCGCTCAGGTGGACGCGCCTGGAGAGCTCGGCGTTGGAGATCCGGGCATTTGCCTGCAGCTCGCGCAGGATGGCGATGTCGCGGTCGTCGAGGTTACGTGGCCGGCGCGACCGCTGTGGACTGGCTTGATCCGACATGCTGGCTGGGCCCTCCCCTTGGTTAGGCATCGATGACGACATCGCCCTTCGGCCGGGCGCTGCAGATCAGGACCTCGCCCGGCTCGGGCTCGGCCGCGGGCTCGGTCACATAGTCGATCTCGCCCTGGATGAGGCGGCAGGAACAGGTCTGGCAGATGCCGGAACGGCAGCTGTGGTCGGGCGCGAGACCGCCGCGCTCGGCCAGCTCCAGGATTGTGCCGGCGGCAGCATCCCAGGCCAGCACCAGGCCGGAGCGGGCGAAGGTGACGCTGGGCTGACGCAGGCCCTCGGCCCTGATCGGCTCCGGCGGCCGCGGCTTTTCCACCTGCCGCTCCTCGGCGGCCAGATCGACGGGGACGCCGAAGTGCTCGTAGTGGATCCGCCCCTCCGGCACACCCAGCTGGCGCAGCCCGCGGTAGAGATCGCGCAGGAATCCCAAGGGCCCGCAGAGGAAATAGTGCGTTTCCGGCGGTGGCTGAAAGCGCCGCACCAGGGGAAGGTCGATGCGGCCGACGCTGTGGTGGCGGCGCTTGGCGACATCCTCCTTGCCGGGCCGGCTGTAGCGGATGTGGGTGACCAAGCGCGGCAGCAGCCGCTCGGCGAAAGCGATGCGCCGGCGAAAGGCCTGCTCGCGGCCGCTGCGCGCGCCGTGCAGGAACCAGAGCGGACGCTCGCCGCCTTCGGCCAAGAGAGCATCCAGCATGCTCA
>CAXXGD010000046.1:0-54935 GCA_963669385.2 Rhodospirillales bacterium
CCGTCGGCCGGGTTGACGGCGATGATCTCGCTCTCTGGCCTGGCCGCCTGGCGCGCGGCCTCGGCGATCTTGGCGGTCATCGACGAGGTGGTGTTGGGGTTGACGACCAGTATGCGCATGCCTTGTCCTCACCCTTCCCCGCTCAAAGCTCGCCACCGAGATAGAGCGCTTTGACCCGTTCGTCCTGCAGCAGCGTGCTTGATTCGCCTTCAAGGGCGATCTCGCCGGTCGCCAGCGCATAGGCGCGGTGGGAAATCCGCAAGGCCATTCGCGAATTCTGCTCGACCAGCAGCACGCTGACCTTTTCGTCGCGGTTGATGGCGACGATCGAGTGCGCGATGGTCTGCACCAGCTTCGGCGCTATCCCCAGCGAAGGCTCGTCGAGCAGTAAGAGGCGCGGCTTGGCCATCAACGCCCGGCCGATCACCAGCATCTGCTGCTCACCGCCGCTCAAGGTGCCCGCACCTTGGGAGTAGCGCTCCTTCAAACGGGGAAAGCGCTCCAGCACCATTTCCAGAGAGGCCCTGACACCGGCCTTGTCGTTGCGGGAGAAGGCGCCCATCAAGAGGTTGTCCTTGATCGACATGTAGGGAAAGACGCGCCTGCCCTCCGGCACCATGGCGATGCCCAGCTTGACGATGGCGTCGGGACTGGCGCCGTCGATGCGCCGGCCCTGATAGTGGATCTCGCCCTGGCTGATCCCTTGCAAGCCGGTAATCGCGCGCAGGATCGAGGACTTGCCGGCACCGTTGGCGCCGATCAAGGCGACGGTCTCGCCTTCCTCCAGATTGAGGCTCACGCCCTTCAAGGCATAGACGTGATCGTAGTAGAGCTCGACGTTGGTGAATTCCAAGAGCGCGCCCATGCCTCAAAGCCCGATCGTCTCGTCCTCGATGCCCAGATAGGCTTCGATGACTTTTTCGTCCTGCTGGATATCGCTCGGCTTGCCTTCCGCGATCTTCTCGCCGAAGTTCAACACCACGATGCGGTCCGAGATGCGCATCACGGCCGGCATGTCATGCTCGACCAGCAGGACCGTGACGCCGCGCTCTCGAAGGCCGCGCACCATCTCGACGGCGCGCATGGTCTCGTCGTGGTTCATCCCGGCAAAGGGCTCGTCTAGCAGCAGGATTGCCGGATCGGTCGCCAGTCCAATGGCGATGCCGAGCGCCCGCAGGTGGCCGTGCGGAAGATTGCTGGCAAGCTCCGCCTTGATCGCATCCAGGCCCAGGAACGCCAAGATCTCGTCGGCCGAGCGGCCGAAGGTGGCCTCGTCCTCCCGCGCCAGCCGGGTGCCCAGATAGTAGCCCAGCAGATTGGCCTTGGCCCGCAGGTGATGTGCGATGATGACGTTGTCGCGCACGCTCATGCTGCGGAAGATCGTCGTCTCCTGAAAAGTCCGCACCACGCCTTTGCGGGCCACGATGTGCGGTGCCTGATTGGAAATGCGCTCGCCGCGAAAGCGCACCTCGCCGGCGCTGGCGCGCAAGAAGGAGGCGATCAACTTGAACAGCGTCGACTTGCCGGCGCCGTTCGGCCCGATGACCGACAGGATTTCGCGTTCGTGCACCTGGAAGGAGACGTCATTGACCGCAACCAGGCCACCAAAGCGCTTGGTCAAGCCGGCTATCTCGAGAAGTGCCGCCATCACCTTACGCCTTCCGCCGCCGGGGCCAGCGCAGGCTCAAGAGACCGTTGGGCAACGCCAGCATCAGCATGATCAAGACGCTGGAGAAGATCAGCAGCTGGAACTTGCCGGTCTGAAACAGCAGGTCCCAACCGAAGTAGAGCACCAAGGTCCCAGCATCGGCCCGAAGACATAGCCCAAGCCGCCAAGGAAGCAGTTCAGCATGAAGTTGATGGAGTCCGCGATGGTGAAGCTGGAGGGGTAGACCGACTGCGTGATCGCGACGAAGATCGCCCCGCCGATGCCACCCAGGAAAGAGGAGATGGCATAGGCGATGACCCTGAGCGCCGAGACATTGACGCCGATCGAAGAGGCCAGCTCTTCGTTCTGCTGCAAAGAGCGGCAAAGATGGCCGAGGCGCGAGTGGACCAGCCGGTAGACCCCGGCAAAGCAGAGAACCATCAAGACGACGGAGAGATAGTAGAAGGCCGGCTTGACGTTCTCGAGCGTGGCGAAGTCCGGGATCAAGGTGATGCCGAAGATCTCGAGCGCGCCGGGCAGCGGAATGCTGACCATGCCCTTGGCACCGTTGGTGATCGGCAATGCCAAGGCCAGCAGGCGCATGACCTCGGTCAAGACCAAGGTGATCATGGCGAAGTAGACGCCGCGCAGGCGCAGGATCGGCAGGCCGATCAGGACGCTGGCGGCAGCGCAGAAAAGGCCGGCAAGCGGCAGGGTGAGCCAGAAGGAGAAGCCGGCCTTCACCACCAGGATCGCCGAGACATAGCCCGCCCATCAGGGCATAGGCGCCTTGGCCGATGTTGATCCGGCCGATGTAGAAGGTGATCCAGACCCCGGCACTGGCGATGCTGAGAAGCGCGACGGAAGTCAGGGTATAGTAGAGATCCCAGCGCCCGGTCACGGTGATCAGCCAGGGCACGACGAGCAGCACCGCCACCAGAAAGAGCAAGACAAATGCGAGCTTTAGGCCTCTGGTCATGATCGCTCAGCCCCAGGGCTTGCCCATCAGCCCTTGCGGGCGGATGCAGAGGAACACCATGAGCGTGGCGAAGATCACCAGGTAGGTGATGTCGCCGTAAGCATGTAGCACGCTGAGCCCGACAGACTCCAGCATGCCCAGGATGAAGCCGCCGGCGATCGCGCCCGAGATCACCCCGGCGCCGCCGATCATCACCATCATGAAGGCCTTGATCGAGACCGGCCCACCGATACCGGAGCTGACACCGGTAATGGCGACCAGCAGGCCACCGACAACGCCGGCCAGCATCGCGCCCATGGCGAAGCCGATCATCGAGTAGCGGTCGACGTTGACGCCCATCAGCTGGGCGGCGACCCGGTCTTGCGCCAGCGCGCGCATGGCCCGCCCAGGCTTGGAATAGCGCATGTAGAGCACGAATCCGGCGATGAAGACGATGGCCAGACAACCGACCAGAATGCGGTCATAAGGCATGATGATCAGGAAGTCCCAGTTCAGGACCCCGTCGACGATCTTCGGCACACCGCGCTGCTTCTCGCCGAACAGCAGCAAGATCACTGCATCGAGGAAGAAGGCAATGGCGGCGGCCAGCAGCATGGTGCTTTCCTCGCGCAGGCTGCGCCTGATGACCGGTCGGAACAGCAGCCTCTCGATCAGCGCGCCGACCACTGCCAAGGTGACCGCCGAGGCGACCAGCGCCAGCACGAAGGGCATGCCGAGCTGGCCATAGACCGTGTAGGTCACGAAGCCGCCCAGTACGTACATCTGGCCGTGCGCGAAGTTCAGGACGTTCATGAGCGCGAAGATCAGGGTCAGGCCCAGAGCGATCATCGCGTACTGCGCACCCAGATAGAGACCGTTGGCGACGACCTGCTCCATGCTCGGCAGACTTTCCCCTGATCGAGGGCCCGGATTGCACCCCGGGCCCCCTTGCAGCAGTTAAAGGACTGCTTTCTTGCCGCCGGTCTAGTCGACTTCGGCGATGAACAGGGTCTCGAACTTTCCGTCGCGATACTCGTTCACCACCAGCGGTACGGCCACTTGCCGCTTCTGGCCAAAGGAGGTCGTGCCGACGTACTTGAGCTCGGCATCGCCCTTCATGTAGGGGTTCGGCGCGGAGAAGCTGTCGATGGTCTTCTTGAACTCGGCAACGTCGTCGATCGCCTTGGGGTTCGCCTTCAAGGTCTCGAGGATGTATTCCAGCGCATAGACCTTGGTGTTGGACTCATCATTGTATTCGCCGAACATCTCGGTGTAGCGCTTGATGAACTCCTCCATGGCCTCCGATCGGATTTCCGGCGTCGAGGCGCCGCCGACGGAGATGAAGCCGTTGGCCATATCGCCGGCGCTTTCCTCCAGAACGGTGGCGTCCTGCGCCGTCTCGGTCGAGATCAGGCCCTCGTAGCCAAGCTCGCGCGCAGAGCGGATCAAGAGCGGCGCGTTGCCCGGGGCGACACCGGAAAGCACCAGCAGGTCCGGCTGCAGCCGGATGATCGGCGTCAGCACCGGCACGAAGTCACGGGTGTCGTTCTGATAGGTGTCGCGCTCGGCAACCACCTCCAGACCCAAGGCTTTGGCCGCCGCGACGCCGCCGTCGCGCTGGCTCAAGGGATCGGACTCGTTGGCCGCCACGAAGGCCACTGTTTTGACCCCCTTGTTGTCCTTCAGGTACTTATAGATTGCCGGACCGGACTGATAGTTGGCTACCATGCCGAGCACCGCATTGGAGGCCGGCTTTTGATAGAGCGCCTTGGGAAAGGCATAGGGGAAGTAGATGATATCGTTCGTCTCGGCGACCGGGCGCACCGCGGCGGCGCCGTCGTCCACGTTCGGTCCGACGACATAGTGAATGCCCTCTTGCGCCATCTTCTCCATGCCGGCGATCGCACGCTTGGGATCCTTCTGGTCGTCGAAGGTGACGATCTCGATGTCGTAGGTCTTGTCGCCGATCTTGACGCCGCCAATCTCGTTCAGCCACTCGGCACGCGCCTGCATGGAGCGCACATTGGAGATACCCCAGGCAGCAGCCGGCCCGCTGGTGACGCCGACGAAGCCGATCTTCAATGTCTCGTTGTCGCCAAGCGCAGGACCCGCCGTGCCGGAGACCAGCACCATGGCCGACAAAGCAACGAGGCCGATGGACGTTCTTCTGGTGATCATGTCTTAACCCTCCCACGTTCAGCGAAACCTGGGGCGGGCGCGTCGGCGTTCCGCCAGGCCTCGACCGTTGCAGAGCAGGTTAACGATCGCTCATAGAGAATGTCAACGATCTTTGGGCAAAATTGTCGACAATCTTGTTTCAATGGTGCTCAAATCCGAATCCGTGCGACCCTCGGAACGGGACGCAGCGTCAGGCTCTGTACCCTTGCCGCTATCTCGTCTATGCCTGATGACGTTGGAGGTTTGATGCTGAAAGCCGTAGATCGGTCGGGTAGCTCGGCGCCGCAAATCGACGAGCAAGCCATCGTCGAGCGCATCACTGCGGCGGTGATGGAGCAGCGCTTGCCGCACGGCACCAAGCTGACCGAGACCGCGCTTTGCGAGATCTTCGGCGTCGGGCGCATGCGGGTGCGCCGCGCCCTGCTGCTCCTTGCCAACCAAGACATCGTCGAGCTCCGCTCCAACCGGGGCGCCTTCATCGCCAGACCGGGCCAGGGGGAGGCGCGCGACGTCTTCGAGGCCCGTCACGCGATCGAACCGGACATCGTGCGCCTGGCCGTCGCGCGCGCCGGCAAGCAGGACATCGCCGGGCTGGAAGAGCATATCCGCCTGGAGAACGCAGCACGGGCGGAGCCGACCCGCCGCGACGCCATCCGCTTGTCGGGCGAGTTTCACGTCCGCCTGGCAGAGACGACCGGCAATCGGGTCCTGACCCGCCTGGTGCGCGAGCTGGTCGCCAGGACCTCCCTCATCATCGGTCTCTTCGGAGGAGCGGGGCCATCCAGCTGCCCGGAGGACGAGCACGCGAAGATCCTTGCCGCCATCAAGGCCAAAGATGCCGCGCAGGCCATCGAGAGGATCCACGACCACCTGACCCACATCGAAGCCGGCCTGGACCTCACAGGCAGCGGCCAGGCTCAGGTCGACATCCGGACGATCCTTGCGGAATAGTCGCTCTCACAGGCTTTGGGACCGTCCGAGCGTCCTCATCCGAAAGCCCGCCATATCGCATGGAAGCCTGCTGGTTGAGTGAGAACGCCTCGTGCGCCCTGGGCTCTCCCCACAGCACCATTGTCCGAGCGAAAGCAGATCGCTAGCCTGCTGCCATGCGGCTGTTCGAGATCCAGAACCCTGAAACGAAATCAAGAGTTTACGCAGAGATCATCGCCACGCTGCCGCAGTGGTTCGGGATTCCTGAATCGAACACCCACTATATCGAGGGGATCAAGACCAAAGAGACCTTCGGTGCCTTCGACAAAGGACAAGCCATGGGCCTCGTCGCCTTGCGCTATCACTTCAAGACAACCGCCGAGCTTTGGTGGTTGGGGGTGCGCGCCAGCCGGCGCCGCAAGGGGGTCGGCGCGGCACTGCTGCGCCTAGCAAAGACCAGGGCGCGCGACCGGGGCTGCAACATGATGGCGGTCATGACTTTGAGCCCGCGCAGCCCCGATGCGACCTATGCCGAGACCCGCGCTTTCTATCGCAGCCGCGGGTTCGTTCCCTTCGTCGAATTCACCGAAGAGGGCCATGACCACCCCATGATGTGGATGATGCTGCGACTCTGATTTGCCGGCTTGTTGCAGCGGCGGGGTCGCTATGCAGCACAGATCCTCACGATCGTCGAGACGTCCCCGATGCAACGCGTCTCGTCTGCCAACCTGAACGCCAAGGAGAAGAAGACATGGACAAGATCGGTTTCATCGGGCTCGGGCGCATGGGGCGGCCCATGGCATCGAACCTGGTGCGCAAAGGCTTCGACCTGGTGGTCTACGACGTGAGGGCCGAGGCGGTCGATGCGCTGGCGGACCTGGGGGCACAAGGGGTGGCAACGGTGGCCGAGGTGGCTACAGCATCCGACGTCGTCATCACCATGCTGCCGGATTCCGCTGTCGTCGCCGAAGTGCTCGCAGGTAGCGGCGGCGTGCTGTCGGCCGTCAAGGCCGGTGGCCTGGTCATGGACATGAGCACGATCGAGCCCGAAACCACCGACCGAATGGCCAAGCTTTGCCAGGACAATGGGCTGGCCTTCATCGATGCGCCGGTGGGACGGCTCGCCTCTCACGCCGATGTAGGGGAATCGCTTTTCATGGTGGGCGGCAGCCAACAGGACTTCGAGCGGGTGAAGCCGCTGCTCGACGCCATGGGTACGACGATCTACCACTGCGGGCCTTGCGGTGCCGGCACCCGCACGAAGATCGTGAACAACTTCCTCGCCGTCGCGTCCTGTCAGATGAACGCGGAAGCGCTGACCTTGGCGCAAGGGCTAGGGCTCGACCTCGACAGCACGCTCGACGTGCTCTACGGCACCACAGCGTTCAACGGGCAGCTCAAGATCGCCTGGCCGGCGAAGGTGCTGAAGGACGACGTCTCACCCGGTTTCGCCATCAACCTGGCCCACAAGGATCTGTCATTGGTAATGGCAGCGGCCAACGCCGCCAAGGTGCCCATGCCGATGGCCGCCGCGGCGCGAGAGGCCTTCAGCACGGCCAGGGCCCGCGGCTTCGGCGGGCAGGACTTTTCGGCAATGCTCGACGCCCATTGCGACGTGGCCGACGTGGCCCGGCCCCGTCTGTCTCACAATTCGCGCCACCTGCCGTGAAGCGGCTCTCTGCCGACCGACAAGCGAGAGGTGAAGCACAGTAGCGGGCGTCGCTTGTCCGACGGCATGTCGTTTCGAAGCCTTACCGCACTTGCCCAGCTGCCAAAGCGTCAGGCGGCGACCGCGGAGGCGACGATGCAGTCTTCCCGCCGTGCGAACTCCCGGCACACGAGCGCGATGTCCTCAGGCTCCATCTCGAAGTCCTCCAGCGTCTCGCGCAGCAGCAGGGCGCTCTCGGCAAAGTCCGCGCGCTGAATGCCGATCCTTTGATGGACACGGCGCAAGACGTCGTCGCTGAAGGAGGCAGGCCCGCCCATCAGCGAGGCGATGAACTGGGTCTGGTGATCGATCAAGCTGCGCATATCGGAGTTTTCGAAGAAGCCCTGCAGGCGCTCCGACTCCAGCACCTTCTCGTAGAAAGCCGACACGACCATCCGGATATTCGCAAACCCGCCGTAGCGTTCGTAGACCGTTCTTGCCATCTCTCGTGTCTCCCTTGCTTGCGATGATCGCGCGGTGCCGGGCCGCGTAGACCGCGACACCGCACGTTTCGCCGCCTTTCGTCGCTAGGACTGCACCTCCAGCCTGGCGTCGAGCCTGATCGGCTGCGACAGGTTGAAGTAGTTGGGCGAGGTCTTCATCACCGTCTCATGGATCTCTCGGAACTGGTCCGGCGTGCCGTCGCCGCTGATCCGGACGGTGTAGCGAAGCGCCTCGTAGCCCGGCCGCACGGTCTCGTCGATGCCGAGAAAGCCGCGCAGGTCGAGCGCCCCTTCGGTCACGATCTCCAGGCTCTCCAAGGTGATCCCCTTGACCGCGGCACCCGCCACGTAGCCCACCATCATGCAGGCGTTGAGCGCCGTCATCAGCATCTCCTGCGGGTTCGGCGCGGTGTTCTCGCCCAAGAGCTCGAAGGGCTCGTCGACGGCGATGGAAAAGCGTCTGGGCACCTCTTCGCCGCCGATGACGTAAGACTCGACCGCGGTCTCGCTGCGCGTCTGTCCCCGCCAAGCGGTGTTGACGCGGAATGCGACCTGACCCTTCGCCGGGTCCTGCGCGACCTCGCCGATGACGGCGTGCAAGGCCTCGACATCAAGACCGTTGACGGCTGTGGTCGGACGCTGTGTCAGGGATACCTGGTTCATCTCTATCTCCTCGTGATTGACCTTGTTGGATAAGAGAACGCCGTCTAGACGAGCTGCTTGAGGGCACTCGCGATGCGGTCGAACTGTTGCGGCGTGATCAAGCCCCCCAACACTTTCAAGAAGTGCGGGTGCTGCGCGCCCGAGAGGATGTACTGCCAGCGATAGGCCTTAAGAATGCCTGCCCTCAGCGCCTCTTGCTCACCGTCGGTGAAGCTGCGCTCCAGCGTCCGGGCGAAGTAGCGCGCATCTTCACCCGCCTGCAGCTGCAAGATGCGGTCGACGGCGCCGACCAGTTCGATGAACTCCTGGACGGCGTGGTCACGATCCGCTGCGCTTAACCCTGCATCGATGCGGATCAGCTCGATCTCGTCGATGCGGGCATGCTGGCTCTCCTCCACCCAATGGAAGCGGAAGACGTCCTTGTAGAGGCCGGACAGCTGCTCGTCCGGATCGATGCTCTCGCGATAGTGCAGTTGGGTGAAGAGCTCGATGTGCAGGGTCAAGGCCAAGACCGCCCAAGTGCTCTTCCCCAGTACGGCCGTAGCCACATCGTTGGGGTCGGGCAGGAAGTGGTAGCCGGCAGGCATGGTGTCCGCCGCCAGCATCTCCATACGGCGGAAGAGTTCCTGGTGCTTCAACTCCTCGTCGCTGAAGCGGACCAAGGCCTCCAAGGCAGTCTGATCGCCCATCCAATGATCGCGGCTGAGCTCCAGCACCTTGGCGTTGATGAAGCGCTCGACCAGGCCGAAGATGTTGGCGTAGGTGCGCCCCTGTATCTGGCTGAGAAAGCGCTGCTCGTCGGGCGAAAGGAAGGTCAGCTTGTCCACCAGAGACAACCCGTCGGGTAGGAATTTCTGGTCGGCGGTCAGGGCCCGACCGCGGATCACGTCGGTCTCGATCTCCCAGCGCACGCGCTTGGACGCGGCGATGCAGCGCGCGAAACGATCGCGTTCGGCAGTATCAACAATGGCAGTCATTTCCTCTCTCCTTGCCTGCAGTTGATGTCCGGCGAACAGCTCACCGGCCGTGAGCAAAGAGATGGCAGGCCCCCGTTTGAACCATCGTTTGAAGCAGCGTAGAAATTCTGTAGAAAGACCGTAGAATTTGCGGAAAGCTCCGGCGGTCGATGGCTGGTAAAGGGGTCGAACGGTCGATGACGAGCGCCCCAATCTTGTCCCTACGGTTGTTTGGCGGCTTGGAGGTTCGCCGAGACGATCAGCTGGTAGCGCTCCCGCGGTCCAAGAAGACGCGTGCTTTGCTTGCCTATCTCGTGGTCAGCGGCCGCGCTCATCGCCGCGAACGTCTCTGCTCGCTCTTCTGGGAGGTTCCCGACGACCCGCGCGGCGCCTTACGCTGGAGCCTCTCGAAGCTGCGGCCCTTGCTTGACGAGCCGAACCGGCCCCGCATCGTCGCCGACCGCGAGAGCGTGGCCTTCGACGCAAAGGGGGCCGAGGTCGACCTCTTCACCCTGCGTCGCCTCGTCGACGGCGGCCTTAAGGACCTTTCCACCCTGTCCCTCCGCGCGCAAGCCGATGGCCTGGGGCAAGCGTTCCTGGCCGGGTTGGACCTCCCGGACCTTATGGAGTTCCAAACCTGGCTGACGGCAGAGCGTGCGGAGGCCTGCAGGCTACAGAAACTCCTGCTTACGACGCTCGTCGGCCGCCTTGGGGAGGCCCCGGTCGAGGCAGTGCGCTATGCCCGCATGGCCATCGAGCTGGACCCCGACGACACGGCCGCGCGAGCGAGGTTGCATGAGCTGCTGCAGGCCAAGCCGAGGCCGGAACCGTCCGAGCCCTTGCCGCCGGCCCATGAGGTGGAAAGCGAGGCCCCGTCCGCTTTCGAGGGAGAGCGCAAACAGGTGACGGTGCTCTTCGCCGCCGTCCGCGGTGCCGGCGAGCTCTTGCAGAGGCTCGACCCGGAAGCCGCGCTGGCACGGATCGATCCGGCATTCGACGCCATAGCCGACAGCGTGGCCCGCTATGGCGGCACCCTTGGCACGCGCTCGTCCGAGGGGATGCTGGCGCTCTTCGGCGCACCAATTGCGCAAGAGGATCACGCTCGTCGGGCTTGCCATGCGGCTCTCGCGATCCAGGCCGCCGTCCAGGCGTTGCCCGAAAGCGGTCTTGCGATCTGCATTGGTCTTCATTCGGCGGAATCCGTGATCCGTCTGGCGGGCTCTGATTCGTCTCGCCACTATGAAGCAGTGGGACCTGCCGTGCAGATCGCCGAACAGCTTCAGGAGTCCAGCCCGGCCGGCGCAATCGTCGTGACATCGCAAACGCTGCAGTGCAGCGGCACGACCTTCGATACCCTGCCTGCCGGTTCCCTGCAGCTAGGCGGCGAAACGCTCGAGACCCGCCAGCTCTTGGCGGCAACGGCCGGCGGCAAGGCTATCCGAAGCGCAACCCGCTTCGTAGGGCGCGACACGGAGGTGGCGACCCTGTCGGCCGCCTTGCAGCGCACGGGGCTGGGGCGCGGCGAGGTCGTCGCCGTGGTGGGCGAACCCGGTATGGGAAAGTCGCGCTTGCTTCGGGAGTTTGTCCAGGCGCGCGCTGCGATCGGGTGGGCCGTGCTGGAGACCGGCAGCGCGTCCCACGACAAGGACGCCGCCTTCAAGCCGGTCGCCGGCTTGCTGCGGTCCTGGTGCTCGGTCGAGGTCAAGGACAGCCGCGCAGTGGCCGCTGGCAAGGTGCGAAGCCACATCCTTGCTCTCGACAAGGCCTTGGAGCCGCTTCTCCCGGCTTTGCTGGCCGTCTTGGACCTGCCGCCAAACGACACCGCCTGGGAGACGCTGGGTGCGCCGCAGCGCCGAGGCCTCATGGTGGATGGCTTGAAAGCGGTCTTCTTGCGGGAGAGTCGCCGCAAGCCGCTAATCCTGGTGCTGGAGGACCTGCATTGGTTCGACCAGGAGAGTTTGGGCTTTCTCGACTTGCTGATCGACGGTTTGGGCGCAGCGCCTCTCTTGCTGCTGATGACCTACCGGCCCGAGTTTCGACACGCCTGGACGGGCAAGAGCTTCTATTCCGAGGTGCGGCTGCACCCGCTGCCGGAAGAGACCGCCCGCCACTTGCTGGACGATCTTCTGGGCTTGGATCCCGAGCACGAGGACTTCAAGAGCCTCTTGGTCGAGCGCACGGCCGGCACGCCCCTCTTCCTGGAGGAATGCGTAAAGGCATTGATGGAGAAGGGCGCTTTGGTGGGGCGCCCTGGTGCCTACCGCCAGGCCGCCCCGATCGACGGGCTCGCGATCCCCGCCAGCATTCAGGCGCTGCTCGCCGCTCGCATCGATCGCCTGCCGGCAGCGAGCAAGGCACTCCTGCAGGTTGCGGCCGTAATCGGCTCCACGGTTCCCTTGTCGGTGCTGGAGCCGGTTGCAGGCCAATCCGCGGAGCAGCTGGCAGAGAGTCTGGCGTCGCTTCGGGCCGGCGAATTCCTCTTCGAACTGCGCAGCTTTCCCAGTACGGAGTACGTCTTCAAGCACGTCATCCTGCGCGACGTCGCCTATCAAAGCCTGCTGCGCAGCGACCGCGCCGCCCTACATCGTCGCGTCGGAACGGTCCTGGAGGAGATCCATGCGGACCGCCTCGATGAAGCGATCGCCGTCATCGCCGCGCACTTCGCGGCCGGCGAGGACCAGCAGAGAGCTGCCCGCCACTTCCTGACCGCCGCGCGGCGGGCCAAGCGCCAACTGAGCTATGACCACGGCGTGCGCCTGGCGGATCAAGCCTTGCAAGCTGCGCGAGCCGGCGGCGCAGAGGAAGAGGCATCGCACGCCCTTGTCCTCTTGGGCGAGCTGCACAGTCTGATGGGCGAACTGGAGCAGGCGAACCAGGCATTCGATCAAGCCCTCGCCATCGAAAGAGACGAGCCGCGCCGGCGCGCCATTGCCAACAAGCGGCACCGTCAAGGCTTCCACGATTGCGACGGCGTCCGGCTGGCCTATTACGAACGCGGCAGCGGGGAGGAGACTCTGGTCTTCCTCCACCCCTTCGTCTATGGCCTCAGCGTCTTTCAGCCAATCGTCGAGCGTCTCTGCCAGGACTTCCGGGTCATCACCATCGACGGGCGCGGCACCGGCGCCTCCGATCCGCTGCCGCAGACGCACAGTCTGGACGACCACATCACCAACTACATCGACATCCTCGGTGCGCTGAAGCAGGGCCAGAAGATAACGGCGGTCGGCATGTCGCGCGGCGTCAACCTGCTGGTCAAGCTGGCGGTCAGGGCGCCCGAGCTATTCGATCGCATCGTTCTGGTCGGCGGCGACACCCGGCAGTCGCTGGCGCTCGGCCTCTCGCCGAGCGATTGCCCGATGATGAAGGACGGTAATGTCCGCAGCTTTTTCGATGCCCTGACAAGCGGAGACATCCGCATGGCGATCCGCATATTCGCGCCGGCCATCTATTCCGAGCCCGGCACAAAGGACCTGCGCCTGCAGTTCGAGAGGGACGTCATGAAGCTGGACCCCCACACGGTGATCAACTTCTTCACCTACGACACGGCAGTCGAGATCGAAGCCTTCTTGGGCCAGGTCCGCACGCCCACGCTGGTGATGCACGGAACCCAGGACCGGGACACCCCCTTCGAGCGCGGCCTGGCCTTGGCTGAGGCCATTCGCGGCGCCCGCTTCTATGCATTCGAGGACAAGGGGGCACCTGCCGACCTTCACCGCCACGACCGAGTTCTGCGAGCAACTGGTCGCTTTCGTCAGGGGCGAGGAGGTTGGCGAAGAGGCAGGCGCATGGGCGGCTCTGCACGCGTGAGCCAAGACAGCGACCGCCGCCTGCTGGATGCCATCCAGGCCTTCGTTGCCGATCATCGGCACCCCGCTGTCCGGCGCTTTCACGAGGGCCTTGCCGATTGGGGGCAATACTGGCAGCCGGTCGGCCCCCACGCGCTACCCGCCGTCGCCTGGCTCTCCCGAGCGCTGCCGCTTGCCATTGTGGAAACGCACAAGCTGGCAGCCCTCTTCGAGCAGGAGAAAGGCACCCGCAAGTGGGAGCAGAGCTTCAGCAAATCCGACGGCCTGGTCGGCGAAGACATGCTTGCCGGCTATGCCTTCGCCGAGGTGATCGGCAAGCAAGGTCCCTTCCTCAGCACGCGGTGTGCGCGCCGGTCTCGGCATCTGGGGGCCGAACATCGTCTATCCACCCCACCGCCACCAAGCCGAAGAGGTCTATGTGGTGCTGGCGGGCGGAGCGGAGTTTCAGTTAGGTGAGGACGATAGGGTCGCGACGGAAATCTACTCGGCAGGCGATTCAGTTTTTGTGTCCTCTATGCGAAGACATGGCTTTCGCACGGGCACGGCCCCGTTGATCGTCCTCTACATCTGGCAAGACGACGGAGACCTCAGGGAGAAGTCCGCGTTCTCCTGAGCCTGCCAACCTGCTCAGTAAGCCAACTCCGTGAAGGCCGGATCGACGGAGCCCTCCCAGCGGCCGTTGAAGGCTTCCAGCGCGCGTTCGGCCGGGGTCTGGCCGCTGTCGGCGATCTCCTTCAAGGGCGCGATGAAGTGGCTCTCGTCGCTCAAAAAGTCCAGGGTCTTGGCGCGGCCGTGCAGGCCCGCTTCGGCGATCGCCAGGACCTGCTTGGCCAGATCGCCGACCGTGCCGCCGCGGAAGGGGGCCTTCAGGGCCTGGCGGGGCACGGCGTCGCGCAGGGCCTGGTGCTCCTCCTGCGTCCAGTCCTTGACCAGGTCCCAGGCGGCATCCAGCGCGCTTTGGTCGTAGATCAGGCCGACCCAGAGCGCCGGCAGGGCGCAGATGCGCCACCAGGGCCCGCCGTCGGCGCCCCGCATCTCCAGGAAGCGCTTCATGCGCACCTCGGGAAAGAGGGTGGTCAGGTGATCCTCCCAGTCCTTCAAGGTGGGCAGTTCGCCCGGCAGGCCCGGCAGGCGCCCGGCCATGAAGTCGCGGAAGGATTGGCCGCTGACGTCGATGTAATTGCCGTCGCGATAGACGAAGTACATGGGCACGTCGAGCACATGGTCGACATAGCGCTCGAAGCTCATGCCGTCCTCGAAGACGAAGGGCAGGATTCCGCAGCGGTCGGGATCGGTGTCGGTCCAGACGTGACTGCGGAAGGAGAGAAAGCCGTTGGGCTTGCCGTCCATGAAGGGCGAGTTGGCGAAGAGCGCGGTGGCGACCGGCTGCAAGGCCAGGCTGACGCGGAACTTCTTCACCATGTCGGCTTCGCTGGCGAAGTCCAGGTTCACTTGGATGGTGCAGCTCCTCAGCATCATGTCGAGGCCGAGATTGCCCACCTTGGGCATGTAGGCGCCCATGATCTTATAGCGGCCCTTGGGCATCCAGGGTGTATCGGCGCGCCCCCACTTGGGCCGAAAACCCATGCCCAGCATGCCGATGCCCAGAGGCTCGGCGACGTGCTTCACCTCGCTCAAGTGGCGGTGCACCTCGCCGCAGGTCTCCTGCACGGTCTTGAGCGGCGCGCCGGAGAGCTCGAACTGGCCGCCCGGCTCCAGGGTGATGGAGCAGCCTTCCTTGGCGAGAGCGATGGGTTTGTCTTGCTCATAGACGGCATCCCAGCCGAAGTCCCTGGCCAAGCCCTCCAGCAGTGCGCGAATGCCGCGCGGGCCCTCGTAGGGCAAAGGCCGCGTGTCGCCCCAGGTGAAGCCGAACTTCTCGTGCTCGGTGCCGATGCGCCAGTCGGCAGGCGGCTTGCAGCCGGCCTCCAGGTAGGCGATCAGCTCGTCCTTGCCGCCGATCGGCGCGCCCCGGCTCTTCGCGGTCGTCTCTGTCGGCGATGCAGTCAGCTGCATGGGCCCTTCCTCGTCCTTCTTTCGGCGGGGCGTCAGCTGCCCTCGCTGTCGGCCAGGGGGCCAAGCGATACCCGCCCGGCCACCGCGCGTCGTTCGTGCGGGCGTTCCTTACCGTCGCCGCGGAGGGCCTGCCAACAGGAAAGCGCTGCCAGGGCCGCGGTGTCGGCGCGCAGGATGCGCGGGCCCAACCCCACGGCACTAACGAAGGGAAGCCGGGTCAATGCGTCAAGTTCCCGTATGGCAAAGCCGCCTTCCGGTCCGGTCAGCAATGCCTGCGGGCGGCCCGCTTCGCTCGCCAGGAGGACTTCGCTCAAAGGGCGGGCCTGGCCCGCCTCGGCGCACAGCAGGAGCTGGCGCTCGGCTGGCCAACCGTCCAGCAGTTTGCCGAGGCTTACCGGCTCCAGAACCGCCGGCATGGTCAGGCGTTCCGATTGCTCCGCAGCCTCGCGCACGTTGGCCCTCAGGCGGTTGAGGTTCACCCGCTCGACCACGGTGCGCTCGGTCATCACCGGCTGCAGGCGCGCCACGCCCAATTCGGCCGCCTTCTCCACCAGAAAATCCAGCCGGGCCCGCTTGATCGGCGCGAAGCAGAGCCAGATGTCGGGTTCCTTCCGCTGCGGGCTCAGGAGCGCTTCGACGGCGAGCGAGGCCCAGCCCTTGCCCAAACCCTCGAGCCGGGCCATCCAAGCCCCGTCGCGGCCGTTGAAGAGGGCCACCAGCGCGCCCGGCCGCAAGCGCAAGACCGAGCGCAGGTAGTGGGCGCGCGGGGAATCCAGTCCCACGACCTGGCCGGCGGCCAGATCGGTCTCGACGAAAAGGCGCGTCTCGATGCGTTCGTTCATGCCAAGGGTCCCATGCAGCGTCACTCTGATCCGCGCCGCGGCAGGGGACAAGGCCCCTCGCCTTCTGCTATCTAAGACCGCATCATCATGACCGACAGCACCGCCTCCGACATTCGCCGGAATCACTGGCTCTACCGCCTTACGCCGGCCGGCGCCTGGCCTTACCTCAGTCTGATTCGCGCCGACCGGCCGATCGGTTTTTGGCTCTTGTTCCTGCCCTGCCTGTGGGCGCTCTTGATGGCGCCGATTTCTGCCGGCCGCTTGCCCGACTGGCTGCTGCTACTGCTCTTTGCGATCGGCGCTATCGCCATGCGCGGGGCCGGCTGCACCTTCAACGACATCGTCGACCGCGACTACGACGCCAGGGTCGCACGCACCGCCACCCGGCCGCTGCCCAGCGGGCAGGTGAGCCTGCGCCAGGCCCTGGTCTTCCTGGCCCTGCTGCTGCTGGTCGGACTCGTCGTGTTGCTGTCGCTGCCCTGGCTGGCGATATGGCTGGGGGTCGCCTCGCTGGCCTTGGTCTTCACCTATCCCTTCATGAAGCGGATCACCTACTGGCCGCAGGCCTGGCTGGGGCTCACCTTCAACTGGGGGGTGCTTCTGGGCTGGGCCGCGGCGACAGAGAGCCTGCCGTGGGCCGCCGTCGCGCTCTACGGCGGATCGATCTTCTGGACCATCGGCTACGACACCATCTATGCCCACCAGGACCGTGAGGACGATGCCTTGATCGGCGTCAAGTCGACAGCGCTTAAGCTCGGCCGTCAGACCAAGCCTTGGGTTGCCTGTTTCTACCTCTTGGCGCTGATCGGCTGGGCGCTGGCCGGCTGGCTGGCCGGGCTTGCCTGGCCCTATGCCCTGGGCCTCCTAGGCGCTGCGGCGCAGTTGGCCTGGCAAGTGGCCAGCCTCGACATCGACGATGGCGGCGGTTGCCTGGCACGCTTCCAGTCCAACAAGTGGGCCGGCCTGCTTTTGGCCGCCGGCATCTTGGCAAGCCACTGGGCCGCATGACGGCCCGCGAGGACCCCTCCGGCTTCATCGCCGCCAACACCCTGATCGAGAGTCCGCGGCTGGTGCCGGAGATCCGCCTGCACCTGGCCTCGGAGCTGCTGCCGATCTGGCAGGCGAGCGAGGCCTGGATGGAAAAGCAGGTTCTGCCGCCGCCCTTCTGGGCCTTCGCCTGGGCCGGCGGCCAGGCCTTGGCCCGCTTCCTGCTCGACCGGCCGGATCTGGTGGCGGGCCAAGGAGTGCTGGACTTCGCCTCAGGCTCGGGTCTGCAGGGACTGGCGGCCAAAAAGGCCGGTGCGGCCGCGGTCGAGGCGGTCGAGATCGATCCCTTCGCCTGTGCAGCCATCACCTTGAACAGCCGGTTGAACGAGCTGAAGATCACGGTGCGCCACGAGGACCTGGTCGGCCGCGACGAGGATTGGCCCGTCGTGCTGGCCGGCGACGTCTGCTACGAGCAGCCCATGGCCGGCAAGGTGACCCAATGGCTGCGCCAGCTGGCCGGCCGCGGCGCCCTTGTTCTACTGGGCGATCCTTCGCGCAGCTACATGCCGAGCGGAGGCCTGGAGCGCCTGGCCCACTATGCCGTGCCGACCACGCGCGAAATCGAGGACACGGATCTGCGCAACGCCACTGTCTGGCGCGTTCTGCCGGAGTGATCATCACGAGAGCGTCGACCAGGTGGGCCCGGTCTGTCACCATCTGCCCGCGATAGCCAAGCAAGAAGGACTGGTCGTGCCGCAAGCCAAGACGCGTGAGACGGCTGCTTCGGCAGAGGAAGCCTCAACACGGGGACGTCAATCGATCGTGCGCCGGCTGTGGCGCTCCTTCGGGCTCTTGCTGGTCATCCTGGTGGTGAGCGGGCTGGTCTCGGGCTATCTGCTGCTGCAGATCGTCGGCATCGTGCGCCAGATCCTGCAGGTAGAAGATCCCCTGGAACGCGCCGCGCTGGAAATGGAGATCAACGCCGGGGAAGCCACTCAAGCACTCTACAATTTCGTCGCCGAACCCTTGCCGCAGTATGTCGACCGCTTTCGCGATTCCAACGAAGACTTCCTCAGATTCGACCGGCAGTTCGTCGATCTCCTGGCAGGCAGCGAGCAGGCGAGCCTCGGCCAGGAAATTCGGGATATTCACGACCGCTACGTCGCGCTGGGCGATGAGATCATGACCACCGTCGTCGACCGCAGCAGCGCACTGCGAGGCCTTCGAAACTGGGTGGAGCAGATCGACGAGCTTCTCGATTCCAGCCTGCAACGCGGCCTCGACACGACGTCGCCGGAGTATACGGACAAGCTGCATGCCGCGCTGGATATGGAGATCAATGTCGACGAGGCTTTCGGACTGATCGAGAGCTATGCCCATCAAAGCGATCCGCGCATGATCGCGCAGATCAAGGATGCCGTTGCCGATTTCGAGCACTTCGAAGCCCAGTATCGGGCCACGCAGCTCTCGGCGAGCGAGGTCGGTGTGCTGGATCAAGTGGTCGACAACTTCACCCAGGCGATCGCGGTGGGAGAGCGGGTGATGGCACTGAGCGACCAGCTGAACCAAGCGCTCGCCAGCTATCGCGCCGAGCTTTCCGCATTCGACGCGCTGATCGACGACCGCGTCCAACAGCTGGTCCGCGAGCGCAAGGCCGACGCCCATTGGGATACGGAGCGCACCAGCTGGATCGCGCTCATCATCATCGCGCTGATGGCGCTCATCGTGCTGGTGATCGCCGGCGTCACCACCTGGATCACCACCCGGAAGATCGTGCGCTCCTTCATCACCTTGAATTTAGGCATCGACGCCTTTGCCAAAGGCGACCTGGACCATAAGATCCGGGTTGGCTCGAGCGACGAACTCGGCAGGCTGGGCGAGGCCTTGAACCAGATGGTGATGCAGCGCCGCCAGGCCACGGAAGCGCTCGACGAGAAGAACCGGCTCTTGGAAGAGCTCTCCGTAAAGCTGTCGAAGTACCTCTCGCCCCAGGTCTACGATTCGATCTTCCGCGGCGAGAAGGACGTGGTGATCTCCACCGCGCGCAAGAAGCTCACCGTTCTCTTCGCCGACCTCAAGGACTTCACCGCGACCACGGACAACCTGGAGCCCGAAGAGCTGGCCGCCCTCTTGAACGACTACCTGACGGAGATGTCCGCTATCGCGCTCGCCTATGGCGCCACGATCGACAAGTATGTTGGCGACGCCATGCTGCTGTTCTTCGGCGACCCGACCACGCTGGGCGTACGCGAGGACGCGCTGGCTTGCGTACGCATGGCGATCGAGATGCAGGCCCGCATGGCGGAATTGCGCACCAAATGGCGTGACCTGGGTCAAGAGCGCCCGCTCCACATGCGCATCGGCATCAACACCGGCTATTGCAACGTCGGCAACTTCGGCAGCGACGAGCGCATGGACTACACCATCATCGGCGGCGAGGTGAATCTGGCCGCCCGCATCGAGGCCGCCACCCCGGTCGACGGCATCATGCTGGCGCACGAGACCTATGCGCTGGTGCGCGACTACATCGCCGCCCAAGAGCAAGAGCCGATCGAGGTCAAAGGCTTCGCGCGGCCGATCCAGACCTACCTGGTCGAGCACACACTCGACGAGGAAGCCCCAGAGCGCGCCTACATTCACAACGACCAGGAGGGGGTCAGGGTCCACATCGATCTGCGCAAGCTGGACGAACAGCACCGCTTGGAGACGGCCCAGCAATTGGAGGCCTATGCGCGGCGTCTGCGGGAGTCCAAAGAGTCCAACGCGTGATCATGGGGCTTGGCGCGCACCGACGTCTGAGGCAGCCTAGGCCGGCAACTGATGAAAGAGGCGCCCTGAAAGGTGTCCGCAACGCGCCGCTTTATCGCATGAAGGAGGCGGGTGACCTGTAATGGATAGCATTCAATCCGAGGGCTTATCGGCAACGGTGAGCCATCCCCTGGCGCCGCTGACCAAGGACGAGATCGAACTGGCCGCAGAGATCGCTCGGCGCGAGATCAAGTGCGACGAAGGCGTCCGATTCGAGGTGATCGAGCTGAAGGAACCCGACAAGGCGATGGTGCGCAGCTTCAGTCCTGGCGATGCCATCGAGCGCCAGGCGCGGCTCAACGTCTATTCCAGGCGCGGCATCGGCGTCTGGCGTTGCGTGGTGTCGCTCACCGAAGGGCGCCTCATCTCGCTGGAGGAGCGGCCCGACGTCTGCCCGATGATCCAGCTGGAGGAATTCGAAGAGATCGAAAAGGCGGTCAAGGCCGATCCGCGCTTCATCGCCGCCTGCGCCAAGCGCGGCATCGAGAACATGGATCTGGTTTTGCATCGACCCCTGGTCGGGCGGCAGCTTCGGCGTTCCCGAAGAAGCGGGGCGCCACCTCTCCCACACCTTCGCCTGGGTGCGCTCGCGGCCGGGCGACAACAACTATGCCCACCCGATCGACGGCTTGAACGCCATCGTCGATGTAAAGACCGGCGAAGTGCTGCGCGTGGACGACCACGGCGTCATTCCGGTGCCCAAGGCCGAAAGCAACTACGCCACCCGCTTCCAGGAAGAGACGCGCCGGGACCTGAAGCCGATCGACGTGGTGCAGCCCGAGGGCGTGAGCTTCCAGCTCTCCGGCAACAAGCTCAGCTGGCATGACTGGTCACTCCTGATCGGCTTCAATGCGCGCGAGGGACTTACCTTGCACGACATCCGGATCAAGGATCGGCCGGTGCTCTACCGCGCCTCTCTCTCCGAGATGGTGGTGCCCTATGGCTCTCCGCGCGCGCCGCACCACCGCAAGAACGTCTTCGACATCGGCGAGTATGGCCTCGGCAAGCTGGCCAATTCGTTGAAGCTGGGCTGCGACTGCCTCGGCACCATCCAGTACCTCGATGCCTGGCTGAACGACATGGGCGGCAAGGCCTATGCCATCGAGAACGCCATCTGCATCCACGAGGAAGACACCGGCATCCTCTGGAAGCATTGGGACTTCCGCACCGACGAGGCCGAGGTGCGCCGCGCCCGGCGCCTCGTGGTCTCCTCCATTTCCTCGGTCGGGAACTACGAGTACGGCTCCTACTGGTACTTCTATCTCGACGGCTCCATCGAGTACGAGTTGAAGGCGACCGGCATCATCAACACCACGGCCTGCGAACCCGGCCAGCCCTCGAAGTACGGCACCGAGGTCGCGCCCGGCGTGGTCGGCCAGATCCATCAGCACCTCTTCTGCGCGCGCCTGGACCTCGCCGTCGACGGCGACCGCAACTCGGTGGTCGAGTGCAACACCCGTGCCGAAGCGCCCGGCCCCGAGAACCCCTACGGCAACGCCTACTTCGTCGAGGAGACTCTGCTCTCCAGCGAGCGAGAGGCCTGCCGGCGGAGCGATCCGGCAAGCCAGCGCTATTGGAAGTTCGTCAGCGCCGACAAGCAAAACGCCATGGGGACCAAGACCGGCTACCGGCTGGAGGCCAACCACACGGTCACCCCCTTCATCCACCCGGAGAGCCCGTCGGGCCGGCGCTCGCAGTTCATCTACAACCACCTCTGGGTCACCCGGCACGACCCGAAGGAGCGCTATGCCGGCGGCGAGTACATGAACCATTCCGACGGCAGCGACGGGGTCCAGGCCTTTGCCGCCAAGGACCGCGCGCTGGTCGACCAAGACCTCGTCGCCTGGCATGTCTTCGGCCTGCATCACCTGCCGCGGCCAGAGGACTACCCGATCCAGCCCTGCATCTCCTGCGGCTTCAAGCTGATGCCCAGCGGCTTCTTCGACCGCACCATCACGCTGGACCTGCCGCCGGCCGACAACAAGGCCAGCCGCCACGCCGAGGCCTGCTGCGAGGGGGAGGTCGCCTAGAGGGCTCAGGCCCAGCGGCCGTCCAGCCGTTCGATCGTCCGGAATCCGTCGGGGCTCGCGGGACCGCCGCGCGGCAGCCGGGCGGCGAAGTCCTTGCGGATGGCGGCGTCCTCGATCCGCTCCAGGATCGCGTCCGGCAGGCTGCGGCCGGGCGCAAGGTCCGCCAGCAGGCGCTGCTGCAGGTCGCGCTGCAGAAGAGCCGGATGCGGCCTGCCTTCCGCCTCGATGGCAGCGAAGGCGACCGCGCTGCCATCGAGGCGGAGAGGCCCATAGTTGCCGACGTAGACAGCCACAGCGTCCGGATCGGGGCCGGTCTCGGGCCGGAAGGCATCGTCGGGCAGGAGGCCGTAGGTGTAGTTCATCCGCTCGGTGGCATGCATCAATTCCAGCTGCGCCGTCGTCAGCCAGGTCGCGGCCACCCGCACCCGGCAGCCGTCGGCCGACGCAAGCGTCGAAGTGATGGCGCCGTAGCGCGCGACATGCGCGCCGAAGACCACGTCGGTAGCCATGAAGCCAGCCGTAGGTGACCGGTATGGTCGCCTCGCCACCGAACTTGCGCAGCAACTGCTGCGGTGCCCGGTTGGAGCCATGCGCCACAACGACATGACGGCCGTCGAAGAGGCTGTCTTCGGCGGCTGTCGCCAGGGGCTCGATAGCCCCCTCGTTCAGAAGGTAGGAGGAGCCGGGTGCGTCGTAGGGATAGTCAAGCGCCAGCGACAGCAGCGCATCTGGATCGCGCGGCAGAGCCCATGTCATCGCTCTGGATTGCCGCTCTCGACACAAATACCCGGCGTCAAAAACGCCAGTAAGTCACTATTACTCAGTCAGAGCAGGGCGGGCAATCGTCGTTGATCGTTTCGATCCGATAGCGGGCGAAACAATTGTCGACTTTCTGCCACGAACGCTTCTGCCACTCCGCCTTCGCACCTTCATAGTTCCCGAATGGACCAATCCACTCTTCGTCCTTTCCGGGAACCACCGCAGAGAAGCGGGTGTTCGTATACTCACCCCCTACAACCCAGTACTGTTGCATCTCACAGCCCTTCTTTACACACTTAACCCGGTCTGCTGGGCACAGCCCCTACGAATAGAGTGTGGAGACTTTTTGCCGATGCCGCAAGCCAGCCTTCGACTCAGTTATAGGAAGCGGAATGGGTAAAGAGTTATGACGCTTTTGCAGATCCGATGGCTGCCAGCCGGGACATCGCCGCATGCTCGCCGCGAATCGGTCGCATGGTCGTCGTTAAGCGGCGGATTCGGACGAAAAGGGGGCGCATAAAATCCAAAGCGGCGCCAATTGGCGTGCTTTCACCGGCACTTAGTCAGAGTTGCCAATTTGACACAGTGTCAGAAAGAAGCGGCAAATGACTCTGACTGCCAATGGTCTTGCCTCTTGGTCGCGCCTCAGTCCATGGGTCTTGGGTCGCGCAGAAGGGAAGGACAGGCGAGGCTATGCCCTATCGCTCTCTGAGAGAGTTCATCGACCGCCTGGAGGCCCAGGGCCGGCTGATCCGGGTCAGTCATCCGGTGTCACCGATCCTGGAGATGACGGAGATCCAGACCCGGCTCTTGGCCGAGGGCGGTCCCGCCGTCCTCTTCGAGAAGGTGGTCCGTCCGGACGGACGGCCCTACGCGATGCCGGTGCTGGTCAACCTCTTCGGCACGGTGGAGCGCGTCGCCTGGGGCATGGACCGCGAGCCTTCGCAGCTGCGCGAGGTCGGCGAGGACCTTGGCTTTTCTGCGCCAGCCGGAACCTCCCGGCGGCTTCCGCGAGGCGCTGGACTATCTGCCCTTGCTGAAGACGGTCATGGCGATGCGCCCCAAGACCGTCGGCCGGGCGCCCTGCCAAGAGGTGGTGCTGACCGGCAAGGAGATCGACCTAGAGGCCTTGCCGGTGCAGACCTGCTGGCCCGGCGAGCCGGCGCCGCTGATCACCTGGCCGCTGGTCGTCACCAAGGGCCCGACGGAGAAGAAGGAGGATGCCTTCAACCTTGGCATCTACCGCATGCAGGTGCTTGGGCCCGATCGCACCTTGATGCGGTGGCTGAAGCACCGCGGCGGTGCCCAGCATCACCGCCGCTGGGGCCTGGAGAAGCGCGAGCCCCTGCCTGCCGCCGTCGTGATCGGCGCCGACCCCGGCACCATCCTGGCCGCCGTCACGCCGGTGCCCGACACCCTCTCGGAGTACCAGTTCGCCGGCCTGCTGCGCGGCCGCAAGGTCGAGCTGGTGGACTGCAAGACCGTGCCCTTGAAGGTGCCGGCCGAGGCCGAGATCGTGCTGGAGGGCCATGTCAGCCTAGAGGACTATGGTGACGAAGGCCCCTACGGCGACCACACCGGCTACTACAATTCCGTCGAGCCCTTCCCGGTCTTCACCATCACCGCCATCACCAGGAGGCGGGAGCCGATCTATCTTTCGACCTTCACCGGAAGGCCGCCGGACGAGCCCTCGGTTCTGGGCGAGGGCTTGAACGAGGTCTTCATCCCGCTGCTCCAGCAGCAGTTCCCCGAGATCACCGACTTCTGGCTGCCGCCGGAAGGCTGCAGCTATCGCATTGCCGTGGTCGCCATCAAGAAGGCCTATCCCGGCCATGCCAAGCGGGTGATGCTGGGGGTCTGGAGCTATCTCCGGCAGTTCATGTACACCAAGTGGGTGATCGTGGTGGACGACACGATCGACGCCCGCGACTGGAAAGACGTCATGTGGGCGATCTCGACTCGCATGGACCCGGCCCGCGACGTCACCGTCATCGAGCACACGCCGATCGACTACCTTGACTTCGCCTCGCCGGTCTCGGGCCTGGGCTCCAAGATCGGACTGGACGCCACCGACAAGTGGCCGCCGGAGACGACACGGGAGTGGGGCCGGGAGATCCGCATGGACGAGGCCGTCATCGAGCGGGTGGACAAGATCTGGTCCAAGCTCGGCCTTCCGGGCAGCGGCAAGGCAATTTGGCGGCGATAGGCACCAAGCCCTTGGACTCCGCCACGATCCGGGCTAGGTCCAGGTGATCCGAAACAGCTTGCACCGATAGGAGCGTCAACCCCGTGCCGACAGATGCCGCGATCCTGGACCAACTGACCGATCTGGTCGCCCTGGCAAAGCGCAAGGGCGCCGAGGCCGCCGATGCCGTCTTCGTGCGCTCGATCGGCATGGCGCAGTCGATCCGCCTCGGCCAGCCGGAGCGGCGCGAGCGCGAGGAGAGCCAGGACATCGGCCTGCGCGTGCTGATCGGCAAGCGCCAAGCCGCGGCGAGTTCCGCCGACCTGAGCAAGGCGACCTTGGAGGCCCTGGCCGATCGCGTGGTGGCCATGGCCAGGGCGGTGCCGGAGGATCCCTACATCGGGCTGGCAGATCCGGAGCAGCTGACCCGGAGCTTCCCCGACCTCGACCTCGCCGATCCGAGTGAGCCCAGCCCCGACCATCTGGCCGGGCTGGCGGAGGCCTGCGAGGCGGCCGCCCGCGCCGTCCCCGGCGTCACCAACTCCGAAGGCGGCGAGGCCAGCTGGAGCCGCAGCGAAGTCGCACTGGCGGCCAGCAACGGCTTCGCCGGCGGATATGTGCGCACCGGGAACTTCCTCTCCGCCTCGGTCATCGCCGGCGCGGGCGACGGCATGGAGCGCGACTACGACTATCACAGCGCCGTCCACGCCGAGGACCTGCGCGATGCCGACGACATCGGCCGCACCGCCGGCGAGCGGGCGGTGAAGCGTCTCAACGCCCGCAAGGTCGAGACCGTCAAGGTGCCGGTGGTCTATGACCCGCGGGTCTCCGGCAGCCTGCTCGGCCACCTGACCACGGCAATCAACGGCTCCATGGTGGCGCGCGGCACCTCCTTTCTCAAAGACAAGATGGGCGAGCAGATTCTGCCGGAGAAGGTAACCGTCATCGACGACCCCTTCCGCCCGCGCGGCCGGCGTTCGCGCCCCTTCGACGGCGAGGGGCTGTCCGGCAGCCGCCGGGCGATCATCGACAAGGGGCGGCTGACCGGCTGGTTCCTGGACCTCGGCACGGCGCGCCAATTGGGGCTGGAGAGCACCGGCAACGCCTCGCGCGGCACCGGCGGCCCGCCCTCGCCGAGCCCAACCAACCTCTGGATGGAGCCGGGCGCCGACAGCCCGGAGGCGATGATCGCTGCCATCGACCAGGGCTTCTACGTGACCGAGATGATGGGCCGCGGCGTCAACGACGACACCGGCGACTACAGCCGCGGTGCCGCCGGCTACTGGATCGAGAAGGGCGAGATCGCCTACCCCGTCTCCGGCCTCACCATCGCCGGCAACTTGCTGGAGATGTATCCGACCCTGCAGGCAGCCAACGACCTGGTCTTCCGCACCGGCATGGACGCCCCCACCATCCGCATCGACGGCATGACGGTGGCGGGGATTTAGCGCCAACTTGCGTGCACGGGGGTTGCCGTGCCGCGGTTCCTGTAAGTCATGGCGGTGAAATGGGCTGTTTTGCAGACAGCCCATTACGTCATCTTCCGGCTTGACCGGAAGATCAGTAGCCAACATTACAGCCGGCGGATAGAGATCTTCCGGTCAAGCCGTAGGATGACGTGTGGAAGTACTGAGATCAGCCCGCTCTTAGTCAGAGTAGTGCGGAGCCGACGACTAAAGAACACCTGGCGACCCCAGTGGGGACCCTTCATGACAGACAATCACGCATACCGGATCCCACGGCAGTGGGCAGCAACGAGCGCTTGCATCGCCGATCCAGGCGGTCTATAGAGCGCGCATGACAGCCTGCGTCGGACATAGTCAGCCGAGACTTCGGCTGACCAGCTAGCCGGATAGATTCCGGCAGACACCCGACGCGCGCCCATTTCCCGAACAGCCTTTCCAGAGTCCTTGAAATGACGCGCGTGCCCCCTGCGGGGTGCGACTGACAGGCATCGCTCACATCCTCAGCGCACCGGGCAGGCCCACGGCCCGCCAACCGCAGCTTTCCGACAAGCGGAAGCTCCCTCATGCGCACGCAAGTACAGCAGTTTTGGTTCCCCTTCACAGACGCCGGCCTTTGGCTCCGGGAGGCGCGTGAGACGCTCAGGCTGGCAGCCCCGCTGGCGCTCACCGAGCTTTCCTACATGGCCATCGTCGTCACCGACGTGCTTATGATGGGGCGGCTGGGGCCCGAGACCCTGGCTGCCGGCAGCTTGGCCGGCCACTTCTACGGCTTCATCGAGTTCTGCGCGCTTGGCATACTGGCGGCCGTTGCGCCGATCCTCGCCCAGGACCTGGGCGCCAGGCGCTTTCGCCAGGTCCGGCGCACGGTCCGGCAGGGCTTTTGGATGGCCTTGGCGCTTGTCGTGCCCGCCACGGTGGTGATCTGGCAGGCCGGCACCCTCCTGGTGCTGCTGGGCCAGGACCCCGCGCTTGCCGAGGCGGGCGAGGCCTACGTCAGGGCCATGGTTCCAGGGCTGCTACCTGGTCTCTTCTACATGGTGTTGAGCGAGCTGCTGGTCGCCCACGGCCGCCCGCGCGCAGTCATGGCGATAGCCATCGGCGGCATCGGCCTTAATGCCCTTGCCGACTACGCCCTGATGTTCGGCCACTTCGGCCTGCCGCGGCTGGAGCTGGTCGGCGCCGGAGTCGCCAGCGCAGTCGTCAGCTTGCTGATGTTCCTCTCGCTCTTCTGCTTTGTGCTCCAGGATCGCCGGATGCGCCGCTATCGCCTGCTCGGCAACTTCTGGAGAGCGGATTGGCCGCGCTTCGTTGAGGTCTTCCGCCTCGGGCTGCCGATCGCCGGCACCCACGCGGCAGGTATCGGCCTGTTCCTTGCCGCAGCGCTCCTGATCGGCCTCCTCGGCACCGAGGCGCTGGCCGCACATGCCATCGTCGTGCAGTGCGTTGCCGTCTCCTACATGATCCCCCTCGGCATCGCCCAGGCGGCGACGGTTCGTGTCGGCCGCGCCGTTGGCGCCGGCGATCCGGAGGCCGCCGCGCGAGCGGGCTGGACGGCGATGGCACTGGCAGGTGGCTATGCGGTTCTGCCGGCCCTGGCCTTCTGGTTCTGGGGCGGTCCGATCGTCGCCCTCTTTCTGGATTTCGAGGGGCCGGAAGAGGAAGCGACCGTCGCCCTTGCCGTCTCCCTCTTGGCGGTAGGCGGTCTCTTCCAGATCGGCGATGCGGTCCAAGAGACGGCGACGGGCGCGCTGCGCGGCCTCAAGGACACGCGGGGGCCCCTCATGATGGCGCTCGCCGCCTACTGGGGTCTCGGCTTTCCGGCCGCCGCCCTCTTCGGCGTCTACTTCGAGCTCGGCAGCCAGGCGGTCTGGGCCAGCCTCGCGCTCGCCTTGTCGGCGCTGGCTCTGCTGCTGCTCAGCCGCTTTCGCGCGCAGCTGTCAGGCCGAGGCCTGCTCAGCGCGCCGGCCAGACCGAATGGTGCAGGTCGATGACGAAGGAATGGCTGTGGACAAGGGGCGCGTGGCGATGGGGGTGGCTGTGCGGCTCAGGGCCCTCCCAACCCTCATGGGCGTGCTGGTGATGGGCGTCATGAACGTGCAGATGACTGTGTTCCTGGGCCGAATGGTGGTGCTCCAGCTCGGCCGCTTCGCCGGCCGGCCAAAGGGCAAGTGCCGCCAAGCCGGAGGCCAAGGCCAAGGCGGCGAGAACCGCAAAGGCGGCCTTGAGCCCCATGTCGGCACCGACCCAGCCGGCGAGCAGATAGGCCACCAGCCAGCAGGCATGGGAGAGCGCGAATTGAGCGGAAAAGAGCGCCGGCCGGTCACCCTCCTGGGCGGAGCGCCTCAAGAGGCGCCCGGCAGGCGTCTGCACCAGCGAGGAGCCCGCGCCCAAGAGAAACCAAA
Source organism: Rhodospirillales bacterium (assembly GCA_963669385.2). Classification (GTDB taxonomy): domain Bacteria; phylum Pseudomonadota; class Alphaproteobacteria; order Kiloniellales; family JACOMY01; genus JACOMY01. The sequence continues at coordinate 28,786 of CAXXGD010000046.1, forward strand.
TCGCCAAGAGCGCCAGCAGGCCCGGCCCGCTCAGGCCCAGCAGCAGGCCCAATCCAAGCAAGCCGCCACCGGCGAGCATGAAGGGCCGGTCCGGCAGACGGTCGAGAAAGCGCGGCAAGAGCAAGGCCACGACCATCGAGCCGGCGCCGGATGCGGCAAAGGCGATCGCCGTCTCACTGTCGCTGCCGCCCAGGCGCTCGCGCAGGTAGACCACGGTATTGACGATCACCATGGCACCGGCGGCAGAGACGGCCATCGATAGCGCCAGCAGCCCCCTTAGACGCGGCGTCTTCAAGTAGGCGCGAATGCCGAAGCTGACATTGTGCCAGATGCCGACCTCCCGCTCGTGCGCTCCTGACGACGGCAAGGTGACGGAGAAGACCAGCAGTGCCGAGGCCAGGAAAGCCACGGCATTGGCCGCAAAGAGGGCGTCGTAGCTGAAGAGTAGCAAGGCCGCCGCGGCTAGGCTGGGGCTCAAGAGCGCTTCCAGGTCGTAGGCCAATCGCGAGAGCGAGAGCGCCCTCGTGTATTCCCCTTCCTCCGGCAGTATGTCGGGAATGGTCGCCTGAAATGTCGGCGTGAAGCCCGCCGAGCAGGCATTCAAGAGAAAAATCAAGAGATAGACTTGCCAAACCTCGCTCACCAGAAGGAGGCTTGCGGCCAAGACCGCGCGAGCCAGGTCGAGCCCGATCAGGAAGGCACGCCGCGGCAGGCGATGGGCAAAGCCGCCGACCAGCGGCGCGATCCCGACATAGGCCACCATCTTGAGCGCCAAGGCGGTGCCCAGGACCAGACCGGCGTCGTCTCCCGCCAGGTCGTAGGCCAAGAGCGCCAGGGCGACGGTGGTGAGCCCGGTGCCGGCCAGCGCCACGACCTGGGCGGTGAAGAGCCGTCGATAGGTGCGGTTCAGAAGCGGCGAGGCCATAGCGCGAAGCTAAACCGCGCGATCGATATCCACCAAGAACATTGCCGCTGTCGTAAGCGTTGTTTCCGCCGACCTACCTGTAGCGATGCCAGAGTGTGCCATCGTTGGTCCGGATCGTGATGGCATAGCGGGTCTCGCGCTGGATGACCTCGGCGGAAAGCAAGGCATCCTGCCGCTCCTTGCCTTGCGGATCCCAAGCAGCCGACATGCGCAACGTCGTTCCGTCAAAGCGCCCCTCTGCGCGCCAGCCATCCGACGATTCCAACATATAGGAGTCCCTCCCGGTGCGGATGATTGCGATCGTGATCCCGTCGGCGGTCTTGTAGCCCCCCTCCAAGACACCGTGGCTCGCCTCGCTCTCCGCGCGGTCGATCTGCGCGTCGAGGCGGGCCAGCGCCACGTCCAGCCTGGCAAAGGTCACTTCGAAGGCCTTGGCCTCCAGCTGCGATTGCCTGATGACGTTATCCGCCCATTGGCGGGCAGCCTCGGCAGACATGGTGCCGCTCTTGACCGAGTGCGAAAGGAGGTTTTCAAACTCCTCTTTGTCGACCGGCAGGAAGCCTTCGCCCTGTCGGACCAAGAAGAGTTCTCCGGACCGCAAACGTTGCAGCCATTGGCCCGCCTCTTCGCGGACCTCGAGCGTCGCTTGGCGCTCTTCCTTCAGCTGCTGAAGGTGCGGGTCGTCCTGCGCCGCCGCTCCCACAGACGACAAGACAGCGGCCAGGCCGATAAGGGCTAGCCACTTTGCCTGTCGCCAACCAGACGATCGACCGCGGACGTCCGCCGCGCCGGGTCCTGATTCCTGCATTGCCTAGTCCCCCACCCTTGCTGCCGAAAACCTCGATAAGCTCGCCTATCTCGTCTCGATCGCCTAACGAGCAGCATAGCGGATTCCATCGCAGATTGCCCAACGTCCGCAAGCAGGATCGCCAACTGCCATGCACCCAACGCGTTGCGCTCACGTCCATTCAAGGTCACACTCCCCAACTGGGAACCGCTGTCTCGAGTGCCCTCGGTGCAGCTGTTTCTCAGCGTCAACTGAGGCGAAGTCGAAAGATGACTGCTCTTGCCAACCCACCGCCCTTTCCGGCCGACCAGCCGACCATCGTCGCGCGCGTCCTGGAGGGCCCTGCTTTCGATCCCAAGCGCCACTTGGCGCTGGAACCGCCGGAGCGGGTCTTTACCCTCGAGGATTTCGGCTACGACGCGGAGACCCAGGCCCGGAGCCCGTCCAAGGTCGCCGTCACCGGCCCCTTCCGCATCCTCTCCGACGACGGGGTGGCGGTGCTTGGCGATATCCTGCGTGCGCTCGCTCCGGATGCGGATCGCCTGACCGGCCGCCGGCTTTCCGTCTTCCTGCGCCGCAGCGTCCAGCGCAGTGCCTTCGTCCGCGACATGGCCAGCGATCCCAGTTTGCTGCGGCATCTTTCGGCCATCGCCGGAACGCCACTCTGCCCGCATTCCATTCCAGCCATGCAGGCCTTCGTCAACTTCGCCCCCGAAGATCAAACCCGCAGCGTCGACAGCTGGCATGTCGATTCCATCGGCCTCGATGCCGTCATGATGGTGAGCGATCCAACGGCCTTGAAGGGCGGGCGCCTGGAGTACTTCCGAGGGACCAGGAGCGAGCTTGCGGCCCTGTTGGGTCTCGACGAGGAGGGGCAGCTGGTGCTCGGCTATGACGTGCCACTGCCGCCGGAGCGGGTGGTGCCGGTCACCTTTCCGGCCGCCGGCTATGCCATCTTCATGCAGGGCGACTTGGTGTTTCATCGCGCAGCGCCGCTCGCCGCACCTGGCGAGCGCATCACGCTGGTCGCCGGCTTCCTGGCCCGCGCGCTGGACTTTCCCGACCGCACCAACACCGCGCACATGCAGAACTGGCGGGAAGCCGACATCCTGGTCGACGCCACGCGGCATGCGGCTTGGCTCGCGCGCGAGAAGCTCTCGGTCTTGCTCGAGGAGCTTGCCTACGGCCCGGGCGATCCCCGGCTGCAACTGGCCGAAGCCTTGGAAACCGCGATCGCAGACGCCAGTCGGGTCGCAGAAGAAATGCGCGCGGCGGCTGGCACCTCCGATGGAAGCGAAGACTGCCAAGAACGATAAAGCCCAATCGGCAGCCTGCCTGTGTCGGCAGGCGGCAACCTTTCTTGGCGCCCAGCTAACACCGATTGCTTGGCTCGGCGGCGGCGAAGAGGCGCGCGTTCTCAGGGTTAGGGGCCCCGGTGGAGATCTGGTGCTGCATGCGAGCCCGGCCTGGCGATCACGAGACGCGCTGACTTGGTGCCATCGCCTCGCCCTTCATGCAGCCAGATCCGTGCCCGAGGTCATTGCTCCCTTGGTGCGAAAGCAATCAAGCCTCTTTGCCTGGAACGGCTTTCACGTAGCAGCTTTCCCCTATGTCGCCGGCAAGAGGCTAGACCGGGAGAACCACGCGCATCGCAGCTCGGCTGCCGGTCTGCTTGCAAGAATCCACCGCGCCTTACTCGACTGGCGCGATGGACCAAGCCCCGGCGGGCCCGCTTTGCCGAATGAGCGCGAATGGCCCGCTGGCTTCGACGATTGCGCATTGGATCGCTGGTGGCGGGACACCTCTCTCCGCGGCCTCACGCACTCTCCGACGCACGGTGACTTCTATCGTGGCAACCTGCTGTGCAAAGCAGATCGGATCGTCGGGGTCATAGACTGGCTGGATGCCTGCGAGCAGCCCTTGGCGCTGGAGCTTGCCGGGGCGACCTTCGAGCTCTGCAAGCGACAGGACAACAGCTTGGATCTCGAGAGAGCCGATGACTTCATCGCCGCCTATCGATCCGCTGACGGGCCGGTGGCGGCTGAGGAGCTTAGGCTCCTGCTCCCGCTGATGCGCCTGTGGATCCGCCGCGATGCGGTTCTCAACCACATCCACGACAGCGCGCTGAACCACGACTATGTGCAAGGCCAAGCCCGGGCCTTCCGCGCGCTTTCTTCGAGCGCCTGGGTGCCCGCGGTTGTCGACAGCTAGGGAAGGAAGCGATGAGCGTGAGAATTGAGAAGGCAGGCAGCGTCTGGACGGTGATCCATTCGCGCCCCGAGGCCCGCAACGCCATGGACCCGGAGAGCGCCGATGCCCTGACAGAAGCCTTCCTGGCCTTCGACCACGACGAGGAGGCAGCCGTCGCCGTCTTCTGGGGCGAGGGCGGTGCCTTTTGCGCCGGCTGGGACTTGAAGCTGGCGTCCGCGCTCGAGGGCAGGACGCCGCTCGCCGATCTGGACTTGCCGAAAGACGGCGGGGCCCGCGGCAACGGCGGCGACATTCCACGCGGCCCCATGGGTCCCAGCCGGCTGGAGCTGGACAAGCCGGTGATCGCCGCGGTCGCCGGTCCGGCCGTGGCGGGCGGCATGGAGCTGGCGCTGTGGTGCGACTTCCGCGTGATGGAGGAAAGCGCCTATCTCGGCGTCTACTGCCGGCGCTGGGGCATTCCCTTGATCGACGGCGGCACGGTGCGCCTGCCACGTCTGGTGGGCCAGGGCCGCGCCTTGGAGATCATCCTCACCGGCCGCAAGGTGCCTGCCGAGGAGTGCGCCAGGATCGGGCTCTGTGAACATGTCGTTGCCGACGGCACGTCGCGCGACAAGGCGGAGGAGCTTGCCCGAGAGATCGCCAAGCATCCGCAGAGCTGCGTGCGCGCCGACCGCCGCTCCGCCATCCGCCAGCACGGCCTGCCGATCCGCGATGCGCTCATTCAGGAGTGGTACAACAGCGTTCCCGAACTAGATCGCGAAGGGATCAAGGGTGCGGCCCGCTTCCGCGACGGCGCAGGCCGCCACGGGGTTTAGGCCTCGACGATGTCGGCGCGCGTGCTGTCGATGAAGGCAAGCACCTCGCCCCGCTCTGTGTCCGGCAAGGCGAACTTGTCCAAGGTCGCATGCAAGTGGACGATGAAGGCATCCCAGTCGGCGCTGCTGATCCCCATGCCGACGTGCGACAGCTTCATGTCACGGCCGGTGTAGACCATCGGCCCGCCGGCCGCGGCACAGATGTAATCGATCAGCAACTGCTTTTCCCGGGCAAGCCCGTCGTCGCCGCGATAGAGCCAAAAGCGCTCCAACTGCGGGTCGGTTTGCATCCGCGGCAGCAGATCGGAGCAAACGGCCACGATGGCGTCATAGCCGCCCAGCCGAGAATAAAGGGATTGCTCAGACATCATTACCTCCCTTGCCTTCCATAGCGTTGGACCATGACGGTCTCAGGTCGAATCGACCTGTGAGCTGACGCATGGTGTGATTTCGTCGCTATAAAGCGGTCTTCTGACGATCGATCGGACCGGACCATCGTCATTCGCTTCAGCCGCGGCAGAAAACAGCAAGCAAGGCGCCGTTGCCTGACACTTGCTCGGTCGGCGGCCGAGCGATGATAGGGCCGCCGGCAATCCCACGCAACGATGTCACTCTCATCACGCTCTGCGCAGCCATCTTGACTCTTCCAAACTTAATAACTTAGGGTCTACCAGTCATATGGATATTAGAATGAAAAAGAGGACACCCCTCAGAGAAGCACAGCTCACCGATGGCCAAGGGCCGCTCTATCTGCAGATCGCCACCTTGATCCGGCGGCGTATCACGACCGGCGCATGGCAGCCGGGAGAGCGGCTGGCCTCGCTGGACAAGCTCGCCAAGGACCTGGGCGTCGCCGTGGTGACACTGCGCCAAGCCGTCGGCCTGTTGGAGAAGGAAGGCCTGCTCTGGCGCAAGCAGGGCAAAGGCACTTTCGTGAGCGACAACCCGAACGAGGGCCGCTGGCTGCATCTCAAATCGGACTGGTCTTCGCTGATCCGGCATCTGGAAGGTAAAGAGCCGCGCCTCCTCAAGGTCACCGACGGCGACCGCCAGCCGAACCTGGGTCCGCGCGAAGGCAGAGCCGCGCCAGCCTACCACTACATGCGGCGCGTGCATTCGGTCGACGGTGTGCCCTACGCGGTCATCGACATCTATCTGGACCGCCGCTGCTACGTGAAGGCGCCGAAGGCCTTCGACAGCAAGATGGTCATTCCGGTGCTGGAGAAACTGCCGGACGTCGAGATCAACGACGTGCGCCAGACCTTCGCCTTCAGCACGGCCGACATCGAGACGGCCTCGCTGCTGGAGATCCCCGTCAACGCCCCCATCGGTGACGTCCGCCGCGTGCTCATCGATGACGCGGGCTGCGCCGTCTACGTCGGCGAAACGCTCTATCGCGGCGACTTCGTGAAGCTGGAGGTGAACCTGACCCGCTAAGGACCGGCAAAGGAGGCGACCATGTCAAAGGGAACAGAAAAGCAAGCAACCGAGAGATTGATCGAGCAATTGGCCGCCGGAAGGATCGGGCGGCGCGACTTCCTGGCGGGCGCGGCGGCGCTGGGCCTGTCGGCGGTAGCCACCAGCGCCTTGATGAGCGGCAGCGCGCGTGCCGCCGAACCCAAGCGCGGCGGCCGGCTGCGCCAAGCCCTGCGCGGCGGCGCCACCACCGACACCCTCGACGGTGCGGCACTGTTGGACACACACAACATCAACACCAGCTGGCAAGTCCGCAGCTGCCTCACCGAAGTCACGCCCGACGGCGAGGTCATCGGCGAGCTGGCGGAAGACTGGGAGGTCTCGCCCGACGCCACCCAGTGGGTCTTCACCCTGCGCAAGGACGTCGAGTTCCACAACGGCAAGACCCTGGATGCCAACGACGTCCTCTATTCGATCAACCACCACCGAGGACCCGATTCGAAGTCCGGCGCCTCCGGCGTGGTCGACGGGATCGAGGACATCAAGGCCGACGGCAAGAACAAGGTCGTCTTCACCCTCTCTTCCGGCATTGCCGACTTCCCCTATCTCTTGTCCGACTACCACCTGGTGATCGCCATTGCCGGCACCGAAGGCCCTGAGTGGGACAAGGGCATCGGCACCGGCCCCTTCATCCTGACCGACTGGGAACCCGGCGTGCGCTCGGCCGGCAAGCGCAACCCCAACTACTTCAAGGAAGGGCGCCCCTACTTCGACGAGGTGGAAAGCCTCAATATCGCCGACGTGGCGGCCCGGATGAACGCGCTCAGGACCGGCGAGGTCGACCTGATCGAGGAGCCGGACTTCAAGACTATCAAGCTGCTGGGTCAGATCGATGGTCTTAGAGTCATGCAGATCGCCGGCGACAAGCACTTTACCGTGCCAATGCGCACCGACACCGCGCCCTTCGACAATAAGGATGTACGGCTAGCTCTTAAGTACGCCGTGGATCGAGAGGCACTGCTGCAGACGGTGCTGCAGGGCCACGGCTACCTCGGCAACGACCACCCGATCAGCCGCAACCAGCGCTTCTTCGCCACTGGCCTGGAGCAGCGCCACTACGATCCCGACAAGGCCAAGTTCCACTTGAACCAAGCCGGGCTCTCAGAGCTTTCGGTGGAGCTCTTTACTGCCGAGATCTTCACCGGCGCGGTCGATGCGGCCGTGCTCTATCAGGCCCATGCCGCGCCGGCCGGCATCACCATCGAAGTCAACCGCCGCCCCACCGACGGCTATTGGTCGGACGTCTGGATGCAGAAGCCCTGGTGCATGTGCTACTGGCAGGGCCGGCCGACGGTCGACTGGATGTTCTCGGCCGGCTATGCCGCCGACGCCGCCTGGAACGACACCTACTGGAAGAACGAGCGCTTCAACCAGCTGCTGGTCGCCGCCCGGGCCGAGCTGGACGACGACCTGAGAGGGGACATGTACAGCGAGATGCAAGCCATCGTCCGCAACGACGGCGGCACCGTGATACCGATGTTCGGCAACTACATCATCGGGGCGTCAGACAGAGTGCAAACGCCGGAGAAGATCGCCGGCAATTGGAACTTCGACGGCGACAAGAACACCGAGCGCTGGTGGTTTGCGTGAGGCGGGGCGACAAGTGCCGATGGCTTCCTCAACCGAGGTCGCCTCCGCGCCAGCCCCCACTCCGTCATCCTTCGGCTTGATGTTCTGTCCGGAGACAAGGTTGACAGATGTTCGGAGACATCGTTGACACAAGGATGTTGTGGTTTGCTCATGGTCTCAGGTCAATGTCGGCGATGTGTGTAGCGCCGAAGAAGATGCCGTAGTGGCCGTCTTCTCCGCGCGCTCTGATGGCAAGGCGCTCGCCGCGGAAAGCCCTGGGCACTTTCCAACGGCGTCCTTTGAAGCGGATGTAGAGACTGGTGGTGCCGACGCGGCGCACGATGTCGTCGGGTCCGTAGTGGGGCTCCGGCAGGGTCTTCGGCATGTCCCGCGGAGAGGGCCGGTAGCGCTTAGCCGGCACGGCCATGTCCAAGGCCTGGTGGGGGCGCTTTGTGTTGTAGATGGGGCGCCAATCATCGAAGGCCTTCTGCACCTGGTCGAGATCGCGCAAGGGCTGCAGGTCGAAGACTTCGGCGTCCAGCGTGCGGTGGAAGCGCTCGTTCTTGCCGCGGCCTTGGGGATGGTAGGGCCGGCTGTGGATGACCTGGATGCCGAGCTTCAAGAGCCAGACGCCGAGCGGTGTCCACTGCCCGGGCACGCCGCCGCCCCAGGGCGAGCCGTTGTCGAGGTAGAAAGCCTCGGGCAGGCCGTAGCGCCGGAAGGTCCTCTCCAGCAGGGCCTGCACCGTCTCAGTGCGTTCGTTCTCGCAAGAGTGAAGGCACAGCAAGAAGCGCGAGTGATCGTCGAGCACGGTGAGCGGATGGCACCACCTGCCGGGCTCGATCTGCACCCGGCCCTTGAAGTCCATCTGCCACAGCTGGTTCGGCGCATCCCTCTCGAAGCGCGTGTAGCTGCGGCTGGTCTGCTCGCGCGCGCCAATCCGGCCATGGCGCTGCAGGATGGCGTGAATGGTCGACACCGCAGGTGGCTCGCTCCCCCCGCGCGCGAGACAGCACGCGATCTTGCGCGCTCCCCAGGCCGGATGCTCATCGCGCAGCTCCAGCACTGCGCTTTCCATTTGCGCCGGGGTGCGCGTCGGGCTGCGCAGCGGACGGCGCGAGCGGTCAGCGAAATCCTCACACTCCGCCTTACCCCGCCGCAGCCACTTGTAGGCGGTCTGCCGGCTGATCCCGAAGCGCGCGCTCAAGGCACTCACGTTCGCGCCCGCCTGCGAGGCCAGCATCACAAACTCTCGTCTCTGCTCCACGATCGACACCTCTTGCCAGGGCATGGCGACCTCCACGTCTCTGCCTGCCATGCTCGTTTATGTGTCAACCATGTCCCCGAACAGCTGTCAGCTATCTCTCCGGGCCATACACTTGACCGGAGGATCTCTATCCGATGATCGGAAAAGCGGCAAAAGATCCTCCGGTCAAGCCGAAGGATGACGCTGGAAGGGCGGAGGAGGACAGCTTTGGGAAGGTGGAGGAGAGGGAGTTATTCTTTGCCGACAAGATGCATAGGCGCTTCTTCCACGCCCCACACCTATCGACAAGCGCGCATGCTAATGTGGTCGCCTGAGCCAATAACGACATGAAATGCTAGGGGAACGCGATGCGACCAGCGGGAAAGCACCTTCTCACCTTCGCCGTGATCGCCGACACGCATGCGAACCAGGGCGAGGAGGTCTCCTCCTCGCCCTACCCTTGCAACCGGCTGGCCAATGCGCGGGCGCGCTACGTCATCGCCGAAGTGAACCGCCTGAAGCCCCGCTTCGTCGTGCACCTGGGAGACATCGTCAATCCGGTACCGGAACTGCCGACCTACGATGACGCGGCGGGCCACTTCAAGGCCCTCGCGGAAGAGCTCGAGGCGCCGCTTCATCTGGTTGCCGGCAATCATGACGTCGGCGACAAGCCGGTCAGCTGGTCACCGGCCGGTACGGTGAGCGACGCCAACCTGAAGCTCTACGAGCGGCACTTCGGCCGGCATTTCTATGCCTTCGACGTCGAGGATCTGCACCTGGTGGTGATCAACACGCCGGTGATCAACTCCGGCCTCCCGGTCGAGGCCGAGCAGGCGGCCTGGCTGGCGGCCGATCTCGCCGCCAACCAAGATCGGCGAACCTTCCTTTTCACCCACTATCCGCCCTATCTCTCGGACCCGGCTGAGGCCAGCTGTTACGACAATCTCGACGAGCCGGGGCGTTCCTGGTTCTTGGGCCTGATCGAGCGCCATCGTCCGGAGGCGCTGTTCTGCGGTCACGTGCATAACTTCTGGTACGATCTCTACGCCAAGACCGAGATGTATCTGCTGCCGTCGACCGCCTTCGTGCGTCACGACTACAGCGAGTTCTACCGGGTCGCCCCGGGCGATCAGTTCGGCCGCAACGACGAGGCCAAGCTGGGCTATTTCCTGGTCAAGGTCTATGAGACGGGTCATGTGGCCGAGAACCTGCGCACCTACGGCCGGACGCTTGCGCCCGGCGCCAGGCTGGGGGCGCCCGACGCCCAGGCCGTTCACAGCAAGGAAAGCGCGCTCCTGACCCTCGGTGTCGACATGCGCCACCCTTGGGCCGAAGAGATGGAGATCGCGCCTTCCGGTGCGCTCGACGAGTTCGAACGCAAGATCGCGCGCAACGACTACCCCCTGCTGGCGCTCTGGGAGATGGGCCTGCGGCTGATGCGGGTGCCGGTCCAGGACCTCTTGAACCCGCGCGTGCGCCGGCGCATGGCCTTGCTGAAGGAGGCCGGTCACCGCTTCCAGACCTACTGCTACGGACTGCCCGGCAAGGCAGCCCTAGAGGGTCTGACCCAGAATAGCGACCTGATCGAGCGCTTGGAGCTGGTGGTCGATTGGGACCGCATGACCGAACTGCCGCCGGCGATCACGGCGTTGAAAGAATCAACCGGCCTCTCGATCCTGCTCTCCCGCGTTAATCGCAAGGACGCCGGCAAGCATCAAGGCAAGCGCTACAACCACCTGATCAGCCACGGCTTCACCTTCGACGAGCGCGACGAGCTGGCGGCATTGCAAGAGCGAGCGCCAGGGCTCTTCGCAAGCGTCTTGGTGAGCGTTCCCCGCAAGCAAGCGCCTTGGGAGGCAGCCGGCAGGGCCGCGGAGATGGCCGAAGCGCTGAAGGCCAAGGTCTGCCTGTACCTCAAGTCGACCGAGGCCAGCCCGGCCGCGGCCTTCCTGGACGACGCCGCCAATGCCCAGCGCGTGGCAGAGGCGCTGCTGGCCAGCGTCGCGCACGACGGCGTCGATATCATCCTCGACAACTTCACCGATTCCGACCGTGGCTACTTCGTGCGCAGCGGCCTGGTCGACCGCCGCTACAACCCAAGGCTTGCGGGCCGCGTCGTCAGCCATCTGCAAGGTCTGCTGAACTTGCGCGAACGCTCATGGAAAGCCGTTCCGCTGGAGCAGCCGGGCGTCGCGGCAGCGCTGAGGTCCGATGCAGCAACACTCTACCTGCTGGAGGAAGAGGCCGACGCCGCCGAGGTCGCCCGCCGCTTGGATGTGCGCGCAGAGATCATTCGCCTGGGAGGAGAGGGCCCGCGCTGTCTGTGGGTCCTGGACGAGGCGGAGCGCAGCCACCCACCGAGAGACCCCGTCGCCGCCACCGCTTGAGGCTCATCAGAGAAAGGGCTTGGAGATGTCCGCAGGATCCGAGTTGGCAGAAGCCGCCACGGCCCAAGATCCCGCCGAGACGACGGCGGACAGGCCGCAGCGCCGCGGCCGCAGCGCCAAGCGCAAGTTCCGCGCCAGCCACAGCGCGCACGAGCCGACGGTGGTGCGCGCCGGCCTACCCGGCGGGCAGTACCGGCCGCTTTCCCGGCCGGACCTCCAGCGCCTGCACGAAACCGCACTTTCCATCCTGGAGCGCTACGGCCTCGCCGATGCCACCGACAGTATGCGCGAGACCTTGCTCGCCGGCGGCTGCTTCGAAAACGGCGAGGGCCGCATCTGCTTTCCCAAAGCCTTGATCGAAGACACCCTGACCAAGGCCTGCAAAGGCTTCCAGATCGTTGGCCTGGACGGCAAGCGGGCCATCGACCTCAGCGGCGACAAGGTGAACTTCGGCGGCAGCTCCTACACCGCGAGCCTGCTCGACCTGGAGAGCGGCCTCTACCGCACGCCGAGCTTGGCCGACCTTTACGACCTGGTCCGGCTGGAGGACACGCTGGACAACCTCCACTACGTGCGCATTCCGGTGATCCCGCAGGACATCGAGGCCGAGGTCTATGACGTGAACAGCGCCTATGTGCTGGCAGCAGGAACCGGCAAGCCCTTCTCGATGAACATCTCCTTCGACCAATACGTCGACCCGGTGATCGGCCTCTTTGACATGATCGCCGGCGGCGAAGGCCAGTTCCGCCGGCGCCCCTTCTGCCTGCCGATCATGGTGCACGTGGTCCCGCCCCTGAAGTTCGCGCCCGAAAGCTGCCGGGTCATCGAGCGCCTGGCCCGGATGGGTTTGCCGATGATCATCTATTCGGCCGGCATGTCGGGGGCGACCAGCCCGGCCGCGCTGGCGGGCATGCTGGCGCAAAGCCTGGCCGAGTGCCTGGCGGGCCTGGCCTGGCTCAATATGATTTCGCCGGGCCTGCCGGTGGTCTTCGGCCTCTCGCCGCTCTCGGCCGACCTCCGCTCCGGCGCCTGCACCATGGGCGCGGCCGAGCAGGCCTTGATGGAGGCCGCCTCGGCGCAGATCACCAACCACTACGGCCTGCCGGGCGGTCAATTGAGCGGTGCCACCGATGCCAAGATCTCCGACGTCCAGTCCGGCTGGGAGCGGGGCTACTGCGCCGCCACCATCGCGCTGGCCGGCGCCAACCATATCGGCATCGCCGCCGGCGGGCACGCCAGCAACATGGGCATGTCGGCTGAAAGCCTGGTCATCGACAACGACATGATCGGCAACGTGCTGCGCATCCTGCGCGGCATCGAGGTGACCGAGGAGACCCTCTCCTTCGAAGCCATCGGCGAGGTGATCCGCGGCGAGGGTCACTATCTGGGCCACCCCCAGACCATGCAGCTCATGTCATCGGAATATTACTATCCGGAGTTCGCCGACCGCGACTCGATCAAGGACTGGGAGGAGAAGGGCCGCCCCGACATCCGCGAGAAAGCACGCGAGAAGGCCAAGGCGATCCTCGCCAGCCACTACCCCAGCACCATCGAGCCCTCCGTCGACGCCGCGATCCGCGAGCGATTCGACATTCGCCTGCCGCGCGACTACATGGGCTCCAGCACCGGGTGACCCGCGTCGGCTAGTGGAGTGGCTCTGACTTTTTGGTTCCTACGCATCGTCATGCCCGGATTTGATCCGGGCATCCACGTGCAACGGCACCATGGATTGCCGGGACAAGTCCGGCAATGGCGCATTTGGGGGATTGGGAAGCAATAGTTGGACCCACACTCCTGGCGATGAGGGCCCCAGGTGCCTGAAACAGAGCAAATCAGGACACCCGCCATGCCTCATCCAGCCCTCACCCCCGGATCCGTCGCCGTCGTCACCGGGGGCGCGAACGGCATCGGCCTGGCCGCCGCCAAGCGCTTCGCCGGCCTGGGCCTCAAGGTCTGCATCGCCGACCTAGACGGCGAGCGCCTGACCGCCGCCAGCGACGAGATCGCGGGCCTCGCCAAGGGCGGCGCCGAAGACGTCCTGGCCGCCGAGTGCGATGTCAGCCGCAGCGAGGAGCTGATCCGCCTGGAGGCTGCCGTGCGCGAGCGCTTCGGCAGCGTCGACGTGCTGATGAACAATGCCGGCATCCAGCCGGGCAGCCAGCTCTTCGGCCCGGCCGAGACCTGGGAGCGGGTGATGGCAGTCAACCTCTGGGCGTGATCAAGGGAACCCAGGTCTTCGTGCCCGGCATGCTCGGCCAAGGCCGCCCGGGCCTGGTGATCAACACCGGCTCCAAGCAGGGCATCACTACTCCGCCGGGCGACCCGGTCTACAACGTCGCCAAGTCCGGCGTGAAGACCTTCACCGAGGCACTGCAGCACGAATTGCGCAACACCGAGAGCTGCCATATCACCGCCCATTTGCTGATCCCGGGCTTCGTCTTCACCGGCCTCAACGCCCGCGGCCGCAGCGAGAAGCCCGCCGCCGCCTGGACGCCCGACGAGACCGTGGGCTTCATGCTCGACCGCCTGGAGGCCGGCGACTTCTATATCCTCTGCCCCGACAACGATGTGCCGCGCCAGCTCGACGAGCGCCGCATTCTCTGGGCCGCCGGCGACATCGTCGAAAACCGCCCGCCGCTGTCCCGGTGGCATGAGGACTACGGGGAGGCCTTTGCCGCCTTCGTCAGAGAAGGGCGGTAGTGCTGGACTCACCTCATCGCCACGGTGTTCCGCGATGCGAGCGAACAGCGTAGCTTGGGCTTTTCCCGCCTACTTCTTCGCCTCCAGGAAGCTGAAGCCGATGTCCTCAAGCTTCGCCTTGACTCCTTGACCGAAGGCTTTCTGGAAGAGGGCCGAATCCTCGGGCGCAAAGCCGATGTCGTTGTAGTCCTCCTCCGACCCGCCGGTGATCAGAACCAGGAGATGGGCGGTCTCGTCGGTGATGTTGGTGAAGTCGCGGCAAACCGCCTTCGGCAAGGCGATGAAGTCGAAGGGCTCGAGGATGGTCTCGTGCTGGCCCTCGTCGCCCCAGCGGATCTTGAAGCGGCCGGTGAGACAGAAGAAGTGCTCGGTGGTGTGGAAGTGGGCGTGCAGCATGGGTTTGTCGCCCGGCGGCACCTCGGCGATTATGACGCTGAGCTTGTCGTCGGAGATCACCGCCGGCGTCGCCGACATGGGCCCCGAGCGGGCCGAGGGCGCCATCACGGTATAGAGGGTCTTGGCGGTGACCATCTCGTAGGCCTCGCCCGGAATGCCCCGGTCCTTGTCGTAATGCTCGCTCTGCGGCCGCAGATCGCGAAAGCGCGCGATGCGGCTCTGCATCTCCTCCGGCGTCACGTCTATGGTAGCGGGCTGAGCCTCTCTTCCGGCTGATGTCGACATCTTTGCCTCCTGTTCCAGCAGCTTAAGCATGGCGCCAAAGCCGCGAGGAAGCAAACCCGGGGATCAGCCGAATCCCCAGGCAAGGGCGCCGACATCGCTCATCACCTGAACCCCCAAGCCGATGGCAAGGGCCGCCGCGCCGAGGGACATGGTTTGGTACACGCGCTTGGCATGACGCTCGGCAGCCCCCAGGGGCCAGGCCGCCGCATAGGTCAGGACGGCCATGCCAAGGATCGAGCCCAGGCCGAAAAGGGCGACATAGCCAACCGCGGCCCAGGGCTCTTGCGTCGCCGCCACGGCCAGCGCCAAGAGGCCGGCCGAGCCAGCCGCCCCATGCACCAGGCCGATCAGCAAGGCCCTCACCGGAAAACCTTCCGGATGGCGATGGTCGTGCGGGTCTTCGCCATGCGGCAGGCCGGCGCCCTGGTGGCTGTGCGCGTGGAGATGCCGGCGCTTGCCACCGTGGCTGTGCAAGTGAAAGTGCACCTTGCGTGTCCGCATGCGGGCGCAGCACGTCGAGACCCAGCAACAGCAGCATCGCGCCGACACCAAACTCCAGCGCCGCTGCCAACCGGTTTGGTCAACGTGAAGCCCAGCAGAATCACCGCGGCACAGATCAAAAAGAGCGTCACCGCATGCCCCAAACCCCAGGCAGCACCCCGGAGCGCCAAGCCTCGCCGCGAGCCCTTTCGGCCGGCCGCCATGGCGCCGACGGCAGCCAGGTGATCGGCCTCCAGCGCATGCTGCATGCCGATCAGGAAGCCCAGGGCCAGGAAACCTTCCATGCTTGTCAATCCTCACCAGGCGCATTGCCGTTTCGTGGTGGCCGTCACCTGGATCCTAACAGCCGCAGCCGCAGCCTGTCTGCATGGCGACGCGCCTGGGATGGCCAGCTGGCCCGCGGCCTCTCCGTACCCGCGGCTCACCACCATGTGTAGCCCGCCTTTCCCGCTATTGTGATAGGCATGAGCTTTGCATGAATAGTTGTGATGAAGGGGTGCCTTCATTCGCCATTGCCCCAAGGCAAATCGTGCGGGGGACTGGGAGGAAAAGATGAAGAAGATTTTGCTTCTGATGTTTTCATTCGGCCTGGCCGGCCCGGCCGGCGCCGCCGACATCACGGCCGGAAAGGAGCTTGCCGGCGCGTGCGCGGCCTGCCACGGCGAGAACGGCATCAGCGTCAGCGACGACATCCCCAACCTGGCCGGCCAGAAGGCCAAGTATCTGGCGGCACAACTGCGTGCCTTCCGCCAAAGCGAGCGCAAAAACACGCTCATGAACGCGATCGCAGAGCAGCTGGACGACGCCGAAATCGACAACGCCGCCGCCTACTTCTCCAGCTTGCCGGGCGGCACCGGGACGGCGACCTCCAGCCTGCTGCCTCAGCTCGACGCCGACAAGGTAGGCTTTCCCGCCGACTTCCCGACTGCCTTCACACGCTACACGACCATCGACTTCCCCAAGCGCGGTCAGGTGCGTCACTACTGGGCCAACGAGACGGCGATGGAGGCCGCGCGCAAGGGTGACCTTCTGCCCGATGGCGCGCTGCTCTTCGTCGAGATCTTCAAGGCCAAGCTCGACGGCAACGGCAAGCCGATCGAGGGCAGCGACGGGCATATCGAGGCTGATCAACTTGCCGCCTATACCGCCATGGAAAAGCAGGCCGGCTGGGGTGACGCGGTGCCCGAGATTCTGCGCAACGGCGATTGGAGCTACGCAGTCTTCTCGAGCGACAAGACCCTCAAAACCGGTGTCAATGAGGCCAAGTGCTTGGCCTGCCACAAGCCGGAGGTCGCTGTCGACTATGTCTTCACGCTGCCCGACCTGCAGAAGAAGGCACGGCAGGACCAGTAAGGCGGCCACAGGGGCGAAACGGAAGAACGAGCGCGAGCGCCGTCAACCCTAGACGCCGAAACAGCTTTACAGACCAGACAGTCTGTCGCACGCTGTTCGCCAGGGAGAGGCGGCGGCGCGCTTGGTCGGGACCCGATCGCGCCGGGTGAGGCGGTTGACAGCGTCTAGGCCTCCGTAATCGCCTCCAAAAGATAAGAAGCAACCACCAGCGAGGCGCGGGCGATGGCTTTCATTCCAGGGACTCCGGGACCGGACACGCTGACCGGCACGAGCGATGTCGATACCATTCTTGGCTACGGCTCGCGTGACACGCTCTATGGGGCAAGCGGCGCGGACAGCCTCTTCGGGGACAGCGGGCGCGATAGGCTTTACGGCGGCAGTGGCGCGGACCAAACTCTCGCCGGCGGTAGCGGCAGCGACATCCTTGCCGGTGATCAGGGCGATGACGTCACCCTGCTGGGAGCCTCCGGGGCCGACAGCCTCTTCGGCGGCAGCGGGGCCGACCAGCTGCTCCACGGCGGCGATGGGCCCGACGCAATCTTCGGTGGGTCGGGCGCAGACAGCGTCCTCTCGGGCGGCACCAGCGGCGACATCCTGGACGGCGGTGACGGGGCGGACAGCACGCTCTCCGGTGGGCTCGGCAACGACATAGTTGCCGGCGGGGAGGGAGATGACCTGAGCCTGGCCGGCGAGGCGGGGGCCGACAGGCTCTACGGCGGATCGGGGGCCGATCGGTCACTTTCCGGGAATTCGGGCGAGGACAGCATCTCCGGTGGCAGCGGCGCCGACACCTACCTTTTCGGCGGCACGCGGGCCGACGTCCTCTTCGGCGGCGATGGGTCGGACATCACACTCTCCGGAGGCTTGGGAGACGACGGCATCTCGGGCGGCAGCGGTGACGATAGAGACCTGCTGGGCGAAAGCGGCCGCGACAGGATCGCCGGTGACAGCGGCGCCGACAGCCTGCTTTTCGGCGGCTCGAGGACGGATTCGATCTACGGCGGCGATGGAAACGACCGGAGCCTTTCCGGCGGGATCGCGAACGACACGCTCTACGGCGATGACGGTGACGATGCCGGTCTCCAGGGTGACAGCGGGGCCGATAGCCTCTTTGGCGGCAGTGGCGCAGACAGCTCCCTCTTCGGAGGGACCAAGGCCGACAAGCTCTACGGCGACGACGGTGCGGACAAGTCATTCTACGGAGGGATCGGCAGTGACAGCCTGGCCGGCGGCAGCGGGTCGGATAGCTTCTTCTACGGCGACGAAGGCTCCGACGTCCTGATGGGCGGAGCGGGCGACGACCGCACCTTCTACGGCGGCCCGGGGCGTGACACGCTGTTCGGGGGCAGTGGCGACGACCGGCGCTTCGAGGGCGGTGGTAGTGCCGACACGCTCTACGGCGGCAGTGGGTCGGACGACCGCTTCTTCGGGCGGAATGGGAACGACGTTCTCTCGGGAGGGTCCGGCGATGACATCCGCCTGTTTGGCGGCAACGGTAACGACAGCCTCTACGGCGGCGCGGGGGACGACAGCAACCTCTCGGGCGGGAATGGCGGCGACCGCGTCTACGGCGGAGCGGGCCTCGACATCCTCTACGGCGATAGCGGTGGAGACCTACTGTTCGGCAGTAGTGGTACCGATACGCTCTATGGCGGCAGTGGGAACGACACGAGCTTCTACGGTGGCAGCGGCGCCGACAGCCTCTTCGGCGGCAGTGGGATTGACTACTCCTTCTTCGGTGGCAGCGGCGCCGACAGCCTCTTCGGTGGTAGTGGGTTTGACGGCTACTTCTTCGGTGGCAGCGGCGCCGACAACCTCTCCGGCGGCGATGAACGTGACGGATTCTTCCACAGTGGCAGCGGCGCCGACAGCCTCTTCGGCGGCGATGGGGTTGACCTCTACTTCTACGGTGGCAGCGGCGCCGACAGCCTCTTCGGCGGCGATGGGTCTGACACTCGCTTCTTCGGTGGCGACGGCGACGACAGCCTCTTCGGTGGTAGTGGGTTTGACGGCTACTTCTACGGTGGCAGCGGCGACGACAGCCTCTCCGGCGACGATGGACGTGACTTCCGCTTCTACGGTCGCAGCGGCACCGACAGCTTCTTCGGCGGCAGTGGAAATGACGTCTCCTTCTACGGTGGCGAAGGCGCCGACAACCTCGCAGGTGACAGCGGGAACGACTACCTCTTCAACGGTGGCGACGGCGACGACAGCCTCTTCGGCGGCAGTGGAGACGACCTCTTATTCTACGGTGGCAGGGGTGACGACAGCCTCTCGGGCGACGGTGGCAACGACAACCGCCTCCGCGGTGGCAGCGGCGCCGACAGCCTCTTCGGCGGCGATGGGGATGACATCGTCTTCTACGGTGGCAGCGGCGCCGACATCCTCTACGGCGGCGGCAGCAATGACTCCTACTTCTTCGGTGGCACGGGCGCCGACAGCCTCTTCGGCGGCGAAGGGGATGACATCCGCTTCTTCGGTGGCAGAGGCGCCGACGCGCTCTCCGGTGACGGCGGCAACGATGACGTCTTTGGCGACGATGGTGCCGACACGCTCTACGGCGGGGCCGGTTCCGACACCCTCTTCGGGGGCAGTGGAGACGATATCTTCATGGTGGCGAGCCAAGGCGACTTCGTCGGCTACAGCTACGATGGTGGTGCCGGGACCGACACCCTGATGCTGGGCGCAGGCGTCACCATCCCAGGCGGTGGCACCGGCCTCGTCTCCATCGAGGTCACCATCTGAAGCTATCGGCCTGAGGCCCGCGACGGCCGGGCGATCCGGGATGCCCTGTCGCCATAGGCGATTTTCCGCGAGGCCAACAGCAGGCCGTCACGCTTGGCCGGCACGGGGGCCCCGCGCGCAACCTTCGGACAGAGGATCTCTCTTTGAAGCTTGCTTCGTATGGCGTCCGCAAAGCCATCGAAGCCAGCCACGCTCATGACGAAGGCCCCGGGGCCGCCGGCCACAAAGCTGGCATAGTACTGTTCGAGATCCGGCTCTTCGGCGAGGATCGCGAGACCATTGATCGTAGCACCCCTGGCGACGGCCCGGTCGCGCTCGAGGCTCGGCTTGAGCCCACCGCCCGATCCATCGCCCGAAATGTCGATGACTTTCCGCCGCCCCTCCAGGTCGTTTTCCTCTATCAGCTTCAGGGAAAAGGAAATCGCGCCCCGCAAACCGGTGAAGCCGCTAAGCAACCGCCCCATCGCCTCGACCTTGCCGGCGAAGACATCAGCGCTTTCTTCGTCACCGATCAGTGTCCAGTCTACGGCAATGAGATGCATGCGGTTGCCGGACCACTGAACAAGGGCGACGGCAATATCTGCGCCACCACAGCTTTCGATAGCGTCCAGAACAGCTGGATGGCGGAAGGCCGCCGCCACACCTTGCTTCTGTAACTCGAACTCGAACGCATCGACGCTTGACGAGGTGTCCATGGCCAGCACGAGTTCCAGCTCGACTTGCTTCGGCTGGGATTGCGCCGACGGATCCTCGGAGAGCATCGTCGCCGCCAAGAACACCACCGAGAGGTATGCTGCGAAGGTCTTCACGATCCTGATATTGCGTCAGCTCTCGTCCCAAGGCCCCGAGCCAGATCTGCGACGGCCTGCTCCAGCACCTCCGGCGGGCTGGTCGCGAAGCCCATCACCAGGCCGCGATGCTGGGGCCGCTGACCCTCGAGGACAAAGCGCGAAAGCGGCTTGCAACCGAGGCCCAGAGCCTCGGCGAGCGCCGCGGCCTTGGCCTCCATCGCCGCATCGGGCAGCTCCGCACAGAGGGTGAGGCCGGTCTCGGCGCCGCGCACGCGGGCGATGCTGCCCAGGTGATGCTCCAAGGCGGCGACCAGCGCGGCGCGGCGCTCGGCATAGAGCGGGATCATGCGGCGGATGTGGGCAGCCAGATGGCCGTTGGCGATGAAGGCGGCGGTGACTTGTTGCAAGGGGGTCGAGAGGTGACGGTCGATCGCCAGCCTGACCCCGCGGGCGGGCTCGATCAGCGGATCGGGCAGAACCAGAAAGCCGACACGCAGGCCCGGCGCCAGCAGCTTGCTCAAGGTGCCGGCATAGATCACCCGGCCGCGGCCCTGGTCCAGCTGCGCCAAGCCCGGCAGCGGCGGGCCGGCATAGCGGAATTCGCTGTCGTAGTCGTCCTCGATGATGGCGGCGTCCTGCGCTTCGGCCCAGGCCAGAAGCTCCTGGCGGCGCTGCAAGGTCGTGGTGGCGCCCAAGGGATAGTGATGCGCCGGCGCGCAGAGCAGCAGGCGGGCGCGGGCCAGGTCGGCCGGATCGGCGCTTTCCGGACGAGCGCCCTGCCAGTCGACCGGCAAGGGTGCGAGCTGCAGGCCGGCCAGGCGCAAGGCATGGTGAGCGGTGCGGTAGCCGGGCGATTCCACCAGCGCCAGGTCGCCGGGGTCGGTCAGCAAGAGGGCCGCGGTCATGATCCCCGACTGGGTGCCGGCGGTGATCACCACTTGGTCGGGATGGCAAGGCACGCCGCGAAAGGCGGAGACGAAGCCGCTGATCGCCTGGCGCAGCTGGGGCACGCCAGCGCCGTCGGAGTAAGTCAGATCCTGCGGCTTGCTCGATCGCCAGAAGCGCCCGGAGAGCCGCGCCCATACGCCGAAGGGAAAATCGGAGAGATCGGGCACGCCCGGCTCCAGCGGCCGGATCACGCCCGGTGCCGCGCTGCCGGCCGCATCGACCGCTTGGGCTCGTCTGGAGACTCTGGGTGCAGCCGGCCGCTGCGGCCTGGCCGCGATCGCCGCGGCGATGTCGGCGACGTAGGTGCCGTCGCCCCGGCGTGCGGTCAGCAACCCCTCGGCCTGGAGGCGCTCGAAGACCGCGACCACGGTCTGCCGCGCGGTTCCGAGCTCGCGGGCAAGCAGGCGGCTGGCCGGCAAGCGCGAGCCCGCTGCCAGGCTGCCCCCGGCGATCGCACTGTGCAGAAAGCGAAAGAGCTGCTCCTCGCGGCTCGGCGGGCCCTTGGCGAAGCGAAAGCGGGCGAGCAGGGGATAGCTCGCCACCGCGAAGGGATTGGCCCGCATTTCGTTCATAGATTGGATCTTCCTTTGAGACCAATATCTCCTAGTCTGCCGGCGCTATCAAGCAAAAGGACGAGGGGCGAGAGCGATGCCTGACTTCAAGGCGGGGCCGCGCAGCAAGGTGAAACGGCTGCATCAGCGGGCTCACTACGATCAAGAGACGGTCTACCGCCTGCTGGACGCCGGTGTGACCTGCCATATCGCCTATGTGATCGACGGCCAGCCCTACTGCACGCCGACGGCCTACTGGCGTCACGGCAACCGGGTCTACTGGCACGGCTCGTCGGCCAGCCGCATGCTGCGCGAGCAGGCAGAGGGCCTGCCGGTCTGCCTGACCGCCACCCATTTCGACGGCTTGGTGGTGGCGCGCTCGGGCTTTCACTGCTCGATGAACTACCGCTCGGTGATGCTTTTCGGCGAGGCCCACATGCTGGAGGATGCGGCCGAAAAGCAGACGGCGGTGGAGGCCTACATCACCCGCCTGATGCCCGGCCGCGCCGAGGAGATGCGGGCGATCACGGCGCAGGAGATCAAGGCCACCAAGGTCATCTTCATGGAGATCGAGGAGGCCTCGGCC
This sequence comes from Rhodospirillales bacterium, assembly GCA_963669385.2. Classification (GTDB taxonomy): domain Bacteria; phylum Pseudomonadota; class Alphaproteobacteria; order Kiloniellales; family JACOMY01; genus JACOMY01. The sequence goes on from CAXXGD010000046.1 coordinate 51,058, forward strand.
AAGGTCCGCAACGGCCCGCCGGCCGACGACGAGGAGGACTACGCCCTGCCGATCTGGGCCGGCGTCATCCCCTTCACCACGGTGATCGGCGAGGCCGAAGCCTGTCCGCGCGTCGCCGCCGGCACGCCGACCAGCGCCAGCCTGGCGCCTTACGCGCCCGGCAGAGCCTTGGACGAGGTGCTGTCCGACTTGTCGGCCGCGTCCTGACCCGGGCGACCGGTCGACCAGACCTTCGCCCCGGCGCGCGCGCGCCGATTGGCATCAGCCACCTTAGAGGAGATCCGCAGTCCGATGTGTCCACCTGACTGCGGACCTGCGCTAGCCTCAAACTACTGTGACTTCGATCGACGTCAGTCCGCCGCCACTGCCTGGGATCGTCACACCGGCGCCCAGTACCAGAGTGTCGGTGCCGGCGCCACCGTCGTAGAAGTAACCCACGAAGTCCCCCTGGCTGGCCACTAGGAAGACGTCGTCACCGCTGCCACCGTAGAGGTTATCCTCGCCGCTGCCACCGGAGAGGCTGTCGGCACCACCGCCGCCGTATAGGTTATCGGCGCCGCCGCCACCGTAGAGGCTGTCGTCACCCGATCCTCCGGCAAGATAACCGTCGTCCCCGGCGCCGCCGAAGAGCGAATCAGCGCCCGAACCACCGTAGATGTCGCTGTCCGCTCCACTGCCGGCATAGATAATGTCCGCCCCCAACTCGCCGCGGAAGTTGGTGTCAACGCCGCTGCCACCGAAGAGGCTGTCGGCACCCTCACCACCATAAAAGCCCTCATCATTCCCGAGGTCACCGGAGAGGCTGTCCGCACCGCTGCCGCCGAAGAAGCCGGCATCAAGGCCACTACCGCCGGAAAGGCTGTCGACGCCACCGCCTCCGAAGAACTCGCCATCGGCGCCGCTACCCCCGGCGAGCGTGTCGTCACCGAGCTCACCGTAGAAGTAAGAGTCATCACCATTGCCGCCATTCAGGATGTCGGATCCAGAGTCGCCGTAGAAGCCGACGTCCAGTCCGCTACCGCCAAAAAGGCTGTCGGCACCTGATTCGCCTCGAAAGAAAGTATCGTCCCCGGCACCGCCAATGAGCGTGTCGGAGCCCAAACCACCGTAGAGAAAGGGGTCCGCTTCCACTTGCCGGCGTCGATGATATCCGCCCCTAACTCGCCGCGGAAGTTGCCATCAACGCCGCTGCCGCCGAAGAGGCTGTCATCACCCTCACCGCCATAGAAGCCTCCATCATCACCCAGGTCACCTGAGAGACGGTCCGCACCGCTACCGCCGAAGAAGCCGGCGTCAAGGCCGCTCCCGCCGGAAAGGCTGTCAATCCCACTCCCTCCGACAAACTGGCCGTCGGCGCCGCTGTTTCCGGCGAGTGAGTCGTCACCGGCCTCGCCGTAGAAGTAGGAGTCATCCCCATCGCCGCCATTCAGGGTGTCGGACCCCGAATCGCCGTAAAGGTAACTGTCATTCCCACTGCCGCCGAACAAGGAATCGGATCCGGAACCGCCTCTGAAGGCAGCATCATTCCCACTGCCGCCGGAAAGGGTATCGGATCCGGAACCGCCCTCGAAATCATTGTCATCGCCATCGTCGCCGGAAAGGACATCGGATCCGGAACCGCCCCTCAAGATAACATCATTCCCTTGACCGCCGGAAAGAGTGTCGGATCCGGAACTGCCGAAAAGCTCAGCGTCGTTTCCACTGCCGCCGAACAGGGTGTCGGATCCGGCGCCGCCTCTCAGGATCAAGTCGTCACCACTGCCACCGGAGAGAGTGTCGGCCCCTGAGTCACCGTAGAACCAGGTGTCTGCTCCATCGCCGCCATACAAGATGTCCGATCCCGAGCCGCCGTAGAAGTCGCGATCCTCCCCACTGCCACCGAACAGGGTATCGGATCCGACGCCGCTCCTGAAGTCGGCGTCATCGCCTGTGCCACCGGAAAGGGTATCGGATCCGGAACCGCCCCGAGCACCACTGTCATCGCCCTCGTCGCCGGATATGATATCGGACCCGGAATCGCCCCTGAAGACACCATCATTTCCTTGGCCACCGGAAAGAGTGTCGGATCCAGAACCGCCGTAGAACAAAAAATCGTCCCCACTGCCGCCGAATAGGGTGTCGGACTCGGCGCCGCCTCTGAAGTGCTCGTCCTTGCCACTACCGCCGGAAAGGATATCGGACCGGCATCCCCGTAGAACCAGAAATCATCATCGTCGCCGCCATCTAGGGTATCGGATCCAGAGCCGCCGTAGACGTCACGGTCGTCCCCACTGCCACCGAAGAGGCTGTCGTTACCCGATCCGCCTTCAACCCTGACATCATCGCCGTCACCACCGAAGATGGTATCGGCACCTTGACCGCCGTAGAGACCGTCATCGGCTCCACTGCCGGCGTCGATAAGGTCCGCTCCTAGCTCGCCGCGGAAGTTGTCATCAATGCCGCTGCCGCCGAAGAGGCTGTCGTCACCCTCACCGCCATAGAAGCCTTCATCATCTCCAAGGTCACCCGAGAGGCTGTCCGCACCACTGCCGCCGAAGAAGCCGGCATCGAGGCCCGTTCCGCCGGAAAGACTGTCGATGCCACTCCCTGCGAAGAACTCGCCATCGGCGCCGCTTCCCCCGGCGAGCGTGTCGTCACCGAGTTCACCGTAGAAGTAAGAGTCATCACCATTGTCGCCATTCAGGATGTCGGATCCAGATCGGCCGTAGAAGGAACGATCATCCCCATCACCGCCGGAGAGGGTATCGGAACCTGAGTCACCATAGAACCAGGTGTCGTCGCCATCGCCGCCATTCAGCGTGTCAGACCCAGAGCCGCCATAAAAATCTACGTCGCCACCACTGCCGCCGATGAGGGTGTCGGATCCGCCTTCGCCTCTGAAGGCATAGTCTCTCTCACTGCCGCCGGAGAGCGTGTCGGACCCAGAGTCACCATAGAACCAGGTGTCCTTTCCATCGCCGCCGTACAGAGAGTCAGATCCGGAGCCGCCGTAAAAATCGACATCACGCCCACTGCCGCCAAATAGGGTATCAGATCCTGCATCGCCTATGAAGGCATAGTCTCTCCCGCTGCCGCCGAAGAGCGTGTCGGAGCCTGAGTCACCGTAGAACCAGGTGTCCTTTCCATCGCCGCCATTCAGAATGTCGGATCCGGAGCCGCCGTAAAAGTCAGTGTCACGCCCTGTGCCGCCGGAGAGGCTATCAGACCCGGCGCCGCCGAAGAACCCGGCGTCATCCCCATCACCGCCAATCAGGCTGTCGTTACCCTCATCTCCGAAAAAGGCAACGTCGTCCTCATCGCCGCCGTCGAGCGTGTCCCGCCCGGAACCGCCGGTAAAGCCCGCATCATCACCCTCACCGCCGTAGAGTCTGTCTACGCCGCTGCCACCGTGGAGACAGTTTTCTTCGCCATTGTCGCCAAAAAGGCGGTCGTTTCCGCTTCCACCATAGAAGTAGCCGTCATCGCCACTTCCGCCTTCGACAGTATCGTTACCGTTGCCGCCGTAAAACAGCATGTCGGAGCCACTGCCGCCGTACATCTTGTCGGAAGAGGCTCGGCCGGCGAAGTAGGAGTCATCGCCGTCGTCCCCATGGAGACGGTCGATACCGCCGCCCCCTTCGAAACTGAAATCATTGCCGCTACAGCCGTAGAGCGTGTCCTTCTTCCCGCCGCCGTAGAAGTATTGGTCAGAGCCACTACCGCCGAAAAGGCTGTCGTTGCCGGCGCCACCATAGAAGGACTCATCGTCGCCGGCGCCACCCTCCAGCCGATCCGAGCCCAGGTCGCCATAGAAGGAGCTGTCGCGCCCAAGGCCGCCGTAAATCCGATCACTGCCACCGCCGCCGTCCAGTCCGCTGTCGTCGCCCGCATCACCAAAG
>CAXXGD010000047.1:0-110672 GCA_963669385.2 Rhodospirillales bacterium
TGAGAGGGCACCCCTGCAACGCTCTGCGATGCCATCGATTGCCGGTGCACGCATGAGATCGTAGTGGCTCACGTCCAGCGTTACTTGACGACACGCACCGCGCGTAGAGAGCGACCAGTCCGTGCTTCTATCTCCGAAGGTACTGCGCCCGGCCAGCCAGATATCCAGCGAAGCGTCGACGACCGGCGGCTGAAAGCGTGATGCGATCCTCACGTGGTGGCCCACCGCGTCCACCAGCGCCCTCACATCAGCGATTTGAGGGTCGCCCTTCAAGCCTTCGATCCCGGCCAGCCAATCGACGACGGCGTCGCTGGCGTCTTGGTCGTTCAAGGCGTGAACGCGAGACGCCACAGCTGCAGCCTCGGCGCGCAGGCGGTCATCGCTGTCAGGCGCGGCAAGTCCTAGCTGTCTGCGCACCTCGGCAGAGGTCTCGTTGATTATGTTCGTCAGGAAGGCGGCCTTATCACTGGATTCCGCGTCCGGAATGATTTGTGGGTCCATCATCGCCAGGAACTCGACCTCTTGGCCCTCCGCCTCGAGCTGCGCGGCTATGCTCAGCGCCACCAAGCCACCGAAGGAGAAGCCGGCGAGACTGTAGGGTCCGTGAGGTTGGTGATCGCGGATCAGGGCCTTGTAGCTTGCCGCCATCTCTTCAATTGACTGGAACTCCTTACCTCCGCTAGCGAGCATCTCTACGCCGAACACCGGTCGAACCGGCGCTAGCCTGGAACAGAGGGCCTCAAAGGCCTTCAAACGGCCACCGGCCGGATGCAGGCAGAAGAGCGGTGGCGCCGAGCCCGCCGACTGCAGCGGCACCAGGGACGCAACAGGAGTCTCCTCTTGCGCGGTTACACCGCCGCTCTCGCGCGGCTTCTTCGGCGCCGCGGTCTCGCCCATCACCAGCCCCTCGACTGCCTCTGCCAGGCTCTCCACCGTGACGGGGCCCTGCATCAGGGTCGTGACCGGAAGCGAGACCAGAAGGTCCTTCTCGAGCTGCACCCGCAGCTCCAGCGCCATCAAGGAATCCAGACCGACCTCGGCCAAGGGCTGGCTATCGGTAAGCTTGCCCGAGCCCATGCCGACGACCTGGCCAACTTGATCGCGCAAATACTGTCGAATGAGCCCCAGTCTCTCTTCGGAAGGGGCCGCGAGGATGGTCTTGCGAACCTCGCCGGCGCCCTCCTCGGATGCCTGATCCGGGGCTTCATCGATCAAGGTGGAAAAGCGCGTAAGCAGCCGGCGCCCCGACAACGATGCCGCAAAGGCACGCCAGTCGGCCCGCAACACGCCGGTCTGGATGGAATTGCGCTTAATCAGGTATCCTAGAGCCTGCAAGAATTCCTGCCCCTTAATGCCGCTGATCTCGACCAGGCTCGAATACTTGTCACTCCTGGCAACGAAGCCGACATCGGTGATGGCACCCCAGTTGATCGTCGCTGCCGGTAACCCTCTGGCCCGGCGATAGTGGGCCAGCGTGTCGAGGAAGGAGTTCGCGGCCGCATAGTTCGCCTGGCCTTGCTGACCGGCCACCGAGCTCATCGAACTGAACATGACGAAAAAGTCCAGCGCATCCTCGCCCGTCAGTGCATGGAGGTTCCAGGCGCCATCGACCTTAGGACCGGTCGTGCGCCGAAACCGCTCGGAGTCGAGCTGAACGATGGCACCGTCTTCGATCACCATCGCGCCGTGAATGATGCCCTTCAGGGGCGGCATCGACTGACGGACATCCTGCAGCATGTCAGAGACGGCGCTGGTGTCGCGAATGTCGACCAGAGCCTCAAAGACCGTAACCCCCCTCGCCGTCAGCTCCTCGATCTTATCCCGAGCCTCTTCGCTGGTCGCACCCGAGCGTCCGATCAGCACCAGATTGCGGCCCCCGTTCTCCACGATCCATCGCGCAACCTCAAGACCGAGGCCGCCAAACCCGCCGGTAACGACGTAGGTCGCATCCGCTCTGAAGCTGACGCTGGCATCGAACGGACGATAAGCCTCGGCCTCCCTGTCCTTCATCGCAATGACGATCTTCCCGATGTGCTTGGCCTGCGCCATGTAGCGCATGGCTTCCGACATCTGAGAAATCCGGAATGTCCGATAAGGCAAGGGATGAATTTCTCGCTCTCCTATCATTCTGGAGAACTCCTGGAGGATCTCATTGCTCGCTTGCGAACGATCGCCGAGCACGCGGCTAAGGTCGATGGCAAGGAAGGAGAGGCCCTTGTGGAAGGGCCAAAGGCCAATGTGGCTGTCTTCGTAGATGTCCCGCTTGCCGATCTCCAGGAACCGCCCGTAAGGCGCGAGGCAGGAAAGGCCCTTCGCAATGGCTTTCCCGGCAAGTGAGTTCAGGACCAAGTCAACGCCGCGGCCATCGGTGAAGCGAGCAATGTCGTCGGCAAAGGCAAGCGTACGGGAATTCATGATGTGGTCCAGCCCGAAGAGAGACAGGAACTCCCGTTTCTGAGGGTTGCCGGCCGTGGCGTAGAGTGACGCCCCGGCGCGCTCGCCCACTTGCAAAGCTGCCAAGCCGACACCGCCCGTGGCGGCCTGCACGAGCAGGCTTTCTCCAGGCTGAATGCGGCCAACCGAGTGAAGCGCATAGAGTGCCGTGAGGAAGGGCACCGGCATGGTGACGGCGTCCTCGAAGCTCAGATGGGGTGGCTTCTTGATCACGCCGGCGGCGTGGGTTGTGACGTGCGAGGCAAGGCTGCCGGTCGCGAAGGCGATCACCTCGTCGCCAACGGCAACCCCCTCGACCCCCTCGCCAACTTTGGTAACCGTACCGGCGCACTCGTCGCCGAAGGTGAGGGAGTCGGGGCTATCCTTGGGATAGAGGTCCATCGCCTTCAGCACGTCGCGGAAGTTCAGCCCGGTCGCGGCAACCTCGATCTCCACCTGTCCCGGCCCGGGTGCCTGCCTCTCTGCCTCGACCAGCGTGATGCGGTCGAGCACGCCAGGCTGCTGATTTTCCATGACGAACCTGCGCCCTTTGTCGAGGTCAAGCGCCTCTATTCTCTCCAGCTCCTCATGCTCGACGCGAGGAACGAGGCGCACCTGGCCGCGGATCGCCACCTCGTCCTCGTTGTCCACTGCGAAGAGTTCGGCCAGTACGATCTCCGCTTCATTCTCCAGTGGGGCGGGAGAGAGGTCCAGCATGCGGCAATCAATGTCGGCATGCTCATTGACGAGAACTTTGCCCATGCCCAGCAGGTGGGACTGCAGCAAGGCGGTCTCGCCGATCTCGCCGTCGACAGGCTGAGCGCCTCGTGTCACCAGCATGACCCTGTACTCGCTGGGACGCTTTGGATGAGCGTCTGCGGCTTGAACAAGGTGCATCAGACTGTGACAGGTGAGAGTCTCGGCTGCCTGCAGCCGATCCAACTCGACGGCGCCGAGACTGGCAGCGTCCAGGCCCCACAGATGGATGACGCCACGTAGATGACCGCCGCCCTCAGTTGCCGCAGACAGGAGCGCCGAAAAGTCGTCGTGTGATCCCGGGGAGACTTGGAAGGTCTCGTCACCCAGCTGCTGGAAAGAGCCTCCGGCGGAGACGAGAACGACACCGCTGCCGCGCTCTCTCAAGGCAGCCGCTATGCCCTCCCCCAACCCCGACCGGTCGGCGAGGATCACCCAGACGGCGGCGTCGCTCTCGTTTGAATGCGGATCAGCGGGTTCAGCGCTTTCAGTCTGTTGCTCGATGCTGCCCTCTTCTTTTGCCGGACCTTGCCCCCAAACCACGACCTGACCGGTCTCGTCGCTGGCCGGCACCGATTGGACAGACGTGAAGCCGGATTCCTCCAACAAGGCGTGCCACTGCGGACGTCGCAGCAGTGGATGCGTCGGCCTCAGCTCATGATCGCTGAAGCGCCACCAGCCCTTCATCAATCCAAAGACGACATCGAACCAGGGTGCCGCATTTGCCAGGTCGAGAAACACCAGCAGTCCTTCACCGGACAGCAGCTTCTTCACATTTGCCAATGTCGTTCTGAGGCACCGCGTGGCGTGGAAGACGTTCGATGCCACGACAATGTCGAACGAGCCGGGTTCAAAATCTTGCTCTTGAGGGTCCTTCTCAATGTCGAGCGTCTGCAATTCGACGAAATCATAGCCACGCAGCTTGCCCTGAACATTAGGGAAGAAAATCGGTGAGATGTCGGTGAAGACATAGCGCGTTCGATGTGCAGGCAAGATCGGAAGGATATGGCTGGTCAAGCCGCCGGTGCCGCCGCCGATCTCAATGATGCGAAGCGGCCGCCCTCGGGCCATCTTGCCGATCTGCAGATCCACGGCATGGCGAATGGCGCGATTGAATTTGTAGCAGGAGGGCGAGTCGCGATACATGAACTCGGCGAGGTCCATGGATCCGTCCGGAAACAAGAGTTCCAGCGGATCCAAGTCGCCGCGCAGAACCTGGGCCAGGCGGGATCCGAAGCGCCCCAGCAGATTGAGCTCTGCTAGGCAGGCGGGATGCTGGAACAGCAGTGACCGCCATTGCGCGCGCAGATCGCTTTCGGGCGGAACCTTGGCGACGGGCCAAGAATCCGCGTCGGCCCCCTGCACGAGATAGCCGGACGAAGCGAGGATGGTTCGAAAGCGGAGGAGGAGCTTTCGATAGTCCTCGTGGATCGGGAGCTCATCGAATTCCGAGGCTGCGACCTCCCTATCCTGGCAAAGGCTCAGGCCCAGTTGATCGAGGGCGACAAAGATGTAGGCCACACCAAGCTCATTGGCTTGGTGGCTGGCCGCCGAGTTCATCTCCATCCAGGCCGTCAGTTGGCTTGAAAGAGCCTCTTCGGATGGCTCAATGCCGGACTCTTTGAGGACGCGTTCCCCTACCTCCGAGTGGGTGGGCACGCGTGGCGGCGGCTCGCTGTCGCAGCGGACGAGAAGCGGCTGATCGTACCACTTGACCCGGTAAAGCAGTTTCTCGACATCGTTGGTTCGATCGCGCAGGGTCGCCTGAAGAACGAAGGTGTCGAAGGTCATCAACAGGTAGCCGTCGGGGTCGTAGATCCTTATGTCGATGATCTTCAGCGCGGGCGTGAGGCTGCGCAGGATGACGTGTGGGCGAATGACCGTTCCCGGCGAGCGATAGAGCTTCACGCAAGCAATCTGCACCGGCAGATATACAGCCGTGCTGAGCTCGGTCTGCAAGGCCGCGGAGACTTGGAAGCAGGAATCGAGCAGAACCGGATGGAACACATAGGCGCGCGCGCCTTGGACCAAGCTCTCCGGCAGTCGCACCTCCGCAAGACCTTCCGTCTCCGAGAACGACAGGCTGTGCACCCCTTGGAAGGCCGGCCCGTAGGTGAGGCCTGCGTCCGCAAAGATGCGGTATCCCTCCTCGGCAAGGGCATGATGGGGCAAGCCGGCTTCCAGCTGCTCCAGGTTCACTCGCTCCTGCGGACCCTCCGGCTCATCCTCTCCCAGATAGCCGGTCGAATGGACCATCCACTCGACAGTGCTCCCCGTGCCGCTGCTGACACTGTAGGAGCCATCTTCGGTGCGAAGCGTGACGGAGGACTTCGGTCCCGCCTTGCCGCTGGGCAGATGCAAGACCTTTCGGAAGCGGACATCCTCCAGCCGAATGGGGCCCGGATCGGAGACCTCACGCGCCATGGCCAAGGCCATCTCGATGAAGCCGGCCGCCGGAAAGATCGCCACGTCTCGCAGCCGGTGGTCTTCTAGGTACCGCAATACGCGCAGATCGAGGTTTCCGCGCCAGGTCGGGTCGGCCGTGGGCTGCCGGTGGCCCAGCAGCGGGTGGAAGCTGGTGCCGATGCGAAGCTTCTTAATTTCGGCCGCCTCGTGCCAATAGCTCTCCCGCCGCCAGGGCGTCTTGGGCGCACGCGTCCTGCGTGGTTCGCCTGGCCAGAGCTTGTCCCAATCGATCGGCTGGCCGACCGTGAAGAGCGAGCCTAGCGCGGTGAGCATTGCCACCTGCTCGTCCTCCTTCCGCCGCAAGGTGGGTATCGCTCTGCCCTTCACGCCCTGTTCCAGGAGAGCCTCGCCCATCGCGCCCGAAAGCACCGGGTGCGGGCTCAACTCCAAGAAGGTGTTACAGCCCTGATCCAGCAGAGCTTGGAAGGCCTCGACGAAACGCACCGTCTGTCTGACGTTCCGCCACCAGTAGCCGCTGTGGAGTTCCTTGCCGTCGATCTTCGCCCCGGTGACCGACGATATCATCGGCCGTTGCGTCTCCTGGCACGCAAGCCCCGTAAGCGCCTCGATCAAGGCATCCTCGACCGGGTCCATCTGCGGGCTGTGAAAGGCGTAGTCCACCTCGAGGAAGCTGTTGAAGACGTCTTGATCTGTCATGCGATCGGCGATGCGCTGGAGCACCTGGGGCTCGCCGGACAGCGTCACCGACGCCGGGCCATTGATGGCCGCCAGCGAGACCTCCTCCTTATCCGAAGCAATCAGACGGGTCGCCTCGTCCGCCGGCAGGCCCACTGCTAGCATCCGCCCCTTGGAAGAGGCTCGATCCATGGTGCGACCGCGATGCAGCGCCACCCGTGTAGCGTCGGCAATGGACAAGGCACCGGACGCATGAGCAGCCGCCACTTCGCCGATACTGTGGCCGACCACTGCCATCGGCTCCACACCCCACGACCCCAGCAGCCGGGCGAGCCCGACCTGCAGGGCAAAGAGAGACGGCTGGGCATAGCGCGTCAGATTGATGTTGGAATCGGCTTCTTCCTTTGAAAGCTCGTCGAGGAGAGACCAATCGGCCTCGGCGCGTATCAGCGCATCGCAGGTCTCGATTGTCTCGCGAAAGACCGGCTCGCTGGCAAGCAGCTGCTGTCCCATTCCCCACCATTGCGGGCCTTGGCCAGAGAACACGAAGGCGACCTTGGGGCTGGAACCGGCTGGAGACTCGCCAAGGGCACTCACTGCCCGTTTGTCGCCGCCCAGATAAGCGGACAGCTGTTCGCGCATGGCAGCGGCGTCCTTGCCGACGACGGCAGCGCGCTGCGCCATCGCGACACGGCCGGTAGCAGCCGTGTAGCAGAGGTCCGTCAGCCTCGCCCCTTCGCCAGCAGCGGGGCCGGACAGCTCTCTCACGTATGCAGAGGCGAGGTCTTCCAATGCTTCCGCAGTACGGGCAGACAGCGCCAGCAAGTGAGGGCGAACGGCCGAACGTTCCGGCCTAGGCTCCGGTTCCTCCAGGTACTCCTGCAGGATCGCATGGGCATTCGTGCCGCCGAAGCCGAAGGAGTTTACCGCAGCCAGCGCCGGCCGGTCACGCGACGGCAAACTCTCAACTGCCATCGGGACCTTTAGTTTCCAGTCGTCCAGCGCTAAGGCCGGGTTTGGCTTCTCGAAGTTCAAGTGTTTTGGAACTTCGCGGTGCTTCAGCACCAGGAGCGCCTTTAACAGGCCAGCGATACCCGCCGCAGATTCGAGATGCCCGATGTTGGTCTTGACCGACCCCAGATAGCAGCTGTCGCTGGTCTCTCTCCCGGCCCCCAGAACTGTGCCGAGGGCCTTTGCCTCGATCGGATCGCCGACCGCCGTTCCGGTGCCGTGTGCCTCGACGTAGTCGACCGCCGAGGGTGCGATCCCGGCCAGGTCGCAGACCTCTCGTATGAGCATGGCCTGCGAGCTCTCGCTCGGCATGGCGATACCGCTGGTACGGCCGTCCTGGTTGACACCGGTCCCGGTGATCAGCGCATGGATCGGATCGCGATCGGCCTGCGCGTCGGACAGGCGCTTCAGCATGACGATCCCGGCCCCTTCACCGCGCACGAAGCCGTCGGCACGCGAGTCGAAGGTCTTGCAGCGCCCGTCGGCAGCGAGCATCGTCGCCGCCGAGAAGGCCAGAAACGGCGCGGGCGTCAGCATGAGGTTGACACCGCCGGCGAGCGCGACGCGACAGTCCCCCCGCCAGATCCGCCGGCAGGCGAGATCCACGGCAACCAGCGAGGAGGAGCAGGCGGTATCGACCGAGATGCTGGGCCCAATTAGATTGAGACAGTAGGAAATACGGTTGGACGTGACGCTGAGCGCGGCACCTGTCGCCATATGCGGGTCGGTCTCGGTCTCGTAGCCGAAAACACCCTGCAAGGTGTTGTAGTCCGATATGGAGACCCCGACGAAAACGCCGGTGTCCGTCCCCGCCAGTTGATCGGGCGCCCAGCCGGCGTCCTCGATCGCCTCCCAGGAGACCTCCAAGAGCAAGCGCTGCTGGGGGTCCATGAAGGTCGCTTCACGGGGCGAGATGCCAAAGCGCTCCGGTTCGAACGCGCTGATACCGTCTACGAAGCCGCCCCACTTGGAATAGCTCTTGCCGGGGGTCCCCGGCGTGGGGTCGTAGAAGGTCTGGATGCTCCAGCGGTCCTCGGGGATTTCCGTAACCGCGTCGACACCGTCACGCAGTAAGCGCCAATAGGATGCGAGATCGTCGACGCCCCCCGGAAAGCGGCATCCAACACCGACGATCGCGATCGGCTCCTGCTCAGCAGCCAAGACTCTCCCACTGTCCACGCTTGTCACCTCCTTACGCTCGACCTTGCCTGCTTTCGGCTTTTCATGTGCAAGCAGACTACAGAGATCTCAGGCGCAATGCGTAGAGATTTCGGGCGCAGGTCCAATAGCTCCGCTTCCTGTCCTGACTAATTCTTAATGGCAGCAATGCCATTGTCTGAATCAATAAGTCAGCTTTCGTCAATGATGGTGTGTCCGCCTGAAATCCGGCTTCAACGGCTCACGACAATGGCGAGAAACTCTGAAATGTGGCCGAAAATTTCGAAACAGGCATCTGTCCTCGCGCGCAACAATGTGCTAGCACCGTGTCGCCAAGAATCAGAAACTGAAATGCGACAACCAAACAGGGAGAGAAACATCGTGAAGAAGATCGACCGGCTGAAAGCAGACTATAGGACTGGGCGCGTCAGCCGCCGCAGCTTCATGCAGGGCGCGCTGGCGCTGGGCCTGACGGTGGCCGGGGCCGAGGCCTTCGTCAGCAAGGTGCAGGCGGCGACGCCAAAGCGCGGCGGGACCTTCAGGCTGGGCCTTGGCGGTGCCAGCACCACCGACAGCCTCGATCCGGCGACCTTTATCTCGACCTTCACGCAAATCGGCCTGACCTACGGCGTGCACAACAACCTGACCGAGGTCACCGCCAAGGGCGAGCTGGTGCCCGAACTGGCCGAGAGCTTTGAGGCGACGCCGGACGCCAAGACTTGGATCTTCACCCTGCGCAAGGGCGTCGAGTTCCACAATGGCAAGACCATGGATGCCGACGATGTCATCGCCTCGATTCAGCACCATCGCGGCGAGGACTCGAACTCCGCCATCAAGCCGCTGCTGGAGAGCATCGCGGAGATCAAGGCCGACGGGCAAGACAAGGTCGTCGTGGTGCTGAGCGAAGGCAACGCCGACTTCCCCTTCCTCATGAACGACTATCACCTGCCGATCCTGCCGGCTGAGGACGGCAAGATCGACTGGCAGAGTGGCGTCGGTGCCGGTGGCTACACCCTGGAACACGTAGATCCCGGCGTGCGCATGCTGCTGACGCGCTTCCCCAACTACTGGAAGGGTGACGCTCGGGCGCATTTCGATGCGGTCGAGATGATCGGCATCGCCGATTCGGCGGCACGGACCAACGCCCTGGTCACCGGCGAGATCGATGCCATGAACCGGGTCGACCTCAAGACGGCCAACCTCTTGGCCAAGCGCCCTGGTCTCGTCTTGGAAGAGGTGACCGGCACCCAGCACTATACCATTCCGATGAACACTACCGTGCCGCCCTTCGACGACTACGATGTGCGCATGGCGCTCAAGCTCGCAATCGATCGCGAAGCCTTGGTGAGGACGATCCTCTTCGGCCATGGACGGGTGGCGAACGACCATCCCATCGCCCCGCCCAACCGCTACTTCGCCAAAGATCTGGAACAGAGGGTCTACGACCCGGAAAAGGCCAAGTTCCATCTGAAGAAGGCTGGCATGGAAGGCCTGAAGGTCGACCTCTCGGCCTCCAACACGCCCTTCGAAGGCGGCCTCGACACGGCCGTTCTCTATCGAGAGCACGCCGCCAAGGCAGGCATCGACATCAACGTCATCCGCGAGCCGAACGACGGCTATTGGACCAACGTCTGGATGGTGAAGCCCTGGTCGCTCAGCTACTGGGGCGGCCGGCCGACGGAAGACTGGATGTTCACGGTCGGCTATGCCGCCGGCGGCGCCTGGAACGAGACCTTCTGGAGCAACGACCGTTTCATGGAACTGCTGGTCGCCGCGCGCGCCGAGCTCGACGCAGACAAGCGTGCCGCCATGTACGCCGAGATGCAGGAACTCGTGCGCGACGACGGCGGCGCCGTCATCCCCATGTATGCGAACTATGTGGATGCGCGCTCCGAGCGGGTCGGCCATCCAGAGGTCATCGGCTCCAACTGGGAGCTCGATGGCTGGAAGCTGATCGACCGTTGGTGGATGGAAGAGTAAGATCTCCCTTTCCTGCTGTTGCGGCCGGCACTTTGCTGACGGCCGCGGCGCTTTGAAGGAGGGGCCGCTTAGGTGTTTCCAGGACGTGAGGTGCCGGGACTAGAGATCGCCGGCTCCTTCCCGGAAGAGCTGCTCGACGAACCCACTCAGTGGATCGAGATGGCCGATGGCGTACGCCTCGCCGCCCGTATCTGGCGGCCCCGTTCGTCCGATCGCAAGCCTGTACCCGCCATCCTGGAGGCCATTCCCTACCGCCGACGCGACGGCCGCCTGGCAGACGACGAGCAGATCCATCCCTACTTCGCCGGCCACGGCTACGCCTGCGTTCGGCTCGACATCCGCGGCAGCGGCGATTCCGAAGGCTTCTTGGAAGACGAATACCTGCGCCTCGAGCAGGACGACGCCATCGCCGCCATCACGTGGATTGCCGAACAGCCCTGGTGCAGCGGCGCGGTCGGCATGATCGGTCTTTCTTGGGGTGGCTTTGCCGCGCTCCAGGTGGCAGCCCGCGCGCCCGAGGCGCTGAAGGCGGTGATTGCGGCCGGCGCCACGGTCGACCGCTACAACGACGACGTCCACTACAAGAACGGCTGCCTCCTGAACGAGAACTTCGGCTGGGCCAGCAGCTTTCTCTCCTTCTCGACCAGGCCGCCCGATCCCGAGGTGGTCGGGCCGCGCTGGCAGGAGATGTGGCGCGAGCGCCTGGAAAGTCTCCACTTCTTCGCCGAACCCTGGTTCGAGCATCAGACTCGCGACGCCTATTGGCGCCACGGATCGGTCGCAGAGGACTATGCCGCGATCGAGGCGCCGGTGATGATCATCACCGGCTGGGCCGACCTCTACGTCAATGCCGTGCCGAGGCTGCTGGAAAACCTGGAGGTGCCGGTTCGGGCGATCGCCGGTCCCTGGGCGCACCAGTTCCCGCACCTGGCAACCCCGGGGCCGGCCCTGGATTTCCTCGGCGAGGCCAAGCGCTGGTGGGACCGCTGGCTGGCCGGCGAAGAGAACCGTGTGGAAGACGAACCCGCCTATCTTGGCTTTCTCAGCGAAGGCGGGAACAAAGATCCCTCCTCCACCCTCTTGCCGGGCCAGTGGTTGGCGGCAAAAGCCTGGCCGCCCGCGTCCAGCAGATCGAGCCACTGGTACCTGCGGGAAAGCGGACTGGAGCCCGAAGCGGGCCTGGCGCCAGCTTCGCAGATCCGCACACCTCTGCTCTCCGGTACGCAGCGCGGAGAGCTTATCCCTCACTGCTCCGGCCCGGAGATGGCGCAGGACCAGCGCCCTGACGACGGCGCCAGCCAGCTGTTCGACAGCCGACCGCTTTCACAGCCGCTCAGCATCTGGGGCGATCCGATTCTGGAGATTGCACTGTCATCGGACTGCCCGACGGGCAACCTTGTTGCCAGGCTCTGCAATGTCGGGCCGGACGGGACCTCCGAGTTCGTCACCTGGGGTCTCCTCAACCTCTGCCATCGCGCTGGCGATGATCGAATCCTGCCAGTGACGCCAGGCGAGACCATGGCCTTGCGCATTCCACTCGACCACGTCGCTCATCGCTTCCCAATCGGGCATCGCGTGCGCCTGGCGCTCTCCACCGCCTCCTGGCCTAACGTTTGGCCGGCAGCAGACGATCCCACTTTAACCCTTGCGCCCAACGAGGCGCGCCTGACCCTGCCGACGATCGATCCGGGAGAAGACCCGCAGATCGTGTCACCACCCGCACCCTCTGCCCCGCCAGCAACGCCGGCCGATGAGCTGCGGGCCCCCTCCTCCGAGCGCCGCGTGACCTTCGATCAAGCCGGTCAAGAAGGCCGCTTCGAGATCATAGACGACTATGGCAAGCTGGTGCTCGATCGCTACGCCATCGCGATGGGCGGCCTGAAGCGAGAGAGCTATCGCCTCTTGTCCGATGATCCCACCTCGGCGACGGCGTCCTTTCATTGGACCCAAGAGCTGGAACGCGGCGACTGGCAGGTTCGCACGGAAACGCAATCGCAGCTCACCTGCAGCCGCACGCACTTCCACTTACAAGCCAAGGTGCTCGCCTTCGAGCAAGAGCAAAAGGTCTTCGAGAAGCAGTGGTCGAAATCGATCCGCCGGGAACCTAATGCGGGCGATGAAGCCGATGATCTCCTGACGGAGTGATGGCGTCATGAGGCCCGCATTACGAAGTAACGGGCCTGTCATCGCGAGCGACAGCGCGGCGATCCAGGTGTTCCATGCACCGCGCTAATCACTGGATTGCCGCGTCGTTCTCGCTCCTCGCAATGACGGCAGGTGATTCTGATTTTTGCTTCAACTGAATAGGTTAGGAAGAACTTTTCTAGCACCAGCTTAGATAGATGTTCAGCCCCGGCATTCATGGCTCAGGCGTGCAAAATCTACCCATCCATTAAACCTTCACCGCTAATCGACCTCCTGCACTACACCCTGGACCTCGTCGCCCATGTAGATGGCAAAGCGGCCTCTCTCAGCCTCCTCGACATAGCGGCGCAGCATGATCCGGGAGGGTGGATCGGCGACACCCTCCCATGGCTTGTCGCCAAAGGGCACGAAGGCCATGCCGGGCGGCGCTTCGCCTGACGCGCGGCCGCGGAAGTAGATGGTCGTCGAGCCGCTGCGCTTGTCCTCGAAGACCGCATAGACGAAGTCGATGGCCGGCATCAGGTCCGTCCCGCCGAAACGCTGCAGCAGCTTGCCGAGCGTGGCCGGCTGGCCGTCCCGGCCGACCGCCGGCACCTGCATTCCCTTGCCGGCCCGTTCCAGCAGCAGCGCGTTGTCCTGCTCCAGGACGGCGCCGACCACGGCACCGGCCCCCTTCCCCGCCGCATCGACCAGAGAGGCCTCCAGGCCCAAGGTGAAGTAGCTCCCGCGCAGATAGCCCAAGGGCTGAGCGTTGCGATAGCCGAAGTCCTTGACCCGCCCGAACAGCACGACGTGGTCGCCGGCATCCGCAACATCATGATGCTCGCAGTCGAACCAGGCCAGCGCACGATCGATCAGGGGTGCTCCGCACCGACCCGGCCGCCAGCGCGCCACCTGGAACTTGTCCGGGCGCTGCGTGGCAAAGAGGGTCGAGATATCCCGCTGCCCCTCGGCCAGGACGTTCACCGAGAAGCTGGGCGCCTGGCAAAAGACCTCCAGGCTGGCCGCGGACTTGGCAAGGCAGACCAAGAGCAAGGGCGGGTCGAGCGACACGGAGGTGAAGGAGTTGGCGGTGAAGCCGCGGGGCGTGCCGTCGGGCTCGACGGTGGCGATGACGGTCACGCCGGTCGGAAACTGGCCCAGCGCGCGGCGGAACTCGCGAGGATCGAAGGCGTCATCCATCGAGGCCGCCTGGCGCATGCGCATTTAGAAAGGCGAGGAGCGCTCGGTTCACGGGCTCCGGCGCCTCCACCATCGCCATGTGCCGCAAGCCGGGCAGGATGATGCTGCGAGCATCAGGGATCTCGGCGGCGATGGCTTGGGTCATTTCCGGCGAGTTGCCGTAGTCCTGATCGCCCGTCAAGACCAGGGTCGGGCAAGCGATCGGCGGCTTGGGTGCGATGAGCTCTCCCACCCCTTCGGCGAGCACGGCATAGATCTCGGCATAGACCGAAGGGTCATTGGCGAGCAGCCAGCCGCGCACCAGCTCCATGACTTGCGGGTTTGCAAACCGGAAGGCATCGCCGAACCAGCGCGTGAGTGCCGCCTCGACGGTGGCACCGGGCCCCTCCGCCCTGGCCAGTGCCACCCGATCGCGGATCGCCTGCTGGGCCGCGTCGTCGCGCATGTGCGCCGAGTTGAGGATCGCCAAGCCCCATAGTCGCTCCGGATGGTCCATGGCGAAGCGGCGCGCGATCATCCCGCCGAGAGAGAAGCCGACCACCGCCGCCCTGGCGAGCGACAGCCTATCCAACAGGCCCAGCAGCTGTTCCGAGAAGAGCGCGAGATCGGGTGGCCCGGGCGGCGGCGCACTCTCGCCATGGCCGAAAAGGTCATAGGTGATGAGGCGGTAGCGCGCCGACAAGGCCGCTCTCTGCCAGCGCCACATGCCTCGATTGAGGCCGAAACCGTGCACCAGCACGACGGCCGGTCCGCCGCCGCCCTGATCCTCAAAGGCTGTGCCGTTAGGACGCCGATCCGTCATCCGGGCCTGCCTTGGGACGATAGGCGATCACCTCGACCTCGACCCGGACATCGACCAAGAGGTCGTTCACCACGGCAGAGCGGGTCGGCGGTGCCTCCGGAAAGTACTCGCCATAGACGGCGTTGAAGCCCGGAAAGTCGGCACGATCGGTCAGCCAGACCATGGCTTTTACCACGTCGGAGAGCGCGCAGTCCGCCTCGGCAAGGGTTTCCTTGATGGCATCGAGTATGGCCCGCGTCTGCTCTTCGATGCTGCCCTCTGTCATCACCGCGCCATCCTTGAATGGCACCTGGCCCGTCAGGAACACGAAATCGCCGGCACGGATCGCGCGTGACAACGACAGCCGGCGCCCGCCGATCACCAAAGGCCCACCGATTACTTCCTTGGCTGACATCGCCGCTCCCCATCTGGTCTGCTCTCGAGGCTAACCGAGCACGCCCATGGCTTGCGCGAATTTTTGGTCGTGTGTTGGCGGAAAATTCTGAACATCTTCCGCAAAGCTGCCATAAGTCTGCCCGGCAAACAGCGGAAGAGATCGCCCATGACTGCCCTTAAACACTATCGCATGCTGATCGACGGTCAGTGGGTGGACGCCGGCGACGGGCGCAGCTTCGAGAGCTACAATCCGGCGACCGGCGAGGCCTGGGCCACGGTTCCCGAGGCAACGGCAGAGGACGTAGACCGCGCCATCCGTGCCGCCGAGCGTGCCTTCCGCCAGGACGACTGGGCCCGCCTGACGCCGACCGCGCGCGGCAAGTACCTGCGCCGGCTGGCCGATCTCTTGGCAGAGCACTCGGAAGAGCTGGGACGCTGCGAGACCGTCGACACCGGCAAGATGCTGAAGGAGACGCGCTGGCAGGCGAAGTACATCGCCGAGTTCTTTCACTACTACGCCGGCTGCGCCGACAAGATCCAAGGTGCGACCCTACCCATCGACAAGCCCGACATGCTGGCCTTGACCTTGCGCGAGCCCTTGGGCGTGGTCGCCGCCGTCGTGCCCTGGAACTCCCAGCTTTTCCTGACCGCAGTCAAGGTCGGCCCGGCGCTGGCCGCCGGCAACACGGTGGTGCTGAAGGCCTCGGAGCATGCCTCCGCGCCGATGCTGGAATTCGGCAAGTTGATCGAGGAAGCGGGATTTCCGCCGGGCGTGGTCAACATCGTCACCGGACACGGCGATCCTTGCGGCAAGGTCTTGACCTCGCACCCCTTGGTGCAGCGGATCAGCTTTACCGGCGGCCCGATTTCCGCCCGCCACGTCGTGCACAACTCCGCCGAAAACTTCGCGCAGGTCTCTTTGGAACTGGGCGGCAAGTCGCCCTTCATCGTCTTCGACGACGCCGATCTGGAGAGCGCGGTCAACGCCTCCATCGCCGGCATCTTCGGCGCCAGCGGACAGAGCTGCGTCGCCGGCTCCAGGCTCTACCTGCACGACCGCATCGCCGACCAGTTCCTGGACACCATGGTCGGCCGGGCCAAGGAGATCCGTATCGGCGATCCGCTGGCCGAGGAAACCCAGATGGGCCCGTTGGCCACGACCGGCCAGCTGGAGCATATCGAGCGAGAGGTGGCGCACGCGATCGAGCAAGGCGGCCAATTGCTGACCGGCGGCCAGCGGCCTAAGGACCAGAACCGCGGCTGGTTCTACGAGCCCACCATCATCGAGGCGCCGGATCAGAAGCTGCGCATCGTCGACACCGAGCTCTTCGGGCCGGTCTTGAGCGTCTTGCGCTTCAAGTCCGAGGACGAGGTGATCGATTTGGCCAACGACACCCGCCACGGCCTGGCCGCCGGCATCTTCTCCAAGGATGGCGCCCGGGCGCTGCGGGTGTCGCAGGCGGTGCGTGCCGGCATCGTCTGGGTCAACACCTACCGCGTGGTCTCGCCGATCGCCGAGTTCGGCGGCTACAAGGAGTCCGGCTATGGCCGCGAGAGCGGCATGCAGGCGATCTACGACTACACCCGGCCCAAGACCGTCTGGATCAATACCTCCGACCAGCCGATGGCCAATCCCTTCGTCATGCGGTAGGGTGTGTATGGTCCTCTCAAGCGCATCAATATTCAATAATGGGTAGATTTCTCGCAACGATCCAAATAGAACTGTCATGCTATTCTCTATCAAACCTTTAGACTCTCCGTCATCGCGAGCGATAGCGCGGCGATCTACTGCTGTTTTGAGACCAGATTGCTTCGTCGCTTACACTCCTCGCAATGACGGTGCGGGTCTTTGTTTTGGAGTGCAAACTGTCGATACAAGCAAATCGTAGCCGAGGCGCGCCTTCTCATGAACACCCACCCGAGGCTCAACAGTAAAAACGAACAGGATCAAGCCTTCCAGCGACAGCTTGCGGCCTGCCGGGCGAGCCCAGAGGTGGCACTCTCCCTACCGCCCAGCAGTTACCGCGACGAAGGCGTGCTGCGAAGCGAGATCGAGCGGACCTTTCAGCGTTCCTGGATCGGTGTCGGACGTGCCGATCAGGTGAAGGCGGTCGGGGACTACCTTGCGCTGGATGTTGCCGGTGCCGCGCTCATCCTCTTGCGGGATAAGGCTGGAAAGCTGCGCGTCTTCGCCAATGCCTGCCGGCATCGCGGAACCCGGCTGGTGGACGGCAGCGGCAATAGCAAGCGGTTGCGCTGTCCTTTCCACTCTTGGGTCTATCGGCTGGACGGCAGCCTTGCCGGCGCCCCGAAAATGGAGCAGTGCGCCGGCTTCGACAAGGAGGCCTGCGGTCTGGTCGAGTTCCGCGCCGAGGAGCGTCTCGGCTTCGCTTTCGTCTGCCTCGACCCTTCAACAGCGGATATTGACACCTACCTGGGAAACCTGGCTGAGCCCCATGCGCCCTGGCCACTTGAAAGCTTAGTCTCGGCCCGGCGTCGCAGCATGACCGTGGCCTGCAACTGGAAGGCCTTTCTGGAGGTCTTCAACGAGCACTATCACCTGCCCTTCGTGCACCCGGATTCGATCAACGATCTCTATCTCCCGCCCGATCCCGGTGATCCGGCCACCGGCGCCTTCGCCAGCCAATTCGGTCCGACCGAGGGAACCGGCGGTCTGCTGCAAGACGCGCAGAGCGCCGCCCTGCCGATCATGCCGGGCCTCGAGGGACGCGCCGCCAATGGCGTTCGCTACACTTGGCTTTTCCCCAACATGACCTTCGCGGCAGGCAGAGATGCCATCTGGGTTTATGAGGCCTATCCCCTGCACCCGGGGCATTGCCTGGTCAAGCAGACCATCTGCTTTCCTCCCAAGACTATGGCCTTGCCGGACTTCGAGCAGCGGGCCGCCGCCTACTTCCACCGACTGGATGCAGCGCTCGACGAGGACATCCCGGCCCTGGAGAAGCAGCACCAAGGCCTCAGCTCGCCGCATGCTTTGCAAGGACCTTTCCAGCCGCTCCTCGAGGCAAATGTCGCCGCCTTCGCCGCTTGGTATGCGGCGCAGCTCTCCGACTAATCCAAAGGCTCGGTGACGTAGCGGCGCAAAAGTACGTCCACGGCCGTAACGCCTTCGGCCTGCACGAAGAGCGGGTTGATCTCCACTTCGGCGACCTCCTGACCGGCCCTGCAGAGGTAGTCCGAAAGCCGCAGTAGGGCATCGAGGAGAGCGTTCTTGTCTGCGCCCGGCTTGCCCCGATAGCCATCCAGGAGGCGCGCAACGCGCAGCTTGGCCAGGGCGGTCGCCAAGTCGTCGCGCGCCGCAGGCAACAGCAGGGTGGCTGCATCTTGCAAGAGCTCGACCAGAACGCCACCTGAGGCCAATGTCATCGCCAAGCCGAACTGCGGCGCGCAGCGGACGCTGACCAGCAACTCGGCGACCGGCGCGCCCGCCATCTCCTCGATGAGGAAACGATCGCTGACGGCTGCGGGGTCATATCGCTCGACATCTCGGCGCATCTGGTCGACGGCCTCGGCAACCGCGGCGGCGCTGTCGAGGCCCAGTCTCACGGCACCGGCCTCCGTCTTGTGCGCCAGGCGCGGGCTCAGCATTTTCAGCACGACCGGAAAGCCCAACTTACGTGCTGTCTCCAGCGCCTCGCTGCTGCTGGCAAGGGCACTCTTCGGTACGGGCAAACCTGCCTGCCTCAGCCAATCCTTGGCAGCCGCCTCGTCGAGGAGCGCGGTGGCACGAGTCTCGCCCTTGGCATCGGGCTGCAACGGCTGGGGAATCTGGTCGAGCAACGCATTGCGCCGGCTCGTGTACCATGCGCTGCCGGCGAGAGCGTTCAAGCAAACCTGCAGACCCTGCATCGGCGCAACACCGCGGGAGACCAGATAGTCTCTCGTCTCTTCGTCGAAGTTCTCCGGCAGGCTGCTGCATACCACGGCCGAAAGTGCTTTGTCCTGAACCGCCTCGATGAAGCTTTCGGCGTCGCTCAAATAGCTTG
The DNA here is from genome assembly GCA_963669385.2 of Rhodospirillales bacterium. Taxonomy (GTDB): domain Bacteria; phylum Pseudomonadota; class Alphaproteobacteria; order Kiloniellales; family JACOMY01; genus JACOMY01. Next base: position 18,952 of record CAXXGD010000047.1, read on the forward strand.
GCCGGCTTTCGTTCAGGCCCGCCGGAGGGTAGTCCTGCACGATGAGGGCAGCGTCGTAGTCGTCGGCGAAGAAGCTGCGGAAGGCCGGGCGGGTCCGGTCAGGGCGACCCCAAATCGGCGTCGTGTAGTCCAAGGGATTGGCCACCGTCGCAGTGAAGGGAAGCAGGTCCCTCAGCTCTGCTGCCGTCTCCGCGGAAGGCTTGGGGTAGAGGATGCCGACGCGCTCACCGTGATCAGCCAGCATGGCGGAGCTGCCGCCCGAACAGGTGAGCGCACCCACGCGAGGTCCCGCGGCGGGGCCGGCAACGCAGAGGAGCTTCAAGGTCTCCAGCAGCTGCACGGGGTCGTGGACTCGAATGATCCCCAAGCGATCGAAGAGAGCATCGTAGAGGTCGTCGTCGCCGGAGAGCGATCCGGTATGGCTGATCGTCACCTCGGCACCGATCTTGGAGGTGCCGGTTTTGAAGGCGACGATGGGCACGCCGCGCTCTAGAGCCTGCAATGCCGCCGCCTCGAAAGCACGGACATCCTGCAGTCCCTCGATATGCAAGCCGATGGCCCGCACCTCCGGCCGCTCACAGAGGGCCTCGACGTAGTCCTCCAACCGCAGGACCGACTGATTGCCGGCGGAGATCATGTAGGCAAAGGGGACCGAGCGCTGGCTCATCGAGAGGTCGGAGGCCATCATGCCGCTTTGCGTGACGATGGCGGCGCCATAGCCCGGACAGCTGCCGCCATGGGCGAAAGGCCACAGGGCTACGCGGTCGACGTAGTTGATCACGCCATAGCAGTTAGGGCCGACCAGGGCCATGTCACCGGCGCTTTCGATCAGCCGTGCCTCTGCGACCGCTCCTTCTTCACCAGTCTCACGGAATCCCGCGGTGTAGCAAACCGCGCCACCGGCGCCAATCGAGCGTAGCTGATCAAGGGCGGCAATCGCCGCTTCGCGCGGAACTGCCAGGAAGACGGCATCCGGTGGCTCGGGCAGCTCCTCAACCGAGCGGAAGCAGGGGTGGCCGCCGATCTCCTCGCGGCGCGGGTTGACCGGCCAGACCGGCCCCTCGAAGCCGATCCGCGCGCACTCCCCGGCAACGATGACGGCATCGGCGCCGCCGATCAGGGCGACGTGCCTTGGCTTCAGCAAGCGCTGTAGGTTGGCGCGCCGGCGTGGCGTCATGCACCCAGTGGCCTCAACAACGAACGAGTAATGATGTGGCGCTGGATCTCGGAGGTGCCGTCCCAGATGCGCTCCAGGCGCGAATCGCGCCACAGGCGCTGAATCGGCAGCTCCTCCATCAGGCCCATGCCGCCGAAGATCTGGACGGCACTGTCGGCGGCCCGGTTCAGCATTTCAGAGCAGTAGAGCTTCACCATCGCAGCATCCGCATCGCTCATTACCCCGGCATCTGCCTTGGCCACGGCATCGGCCACAAGCAGGTCGGCCGCCCGCAGCTCGACGGCCATGTCGGCGAGCTTGAAGCCGGTGGCCTGAAAGCGGCCGATCGGCTGTCCGAACTGCTTGCGGTTGGCCGCCCACTCACTGGCCAGGGCCAGAATACGTTCCGCCTTGCCGCAACAGGAGGCTCCCACATAGATCCGCCCCATCCCAAGCCACTTGCCAGAGAGCTCCAGCCCCCTGCCCTCCTCTCCCAATATCTGCTTTGGGCCCAGCCGTACATCGGAAAAATTCAGCTGGAAGGTATGGTAGCCGCGATAGCTGACGCACTTGGTTCCGAGCCCGATCTCGAAGCCGGCGGTACCCACATCGACCAGAAAGGCGGTGATACGCCGTCTGGGGCCCCTCGGCGTCTCGTCCTCGCCGGTCGCGGCGAAGACGATGGCGAAGTCGGGCATGACCGGTCCTGAGATAAAGTGCTTGGAGCCGTTCAAGATCCAATCGTCGCCGTCGCGCCGCGCAGTGGACTTCATCGACATGATGTCGGAGCCCGCTTCCGGCTCGGTGAGCGCGAAGAGTTCGCGCTTCTCGCCTCTGACCGCCGGCAGGAGGTAGCGGTCGACCTGCTCGCCCTCGCAGGCCAGCAGGATCTCCGTCGGCCGCGCTATCCAGGAGTGGAGCGCGTGACTGGTCTTGCCGTATTCGCGCTCCACCAGGCGCATGGCGCTGTAGTCGAGCCCGCCGCCACCGACGTCGCTCGGCAGGTTGGCGGCGAAGAGCCCCACTTCCTTCGAGCGCGCCTCGATCTGACGGCCGAGCTCGATAGGTACCTCACCCTCGCGATCGACCAGCTCTTCGTGCGGATAGAGCTCCTCCTCCATGAAGCGCCGCACGCTGTCGAGCAGCATCTCTTCTTCATGTGCTCTTTCGCTAGACATCTGTCAGCGCCCCCCTAGGCTGCCGCGCCCCTAAGGCCGAGCTTCTTTCTGGCCTCTGCCGGTGTCGCCGGGCGCACACCCATGCGCTCGATGATGCCCACGACGCGCTCCACCAGCTGGCCGTTGCTGGCGAGCACGCCGCGGTCGAGATAGAGGTTGTCCTCCAGGCCCACCCGAACGTTGCCGCCCATGGCCACCGCGGCGGCGGCTAAGGGCATCTGCATGCGCGAGATACCGAAGGAGGTCCAGATCGCACCCGGCGGCAGCTCGTCCTTCATCACCTTCATGGAGTCGACCGTTTGATCGGCGCCCCAGGGAATGCCGAGACAGATTTGAAACATCGGCGGGTCTGCGACCAAGCCTTCGGCCAGCATTCGCTTGGCGAAGCGGATCTGCCCCAGCTCGAAGACCTCAAGCTCCGGCTTCACGCCCCAGCTCTTGGCGAGCTCGGCCATCTTGCGAAGGTAAGCTGGCGTAGAGATGTAGATCTCATTGCCATTACCGAAGTTCATGGTGCCGCAGTCGAGACTGCAGATCTCGGGCAGCAGGCTTTCGACGTGGGCCAGACGCTCGAGCGGGCCGATCATGTCGGTGCCGGGGCCGGGCATGGCCGGATCCTCGTCGCTGGGCACCCAGTCGCCGCCCATGCCGGAGGTGAGGTTGATGACCACGTCGGTGCCGCTGGAGCGCACCCGGTCGACGACCTCTTTGAAGAGTTCCGGGTCGCGCGAGCCCTTGCCGGTCTCGGGGTCGCGCACATGGATGTGGGCGATGGCAGCGCCGGCCTTGGCGGCCTCGATGGTCGCGTCCGCGATTTGCTGCGGCGTGACAGGAACGCCCGGATGGCGCCCCAAGGTGTCGCCGGCTCCGGTGACCGCACAGGTGATGATGACGTCGTCGTTCATGGGCCGCCTCCTCCCTTTGGGCTCTCGTGGCCGCAAGTGTCGAGCCCGCAGCGAGCACCACTTGTGACTTAATCGTCAGCATTTTCAGATTTCCGACAGGCGCCTTCTATCGCATAATGGCTTTGAGAGGAAGCCGCCCACAGAGGTCACAATGCCATCGCGCGAGGCAAGCTCGATCACGTCCGCAGCAGCGCCGCTCAGGGTTGCCATCGTGCTCCTGCCGCGCTTCAGCATGCATGCGCTGACCGCAAGCATCGAGCCCATGCGGGTCGCCAACTATCTTGCCTCTCAGGAGCTCTACCGCTGGGACCTGCGGGCGACACAGGCCGGGCCACTGCCCGCCAGCAACGGGCTGGAGCTGAACTGCAAGGGGTTGGAGGGAAACGGGTTGGAGGAGCCCGACATCATCGCTGTCTGCGGCAGCTGGGGCTCCGAGCATCACGATTCCCGCGCGCTCAAGAATTGGCTGAGACGACAGGAGCGCGCCGGGCGCCTCCTGATCGGCATCGAACTGGGTGTCTATCCGCTGGCGCGCGCAGGTCTGCTAGACGGGCGCCGTGCTGCCCTGCACTGGTCCTGGAAGCCTGGCTTCGTCGAGCAGTTTCCCGACATCGAGGTCTCCGAGCAGCTCTTCACCATCGACCGCACCATCATGACCTGCGCCGGCGGCACGGCGGTCTTGGACTTCATGCTGCAGGTGGTCGCTCGACAGCACGGCGACTTGCTGGCGGCCGAGGTCGCCAATCAGATGCTTTACTATCCCTGCCGTCCGGCGGAGGCCGCGCAACGGCAGATTCTCAGCAGCCTGGATCGACAGCTGCACCCCACCGTCGAGGCGGCGATCCGCCTGATCGAGGCCCGCATCGACGAGCCCCTGCCGGTGCCGGAGCTCTGCCGCGAGCTCAAGGTCTCTCAGCGCCAGCTGGAGCGCCTGTTTCGCCGGGATGTCGGCTGCTCTGTGGTGCAGCTGAGCCAGTTGATCCGGCTGCAATACGCCCGCGTTCTCTTGACCAGCACCAAGCTCTCGGTGCGCGAGGTCTCGGTCGCCTGCGGCTTCAGCTCCATGTCCTACTTCTCGCTCTCCTTCAGCCGGCGCTTCGGCAAGCGGCCGAGCGAGTACCGCCAGACCTGGCCGCAGCACGAGCCGCGCCCCTCCTGGCCCGGCACGGTCTATTCGCTCATCAGTGAATCCAAGGCCCTGGCCGCCCGCGGTAGGACGGGTCCGGTCAGCTCCTGACCTCGGCAAGCGCCCGCATGACGGCGACAATGGCCCGGTCGCGCTCTTCGGCCATGTCCTCGAAGGAGCGGCCAGCGGCCATCTCGTTGCAGCCTTCGACCATGCGGTCGCGCAGATCCTGGGTCAGCTCCGGTGCCTCGAGCCTGGTCCAAGGCAGCTTCAATGCCGGGCCGAACTGATCCAGGTTGGTGGCCATACCGCCCTCGCCGCAGGCGACGTGGAAGGCCATGCATTGGCCTTGATAGGCCATGCGCGGGGCCGGGCCATTGATCAAGGCCGTATCGATGTCCTGCGGCGTCGCTTCGCCGTTTGCCACCATGTGCAGGGCCTCGCGCCAGAGCGCCTCTTGCAGGCGCGTGGCGACGAAACCCGGCACCTCCTTCTTCATGACAAGCGGGACCTTGCCGGCGGCCGCATAGAAGTCTCGCGCCCAGGCCACCGCATCGGGCGAAGTCTTGGCGCCGCCGACGATCTCGACCAGGGGCAGCAGGTAGGGCGGGTTGAAGGGATGGCCGACGACGGTCCGCTCCGGCGTTGTGCAGTCGGCCTGGATTTCCGTCATGGTGAGACCGGAGGTGGAGGAGGCTATGACGACGTCCGTCGGAACCAGATCGCCCAAGGTGTGATAGAGGGCTTGCTTGATCTCCAGGCGCTCCGGCGCGCTTTCCTGCACGAATTCGCTCTCGCCGACGACCGCCGCGAGGTCGCTGGAGAGCGTCAGGCGTTCGCGCGAGGCTCCTGGCGCAAGACCCAATGCCTCAAGGCTGCGCCAGGCTCCGTCCACGATGGTCTGGAACCGCCCCTCCTCGTCCATCGAATGGATGTAGGCCCGCACCTCGTACCCACGTGCCAGAAAGTGGGCTGCCCAACCTGCGCCGATCGGACCGCCGCCGAGGGAGGCGACGCGGCGCACCCTGTCGGGTGCCGGCCGGCCCATGGCGCTAGCGCCCCTTGAAGACCGGCTCGCGCCGTTCGACGAAGGCCTTGATGCCCTCTTCGGCATCCTCCGACTTCAGCATGGCGCGATAGGTCGGCAAGGCGTCGCCGCGCATCTCGGCGAAGGCCTGTTCCAACGGCCGGCATTCGATGTGCCGCAGAACCTCCTTTACCGTCTGCAGAGCAAGGGGTGCGGCCTTGGCCAGTTGATCGGCCCAAGCGCGTGCGCTCTCCATCAGGTCGGCGTGGGGCACCACCTTGTTGACCAGGCCATAGTGAGCAGCCTCCTGCGCCTTCATCCGGCGGCCCAGCAGCAGCATCTCCATGGCGATGTTGTAAGGGATGCGGCGCGGCAGGCGCTGCAAGGCGCCGGCATCCGGCACGATGCCCAAGGGCATTTCGGGGAGCGCGAACTCGACGTTCTCGGCGGCGATCAGCAGGTCGCAAGCCATCGCCAGCTCGAAGCCGCCGCCGATCGCCAGGCCGTTGATGGCGGCGATGACCGGCTTGTTGAGGACCCAGTTCTCGGTGAGGCCCGCGAAGCCGCCCTCGCCGAAATTCCCCTCCTCCCACCAGTTGTCGAGCTTGCTGTCGCCGGAGTTGACGGCCTTGAGGTCCCAGCCGGCGGAGAAGATCCGATCGCCCTTGGCGGTCAGAATGCCGACCCGGAGCTCGGGGTCGTCGCGCAACTGGGCAAAGGCGGCCGCCACCTGCTGGCTCATTGCGTCGTCGATGGCGTTCACCTTGGGCTTGTCGAGCGTCACCTCCAGCACGTGGCCGCGCCGCTCGACGATCACGTAGTCTGCCATGGATAAAAGTCCCCTATGCTTTCACCGGCTGGCGCGCCTCTTCGGCGAAGGCCGGCATCACCTCCTCTATGAAGAGCTGGAGCGAGCGCTTCTGCTCTCTATGCCCCAATCCCAGGCTGGCATAGTAGGTGAAGTGATCGACGCCAAGCGCTTCGTAGCGCTTGAGCTTCTCGATCACCTGGTCAGGCGTGCCGAACATGAGGTTCTCGTGCAGCATGGCCGGATCGTACTCGTCGCGGTTGGCCAGTGCATCGAAATCGGCCGCCTTGGGGAAGCCGTTGGTGACGTCGCCCAGATTCTTGAAGAGGTTCTCGAACTGGGCCAGCTGACGCTGGGCCGCCTTGACCGGCACCATCCAGTCCTCCGGCCGGTCATGGACCGCGGTATGGCGCATCGTCGCGAAGATCGGGCGCAGCTTGCCGGGGTTGTTGGCGAGTGCCTCGTCCAGCCTCGCCTTGTAGAGCTCCACCTCGCTCATCGGACGGGTGAGCGGCCAGGACATGATGTGGCAGCCGTTCTTGACGGCATAGTCGTAGGTGATGGGTGCGCGCGCTGCCACCCAGACCGGCGGATGGGGTTGCTGCAAGGGCTTGGGCACCGAGGTCGAGAGCGGGAACTTCCAGTATTCGCCGTCGTGCTCGTAGTCGCCCTGCCACAGCGCCATGACCGCCGGCAGCATCTCCTGCATGTAGCGCCAGGCGTCCGACTGCTTGAGGCCGGGGTGCATGCGGTCGAACTCGCGCTGGTAGGCGCCCGAGCCGATGCCGAACTCCAGCCGCCCGCCGGAGACCAGGTCCGCCACCGCGGCCTCTCCGGCCAGGCGGATCGGGTGCCAGTAGGCGGCCACGGCCACCGCCGTGCCCAGTCGAATACGATCGGTGTGGCTCGCCCACCAGGCCAGAATCTGGAAGGGGTTGGGGGCGATGGTCATCTCCAGCGCATGATGCTCGGCCGCCCAGGCGATCTCGAAGCCGCCGCGATCGGCCATCTGCACCATCTCCAAGGTATGGCGGGCCACATCGCGCATGTCGATGTCGTCCGCAATCCGCTCCATGTTGATCGCCAATTGAAACTTCACGGTTCAGCCTCCTCCGACAGGGCACCCGATCAATGGTCGGACCCATTGTTGGGGCGAGAGGGCCTGCGCGATTGTGATTTTTCCGACAGGAATGCGAAGGATTTGACTGCGGGCAAGGCATTTCGCCCGTTGGCGAAAAAATGCAGGTGAACCTCTATCGAGCAGGCGCGCGACGACCGGCTTCGTGACCGTCGTTCGTCCGCACCACCGCTAGATGCTCCGCGTTCGCGGCCAGGGCGCGATCGTACTCCATCAGCGCCGCGGTACGCTCTTTCAGCTCCGCGCTGAAGAAGCGCTCCAGTAGATAGAAGGTGAAGTCGATGGCAAGCGTCACGCCGCCGCCTGTGATCACCACGCCGGCGTCCACGATCAAGGCCGTCTCCGGCTTGGCGGTTGGGGCAAAGTCGTTGAGGAGGCTCAAGGGCGCCGCTTCGCCCGGCGCACTTAGGCGTCGCGTGGTGGCCGCTTGGCCGTCCAGCAATCCCGCGGCGGCGAGGATCATGGCGCCGGTGCAGACGGAAGCGACGGTCGCCTTCTCCTGGGCGCCCTTGATGAACCTGGTTGTGGCCGGGCAGCTGCACTGCTCGACCCAGCCGGGACCGCCGGTGACGATCAGAAGATCGAACTCCGGGCAGTTGTCGAATCCATAGTCGGCCACTGAGCGCACGCCGCTGGCCAGCATGACCTCGCCGGCATACTTGGCGACGCAGAAGATCTCGATGGCGGGCTCGAAACGGCGGGCCATGGAGAGCACGCCCGGCCGTCCCGCCGATGTCGATGGGCTCCACACCGTGGTAGATCAGAATAGCAAACTTCATCGCTGCACCTCTCGCCTAGCTCATTTGGGAAACAATGTTGACCAAATGTGCCAGTGAGTCAAGCGGGATGACTGCCAGCGGTGAAACAAGCACTCTGCGGCTGTGTTTAGGCGAGCGCGTCTTATGCTTTAGGGAGCCGAAGTCTCCTCCGAAGCAGCGTCGCCGCTGGGCTGATAGATAACGACCAAGGCTTTGGCTTCGCCGCCCACGGCACGGCCGCGATGCTCGACGCTTGAATCGAGATAGATGCAGTCACCTGGAGACAGAAGCACGCTCTTGCCGCCCACCTCGAAATCGACCGTGCCGCTTAGCACGAAGACCATCTCTTCGCCCTCATGCGAGAAATGGGTGTCGCTGTCGAGGTCTTCCGGGAAGGTGAAGACGAAGGGCTCCATCGCCTTCTTGATCTTCTTGTAGGCCACGCTCTCGTAGTCATAGCCGAAGGAGGTTCCGCCGCGGACCACGCGCCTTCTCTCCTGTGCTCGAACGATGGAGACGGTGTCACCGTCGTCGTCAATCGGCTCGTCCTTCTGGAAGAAGTAGGCGATCTCCGTGTTGAGCGCGGCAGAGATCCGCGACAGTGTCTCGATCGGCGGGATTTTGTGGGCGTTCTCTATCTTGGAGAGATAGCCCTTTGTGAAGCCAGTCTGTTGGGCGAGGCTGTCGAGAGTCGTGCCGCGAATCTTGCGGAGCTCTTTCAAGCGCCTGCCAATCAGCACCTCCAAGCCCATGTCGGTCACTCTGCTTGCTCCTCGCTCCGTCTAATCCGGCCTATCGCGTCCCCAATGGGGTGCCCCTGCGCGCGGCCAGACTAGCCTTCCGGGAAACTTGTCGTCAAATGACAGCTGCCAAGCTGCCTCAATTCGTCTAGGATAACGGATTGATATCGCCGGATTCCTCCGCAAGGCCAGCCTGACTCTCCAAGATTGGGAAACCTTGTTGACTCTAAAGATCGAGTTGCCTACACTCTAACTCTTAGGCAACAGTGTTTCCCTCCCTAACCCAAAAAAAGGAGTGCAGGATGTCTGCGAAGAGAAAGCCGAAGATCGAGCCGACCAAGGGCGGGTCAGTCTATGTCGACCCGAAGAATATCGACTGGGCGCCCAGCCAGTTCGAAGGCATCCAGATCAAGGTGCTCTACGAGAACAAGGCGGAAGGCGAGATGACTTGCCTCTTGAAGTGGCAGCCGGGCGCCTCCCTGCCCTTCCACAAGCACCCGGAGATCGAGCAGTCCTATGTGATCGAGGGTTCCTTCTACGACCATGACGGCATCTGCCGTGCCGGCGAGTTCGTCTGGCGCCAGCCGGGCTCCTTCCACCAGACCCACACGGACGAAGGCTGCGTGCTCCTTGCCGTCTACCGCAAACCCAACGTCTTCCAGAACACGGCAGGCTTCTACAAGGACGCAGCCGCCAAGGGTTTCGGCGACGAGTAATCAGCCAGCCGGCGCATTGATCCCGGTGCAATTTCGGTGGTGAGGAAAGCGCCCTCACGACCGGAACTGCACCGGGACATCCATTTTGCGCTCGATCTCCGATCGCCCAGGCTTGTCGCCCAAATGCTGGAGGACAGGAGCCATGGCCTATGCCGTTACCGAGGCCTGCATCAACTGTAAGCATCAAGAATGCGTCGAGGTCTGCCCGGTCGACTGCTTCTACGAAGGGGAAAACTTTCTGGTCATCAACCCCTTTGAATGCATCGACTGCGGCGTGTGCGAGTACGAGTGCCCGGTGGACGCTATCGCACCTCAGCAGGATGCGGGCGAAAGCTGGTTCGAACTGAACGCCAAGTACGCCGCGATCTGGCCGAACATAACAACCAAGGGCGACCTGCCGGCCGATTCGGCCGCGTGGGCCGACGTGTCGGATAAACGCCGCTTGCTCTCACCAAATCCGGCGCGACGCTGATCAAATCTCCCGTTATCGGTAGCTCAACAAGAGCTACGTCAGTCTGTTTCCTTATTTCCATATCGTGGGAAGATTTTATGAAAATATGTTGACTCATGAGAATGACTCGCGCAAATTGGGAAACATCGTTGACTGACTGAGCAGCTTCAGGTTGGTCAACGAAGAAATCAAACGAGACCGGTCGGATGCTCGACGCAGGCGATGACTGCGCGAAGGGTCGAGCTTCGCCCGCCTTACAACCTGACGTCAATGGGAGGCACGGATGAGCAAATCCAAGTCGAAAGTCATAAGCGCCATCAGCGCGGTTCTTTTTTGCGGATCGGCCCTGATCATGGGAGTACAGGGCGCCTCTGCCGAAGATTCGGTGCGCTGGAAGATGCAAAGCTGGTTTCCCAGCAAGGCGCCGCATGCCGGCTCGACCGGCAAGGATATCCAAACCAAGATCAAGCGGGTCTCCGGCGGCGACTTCCAGATTCGCTTCTTCGAGCCCGGCGCCTTGATCCCACCGTCCGAATGCTTCGATGCGGTGAAGAACGGCGCGATAGACGCCTGCTGGTCGACCCCGGCCTATTGGTACGGCAAGGATCCCGCCTTCGCGCTCTTCTCCGCCGCCCCCTTCGGGCCCGACTGGCCGGGGCTTCTGGCCTGGTTCTATTACCACGGCGGCAAGGAGATCTACGAAGAACTCTACCACAAGCACAACATGCACGCGATTCACTGCGGCGGCATGATCCCGGAGGCCTCGGGCTGGTTCAAGGAGGAGATCACTTCGGTCGAGGACTTCGAAGGTTTGAAGATCCGTTTCCTAGGCCTTGGTGCCTTGGTGCTCGACCGGCTCGGCGCCTCGACCCAGCTTTTGGCCGGCGGCGACATCTTTCCGGCCCTGGAGCTGGGCACCATCGACGCCACCGAGTTCGCCGCCCCCTCCGTCGACTGGAACCTGGGCTTCTACCAGATCGTCAAGAACTATTACTTCCCGGGCTGGCACCAACCGGCGACCATCTATGACATCATGATCAATCTCGACCGCTGGAACGAGCTGAGCGACACCCAGCAGGCGCAGCTGGAGATGGTCTGTGGCGACAACGTCCGCCAGGCCATCGCCGAGGGCGAAGCCATGCAGCCGGCAGCCCTGGAACGCCATCAGAGCAAAGGGGTGACGATCCACACCTGGGCCCCCGAGGTGCTGGCCGCCTTGGAAGCCACTTGGAGGGAAGTCGCGGCAGAGCTTTCCCAAGAGGACGAGACCTTCAAGCGCGCCTATGACTCGCTCACCGACTGGCAGGCCAAGTACCAGACCTGGGCGGAGGTCGGATACCTGAACCGCTGAAGCGGCCCGGACCGGAGCTGCAGCCCGCCCCGCGGCTCCGGCCCTATCCCCATCCCTCGCCCTGGCTCGGATTTCTGACCATGACCTCCCTCACGCATCTCTGCCTCATCCTGAACCGGCTGATATGCCTGATCGGACGCAGCGCCACCTGGGCCGCTCTCGCCCTCATGCTGGTCATCATCTTCGATGTCGTCTCCCGGCGCTTCTTCGTGGTGGGTTCGACCAAGCTGCAAGAGCTGGAGTGGCACCTGCACATCGTGCTCTTCATCCTTTGCCTCGGCTACGGCTACCTCGCCAATGCACACGTGCGGATCGATCTCTTCCGCGAACGCCTGTCGAGACGGGCGCAGCAGTGGGTGGAGTTGCTGGGCTGTCTTTTCTTCGTCATCCCCTACTGCGGCATTCTTTTCTACTTGGGGATCAACTTCTCGATCGATTCCTACCTCGGAAACGAGGTGTCGTCTGCCGGCACCGGCCTTTCCAACCGCTGGATCATCAAGGGGATCCTTGCGGCGGGCCTGGGGATTTTAATGCTGACCGGCGTTTCCGTGGTCTTGCGCCAAGTCATTCTCCTCTTCGGATCGAGCGAGCTGACTGCGGCCATCGAAGAAAGCCTGCAGAGGGACGTCGGTTTAGCCCAAGACGACTCTCCTGAAGAGCCGGACCACATCTGACCCGCGCGCCACACTCCTTCAGCTCAACGCCATCATCGGAAGTGTGACCTAGCCATGACCTTCGTAGATCTCCTGCCCCTCTTCATGTTCGGGGCACTCGCTTTGCTGCTCTTCAGCGGTTTTCCGGTCGGCTTCGTGCTGGGCGGCGTGGGATTGCTGTTCGCCGGCATCGGCTACCTTTTCGGCGTGTTCTCGCCGAACGAGTTCTTCAACATTCTCGTCCGGCTCTACGGCGGGGTGGGCGAGAACCTGGTGCTGACTGCGATCCCCATGTTCATCCTGATGGGAACCATGCTGGAGCGCAGCAACGTGGCGCGCGACCTGCTCTACTGCCTGCAGGTCCTGTTGCGGCGCGTTCCGGGTGGCCTGGCCTTGGCCGTTACCGTCATGGGAACCATTATGGCGGCGACCACGGGGATTGTCGGTGCCAGCGTCGTGATGATGACCCTCATGGCCCTGCCCGTCATGCTGGCGCGCGGCTATGCCGTTCCGCTGGCGACCGGCACGATCGGCGCGGCCGGCACTTTGGGGATCCTGATACCTCCCAGCATCATGCTGGTCATCATGGCAGACCTCCTGTCCACCTCGGTCGGTACGCTTTTCGTCGCCGCCCTGGTGCCGGGCCTCCTGCTGTCCGGGCTGTTCCTCCTCTACATCTTCACCGTCGGCCTCGTCCGGCCCGAGCAGGCGCCGCCCATGGACCGCGACGAGGGCCCCACGGAAATCGGCGATCTGACCTTGCTGGTGATGAAGAGCTTCTTCCCCCCCATCTTGCTGATGTTCTTGGTTCTCGGCTCGATCGGCTTCGGCTGGGCGACGCCGACCGAGGCAGCCGGTGTCGGTGCCTTCGGCGCCACTCTGCTGGCCTTCTTCAACAGGCGATTGAGTCTCGCCGTGCTGACCGACGTGCTGCATCGCTCGATGCTGACCAACGCGATGCTTTTCCTCATCTTCCTGGGTGCGACGGCCTTCGCCTATGTCTTCCGCTCGCTGGGCGGCGACTACCTCTTCGAGGACTTCGTCGCTTCCTTCGGGCTCGACGCCTGGACCAGCCTTTTCATCATCATGGTGATCATCTTCTGCCTCGGCTTCTTTCTGGAGTGGATCGAGATCACCTTGATCGTCATTCCGATCTTCGCGCCGATCATCGGCCTCCTGGATTTTGGAGACCACGTCGCGCAAGCCGATATGGTGCATTGGTTCGCGCTTCTGGTGGCGATCAACCTGCAGACCTCCTTCCTGACGCCGCCCTTCGGCATCACGCTCTTCTACATGAAGGGCACCGCACCGAAGAGCGTGCGCATGGAGCAGGTCTACAGAGGCATCATCCCCTTCGTGTTGTTGCAGCTGGTCGGGCTGGCTTTGGTGGTCGCCTTTCCCGAGATCGCGCTTTGGCTGCCCAAGCTCATCCTGGAGTGATCGCGACGATGTTCTATCGGTCGACCCTGGATCACTTTGCCGAGACGGCACGGGCGAAGAGCCTCTTCCTGGAGAAGAACCCGCTTGGCTTCGCCGTATCGGCCGTCATGGCCGGCGGCTACATCGGGCTCGGCATCGTGCTGATCTTCAGTCTCGGTTATCTTGCCGAGCCGGCCTGGCGCAGCCTGGTGATGGGCGCCAGCTTCGGCATCGCGCTGACCTTGGTCGTATTTGCGGGTGCCGAGCTCTTCACCGGCCACGTCATGTACATGACCGTGGGCCTCCTGCAGCGCAGCGTTTCCTTCCGCGAGCTTGCAGCCTCTTGGGTTGTCACCTGGCTCGGTAATCTCCTGGGCGCGCTCGGCCTTGCGGTCCTGCTAGTCCTGGGCAGCGCCACCGTGGCGACCAGCGGTGCCGCCTTCCTGCAGTCCGTTGCCGCCACCAAGATGGCCAGCCCGGCGCTCGAGCTGGTCATGCGCGCGGCCCTTTGTAACTGGCTGGTCTGCCTGGCTTTGTGGATGAGCGCCCGCACCGAGAACGATGCTGCCAAGTGCATGGTCATCTTCTGGTGCCTCTTGGCCTTTATCGCCAGCGGCTTTGAGCATTCCATCGCCAACATGGCGATTTTCGCGATCGCCTTGCTCTCCGCACCGGCCGAGGCGATCTCCCTCTCTGGCGCGGCGCACAACCTCCTGTGGGTGACTTTGGGAAACATTCTTTCAGGATGCATCTTTATGGGCCTCGGCTACTGGTTCGTGAACGGAGGTGCCGTGCTGCGGGGCCGCCTGGCCGCGAATGCCTCGCGCGGTGAACAAGATCCCGCATAAGGGCGATCCCGCTTCCTTCAAAACGGCTTTACCTGGAGGCCCCATCCTGGAAACCTGTCCGGCGAAAGGGAGGGACGCCAGTGACAGAACCGAGGCCCTCTGGAGATGTCGCAGATGTCTTGATCATCGGTGCCGGCGCGAGCGGCGCGGTCGCGGCCCGTCATCTGGCGGCAAAAGGCTTCAAGGTCGTCTGCCTGGAACAGGGAACCTGGGTCGACAGCAGCGAATTCTGGGGCGACAAGCCGGAGTGGGAGCTGATGGCGCAGAAGCGCTGGCATCCCAATCCCAACGTCCGCGAGATGGGCGACGACTACCCCATCAACTGCGAGGAGTCCGACGTCAATCCCTTGATGTTTGCCGCGGTCGGCGGCAGCACGGTGATCTGGGCGGCCCACTGGCACCGCTTCATGCCGTCGGACTTTCGCGTCAAGACCTTGGACGGCGTCGCCGAAGACTGGCCCTTCACATACGAGGGGCTGGAGCCCTTCTACGAGCAGGCCGAGCTGGAGATGGGTGTCTCCGGTCTGGCCGGCGATCCGGCCTATCCGCCGATGAAGCCGCCGCCGCTCGCCCCCTTCCCCATCGGCAAGATCGGCCGCAGGGCCGCCAAGGGCATGAACGAATTGGGCTGGCACTGGTGGCCGGGCTCGCAGGCTATCCCAACCAGAGCATACGGCGGCAGGAACGCCTGCGTGCGCCGCGGCACCTGCATGACCGGCTGCCCGGAGGGCGCCAAGGCCTCGACCGACCGCACCCATTGGCCGGAGGCGCTCGCCGATGGAGCCCTCCTGGTGACGGGAGCCAGGGTGCGCGAGATCACGGTGAACGCCGAGGGCCTGGCCGATGGTGCCATCTACCTCGACCGTAGCGAGGTGGAGCATCGCCAGCGCGCCCGCACGGTCATCCTCTGCTGCAATGGGGTGGGCACGCCGCGTTTGCTGCTGAACTCCACCTCGAACCTTTTTCCCGACGGGCTGGCGAACTCGTCCGGCCTGGTCGGGCGGAACCTGATGATGCACCCCTTCGCCGCGGTCACCGGCCAATTCGACGAACCGTTGGAGAGCTGGCTGGGGCCGGCTGGTCAGGCGATCCAGTCGATGCAGTGGTACGAGACCGACGAGCGCCGCGGCTTCCTGCGCGGCGCCAAGTGGAACTGCATGCCGACTGGCGGCCCTCTGGGCATGCGCGCTGCCTACTCCGGCAAGGCCCTTGAGGAGGCCTGGGGCGCCAACCTGCACCGCAACACCAAGGCCGTCTTCGGCCACTCCTTCGAATGGGGCATCATCGCCGAGGACCTGCCGGACGAGGCCAACCGCGTCGTCCTGGATCCGGAACTCACCGACAGCGACGGCATCCCGGCGGCAAAGATCGTCTACCGCAACTCGGAGAACACCGAGCGCCTGATCGCCTTCCACCTGGCCCGCGCCCGCGAGGCCATGGAGGCCTCGGGCGCGCTCGCCATGACCGAGACCACCTTGATGCGCGACTGCGGCTGGCACTTGATGGGCACCGCAAGAATGGGCCTGGATCCTGCCCGCTCCGTCACTGATCCTTGGGGGCGGACGCACGACGTGCCTAACCTCTACATCTTCGATGGCAGCCTCTTCCCGACCTCCTCCGGCTTCAATCCGACGGCGACCGTGATCGCGGTCGCGCTGCGCTGCACCCATCACCTGACCGAAGCGCGCCGTTCGCTGGAGGTGGCAGCCCAATGAGCATGATCTCCGACGAAAGGCGGGCGACCTTCGCCAAGCTCGCCGACCTCTTGATCCCCGCTGCCGAAGGCATGCCGTCAGCCACGCAGGCGGGAGCTGACGGCGCGGCTCTGGACCGTGTCGCCGAGCTTCGCCACGACAAGCGCGCGGCCTTCTTCCGCGGCCTCGACCGGGCGGCAGGCCAAGACCCGGCCGCCGCCTTGGAGACCCTCAATCACGACGACCCGGAAGCGATGGGCGCCATCGGCCTCTTCGCCTCTGCCGCCTACTACCTACAGCCCGAGGTGCGTGCTTTGGTGGGTTATCCTGGCCAGGAAAACCGCCCGGTTGAGCCCGACGCCGAACCCGACCACGCCGACCTGCTGCAAGCAGTCATCGATAGAGGCCCCATCTACCGGCCGACGCCCAAGGCGGACTAGGACACTCAGGCTGCATCGTTCGGCATCGGACTCTGGTTAGCAAGAGTCTTCAGCAAGCGATTGGAATCGCTGACGAACCCGAAACACCTCTTGATGTTGTAAAGCGTCGCCTGCAGGCAGTAGGCGGGAGAGGAGGTGGCGCAGCAGTCCGACAGCAGCACACAGCCGTAGCCCAGAAAGCTGGCGTCCTGAAGGGTGCAGAGGACGCATTGATCGGTGTTGACGCCGGCGAAGAAGAGGGTGCGCACATCCAGGTTTCGCAGGATGCTGTCCAGCGGCGTATCCCAAAAGCCGCTGATGCGGTACTTGTCCACCCGGATGTCCTGACCGTGCGGCTGCAATTCGTCGACCACCGCTGCCGACCAGGAGTCCTTCTGCAGGACATGCGACTCCCCCCGGGGCAAGGAATCGCCCAGGCCGATGTCGTCGCCGGTGGGATTGAAGGCGTGCAGCAGATTGGGCGGCAGGTTCACAAGGTCCGGCCGATTGCCCCAGTTGACCCAGATGACCCGCATGGAGGCCGCACGCACGGCAGGCAGCAGCCGGGTCAGAGGGGCGATGGGCGCGCGCTTGAGGCGCAGGTCGGCACCGCCCTGATGCGACCAGCCTCCCTCGGCGCAGAAATCGTTCTGCATGTCGATCACGACTACGGCCGAGCGCCTGAGATCGAAGGTCACCGCCTGACCGTCGGTAGCCAACCTAGAGCGCAGCGGCGAGGCGGCGCCGGCCGTCATGTCGACATGATCTGCGTCAACCTGCCAGACCTCTCCGCCGGCACCGAAACGGCGGCCCTTGCCGGAGCCTTGTGTCATTCAACCACCCTCCCCTTGTCTCGGTCTGTCGGCTTGCCTGCGATTCATAGCAGAGCAAGAGGACCCTTGCCCAAGCGCTGCCGAAAGCCCAGTCCATAGAGCCTTGCCGCTTTGTCCTTTGTAGGTTCGGCCTTGGTCACCCTATCTTCGGGCAAAGGCAGCAGAAGGATGTCGCTGGAATCATGCCAGGTCCCCTCGAGGGCGTCAGGATCGTCGATCTGACGCAAATGATCGCCGGCCCCTTGGCCACCATGATCCTGGCCGATCAAGGGGCCGAGGTGATCAAGGTGGAGAACCCCAAGGGTGGCGATCACACCCGCCAGGTCTCGCAGACCCGTGGCGGCCTGACCGCCTCCTTTCTCAACAACAACCGCAACAAGCGCTCCCTGGCGCTCGATCTCAAGGCGCCGGAAGGCCTTCAGGCACTCAAGCGTCTGGTCGCCTCGGCCGACGTCTTCGTGCAGAACTTCCGGCCCGGCGTCATGGGGCGCATGGGCCTGGACGAGGCCACCTTAAGGGCGCTCAAGCCGGACCTCATCTACGTCTCGATCAGCGGCTTCGGCGACAGGGGCCCCTATGCCGGAAAACCAACCTACGATCCCCTAGTCCAAGCGCTCTCGGGCCTCACCACCGTGCAGGCCGGCTCGGACGAGGAGCGGCCGCGCTTGGTGCGCACCATCCTTCCCGACAAGCTGACCGGTATCACCGCCAGCCAGGCGATCACCGCAGCCCTTTTCGCCCGCGAGCGCCAAGGCAAGGGCCAGCACGTCCGGCTTTCGATGCTGGACGCCGTGGTCGCCTTTCTCTGGGCCTCGGACATGTCCAGCCAGACCTTCGTCGGCGCCGAGCGACCGCAGCAGGAGGCCCAATCCTTCATCGACCTCATCTACGAGACCAGGGACGGCTACATCTCGGTAGCCGTGCAGTCGAACAAGGAGTGGGCCGGGCTTGCCAAGGCCTTCGGACGGCCTGAATGGCTCTGCGATCCGCGTTTCAAGACAGCCTCGGACAGGCAGAAGAACATCAACGACCGCCTGGCCTTGACGCAGGAGGTGCTCGCTACCGAAAGCAGCCATCACTGGCTAGCGCTCTTGGAGGCGCACGACGTGCCCTGTGCGCCGGTCCTGCGCCGCCGCGACCTGGAGACCCAT
Organism: Rhodospirillales bacterium; assembly: GCA_963669385.2. GTDB lineage: Bacteria > Pseudomonadota > Alphaproteobacteria > Kiloniellales > JACOMY01 > JACOMY01. The sequence goes on from CAXXGD010000047.1 coordinate 37,323, forward strand.
CCGCAGATCCAGGCGAGCGGGATCGTTCAAGTCTTTCAGCACAGGGAGGCGGGAGCTCTGCGCCAGGCGCGTCCGGCCGCGCAGTTTTCCGAAACCCCGCCCAGCTATCGCCATGGTGGGAGCGCACTGGGGTCCGACAGCGCGGCCGTCCTGGCCGAGGCGGGTCTATCGTCCGAGGAGATTGCCGGCTTGATCGAGCGCGGCATAGCGGGAGCTGAGGCATGATCGATTTCTACTACTGGCCAACGCCGAACGGCTGGAAGGTGGCGATCCTCTTGGAGGAGTTGGGCCTGCCCTACCGCATGATCCCGGTCAACATCGGCGCCGGCGATCAGTTCAAGCCCGGGTTCCTGGAGATCAGCCCCAACAACCGCATGCCGGCCATCGTCGATCACGAGGTGCCGGGCGAGCCCGTCAGCCTCTTCGAGTCCGGCGCGATCATGCACTACCTGGCAGAGAAGACCGGCCGCTTCATCCCCGCCGACGCGTTGGGCAAGAAGGAGGCCCTGGAATGGCTGTTCTGGCAGGTCGGCAATCAGGGCCCGATGGCCGGCCAGCTGAGCCACTTCGTCAACTATGCGCCCGAGGGCCAAACCTACGGACGGGAGCGCTATCTGAAGGAGTACGATCGCTGTCTGGGCGTGCTGGAGCGCCGGCTGGAAGGGCGCGACTATATCCTCGGCAACTACTCTATCGTCGACATGATCTGCTGGCCCTGGGTCTTGATCGCCAAGCCGCTGGGTGCCTCGCTTGAGACCTTTCCCAGGGTTGCCGACTGGCGTCAGAGGGTGAAGGAGCGGCCGGCCGTCAGGCGCGGCGTCGATCTGGGCAAGGACCTGCGCCGCAGTGGCCCGCCCAGCGATAGGGAGCGCAAGGTCCTCTTCGGGCAGACGGCGGCCAGCGTCAAAGAGCAGGCGGAGCCTGCTTAACAAGGCATAGCCGCCAGGTATTGGGAGTAGAGGTCGCGGATTGCGTCATCGACCACCCGACACTACGTGGATGGGCGACATCAGCCTGCTGGCCTCTCTTCAAAGACGATAGACCTGGCGAGGCCCTTCCAACATGAGGATCAATCCGATGAACCGGAACTTGACCGTTTCGCTCGTCGTCGCAGCTTCTCTCGTCTATGCCGTCTTGATGCCGGTCTCGGAGGCTGCCGCCGCACACCCGCCACGCTACGCAAGCCCCCTTTGGGGTCCCGGGCCAGTCGTGTCGGAACAGCAGCCTAAAAGCTTCCTGACCAGGCTGAGCCAAGGCATCGCCAATGCGATACGCTTGCCGGAGGCCTCGAGATAGGTGCGTTGACACTGCGGTTCGCAAAGGAGCGGCCCGGGCGGTAGGCTGTTGGCGATCTCTTCCGGCAGACGACTGTCAGCTCCTAAATCCGGGCCGAACTTGCTTCCTGTGGCAAAAATACTTTTCAATGGCAGAATTAAAAATCAGATTGCGTCAATCCGCCTAGTTACCACATCTTGGGGACGATCGGACAGCTTGCCCAGCATAGGCACACGCAAGGACTGCCCGGACTCTAGCCCTAGGAGGATGTAGCGATGCGGTGGAACGGGACCGCTGCGTTTGTCGCAGCCTGCATTCTGGCCTTGGCAACCCTGGTTTCTGCCTCGGCCGTGATGGTCACCTCAAACTCGGCGTTCGGAGGCCCGCATTGGGACTCGGCGACGGCCGTATCGGCTCAGCACAGCGGTCACTTAAGCACGACCTTCAGTGAAGGCGTCGCCAATGCTTTGACCTTGCCGGACGCGTCGATGTAGCAAGGAGGAGAACTTCGCCCAGCCTTATAGTGGCACGCGGCGAAGCTCTCCACCACGTCGGCCGGTTTGAGGGAGAAGAGGAAGCAGATGACGGAGCCCTACCGCCTCTACGGAAACCTCTGGAGCCGTGCCGTCGGACCGATGATGGTCCTGCAAGAACTGGACCTGCCTTACGAGATTGTGCCGGTCGACGTGCGGGCTGGCGGGCTCAAGGAGCCAGCCTTCCTGGCGGTGAATCCTGCCGGATATCTGCCGGCGCTGACGACGCCGGAAGGCCAGCACCTGCACGAAAATGCAGCCATCATGCTTTATCTGGCCGAGCGTCACGGCGGCCCGGAGTTGGTGCCAGGCCCGCAAGAGGCGGAGCGTGGCCGCTTTCTCTCGCTCTTCTTCTACCTCACCAACGACATCCAGCCGCCGAGCAAGCGCTTCTTCTTCTCGCACCGCTATGCCTTGCGGCCGGAGGATACGCCGGCAGTTCGCGCCCAGGCGCGCAAAGCGGCCGAGGAACGCTGGAGCGTGCTCGACGGCATCTTGGCGGCTGACGGGCCCTGGCACCTGGGCAAGCGCTTCAGCATCGCCGACCTGCAGATGGCGGTCTGGGCGGCCTACGGATTTGACGAGATGGACGACATCGTCGCTGCCTTTCCCGCCGTGCGCCGGGTCTTCGAAGGCGTGCTGGCCAGGCCCAAGTCCGGTCATCTGCTGCAACGTCAGCGGCAGGCTGTGGTGGACTTGCAGGCCAGGCGCTAAAGCGGCTGAACTCGCCCGATGACGTCATGCATCGGCATAGCGTGTCTACGTTTCAAGGCTCTAGAGCACGAGTCCGACGTCCGTTCAGTTCGATTTGACGTGATCTTGCGCTGGACGACGGTGTCGGATCGCCGGCCTCAAGTGGCGTGACACGCCTGGATCCAGGGTGCGATCACGCCTCACTCCCCGGCAATATTCAGAAGATCTCTAGGGTTTCGCAAGGTTTCCTTCAGGCAGGTCAACTCCAGCCAGCCTATCTATCACCTGCTTCGATTCAGCCATGCTCGCTGCGGGACAAGCGGTGACCGCGAAGCTGCGCCTTGCCCGGGGAGGATCAAGCCTGTCTCAGCCCTCCCTTCTTTGCGAGAGGCCTGGATGCCGAATGGCCGGCCCAGCGGCATGGACTGCCTGAAACAAGGAGGAAACTACGATGGCGACCATCTTCGGAGACCCCGTCACTGAATCCCTTTACGGTGGCAACCTTGACGACTTCATCTATGCCTATAGCGGCGATGATCGCGTGAGGGGACGGGACGGCGACGACCTTATCTACGGTGGCACCGGGAACGATACATTGCTAGGCGATTCCGGCCTCGATAGCTTGTATGGTACCTTAGGAGATGATATTCTTACCGGCGGTTCCGGTAACGATTCCCTTTACAGCGGCGACAACGACGACACCGGCTTTGGTGGAGACGGCAGTGACTTCTTTCGAGGGCACAGCGGATCAGACTTCTTCAAGGGCGGCGCCGGCGATGACTCTGCCGACGGCTTCAACGACGACGATACCTTCCTTGGCCAAGCTGGCACTGACGAACTCTACGGCGACAACGGAGCCGATACACTGCGCGGCGGTGCAGACAACGATTCCCTGGGTGGAGGCGCCGATAACGATAGCCTCTTCGGTCAGGGCGGGAATGATTTCCTCTACGGTGGTGGAGGTAACGACGTGATAGTGGGTGGCGGCGGTAGCGACAGAATCCATGGCCAGTTCGGCGAAGACAGCATCCAAGGCAACAACGGCGTCGATAGTATCATCGGTGGCGATGCGAACGATGACCTTCGCGGTGGTGGCGACAGCGACACTATCCTTGGAGGTACCGGCGAAGATCTGCTACGCGGCCAAGACGGTAACGACCTGCTCTACGGCGGCGACGCGACGGACACGCTATTCGGTGGCGCCGGTGCCGACGTCGCCGCCGGTGACGGCGGCGCCAACCTGCTCTATGGTGATGGCGGCGACGACAGCTTGTACGGGAACACGCTCGCCGACCTGATCTATGGCGGTGCCGGTGACGACCACCTGACCGGCGGAAACGGAAGCGACACCCTCACCGGTGGAATCGGTCAGGACACATTCTACTTCAATACCTATAGCTCCGGGTTGGAAGCCGACATCACCGACTTCACCTCCAACGTGGCCGCGCCGGGGGCAGCCGACCTCATGGTGCTTCAGGTTTCAGGCAACAGCGGCCTGTGGATCGGCGACACGGCCTTCGACGGCACCGAGCCGCAAGCCCGCTTCGAGGCCTCGACCGACAGAGTCCAGGTGGACAGCGACGGTGACGGCAGCGCCAACTTCGAGATCGCGCTCGCTGGCATTACTCAAGCCACTCAGCTGACCTCGACCGATTTCCTGTTCAGCTGAACTCGGCCACCCATCACCGGAGCGCGGGGGGCCCGCGCCTGCCTTGCCCCCCGCCCTGCTCACCACTTGCTGCAGAGCAACCGCTGCCAGTCATTCAGCTGGGAGCGAGCGATCGGGTGCTAGTCGCCGGCGACGGAAATGGCATCCCAAACGTTGAATCTCTACCGTTCGATTCCACGCAAACCAACCTGCCAACAGCCACGGACTTCCTTTCGCCTGACTATGATCGCATCGTCGACTGGGCGTGGGGCCAAGCCTTGTTCCCCCGACGCGGAGGCACACTCTTCGGATGGTCCCGGTGCGTACCGTTCGGGAGGTGATGGGCTCACATCAGCTCGCAACCAATCGATTTGAGCCACTTTGATCCTCCTTTGATCGGATTTTTGAGAGATTTTTGACTGGTCACTCTCATTATTCGATTGCACCGCAGCGGAGCGTCGGGATCAGAGAGAGACGCGGCCCTGACGCGGCGCACCCTCGATGGCCGGGCAAGGACGGGATCAGATAGCGACCATCGAGAGCCGACATATCACCTCTTCGCATAGGTGCTCAGCACAGAGGCCAGAAACGGAAAGCACCATCATCACTGTCGACCCATTGAGCGCGACTGACATCCATTCTGTGCCTCGGCCAAAGAAGAGCGGGCCGCAGTTCGCTGGCCCTGAAGAACAGACAGGGTGAATCCAAAAGGAGACAGGAGCAATGGCGACAATTTTTGGCAATCCCGTCACCGAAACCCTTTTTGGTGGCAACCTCAACGACTTTGTCTATGCCAATTCAGGCGACGACCGTGTCTTTGGTCGCGAAAATTACGACTACCTGGCCGGGCAGAGTGGCAACGATGAGCTGTTCGGCAGTTCCGGCCCGGACTTCTTGGACGGCAGCTTGGGGGACGACGTCCTTTTCGGCGGCTCCGGTGTTGATACCCTGGATGGCGAATCTGGCTCGGATCAAGCCTTTGGCGGTCAGGACACCGACAGTTTCAACGGGGACAGCGGGTCGGATACCTTCAGGGGTGGCGACGGCGACGACATCGCCTATGGAAGCTTCGGTTCCGACACTCTGCTGGGCCAGAACGGCGTGGACAGCCTGTTCGGTAGTGACGGTGTCGATACGCTGCGCGGCGGCGCCGACGGTGACCACCTCTTCGCATCCGACGGCAACGACTATGTCTTCGGGCAGGGTGGGAACGACACCGCCAACGGCGGGGATCAAGACGACTTTATGGTGGGCGGCGGTGGCAGCGACGTCCTCTTCGGTGGAACCGGCGACGACAGCCTGCAAGGCAACAATGGCGTCGACTCCCTCTTCGGTAACGAGGGCGTCGACGACCTTCGCGGCGGCGGTGGCGCCGACGTGCTAAAAGGCGTTAGTGCCCGAGACCTCTTGCGCGGCCAAGTCGGCAACGACTACCTGTTTGGTGGCGATGACAACGACCGCCTCTATGGCGGCGCCGATGTGGATGTAGTCTTTGGCGGATCCCATGACGATCGCATCTATGGGGACGGCGGAGTAGATATACTATATGGCGACGCAAGCGCCGATCGGCTCGAAGGGGGAGCCGGCAATGACATTCTCCTCGGTGGCTCTGGCAACGATGGAATGGTTGGCGGCCTTGGTCAGGACACCTTCCACTTCGACTTTTCCGGCAGCGGCCTGGAGGGGAACATCCTCGACTTCACCTCCCATATCACCGATCCGGGCGCAGCCGATGTCATCCAGCTCGAGGTGTCGGGCAACAGCGGTCTTTGGATCGCCAATGCCCCATTCGACGGTTCTGAACCTCAGGCCCGCATCGATGACACCAGCCAGCGGGTGGAGGTCGATCCCGACGGCGACGGGACCGCCAATTTCGAGTTTTCGGTTTTCTTTATCACCAATGCGGATCAGCTGACTGCGAGCGATTTTCTCTTCACCTGAGCCCGACCAGCACCAGGGCCGGACGGGCTGCGTCCAGCCCTTTTGTTGGAGTTCGCCTTCGCGGCTGCTGGAGCGCAAGGAGCCAAGCACCCCTTGCTTCGCTGGGCCACCCGCAAGCCTGCCGTTCTCGCCTTCGTAATGCCGCCAGTCATCAGCCCCACCCAGCTCGATGACACGAATCAATCACTTTGATCCATTTTTGACCTGTTCTTTGACCGATTTTTGATCGCTGCAGCACATCTCTCAATCGCAATGCAACGAAGAGCGGGAGCCACGCAGCAAACCAGGCGCCGAACAGTCGCAGTGGGGATCGCCTCAAGCCGGCCTCCCCCAACGAGGATAGCGGCAGCCAGCGCGTGCGGCCACAAGGGAGGCCCTGCTGCCGACAAGCTCTGACGGACCTCTGGCCATAGGACCAGCCACCATTCAAGCAGCTGGCGAACATACCCCACCCCGGTTTCCCTCTGAGAACGCATTGCAGCGACGCAGAGTGCATCTAACGGGAAGGACAGGGCCATGGCTGAGATTAATGGGAAGTCCGCATCGGAAAGTATCTACGGCACGAACCTAGACGACACCATCTATGCCCGTTCGGGCGATGATCGTGCCAAAGGGCGCGAAGATGATGACTTCATATCCGGCGATGCGGGAAACGATACGCTCTTTGGAGATTCCGGCGCGGACAGGTTGGTTGGTTCACAAGATGATGACATGCTTTTCGGCGGTTCCGGCGATGACATTCTGACTGGCGGCCGCGGCGATGACATTGCCCATGGTGGCGATGGCGTCGATCTTTTTCGAACGGACTTTTTTCAGCTGATCACCACCGGAGCAAGTACCTTCAGGGGTGGTGACGGCGCTGACACTGCTTATGGCGGCGACAGTTGGGGCGGCGACGACACCTTTCTCGGGCAAAAAGGCGAGGACAGCCTCTTCGGCGGCACCGGCGCCGATACGCTCCGCGGCGGGGCCGACGACGACCGAATGGACGGAGACAGAGGCAACGACTACATCTTCGGTCAGGGCGGGGACGACAGCGCCTTCGGTGGTGACGGCGACGACTTCATGGTGGGTGGAGGCGGCAGCGACCACCTCTTCGACCAATCCGGCGACGACAGCCTGCAAGGCAACAACGGTGCCGACTTTCTCTACGGCGCCGACGGCTCCGACGATCTTCGCGGAGGCGGCGGCAGTGACTATGTGGCAGGCGGCACCGGCGGGGACACGCTTCGCGGCCAAAACGGCGCCGACTATCTCTACGGCAGCGATCAGAGCGACAGCATCTTCGGTGGCGCCGATGCGGACAGGGCTACCGGTGGCAGTGGCGTGGACGGTCTCTACGGCGACGGCGGGTCTGACGCCCTCTACGGCGGTGCTGGCGATGACGGGCTCTACGGCGGTGCTGGCGACGACCATCTTGTCGGCGGAATCGGAAGTGACGGGCTTACCGGCGGCATCGGTCAAGACACGTTCATCTTCAGCGACTCGAGCAGCGGCCTGGAGGCGACCATCACCGACTTCACCTCCGATGTGAGCGCAGCCGGCACGGCTGATCGCATCGCGCTTGCGGTATCGGGCACCAGCGGTCAATGGATTGCCGACGCCACCTTCGACGGCTCCGGGCCACAGGCCCGCTTCGACGATGCGACCGACCGGGTCGAGGTAGATTCCGACGGCGACGGCAGCGCCAATTTCGAGATCGCGCCCATCGGCATCACCCAAGCGGACCAGCTGACCGCAACCGACTTCCTCTTCACTTGAGACCCTCCGCGAGCGGCCGGAGCGCTGGGGCCAAGCCCACCTTGGCCCCATTTCCTTGCCCAGGAATTGCCGCGTAGCGATAGCAACCCTCCCTTCAGCTAGGGTAGGCCGATGGCCACCTTTTGACCACTTTGAGCCCACTTTGAGCCCACTTTGATCGCCTTTTGACTGATTCTTTGATCCCTTTTTGACTATCGCCGCCCATTTTCTAAGCGCGACGCCTTCTTTCAACAAGGGCGAGCGACCCTGGAGTGACAAGAAACAAGGCCAGGAAGCGGCCGTATCAGGCCCACACGTGTTCCCGCCGGATAGCTGAGGGAGCTGGAGGGCCTAGATCTCAGAGGAGGAAAGATAAATGCCCACGATCTTCGGCACCCCCCTTACCGAAGTCCTCTATGGCGCCAATGAGAAAGACCACATCTTCGCCTATTCCGGAGACGATCGGGCCCTGGGGCGCGGTGCAGACGACTTCCTCCACGGTGGGAGCGGACACGACACCTTGCTTGGTCATTCCGGCGAAGACCTGCTGGACGGCGGCGATGGCAGCGACGTTCTCTTCGGTGGTTCCGGCGACGACTCGCTATACCTACTTGGAGCCGACGACACAGCATTTGGTGGTCAAGGCGACGACACCGTCGAAGGAGACGAAGGCGCGGATCTTTTCAGGGGCGGCGACGGCGCGGACGACGGCTATGGTAACGACGGCGCAGACGTCTTTTTGGGACAGGACGGCGAAGACCGTCTCTTTGGTGGCAGTGCTTCCGACCTTCTCCGCGGCGGCGCTGGCAATGACTATCTGACCGGAGGCCAAGGCAACGACACAATTTTCGGTCAGGCGGGAGATGACCACCTCAACGGCATGGATAACGCCGACGTCGTGGTGGGCGGCGGCGGAGCGGACCGGCTTCGCGGTAAGACTGGAGACGATGCCCTACAAGGCAACAACGGCACCGATTCCCTCTTCGGCGGCGAAGGCTCGGATGATCTGCGCGGGGGAGGCAGCAGGGACAGCATGTTCGGAAGCAGCGGCGAAGACCTGCTCCGCGGCCAGAAGGGCAGCGACTTGCTCTATGGCGGAGATCAGGATGACCGGGCCTACGGCGGTGCCGATCTTGATCTGGCCTTTGGCAGTGACGGCGACGACAGCCTCTATGGCGATGGCGGTGACGATCTGCTCTTCGGGACGACGGGCAATGACCGGCTCTACGGCGGCGCCAATGACGACTACCTCTCCGGTGGCCTCGGCGTCGACACTTTGACCGGCGGCAATGGCGAGGACAGCTTTGCCTTTTCCTACGCTGGGGTCGGCTTCCAAGCGGAAATCGACGACTTCGCCTCCGATGTATCCGGAGCGACGGAGAGCGACAAGATCGTGCTGCAAGTGTCGGGCACCACGGGCCTGTGGATCGCGGACGCGACCTTCGACGGCTCCGGGCCCCAAGCCCGCTTCGACCAAGGAACCGAGCTCCTAGAGGTCGACTCCGACGGAGATGGCACCGCGAACTTCGAGGTCGCGCTCGACGGCATCCTCCTGGCCGAACAGCTCACCGGGACCGACTTCATCTTCGACTGATCGGCGGCAGTGCGACCGGCTGCAAACCCCCTCGCCCGCACGCAATCCCTTCCCTCTGCGAAGCCGGCTGATCCCGCCGCAGAGCCCGCTCACAAAAAGGACAAGACAATGGCAATCATCGTTGGGGAGACTTCCAGCAACACTCTTTACGGCAGCGACTTCGACGACGCCGTCTACGCCTACGACGGAGACGACTTCGTCAACGGGCGCAACGGCCTCGACACCATTTACGGCGCTTCGGGCAGCGACCGGCTTTACGGCAAATCCGGTGTTGACATTCTTGATGGGACCTTTGGGGATGACCTCCTCTTCGGCGGCACCGGAGCGGACACGATCAGCGCAGGCTCAGGCAATGACACCGCTTTCGGCGGGGATGGCGGAGACTTCTTCACCGCTGGCAGCGGTGCCGACTTCTTCAAGGGCGGCAAGGTCGCCGACGCCTTCTTCGACGACATCGCCGTCGGCGGCGACGGCGCCGATACCCTGCTGGGACAGATCGGCAGCGATACCCTGTGGGGCGGCAACGACGACGACACGCTGCGCGGCGGACCCGACGGCGATACCCTGTTCGGCGACATCGGCGCCGATACGCTCTTCGGCCAAGGGGGAGACGACGACATCGTCGCCGGATCCGGCGAGGACATCATAGGCGGTGGCGGCGGTAGGGACCTCATCTTCGGCGGCAGCGGCGCCGACGACATTCAAGGAAACAATGGTTCCGACCGCATCATCGCCGGCGATCAGGGCGACGACCTGCGCGGCGGTGGCAACGACGACAGTCTGCTGGGCGAAGGCGGCAACGACTTCATTCGCGGTCAGAATGGTGACGACACGCTGTGGGGCGGCGATAATGAGGATCGGATCTACGGCGGCGCCGACGTGGACCGCCTCTACGGCGATATCGGCGTCGACACTCTGAAGGGCGATGGCGGTGATGACGCCCTCTTCGGCGGCGAGAACAGTGACGAGCTCTACGGCGGCGCCGGTGGCGACACGCTGGCCGGCGGCGCCGGGGCCGACGATCTGATCGGTGGCTTGGGGCAAGATACCTTCTTTTTCGGCCTCTACGGCGGCGGCCCGGAGGCCGACATCGCCGACTTCTCATCCAACGTGACGGCAGCCGGCTCGGCCGACCTCATCCAGCTGCAAGTCTCCGGCGGTAGCGGCTTCTTCATCGCCGATGCCACATTCGACGGCTCTGGCCCGCAGGCTCGCTTCGACGAGGCAAGCGATCGACTTCAGGTCGACAGCGACGGAGACGGCAACGCCAACTTCGACGTAGGGCTTGCTGGCATCACGCAAGCCGACCAGTTGACCGCGACCGACTTCCTTTTCTCATGAGCCGTACCGCCGGCGCGTCTATTCCAGGTGCGGCGGAACCAATGGGCGAAACTGGCTAAGTGTACAGCCAATAGGAGAGACCAATGGCAACCATCTTTGGAGACCCCGTCACCGAGACGCTCTATGGCGGCGATCTCGACGACGTCATCTACACTCTATCAGGCGACGACCGTGTGGCCGGCCGCAGCGGAGGTGACCAAGTGAGCGGGGCCAGCGGAAACGACAGCCTCTACGGCAATGCCGGCGTGGACAGCCTGGACGGAGCGCTGGGGGAGGACGTCCTTAGCGGCGGCAGCGGCGTCGATTACCTCTTCGGCGGTGAGGGAGACGACAGCGCTTTCGGCGGCCTAGGCGCGGACCGCTTCTTCGGCGCGAGCGGTGCCGACGTTTTCCGGGGTGGCAGTGGCGTCGACTATGCCTACGGCGGCAGCTCTGCCGACACTTTCCTTGGCCAACAAGGCGTCGATGTCTTCTTCGGCGGCGAGGGCAGCGATACTTTCCGCGGCGGCTCGGAGTTTGATTCTCTCGTCGGTGGAAGCGGCGCCGACTATCTCTTTGGTCAGGCCAACGATGACAGGCTCCTCGGCGAAGACGGCGACGACGTTGCGGTCGGCGGCGGCGGCGACGACACCATCTACGGCGGCAGCGGAGTGGACGACCTGCAAGGAAACAACGGAGAAGATCGGATCGGCGGCGGCCTTGCCAGCGACAGCATTCGCGGCGGCGGCGGTGACGACTTGCTGATCGGCAACGAGGCAGTCGACATGCTGCGCGGCCAGAACGGCGGCGACGACCTCTTTGGCGGAGAGTCCGGCGACACCCTTTACGGCGGTGCGCATAACGACGTCGTGCGAGGCGGCGTTGGCGATGACCTTCTCCATGGAGACGGGGGGGACGACACCCTGTTCGACGCTAGCGGGCTCAACACGCTCTTCGGCGGTGCCGGCAGCGATAGTCTGATCAGCGAGACAGGGGTCGATCAGCTGTCCGGCGGTAAGGGCGCAGACACCTTTTTCTTCGCCTACTTCGACAGCGGACTGGCAGCCACCATCACCGACTTCACCTCCAACGTCAGCCAAAGCGCCACGGCCGATCTCATCTCTCTCCAGATGAGCGGCGGAGAGGATGCGTGGATTGGCGGCGCCGCCTTCGACGGCAGCGAACCGCAAGTCCGCTTCGACCCTACGCTCGAGCGGGTGCAGGTGGATAGGGACGGCGACGGCAGCGCCAACTTCGAGATCGCGCTCAGCGGCATCAGTCAGGCCGACCAGCTGACCGCGACCGATTTTCTCTTCTCGTAAGCACCTTGACCAAGCTCGACAGACGCGCGTCACCACCGGCGCTGCGGTGGTGTGATCATGGGGTGAGCACTTTGATCGGAAATTGGCCGGATTTTTGACTCATTTTTGATTGCCGCTCTCTATCTCTTCTCTGCGTCGCAAGGAGAAATTGGCAGGAGGAGCCCGAGGCAGGCTCACGGCAAAGGCGAAAGACTTGGCAAGGCCGTTGGCAGAAATGCAGCCGCAACTCCTTCTGAACGCCTTGAGCCATGATGCGGAAAAGGATTGCTCGGTCACTCTCTAGCCTATCGAGCGACTAGCAGTAATCCACTGCCACCACCGGTAGGGCGAAGCTCAAGGGTACTCAACAGACCCAGCACAGCCAGCCCCGCTAGGCGAGCGGCATGACGGCGACCCTGTGCATCTAACGAGGAGGATGAGACAATGGCTGTGCTTTACGGCACCTCCGCTCTGGAGAGCATTTTCGGCAGCAATCTCGACGACACTATCCTCGCCCGGTCTGGCAACGACATCGTCAGAGGGCGCGAAGGTCAAGATATCGCATTCGGTGGAAGTGGAATCGATACACTGTTCGGCGGGTCCGGCGCGGACACCCTTCATGGTAGCTACGGTGCTCAAGACAGCGACACGATCGTCGGTGGTACCGGCGATGATTTGATTTTTGGTGGCCCCGGTGACGACACTCTTCTTGGTGGTGCGGGTGCCGACACCGCGTCCGGGAAAAGCGGAACGAACATCTTCAGGGGCGGCGAAGGCGACGACCGTTTCTCCGGCGGCGGCACGGGCATAGATATTCTTCTTGGTCAAAATGGTGTCGATACTCTTGTGGCGGGCATGGATGCCGACACCCTCCGCGGCGGTGGTGATAACGATTCCCTGTTTGGGGCAGGCGGAAACGACAAGATCTATGGTCAGGGCGGTAGCGACCAAGTCGGCGCTGGTACCGGTGACGATTTTGTTGTCGGCGGCGGTGGCGCCGACTTCCTCTTCGGCGACCACGGGGCGGACACGATGCAAGGCAACAACGGCCTTGACACCCTCATAGGCAGTGACGGCGCCGATGATCTGCGCGGTGGCGGCGGCAGCGATGATCTGAAGGGAGATGGATCCGAGGACGTCCTTCGCGGTCAAAACGGCGACGATGTCCTCCAGGGGGCCGCAGACAACGACAGCCTCTTCGGAGGCGCTGATGCGGACACTGCCTACGGTGGGGAGGGCGAGGACTTCGCATACGGCGACGGTGGTAATGACAGACTCTTCGGGCTCTTCGGTGACGACGACCTCTACGGCGGTGCCGGCGATGACCATCTGTCCGGCGGATCGGGCGTCGATACCCTGACAGGCGGGTTGGGCTATGATACCTTCTACTTTAGCGGTAGCGGAAACCTCCTGGACGCCAACATTACAGACTTCACCTCGGACGTCAGCGCGGCCGCGGCCAGCGATCTCATCGAGCTGCAGGTCTCGGGAGTGAGCGGTCTCTGGCTGGGCGAGGCGACCTTCACCGGCAGCGGCCCGGAAGCCCGCTTCGCGGACACGCCGGAGAGAGTGCAGGTGGATTCCGACGGCGACGGAACGAGCGACTTGGAAATAGCGCTCAGCGGCATCACCCAGGCAAGTCAGCTAACCGCGACCGACTTCCTCTTCTCTTAGGCCAGGCCAATCCCTCATCGGGAGCGAACGGCGGTCTAAGAGGCCTATAGCCGGCACGCGCCGAAGAATCGAAATCCATCAATCCGGCAAGGAGAACAAGGCAATGGTTGCGGTATACGGAACATCCGCTTCCGAGACTCTTTACGGTAGCAATCTCAACGACACCATCGTCGCCCGCTCCGGTGACGACATCGTCAAGGGCCGCGAAGACGCAGACATCGTAGCCGGCGGCCAGGGAAACGACACATTGTTTGGCGGCTCCGGCGCTGACTCCGTGGCCGGTAGCGAAGGTAACGACCTTCTCTTCGGAGGATCCGGCGATGACTATTTATACGGTCAAAACGGCAGTGATACGGCCAATGGAGGCGATGGCGCCGACAGCTTTTTCGGGGGGTTTGGGACGGATAGATTTAGGGGTGGCGAAGGCGACGACTATTTCCTTGGCGGCGGAGACTTCGTCACTGCCGACACCCTCCTCGGTCAAAACGGCGCCGATTTCCTCATTGGAGGCGATGGCGCCGACACGCTCCGCGGAGGGCGCGACGAGGACTCTCTGCTCGGATCAACCGGCAATGACCAGATCTTTGGCCAGGGTGGCAACGACATAGCGATAGGTGGAGACGACGCCGACTTCATCGTCGGTGGCGGCGGCAGTGACACGCTTTACGGCAGCGACGGCGATGACGAAGTTCAGGGCAACAACGGCATCGACAGCGTTTTTGGTGCCAACGGTGCCGACGACCTGCGCGGCGGTGGCGGCAGCGACCTTCTGGAGGGCAGCGCGTCCGAAGACCTACTTCGCGGTCAGGACGGCCTCGACCGCCTCTACGGTGGCGATCAGAACGATACGCTCTTTGGCGGCGCCGATGCCGATACCGCCTACGGTGTGCTCGGCGACGACAGCCTCTACGGCGATGGCGGGGACGACGTCTTGTTCGGCGAGGAGGGCGATGACAGGCTCTACGGTGGCGCCGGTAGCGACTATCTCTCAAGCAGCTCGGGGATGAACAGCTTGACCGGCGGGATCGGTCAGGACACGTTCAACATTGACTTTCCCGGCGTCAGCGCCGAGGTCGTCGTCACTGACTTCGTCTCGGGCGTGAGCACACCCGGCACGGGCGATCTCATTCAGCTCCAGGTCTCCGGCGCCAGCGGTCTGTGGCTCGGCGACGCCGCCTTCGACGGCACTGGCCCGCAAGCCCGCTTCGACGAGGCTCTTGAGCGGGTGCAGGTTGACACCGACGGCGACGGTGCAGCCGACTTCGACATCCTGCTCAACGGCACCACCCAGGCCGATCAGCTGACCGCAACCGACTTTCTTTTCGTGTAGCGGGACCGCGGTACCCGGGGTCCTGCTTAATCGACAGGCCTGGTAATCAAGAGGAAGCAAGTCAATGACCATCGTTTATGGAGATCCCGTTACCGAAACCCTCTATGGCAGCCTCCTGTCGGACACGATCTACGCCTATTCCGGAGATGACCTCGTCATCGGGCGGATAGGCGATGACACTGTCTTCGGGGGGAGCGGTTCCGACAATCTGATAACCAGCAGTGGCGCCGATAGTCTCAGAGGCGATGAGGGGGACGACCGTCTGGTCGGGGGAACCGGGAACGACCGACTGAGTGGCTCGTTCGGCGACGATACGGCCAACGGCGGTGACGGATCCGACGTCTTCTATGGCGGCGACAACGACGACCTCTTCCGGGGTGGCAATGGCGACGACACGGCTTTCGGCGACCTTTACTTAGCGGGCGAAGAGACCCTTCTTGGTCAAGGCGGAAATGACGTCCTCTACGGGGGTACCCTTTCCGACACGCTCCGCGGTGGTGCCGACGACGACTTTTTGAGCGGTGGCACGGGCGGCGACTACATCTTTGGCCAGGGCGGAGACGACACGGCGATCGGCGCCGATGACGGCGATTTCATGGTAGGCGGCGGGGGCGCGGACTTCCTCTACGGTGGTTTCGGCATAGACAGCCTGCAGGGCAACAACGGCACCGACAGCCTGTTCGGTTCGATCGGCGCCGACGAGCTTAGAGGAGGAGGCGGCAACGACTATCTGGACGGCAGCGGCTCCGATGACCTTCTGCGCGGCCAGGACGGTGACGACATTCTTCTCGGGAACGACGAGAAGGACACGATTTTCGGCGGCGCCGACAGTGATACAGCGCTCGCTGGCACGGGCGACGATCGTATCTACGGTGATGGCGGCGGGGATATAATCAGTGGAGACCAAGGAGATGACAAGATCTACGGCGGCGCTGGTGACGACAAGATCTACGGTGAACGAGACTATGACGAGTTGAGCGGCGGTGCCGGTCAGGATACCTTCGGCTTCTCCTACCTCAGAAGCGGGTTGGAGGCAGTCATCACTGACTTTACCTCCAATGTGGTCAATGCCGACGCTGCCGATTTGATCCAGCTCGAGGTTGCCGGCGCCAGCGGCTCATGGATCGGTGGCTCCGCATTCGACGGTTCTTCCGCGCAAGTCCGCTTCGACGATGCGACCGACAGGCTGCAAGTGGACTCCAACGCCGACGGAACCGCCAACTTCGAGGTCGCGCTTACCGGCATCACCCAGGCCAATCAGCTGACAGCGACCGACTTCCTCTTCAGCTAGGCGCATCCGGCAGCCCGGACAAAGATACAGCAGATCGCACCGTCCTTGCCTGGCATGGCTTGTTGATCCGCTTCCGCAATTGAAGATCCAAAGGAGCACCGCAATGGCAACCATCATCGACGTCCCGATCACCAACACCCTCTTTGGCGGCGATCTCGACGACTTTATCTTCACCTACTCCGGCGACGACCGCGTTTCCGGGCGCGACGGTAGTGACACCCAATACGGGGCCTCCGGCAACGACAGCCTCTTCGGCAATTCCGGCGAGGACCGACTGGACGGGAGTCTGGGGGACGACATCCTGACCGGCGGCACGGATGTCGATATCCTCGACGGCGGAGACGGCGTGGACAGCGGCTTCGGCGGCGAGGGTGACGATGTTTTTGCCGGAGACAGCGGCTCGGATTTCTTCAAAGGTGGTGACGGTCAGGACGATGGTTTCGGCCTCAGCGGTGCAGACACGCTCTTCGGGCAGAGCGGGCCCGATATCCTGCGCGGCGGCGACGGCTTCGACACATTGCGCGGCGGATCCGGTCTTGACGACATGGACGGGAACAGCGGCGCCGACAGCATCTTTGGACAAGGCGGGAATGACATCGGCTACGGTGGATTTGGCCGCGACGACATCGTCGGCGGCGGTGGTAGCGACCGCCTCTTCGGCGACGGCGATGTCGACTACATCCAGGGCAACAACGGCAGGGACTCTCTCTACGGCGGCAACAACTCCGACTTCCTGCGTGGCGGAGCGGGCGTGGACGATCTCTATGGTGGCCAGGCGGCCGACTTTCTGCGGGGCCAGAATGGCGACGATGTCATGCACGGCAGTGGCCAGCAGGACTGGCTCTACGGCGGGGCCGATGACGATACCGCATTTGGCGGCACCGGCGCGGATGCCCTCTATGGAGACGGCGGCAACGATGCCCTCTACGGCGATGACCTGGGCGCGGACAGCCTCTACGGCGGTGCCGGGGACGACCTTCTGGATGGCGGGCCTGGAAGCAACACGCTGACCGGCGGCCTCGGTGAAGACAGCTTCGTCTTCGCTGCGCCCAGCGGCGGGCTCTCGGCCGTCATCACCGACTTTACCTCCAACGTGACGGCGCCCGGTGCGGGCGACGTTGTCGTCCTAGGGGCCTCGGGCGGCAGTGGCCTCTGGATCGGCGACGCCACCTTCGACGCGTCAGGCCCGCAAGCCCGCTTCGACGAGACCCTGGACCAAGTCGAGGTAGATTCGGACGGCGACGGCGCTGCCGACTTCGAGATCGCGCTCACCGGCGTAACCAATGCCAGTCAGCTCACCGCGACCGATTTCCTATTCAACTGATATCGCAGTCCAAGAAGCGAGGAGGAAGGATCGATGGCGACCATCTATGGGACCAGCCTCACCGAGGCTCTCTACGGCGGAAATCTATCCGATACGATTTTCGCCTACTCCGGTGACGACCATGTCGTCGGCCGGGATGGCGACGACCGGGCCTTTGGCGACGTTGGCGACGACACGTCGTTCGGTGCATCCGGTGCGGATACACTTTTCGGGGGGCAGGACGGCGACACTCTGTTCGGAGGGTCCGGAGACGACTTCTTAACGGGAGAGTTCTATACCGATACCGCCAACGGTGGCGACGGTGACGACACCTTCAGTTCTCCCTACGGCGACGATCTCTTTCGAGGCGGCGACGGTGCCGATACCGCCTACAGTGGTACCTTTGTCGAAACATCCCATACCTTTCTTGGCCAAGGGGGGGGAAGACCGCCTCTTCGGAGGCAGTGCGACCGACACCCTGCGGGGCGGTGCGGACAACGACGTTCTCTACGGAGGCAGCGGCAACGATTCCCTGTTCGGTCAGGGGGGCGACGATTCCATACTCGGTGAGGGCGGCAGCGACCTCATGGTGGGCGGAGGCGGTCTCGATAAGCTCTTCGGAGCAAGCGGCAGCGACAGCCTGCAGGGCAATAACGGCCTCGACAACCTCTATGGTGGCCTGGGCGCGGACGATATCCGCGGTGGCGGCGGCCGGGACTTCGTGGTCGGCGGCGATGGCGATGACCTGCTGCGCGGCCAGAACGGCGGCGACTATCTCTACGGCGACGACCAAAACGATACTCTGTTCGGCGGTGCCAGCGGAGACAGCGCCTCAGGCGGCTTCGGCGACGACAAGATCTATGGCGACGGCGGAGGTGACAGTCTGAGCGGCAGTCAAGGGGACGATCGGATCTACGGGGGTGCCGGAGACGACACCCTGGTGGGAAGCTTGGGGCTGGACAGCATGACCGGCGGCATCGGTCAAGACCGCTTCTCCTTCGATTATCCCGGTAGTGGTCTGGAGGCCGTCATTACCGATTTCACCTCCGATGCGGCAGCAGCCGGCGCAGGCGACCTTGTCGCTTTGCAGGTGAACGGCGGCAGCGGGCAGTGGATCGCCGACGCCGGCTTCGACGGCTCCGGGCCCCAAGCCCGCTTCGACGCGGCCGGGGAGCGGATCGAGGTCGATTCAAACGGCAACGGCGTTGCGAACTTCGAGATCGCGCTCACCGCTATCAGCCAAGCCGACCAATTGACCGCGACTGACTTCCTCTTCAGCTGAGACCCAAGCGGTCAAGCCACACGACGTAACCCATCGACCCTTGGCGCCGAGGCCTAGATTCGGCGTTGAGGGTCATGGGTGGCCGCCCAGCGCCGCTTTGTTCACAGGTCCTCCTCCTGGTTCTTTGAATTGATTTGAAGTGCCCCTCCTCCTCCAATGGTAGCCTGCAGGCAAAACAGGCTGTCAAATCTGTCCGATCATTGTAGTCTTTGGCCGGAACGGAGGGAGTCGTCGGGAGGGCGCCATGGCAATCATTCCAGGT
Source organism: Rhodospirillales bacterium (assembly GCA_963669385.2). Classification (GTDB taxonomy): domain Bacteria; phylum Pseudomonadota; class Alphaproteobacteria; order Kiloniellales; family JACOMY01; genus JACOMY01. The sequence goes on from CAXXGD010000047.1 coordinate 56,510, forward strand.
ACTGACGGACCGGACACGCTGACCGGGACGGACAACGTCGACACCATTTTGGGTTACGGCGGCGATGACACGCTCTATGGGGTGAGCGCGGCGGACAGCCTTTACGGTGCGCAGGGCAACGACAGCCTCTTCGGCGGCAGTGGCGGGGAGGCGACGCTGGCAGGCGGCACCGGTCGCGACAGCCTGTTCGGCGGTGCCGGTGATGACCGCGGCCTCGACGGCGGCTCGCGCGATGACCTGCTCGACGGCGGCGAAGGCGCGGATGCCGGCCTCATCGGAGGGCTCGGCGACGATACGATCAGCGGAGGCAGCGGCAGCGACAGTTTGCTAGACGGCGGCAAGGGCCTCGACACTCTGTTCGGTGGCAGCGGAGTTGATCGCTATCTCGATGGCGGCGCCAATGGAGATGCCGTCTATGGTGGCAATGGATTCGACCTTTTCCTCTATGGCGGTCCGGCCAATGACAGGGTCTTTGGCGGAGATGGCAGCGATGTCTTGCTCGACGGCGAAGGTGGATCCGACCGGATATACGGCGATCGCGGCATCGATCAACTGCTCTATGGAGACGTCGGCAGCGATAGCCTCTACGGTGGCAGCGGAAACGATCTCTACCTCTATGGTGGTGCCGGAACCGACCTCATCGCCGGAGACAGTGGGGACGATGCTTTCCTCTATGGCGGCGGCAAGGTTGATCGGCTGTTCGGCGGCAGTGGTGAGGATGCTACCTTCGACGGCGGCGGTGGAATCGACACGCTGTCGGCGGGGTCCGGCGATGATCGTCAACTGCTTGGCCGCGGGGGGTCGGACAAGCTCTATGGCGATGACGGCGACGATAGCCTGATCTTCGGCGGCAACGACAACGATACGGTCTTCGGCGGCGATGGCAGCGATGGCACCGTCTATGGTGCCAGCGGACTGGACCGCCTCTACGGCGGCAGCGGGGTAGAGCGCTCCTTCTACGGCGGTGACGGTAATGATGGGCTCTTCGGTGACAGCGGCAACGACAGCGCCTTCCTGGGTGGCAGCGGCGCCGATACCCTGTCGGGCGGTCGTGGCGAAGATCGCCGCTTTTACGGTGGCAGCGGAGACGACGGCCTGTCAGGGGACAGCGGTTTTGATGCATTCTTTTTCGGCCAAAGCGGTAACGACAGCATCTCTGCAGGTAGCGGATTCGACTCGGTGTTCCGCGGGGGCAGCGGTGATGATATCCTCTCTGGGGGGGATGCCCAAGACCTGAGCTTTCAGGGCAACGACGGCACGGACAGTCTCTATGGCGGCGAAGGGGAAGACGGCGGGTTCTATGGCGGTTCTGGCGATGACATGATCGCTGGCGGCAATGGATCCGATGATGGCTTTTTCGGTGATAGCGGCAGCGATCGTCTCTACGCCGGTGTCGGGAACGAGTTCCAGTGGAAAGGTGGCGACGGCGACGACAGCCTCTTCGGCGATAGCGGGATCGACTACTTCTTCTACGGCGATAGCGGTAACGATAGTGTCTTGGGCGGCAGCGGAGGCGACCTCACCTTTTTTGGCGACCTGGGCGACGATAGCCTCTCCGGCGACAATGGATCGGACCGCGCCTTCTATGGAGGTAGCGGCACCGACAATCTCTTCGGCGGTCGGGGAAACGACAGCTCCTTCTACGGCGGCAGCGGTAACGACTATCTCTACGGCGGCAGTGGGCAGGACCACGACTTCTTCGGTGGGTCGGGTATCGACAGGCTGGCCGGCGACGATGGCGATGACCGCCTATTCGGTGACAATGACGCCGATGTCCTGAACGGTGGTTCGGGTGTCGACAGTCTATTCGGAGGCCGCGGCAACGATGTCTTCGTCGTCGACGACCAGGCGGACTTCGCCGGTCTCTATAACGGAGGTTCGGGCACAGACACGCTGGTGCTCGATTTCGACGTCACCATCCCGGCGGCTGGCGTCACGCTCGACAGCATCGACTTCACCATCACCGTAACCCTGTGAGGCAGGTGGCTCCTCCCCTGCCCTTCGCGGTACGAGCGGAGATCACCTGGACACAACGGTCTTGTTGACCGCTGGGCCCTGTTGTCGTGGGCAGGCTTCGACTCTTGTGAGCTGATAACAAATGCAGCCAGTTGCGAGAATCTGGCCACCGACTTTCTCGTCGTCGCCAAGCTCTCAGCGAACTAGTTAAAGTAGAGCGATTGTGAGACCTCTTCCCAATCATGGCTCCCGCGACAAGTATTGGTAGAAATTCCCCTCTTGTTCCGTGCCAAACTACAAGACAGCTTGAAAAAGCGCGGGATCGCCGTAGGCTCTCAGCGGGGAGGCGTAAAACGGGGAGAGGCAGGCCATGGCATTCATTCCGGGCAGCGGCGGACCGGACACGCTCACCGGCACCGACGCTATCGACACCATCCTTGGCTATGGCGCAAGCGATACTCTTTACGGCCTGAGCGCCGCCGATAGCCTCTACGGCGCGGCGGGCGACGACAGCCTCTTCGGCGGAAGTGGTGACGATGCGGTGCTGGAAGGTGGCACCGGACGCGACAGCCTCTTTGGAGACGCAGGCAATGACAGCAGCCTATACGGAGGCTCCAGGGCGGACATAATCGACGGCGGCGATGGGGCAGACTCCCTCCTCTTCGGCGGTATAGCGGACGACACCATCGCCGGAGACAGCGGAAAAGACAGATACCTTTTCGGCGGCGCCGGTCTCGACACGCTCTTTGGCGGCAGCGGCAGCGACCGCTTTCTCGACGGCGGTGCCAATGCCGATGTGATCTATGGTGGCGACGGCCCCGATCAGTTCCTTTATGGCGAGCGCGCCAATGACAGCATCTTCGGTGGTGCCGGCAACGACGCCGTGCTTGATGGCGAGCGCGGTTCCGACAGACTCTACGGAGGAGACGGCTTCGATCAGCTGTTCTACGGAGATGTCGGCAGCGACGTCATCAGAGGTGGTGAAGGCTATGACTTCTATCTCTACGGGGGTGCCGGCAACGATACTCTTTCGGGCGACAGTGGCAACGATCGCTTCCTCTACGGTGGTGGAAAGCGGGACAAGATCTACGGGGGCAGCGGGGTCGACGCGACGCTCTACGGTGGCGGCGGGGTAGACACGCTGTCGGGAGACGATGGCAGCGACCGGCAACTGCTCGGCCGGGCCGCTGCCGACAAAATTTATGGTGGATCGGGCAACGACAGGCTCGTGTACGGCGGGAATGACAAGGATACCGTTTTCGGCGGGGCAGACCTTGATAACTTCTTCTTTGGCGGTGACGATAACGACAGCCTCTTCGGCGGCGAAGACTTCGACTACGCCTTCTTTGGCGGAACCGGAACGGATGCGCTCTTCGGCGACGAGGGGAACGACAGATTCTTCTACGGCGGTCTCGGGTCCGACAGCCTGGCCGGAGGCGATGGAGACGACGCCTTCTTCTCGGGTGGTTCCGGAGCCGACAGCCTCTCGGGCAACAGCGGCAGTGATGGAGGCAGCTTTTTCACCGCAACCCAGGCGCTGATCGGGTTCAGCGGCGGCAGCGGTGCCGACAGCCTCTTCGGCGGCAGTGGGGGAGACACCGGATTCTTCGGCGACGGTGGCGACGACAGCCTTTCTGGCGACGGCGGAGAGGACCAAGGCTTCTATGGTGGGTCTGGTTCCGACCACCTCTTTGGCGGCAGCGGGCAAGACCGGCGTTTCTATGGAGGGGATAGCAACGATTCTCTCTTCGGTGGCAGCAGCACAGACAATCTTTTCTATGGTGGAACGGGCAACGACAGCCTTTACGGCGGCGATGGAAACGAACAGTTCTTCAACGGTGGTTCCGGCGCCGATAGCATCTTCGGTGAAAGTGGCGATGACGTTAACCTCTTTGGCGGTGACGGTGACGACAGTATTGCAGGTGGCAGTGGCGATGATTGGCAGTTCTTCGGCCGATCGGGATCCGATGTTCTCTTCGGCGGCAGCGGGCGAGAGACACTCCTGCGGGGTGAGGACGGCGACGACAGCATCTTCGGCGGCAGCGGCGCTGACCTCAACTTCCTTGGCGGGTCCGGAACAGACAGCCTCTATGGCGGAGATGGAGGCGACTACCTCTTCTTCGGGGCCTCGGGCGCCGACAGCCTCTCCGCCGGCGCCGGGGACGACGACCGCTTCTACGGAGAAGATGGTGACGACGACCTTTTCGGCGATGAAGGAAACGACCTCTCCTTCTACGGCGGGTCTGGATCGGACAACCTCTTCGGCGGAAGCGGAAGCGACACCAGCTTCTTCGGAGGATCTGGGTCCGACAGCCTCTCCGCCGGCAGTGGAGCTGACGGGACTTTCCTCGGTGGCCTAGGTTCCGACCTCCTGATCGGCGGCGACGGCGCCGATCAACGCTTCTATGGCGAGGAAGGTGACGACAGCCTGTTCGGCGGCGATGGGGATGACTTCAGCTTCCGCGGTGGTGGCGGCGACGACGTCCTGGACGCCGGCGGAGGTGAGGATTCCGGCCTGTCGGGCGGCAGCGGAAACGACAGCGTCTCGACCGGCAGCGGCGGCGACAGCTTTGTCTTCGGAGGCTCGGGCAGCGACAGCCTCTTTGGCGGCAGCGGGATCGACAGCGTCTTTTTCGGCGGCTCCGGCGGCGACCGCCTTGCCGCCGGCGATGGAGATGACGTCAGCTTTTTCGGCGAGGATGGCGACGACAGCCTCTACGGCGGCAATGGAGATGATCGCGACTTCGCCGGGAGCTACGGCGACGACAGCCTGGCAGGCGGCAGCGGCAGCGATGCAACCTTCTTTGGCGATTCAGGCAGCGACAGCCTCTCCGGTGGCAGTGGCGCCGACAGTCAGTTCTTCGGGAACTCCGGCAGCGACAGCCTTTCCGGCGATGCTGGCAATGACGCTAGTTTCCGCGGTAACGAAGGATCCGACACCCTGGATGGCGGTGCCGGCGATGACTCCGAGTTCGTCGGGGCGGACGGCGACGACAGGCTTTTCGGCGGCGCCGGCTCGGACTCCTTCTTCGACGGTGGGGGAGGCTACGACACGCTCTACGGCGACGATGGGAACGATAGCTCGTTCCTCGGATCTTCCGGGCGCGACAGCCTCTTCGGTGGCAGCGGCAACGACAGCCACTTCTACGGGGGCGCGGATGAGGATTTCCTTTTGGGTGGCAGCGGCAACGACTGGCTGGATGGCGAGAACGATGCCGACATCCTGATCGGCGGCGCGGGCAGTGATACGCTCTACGGTGACGGCGGCAGCGACACCTTCTTCGTTGCAAGCCAGAGCGATTTCGCAGGCTACCTCTACGACGGCGGCGGCGGGTCCGACACGCTGTACCTCGGAACCGGCGTCACCATTCCGAACAGCGGCAACGACCTCATCTCGATCGAGGTGACCATCTACTAGGGCAAATATGAGCAAGCCAGCCTGTCGACGAGACCCCGCGAGACCTCATGGCGTTCACAGCGCCGCCAGGCCTAGGCTTGCTGGACCACTGTAGTGTATAGAGCAATCCACACGTCAGAATGGTCCGGACGTCGAGCCCATCGCATTGGGGAGGCAGCGCAATGGCATTCATTCCGGGAACGGTTGGACCCGATACCCTGACAGGTAGCGACGAGATCGACACCATCCTCGGCTATGGCGCGAATGATACGCTCTACGGGGTGAGCGGCGCCGATAGCCTCTATGGTGCGGACGGCGATGACTCGCTCTTTGGTGGCAGCGGCGCGGACGAAGCGCTCTTCGGGGATAGCGGGCAAGACAGCCTCTCAGGGGACGAGGGCGATGACAGCTCGCTTTATGGCGGGTCCAGGGCGGACGCCCTCTTCGGCGGGGCCGGATCGGACGCGCAGCTCTTCGGCGGTGTCGCCGACGACACCATCGATGCCGGCAGCGGCGACGACAGTCTGATCTACGGCGGTGCTGGCCTCGACACCATCATCGCAGGTAGCGGCAACGACAGGAACATCGACGGCGGAGCCAACGCTGACGTGATCTACGGTGGCGATGGATCGGACCAGTTCCTCTAAGGAGAGCGGGCCAACGATACTATCTACGGCGGTGACGGCAGCGATCTCTCGCTGCAAGGAGAGCGGGGATCGGACAAGCTCTACGGCGGGTCCGGGATCGATCTCTTCCTCTTCGGCTATGTCGGCAGCGACAGCCTCTTCGGCGGCGACAGAGATGACCTCTACCTCTATGGGGGAGCCGGCTTGGACCTCCTCTCCGGAGACAGTGGCAACGACCTCTTCCTCTACGGCGGGGGCAAGCGGGACAGGCTTTTCGGTGGCAGCGGAGATGACGCGACTTTCTACGGTGGCGGGGGCATCGATACGGTCTCGGGCGACGGCGGCGATGATAGGCAGCTGCACGGCCGGGCCGCGGCAGACAAGCTTTTCGGAGATCTGGGCGACGACAGCGCCCTCTTTGGTGGTAATGATAACGATACCCTCTCCGGCGGCAGCGGCAGCGACCTGAGCCTCTACGGTGGCAGCGGCGCAGACCGTCTCTACGGTGGAAGCGGCAGCGATAGTCTCCTTTACGGCGACAGGGGTAACGACAGACTAGCCGGCGAGGACGGCGACGATGGAAGCCTCTTCGGTGGCAGCGGGCGCGACAGCCTCTACGGAGGCACTGGCGCCGACGTCTCCCTCTATGGAGGCAGTGGCGCTGACAGCCTTTACGGCGGCGAGGACGACGACTCACGCTTCTTCGGCGAGAACGACGACGACAGCCTTTTCGGAGGTGGTGGAAAGGACAGTCGCTTCTTCGGTGGAAGCGGGTCGGACGCCCTCTTCGGTGGTGACGGAGACGACTTTAGTTTCTTGGGCGGAAGCGGATCTGACACCCTACTCGGCGATGCCGGTATGGATGGCAGATTCCTCGGGCGGGACGGGGACGACAGCATCATCGGTGGCAGCGGAGTGGATCGGGCCTTCTATGGAGGTACCGGCGTCGACCGCATCTTTGGCGGTTACCAAGGTGACAAAGACCTCGATGGTGGCAGCGGCGACGACAGCATCTTCGGCGACGAAGGCGACGACGGCTACATCAACGGAGATGCTGGGGATGACGCCATCTTTGGCGGCGACGGGAAAGAAGTTCTCATCCGCGGAGGGCTTGGCGAAGACCGCATGTACGGCGGTAGTGGGTACGACAGCTACTTCTATGGCGATGGGAGTGACGATAGTCTTTTCGGAGACAGTGGCAAGGACAACCGCTTCTTCGGTGAAAGCGGGTCGGACGCCCTGATTGGTGGTGACGGAGACGACTTTAGTTTCTTGGGTGGGAGCGGATCGGACGCCCTCTTCGGCGACGCCGACAACGACACCAGCTTCTTTGGGCAGGGCGGGGATGATATCATCTTCGGCGGAAGCGGCGTGGATGTGAACTTCTATGGAGGCAGCGGCGCTGACAGCATCTTCGGCGGCGTCCAGCTTGACGCTCAGCTCTATGGTGACAGCGGCGACGACAGCATCTTCGGCGACGAAGGCGACGACGGCTACATCAACGGAGATGCTGGGGATGACGCCATCTTTGGCGGCGACGGACAAGAATACTACATCCGCGGTGACCTGGGTGAAGACCGCCTATACGGCGGTCTTGGTAACGACACCTCCTTCTTAGGTGGTGAAGGCGAAGACTACATGAGGGGTGACGACGGAGAAGACATCTTCTTCTATGGTGATGCGGGCGACGACAGCCTTTTCGGTGGCAGCGGCGGCGACTCGAGCTTCTTCGGCCTCGGCGACAACGACCGCCTTTATGGCGGTAGCGGTCAGGACACTGTTTTCCTTGGCCAAGACGGTGACGATAGACTCGAAGGGGGTGCTGGATCTGATCAATTCTTCTTCGGCGGTGCGAGCGATGACAGTCTTTTCGGAGGCAGCGGCCCTGACGGATTCTTCGTTGGAAATGGTGGAAATGACCTCCTTTACGGCGGCAGTGGTGAAGACGCATTGTTCTACGGCGTTGGTGGCAGCGACAGCCTCTTCGGCGATGATGGAGACGATCGCGTCTTTTTCGGCGGTGCTGATCAGGATGCCATTTTTGGGGGCGATGGAAATGACAGCAGCTTCGAAGGTCGGAACGGGGATGATCGTCTCTATGGCGGCAGCGGGACCGACGAGAGCTTCTTTGGCGGTTCTGGATCCGACTCCCTCTCCGGGGGCAGCGGCAATGACAGCTCCTTCTTTGGTGGATCCGGTAGGGACACCTTGTCGGGCGGCGCCGGTTCCGACTGGCTCTATGGCGATGACGACAAAGACCAGCTCCTTGGCGGCGATGGCGACGATTCCCTCTTCGGCGGATCCGGTATCGATGGTCGATTCGAAGGCGGGTCAGGAGCCGACGCCCTCTTCGGCGATGACGGGTTCGACTTCGACATCTACGGCGGTTCGGGACTGGACAGGCTTTACGGCGGCAGCGGAGGGGACGCGTATGTCTACGGTGATCTTGGCGACGACACTCTCTATGGCGGCAGCGGCGTGGATTCCTATCTCTACGGTGGCAATGGCGACGACAGCCTCTTTGGAGGCGGTGGGGTAGACACCTATCTCTTTGGGAGTTCCGGCGCGGACAGCCTTTTCGGGGGCGATGGCGCGGATGAGAGCCTGAATGGCCGCTCCGGATCCGACCATATCTTCGGCGGCAACGGTAACGAGTATGACCTTTCAGGCGGCGCCGGTGCCGATCGCCTTTATGGCGGTGACGGTGATGACCTCTCTCTATTCGGCAACAACGACGCGGACTACCTCAGTGGCGGTGACGGCGAGGATTCTGTCTTCTTCGGCGGTGGCGGCGATGACAGTCTTTTCGGAGGAAGCGGAACCGATAGTGACTTTTCGGGGGCCGGCGCCAACGATATCGTTTACGGTGGCAGCGGTGACGATCTCTCATTTTACGGCGCTGATGGCGACGACAGCCTCTTTGGCGCCGAGGGAGACGATGACCGATTCTATGGCAGGACGGGTCAGGATGTCCTCTTCGGCGAGGCAGGAAACGATTCGCGCTTCTACGGCGACGAGGGCGACGACTCCCTCTTCGGCGGAACCGGGGCCGACGGCAGACTTTTTGGCGGGTCGGGCGCCGACGTCCTCTTCGGTGACGGTGGGAACGACACACTCTTCTACGGCGGCGCGGGCGACGATAGCCTCTTCGGCGGAGGTGGAGCTGATGGCGGACTGATCGTTCCCCTTGGCCCAACCCTCTTTGGTTTCTATGGAGGAACCGGCCTCGATCGCCTCTATGGTGGCGTTGGCGATGATCTTCGCTTCTTCGGAGGCAGTAGCGATGATCAGCTGGTCGGCGGCAATGGGGACGACCGTTTCTTCTTCGGTGGATCGGGCTCCGACAGCCTGGACGGTGGCCGCGGTAACGACGTTTCTTTCTTTGGCGGGTCGGCGGCCGACTACCTTTCCGGTGGCAGTGACAACGACCGGCTCTTCGGCGACGATGGCGGCGATACGCTGGTCGGCGGCGCCGGCTCCGACAGCCTCTACGGCGGCGAAGGCGACGACGTTTTCATCGTGGACAATCAAAGCGATTTTGGCGGTTACCTTTACGACGGTGGTGGTGGATCGGACACCCTGGTCCTGGGCCAGAACGTCACCATTCCGGGGGGCGGCGCCGGGCTGCTATCGATTGAAGTGACGATCTAGCTCTAACTCTATCGTTGCTCCCCTAACCGACGTGGCGTCACCTGCAGGACTGTGCTAGTCTTCATCTGGGCACGATCATCGCGGTGCCGTGACCGGTCTCGGGTAGGCCAGAGGGGTAGTCTCCCGACCCGACGCTCGCTGCGTCATAGACGGCACCATCGGAACTGAGGGCTTGAGCAGTGGCTTTCATTCCTGGAACCAACGGTCCGGACACGCTTTCTGGCAGCAGCGCGGTCGACACCATCCTTGGCTATGGGGCGAATGACACGCTTTACGGGGCGAGCGGCGCCGACAGTCTTGATGGTGCGCAAGGCGACGACAGCCTTTACGGTGGTAGCGGCGACGACGCGGTGCTGGCAGGCGGCACCGGGCGCGACAACCTTGCCGGCGAAGAGGGAGACGACACTGGCCTCTACGGCGGCTCCAGAGCGGATCTACTCGACGGCGGCGAAGGCGCGGATGCGCTCCTTTTCGGCGGGGTGGCCGACGACATGATCAGCGGAGGCAGCGGCAACGACAGCTTCCTTTACGGCAGTGCCGGCCTGGACAGGCTCTTCGCAGGCAGCGGGAACGACAGTCATCTGGACGGCGGCGCCAATGCCGATGTGATCTACGGCGGCGACGGCGCTGATCATCTCCTCTATGGAGAGCGGGCCAACGACACGATTTTCGGCGGAGACGGCAGCGACAGCCATCTCGATGGGGAGCGTGCGTCGGACAAGATCTACGGCGGTGTCGGGAGCGATCAACGGCTCTATGGCGATGTCGGAAGCGATAGCCTGGCCGGAGAGGCGGGCGACGACCTTTACCTCTTCGGAGGGGCCGGAAGCGACCTCCTCTCAGGAGGCAGCGGGGACGATCTCTTCTTCTATGGCGGTGGAAGACGGGACAGGCTCTACGGCGGAAGCGGGGCGGACGCGACCTTCTACGGCGGCGGCGGGATCGACACGCTGTCGGGGGATGCCGGCAACGACCGGCAGCTCCTCGGCCGCGCCGCTTCGGACAAGCTCTACGGTGGTGCCGGCGACGATAGCCTGATCTTCGGCGGCAACGACAACGACACGGTCTTCGGAGGCAACGGCAGCGATGGAAGCGTCTTCGGCGCCAGCGGCCGAGACGACCTTTACGGCGGCAGCGGTTATGACCTGTCGTTCTACGGCGGCAAGGGCGCCGACAGCCTCGCCGGCGGGAGTGGACGTGACTCGGTTTTCTTTGGTGGCAGCGGTGCCGATAACCTCGCCGGCGGTGATGGAGGTGATACCTCCTTCTTTGGCGGCAGCGGCGCCGATAGCCTCTCCGGTGGCAGCGGCGCCGATGTCCGCTTATTCGGTGACGAGGGCGACGACAGCATCTCCGGCGGCAGCGGAAGAGACTACTACCTTTACGGTGGCATAGGAGACGACAAGCTCTTCGGTGGCGAGGGGAATGACTACTACCTCTACGCCGGCGGCGGCACGGACAGTCTCTATGGTGATGATGGGGATGACCTTGCCTTCCGCGGTGGCGACGGTAATGACAGTCTGGCCGGCGGCAGTGGAGAGGACAATATCTTCTATGGTGGCAGCGGCGACGACGGCCTCTACGGAGGCAGTGGAAAGGACAGCAATTTCATCGGCGACAGCGGCGCTGACCGCCTCTACGGCGGTGACGAAAACGATTCCCGCTTCTTCGGCGGCAGCGGTGCCGACAGCCTCTACGGCGATGATGGAAATGATACCTCCTTCCTCGCTGGCAGCGGCGCCGATAGCCTCTCCGGTGGCAGTGGGGTCGATCTCCGCTTCTTCGGTGACGAAGGCGACGACAGCATCTCCGGTGGCAGCGGAAGAGACTACTACCTTTACGGTGGTATAGGAAACGACCGCCTCTATGGTGGCGAGGGGAACGACTACTACCTCTACGCTGGCGGTGGCACCGACAGCCTCTACGGCGGCGACGGGGATGACATACTCTTGCGCGGTGGCAGCGGCAGCGACAGCCTCTCCGGCGACAGTGGAGAAGACAGCATCTTCTACGGTGGCAGCGGCGCCGACGGCCTCTCTGGCGGCAGCGGAGATGACAGCGTCTTCTTCGGCAACACCGGTGCCGACAGCCTTTTCGGCGGTGATGGAGACGACTCCCGTTTCTTCGGCGACAGCGGCGCCGACAGCCTCTACGGCGGTGATGGGCATGACGGCTCCTTCTTCGGCGGCAGCGGGGGCGACGCCTTGTCCGGTGAGGCCGGCAACGACAGGCTTTATGGCGAGGAGGAGGCTGACACGCTGACCGGCGGTCTAGGCGTCGACAGCCTCTTCGGCGGCAGCGGCGCCGACCTCTTCCTGGTGGCGAGCCAGGCAGACTTCGCCGGCGTTTACGACGGCGATACCGGGGCCGACACGCTGGCGCTTACCTCGGGCGTAACCATCCCGGGCGCCGGCGTGACCCTGACGAGCATCGACTTCACCATCACCGTCTGAGGGGTGCCCTCCACTTCGAGTAGGATAGCCGGGACAATCCAGACCAGAGATAGAACAACGACAGGGCGAAAGCCGACCTGCTCTGTCCGGAAAAGTTGGAACAGCCTGCCTCGGCGGTGTTCACACCGTCGGGAGACGCGTTCCGGGTGGTCCGCTATCCGTGTATAGTGAGCGGCACCGCGCATATTTGACAGATCCAAGTTGCGAACGGATCGCATCGAAGGAGGTAGCGTCGTGGCATTCATTCCGGGAACTGCTGGGCCCGATACACTGACGGGCACTGACGCTATCGACACTATTCTTGGCTATGGAGCGGGCGACACGCTTTATGGAGCCAGCGGCGCCGACAGCCTCTATGGCGCGGACGGCGACGACAGCCTCTTCGGCGGCAGCGGCGCGGATGCGGCGCTGTTCGGAGATACCGGCCAGGACAGCCTCTCTGGGGATGGAGGCAATGACAGCAGCCTCTACGGCGGGTCCAGGGCGGACCTCATCGACGGCGGCGCGGGAGCGGATGCGCTGCTGTTCGGCGGGGTGGCCGATGACACGATCAGCGGGGGCAGTGGCAACGACAGCCGCCTCTACGGTAGTGCCGGCCTCGATACACTCTCCGGCGGCAGCGGCAGTGACAGGTACCTCGACGGCGGCGCCAACGCCGATGTGATCTATGGTGGCCAAGGGGGCGACCAGTTCCTCTATGGCGAGCGTGCAAACGATACCCTCTTCGGCGGTGACGGCAGCGACATCACCCTGGATGGCGGGCGCGGGTCCGACAGGATCTACGGTGGTCTCGGGATCGATCTCTTCTTTTTCGGGTACGTCGGCAGCGATTACCTGGCCGGCGGCGACGAGGCTGACTTCTATTTATACGGAGGGGCCGGGGCCGACACCATAACCGGGGACAGTGGGGACGACCGTTTCATTTACGGCGGCGGCAAGCGGGACACGCTGTTCGGAGGCAGCGGCGATGATGCCACCTTCTACGGAGGCGGCGGGATCGACACGGTCTCGGGCGATGGCGGCGACGACCGCCAGCTGCTGGGCCGCGCGGCCGCGGACAAGATCTACGGCGGTCTTGGCGAGGACAGCCTGATCTTCGGCGGCAACGACAACGATACCGCCTATGGCGGCAGCGGTAGCGACGCTACTCTCTACGGCGGCAGCGGCGCGGACCGCCTCTATGGAGAGAGCGGCGCCGATAGCCTCTTCTACGGTGATCGCGGGAACGACAGGCTGGCCGGCGGCGATGGAGAGGACTCGGCCTTCTATGGGGGCAGCGGCATCGACAGCCTTTTCGGTGATCAAGGGGCCGACTCCCTCTTGTTCGGTGGCAGTGGCGCCGACAACCTGGACGGCGGTGACGCAGGCGACCGCAGCTTCTTTGGCGACACCGGCTCCGATCGCCTCTACGGCAGCGAAGGCAATGACGCTCTGTTCTACGGAGCCTCCGGCTCTGACAGCCTCTTCGGCGGCAGTGGAGAGGAGGGAAACTTCTTCGGCGACACGGGGTCCGACAGCCTGTTCGGCGGTAGCGGGATCGATGGTGGCTTCTTCGGCGGATCTGGATTGGATGCGCTGTTCGGTGATCAGGGAAATGACGACGGCTTTTATGGGGAGGATGGCGCCGATAGTCTCTACGGCGGTGATGGCAGCGATTCTTACTTTTACGGCGGCAGTGGTGACGACGATCTGCAGGGTGGAGATGACATCGACAGGAGCTTCTTCGGAGAGAGCGGCGCCGACCGCCTGTCCGGCGGCAGTGGATTCGACTCGCAGTTCTTCGGAGCCTCCGGGGACGATAGCCTCTTCGGTGGCAGCGGGAAAGACTCCTTCTTCTTCGGCAGCTCAGGCGCAGACCAGCTCTTTGGTGATGCCGGAGCGGACACAAGTTTCCTTGGAGGCGACGGCGATGACAGTCTCTACGGCGGCGATAGAATCGACCTAGACCTCTATGGCGGTTCCGGATCCGACAGTATTTTTGGCGGCGTAGGGGGCGATGCCGGACTGGCAGGAGACTCCGGTGCAGACAGCATCTTTGGCGATGGGGGTGCCGACGGCTATATCTATGGCGGCGCCGGAGACGACCGTATGTTCGGCGGTGGCGGAAGCGAGTACTATCTCAGAGGCGATCAGGGCTCCGACCGCCTTTACGGTGATGACGACAACGATACTTCTTTTTTCGGCGGCCAGGCGGCAGACTACATCAGCGGCGGCCAAGGGGATGATCGTTATCTATTCGGTGGACAAGCCGACGACAGCCTCTCAGGCGGTAGCGGAGCCGACCGGGTTTTGCTCGGCGGTGGAGCAAATGATACTCTAACTGGCGGAAGCGGCGCCGATACCTGGCTATACGGTGATGATGGCGACGATAGCCTCTTCGGAGGCGGTGGTAACGACACCAGCCTTTTTGGCGGGACAGGGCTCGATGCCCTCTTCGGCGACGCGGGTGACGACCGACGCTTCCTCGGCGGCCAAGCCAACGACAACCTCTACGCTGGCAGCGGGAATGATGAGCAATTCTATGGAGGGTCCGGATCCGACAGTCTCTCCGGCGGCAGCGGGGATGACGCTCGCTTCTACGGCGGCTCCGGTGCGGACGCCCTGTCCGGCGGCCTGGGGGCCGACAGCCTCTACGGCGACGATGGAGATGACTCTCTCGTCTATGGTGATGAAGGCGATGATGCGCTCTTTGGCGGCACCGGAGATGACGGTCGCTTCCTTGGCGGTTCCGGTGCCGACAGCCTCTACGGCGACGCTGGAAGGGACGTCATTTTCTACGGCGGAGATGGCGATGATAGCCTCTTCGGTGGTGATGCAAACGACGGCGGCGTTGTCTTTATCCCCGGCGTGACTCTTCTTGGCTTTTACGGCGGCAGCGACGGTGATCGCCTCTACGGCGGCATTGGGAACGACTTTCGCTTCTTCGGCGACGCGGGTGACGACCACCTCTTTGGCGACGGAGGCGCTGACCGGAGCTTTTTCGGTGGGTCCGGCCAAGATCATCTCTACGGCGGTGGTGGCAACGACTCCTTCTTCTTCGGTGGATCGGGCGCGGACAGCCTCTCCGGTGGCACTGGCAACGACCGGCTTTCCGGAGATGGCGGTGGCGACACACTTTCCGGCGGGGCGGGCGTCGACAGCCTCTTCGGCGGCTCTGGCGATGACGTCTTCATGGTGGCAAACCAGGCGGACTTCGCCGGTCTCTATGACGGTGGGTCGGGGAGCGACACGCTGGCGCTGAGCGCGGGCGTCACCATTCCGGGCGCCGGCGTCACGCTCCTCGGGATCGAGAGTACGATCACCGTGTGAGGCCGGGGCACGGGTCCCCTACCCTTCGGACGCTGTCCTGTCTCCGGAAGGCAGTAAGGTAGCAGGAGTGACGGGCCTTGGGCCGGCGATATCGCATGACGCGCCAAATACATCTGAATGGATGCAATTTCGAATCCAATAAATTTACCACCTCGGCGTGAAGGACTACAGCAGTAGCCAATTTCGGTCAAGGAAGAGGTTGATTCCGTGGAGATAATTGACCAACAGAAGTGCTAACAAGTATCTATCATTGCCTAACAACGCCAGGGAAGCGAATAGTGTTAGGTGATTCTATGCAGCTATTCATTTTGTTTCTTTTCCACACTGACTTTGATAGGCTGATGCCAGCGAGTGGCGGCGTGTCGCCGGGTGCGACAGTGGGGTAAGCCGCGCGCGATGACGGGGGTCGCGCAAGGCACTTACAAGAATAACAGGCGAGCGCCGGCGCTTGGATAACGCAGCCTGAGCCGCGAGAACGACGCTGCAGAAAGACTTTGGCTCAGGCCTATAGAGGCTAGAGCGATGGCATTCATTCCAGGCACTGCGGGACCGGACACGCTGACCGGGACCGATGAGGTCGACACCATCTTGGGCTATGGCGCGGAGGACACGCTCTACGGGGCGAGCGGAGCCGACAGCCTCTACGGGGCGCAGGGGGATGATACGCTCTTCGGCGGCAGTGGGGCGGACGCCCTCCTGCAAGGTGGCACCGGGCAGGACTCGCTCTTCGGCGAAGCCGGTGACGACAGCCAGCTCGACGGTGGATCCAGAGCCGATTTCATCGGCGGCGGTGCAGGCGCCGATTCCCTGCTCTACGGCGGTGTCGGCGACGACACGCTGAGCGGTGGCAGCGGCAGCGATAGCCTCATCTACGGCGGCGCCGGTCTGGACACGCTTTGGGGTGGGTCGGGGGCCGACAGGCACCTGGACGGCTACAAGAACGCCGACCTCATCTATGGTGGTGACGGTGATGACACCACGCTCCTTGGCGAGCGTGCGAACGATGTCATCTTCGGTGGTGATGGTGATGACCGCACGATCGACGGCGAGCGCGGCGGCGACAAGCTTTACGGCGGCAGTGGGATCGATGCCTTTCTCTATGGCGGCGTGAGCCCGGACCGGGTCGACGGGGGCGAGGGCGATGACCACTACTTCTACGGAGGCGCCGGCAATGACTCCATGTTCGCCGGCAGCGGGGCCGATTCCCTCTTCTTCGGCGAGGGCAAGAAGGACACGATGTATGGTGGCAGCGGGGCCGATAGTAGCTTCTACGGGGGCGGCGGCATCGACCGCATCTATGGCGGAGATGAGGCGGACGCCTATCTTGCCGGCCGGGCCTCTGCCGACAAGCTCTATGGTGATTCTGGCGACGACAGCTTTCTCTTCGGTGGCAACGGCAACGACACACTGAGCGGTGGCAGCGGGGCCGACAGCGCTTTGTACGGGGCGACGGGCAGCGACCGGATTTACGGCGGTCTTGGTAGCGATCGCACGCTCTTGGGCGCGAGCGGAGTGGACAGGCTCTATGGTGACGGGGGTGACGATCGGTCGTTGCTAGGTGGCTCCGGTCGCGATACGCTCTCCGGCGGTGACGGCGAGGACCATCATCTCCACGGTGACGACGGCGACGACAGCCTCTCAGGCGGCAGTGGATTCGACTCCCTATTCTACGGTGGCAGCGGCGCCGACAGCCTCTCCGGCGGCAGCGGATTTGACATCCGTATCTACGGTGGCAGCGGATCGGACCGTCTCTACGGCGGTGATGGAGCCGACAGCCTCTTATACGGCAACAACGAGGCGGACTATCTCAGCGGCGGCGAGGGGGATGACACCTCCTTCTTCGGGGGCAGCGGTGACGACAACCTCTACGGTGGCAGTGGGATTGACCGCAGCTTCTTTGGGGGCAGCGGTGACGACAGCCTCTACGGTGGCAGTGGGAGTGACCGCAGCTTCTTTGGGGGCAGCGGTGACGACAGCCTCGCCGGAGACACCGGGAACGACGTGATCTTCTACGGCGCCTCTGGATCCGACAGCCTCGACGGCGGCAGCGGGGACGACTTGTTTTTCTTCGGCGGTAAAGGGGACGACCACATCTTCGGTGGCGCCGGGGCCGACGGCACTTTGAGAGGCGGCGACGGGGCCGACCACATCTTCGGCGGTGACGGAGATGAGCGCTATTTCAGAGGCGCCGGCGGATCGGACCGTCTCTACGGCGGTGATGGGGCCGACAGCCTCTTATACGGTAACAACGAGGATGACTATCTCAGCGGTGGCGAGGGGAGTGATGGCTATTTCTATGGCGGCCAGGGTGATGACAGCGTCTTAGGCGGTAGCGGAGCCGACTCTTTTCTCGAGGGGCGCGGGGAAAATGACAACCTATATGGCGGCAGTGGAGCCGATACTTTCTTTTTCGGGGGGGACGGCGACGATACCCTTTTCGGCGGCGATGGAGATGACGACCGGTTCCAAGGCGGTTCGGGGCTCGACACCCTCTTTGGTGACGAAGGGAACGACTTGAGTTTCTTCGGTGAAGAAGAGGACGACAGGCTCTACGGTGGCAATGGGAATGACCAGCGATTCTATGGGGGCTCTGGGTCTGATAGCCTCTCTGGTGGTAGCGGAAACGACTCTTTCTTTTTCGGCGGCTCAGGCGTGGACAGCCTCTCCGGTGACGGTGGGGATGACGTCTCCTTCTTTGGTGGCAGCGGATCGGACCGTCTCTACGGCGGTGATGGAGCCGACAGCCTCTTATACGGTAACAACGAGGCGGACTATCTCAGCGGCGGCGAAGGGGATGACACCTCCTTCTTCGGCGGCAGCGGTGACGACAGTCTCTACGGTGGCAGTGGGAGTGACCGCAGCTTCCTTGGTGGCAGCGGCGACGACAGTCTCGCCGGAGGCACCGGGAACGACGTAATCTTCTACGGCGCCTCTGGATCCGACAGCCTCGACGGCGGCAGCGGGGATGACTCCTTTTTCTTCGGCGCCTCCGGAGCGGACAGTCTCTCCGGTGGGGCCGGGTCGGACAGCAAATTCTATGGCGGTGAAGGGGCCGACCACATCTTTGGTGGCGCCGGGGCCGACGGCACTTTGAAAGGCGGCGACGGGGCCGACCACATCTTCGGCGGTGACGGAGATGAGCGCTATTTCAGAGGCGCCGGCGGATCGGACCGTCTCTACGGCGGTGATGGGGCCGACAGCCTCTTATACGGTAACAACGAGGATGACTATCTCAGCGGTGGCGAGGGGAGTGATGGCTATTTCTATGGCGGCCAGGGTGATGACAGCGTCTTAGGCGGTAGCGGAGCCGACTCTTTTCTCGAGGGGCGCGGGGAAAATGACAACCTATATGGCGGCAGTGGAGCCGATACTTTCTTTTTCGGGGGGGACGGCGACGATACCCTTTTCGGCGGCGATGGAGATGACGACCGGTTCCAAGGCGGTTCGGGGCTCGACACCCTCTTTGGTGACGAAGGGAACGACTTGAGTTTCTTCGGTGAAGAAGAGGACGACAGGCTCTACGGTGGCAATGGGAATGACCAGCGATTCTATGGGGGCTCTGGGTCTGATAGTCTCTTTGGCGGTAGCGGAAACGACTCTTTCTTTTTCGGCGGCTCAGGCGTGGACAGCCTCTCCGGTGGCAGTGGGAACGACCGGCTCGCCGGCAATGTTGGCGACGACACGCTTGCTGGTGGGGTCGGGTTCGACAGCCTCTACGGCGGCGGGGGTGACGACATCTTCTTGGTGGCAAGCCAGGGCGACTTCGCCAGCTACTACTACGACGGTGGTGGCGGCACTGACACCCTGATCCTCGGAGCCGGCGCCACACTTCCAGGTGGTGGCTCCGGTCTCGTGTCCGTCGAAACCACTGTCTATGGTTAGCGCTGGATCTGGTGTTGGGCCTGTGCCCGCTATTGGAGTTATGGGCGCCTCTAACCTCGCTGGTTTCCTCTACGAAGGGGGCTCAGGGCCGAACGCCCTGACGCTGGACCTGTGCGCCACCGCCCCAGCAGCCCGCGTCACACTCCTCGATAACGAAACCACGATCACCGTCTGTGGCCGCGGCAGAGGTCCCCTGCCCTTGGAGTATTGCGACTATCGAATGGAACATACAAAGAACAAATTGCCCAGTGCCGAGTACCGGCTCAAGCTCACAAAAGCCCGTTCAAACGGCATCACAGCGCCTAGTGCCAGCATTGACAAAAGATTGGTACAGACTTATGCGGTGACATGGCCGATTCGCGCCTAAATCCCTGCCTCGTCCCGAATCAGGTATCTGTGCAATCGGTCACTAGATCATTGAAAAGATGGCGGGAGTGACGGGACTTGAACCCGCGGCCTCTGGCGTGACAGGCCAGCGCTCTAACCAACTGAGCTACACCCCCCCGGGTCCTTCTCGGAGGCTCTTCGGCGCCGGGTGGCGCGACGTGAAGAGGCGCGTCTGGTACGCCACCGGGCCGAAAGCGTCAAGCCGAAAATGGGGTCCGGAGGTCATCCTGCCAAGAGGGTCCAGAGCAGAAGCGGCGTTGTGACCACCGACAGCAGAGAGGAGACCAGCACCACGCCGGCCACTTGCGGGCCCGCGGCGCTGTAGCGCTCGGCGAAGAGGTAGTTGAAGACGGCCGCCGGCATGGCCGCCATGAGGATCAAAACGCCGCGCTCCGCCCCTTCCAGGCCGAAGGCCCAGGCCACCGCGAAGCCCAGCGCCGTGCCGATGCCGATTCTAAGCGCTGAGAGCACCAGGGCCTGGCCGAGGCTGGCGATGGTGAGCCGGGCCAGGGCCACGCCCAGCGCCAAGATCATCAAGGGTATGGTGATGCCGCCGATCAGCCGTATGGTCTCGGCCAGCCAGCTGGGCAGGCTCACGTCCGTCAGCATGATCACCACGGCCACCGGCACGGCATAGAAGATGGGGGTCTTCGCCATCTGCCGCGGGTTGACGCTGCCGGCGGCGATCGAGAGCCCCAGCGTGAAGTTCAACAGCGAGGAGACGGCGAAGAGGGTGATGCCTAGTGCCAGCCCCTCCTCGCCGTAGGCGAAGAGACAGAGCGGCAAGCCCATGTTCCCGGTGTTGCCGAAGATCAGCGAGGGCAGGAAGTGGCGCTGCCGCCAGCCCAGCCCCAGCAGCGCCAGGAAGTTGGACAGCACCAAGAGGAGATAGAGCGCCAAGGTGGCCAGCACCATGGTGGCGAAGGCATCGAGCGAGATCTCGGCCCTCAGGAAGGTGTCGATCACCAGGCAGGGCGTGGTCAGCAGCACGGTCAGCTGGGTGACCATGACGGTGTCGAAGGCAAGCCCGCGCCGCGCCCAGAGGTAGCCCAGGGCGGCGATCAGGAAGACCGGCGCGATGATGGATAGGATCTCTGCGATCAAGGCGCTTCCTCGGCTCTAGTCCCCCTGCCCTGCCCGTCATAGATGGCCAAGCCACCACGCTCAAGCGCCGGTCGGGCCTCTTGCAGGTGGAGGGATCTAGGCCAGGAATCCTCTCGCTGCAAGCGGTTAGGCCATCCGAGTATCGCGTTCGCCCAGGGCGCGACAGTCATACGCCCCCGGTCCTCCGCAGCAGAATATGCATTATAGTTACTAAATCTGTTGACTTTTTGTACTGGCTTGCTGACAGTCACTCTCAACGTTGTAGGGAATTCTGCCAGCTGACAGCCAAATAGGACAGTCCCATGGCCTTCATCCCCGGCACCAATGGTCCAGATTCGCTTCCCGGCACCAGCGCGGCCGACACCATCCTCGGCTACGGCGCGAGCGACAGCCTCTACGGGGCCAGCGGCGCCGACAGCCTCTATGGGGCGCAAGGAGACGATAAGCTCTTCGGCGGCAGCGGCGCGGATGCGACACTCGAAGGGGGAACGGGCCAAGACAGCCTCTTCGGCGACGCGGGCGACGACAGCAGCCTAGCCGGAGGATCGAGAGCGGACCTGCTCAAGGGTGGTGACGGCGCCGATGCCTTCCTCTTCGGCGGCGTGGCGAACGACAGCCTATCCGGAGGCAGCGGCGCCGACAGCTACCTCTATGGAGACGCTGGCCTCGACACCCTGTCGGGTGGCTCGGGCGATGATCGGCATCTGGACGGCGGCGCCAACGCCGATCGCGTCTATGGGGGTGATGGCGCCGACAGCGCTCTCTACGGAGAGCGCGCCAATGACCACGTCTTCGGCGGAAGCGGTGACGACCGCCTGCTGGACGGTGAGCGCGGCGGCGACAGGGTTTACGGTGGCTCGGGCGCCGATGCCTCGCTCTACGGTGACGTCGGCAACGATCGTCTGGATGGGGGCGCCGGCGACGACCACGCTCTTTATGGAGGGGCCGGAAGCGATAGCCTCTACGGGGGCAGCGGCGGCGACTCCCACTTCCAAGGCGGCGGCAAGACGGACAGCCTGCACGGTGACAGCGGCAATGACTCCACCTTCTACGGAGGTGGCGGCAACGACCGGATCTTCGGTGGGGCCGGCGGAGATGCCGGCTTCTTCGGCCGCGCCGCGGTCGACCGTATCTTCGGCGGCGAGGATGCCGACAGCCGCTTCTACGGCGGCAATGGCGACGACATCCTGGACGGCGACGACGGCGACGACAGCGCGCTCTTCGGCGGCACGGGTATCGACCTGATCTACGGAGGCCTCGGCAAGGATCAGAGCCTTTTCGGCGGGGCCGAGCGGGACTTCCTCTTCGGCGGCGAAGACGAGGACGCGGTCTTCTATGGCGCAGAGGGCGCCGACCGTCTCTACGGCGACAGCGGCGGAGACCGGGGTTTCTTCGGCGGCAATGACCGCGATTCCCTTTCCGGAGGGGCTGGCGACGACAGCTCCTTCTTCGGCGATGCCGGGAACGACGACCTGGATGCGGGCGACGGGGGCGATGCCCGATTCTTCGGCGGCGATGACGGTGACCGCTTGGCCGGTGGCAGCGGCGACGACAGCCACTTCTATGGTGGCGCGGACTCCGACGGCCTGGCAGGAGACAGCGGAAACGACCGAGACTTCGACGGCGGAGCCGCCGCCGACAGCCTCTTCGGAGGCGATGGCGACGACAGCATGTTTGCCGGCGACAAGGGCGCCGACAGCCTCTTCGGCGGCGACGGCGACGACCGCAACTTCGACGGTGGCGACGGCGACGATAGCCTGGACGGAGGTAACGGCGAGGACCGCCTCTTCTTCGGCGCCGGCGGCAGCGACAGCCTGGAGGCCGGCAGCGGTACGGATCTCGCCTTCTTCGGCGGCACCGCAAGCGACCATGTGGCGGCTGGCAGTGGCGACGATCGCGACCTCTATGGTGACTCCGGTGCCGACAGCCTCTTCGGTGGCGACGGCGATGACCGCTATCTCATCGGCGGCACCGGAGGCGACAGCCTTTTCGGCGGCAGTGGCCTGGACAGCACGCTGCGAGGTGGCTCCGGCAATGACCAAGTATCAGGCGACAGCGGGGCAGACAGCCGCCTCTATGGTGCGGAGGGCGATGACAGCATCTTTGGCGGCGCGGGTGATGATGACTCCCTGCTGGGCGAGACGGGTGATGACGCGCTCTTTGGTGGCAGTGGAGCTGACCTCTCCTTCCTTGGCAACACGGGGGAAGACCGGCTCTACGGTGATGATGGTGCCGACAGCCGCTTTTTCGGTGGCGCTGGGAACGACAGCCTCTACGGTGGCCAGGACGACGATCTCTCCTTCAGCGGCGCGACAGGAGACGATCGGATTTCCGGCGGCAGTGGCGCAGACCGGTCCTTTCTCGGTGGATCGGGTGACGACCACCTCTTGGGCGACAGTGGCAGTGACGCGTACTTTTTTGGAGGCAGCGGCACCGACCACCTCGCCGGCGGCGCGGGAAATGACGTTTCCTTCTACGGCGGCAGGGGCGCCGACAGCCTTTTCGGCGGCAGTGGTAGTGATGCGTTTTTCTACTCGGATAGCGGTGCCGATAGCCTCTTCGGCGGCAGCGGAGCGGACAGCTCCTTCCTAGGTGGCAGCGGCGCCGACAGCCTGTCCGGCGGCGATGGCGATGACACCAGCTTCTACGGTGGCGATAATGCCGACAGCCTTTTCGGCGGCGGTGGATTCGACAGCTTCTTTCTCGGCGGCAGCGGTGACGATGGCCTTAGTGGTGGCGATGAGGAAGACCGCTACTTCTTCGGTGGCAGCGGTACCGATAGCCTCTTTGGCGGCAGCGGGAAAGACACGGGCTTCTACGGTGGCAGCGACGAGGACAGCCTCTTCGGCGACAGTGGGAACGACGAGGTCTTCCGCGGCAGTGATGGGGACGACAGCCTCGCCGGAAGGGGGGGAAACGACTGGCGTTTCTACGGCGGCTCCGGGTCCGACAGTCTGTCGGGCGGCAGTGGAGCGGATTCTAACTTCTACGGTGGCAGCGGCGGCGACAGCCTCTTCGGCGACAGTGGGAACGACGAGGTCTTCCGCGGCAGTGATGGGGACGACAGCCTCGCCGGAAGGGTTGGAAACGACTGGCGCTTCTACGGCGGCTCCGGGTCCGACAGTCTGTCGGGCGGCAGTGGAGCGGATTCTAACTTCTACGGTGGCAGCGGCGGCGACAGCCTCTTCGGCGGCAGTGGGAGGGACTTCTCATTCCTGGGCAGTGATGGGGACGACAGCCTTGCCGGAAGCGATGGAGACGACAGGTCCTTCTTTGGCGGCTCCGGGTCCGACAGCCTTGCTGGCGGC
Source organism: Rhodospirillales bacterium (assembly GCA_963669385.2). Lineage (GTDB taxonomy): Bacteria > Pseudomonadota > Alphaproteobacteria > Kiloniellales > JACOMY01 > JACOMY01. The sequence continues at coordinate 80,583 of CAXXGD010000047.1, forward strand.
AGTGGAAATGATTCCGGCTTCTTTGGCGACTCCGGGTCCGACAGTCTTGCCGGCGACAGTGGCATTGATTTCCGATTCTTCGGTGGCTCCGGATCCGACGACCTGTTCGGCGGTAGCGGGTCCGACGGTGTATTCGCAGGACGTAGTGGGTCCGACAATCTATTCGGTGGCGGTGGGAATGACTTCCAGGTCTTTGGTGGCGATGGCACCGACGTCCTCTTCGGCGGCGAGGGGAATGACGTCGTTTTCACCGGTGACTTTGGCGACGACAGCCTCTTCGGCGGTACTGGGAGTGACTCTATCTTCTATGGCGGAGACGGCGTGGATGGCCTGTTCGGCGGTGATGGGAATGACAGCAGTTTCTTAGGTAACACCGGCAACGACAGCCTCTCTGGCGGCAGCGGTGACGACGTCGCCTTCCTCGGTGGCAGCGGCGACGACAGACTTTCCGGCGGCAGCGGTGACGACTTTGCCTTCTATGGCGGGTCGGGGTCGGACAGCCTCTTCGGGGACGACGGCAACGACACGCTGTACGGCGATGACGGCGCCGACAGCCTTAACGGCGGATTGGGTGTCGACAGCCTCTTTGGAGGCAGCGGTGACGACCAGGCGTCGGGTGATGGCGGCAACGACAGGCAATACGGCGGTTCCGGTGCGGATCAGCTGAATGGTGGGCTTGGCGACGACAGCCTCTTCGGTGACCGCGGGAACGATAGAACCTTCTTCGGTGGCAGCGGTGCCGACAGCCTCTTCGGCGGTGATGGGAACGACACCAGCCTTTACGGTGGCGACGGTGTCGACATGGTCTTCGGTGATCGTGGGAACGACACATACCTCTTAGGTGGCAGTGGCGCCGACAGGGTCTACGGCGGGAGTGGGCAAGACTTTGCCTTGTTAGGTGGCAGCGGCGCCGACTACCTCTCCGGCGGTAGCGGAAATGACTATGGCTTCCTCGGTGAAGAAGGCGCCGACACCATCATCGGTGGCAGCGGAGATGACTCCCTCTTCTACGGTTCCGGCGGCGATGATACTCTCTATGGAGGCGACGGCGCGGACTGGCGGCTGTGGGGTGACTTGGACGCGGACACAGTATTTGGCGGTGGAGGAGACGACACGTTCTTGGCAGGCTTCAGCGGCGCCGACCGCCTATATGGGGGCGAAGGGAACGACAATGGACTTGCTGGTGTGACCGGCGCGGACAGCCTCTCCGGCGGCAGTGGAGATGACAACACTTTCTTGGGCGGCGATGACGCTGACATCCTCTCTGGCGGCAGTGGTGACGACTTCGCCTTCTTTGGCGGGATGGATGCGGACAGCCTCTTCGGGGACGACGGCAACGACACGCTGTACGGCGACGAGGGCGCCGACAGCCTATCCGGTGGCTCGGGTGTCGACAGCCTCTACGGGGGCAGCGGCGCCGACATCTTCCTGGTGGAGAACCAGGCGGACTTCGCCGGCCTCTACGACGGTGGATCCGGGAGCGACACGCTGGCGCTCTCGGCTGGCGTGACCATTCCGGGCGCCGGGGTCACGCTCGATAGCGTCGAGGTCACCATCACCGTTTGAGGAGGGCTACGAAGAGATGGCATTCGTTCCGGGAACCGAAGCGCCGGACACGCTGTTCGGCGGCAGCGATGCGGATACCATCTTGGGCTACGGCGCCAACGACAGCCTCTACGGGGCCAGCGGCGCCGACAGCCTCTATGGGGGCGAAGGCGACGACAGCCTCTTCGGCGGTTCAGGTGACGACGCGCTGCTGGAGGGCGGTACCGGTCGGGACAGCCTTTTCGGCGACGCAGGTGACGACCTTGACCTCTTTGGCGGATCGCGGGCGGATCTGATCGACGGTGGCGAGGACGCGGACACCCGCCTCTTCGGCGGCGCGGCCAACGACACGCTTTACGGTGCCAATGGCAACGACGGCTTCCTCTATGGCGGTGCCGGGTTGGACAGCCTCTTCGGGGGTGACGGTAATGATCGCCATCTCGACGGCGGCGCCAATGCCGATGTGATCGACGGCGGCGATGGTCGGGACCGCTATCTGAACGGCGAGCGGGCGAACGACACCATCTTCGGCGGCGACGACAATGATTTCCTGGTCTATGGCGAACGAGGCTCGGACAAGCTCTACGGCGGCAGCGGGCCCGATCAACTGTTCTATGGTGATGTCGGCAGCGACAGCTTGAGCGGTGGACAGGGTGACGACTTCTACTTCAACGGAGACGCCGGAAACGATGTCCTTTCCGGTGACAGCGGGGGATGACCTCCTCTTCTACGGCGGCGGCAAGAAGGACAGCCTCTTCGGCGGCAGTGGAGAGGATGCGCGTTTCTACGGTGGCGGCGGCATCGACACACTGTCCGGCGACGCGGGCGATGATGAGCAGCTCTTCGGGCGGGCCGCCTCGGACAAGCTCTACGGCGGTCTCGGCGATGACAGCCTGATCTTCGGCGGCAATGACAACGATACGGCCTTCGGGGGAAGCGGCAGCGACGCCAAGCTCTACGGCGACAGCGGGCTCGACCGCATCTACGGCGGTAGCGGGGCGGACAGCCTTCTCTATGGTGGTGAAGGAAACGACTCGCTCTTCGGCGGCAGCGGCGACGACCTTCGCCTCTATGGCGACGAGGACAGCGACAAGATCTATGGCGACAGTGGTTCCGACCGGCTCTACGGCGGTCTGGGCCTGGATTTGCTCTACGGTGGCGCCGGGGCGGACGCTCTGGTGGCCCGAAGCCAACAAGAGCTGACCGCCGGCGATACCTTCGACGGCGGCGATGGCACCGATAGCTTGATCCTGAAGGAGGCGGCCGGCCTGCCGGCGGGCGTGGTGGAGGTCTCGGTCGAGATCTTCAATCGCTACGGCAGTGACGCCAACGACACGCTGACCGGCGATGACCGCGTCAACGTTCTGAGAGGCCTGACCGGCGCGGACCGGCTCTACGGCCAGTCCGAACAGGATACCCTCTTCGGCGGCAGTGGTGCCGACAGCCTTGACGGGGGCAGCGGCGACGACACCGGGCTTTTCGGCGATGACCACGACGACATCGTTCTCGGCGGCGAGGGAGACGACATCGACCTCGTCGGCGGTGCGGGCGACGACAGCCTCTACGGCGGCAGTGGCGCCGACAGTCTGCTCCACGGCGACAGCACCGCAGGATCGGGCACGGATTCGCTTTTCGGCGATAGTGGCGACGACCGTTCTTTCTTCGGCGGCTCCGGCAGCGATCATCTTGCCGGCGGCGCAGGCGACGACGCCAATTTCTACGGCGCCCTCCTCTACGGCAGCGATGAAGGCGCGGCGGACAGCCTCTTCGGTGGAAGCGGAAGTGACGGCGGGATCGTCTACCCGGAGGAATTTGGAGGCTCCAACGTCTATATACTAGGCGGATTCTTTGGCGGATCCGGAGCCGATAGCCTGTCCGGCGGCAGCGGAAACGATCAGGCCTTCTTCGGCGGGTCCGGGGCCGACCACCTCTTTGGTAGTGGTGGCAGAGACGTGGCCTTCTACGGCGAGGAAGGTGACGACGCGATCTACGGTGGAGATGGAAGTGATGGCGGGCAGTTTACGCTAGTAGAGTTCAAGTTCTTGAGCTACCAGGGCTTCTATGGTGGCGCCGGGTCCGATCGACTTTTCGGTGGCGAGGGATCCGACTACTCCATGTTCGGGGGTTTGGATGATGACTTCCTTTATGGGGGTGACGGTTCCGATGCCGTGTTCCTTGGCGGCGAGGGCGACGACAAGATCTTTGCCGGAAGCGGCGACGATGGAAACTTCCCTGGCTGTCTGCCCGGAAAGCCATGCGGCGGCCACTATGGCGGGTCGGGCGCGGATAGGCTTTATGGCGGGGATGGCACAGATCGGGGACTCATGGGTGACAGCGGTTCCGACGTCATCTTCGGCGACAGCGGTAATGATGGATGGGCTTTTGGCGACGACGGCGCCGATACGATCTTCGGTGGCAGCGGCAACGACTACCGGATCTACGGCTCCTTCGGTTCCGACAGCCTCTTCGGTGGCGATGGAGCGGACTACTCCTTGCTCGGCGAGGAGGGTGACGATCGGCTCTACGGAGACAGTGGCAATGACTTTCGCTTGTTCGGCTCGAACGGCGCTGACCGTCTCTACGGCGGCAGCGGGGGCGACGCCTCGCTCTTAGGAGCCTTCGGGTCGGACAGCCTTTTCGGTGGCGATGGAGCAGACCTTTCCCTACTGGGCCAGGAAGGAGACGACCGGGTGTACGGAGGCAGCGGCAATGATGTTCGCTTGTTTGGCGCAAGCGGTGCCGACCGTCTCTACGGCGGCAGCGGTAGTGATATCTCGCTCTTCGGAGGCTCCGGATCCGACAGCCTGGACGGTGGCGATGGAAACGACAGTCTCTTCGGAGACGACGGCGCCGACAGCCTCACCGGTGGCTCGGGCATCGACAACCTCTTCGGGGGCAGCGGTGATGACGTCTTCCTGGTGGCGAATCAGACCGACTTCGCCGGCCTTTACGACGGTGGCACCGGGTCCGACACGCTGGCACTCTCCGCCGGCGTGACCATCCCGGGTGCCGGCGTCACGCTCGACAGCGTCGAGGTCACCATAACCGTGTAAGTCAAGGAATGGAGAAATGGCGTTCATTCCAGGAACCGAAGGACCGGACTCGTTGGTCGGGGGCACGGAGGACGACACCATCCTGGGCTATGGGGCCGCCGATAGCCTCTACGGAGCGAGCGGGACCGACAGCCTCTTTGGCGCGACGGGGCGGGACAGCCTCTACGGCGGCAGCGGCGGCGACAACAGCCTGGTCGGCGGCAGTGGCAGTGACATTCTTTCTGGTGGCCTCGGCTCGGACTCCGTCTTTTTCGGAGACACCGGCGCCGACACGATCTACGGCGGCAGCGGGGTGGATCGGTTTCTATACGGAGGTCAAGGCCCCGACCAAATTGCCGGCGGATCGGGTGGCGACAGCTTTGTCCTGGGTGGTGAAAGCGGTGACAGCATCGCCGGCGGTGACGGCGCTGACGCCTACATTGGCGGCGGACTGGCTAACGACACGATCCGAGGTCAGAGCGGCGACGATCATATTCTTGATGGCGAAGACGGGGCCGACAGGGTCTATGGAGGGTCCGGGGCCGACCGCTCGCTTTCCGGTAGCTCCGGCGAGGATCGCGTATTCGGTGGCGACGGAGACGACAGCTACCTCTTCGGCGGCACGCGCGGCGACTTCGTCTACGGCGGCGACGGCGCGGATGTCTCGCTCGATGGGGGTCTTGGAGACGACAGCCTCTCGGGCGGCAGTGGCGATGACAGTGACCTTATGGGCGACAGCGGTCGAGATCGGATCGCCGGCGGCAGCGGGGCCGACAGCCTGCTGTTCGGCGGCGACAGGACCGACTCCCTCTATGGCGGGGACGATAGCGACCGAAGCCTCTACGGCGGTGTCGCCAACGACACGCTCTACGGCGATGGCGGCGACGATGCCGGCCTCTATGGCGACAGCGGGGCCGACAGCCTGCATGGAGGCGATGGAGATGACAGCGCCCTCTTCGGCGAGACCAAGATCGACCGCATCTATGGCGGCGATGGCGCGGACTTCACCCTCTTCGGAGGGATCGGCAACGATAGCCTCTACGGAGGCAGCGGCAGTGACGGCTTCCTCTATGGCTCCGACGGCTCGGACGTGCTGCAGGGCGGAGTGGGCGATGACAGCACCTTCTACGGCGGCCCTGGGCGAGACACGCTCTTTGGAGGCAGCGGCGACGATCGGCGTTTCGAGGGTGGCGGCGGCCTTGATACTCTCTATGGTGGCAGCGGGTCAGATGACCGCTTCTTCGGGCGTAACGGCAATGACAGCCTCTCCGGTGGCTCTGGAAACGACGTTCGTTTCTTCGGCGGCAATGGCAATGACACGGTTTCTGGCGGTGACGGACAGGATGGCAGCCTTCTAGGAGGTCAGGGGACCGACAGCCTTTTTGGCGGAGACGGGAACGACAGTCGCTTTTATGGTGGTACCGGCGATGACAGACTTGCCGGCGGCGAAGGGTCCGACATCCTCTTCCATGGCGGAAATGGCGCCGACAGCCTTTCCGGTGGCAATGGGTCTGACGGCTTCTTGGCTGGCGAGTCCGGAAGCGACTACCTGTCTGGTGGCAGTGGGAAAGATAGCTTTATCTTCGGTGGCAGCGGTGCGGACAGCCTATCAGGCGGTAGTGGCGAAGATCGCGGCTTCTTCGGTGGCAGCGACGCCGACCGCATCTACGGCGGCGCAGGGAACGACGCTTACTTCTACGGTGGCAGCGGTGTCGACAGCATCGACGGTGGCGGCGGGGATGACCGGCTCTATGGAGATGCCGGCACCGACACGCTTACCGGCGGGCCGGGAACGGATAGCCTTTTCGGCGGCAGCGGATCTGACACAGGCCTGTACGGTGGCAGCGACGCCGACAGCCTCTCGGGAGGCGATGGGAATGACACAGGGCTTTTTGGTAACGACGGTGCGGACAGCCTTTCAGGGGGCAGTGGGGATGACCTTGAAATGGTCGGTAACGCCGGTGACGACACCATCAATGGCGGTAGCGGCGATGACCTGGAACTCCTCGGTATCAGTGGCGACGACCGCATCTATGGCGAAGACGGAAACGACGGTTCCTTATTTGGAGACTGCGGCGCGGACGGCCTCTTCGGCGGAAGTGGGGATGATTCGATTTTCCACGGTAGATCGGGAATGGACAACCTCTCCGGCGGCAGTGGAGATGACTTCCGATTCTATGGTGGCAAGGGCGACGATAGCCTCTTCGGTGGCATGGGCGCAGATGGATCCTTCTATGGGGGGTCAGGTGACGATAGCATCTACGGCGGCGAGCAAGATGACCACGGCTTCTTTGGTGGTAGCGGTGCTGACAGCCTGTCGGGAGACAGCGGCAATGACAGGCTCTATGGCGACGAGGGAGCCGACAGTCTGACCGGTGGGGCTGGCGCGGATCGCCTTTACGGTGGCAGTGGCGACGACATCTTCGCCGTGGCGAGTCAGGGCGACTTCGCCGGATACCTCTACGACGGTGGTGCCGGCACCGACACCCTGATGCTGGGCGCCGGCGTCACTATCCCGGGCGCCGGCAATAATCTCGACAGCATCGAGGTCACCATCACCATCTAGGGCGGCATCACCCTCTGTGGTCGCGAAACCTGCCTTGCCTGAGAATTGAGCCAGAGGGACGCAGGTCATGCTGAGAGACTGGCGCTACCGGCGAGTGGGGAGGGCGATCGCAGCTGGGCCGTCGGTTCACTGAACTTTTGCGCGCTCCCTTTCACTCCCTGACAAGTCCTATCGCTAGTGGTACTGTCCCCAATAGCTCAAAGCTCAAGCAGGGGACGTGCGATGGCCTTTATTCCCGGCACTCCGGGCCCGGACAGACTGACCGGCAGCGATTCCGTCGACACCATCCTCGGCTACGGTGCCAACGACACGCTCTATGGAGTGAGCGCGGCCGACAGCCTCTACGGGGGCGAGGCCGACGACAGCCTCTTCGGCGGCAGCGGCGGCGACAAGAAGCTGGTCGGTGGCACCGGCCGCGACCTCATCGAGGGGGGTGCCGGCGACGACAGCGCGCTCTTCGGCGGCTCTCGTAGCGACATCGTGCTTGGCAGCGATGGTGCGGACGCCGGGCTCAGAGGCGGCCTGGCAGACGATACCCTCTATGGTGGCAGCGGGATCGACAGCCTGCTCTTCGGCGCTGGCGGTCGCGATACCCTTAAAGGGGACAGCGGGGACGACAGCCTTCTGAACGGCGGCGCCAATGTGGACGCCGTCTACGGCGGCGATGGCGACGACGTCGGGCTCTATGGCCAGCAGGCCAACGATGAGGTCTTCGGAGGCACCGGCGACGACAGCAGTCTCTATGGAGGCGGCGGAAACGATAGGCTCTATGGCGGACTGGGGCGCGATGCCTCCCTCTTCGGATCCACCGGAAGCGACACGCTGAACGGAGGCGCCGGCGACGACCTCTCCTTCTACGGTGATGCCGGCAATGACCAGCTCTTCGGCAACAGTGGGCAAGACCAGCTATTCTATGGCGCAGGCAAACTCGACACACTCTTTGGAGGCAGCGGCGACGACTTGCTCTTCTATGGAGGTGGCAGCAATGACCGGCTCTACGGTGGCGTCGGCGACGACCGGGACTTCTTCGGTGGCGCCGCGGTCGACCGCATCTACGGGGACGCGGGCGCAGACAGCCTCTTCTACGGCGACGGCGACAAGGACACGCTCTACGGCGGCGACGGGGATGACGCGACCCTCTACGGTGGGAACGACAGTGACCGCCTCTTCGGAGGAAGCGGTCAGGACAGCCTCTTCTACGGCGATGACGGGACCGACTGGCACTACGGCGACGCCGGCGACGACCAGAGCCTCTCAGGCGGGAAGGGCAGCGACTACCTCTATGGTGGCGCGGGCGACGACACCTTCCTGATCGGTGATCAAGACGCCGACGCCCTCTTCGGCGATCAGGGTGACGATCGCGCCTTTATGGGTGGCCTGGGTGACGACAGCCTTCAGGGAGGCAGCGGCGCCGACCAGCAGTTTTTCGGCGGGAATGGAGTCGACACGCTCTACGGCGGCAGTGGACAGGATCGGAATTTCTACGGTGATTCAGGGAGTGATTCCCTCTACGGCGGAGACGCCGCCGATACGCAGTTCTATGGTGGTACGGGCGACGACTCTCTGCTGGGCGGCCTCGGCGACGACCGCGATTTCGAAGGCGGTGACGGGGCCGACAGCCTCGCTGGCGGCAGCGGCGCGGAGCGCTTCTTCTACGGCGGGTCGGGGGCCGACAGCCTCGCTGGCGGCAGTGGTGACGATTTGCGCTTCTACGGTGCCTCTGGCGCAGACCGGCTCTTCGGTGACGCCGGCGACGACAGCAGGATCTTCGGTGAGGCCGGCAACGACCGTCTTACCGGCGGCACGGGGGCTGACAGCCTCTTCTTCGGGGCGGCGGAGGACGACAGCCTTTACGGCGGCAGCGGCGGCGATGAGAGATTCTACGGTGACGACGGCGCCGACTCGCTGTTCGGCGATGCCGGCGATGACCGCAGCTTCTTCGGCGAGTCTGGCGAGGACCGTCTGGCAGGCGGCAGCGGCGCTGATCGCCATTTCTACGGTCTGTCAGGCAACGACAGCCTGTCCGGAGGCAGCGGAGAGGATGCCTTCTTCTTTGGCGCCGACGGATCCGACACGCACTATGGCGGCGCGCAGGACGACAGCCATTTCTACGGTGGCTCCGGTTCGGATGCACTCTACGGCGGCGATGGCGGCGACGCCTCTTTCTCAGGCGACACAGGCGCTGACGCCCTGTACGGCGACAGCGGCGCCGACGGGTATTTCTATGGCAACTCGAACGCCGACGGCCTCTTTGGTGGCAGCGGCACAGACTCCTTCTTCTTCGGCGATGCCGGCCACGATTCACTGACCGGAGACGGCGGAGACGACGGTCACTTCTACGGTGGCGATGGAAACGATGAGCTTTCCGGAAGCAGCGGGGCGGACAGCTTGTTCTACGGCGGATCCGGAGCAGATCACCTTTACGGCGGCAGTGGAACCGATAGCTCCTTCTATGGAGATGAAGGCGACGACAGCCTTTTCGGCCGATCAGGGGACGACGACGGCTTTTTCGGTGGGTCCGGAGTGGACCGGCTTCTGGCCGGTGATGGAGGCGACCAAAGCTTCTTCGGAGGCTCGGGGGCCGACTTCGCCTATGGCGGCAATCAGCGAGACGAAGGCTTCTTCGGTGGGACAGGAAGCGACAGCCTTTTCGGTGGCAACGGCATCGACAGCCTCTTCTACGGCGGTTCCGGCAGTGACGTCCTTCTCGGCGGCGTCATAGAAGACACCGCCTTCTTCGGAGCGGACGGCGACGACAGCCTCTTCGGCGGCGGCGGCGCCGATCAGTCCTTCCTAGGCGGATCCGGGATTGACAAGCTTTACGGTGACACTGGCGCCGATGGTGTCTTCAACGGCAACAGTGGCGACGACACCCTGTTCGGTGGCACCGGCGGCGATACCCGCTTCTACGGTGGCGCAGGCTCGGATAGTCTGATTGGCGGCAAAGACACTGACTCAAGTTTCTACGGCGGGTCTGGCTCAGACAGTATCTTTGGTGGAAGCGGGAATGACGCCGGCCTCTACGGTGGGTCAGGTTCCGACGTTGTCGTCGGTGGTATCGGCAATGATCGGTCTCTGGAAGGTGAGGACGGAGCGGATCGGCTCTATGGAGGCGACGGGAACGACTTCAGCCATCAAGGCAGATCCGGATCCGATACCCTCTTCGGCGGCAGTGGAAACGACCGCCTGCTTATCGGCGAGACGGGCGAAGATAGCCTCTATGGTGGCAGCGGTATCGACAGCCGCTTCTACGGTGGTTCCGGCGCGGACAGGGTGCTGGGCGAAGACGGCGACGACTTAAGCCTCTTCGGCCGCTCTTCGTCGGATGTCCTGAACGGCGGCAGTGGAGATGATGCGAACTTCTACGGCGAGGACGGCGACGACAGGATCTTCGGCGGCAGTGCGAACGACTCCTTTTTCTACGGCGACAGCGGCGCCGATACCTTGGAAGGGTCCTATGGCAACGATCACTCCTTCTTCGGCGAGGAGGGGGCGGACCGACTTGAAGGCGGCGGTCAGCAGGATGCCTTCTTCTACGGCGGATCCGGTATGGATACCCTCAACGGCGGCAACGGGCCTGATAGCTACTTCTACGGTGGCTCTGGCCAAGACCTCCTTTTCGGGGACGTTTTGAATGATCACACCTTCCACGGCGACGATGGAGACGACAGTCTCTATGGCGGTGGAGGAAACGATAGGCAGTTCTACGGCGGTTCGGGTTCGGACAGCCTCTTCGGCGACGATGGTGACGATTCAAGCTTTTTCGGAGGCCTGGAAGACGACAGCCTTTCAGGCGGTCTCGGCAGTGACCTTTACTTCTTGGGCGACGATGGTGACGACAGCATCTTTGGCGGCAGCGGCAGCGACGGTGGCCGCTATGAGGGCGGACTGGGCTACCAGTACGGCTTCTTTGGCGGCTCGGGATCGGACCGGATCTACGGCGCCAGCGGAGCGGACAACCGCTTGTTTGGCTATAGCGGGAGCGACAGCATCTTTGGCGGCGACGGGGAAGATTTCTACCTCTACGGCGGCGATGGGTCGGACTTGATCCGAGGGGATGACGGCGACGACAGGATCATCTCGGGCGGCGACGGAAGCGACACCATAGTCGCTGGCAGCGGCAATGACCTTGACCTCGCCGGCCAGGGGGGCGATGACAGCATCTTCGGTGGCAGCGGAAATGACGGAGGCTACGGGACCGGGATCTTTGGCTATGCCGGTTCGGACCGGCTCTACGGCGCCACCGGGATTGACATAGGCTTTTTCGGCGGATCCGGTGTCGACAGTCTTTCGGGCGGCAGTGGTGCGGACACCAGCCTGTATGGCGGCTCCGGCAGTGACTACCTCTTCGGTGGAGCAGGCGACGACGTCTCATTCTTCGGCGCAGCAAACTTCTCACCCAACGGCCCTGGGGACGACCGGCTCTATGGTGGCAGTGGCGCAGACCAGAGTTTCTTCGGTGTCTCCGGGGCGGACAGCCTGTTCGGGGGCAGCGGCAACGACAGCGCCTTTTTCGGCGGGTCCGGGGACGACAGACTGTCCGGTGACGACGGCAAGGATGCGCTGTCTGGCGATGACGGCGACGACAGCCTGTTCGGTGGATCGGGTGTCGACGTGCTTTCAGGCGGCAGCGGATCCGACCGCCTCTTTGGGGAAAGCGACCAGGATACTTTCTTGCAGGGTCAAAGCGGCGCCGATAGCCTTTTCGGAGGTGATGGAGCCGACTTCTTCCTCTTCGGCGGCGATGGTGCCGACAGTCTCTCCGGCGGCTTGGGGCAGGATTTCTCCTTCGATGGCGATGACGGGGACGACGCCCTCTTCGGTAACGCTGGCGATGACCTGGCCTTCGAAGGTGGATCCGGGGATGACAGCCTCTTCGGCGGCAACGGAAACGATTCCCGTTTCTACGGCGGGTCCGGATCCGACAGCTTGGACGGCGGCGACGGGGCCGATATTCTGTACGGTGCCGATGGCGCCGATCACATGACCGGTGGCTCGGGCAGCGACAGCCTCTACGGCGGTAGCGGTGACGACATCTTCCTGGTGGCAAACCAGGCCGACTTTGCTGGCCTCTACGACGGAGGATCCGGGACCGACACGCTTGCCCTTACCACAGGCGTCACCATCCCTGGCGCCGGCGTCACGCTCGACAGCATCGAGTTCACCATCACCGTATGAGGCAGCAGTGGCTCTGCCAAGCTGTCGGTGGTGGGCGGTGACGGATTTGAACCGCCGACCCTCTCGGTGTAAACGAGACGCTCTCCCGCTGAGCTAACCGCCCGAAGACCTTGGTGGCTAAACCCTAGTGATCTCGGGCGACGGCTTCAAGATCTTGCGGGGGGTCCTGGGCCACTTCGCCCCATTCTACCTGCTGGCGAGGCTGTTAGGGTGACGGCCGTCGCCCTCGCCAACCATTGATGCTCTTTCCTTGATCGCGCTTACCCCCCACCCTGCCCGCGACCAGCTGACCGCCGAAGCCCATTCCAGGCCCTCGGCCGATCTGGCGCTGCCGGTGCTGGTCAGCTGTCTGGTGATGCATTCGGGCGAAGAAGGCGGTGCGGCCGATCGGGCACACCTGCTGCAGCTCTGCCGCAAGCTGGGCGTGCCCGAGCCCGGCGAAGGCGCGCGCCGTCACCAAATCGGGGCGGGCGGATTGACCCTCGTCTGGGAGCGCCACACGGAGTTTTCGAGCTACACCCTCATCGTCGCGCAAAACGCAGAGCAACCGCTTTCCTGGCGCGCTGCGTTAGACAGTGCTCCCGAAGAGTGGCTTTCCGGCCTTCCGGGAGAGCTCTTGGTAGCGGTTCATCTGGCGGTCAGGCCGAGGTCCTCGGACGGCGCCCAAACAGCGGTCGTCCGACGTGCTTTCGGCCACGGCGAGCTGCTGGTGAGCGAGGTACAGGGTGGCGAAGCCACGCTTGCCGCCGACTTTCGGCCGGACGGCGAGGGCTTTGTGCGCATGCTGCTGTTCGATGCCGACGACAGCGAGCAGCGCCGCGGCCGACTGGTTCAGAAGCTGCTGGAGATGGAGACCTACCGCATTGCCGCCCTGCTGGGCTTCGCCGTCGCCCGGGCCACCGGCGCCGAACTCAGGCAGCTGGAGGAGAGGGTCACCGAGATCTCCGAAGAGCTGGCCGAACCGGCCGACGTCGCCCGCGACCGCGATCTGCTGGACCAGCTCTCTGCCGCGGCCGGCAAGGCCGAAGCGCTGAGGACCCGCACGGCCTATCGCTATGCGGCAACGCAAGCCTATTGGCGCATCGTCGAAGAGCGCATCGAGAGCTTGCGCGAACGGCGCTCGCCAGGCAATCCCAGCATCGCCGGCTTCATGGAGCGCCGCCTGGCGCCGGCCTATCGCACCTGCATGGCCGCGGATGCGCGACAGAACGCGCTCACCGACCAGATTGCCCGCGCCACACGCCTGCTCGCCACGCGCGTCGACGTCAAGGTCTCGGAGCAGAACGCCCAGCTGCTGGCCTCGATGGACCGGCGCGCCAGGTTGCAGCTGCGCCTGCAGGAGACGGTCGAGGGCCTCTCCATCGTCGCCATCACCTATTACGGCGTGGGTCTTATCGGCTATCTGGCGACGGGCCTTGGCGAGTTGGGGCTCAAGCTCGACAAGGGCCTGGTGACCGCCGCCGCCATCCCTCTGGTCGCCTTGGCGGTCTATCAGGGCGTGCGGCGCGTTCGCCGCCGGCTGGCCCGTGAAGAGGAAAGCAACCCATAGACCTGGGCCCCTCCCCCGCCCCTGCTCGGGGTCTTTCTCGCCCGGCCAAAGAGTTGGCCTGCCCCTCACCAAGAAAGCAGAATAGACGACAGATTCTCTACATTGATTTACCTTGCAGTCTGCGGCCTCCACCATAAATGATTCCCCAGAGGCACTAGAACACCAAAGACGCCGACCCGCTGCGAGTCTTTGCAGCGGCATCGGCGAACTCCGATTCTACTTTCGGCGGAACCACAGTTCGCCCGTAGCAACGAGGGGTATCAGTGTCATGAGCAATCACCGCACCTGCCTGTCGCAATGTCTGGACGCAATGCAGTCCGAGCGGGCGAGCATCCTTGTCCGCGGCCACGCCTTGAGCGAGGCGGAACTCGCCCGCGTGGCAGCCCTGGAGAGCGCATCCGCGAAAGTCATGTGGGCGCTTTCCGACCTGCAAGGCCAAAGCGGCGGAGGCGGCCCGACACCGCCCTTGCCGGAGCCCGAGCCCGAACCTCTGCCGGAGGAGACGATCGCGCTGAGGGACGGCCGCTACAGCGGCGGCAACGACGAGCAGGCCATCGAGCTGAGGGTCGACCGGGGGGTCTCGGCCATGATCAGCGCCGACATCTTCCAGAACGGCCCCAATGGGGAGCGGACCTGGCTCGCCTCGCTGCGCACGGTTCCGGGCGAGGCCGTCGAGGGGAGCGAGGGGGCTTGGGAGGTCGTGGCGGAAGACCAGGACGGCAGCCTGATTCTGGGCGAGCTGAGCGCCACGGTGACCGCGACCGAGCCCTTCACGACCAGTGTCGGCCTGATCCTCGACCAGCCGGCCACCGGCATCGTCGGCGGCCTTCCCCACCACTTCGTCGCCACCTGGAGAAGCGCCGAGCTCAGGGGCCTTGGCCTGGAGGTGGAGCGCGAAATCGGCATCGCCGAGGAGCCCGTCTTCCAGCGTGCCAGCGGTGAGACGGTGACGATCGGCTCCTGCCTCGCCACCGCCGGCTTCGCCCGCCGCGACATCGGACAGCCATCGCAAATCCCAAGCCCAACCACGCAAGGTGGCCGATGGGGCACCGCACAGCTCCATGCACTGATGGTGCAGCACGCCCAGGACCCGCTGACGCGGGCCAAGGAGGGCCTGCATCTGCTGCGCCTGCATGAATCGACCCTGAACGGCCTGATGGGCATCATGTTCGATTCCGGCGGTGACCTGCCGCGCCAGGGCAGCGCCGTCTTCGAGCGGGAGATCCAGACCTTCTATCCGCTCGACAGCGCGCGCAAGACGATCCAGACGACGCTTCACGAGCTGGGGCACGCACTGAACCTCGCCCACCGCTTCGAGCGCGAGGTGGGTCGCGCCGACTCGCTCTCCTTCATGAACTACGACTCCCGCTACCTCGGCGGCGGCAACGAGCAGGCCTTCTGGCAAGATTTCGACTTCCGCTTCGATGCGGACGAGCTCGCCTTTCTGCGGCACGGGCCGAGGCCTGCCGTGATCCCGGGCGGTCACGACTTCCACACCGTGCCCTACTGGTCGGAGGGTAACGGCGGCTATGTGCCCTACATGCCCGAGGAAGAGCTGACCTTCATCACGCTCGCAATCCGGGGCCCGAACGGAACGACTGAGCCCATGGTCTTCGACTTCCTGCAGCCGGTCTTCCTGGAGGCGGAGCTCACCAACGTCAGCGGCGAGACCATCGAATTGGGCGACTTTCTGCTGGATCCCAAATCCGGCGTGCTGGACATCGTCGTGCGGCGCGTCGAGGGTGGCGGTGGCGGCGAGCCGCCGGCCTTGTGGGTGCCGATGATGCAGCGCTGCCGCGCCGGTATTCAGGCCATGGGCGCGATCGATCCAAGCCTCCTCGACGTCGTCCCCAACGGCGGCTCCATGACCCGCAACCTCAACATTTCCTTCGGCGCGGCCGGCTTCACCTTTGCCGAGCCTGGCGAGTACGAGGTCCAGGCGGTGGTCTCGCTCCACAATGACCAAGACAACCGCAACTACATCGTGCCCTCGAACGTGCTGCGCGTCCGTATCGCCTTCCCGCACTCCCGCCAGGAGGAGGAGGATGCGCTGATCCTGCTGCGCGACGACGTCGGCCAGTATCTCATGCTCGGCGGCTCGCGCGTGCTGGAGCGTGCCCGCCGCGACTTGGAGAGCGTTCTCGATCGCAGGTCGAAGGGCAAGATGACGGCGGTCGACGGCCTCTCGGCAAACATCCTGCGCTGCATGGGGATAGATGCCGGACGCCCCTACCTGCTGCGCAAGGAGGGCGCTCTCACGCCCGACAGTGGCAATCGAGGGCAGGCCGCGGAGCTGCTGGGCAAGCTCAGCCCCACGGTGCTGAAGCGCTACTTCGACGCCAACACGGCGGAGGCCACGGCGAGGCTGGCCGCGAAGCATCGTCAGTACGCTTAGGGTAAGGCAGGTGGTGCGCTCCTGCCGCGGTGCTTGACGTCCGGCCTCAGGCCGCCGTCTCAAGGGCTTCGCGTCAGGGGGCCTTGCCCCGCATGGGCGGAGACAGCTGCGATCGCTGCGTGGCGCTTGGCGAGAAACCAGCCTAGCGCCACGGAGCCCGGCCACTCCATCCGTGATCAGGAGCACCATTGCTGCATCTTCTTCGGCGCCACTTACATCGCCGACATTGACCTGAGACAATCACCAAAGCAGAACAACATTGTGTCAACGATGTCTCCGAACATCTGTCGACCTTGTCTCCGGCCCGTACACGCCCGGTGGTCCACGTGACCGCGTCGCACGCCATTGGAAAGTGAGGCGCCAACGGCACCACGTGGATGGCCGTGTCAAGCACGGCCCTGACGGGTTAGGGTTGAAAACTCCGCTATAGAATTCCGCCCCAAGGATGTCGCGGACCTCACACCGGACGGCCGCGCATCTCGATGGCGGATATCGTGGTGCGCCCGCGTGAGCAGCGCTACCCACGGCCGAAGAGAGCCGGAACCGGCCTGGGTCTAACACCGCGCCCGCCCACATGGCCGAGCCATGCCTTGCTCTCACATTCCTCAGGGCCGCATAGAGTGCGGCTATCGTCGTAGCACGATTGCACCCGTGATGTTCCTTGCCGCCCGGCCGCACAACCGTTAGCCTAATAGGACCAAATCACAGCAGCGCATATGAGTTTTGGCGGAGGGTTGGGGTATGGCGTTCATTCCTGGGACCGAAGGACCGGACACGCTGAGCGGGACGGACGACGTCGACACCATTCTAGGCTACGGTGCCGCCGACACGCTCTACGGCTTGAGCGCCGCCGACAGTCTTGTTGGTGGGCCGGGACGCGACAGCCTCTTTGGTGGTAGCGGGGACGACACACGGCTCTACGGCAATGGCGGGGCTGACCGGCTGGACGGCGGTGAAGGCGATGACGGCTTTCTCTTCGGCGGCACAGCGCCCGACAGGCTCTATGGCGGTAGTGGATTCGACTCATTTCTCTACGGTGGGCCCGGGCGCGACAGCCTCTTCGGCGGCGACGGGGGTGACCGCAGCTTTTTCGGCGGCTCCGCTTCCGACAGGCTCTACGGAAGCGATGGGGGTGATCGCTACTTTTTCGGTGGGTCCGGCTCCGACAGGCTCTACGGCGGCGCTGTAGGTGACGACGTCTTTCACGGTGGAGGTGGCGACGACAGGCTTTTTGGCGGCGCTGGGCCAGACGGGAACTTTTCCGGTGGGACTGGCTCCGATTATCTCTCCGGCGGCGCTGGATCGGACTACAGGTTTTTCGGTGGGTCTGGTTTCGATTCCCTCTCCGGCAGTTCTGGGGCGGAAAGACGCTTCTATGGTGGGGACGGCCGGGACAGCCTATACGGCGGCGACGGAAGTGACGAGGGCTTTTACGGTGGGGATGGCCGGGACCGCCTCTTCGGCGACCGCGGGGGTGACCTGAGCTTCCACGGCGGAGAGGGAAACGACAGCCTCTTCGGCGGGGACGGGAACGACAGCCACTTCTATGGCGGCCGCGGCCAGGACCTTCTCTACGGCGGCGGTGGCAGCGACAGCGGGTTCGAAGGCGGTGGCTTTGCCGACAGGCTCTTTGGCGGCAGCGGGAGCGACAGGGCCTTCTATGGCCGCGCCGGCGACGACAGCCTCTTCGGCGGAACCGGCTTCGATGCCGGTCTCTATGGTGGGAACGGCGACGACTTCGTGAGGGGCGAGGGCGGCAACGATGTGCTCTTCGGCGGTGCGGGCAATGACTTGATGCGCGGCGATGCGGGGCGCGACAGCCTTTATGGAGGTGCGGGTGACGACCTCTTCCGGGTCAACCGCCAGGGCGAGATCCAGGACGGCGAGACCTACGACGGCGGCGATGGAACCGATACGCTCCGGCTCGGCGCCGGCGTCACCCTGCCGGCCGGCATAGCCCTGATCGACATCGACACCATCCTCTACGGGTGAGGCGCGGAGGTCGACGCGAAGTGACGCGCTAGTCGCGCGCATAAACCTGTGGCAGTCAGGCCGCCTCCTGCCGCCCCTCCGGAACCAAGCCGATCAAGAGCTTGCGCAAGCCCGCGACCCTGCCCTTGGGCTTGCCCCACCTCGCCTGCACCACCACGCTCTGGTCTGGCCTGAGGCGGACCGAGCCGTCGCGCGCGCCGGATTGCAGCATGGCGATCAGGCGCTCTGGCGCGGCGGGCTTGTCCTCGTGGAAGGCCAAGACCGCGCCCTTGGGGCCGGCATCGACCTTGGCGACACCGGCCTGGCGGCAGAGCTGCTTGATGGTCATGACCTGCAAGAGGTTGTCGACTTCGGCCGGCAAGGGGCCGAAGCGGTCGATCAGCTCGGCGGCGAAGGCCTCGATCTCGTCGCCTGCGACCAGGTTGGCCAGGCGCCGGTAGAGGCCCATGCGCACGTTCAAGTCGGCGACATAGACCTCTGGGATCAGCACCGGGACACCCAGATTGATTTGCGGGGTCCAGTCCTCGCCGCGGGCCGGCAGGATGTCCTCTTGGCTCTCCTGCTGCTTCAGGCCGTGGACGGCCTCCTCCAGCATCTGCTGATAGAGCTCGATGCCGACCTCGCGGATGTGGCCCGACTGCTCTTCGCCGACCAGGTTGCCGGCACCGCGGATGTCCAGGTCGTGGGTCGCGACCGCGAAGCCGGCGCCCAGCGTGTCCAGGGTCTGCATCACCTCCAGCCGGCGCTGCGCCGACGGTGTCAGCCTGCGGCCGGCCGGCAAGGTCAAATAGGCATAGCCGCGCAGCTTCGAGCGGCCGATGCGTCCGCGCAGCTGATAGAGCTGCGACAGGCCGAAGAGGTCCGAGCGGTGGATGATCAGAGTGTTCGCCGTCGGGATGTCGAGGCCGGACTCGACGATGTTGGTGGACAGCAGGATATCGATCCGGCGGTCCAGGAAGTCGGTCATGACCTTTTCCAAGACGGCAGCGGGCAACTGGCCGTGGGCGACGGCAAAGCGGGCTTCCGGCACCAGCTTGGCCAGCCGCTCGGCCACCTCGTCCAGATGCTCGATCCGGGGGCAGACATAGAAGATCTGGCCGCCGCGCATGCGCTCGCGCAGGATGGCGTCGCGCAACACCACGGGATCGTAGGGCAGGACGAAGGTGCGTACCGCCAAGCGGTCCACCGGCGGGGTGGCGATCAGGCTCATCTCGCGCACGCCGGACATGGCCATCTGCAAGGTGCGCGGGATCGGCGTGGCCGAAAGCGTCAGCACATGGATGTCGGCGCCCAATTCCTTCAGGCGCTCCTTCTGCTTCACGCCGAAATGCTGCTCTTCGTCGACGACCAAGAGACCGAGGTCCCGGAAGGCGACGGACTTGGACAGCAAGGCATGGGTGCCGATCGCCAGATCGAGGTCGCCGCTGGCGATCTGCTTGCGCACCTCGCCCGCCCGCTTGGGCGGCACCAGGCGCGAGATCCAGTCGCTGCGGATCGGCAGGCCCTTGAAGCGCTCGGCGAATGTCTGGGCGTGCTGGCGCGCCAGCAAGGTCGTTGGTGCTACGATGGCGACCTGTCGGCCGCTCATGGCCACCAGGAAGGCGGCACGCATCGCCACCTCGGTCTTGCCGAAGCCGACGTCGCCGCAGATCAGGCGGTCCATCGGCCGGCCTGATCCCAGATCCTCCACCACGTCGCCGATCGCGGCCAGCTGGTCGTCCGTCTCGGGATAGGGGAAGCGCGCGCTGAACTCGTCATAGAGGCCGTCCGGCGGCTCGATCGGCTCGATCTTCTGCAGCTGGCGCAGTGCGGCGATGCGGATCAGCCGCTTGGCGATCTCGCGGATCCGCTCGCGCGCCTTGGCCTTGCGCGCCTGCCAGGCCGCCCCGCCCAGGCGGTCGAGCTCGGCCACCGCGTCTTCGCCGCCGAAGCGGGTCAAGACATCGATGTTCTCCACCGGCACGAAGAGACGGTCGTTGCCGGCGTAGATCACCCGCAAGCAATCGTGCGGCGCACCGCCGACATCCAAGGTCTCAAGGCTCTCGAAGCGGCCGATGCCGTGCTCGACATGCACCACCAGGTCGCCGGCGGCGAGGGCGGCGACCTCGGTCAGGAAGTTCTCCGCGCGGCGACGCTTGCCGGCGGCCCGCATCAGCCGTTCGCCCAGCAAGTCCTGCTCGGTCAGAAGCAGGAGGTCCGCGGTGCGGAAGCCGCGCTCCAAGGGCAGGCTGGTGAGCGCCAGGGCGTCCGGCGGCCCCTCCGCCGCGCCGGCCCAGGTCTTGACGCTCTGCTGTTCCGTCAGGCCGTGCTCGGCCAGCAGATTGCCCAAGCGATCGCGCGAGCCATCGCTCGACCCGGCGATCACCAAGCGCTGGCCGGCCTCGCGCGCCTCCTGCCAGGTGTCCGCCAGGGCCGCGTAGAGTCCCTCCTTGCCTTGGCGCGCCTGGGCGAAATCCGGCGCCGGGCGTGCGCCCAGGTCGAAATCCTCCTGCCCCTCAGGCGCAGTGAAGGCCGAGAGGCGGGCCAGCGGCGCTTCGGCCAGCATGGCGTCCCAGTCTTGCGGGGCCAGATAGAGCGCGTCGGGCGGCAAGGGACGATAGGGCGCGGAACCATCGTCGCGGGCGCGCAGGTTGGCGCGGCGCGCCTCGTAGAACTCGCCGATCGTCGCCAGGCGCTTGTCGCGCTCCTCCTCCGCCTCATTGCTCAAGAGCAAGAGCGCGCCTTCCGGCAGATAGTCGCTCAAGCGATCGAGGCGCTCGTAGAAGAGCGGCAGCCAGTGCTCCAATCCGCTGTAGTGGCGCCCCTCGCTCACCGCTTCGTAGAGGGGGTCGTCCCTGCCGCTGCCGAAGTGGCTGCGATAGCCCTGGCGGAAGCGCTCGATCGAGGCCTTGTCCAGCCTGAACTCGGTGACCGGTTTCAGGACCAGGCCCTTCGCCTTGCCGATGGAGCGTTGGCTCAAGGGGTCGTAGGCGCGAACCGATTCCACCGTGTCGCCGAAGAAGTCGAGGCGCAGCGGCGCCGAGCGGCCGGCCGGAAAGATGTCGACCAGCCCGCCGCGCAGGGCGTATTCGCCGGGCTCGGTTGCGGTCTCCACCCGCTCGTAGCCCCGATCGGCCAGCGCCTCCCGGAGCGTCTCCGGTGCCAGATCGTCGCCGGGACGCACCACCAGTACACGCTTCCACAGCAGCCGGCGCGGCGGCAGGCGCTGCAGCAGCGCATTCACGGTCGTCACCAGCACCCGGCCGCGGCCGCGGATCTTGCCCTTGAGACGGATCAGGCTGTCGAGCCGCTGGGCCACGATATCGCGGTGCGGCGAGACCCGGTCGTAGGGCAGGCAATCCCAGGCCGGCAGGCGCAGGACCTCGGTCTCGGGCGCAAAGAAACGCAAGGCCGCCGCAGCGCGTGCCAGGGCGGCATCGTCGCGCACCACCAGCGCCAAGGTGCGCTCCGGCGCCTCGGCCAGAAGCCTGCCTATCCAGGGCGCTTCGGAGCCTTCCGGCGCGCCATAGAGTTGGGTCTCTCCCGGCGACCAGAGGTCCTTGTTATGGCCTGCATCCGGCATGGTCGTCGCTAGCTCCTCCTCGGGCCGGCGTGGAAGTCGCGGATGGCAAAGACCAAGGCGTTGAAGCCCTCAGGCATAGCGGCCAGGCCCTCTGGCTCCTGCTGGCCGATCAGCAGGCTGTAGATCAGGGGCTCCGGCAACTCCATCAAGGCCTCGAAGGTGTCCATCTGGGCCTTGTCGCACGTCGCCATCGTTGCGTCGGCATAGGGCCCGAGCAGCAAATCCAATTCCTTCGTTCCGCGATGCCAACTGCGGTAGCGCAATTTTTTGGCTCGAATCGCCAGATCCTCGTCACTCATGCGTGCACTCCCGGTCGATCCGCATAGACCTCTCCCCTCACGCCAGCCGCTGCTGGCGATTCCGCATCCGATCATCCTGGTCTAGGATATAGTCCGGGCCACGCGCCCTGTCATTCCATGCGGTCATGGCTGCGGCGAACGGGAGAGCTTCGTAAACGGCATGCGTCCACAGATCCTCTACCCGCTCTTCGCCGAGGTCACCGCGCTTTCCGGCATCGGCCCCAGGCTCGCCAAGCTGATCGAGAAGCTGGCCGGGCCGCGCGTCGTCGACCTCTGCTGGCACTTGCCCTCCGGCCTCATCGACCGGCGCTATCGGCCCAGCCTGGCGAACGCAGAGGTCGGCCGGCTGGTCACCTTGGAGCTGTTGATCGGCACGATGCAGGCGCCGCGCAGCAAGCGCCAGCCCTATCGCGTCACCTGCTTCGACGAGGGCCATGCCGTCGACCTGGTCTATTTTCACGCCGATCCGGGCTGGCTCGGCAAACTGCTGCCGGAAGGCAGCCGGCGGCTGGTCAGCGGCAAGCTGGAGCGCTTCGGGCCGCATTTGCAGATCACCCACCCCGACCACGTGCTGCCGCCGGAAGAGGCGGCCCAGCTGCCGTTGGTGGAGCCGGTCTACCCCATGACCGCAGGCCTGACGCCCAAGACCTTGCAGCGTGCCTTGGCAGGAGCGCTGGAGCGTGTGCCCAGGGACCTGCCGGAATGGCAGGACGGACCCCTGCTGGCCCAGCAGTCGCTGGCCGGCTTTCGCGAGGCGCTGCTGAAGGCGCACAAGCCGGAGGACGAAGAGGACATATCCCCCCTCGCCCCGGCACGCCGTCGCCTGGCGTTGGACGAGTTGCTGGCCAACCAGCTGGCGCTGGCGCTGGTCAGGCGCCGGCAGCGACGCAAGCGAGGACGCTCGATCAAGGGCGACGGCAGGCTGCGCAGCCGCGTGCTCTCGGTCCTGCCCTACCGCCCGACCGGGGCCCAGCGCCGTGCCGTCGAGGAGATCTTGAGCGATATGGGCGGCGAGCGGCGCATGCTCCGCCTGCTGCAAGGCGACGTCGGCTCGGGCAAGACCTTGGTGGCACTGATGGCCATGCTGTCGGCCGCCGAGTGCGGCGGCCAGGCCGCCCTCATGGCACCGACCGAGATCCTGGCACGCCAGCACCTGCAAAGCCTGCAGCCCTTGGCGGCGGCCGCCGGCGTCGGCATCGAACTGCTGGTCGGACGCGACCGCGGCCCCGGCCGCGCCGACGCGCTGGCGCGCATCGCCTCGGGCGAGAGCCATCTGGTCGTCGGCACCCACGCCCTCTTCCAGGAAGACGTCGTCTTTCGTGAGCTGCTGCTGGCGGTGGTCGACGAGCAGCATCGATTCGGCGTGCACCAGCGCCTGGCCTTGGCGCAGAAGGGCGAGGCCGTCGACATCCTGGTGATGACGGCGACGCCGATCCCGCGCACGCTCACCATGACCGTCTATGGCGACATGGACGTCTCGCGCCTGGACGAGAAGCCACCCGGCCGCCAGCCGGTGGCGACCCGCGTGCTGCCGCTCTCGCGCCTCGACGACGTGGTCGATGGCCTTGCCCGCGCCTTGGCCGAAGGCCGCAAGGTCTATTGGGTCTGCCCGCTGGTCGAGGTCTCGGACGAGAGCGACCTGGCCGCCGCGGAAGAGCGCTTCGCCCATCTCTCCACACGCTTTCCCGGCAAGGTGGGCCTGGTGCATGGCCGGCTGGCCAGCCGCGAGAAGGAAAAGGTCATGCGGGCCTTCGCCGAAGGGCCCTTAAGCCTGCTGATCGCCACCACGGTGATCGAGGTCGGCGTCGACGTGCCCGAGGCCACCATCATGGTGATCGAGCACGCCGAGCGCTTCGGCCTCTCGCAACTGCACCAGCTGCGCGGGCGCGTCGGCCGCGGCAGCGAGCACTCCAGCTGCCTGCTGCTCTACCAGTCACCCCTGGGCGATACCGCGCGGGCCCGCCTGGAGACCTTGCGGCAGACCGAAGACGGCTTCGTCATCGCCGAGGAGGATCTGCGCTTGCGCGGCGCCGGCGAGGTTCTGGGCACCCGCCAGAGCGGCCTCCCCCACTTTCGCCTGGCCGACTTGGCGGTCCACGGCGAGCTGATGGCCATCGTGCGCGACGACGCCCGCCGCATCGTCGAATTGGACCCGGAGCTCAAGGGCGAACGGGGGGAAGCCTTGCGCTTGCTGCTCTATCTCTTCGGCCGCGACGAGGCGGTGCAGCTCTTGGGGTCGGGGTGACGCGAAGGCCTTAACACCTTTCGGTTCAACACTTGAGAGGGCCGTTTCTGTGTCAAGTGAATCAAAGACAAGTGACCTTGAGCTCAAAGTGCACGAACGATTCTACGATCGGATTCGAAATCAAATAAATGACGAGAATAGCTTGTACAATCAACGAATAATATGGCTGATCACGATGCAGGCATTCTTATTCGCAACGGTGGGATTGATATTGCGTGGAGCAGTTTCTGCACAGCCAAACGATGAGAGTACAATATTGAAACTTGTCTATATCATTATTTCTGTTACAGGAATTTTTGTGGCCTTGATCTGTCATAGACTACTTTGCAACGCCCGCGATGTTCTGGACACTTTAGGAGAGAGCTGGGATAAGCATAGCGCTTCAATGCCCGCCGACATACGAGATCTTTTCCCGCACCCAAAAGGACGGGTAGAAAAGAAAGAGCGACGATCCCGCAGACTTCTGCGGTCCGGCAACCTGCCCCTGGTGTTTGTCATGGTCTGGCCGCTGTTTGTCGCGGTTCTCTTGGTAAGCTGGATCTCATCGTAAGCCCCCAGTTGGACTGAACGGGTTTTTGGGCTTTTTGATCTCGTTCAGGGTTTTGTTATTGAGGCGACTTCAAACCAGCCTCCTTCTCATGTGTCTGAGAGCCCGGCCCCAAATGAGTGCCGTAAGATCAGTGCACAAGAGGATAAGATCGTCATTCCTGCGAAAGCGGGACTCCCTCTCCGCCCGTAGATTCCTCCTATTCGCAAGAGATCCCCGCCTTCGCGGGATGACACGCAAACCATTGAAAAACCGTAACTCATTTCGACCCAGACTCTGAGAAGTTCGGGCGCCATCAAGGAGGCGCTGTTCTTCAGGGCACGGGAGTCAGGCAGTCTTGGCCAAATCGAACACCATGGTCGCGGCCGCGAGGTTGCCCATGTGAATGGCGGTGTTGATGTTCTGGTGGCCCTGATAGAGCAGGTCGCCGGCCGCATAGAGCCCCTCGACCCCCGTGCGGTAGCCTTCGTCCACCACGACAGAACCGCTATCATCGAGAGCGAGGCCGGCATTCGCAATCAAATCGCATTGCTTTTGATGGGGCCAAACCACCATGGCGGCGCGATCGACTGTCGTTCCGTCGTCGACCTCTACAGCGCTTAACCCTTCCGCATTGCCCAGAAAGCGCCGGATACGCCGCCGCTCAAGGCCGAAGCCCTTTGCGGTGAGTTCCCCTTCGCGCTCGAGCGAAGGCTCCATCCCCGGTTCCAGGAAGAAGATCAGGTCGTCGGTCCAGGTCCGGTAGATCTCTGCCGCCTCCAGCATCTCCGGGCGATGGACGAAGATGCCCCAGGGCTTTTGGCGCAACTCGTAGCCGTGACAGAAGGGGCAGTTGATGATGCTCGACCCCCAGAAGGAGGAGAGGCCCGGCAGGTCCGGGAAGATGTCGACCATGCCGCAGGCGAGCAGCACGACAGAGGCCTTGGCGCGCGCGCCCTCCGCCGTTACAAGCGTGAAACCCCGCTGCCGGTCGCCCTCCAGCCCATCGACCTTCTCAGCGACAAAGCGGGCATAGCCATAGCCCTCGATCTCTTGCTGCCCGAGCCCGCGCAGGTCTTGCGGCAGCACGCCGTCGCGCCCCAAGACCGCGCCGACGCCCGGAGAATCCCGATTGCGGTAGGCGTCGGGCGCATCGAAGACGATGGTGTCCTGCAGCGCGCGCGAGAGCGTCAACGCAGCCGCCAGACCTGCCGGGCCGGCGCCGATGACGGCCGCCCTGTGGGCGCCGAGATCCTTCCCTTTCATCTCCATGGGTTAGGCCGATAGCTCCGAAAACTGCACCCTCGAGCGCGGCAGACTACGTCGGATGGCCATCCCAAATCCAGTGCCGCTCGTGTCTCTCAGGCAGTGGTGACTAGGGCTCGCGGCAAGCTCTTGAGCCTGATGTTCCCCGCGAAACGACCGAGATCGTGTCGCTGTCAGCGCTGCCGAGGCGCGATGTCGAAGTGCAGAACGTCCTCTCTGACGCCAAGCTTGCTGTAGAGCGCGATAGCAGGGTCATCGCCTAGATCGGCCTGGACGAAGATCACATAGGCACCGCGAGATCGCGCCAAGACCTTCAGGTGCTCGATCAGCCGCGTAGCGATGCCTTGGCGGCGGTCGCCGGCAGCCACGGCAAGATCATAAATGTAGATCTCACTGCGCTCTTGCTCGAACTTCTTAAGCTCGTAGGCCGCCAATGCACCAACGACGGCGTCACCCTTCAAGGCCACCAAGGCAATGAACTGATCGCCGCTCAGCAGCTTTTCGACATAGGCATTCCGCGGCAACGCTCCCGCATAGCTGTCGGGGTCGTTGAACAGCTCCGCGAAAAGAGCCAGCATTTGGCGAAAAACCTCCGTGTCGCCCGGAGACAGAGATTTGATCGTGGCTGATGTGTCCTGGGACATGGCGCAAAGATCCAGACTGCACGGGCGAAAAGCAAACTGAGGGATCTAACAGATAGAGTGGAGTTGAACTGGCCCCACGCCCAAAAATGTCGAGGGACCGGATTGTCCAATCGGATCCTGGGAGATCAGGCGCCGCAGATGAAGGCCCAGCCCTAGCCCGCCCTCGTCGGTCCGCCCGGCACCAGACGGACGCCGGGGCGCAGGCGCTTGTAGTCCAACGTCAGGTGATCGACGGGATTGGGGCCTGGAGCGGCCACCACCAGGATCTCCGAGGCGATGGGGGCGAAATCGGCGCGGAAATGGACGGAAGACTTGAGCGCCAGGATCGGTGCTTCGACCGGCTCCACGCCCAGATGACGGAACATCTCCTGGTCGGCGGCCTGCGTCTTGCGCGAGGAAACCGCTACCAGCACGCCTTCGATGTCCAGCAAGGCCATGGGACCAAGGTTCATGCGGCTACCGAGACTGAAGGGGCCGGTGCAGGTGAAGCGGCCGTCGCCGAGGGTGCGCACCTGCGCCTCCGTCTCGAAGGGCAAGTGGCCGGGAATGCCGGACTTGGCACCGAGCGCAAAACGGCCGCTCCCGCCGGTGCCCAGCGCATGCGCCCTCGCGGCGCTTTCACCGTCGGCCAGCAGACCCAGGACCGCGCCCTCCGCCTTCTGTGCCACCAAGGCCTCCAGCAAGCCGACCGTGTCGCCATTGCCGCCGGCACCGGGGTTGTCTTGCGTATCGGCCAGGACCACCGGCTTGTCACCATTGGCCCGGTTGGCCAGGGCCCGTGATACCGCATCTTGGGCTGAAAAGAATGGCGTGGCGAAGCGCTCTTCATCGGCGAGCGCCAGGCCGGCCAAGGCTTCCGCCAGCCGCTCGGCCGCTTCGGGACTATCGGCGTAAGCCAAGGCCGAGGGCCCGCAATGCGGCGTGTCCGCCGGCGAGAAGCCACAGGCGAAGGAGAGCACGGCGCCGCTGTCCCGCTCCATCTCGGCCAATCGACGATAGAGGCTGGCAGCGGGCTCCTGCATGGTGCAGCCGGCCGTCAAGGGGATGAGGAAAGGAATCTGGCGATAGCCCTTGTGCCCGAGTCCGCCGGCGAGGAGCCGATCGAGCCAGGCCATGGTCCTGGCCCCCGTCTCCGCCATATCTATGTGCGGATAGGTGCGGAAGATGGTCAAAAAGTTCGCGTTTTCAACCATCTCCGGGCTGACGTTGGCATGGAGATCGAGGGAGGCGACGATCGGTAGGTCCGACCCCAACTGCGCGCGCAGCCGGGATAGCAGCGCGCCCTCCCCGTCCGGCAGGTGCTCGGCCACCATGGCGCCATGCAGGTCCAGGTAGAGGGCATCGACCCGGCCCGCAGCGGCCAGGCGATCGGCGATCTTGCCGGCGATGGTCTCGAAGGCGCGCTCGGTCACCACGTCCGAAGGCTCGGCCGCCGCCCAGGCCAGACCCACCAAGTCATGGCCGGCGCCCAGGGCGGCTTGCGTGAAGCCGGCAACGGGGAGATTGATCCCGGCCGTCTTCTCGAAGACCTCTTTGCCTTCGCAGAGCCCGGGCCACGCACCACCGGCCACGAAGACGTCCAGATCGGCCTTGGTCGGCGCAAAGGTGTTGGTCTCGTGCTGAAAGCCTCCGACGGCTATCCTGGCCATGCGCGCCGACCTCTAGATGTCAGCGTAGCACTGGGTTTCGCCCTTGCCGCCCGGATGGACGACCGCGCCCTTCTCGGCATCGCCGACGGTCTGGGCATAGCGCCAGATGGCGCCGGAGCCGAACTCGGTCGGCCGCGGCTGCCAGGCCTTGCGGCGCTCGGCCAGTTCTTCGTCGGAGACCGCCACCTCGATGGTGCCCGCTTCGGCATCGATGGTGATGACGTCGCCGTCCTTCAGCAAGCCGATGGGGCCGCCGACCGCAGCCTCGGGGCCGACGTGGCCGATGCAGAAGCCGCGGGTGGCACCTGAGAAGCGCCCGTCGGTAATCAAGGCCACCTTGTCGCCCATGCCTTGGCCATAGAGCGCCGCCGTCGTGGCCAGCATCTCGCGCATGCCGGGGCCGCCGCGCGGTCCCTCGTAGCGGATCACCAGGACCTCGCCTTCCTTATAGGTCTTGTTCTGCACCGCCTCGAAGCAGTCCTCCTCGCAGTCGAAGCAGCGGGCCGGACCGGAGAAGGAAATCTTGCTCATGCCGGCGATCTTCACGATCGCCCCTTGCGGCGCCAGATTGCCCTTCAGGCCCACCACGCCGCCGGTGGTGCTGAGCGGGTTGGAGGTCGGCCGCACCACGTCCTGGTCCGTCGGGAAGACGACGTCGGCCAGGTTCTCGGCGATGGTCTTGCCGGTGACCGTGACACAGTCGCCATGCAGATAGCCGCCGTCCAGCAGCGCCTTCATCAGCACCGGCACGCCACCGATCTCGAAGAGATCCTTGGCGACATAGCGCCCGCCCGGCTTGAGGTCGCCGATGTAGGGCGTCTTGCGGAAGATGTCGGCGACCTCGTGCAGGTCGAACTCGATGCCGCACTCGTGCGCGATGGCCGGCAGGTGCAGGCCAGCATTAGTCGAGCCACCTGAGGCCGCAACCACGATCGCGGCATTCTCCAGAGCCTTGCGAGTGACGATGTCGCGGGGGCGGAGGCCACTCGCCAAGAGGCGCATCACCGCCTGGCCGGAGGCCTCGGCATACTGGTCGCGGCTCTCGTAAGGCGCCGGCGCGCCGGCCGAGCCCGGCAATGCGATGCCCATAGCCTCGGAGACGCAGGCCATGGTGTTGGCGGTGAACTGGCCGCCGCAGGAGCCGGCCGAGGGGCAGGCCGCACACTCGACGGCGTGCAGCTCTTCATCGTCGATGTTGCCGGCCGAGTGCTGCCCGACCGCTTCGAAGACGTCTTGGACGGTGATGTCCTTGCCCTTGTGGCGGCCGGGAAGGATGGAGCCGCCATACATGAAGACGGCAGGCACGTTGAGGCGCACCATGGCCATCATCATGCCCGGCAAGGACTTGTCACAGCCGGCGATGCCGACCAATGCGTCATAGCAGTGGCCGCGCATGGTGAGCTCGACAGAATCGGCAATGACCTCGCGGCTGACCAGCGAGGACTTCATGCCCTGATGGCCCATGGCGATGCCGTCGGTCACGGTAATGGTGGTGAACTCCCTGGGCGTGCCGGCCATGGCCTTGACGCCCAGCTTCACCGCTTGGGCTTGACGCGAGAGCGTGATGTTGCAGGGTGCCGCCTCGTTCCAGCAGGTGGCGACCCCGACGAAGGGCAGGGCGACCTCTTCCTCGCTCAAGCCC
>CAXXGD010000048.1:0-130899 GCA_963669385.2 Rhodospirillales bacterium
GGCTCGTCGCCCGGCGCGCCATAGACGGCAGCCGTCGAAGAGAAGATGAACCTGGAGAGACCGGCGTCCAGCGCAAAGGCCAAGAGCTGCTGCGTTTTGACGGTATTGTTCTTGTAGTATTTCAAGGGGTTCTCGACCGACTCCGGAACCAGAATTGAACCGGCGAAGTGGACAATACAATCGATGTCATGGGACTGGAAAATGCGCGACAGGAGGACTTCATCAGCGATGTCGCCCTGATAGAAGACGGCCTCCTGCGGAAGATTCTCGGCAACGCCGTTGGATAGATCGTCGAGGACCACCACCGGAATGCCTCGGTCCAACGCCGCATAGGCCATATGGCTTCCGATGTAACCAGCCCCGCCGGTGATCAACAAAGACATCTAGCTTCAAACCCCTTCAACGCGCTCGACCGCGGTCCGGACGGCTGCCATGCAGCGGCCCCTTGCACCAGCCGATCCGGCACCAGGTCACCTGCCGCCATAGCACGATGACATCGGATCGCTGTGCGCTTACTAGCCGCTGCCGAACTTACTGAAAACCCGCTTTCCAACTAGACTATTCGCATAGCCGGCGTCGGGTCGCCAAGCCGTGATGCCCTGTGACCGCAGGGCTGTGCGACTCAAGAAGGCGCGATCGAAGAGGGTCAGCCGCAAAAAGCTCCAACATGGCGCAAGCGGGAACAGCCGATCTGGCGGGCCTCACGCCTGCCTGGCCAGCCTGCCGCTCACACACCCCAACGCAACGCCGCGGTGTGGACCGGTTGGTCCCAAAGGCGCAGCATGTCCTCGTCCAAGGCGGTGAGCGTCAGGGAAGCACCGGCCATCTCCAGCGAAGTCACGTAGTTGCCCACCAGAGAGCGCCGGATCTGCACGCCCTCCTTCGCCAGGCGCTCTTGTGCGGCGTGATAGAGCAGATAGAGCTCCATCAAGGGCGTCGCGCCGAAGCCGTTGACGAAGAGCAAAACCTGGCCGGGGGGCTGCGAATAGTCGCCCAGAATAGCACCCAGCATCTCATCGGCCATGGCATCGGCACTCATCATCGCCACACGGCGCCGGCCCGGTTCGCCGTGGATGCCGACGCCAAGTTCCATCTCGCTCTCGTCCAAGGAGAAGGTGGGTTTGCCGGCGGCCGGCACCGTGCAGCTGGTCAGCGCCAACCCCATGGAACGGGTGGCCGCGTTGACTCGATCGCCCAAGGCCTTGCAGGCGGCCAGATCGGCGCCTTCTTCCGCCGCAGCGCCGACGATCTTTTCGACCACCAGGGTGCCGGCGACCCCGCGCCGACCGGTGGAAAAGGTAGAGCTTTCGACTGCCACATCGTCGTTGGTCAGCACAGTGGCGACGCCACCGCCAACCATCTCTCCGGCCATCTCGGCTGCCATCTCGAAGTTCATGACGTCGCCTTCGTAGTTCTTGACGATGAAGAGCAGGCCGGCCTCAGGCGCCAGCGCTTGGGCTGCCTCCACCATCTGGTCCGGCGTCGGCGAGGTGAAGACCTGGCCCGGACAGGCGGCATCCAGCATGCCCGGCCCGACGAAGCCGGCGTGCAGCGGTTCATGCCCGGAACCTCCGCCGGACAACAAAGCCACCTTGCCCGGCGAGAGCTTGCGGCGGCAGACGAACTTGCCCTCCCCACCCAAGGCGACCAAGTCGGCATGCGCAGCGACGAAGCCCTGCAGACTCTCGCTCAGGATGTCGTCGACCGCGTTCATGATCTTCTTCATGTCTTCTCCTCCCGCTGAGACCGCCTGTGAGGCAGCCTAATCGCGTTCCTCCATCAAGCGTCCAAGTTGCAGCGCTAAGTCCCTTAAAAGGCGTTCTAACTGAAGATTGCGCGCCTCGTCGCCCAAGTCCTGCACCTCGATCACCAGGCGGCGGCTGCCGGATTGCCGCTGCAGGCCACGCAGGCGGTCGGGATGGGCGAGCTCGTAGGCCGCCAGGAAGTCGGCCCGCTCCTCGGCCGACACGTGACCGATACGGAAGATGGTCTCCAGGTGGCGCGCCGGCACCGGGGTGTCGTAGGCCGGATTGGTGATCTGCGAGACGAAGCTGCGGTTCTTGCCCATGGCCTCGGCCAGCCGCCCGCGCAAGCCCGAGGGACGGCGGTCGATGATGCGCTTCAGGATAGCCTTGTAGTCGGCCACGGCTTGACGCTGCGGCGTCTCGCGGCGACGGGCGGTGTCATCCATGCTCGCCCCGCCGCCACTCGGCGATCACCGCCTTGGCGCGGCCGACCGCCGGCGGCGCCATCGAGAGCGCACGCAAGCCGGCGCCGAGCAAATGCGGGATCGCCTGCGGATCGCCTCCGGCATCGCCGCAGAGGCTAACGTCGATCCCCTTGCGCCCCGCCGCATCCACTACCTCGGTGATGAGACGCAGCACCGCGGGCTCGTCCGCGCGCTGCAAGGCTCCCAGGCCACTGGAGTCGCGGGCCGCGGCCATGGTGTACTGGATCAGGTCGTTGCTGCCGATCGAAGCGAAGTCTATCTCGAAGCGGTCCAAGGTGAGTGCGGCGGCCGGTACCTCGACCATGATGCCCAGCTGAGGCCGCCCGAACGGTACCCCGGCATCGCTCAGCGCCTTGCGCGCCTCGTCAAGCAAGCGGCGGCACTCCGCCACCTCCTCCGGCTTGGCCACCATCGGCAGCATGACCTTCAGCTGGCCGTGGAGCGAGGCGCGCAGCAGTGCGCGCAGTTGGACGCAAAAGACCTCCGGCCTGGCCAAGGACAAGCGGATGCCGCGCCGGCCGAGAAAGGGATTGCTCTCGCCCGCTTCGGTCAGGCCTTCGATCGGCTTGTCGCCGCCGGCATCCAGCGTGCGGATGATGACCGGCCGCTTGCCAGCCCACCGCAAGATTTTGCTGTAAGCTGCCAGCTGCTCCGCTTCATCGGGGAGCTCGTCGCGGCCATAGAAGAGGAACTCGCTGCGAACCAAGCCGACGCCGTCGCAGATCGCCGGATCGAGATGATCCAATTCGTTCGGTGTTGCCACGTTTAGCATCACGGCAACCGGCTCACCCTCCGCTGTGACTGCGGGCTGCTTGGCAAGCGCATCGAAGCGCGCCGTCTGCTTTGCCTGCCTCGACAGCCGCTGCTCGAAGGCGCTGCGCTCCGTTTCGTCGGGCTGCAGGATTAGCACCCCGGCCTCGCCATCCAAGAGTGCTGCACCGCTTTTCTCTGCCGGTACCGGGCCCAGGCCAAGGACCATGGGCACACCCCTGGCCCGCGCCAGCATGGCGACGTGGCTGCTGGCGCTGCCGGCCTCCAGGGCTATGCCACGCCCGGACCAATCCTGAGCCAAAAAGCGGGATGGCGTGATGTCTTCGGCCAGGAGAATGGCACCGGGCGGCAGCTCTATCTCCGCCTTTGCGCTGCCCGACAAGGCTCCTAGGACGCGGTCACGGAGATCGCGCAGGTCGGCGCTGCGCGCGCGGAAATAGCTGTCATCGGCGTTTGCATAGTCAGCGACCTGTGGATCCAAGGCCTCTCGCCAGGCCTGATCGGCCGGCTTGCCGTCCCCGATGGCTTGAAAGGCATCTTCAGACAGGCTTTCATCTTCCAGCATAGCGACCTGAAAAGCCAAGACTTCTGCCGCCTCGCCTCCCGCTTCCGCCATCAATTCCGACAAAGCTTCGATCGCGCTGTCGATGGCCGCGCACAGCGCGTCGGCTTCCTCCGCTGCCGTGCCGGCATTCCGCGATGCGGAGCCGATCGCGCGCTCTACCACAATCCGGCCGGCCAGCAACCCGGGCGAGGCCGCCTCGCCGGAAAGGCGGCGCGAAGAGGCGGCCGCTTGGCTCACGCCGCCTCACCTCCGACGTCGGCCTCGAAGTCGCCCTCCACCAAGGCGACCAGAGCGGCGACCGCTTCCAGCGCGTCGTCCCCGCTGGCGCGGAAGTGCAGGACGGTGTCCTGCGGCGCCTTGGTGCGCATGACCTTCACGATACTCTTGGCATCGATCCAGGGCCCCTCGGCCGCCACCGCCAAGTCGATCTTCGAGGCGAAGGTCTTGGCCAGTTGGGTGAGCTTCACCGACGGGCGGGCGTGCAGACCGACCGCATGGGTCATCAGAACCGAGGCTATCGCCGTCTGCTCGTCGCCACTTAGCATCGCGCCTTCGCTCCTTCTTCTTATCAGCCCGCGTCTACGCCGGGCTCAGTTCCTCGGCGGTCTTGCGCACCTCGTCGAGGCTGGCGCCGCCCCAGGCCTCCGTGGCTCCCATGATGGCGCCTTCGACCAGCGGCGCGTTGCAGATGACCACGCGTGCCTGCCGCTCCTCGGGCAGCATCTCGATGGCCATTTCGCTGTTGGTCTCGGCCCCGCCCAGATCGACGAAGAGGGCAACGCCGGACTCCGACCAGGCCTCCTCGATCGCACCCAGGATCTTGGCGACGTCGGTGCCGAGCCCGCCGTCGGGGTTGCCGCCGCAATGTGCCAGCGGCACGGCACCGCCCACCATCTGGCGCACCATGTCCGCAGCCCCCTTGGCCACGTCGGGCGAGTGGGAGACCAGCACGATCCCAACCTTGTCGCTCACGGCTTCTCCTCCAGCAGGTTGCAGACGGTCTCGACGGCCAGCTGGCTGGAGCGCGCACCGGGGTCAATGTGGCCGACCGATCGCTCGCCCAGGAAGGACGCGCGTCCGCGAATGGCCCTCATGGGAACGGTCGCCGCAGCAGAGGCCTCGGCACAGGCGCGGATATCAGCCAAGCTCTTGCCGGCTGCGATCTCCTCCGACACCGGCACCAAGACATCCAGCATGGTCTTCTGCTGAACATCGGACTTGCCGCGCGCCTTCACGGCCGCAACCGCAGTCGCAAAGGCTTCAGAAAATCCTTTCTGATCAGCCTTTTCCGGCCATGACTTCCCCAATGTCATGAGCAAAGTTCCATAGAGCGGCCCCGACGCTCCGCCGACTTTCATGACCAGCTGCATTCCGGCTGCCTTGATCGCCTCTCCGGCCGGCTTCGCGGCCAAGCTCTCGGCGTCGGCCAAGACCGCCGCGGCGCCGCGCTTCATGTTGATGCCGTGGTCGCCGTCGCCGATGGCCTGGTCCAGCTCGGTCAGCTCTGCTTCGGCCGCGATTATGGTTTCTGCCAATCGCTCTATCAGCTTTCGTATCAGTGCTTTATCCATGAGTCTTTCCGCTCCTACGCAGCCGTACGCAAGCGGTGGCCGCTGTCGTCGAAGCAAAGCGGCTGCGTGAGTGACAAGCGCACTTCGGCGCCGGGCGCGATCGGCGTGTGCGCATCGACCAACGCGGTCAGCGCGTGGCCTGAGACCTCAAGGTGCAGATGGCTCTGATCGCCCAGATGCTCGATCCGCACCACCCGGCCCGGCGCTCCCTCGCCTCCGTTCTGGTCGATCTTGAGGTGCTCGGTCCGCGCCCCGATCCGCTTGGTCCCAGGCAGGATGACGTCGCCCGGCAGCAGGTCCGCCGGCAGCAGGTTGATCCTGGGCGTGCCCAGCCGCTCGGCGACATAGAGCGTGTCGGGGTCCTCGTAGATCTCCCGCGGGGTGCCGAACTGCACCAGCCGGCCTTCGGCCAGGACGCCGATCTGGCTCGCCATGGTCATGGCCTCGACCTGGTCGTGCGTCACGTAGAGGATGGTGGCGCCCAGGTCCTGCTGGATGCGTTTCAGCTCCAGCCGCAGCTCCGCGCGCAGCTTGGCGTCGAGGCTGGAGAGCGGCTCGTCCATCAGATAGATCGCCGGCTCGCGCACCAGGGCGCGGCCGATGGCGACCCGCTGCATCTCGCCGCCCGACAGCTGTGTTGCCTTGTTCTTCAGCTTGTGCGGGATGCGCAGCAGCTCGGCGACCTCCGTTACCCGGCGCTCGATCTCCACCTTGGTCTGGCGCCTGGCCGGCGAGCGCAGCGGAAAGGCCAGGTTGTCGTAGACCGTCAAGTGCGGATAGAGGGAGTACTGCTGAAAGACGAAGGTGACGTCGCGCGCTGCCGGGGCCACGCGGGTGACGTCCTCTCCGTCGATGAAGACGCTGCCGCTTTCGGCCGCTTCCAGGCCCGCGACCAATCGCAAGGTGGTGGTCTTGCCGGCCCCGGTCGGTCCCAGCAGAACCACGAAGCCGCCATCGGGAACCAGCAGGCTGACGCCGTCGACCGCCGGCGCCGCGGTCTTGGCGTAGCGCTTGGTCACTCCCTCCAGCCTCACCTCAGCCATGCGCCGCCTCCCGGCGCGCCGCCGTCTTGATGGCGCGGCCCGAGCTGGCATCGAAGAGCGCCAGGCGATCGTTGATGAAGCTGAGCCCCAGGGTCTCGCCTTCCTTTGCCGGTACTTGCGAGGAGACACGTGCCTTGATCGGACCGTGATCGGTTTCCAAGGTCACGATCTGGTTGGTGCCCAGGTATTCGGAACCGTAGACCCGGCCGCGCAGCACGCCTTCAGCGCCCAGACGGATGTGTTCGGGCCGCACGCCCAGCGCCAGGCTGCCGGGCGGCACGGCCTCTTCGACCCGCGGCAAGGCGATGGTGGCGCCGTTCATCGCGATGGCTTCGGCCCCGGCCTCTGCCTGGCCCTCGAAGCGCATGAGGTTCATCGAGGGTGAGCCGATGAAGTCGGCCACGAACATGCTGGCCGGATAGTCGTAGATCTGCTGCGGCGGCCCGAACTGCTCGACCACGCCGTGGTTCATCACCACGATCTTGTCGGCCAGCGACATAGCCTCCAGCTGGTCGTGGGTGACGTAGACGCTGGTGGCGCCGATACGGTCGTGCAACTGGCGCAATTCGTGGCACATGAGGTCGCGAAACTCGGCGTCGAGCGCGCCCAGGGGCTCATCCATCAGGAAGGCCTTGGGCCGGCGCACGATGGCCCGGCCCAGCGCGACCCGCTGGCGGTCGCCGCCGGCAAGCCCGGAGACCGGCTTCTTCAGAAGGTGATCGATGCGCAGCAGGCGCGCCGTCTCCTCCACCCGCTTCTTGATTTCGCGCCTGGGGATGCCCTCGCACTTCAAGGGGAAGCCGATGTTCTGGCGCACGTTCATGTGCGGGTAGAGCGCGAAGAGCTGGAAGACGAAGGCGATGTCGCGTTCGGCGGCGCGGTTGAAGGTGACGTCCTCGCCGTCAAGCAAAATGCGCCCGCTGGTCGGCAACTCCAGGCCGGCGATCATCCGCAAGGTGGTGGTCTTGCCGCAGCCCGACGGCCCCAGCATGACGAAGAACTCACCCTCTGCGATGGTGAAGCTCGACTCCTGGACGGCGACGAAGTCGCCGAAGGCCTTGCGCAGCTGCTCGATCCGGATCTCCGCCATGGCCAGCTAGTCCCGAAAGTGGCTGACGACCACGAACATCACGGTGCCAGTCAGGATCATGGTGAAGGACCAGGAGTAGAGCCAGAGCGAGAAGGTCTGGGTCAGCATGACCACGCCCAGCGCGATCAGGATCACCGCCAGGGCCTCCCAGGGCCCGCGGCGGAAGCTCAGGAACTGGCGCAGCAGGCCGGCCTTGGGCTCTTCCTGCCGGATCTGGTCGCCGGGGTTCATTTGCGCACCGCACCGAAGGTGATGCCGCGCAGCAACTGCTTGCGCAGCAGAATGGTGAAGAGCAGCACCGGCAAGACGAAGAGCGTCGTGCCCGCCGCCACCGCCGGCCAGTCCAAACCGCCCTCGCCGATGATGGTGGGGATGAAGGGCGGTGCGGTCTGCGCGGTGCCGCTGGTCAGCAGAAGCGCGAAGGCATACTCGTTCCAGGCGAAGATCAGGCAGAAGATCGCGGTGGCGGCAATCCCCGTGGTCATCTGCGGCAGCACCACCTTGTAGAAGGCCTGGAAGCGGCTGTAGCCGTCGATCATCGCCGCCTCTTCGTACTCACGCGGGATCTCGTCGACGAAGCCCTTCAAGAGCCAGACCGAGAGCGAGACGTTCACCGCGGTATAGAGGATGATCATGCCTAAGTGCGTGTCCGACAGCCCGATCGTCCGGTACATCAGGAAGATCGGGATCGCCACCGCGATCGGCGGCATCATCCTGGTCGAGAGGATGAAGAAGAGAAGATCGTCCTTCAGCGGCACCTTGAAGCGCGAGAATGCATAGGCCGCCAAGGTGCCGAGAAAGACCGACAGGAAGGTAGAGCCGAAACCGATGATGACCGAATTGGTGAAGCGCTCGCCGAACTTCGAGGGGCCGGCGATCACCATGTTCCGGCTGCGCACCAACTCGTCGTACCAGGTCTCCGGCGGCGGCAGGGAGGCCATGTATTCCGGCGTCTGTCGCGAGCGGGTGGTAAAGAGGTTCACATAGCCCTCCAACGAGGGCGCGAAGGTCACCTTCGGCGGGTAGGAGATGGAGTCCTGCGGCGTCTTGAACCCGGTCATGATGATCCAGACGATCGGCACCATGGTGATCAGCGCATAGAGCATCACCAGGCCGGCGGCCAGGCGCTTGGACCAGGGTTTCGGCCCGACGACGGAATGGGCTGTCGCGCTCATCGTTGCTTCACCCGGTTGAGCGCCTTCACGTAGATGTTGGCGGCGCCGAAGACGGTGACGAAGAGGATGATGGCGAAGGCCGAGGAATAGCCGGTGCGCCACTTCTCGAAGGCTTCGCGTTTCAGGTTGATGGAGGCGAGCTCGGTCACCGATCCAGGCCCGCCCGAGGTTAGCTCGACAACAAGGTCGAACATCTTGAAGTTCTCGATCGATCGGAACAGCACCGCCAGCATCAGGAAGGGCAGCACCATCGGCACGGTGATCGACCAGAACTGCCGCCAGGCCGAGGCGCGATCGACTTCGGCCGCCTCGTAGAGGTAGTCGGGGATCGAGCGCAGGCCGGCCAGGCAGATCAGCATGATGTAGGGGGTCCACATCCAGGTATCGACGATGATGATGGCCCAAGGCGCCAGATTGACCGAGCCGATCATGTCGAAGGAAGAGGAATCGATGCCGGTGAAGAACTCGACGACGTAGTTGAAGAGGCCGATTTGCGGTTGATAGAGGAAGGTCCAGAAGTTCCCCACCACGGCCGGCGACAGCATCATCGGCAGCAGGATCAAGGTGGTCCAGAAGGAGTGGCTCTTGAACTGGCGGTTCAAGAGCCAGGCGAGGCCGAAGCCCAGGATCACCTGGATGGTCATGGTCCAGACCACGAAGTGGGCGGTGACCTGCAGCGTGTGCCAAATGTCGGTGTCGCTTAGGACCCGCTCGTAGTTGCGCGTGCCGATCCACTTGACCTCGCGCGCGGTCCGGTTGGCCTTGTAGTTGGTGAAGGAGAGATAGATCGTCCAGATCAGGGGAAAGATGTTGATCGCCAAGAGCAGCGCGATGGTCGGCGCGATGAACAGCCAGGCAATCGCCTTGTCGCTCAAGCCCCTGACCCGGCGCGCGACGCCGTGGGGCGTGGCCTGTGCGGCACGGTCGGCCAGCTTGTCCAGTGCCGATGGCGTTGTCATGACCTGATCTCGAGCATCCGGGTCTTGCGGTTCTCAGGGCGTTCTTCGGGCGGTCCCGGCCTCGCTGGAAGAGGCCGGGTGCCCAAATGTCAAGGCGCTCCGCCCTGAGGCGGAGCATCCCCTCGGCTAAATCTTGCCTTCGTCCTCGAAGACCTCGGTCCAGTCTTCGATCAGGAGGTCGAGGGCTTCGGCCGCCGTGCCTTGGTCGGCGACGATGTAGTCATGCATCCGCTTCTGCATGGACAGCAGCAGCTCGGCGTAGGCCGGCTCCTGCCAGAAGTCCTTGACGCCGGACATGGCCTTCAGGAAGTCGGCCGCGAAGGGCGCGGTCGAGGCGAAGTTGGGATCCAGCAGCACCGACACGTGGCAGGAATAGCCGCCCAAGGACCACCACTTCTTCTGCACCTCCGGCTGGGCAAACCACTTGATGTACTGCAGCGCCTCTTCCTGCTTGTCGGAGTAGGAGACGACGGAGATTCCCTGGCCGCCCAGGGTCGAGGCCTCGATCTCGGCCATGGGATTGACCATGAAGCCGATCTTGTCGCCGCCGACCACGGGGTCCTTGTAGAGGCCGGGGAAGAAGGCGAACCAGTTCATCATGAGGGCCACCTGGCCCGACTTGAAGGCATCGAGATTGGCCGACATGTAGGCGTCGGTGTAACCCGGCGGGGTGCAGCACTTGTAGAGCTCTTTATAGAAGCCCAGAGCTTCGACCGCGCCCGGAGAGTTCACGTAGCTGATCATCTCGTAGGGCTTATCCGGGTTCTGGTACTTGAAGCCCCAGGGATAGAGCGCGGAGGTGACGCCCATGGTGATGCCTTCCGAGCCGCGCTCGGTAAAGATGGCTGCACCATAGACCTTCTTGCCGTCGATGTCGCGGCCCTGGAAGAACTCGGCGACCTCCTTCAGTTCCATCCAGTTGGCCGGCGGCGCCAGATCGCGTCCATACTTCTCCTTGAACTCCGACTGAATCTCCGGCCGGGCAAACCAGTCCTTGCGGTAGACCCAACCCAGGGCGTCGCCCATCGCCGGCAGGGCCCAATAGTTCGGCGTGCCCTTCGGCCAGGTCGAATAGGCGTAGACCGTGGCCGGCAGGAAGTCATCCATCGAGATGCCTTCCTTGTCGAAGAAGTCGTTCAGCTTGACGTAGTGACCGTTCTCGGCCGAGCCGCCCAGCCATTGCGAATCGCCGATCATCAGGTCGCAGAGCTTGCCGCCCGAGTTCAGCTCGTTGAGCATGCGGTCGGCGAAGTTCGGCCAAGGCACGAACTCGAACTTCATGCCGATCCCGGTTTGCGCGGTGAAGTCCTTGGACAGCTCCACCAGGGCGTTGGCCGGATCCCAGGCCGCCCAACAGAGCGTGATTTCCTTGTCCTGCGCCATCGCCGGCATGGCGAGCCCGGCAGCGAGGCTCACGCCTGCCGCAAGTTTGAACGCGTCTCTCAGCATGGATTGCTCCTCCCAAGACATGGCATCCGACCGCAGATCGCCTGCGGCCACCCCTCGGCACGCCGGTATGATGTGCCGATAAGTCCTCTTTGTTCCCTGCTCCTCGCACTTCTAGCGGCGCGATGTTTAGCAATTCAGTTTAGTGAAACACCAATTACTAAACAAAACAAGCCCTATCTGCGCCAGGCGGCCGTCAGCCTTACAGCTGGACCCATGTGCCACCCTGCGTCGAGGACTCCACGGCAGCGGCGATGAAGGTGAGGCCCGCCAAGCCCTCCCGGGCGCCAGGGAAGGTGACGGCCGGCTCCGGTACTTGCCCCTCGCGCGCGGCGCGGATAGCCGCGGCCGCTTCGGCATAGAGATTGGCGAAGCCTTCCAGATAGCCCTCGGGGTGGCCCGGCGGCACGCGGGTCATCCGCGCCGCTGCCTCGCCGGCGCCGGGCCCGGCGCGGGTAATCTTGCGCGGCGCCTCACCGAAGGGGCTGTGCCATAGCGTGTTGGGCTCCTCCTGCCGCCAGGCGAGGCCGCCCTTGTCGCCGTAGACGCGCAGCATCAGGCCATTCTCGTTGCCGGGCGCAACCTGGCTGGCCCAGAGCATGCCGCGCGCGCCGCCCTTGTAGCGCAGCAGGATGGCCACGTTGTCATCCAGCGCCCGTCCCTCGACGAAGGTCGTCAACTCGGCCAGCAGAGCTTCGGCCTCCAGACCGCTGACGAAAGCGCCCAGGTTGTAGGCATGGGTGCCGATGTCGCCGATGCAGCCGCCGGCACCCGCACGAGACGGGTCGGTGCGCCAGGAGGCCTGCTTCTGCCCGCTCGCCTCCAGCCGATCGGTCAGCCAGTCCTGCGGATACTCCATCTGCACCAGGCGAATGCTGCCAAGCTCGCCCGCCTCAACCATGGCGCGGGCCTGCCTGACCATGGGATAGCCGGTGTAATTGTGGGTGAGGCAGAAAATCCGGTCCCTCGCTTCGGCGACCGCCGCCAGGTCTTGCGCCTCTTCCAAGGTGGCCGTCATGGGCTTGTCGCAGATGACGTGGTAGCCGGCCTCCAGGGCCGCCTTGGCGGGAGCGAAGTGCACGAAGTTCGGGGTGACAATGGCGACGGCCTCCATGCCGTCGGCCCGTCCCTTCTCGCCCGCCAGCATCTCTTCCCAGGTGCCGTAGGCTCGCTCGGCCGGCAGGCCCAGCGCCAGGCCGGAGGCTCTGGCCCGCTCTGGCTCGCTGGAGAGCGCGCCGGCCACCAGCTCGTAGTGATCGTCGAGCCGGGCGGCGATTCGGTGGACGGCGCCGATGAAGGCCCCTTCCCCGCCGCCGACCATGCCCAGCCTGATGCGGCCCCGGGCCGCCTCGCCGCGTCCTTCGATGGTCATGGCAGCCCCTCTAGCCCACGCCCAGCATGCGCCGGTTGGCAGCCTCGTCGCTGCCCGCACCGGCGAAGTCGTCGAAAGCGGTCTCGGTCACCCGGATGATGTGATCGGCGATGAACCTTGCCCCTTCCGCCGCGCCGTCCTCGGGGTGCTTCAGGCAGCATTCCCACTCCAGCACCGCCCAGCCGGGGAAGTCGTAGCCGGCCAGCTTGGAGAAGATGGCGGCGAAGTCCACCTGCCCGTCGCCCAGGCTGCGGAAGCGCCCGGCCCGCTTCACCCAGGGCTGATAGCCGCCGTAGACGCCGACCCGCCCGTCCGGATTGAGCTCCGCGTCCTTGACGTGAAACATCTTTATGCGTTCGTGGTAGAAATCGATGAAGGCCAGATAGTCGAGCGCTTGCAAGACAAAATGACTGGGATCGTAGAGGATGTTGCAGCGCTCGTGCTGATCGACCTCGTCCAAGAACATCTCGAAGGTGACGCCGTCGTGCAGGTCCTCGCCCGGATGGATCTCGTAGCAGACGTCGACGCCGACATCGTCGAAGGCATCGAGGATCGGCCGCCAGCGCTTGGCCAATTCGGTGAAGGCCGTCTCCACCAACCCGGCCGGCCGCTGCGGCCAGGGATAGACATAGGGCCACGCGAGCGCACCGGAGAAGGTGACGTGCTGGGTCAAGCCCAAGTGCTGCGAGGCCCGTGCCGCCCGCATCATCTGATCCACCGCCCAGGCCTGGCGCGCAGTGGGGTTACCCCGCACTTCCGGCGCGGCGAAGCCATCGAACGCTTCGTCATAGGCCGGATGGACGGCCACTAGCTGGCCCTGCAGATGGGTAGAGAGCTCAGTGATTTGGATGCCGTGCTTGGCGGCCGTACCCGCCACCTCGTCGCAGTAGTCCTTCGAATCCGAGGCCTTCTTCAGGTCGAAGAGGCGCCCGTCCCAGCTGGGCACTTGTATGCCGCGATAGCCGAGCCCCGAGGCCCATTCGCAGATGGACTCCAGGCTGTTGAAGGGTGCTGCGTCCCCGGCGAACTGCGCCAGAAAGATCGCCGGTCCCTTGAGTGTCTTCATCGTCGTTCCTCCCGTCTCGTGTCGTCGGATCAGAGGTAGCGGTTCGCCAGCCCCTCCAGGAATTCCTGCCGGCCGGAGCGCGGCTGCGGCTCTCGTTTCATGGCCAGTGCCGTACCCGCCAGGTCCTCCAGGCTGCGTTCGCCGGCAAGGATGGCCTTGCCCTCGGCGCCCTCCCAGCCGGCGTAGCGGGCGTCGACCTCGCCCTGGAGCTTGCCATCCTCCAGCGTCTTTGCAGCGATCAGCAATGCGCGCGCAATGGCGTCCATGGAGTTGGCATGGGCGTGGATAAGGTCGGCCGGATCGAGCGACTGGCGGCGCAGCTTGGCGTCGAAGTTGAGGCCGCCCTGCTTGAAACCGCCACCGGCAAGCACGGCATAAAGGGCCCGCGCCAAT
This sequence comes from Rhodospirillales bacterium, assembly GCA_963669385.2. GTDB lineage: Bacteria > Pseudomonadota > Alphaproteobacteria > Kiloniellales > JACOMY01 > JACOMY01. Next base: position 13,682 of record CAXXGD010000048.1, read on the forward strand.
TCCGGCACGTTCATCGCGAATTGATCGGTGTCCCAACCCGACTGATAGTCACCGCGGTTGATGTCGATCGAGCCGAAGACGCCCAAGGCCTGGGCCAGCGCGATCTCGTGCTCGAAGCTGTGGCCGGCCAGAATGGCGTGGTTCTGCTCGATGTTGACCCGGATCTCCCGCTCCAGCCCGTAGCGCTTGAGGAAGCCGTAGACCGCAGCCACGTCGAAGTCGTAGTGCTGCTGCAGGGGTTCGCGCGGCTTGGGCTCGATCAGGATCTGGCCCTCGAAGCCGATCTTGTGCGTGTGCTCCACCACCAAGGACATGAAGCGGCCCAGCTGGTCCATCTCGCGCGCCAGGTCGGTATTGAGCAGCGTCTCGTAGCCCTCGCGACCGCCCCAGAGCACGTAGTTGGACCCGTCCAGACGCTTGGTGACGTCCAGGCAGGTCTTCACCTGCGCTGCCGCATAGGTGAAGATCTCAGGGTCCGGGTTGGTCGCTGCCCCCGACATGTAGCGGCGATGCGAGAAGAGATTGGCGGTGCCCCACAGCAACCTTAGACCGCTTGCCTGCATCTTGCCTTCGAACACTTCGACCAGGGCCATGAGGTTTCGGTTGGTCTCGGCCAGACTGGCGCCCTCTGGCGCGATATCGCGGTCGTGGAAGGTGAAGAAAGGCACGCCCAGCAGGGTGAAGAGCTCGAAGGCGACGTCGGCCTTGAGGCGCGCCAAGCTCATCTCGTCGGCGCCCTGGAACCAGGGCCGCTCGAAGGTCTGGCCGCCGAAGGGATCGCCGCCGTGCCAGCAGAAGCTGTGCCAGTAGCAGACGGCGAAACGCAGATGCTCGGCCATGGAGCGGCCCATGACCTGGCGGTCCGGGTCGTACCAGCGATAGGCCAGGGGGCTGTCGCTCTGTGGCCCCTCGTAGACGAGCGGCGCTTGATCGCCGAAGAAACCGCTGCTCACGGATTGATCTCCCTCACTGCAGGATAGAGTCGTCGGTAGCGGGCCAAGGCCGCTTGGTAGGCCTCTGCCAGCGCGGGGTCCGGTTCGTGCAGCTGGCGGACCGCCGGCGCCTCGCAGACGCTCTCCGGCGCTTCGCCGCTCGCGGCGAGCCGGCCCAGGCGCGCAGCCCCGAAGGCAGCCCCCAGATCGGCGCCGGCCGGCTCCGCCAGAGGGCAGTTCAACACGCTCGCCATGATCCCCAACCAGGCATCGGAGCGTGCGCCGCCACCGACCACGATCAGGCTTTCCAGCTTGGTGCCGGCCGCCGCCAGGGCCTGCTGGCAATCGGCCATGGCGAAGGCAACCCCTTCCAGCACGGCTTGCACCAAATCCTTGCGGCCGTGGCTCACGTCCAGACCGACGAAGGCGCCACGCACGCCGGCATCGTTGTGCGGCGTGCGCTCGCCCCCCAGGTAGGGCAGGAAGAGAAGGGAGGAGGGCTCGGCCGGAACGCCTTGCAGCTCGGCCACCAAGTGGCCGGCCGGCGCGCCCAGCACCTCCGCCAGCCAGGCCAGGCTGCCGGCGGCCGAGAGCACCACGCCCATCTGATGCCATCGGTTCGGCAAGGCGTGGCAGAAAGCATGCACGGCGCCCGCTACATTGGGCGCGAAGCCATCGCTGCACGCAAAGAGCACGCCCGAGGTCCCCAAGGAGAGGAAGCCCTGCCCCGGCTTGATCACGCCGATGCCGCAGGCGCTGGCGGCATTGTCTCCGCCGCCACCGGCCAGCACGACGGAGCCCATGCCCCAACGCTGCGCCAGCTCCTTGCGCAGATGGCCCGCCGGCGCCGATCCCTCGACCAGGCCCGGCATCTGCCTCGCCTCGAGCCCAGTCGCCGCCAGAAGAGAGGGCGCCCAGCGCCGGCCGGCGACATCCAGCCACAAGGTTCCGGCGGAATCGGAGAGATCGGACAGGCTCTCGCCGGTGAGCTTCAGGCGCACCCAGTCCTTGGGCAGCAGAACCTTGGCGACTTTGGCGAAGACCTCCGGCTCGTGCCGGCGCACCCATTCCAGCTTCGGCGCGGTGAAGCCCGGCATCACCAGATTGCCGCCGAGACGATGGAAGTCCGGCTCAGCCGCCTCCAGCGCCCGGCACTCGGCCTCCGAGCGGCCGTCGTTCCAGAGGATGCAGGGCCGCAGCACGGCATCGCCGTCGTCCAGCAAGGTGGCGCCGTGCATCTGCCCGCTGAGGCCGATGCCGGTGACGGCCGCAACCTCCTTCGGGTGGGCTGACGCCAGCGCATCGAGGCAGGCGAAGCAGCCCTGCCACCAGTCGTCAGGGTTCTGCTCCGACCAGCCGGGCTGCGGCCGCGACACCGATAGCGCCGCACTTTCCTGCGCCACCAGCGCGCCGGCATCGTCGGTCAGCACCGCCTTGACGGCAGAGGTTCCTATGTCCAAGCCGATATACATGAGGTGCGCCCTTCAAAGCCTTTCGGTCATGGCAGGTTGTCACGCAGCAGGATCTCGATGCGGATGCGCTCTTGCGAAGGCACCAAGGCCTCGCCCTCGGCCAGGGCCAGCAGGACTCGTGCCGCACTGCGCGCCTCATGCGCCGGATCCTGGTTGATCAGGGCATCGATCGTTCCTTGGACCAAGGAGCGGCGCGAGGCCTCGGTCAGCTCGTGGGCGATGAAGACCAGCTCGATGCTGCTGCCAGCTGCCTCCAAGGCCCTGACCGCGCCACGGTTGCCGGCACCCAGGCTGTAGAGGCCAACCAGATCCGGCTCCTGCCGAAGCAGGCTGGCGGCCACCGCCTCGACCTTGCGGTGATCGTCGCGGGCTTCGGCAACGGGGAGAAGCTGCAGCGCGGGGAAACGCTCCGCCATCACCTGCTGAAAGCCGTAGAAGCGCTCGACGTGGTCGCGCAGGCCCAGCGAGCCCGCGATCAGGCCGACCTTGCCCCGCCGCCCGGCCAGGAAGCGGCCCAATAGGTTTGCCGCCGTGCGCCCGGCCGCCGTGTTGTCGATCCCCACATAGTGCTGCCGGCGCGCCGAGGGAATGTCGGAGACCAGCGTCACCACGGGTGTACCCCTGGCGGCCAGCCCGTCCACCGCCTCGCGCACCTCCGGGTGGTCGAGCGCGACGACGGCCAGGCCGTCGGTCTCGCCATCGCAGGCCTCGATCGCCCGCGCCAGGCAGGGCCCGTCGAAGACGTCGACCCGCTGCAAGCGCAACTGCACGCGCTCTCGCACCATCTGTGCGGCGGTGGCCTGCAGCGCCCCCTCGAGACGCTGCATGAAGCTATTGGGCCCGCTGGGCAGGATCACGTCGAAGGTCCAGTGCCGCGCCCTGGCGAGCCGGGCGGCGGAGAGATCCGGGCGATAGCCCAGACGATCGATCGCCGCCTGCACCCGCTCTGCCGTGTCGCCTCTCACGCCGGGCCGCCGGTTCAGGACCCGGTCGACCGTGGCCAGGCTCACCTGCGCCTCGCGGGCGACGTCCTGCAGCGTGGCCTTGCTGGTCACAGCCATCCCGCTTCCCGTTTTGAGTCCTGACCGCCGCCAGCGTTGGGGCGTCTTCGATGACGACTATACCGCAGTTTCTGAGGTACGCAACTCAAAACGAGGTGGACGGGCTTTGCTGTGTGCTCAGCTCCCCTTCTCCAGCGAAACGGAAGGACGGCTAACCAGGGTCCAAGGCGTCACACATCTGGAATAGTCGCGGCCATTCATGACCCTTCTAGTAAGCCTGCAGCATGAAGAAGGCCCTGCCGGAGCAAAAGAGGCGACGCTAGCGCCGCAGGAACGCCAATCGATCGTCGTATCTTTTCAACACTGATCCAGAACTTGCACCTCGCCGTTTGGTCAGGCTTGTGGCGGCACGGCGGCTGCTCTACCGTCGCTTTCGTCTTGAAACGGAGGTGGAGAAACAGGTGCCAGCGACGCGGAATAGCGAGCAAAGCTGCTGGTTTTCCGATTCGCCCGCCTCGGTCATGGAGTGCCATGACTGCGGGCTGCATCAACGCCTGCCCGTCTTGGACTACGGCGATATCTTTTGTGTGCGCTGCGGCCGGCGACTACGCCGTATCGTCAGGAATTCTATCGCCCAGAGCTTTGCACTGGCCGTCACCGGCCTGATCATGCTGGCGCTCGCGCTCTGGATGCCCTTCCTCACCCTCGAAATCGCGGGGCGAGAGCACCAGGACTTCCTGATCTCGGGGATCTGGGTCTTCGCCGAGCGCGGCTTCTACGAGCTGTCGGTCTTCGTGCTGGTCAACACCATCGTCGCCCCCTTTGCGATCTGGGCGCTGGTGGCCTCGCTGCCGCTCGTCCTCGCGCTGCCGCGACCGCCGAAGGTCGCAGCCAAGATGGTGCTGTGGATCGAGCGCTTGACGCCCTGGGCGATGGTGGAGGTCTATCTGCTGGCGCTGTTCGTCTCCTACACCAAGCTCGCCGACCTCGCCCACGTCTCCTTCGGCCCTGCCGTCTATGCCTTGGCCGGGATGATGCTGGTGACGGTGATGCTGAATGCGCGCATCGACCACGCCGAGTTCTGGCGCGCCTTGGAGAGGCGCGGCGTGACCAAGACGCCACCGACCAGCGACGTCGGTCGGCGCTACTCCTGCCATGGCTGCGGACTGGCCCTGCGCCTTTGGTCGCTCTACCGGCCGCGCCATCCCAGCTGCCCGCGCTGCGGCAGCGCGCTGCATCATCGGAAGCCGCAAAGCCTGGCCCGGGCTACGGCGCTGCTGGTGGCAGCAGCCATCTTCTACATTCCGGCCAACACCTTTCCGGTGATGACCGTGGTCTCGCTCGGCCGCGACTATCCCAGCACGATCCTGGGCGGCGTGGAGGAATTGATCCTGCTGGGCAGCTGGCCCTTGGCGCTGATCATCTTCATCGCCAGCGTCGGCGTGCCATTTCTCAAGATCTTCGCGTTGATCTTTCTACTGATCACCACGCAGCGCGGGACCGCCTGGCGCCTCAATGATCGAACCAGGCTCTACCGCCTGGTCGAAGTGATCGGCCGCTGGTCGATGATCGATGTCTATGTGGTCTCGATCATGATCGCACTGGTGCAGGTCGGCCAGATTGCGACCTTCTATCCCGGTTTCGGGGCGACCTGCTTTGCCACCGTCGTGGTCCTCACCATGCTGGCCGCCATGTCCTTCGACCCCAGGCTCATGTGGGATAGGGCCGGCAAGAACGCCAAGCGCGTGGCAACCGAGGAACCGGCTAGCGATAGATTGGGCAGGGCAACGCCGTGAGCATGTTCGACGACCAACAGGAAGAGCTGCCGGAGGCCAAGGGCGGCCACCGGCGCCGTTTCAGCCTGATCTGGCTGGTGCCCATTGCGGCAGCCCTGGTGGCCGGCTTTCTCGGCTGGCGCACGCTCTCCGACCAAGGCCCCAGCATCACCATCGTGTTCGAGACCGGCGATGGCCTGGAGGCCGGCCAAACCCCGGTCAAGCACAAGGACGTCAAGTTGGGGATCGTCGAAAGCGTGGCGCTCAGCAGCGACCTGAAGAAGGTCATCGTCGGCGTCAGCATGAACGCCGAGGCCGAAGACTTCCTCGGCCCCGATGCGAAGTTCTGGGTGGTGCGCCCGCGCATCGGCCCCTCCGGCGTCTCCGGATTGGGAACGCTGGTCTCCGGCGCTTACGTTGCCATGACGCCTAGCCGCGGATCCGTTACCTACGAGTTCGTCGGGCTCGACCAACCGCCGGTGCTGGAGTCAAGCGAACCGGGAACCGAATACCTCTTGACCACCAAACGGCTGAAGTCGGTCGACGCCGGCTCGCCGATCTTCTTTCGCGGCATCCAGGTGGGTGAGATCCTGGGCTACGACTTCGACGACAAGAGCGAGAAAATCACCATCCACGCCTTCGTCCGACAGCCGCACGACGAGCTGGTGCGCGAGGGCACGCGTTTCTGGAACGCCTCGGGCATCGCGCTCACCACCGACGGCGGCGACTTCCGCCTCCAGGTCGAATCGCTGCAAGCCGTCTTCTCCGGCGGGGTCTCTTTCGAAACCGGCCAGCTGGGCAAGGATTCTCCCGTCGCCAAGGAGGATCACGTCTTTAACCTCTATCCCAATCAAGAGGCCGCCACCGAGGCAGACTTCACCCAACGGCGGAAGTTCCTGCTCTACTTCCCCGACAGTGTACGCGGCCTGTCGGCCGGCGCGCCGGTGATGTTGCGCGGCATCAAGATCGGCGAGGTCATTAGCGTGCGCCTGGAGTTCGATGCCGCCACCAACAAGATTCTAGTCCCGGTCGTCATCGAGATCGAGGCCGGGCGCTTCAAGATCATCGGCGGCACCCTGCAGGACTTGAGCCAAGCACCCTATGAAATCGCCAACGAACTGGTCGAACGCGGCCTGCGCGCGCAGCTGCAGCTCTCCAGCATCATCACCGGCTCGATGATGGTGGCGCTCGACTTCTTCCCCGACGACCCCCAACAAGGCCTGAACAAGGACGGCATCTATCCGGAAATCCCGACCAAACCGACCGTCCTGACCGAAGTGACGCAATCGGCGACGGAGATCTTGAACAAGATAGCGAGCCTGCCGCTCGATCAGTTGGTCGGCGACCTGCGGTCCACGATCCAGGCCTATGGCGACTTGGCGAAGTCGCCGGAAGTCAAGGATTCCCTGGCCGAACTGGATAAGACCCTGGCTTCGGTCGAGTCTTTCATGTCGACGGCCAACCGCGATATCGGGCCGGTCCTGTCCAGCCTGCGGTCCTTTCTTTCCAACGGCAGCGTGACACTCGAGCGCCTCTCGGCGACCCTCTCGACCTTGGAGCCTGGCTCGCCCATGCAGCGCGATCTGCGCCAAGCGATGATCGAGCTGCGCGATGCGTTGCGGTCCATCCGCGTGCTGGCCAACCTCCTTGAAGAGCAGCCGGGCTCGCTGCTCCGTGGCAAGGTCGATATCGATCGGAACTTCTCACGATGACACAGCCCTTCCGCCTCCTTGCCCCGCTCGTGGCCATCGTCTTGCTGCTCGGCGCCTGCAGTTCCGATCCGCCGCCCAAGATCTATACCTTGGCACCCTTGCCGGCCACGACGACAGCGCCGGCCGGCAACCTGGCAATCTCGGTGCAGCAGGTCGACATCCCCCGCTATCTCGACCGCCCGCAGATCGTCCGCTACGGCTCCACCTATCAGTTGGAAGTCGACCAGTTCGCCCGCTGGGGTGAGCCCTTCGGCGCCATGGTGACCCGCGTGCTGATCCTCGACCTCTCGCGACGCCTGCCGGGCGCCCAGGTCTTCCAAGACGGCGACAACGCCAGCGTGCCGGCGCAAGTGCGCCTGGAGGTGACGATCAATGGCTTCGAGGCCGATCCCTCCAACACCGTGATTTTAAACGCCCGCTGGGTGGTGAGGCGGGCCAACAGCGCAGAGGTCTTGACCAGCGACGCCAAAGAAATACGCACGCAGCCGGGCGAGGCGACCTTGGCCGGCATGGCATCGGCCATGAGCCAAGCCTTGGCGCAGTTGAGCGACGCGATCGCGACCGGGCTACCGCCACTCTAGCCAGGCGTGACGCTTGTGGCCTGGCAAAGCATAGTCGGTCTTTTCTGCTTCGTCGGACTGGCCTGGGCGATCAGCGAGAAGCGCAGCGCGGTGCCATGGCGATTGGTGATCAGCAGCCTCGTGCTGCAGTTCGTCGTGGCGCTCGTTCTGCTGCGGGTCGAGCTCGTGAACGAGGCCTTCGCCGCCTTGAACCAAGTGGTCCTGGCAGCACAGGCGGCAACGCTGGAAGGAACGGCCTTCGTCTTCGGCTACCTCGGGGGCGGCGAGCCGCCCTTTGAGGTTGCCGACCCCGCCAAGACCTTCGTCCTCGCCTTCCAGGGCTTGCCCTTGATCCTGCTGGTCTCCGCGCTCAGCGCCTTGCTGTTCTACTGGCGCGTCATCCCGCTGATCGTGCGCGGCTTTGTCTGGGCGCTGCGCCGAAGCCTCGGTCTCGGCGGAGCGGTGAGCGTCGGTACCGCGGCCAACGTCTTCATCGGCATGGTCGAGGCACCCTTACTGATCCGGCCCTACCTGCGCGACATGAGCCGGGCCGGCCTCTTCATGGTGATGACGGCCGGCATGGCGACCATCGCCGGCAACATGTTCGTGCTCTATGCGACCATTCTCTCGCCCGTCATACCGGACGCAGCCGGCAACCTCATGACCGCCTCTCTCATCAGTGCGCCGGCCGCCATCGCGATCGCCGCCTTGATGATCCCCGGGACCGGCAAGACCGATCTTGCCGAGGTCTCGATCGCGGCCAGCGACGCCGGCAGCAGCATGGAAGCCCTGGTGGACGGCATCTTCAAGGGCAGCAAGCTGGTGATCAGCGTTGCCGTCACCCTGATCGTCGCGATCGCCCTGGTCGGCCTGGTCAATCAGGCCTTGGGCCTCTTGCCGTCAGTGGGCGGCACGCCCTTGAGCCTGCACCGCATGCTGGGATGGGCGATGGCGCCCGTGGCTTGGCTGATCGGCGTTCCCTGGGCAGAGGCAGGGCTGGCCGGCCAGCTGATCGGCGTCAAAGTGGTGCTCAACGAACTGGTGGCCTATCTGGACATGGCGGCCCTGCCGGACGAGGCGCTGTCGCCCGAAAGCCGCCTGGCACTGACCTATGCCCTTTGCGGCTTCGCCAATCTCGGCAGCCTGGGCATCCTGCTCGGCGGCCTCAGCGCCATGGTGCCCGAGCGGCGCGCCGAGATCCTGGCGCTGGGCCCGAAATCGCTGCTCTCCGGCAACCTCGCCTGTTTCATGACCGGGGCCGTGGCGGCCCTCTTGGGCTGACGGCCTACCGCAAGCTACTAACCTTCCGGCATTCCCCCAGAGGCATTGCCGCGTCCGTTCATGACCTCCTTGGCCATCTTCGACATGCGTCGGCGCTCCGGCAGATCGCCGACGGTTTCGCCCAGCCACTGGAAGAAGACGTAGAGGCCGGGGATCAGGATGATGCCGACAACGGTCGCCAGCAGCATGCCGCCCAAGACGGGAATGCCGATGGAGACGCGGCTGGCAGCGCCTGCGCCAGTGGCGACCACCAGCGGCAGGATGCCGATGATGAAGGCGAAGGCGGTCATCAAGACGGCCCGGAAGCGCATGTGTGCGCCTTCCATCGCCGCCTCGACCAAGGTCTTGCCGGCCTCGCGCTGCTCCTTGGAGAACTCGACGATGAGAATCGCGTTTTTGGCCGCCAAGCCGACCAGGAGCACGATGCCGATCTGCGCATAGAGGTTGCTCGCCAAACCGGTCAGGATGAGCGACAAGGTGGCGCCGAAGGCTGCCACCACGACCGAGGTGATGACCGAGAGCGGCACCGACCAGCTCTCGTACTGCGCCACCAGGAAGAGATAGCCGAAGATGATCGCCAGCGTGAGGATGGCGCCGATCTGCCCGGCCGCCTGCTGCTCCTGATAGGACATGGAGGACCACTCGAAGCTGTAGCCCGCCGGCAAAGTCGCCTTGGACACCTCCGTCATCGCCGCCATGGCCTCGCCCGAGGAGTAGCCGGGCGCAGCGGTGCCGTTGATGGTGGCCGAGGAGAAGAGGTTGTAGCGATAGGTCAAGGTCGGGCCCAAGCGCTCTTCCAGGCGGGCCAAGGTGCGCACCGGGACCATGTCGCCCTGCTTGTTCTGCACATAGAGGTTCAAGATGTCTGCCGGGGTGCGGCGATACTGCTGCTCGGCCTCGAGGTTGACCTGGTAGGTCTGCCCGAAGAGGTTGAAATCGTTGACGTAGTAGGAACCCAGCTGGGTCTGCAGCACGGCGAAGAGGCTGGAGACCGGCACGCCCAGGCTCTCGGACTTCACCCGGTCCACATCGAGATAGATCCCCGGCACGTCGGCCGAGAAGGTGGTGTAGGTGCCGGCAATCTCCGGGCGCGCGTTGGCCGCGACGATCAGCGAGCGGGCCACCTCTGCAAGCTCTTCCGGCGTCTGGCTGCCCAGAGCCTCCAGGCGATAGTCGAAACCGGCCGCATTGCCCACGCCCGGGATCGGCGGCGGCGGGAAGGTCAGGATGTTGGCCTCGGGGATTCCCAGATAGGCCGCATTCAGCTTGGGGAAGATCTCCCTGAGCGACGGCCGCTGATCCCAGGGCTTGAGCACAATGACTGCAAGGCCGGCGTTGGTGGCCGAGGAGCTGGCGAGCAGGGAGTAGCCATTGACGACGATGACGTCCTCGACCGCCTCTTCGGCGATCGCGATCTCTTCGACCCGCTTCATCACCGCCTCGGTGCGCGGCAGGGCGGCAGCGTCCGGCAACTGCACATTGACGAAGAGCACGCCCTGGTCCTCGTTCGGCAGGAAGCCGGTTGGATGGTTGGAGTAGAGCACGCCTGTCACGACCCCGACCGCCACCATCAGGAACCCGGCGATGACCGAGCGCCGGGCCAGCCAGCCGACCACCCGCACATAGCCGTTGCGCGACCTCTCCAAGCCGGCATCGAAGTAGCGGAAGAAGAAGAACTTCTTTCCCGCTCCCGGCGGACGCAGGAAGAGCGAGGCCAGGGCCGGGCTCAAGGTCAGCGCATTGATCGAAGAGAGAATCACCGCGGTGGTGATGGTGACGGCAAACTGGCGATAGAGCTCGCCGGTGATGCCGGGCAGGAAGGCCACCGGGGCGAATATCCCCACCAGCACCATGGTGGTGGCGACGATCGGTCCGCTGACCTGCTCCATCGCCTTGAAGGCGGCTTCGCGCGGACCCATCCCCTCCTCCTCCATCAGGCGCTGGACGTTCTCCACCACCACGATGGCGTCGTCGACGACGATACCGATCGCCAACACCAGCGCGAAGAGCGAGATGGTGTTGGCCGAAAAGCCCAGCATCAAGAGAACGGCGAAGGTGCCGATCAGCGACACCGGTATGGTGAAGGCGGGGATCAGCGTGGCGCGCCAGTCCTGCAGGAAGATATAGGTGACGACCAGGACGATCAGTCCGGTCAGCACCAAGGTCATGACGATCTCGTTGATCGAGGCCTCGACGAAGAGGGTCGAATCGTAGACGACCTTGTATTCCAGCCCCTCCGGGAAGCGGCCGCTCAGGCTTTCCAGTTCCTTGTAGACGCCTTGGGCGACACCCAAGGCGTTGGCGCCCGGCGCCTGATAGATAGCCAGGGTCGCCGCCGGCTTGCCGTTGAGCTCGCTGGTGGAAGCGTAGGACTGCGCGCCCAGCTCTACCCGCCCCAAGTCACGCACCCGGACAACCGCACCCTCGGCATTGGTGCGCACCACGATGTTGCCGAACTCTTCGATCGACTTCAGGCGCCCCAGAGAGGTGATGTTGTACTGCAGCACCTGCTCGTCGCTGATCGGCGGCGCGCCGATCTGGCCAAGCGCGGCCTGGATATTCTGCTCGGAGATGGCGTTGGAGATCTCGTCAGGCGTGATGTTGAGCGCCGTCATCTTCACCGGATCGAGCCAAATCCGCATGGAATAGGTGAGCTCGCCCAAGATCGCCGTGCTGCCGACACCGTCCACGCGCGCCAGGCTGTCCTGCACGTTGATCGCCGTGAAGTTGGAAATGAACAGGCTGTCGTAACGCTGGTCCGGAGAGAAGACGTTGACGATCATCAGGAAGTTCGGCTGTTGCTTCTGCACCGAAATGCCCAGCCGCTGCACCGTTTCCGGCAGTTGCGAGGTGGCGAGCTGCGTGCGGTTCTGCACGTTCACCTGCGCGATGTCGGGATCCGTGCCGATCTTGAAGTAGACCGAGAGCGCGTAGTTGCCGTTGGAGTTGGAGGTCGACGACATGTAGATCATGTTGTCGACGCCGTTCACCTGGCTCTCCAGAGGCGAGCCCACCACCTCGGCCAAGGTCTCCGCGTCGGCGCCGGGGTAGTTGGCGGTGACGGTCACCACCGGCGGCGTGATCTCGGGATACTGCGCCACCGGGATGGCAAAGAGCGACAGCACGCCGGCCAGCACCATGAGGATGGCCACGACGGCGGCAAAGCGCGGCCGGCGAATGAAGGTGGCTGAGATCATGAAGTGCGCCCCGTCCGGCTAGTTGCCGCTCTGCCCGGCAGAGCCGGCTTCCCCGGATGACGAGTCGCCTTGGCCGGACGTCTGACCTTGACCGCCGGACTGACCCTCACCAAATGCGCTCGTCCCTTTGGCCGGCGAAGGGGTCACTTGGATCCCGTTGTGGAGCTTCTGGATGCCTTCGACGATCACCATTTCGCCGGACACCAGGCCCGACTGCACGGCCCAGCCTTGATCCACACGCTCGCCGACGGTGATGTCGCGCCGCTCGGCACGATCGTCCTTGCCCAGCACGAAGACGAAGCGGCCCTTCTGGTCCTGCTGGACGGCTTTCGCCGGCACGACGGGAAAGGTCTTGGGTTCCGCCTCGCTGGTGTTCACGCGGACGAACTGCCCGGGGAGCAGCAGTTGCTGCGGATTTTGAAAGTTGGCACGTAGGGCGATGGTGCCGGTGCTTTGATCCACCACGTTGTTTACGAAAGAGAAACTCCCCTGATAGGGATAGGCCTCGCCGGTCGGCAAGGTGAGCGCGAAGTCGAAGACTTTGGTGTCGGGTGCGACGTTCTCATTGAGCAGCCTTTGCGTCACTTCGATGTATTCGGCCTCGGAGACGGAAAAGACCACGCGGATCGGGTCCAGCTGCACCACGGTCGCAAGGACACCGGTGTTGGGGTCGACCAGGTTGCCTGCGGTCACGGCGGTCTTGCCGATCTTGCCGCCGATCGGCGAGTGGATCTCGGTGTAGGAGAGGTTGAGCTTGGCCTGCTCGATATCGGCTTTGGCCGAGGCGATCTGCGCCTGCGCTTGCGACACCGAGGCCTTGGCCTGGTCGCGTGCCGCCTTGGCCTGATCGTAGCGCGCCTGCGAGGTGTTGCCGCGGGTCAAGAGCTGTGCCTGGCGATCGAACTCGGCCTGGGTGTCTATGGCCTGCGCTTGGGCCCCCTCCAGCGTGGCTTCGGCCTGTTCCTCTTCGGCGACCGACTGATCGAGGCTGGCCTTGTACTGTGCCTGCTCGATCAGATAGAGCAGCTGGCCCTGCTCGACCATCTGGCCTTCCTTGAACTCCACCTTCTCGAGGAAACCCTCGACGCGAGCGCGCAGATCGACTTGCTGGATCGCCTCCACCTTGCCGATGAAGACCTGCTTGCCGGCTACTTTCTCGTTGACCACGGGTGCGACCAGGACGGCAGGCTTGGGTGTTTCTGAGTCCTGGGCCGCCGCCGAAGCGGCCAGGGTCACCAACGCCCCCAGGAAGAGTCCCTGTGCTCGTGCCAAGCGGCTCACATGCATCTCGCGACCCCCAGATATTTGCCCCAAATCCAACAAAGCCTTGACGCGGCCAGGCCTTGCCATTCTTAGCGGGCGATGGCGGGGTTTCCTAGTCAATTGGCGGCGCCCTTGCGGGCGCGCCGCCGCAGCGGATGAAAAGGCGATGACGAAGCCACAGGCGGGTCAACTGAAGGCAAGCCCAAGATACATCCTCTTGGGGCTATTGCTGGCCGCCGCCGCAGCCTTGCTGCTGGTGTCGCCGCCTCCAGGAGTCCCTCCCTTGGCGCTCAAGGGGGGTGCCGCCGTCCTCGTCGCCATCGGCCTCTGGGCGACGGCGGTCTTGGCGGAGTACCTGACCGCGATCCTCTTCTTCTGCCTGACCCTGGTCTTGGGCATCGCGCCGCCGCAGGTGGTCTTCGCCGGATTTCACTCCACGGCCGTGTGGCTGGTCTTCGGCGGCATGGTGATCGGCCTGGCGGTGAAAAAGAGCGGGCTGGCCGATCGTGCCGTCCGCCTCTGCCTTCTGTTGTTCGGCGCCAGCTATCCCCGCCTGGTCGTCGCCATCGCCACGGGCGGCCTGCTCTTGGCCTTCGTCATGCCCTCATCCATGGGCCGCGTGCTCCTGATGATGCCGATCGTGCTTACCTTGGCGGACAACCTGGGGCTCGGCCGCCAGAGCAAGGGGCGCGCCGGCTTGGTACTGGCAGCCGCCATGGGCACCATGCTGCCGTCCTATGCGGTCCTGCCGGCCAACGTTCCCAACATGGTCATGGTCGGCGCGGCCGAAAGCATCTACGGCCTCGGTTTCCTCTACGCCGACTACCTCTTGCTGAACTTCCCGGTGCTGGGTGTCGTGACGGCCTTTGTCGTGCCGCTCCTGATCCTCTGGATTCTTCCCGATCAGGCGGGCGACGTCGCAGCACTCCCCAAGCCAACGCCTTGGAGTGGTGGGGAACTGAAGCTCCTTGCCGTCATGGGCGTAACGGTGACCTTGTGGGCAATGGATTTTTGGCACGGCGTTTCCCCGGCATGGGTCGCTTTGGGAGCGGCCGTCCTCCTGCTCCTCCCCAGGGGCGGTGTCATTCCGGCAAGCGCCATCGCCGAGATCAATTTTGCCCCCTGGATCTTCGTCGCCGGAGTCATCGGCCTGGGCGCCGTGGCCAGCCATACCGGCGCCGCCGACCTCGCCGGCGGCTGGCTTCTCGCCCGCCTGCATCTGGCCGAGCTGGCAGCCTGGCAGCAGTATGCCGGCATGCTGGCGGTCGGCATGCTTGTGGCCTTGATGACCGGCTTGCCGGCGGCGCCTGCCATCATGACCCCGCTGGCGGCCGAACTCTCCCGCCAGACCGGCTGGCCCTTGGAGAGCGTTCTCATGGTGCAGGTGCCGACCTGGATCGCCTTTGCCTTCGCCTACCAGGCCCCGCCCATCATCGTCGCCCTATCGCTGGGCCAAATCCGGCTCGGCCGCGTCGGCCTGCTGATGCTGGCCTACTTCGCGGTGGGCGTGGTGATCACGCTGCCGCTGCATTACCTCTGGGGCCGCTTCCTGGGTGTCTTTCCCTAACAGAAGCGGCCCCTTGGGTCCCGGCTACTCCGCTGCCGTGGCAGCCCCCTCCACGCTTGGCAGGAAGCCGCCCGACTGATGCGCCCAGAGCCTGGCGTAGAGGCCGGCGTCAGCGATCAGCCGATCGTGCGAACCCTCTTCGACGATGCGCCCCTGGTCCATCACCACCAGGCGATCCAGAGCCGCGATGGTGGAGAGCCGATGCGCGATCGCGATCACCGTCTTGCCCTCCATCAGGCCGAAGAGGCTGTCCTGGATGGCGGCCTCGACCTCCGAATCCAGCGCCGAGGTGGCCTCGTCCAGGAGCAGGATGGGAGCATCCTTCAGGAAGACCCGGGCAATGGCGATGCGCTGACGCTGACCGCCGGACAGCTTGACGCCACGTTCGCCGACGTGGGCCTCGAAGCCACGGCGGCCGTCGGCATCGACCAGCTCATCGATGAAGAGGTCGGCTTTCGCACGCCGCGCCGCTTCCAGCACCTCGGCCTGGCACGCCTCCGGCCGGCCGTAGGCGATGTTGTCGTAGACCGTGCGGTGCAAGAGCGAGGTGTCCTGCGCCACCACACCGATATGCGCCCGCAGCGAGTCCTGCGTGATCCGAGAGATGTCCTGGCCATCGATCAAGATGCGCCCGCCCTCCAGGTCGTGCAGCCTGAGCAGCAGGTTCATCACGGTGGTCTTGCCGGCTCCCGAGCGGCCGATCAGGCCAAGCTTCTCGCCGGGCGCAATGGCGAGGCTCAGGTCCTCGATGACGCCGCCTTCCTTGCCGTAGTGGAAGCGGATCCGCTCGAAGGCGATGGCGCCGTCCCTCACCGCCAAGGCCTTGGCATCGCCCCCATCGACCACCGTCGGCGGCTTGGACAGCATGGACTTGCCATCGATCACGGCGCCTATGTGCTCGAAGAGCTGCGCCACCTCCCACATGATCCAGCGCGACAGGCCGGACAATCGCAGGACCAGCCCGATCGACAGCGCCGCCGCGCCGATGGTCACCGTATCGGCCAGCCAGAAGTGGATGGATAGCCCGCCGACGGCGGTCAACAGCAGCGCGTTCAGCATGTAGACGGCGAAGTTCAGCTTCGTCACCAGCCGCATCTGCTCGTGCACCGTCACCAGGAACTGGTCCATGGCGTTGCGTGCGTAGCCTTCCTCTCGGCCGGCATGGCTGAAGAGCTTCACCGTCAGGATGTTGGTGTAGCTGTCGACCAGCCGCCCGGTCATCAGCGAGCGCGTATCAGCCTGACGCCGTGCGATCTCCGAGAGCCGTGGCACGAAGTGCCGCAGCAGTCCTGCGTAGAGCAGCAGCCAAGCCGCCATCGGCAGCATCAGCCAGCCGTCCGCACTGGCCGCCACGATCAGCATGCCGGTGAAGTAGGCGCCGACATAGACGGCGATGTCGAACAGCCGCAGCACCGTCTCGCGCACCGACAGCGATGTCTGCATGACCTTGGTCGCCACCCGGCCGGCGAACTCATCGGCAAAGAAGCCGGCACTCTGCGCCAAGAGCTGACGATGCGCCCGCCAGCGCACGATCATGGGGTAGTTACCCAGAAGGCTTTGATGCACCACGAGGTTGTTCAGCAGCACGAAAGCCGGCAGCACGACGACGATGAAGACACCCATCAACACCAGGCGCCAGCCCTCGGACTCGAGAAAGGTCTCCTTGTCCTGATAGGCCAGCCAGTCGACCAGGTCGCCTAGAAGCGCATAGATGTAGGCTTCGCCGAAACCGATGACGGCGGCGGAAAAGGCCATGACGGCGATGACCGGCCAGATGCCCTTGGTGTAGTGCCGGCAAAAGGCGACGAAACCGGACGGAGGCGTCTCTACCGGCACCGGCCGATAGGGATCGATCAGCTTTTCAAAGGTCGCAAACATGGTTCTTACTCGGAACGAAAAGGGGCCGCTCGCCGACCCCCAGCCTTCTTCTACGCCATTTTTGGGAGAAAGGCGCGGCCTCGCGCGCGCATGGCAGCCATCTGTTGCGACTGAGACACTCTGTTGCTGCACCGCAACAGGGCTGCGATCATGAAGGGGCGTCTGGCAGCTACGACAGCCGTTGCGTGGGCCGGACTTACCAGGCCCTAGCCCCCACGGCCAAGCGCCGGTAGGCGGCGATGCCGATCCAGACCCAAAGGGCACGGCGCCACAGCAGGTAGACCGGCAGCACCAAAATCATCAGAGCGGACTGCCAGGCGCCGTAGTAAGGGGTGATGCGCTCTCTGCGCACCAGGAGGGAGACGGCCGACACCAGAGTCTCGCTGGCGACACGCAAGCCCAGTGAGACGGCAGCCACCTCCGTCGCCAGAGCGCTGTCCATGGCGCTGAGGTCGATGGCCAGGCAGGCGTAGACGAAGAGGAAGAGCCCCGGCGCGATGGCGTCGACGGTCTTGACCGGCATGGCCAAGGCCCCGAACCAGCCATAGCGCGCACTGCCGATCATGCGGCGGTACTTCAGGTGCGTCTGCAAAAAGCCTTGGAACCAACGAATCCGCTGGCGCAGCAAGGCAGCGGTCCCGTCGGGCACCACTGTGTGGGCGATAGCGTCCGGGGCCGTGGCAAAGCGCCAGACCTGTCCGCGCCGCGCAGCCTCCTCCCGCAGGCGGTGGACGACCTCGTAGTCTTCGGTCACGGTGTCGTCCAGAAAGCCGCCGGCTTCGCGCAGCCAGGAGGTGCGGAAGCTGGAGAAGGCACCTGACATGACGTGCGCCGAATTGGTGCGCTGCCAGCCGATCCGGCGCACGAAGTCGAGCGCGTACTCGATGGTTTGAAAAAAGGCTGTTACGCCGCGCGGCAAGGTTGGCCGGGCGCCGCTGCCTTCCGTGGCGTGGCTCATCGCCGGAGCGATCACGCCGGCGACCATGGCCAAGGCCGGATCGCGCCCATAGGGCTCGAGCAGGCGGGCGAAGGAATGCGGCTCGAACGTGGTGTCGGCATCTACGGTGACGAAGACATCGCCCTTTGCCGCTGCGAGGCCGGCGTTGAGCGCCGCCGCCTTGCCGCCGTGCGGGGCATCGATCACGATCAGCTGCTCCAGCTGCCGGCTCCGCCAGCGGTTGGCTCCTTCGACTTGGAGCCCAAAGGCCTCCTGCAGCACCGCCATGGTTCTGTCGCTGGACCCGTCGTTCACCACGATGATCTCGTCCGGCAACCTCTGCTGTCCGGCGATTGAGCGTAGCGTGCCAAGGATCGTGCGCGCCTCGTTGTACGCGGGGATGCAGACGCTGACCGCGCCTGATGCCTGCGGCACCGCTCTTGCCCCTGCCGCATCGCGCCGCGGCAAGGAGAGGATTTCCAGCGAGGAGAGCAGGAAAAGGATCAGGCCCTCGAGGATCCAGTAGCCCTGATAGATCATGAACAGCAGCAAGGGCGCGAAGGCCGGATCCAACATCCAGCTCGCCAGCTCCAAGGCTACGACCGCGACGCCGGCCACTGCGAAGCCGAACGCCGTCAAGCGTGCACCGACGTGTTGTAGAGGAGTCAAAGGAGGATCGGTCGTCGACATGGCTCGGTCAGGCGATCAGGACGGGCGGCACCCACTTACCTAGTCCGCATAGCGTCTTTGGCCAAGTCGAGCACGTCACCGCTTGGTGAGCTTGCCGCAATGACCGCCATCTTGGCCCGCCCCAGGCAACTTCTGCAGGTATTGCCCAACGCCTTTCGTCACCTGTAAAGACACAGGTACGCTCGTCCCAAATCTACCGCCCTCTTCCCGGTGATCGACGGGCTCAACAAATGAGCGGCCACATGAGCGAACCGATCAATCAGCATGGTTAGTGGGATCAACAAGGTCGATGAGGAGCGGCGACTGGACGTCTACCTTGGGTGCGTCAGAAGCGTCTCTTCAGCAACCTATATCGTAGACGAAGGTATTCGCGGCTTTATCTCGCATCCGGAGCAATCACTAGAAGACTTTACCCGCTCGTTGGAGTGCTATGAGTTCGGAAATAATTGGAAGCAAAAAGCGAGCGACACTCTGATTAAGCGCAAATTCAGAAAGTATATTGAGCCAATACAAGCCCTCTACAAAACGACTCAGCACAAGACGCCGTTCTTGGTCCTGGCACATGACAACACCAAGGGCTTCTCCGTTCCGACTCTCACCAAGTCCGCCAATATTGCCGAATGGCTGAGCAATCGCTGTATTTTGCCTCTGACGAGAAACCGACACTGGGATGTCATCAAGAAGGTAGACGGATCTGATAGAAACTTTCACGAGAAAGACGACAAGCTCGTCTGGCGCGGCGCCACGACCGGAACATTTCGATCGAAGAACGGCCTTGATGAGTATTCGAGCAGATATTTTGTTGCTAAGCGGAAAGAATTATCATCAAAGTATGACATAGGATTTACATTTATTTCCTTAACGGAGAAGGACAAAAGTGACATTGAGTCTGCAGATCTACAGGGTTTGTTGAAGAATCGCCTCGATATAAGGCAACAGCTTCAGTCTAAGTATCTGCTTTCGCTGGAAGGGAACGATGTCGCATCGGGGCTCAAGTGGATGCTTTATTCGAGATCGGTTGTCATCATGCCAAAACCCAGATGCGAATCGTGGCACTTGGAGCGCTTCCTAAGTCCCTTCCGTCATTATGTTCCCGTCAAGCAAGACCTGTCAGACATCGATGAGGTCTACCAGTGGTGCCTGAATAACACCTCGAAATGCGAGGAAATCGCTATGAATGGACGCGCCTTTATCGTGTCACTGTTGAATGAAGCAAGAGAAGACCGCTTGGCGCGGCGTGTGGTCGATGAGTACGCTTCGAAAGTATCTTTCGATTTTCGTGGCAGTACGAAAAAGGTATTTGATTGAACCACACATGATCAGTGTGTACGAAGATGAGTTTCGCCTGACACCGCCGCTCCCTTGTGCACATTGGCGCGCGGGGGGAGAGATCAGGCTGCTTTCAGGTGGGCCGGTGATAGGCTACTCGAGTTCGCTCGGATCAAGTTCGACGTGGCGAATACAACGCCGGTCATAGGTGTAGGTCACTTGGATGGCGCCACTGGCCGCCTGGATAATGGCCGGATAGGAGAATTCGCCGGGCCCGTCTTCCAGCACCGGGCCGGCCCGCCAGTTGCCGCCATCATCGGACAGCACGATCTGGAGGGGCGTTCGGTCCTGGGCCGAAGGATTGGCAACCAGCGCCGCGCGCCCGTCGCGCAAGACGACGCCGTCGAACCCGCTGTTAGGGTTCTCCAGCTCGGATACCTCGAGCTCGGACCAAGTCTCGCCCTTGTCGTGGGACCAGCTTTCAGCAACCACGCCTTTGCGTGTTCTGCAAAGCGCCTGGATGCGATCCTCCGACCAGCGAAGGAGGGTCGGCTGGATTGCCCAAAGCCCGATCGTGTCCCTGAGCGGAATCCTCTGAAGCCAACGGCGGCCCTTCATCGCGTAGCGTTCGATATGCGCATTCCATACCGGATTCTCGGTGCTGGAGGGGCAGAGCAGAATGTCGGGCTCGATTTCCAAGGGCTTGTTCTTGATCGGTCCGAAGTAGGGCTCCGGGAGGGTGCCGGCAGGCTGCCAGGACTTGCCCTCGTCGGGCGAAAGCATCAGCTCGGTCTGCCAGTCTCGCGGATGCGGTCCAATGCGGTAGAACAAGAGGGTGCAGCCCGGCGAACGGTGCAGCACAGGATTCCAACAGGCAGCAGACTCGCTCTCCTCGGCCTTCGCCAAGGCGCGATGGTCGCACCACGTCCCCCTGTCGAAGCGTGCGAGCCAGATGCTTGTTTCGGGAGACCCTTCGAAGTCGCCGCCGAACCAAGCCGCGAGAAGGCCGTTCGAGGTCTCAACGATGGTCGAGGCATGCGCAAAGCTGTGTGGCGCATCCTCAAGGATAAAGCGGAACTCCATGCGGCCTTCCCCTTAACGGTGGTCCGCAGTGAGTGTTATTACATCGCTGCCAGGCTCGCCAAGTTGGATCGAGGCCGTTGGGATGGAGGAATAGGGCGAGAAGCCTCTCGGGCGCCACCCGATGCGCCCCGAACAACAGCCGCAATCCGCAACCTCCTGCAAAGAAGGATAGGCCCGAATCCAGGCACCTCTTCTTGTTCACAGCCCGAGTGCGCCACTCTGGTAGGCAAGAGCGCGCCGGCCGCCTAGACTGCGAAGCCGTTCTGAGGAGGATGCCATGACCCTGTCCGGACCCCCCTTGGCGAAGCCGGTTGACTTAGCACGGGTTCTCGATACCGGCTTGAACGGCAATCCGGACGACACGGCGTTGATATCGCTTGAGACCAGCTGGACTTGGCAGGAGCTTCAGGAAGACAGCACGCGGCTAGCCGGCAACTTGGTCGACGCCGGCCTCGTCGCCGGCGATCGCGTGGCCATGCTGATGCCGAACCGCTGCGCCTTTCTGGTGATGTACCTCGCCTGCATCACGGCCGGCTTGGTGGCCACACCCTTGAACTACCGCTACGGCGCAGCCGAGATCGACGCTGCCTTGGCTGCCAGCGGCGCCAAGATCCTCCTGGCGCACAGAGAGCGCGCGGGCGACCTCGGCAGGGCTCGGCAGGTGGACCAACTGCCTTGCGGGGTAATCGGCTATGGCCAGGGATCGCTCGAGGGCACACGCTTCGAGACGCTGATCGAGCAGACGCCCAAAACCGAGCGCTTTCCCGAGCCCGACCGCAAGGGTCCGGCATTCCTATTCTTCACCGCCGACGGCAACGGCAGGCCAAAAGGCGTGACCCACAGCTTGGAGAGCCTCGGCTGGGGAGCAGCCAGCGTTGCCGCGGGCCTGGCGTGCACTGCCGAGGACTGCTTCATGACGGCTGCCTCCCTGTCGCACAACGGTGGCCTGGTGCATGCGCTGGGCTGTCTCTCGGCCGGCGCCAGAGTGGCCGTGGCGCGCAATTTCGACGCCGACGAGATCTTGCCGCTGCTCCGCGCCGAGCGCCCGAGCCTGGCCTTCATGCTGCCGGCAGCGCTGGTCCGTCTGGTCCGCGACCATGGCGCCACCCGCGAGGACTTCAGCTCCATCCGCGTCTTGGAGTGCGGCGGCGACAAGGTATCGGCCCAGCTCGAGCAGGAGTTCGAAAGGCAGACCGGATTGGCGATCCGTGAGGGCTATGGGCTGACCGAGGTCTCCGCCGCCGCGAGCAACCAACCGGGCCGAGAAAACCGGCCGGGATCGATGGGCACATTGCTGCCGGGCTTCAAGGCCGAGATTCGCGACGGTGAGGGCCAGGCCGTACCGCAGGGCCGAGACGGCCGCCTTTGGATCAAGTCGCCGAGCGCCATGCTGGGCTATTGGGGCGACGCTCAAGCCACAAGCCTGGTCATGCAGGAGGGCTGGCTTGATACCGGCGATGTGGTACGCGCCGACAAAGAGGGCTTTCTCTGGTTCACCGGTCGCAAGAAGCAGATCATCGTCCACGACAATGCCAGTATCTCGCCGCAAGAGCTGGAAGGCGTGCTGCGTGAACACCCCGGCGTCGCCGGCGCCGGTGTTGTCGGCGTCTACGACCAGCTGCACGGTGAAAACGTGCGGGCCTTCGTGACCTTGGCGCAGACGCCAGAGAGGCCGACCGAGCAGGAACTGATTGCCTTCGTTCGCTCGCGCGTCGGCTTTCGCGCCCCGGAACACATCGTGTTCCTGGAGCATTGGCCGGTGACTTCTCATGACAAGGTCGATCGCATCGCCTTGAAACGCATGGCCGAAGCCGAGCTGCACGGCCCCCCGGCCGCTCGCGTCGCCGGCCGCGGTTGGGCCTAGCGAGGAAGCGCATTCGATTGACCCTAGGCGCGCTCTTCGATAGTCTCTAGGGCGCGGTGCAGAGCACCGAAGGGGCGCCTAGGGCTGTGCAAAGCAAGACGCCCGCCATGACGGCAAGGATGCCGTCGCTATCCAGGGAGCAACGAAGCGCCGCCGACGGCAGTGCGCTGGGTTGGGTTTTGCCGTCGCCTGCGCCCGCCTCCCCCCTTCCGAATGACGGTGAGTTGGCCGACACGCGCCGACGCCATCAAGCGACACACCATCGAACAGCCTCGTGGGAGAGCGATCATGTTACATGGAGATATCTCTAGCAGTAATGATACGGTCGGCGTGGCCGTGGTGAACTACAAGATGCCTCGTCTGCACACGCGCGACGAGGTGCTGGCCAACGCGCGCAACATCGCCGAGATGCTGGAGGGCATGAAGGTCGGCCTGCCGGGCATGGACCTGGTGATCTTCCCCGAGTACTCCACCCACGGCATCATGTACGACAAGAAGGAGATGTACGAGACCGCCTCGTCGTGCCCCGGCGAGGAGACCGACATCTTCGCGGCTGCCTGCCGCAAGGCCAAGACCTGGGGGGTCTTCTCGCTGACCGGCGAGCGTCACGAGGAGCATCCCAACAAGGCGCCCTACAACACGCTGATCTTGATGAACGACGAGGGCGAGGTGGTCCAGAAGTACCGCAAGATCATGCCCTGGGTGCCGATCGAGGGCTGGTATCCCGGCAACTGCACCTACGTCTCCGACGGGCCCAAGGGCATGAAGGTGAGCCTGATCATCTGCGACGACGGCAACTACCCGGAGATCTGGCGCGACTGCGCGATGAAGGGGGCCGAGCTGATCGTGCGCTGCCAGGGCTACATGTACCCGGCCAAGGACCAGCAGGTGATCATGGCCAAGGCGATGGCCTGGGCCAACAACTCCTACGTCGCGGTGGCCAACGCGTCTGGCTTCGACGGCGTCTATTCCTACTTCGGCCACTCGGCCATCATCGGCTTCGACGGGCGCACCTTGGGCGAGTGCGGTGAAGAGGACATGGGCGTGCAGTATGCGCAGCTCTCGAAGTCGCTGATCCGCGATGCCCGGCGCAACATGCAGTCGCAGAACCACCTCTTCAAGCTCTTGCACCGCGGCTATACCGGCAAGATCGGGTCGGGCGAGGAGGCCGAGGGCGTGGCCGCCTGCCCCTACGACTTCTACAAGAAGTGGATCACCGACCCCGAGGGCACCCGCGAGATGGTCGAGGCCCTGACCCGCGAGACCGTCGGCACCGACGAATGCCCGATGGACGGCATCCCCAACCAGAAGACCGGCACCCATCGCTAAAGCCGGCTAACCCTGTCAGCCATGGCGCGCGGCCTTCCGGGGTCGCGCGCCCGCGCTACCCTTCCTTCGCTAGAGCTGGTTCACGTGGATCAGGCCACTTTGTACACGTGGATGCGGTGGGTGATTTCGGGCTCTCCATAAGGCATGGAGTGGAAACTGGCCGTCACGAATTCGGGCTTCCATGCACCGGCATCTTCAAGACGCTTTACCGCCGCCGGATAGGCAGGATCCTGCGCGGGATCGTCCCGGAGCGAAAAAACGATAGGCTTACCAGGTCGGCAGACCCGAACCAGTTCGTCGAAAGACTGTGGTGGTGCGTGACCTGGCGTAATGCATCCGACACAGAGGACCGCTGCGAAATGATCGTCTGGCAGGTCCAGTGGCTGGCCGAGCACCATGCGCCTGAGGTCTTCGTAAATCCCCTTGCCGCGCGCGATCGCCAGCATGCCCTTAGAGAAGTCGATACCCAGAAAGCCGGCGTAACCGGCGAGGGAAAGGGCTTCCGCCTGAAGCCCGCCACCGCAACCAGCGTCAAGAATAGGCGTCGCCTCGAGCGGTACGAAGCGGGTGAACACGGCAGCGATGTACCCCGGAATTCGATATCCGGCTTTGCACAAGTCAGTTTCGTAGTTACTTGACCAGTCGTCATAGGCAACTTCGGCATCGGCAGTGGATGTTGCCGTGTAAGATTTGGCGACGGAGCGTTCGTTCATCAGTTGCCTCTCTAACGGTCCTCTTTAACTCCCCAGGCAGGATTTTGGGCAGGAAACCAACAAATGCGGGAGGCATAAGCGAAACGCCAGAGCCCTAAAATGAGTATGAGAGCATCCCGCGATAGAGCAACAGCCAATTTCGAGAGAAGCGCACATGCCCGTCAGCGCATGAGGGCCGCCCTTGGCATTCTTGAATGCAACGGACTCTTGCGTGGGATTTCCATCACTAGTCGACCAGAAGGTCCTGAAGGTCCCGATAGGACTCCCTCGGCCGGTCCGGAGCGGAAATCGACAGTGTCCTGTCTTCGAGAACCAAGGTTCTGCCGCTGTTGTAGGCGCCGAGCACCAGGCACTGAATCATGTCGTCCGGCTGGTTCTCCAGTACCATCCTGGCGCCGCAGGCGTAGTCGAGCGTGATACGCCACTTGCTGCGCGACTGCCGCTCGTAATGGTGCAGAGCAATCTCCGTCCACTGTATGCGAAAGCTTTTGATGTGATTGGCGATGTACATCCCTCGCCTCCTCCAATTCAGTGCCGCGGCCCCTGATCCGGACGCAGCAGCAAGCGCTCGACCGGAACGCCCTTGCGAACCTCCAGCCGCAGGATCTCGTCGATGTCGGCCTCGGTGGTATAGTGATACCAACGGCCCGCCGGATAGATCACCATGGTGGGGCCCATCTCGCAGCGGTTGAGACAGCCGGCCTGGTTGATCCGCACAGTTCTCATGCCCAGTGCCATGGCACGCCGGCACATGTAGTCGCAAAGCAGGCGCGAGCCCTTGCCTGAACAACAACCGCGGCGATGCTTCGGCGCCCGTTCGTTCACGCAGCAGAAAACATGCACGTCGTAATACAGGGGCCAGTCTTCTGGCGACATACTCGCAAAATCGATGCCGCCCCCTCCCCTTCCATCGCTTCTGTCCTGCAAGAAACCTTCCTTTCTTAGCTACCCATCTGACACTCGCGCCACTGATCGGTTGATGAGTTTGAGAAATAAGCGCTCCTTTGGTGCAACTCCTCTCTACAGTCCACCAATTTTACTCACATATTCCAGATCAGAGCGAAGATATTCTACATGGCAAGGCCTCGTTTTGCTACGTTATCGCGGGGATTAACCAGCGCTTGGCGCATGAAAGGCGACCGCGATGGCGATCGTTAACAGACTCTCGGCAGAAACCAGCCCCTATCTTCTGGAGCACGCGCGCAATCCGGTCTGGTGGCAGCCCTGGGATGAAGAGGCCCTGGCGCTCGCCGAAAGCGAAGGAAAGCCGATTCTGCTCTCCATCGGCTATTCGGCCTGCCACTGGTGCCACGTGATGGCGCGCGAGAGCTTCGAGGACCCCGAAACGGCGGCGCTGATGAACCGCTCTTTCGTCAACATCAAGGTGGACCGCGAGGAGCGGCCGGACATCGACCAGCTCTACCAGACGGCGCTGGCGGAAATGGGGGAGCAGCGGGGCTGGCCGCTGACCCTCTTTCTGACGCCCGAGGGCAAGCCCTTCGCGGGCGGCACCTACTTCCCGCCGCAGCCGGCCTATGGCCGCCCGGCCTTTCGCGATCTCTTGCGCACGCTTGCCGAAGCCTACGAGGCAGCGCCGGACGAGGCCGCGAAAAAGGCCGGCGACCTGACCGAGCGCCTGGCCCACAGTGCGGCCGGCGCTGCCGGTGCTCAAATCTCGATCACCCAGATGAATCACATCGCCACCCGCCTGGCCGAGGGCGTGGACCCCGTCTACGGCGGCTTCGGGCGGGGCCTCAAGTTCCCGCACCCCATGGCCCTGGAGACGATCTGGCGCGCCTACCTGCGGACCGGCCATAGCTCCTTTCGCGACCCGGTCCTCCTCAGCCTCGAGCAGATGTGCATGGGCGGTCTCTACGACCATCTGGGCGGCGGCTTCCATCGCTACGCGGTCGACGAGTTTTGGCTCGTCCCGCACTTCGAGAAGATGCTCTACGACAATGCCCTCCTGATCGACCTCATGACCTTGACCTGGCGGGAGCAGCGCAGCGGGTGGCTGGCGCGGAGGATTGAGGAGAGCGTCGCTTTCCTGCTGCGCGACATGCGGGTCGAAGGCGGCGCCTTCGGCTCCGCGCTGGGCCGCCGACAGCGCCGGGCACGGCAACGTTCCGGCGGGCGAAGGCGCCTACTATGTTTGGGCAAGAAGCAGAGATCGATAGCCTGCTGGGTGGCGAGGCCGCGACCTTCAAGACCGTCTATGACGTCACGCCGGGGGGGAACTGGGAGGGCGTGAGCGTCCTGAACCGAAGCGAGCGGCCCGATGGCGACGAAGAGGCCGCGCTTGCCCGGTTCCGCGCCACGCTCTTCGCTGCCCGGCAAGAACGGCCGGCCCCTGCCCTCGACCAGAAGGTTCTGGCCGATTGGAACGGTCTCGCGGTCTCTGCGCTGGCCAACGCCGCCTGCGTGTTCGGGCGGGAAGACTGGCTGGCGGCGGCAAGGCGGGCTTTCGACTTCGTGCGTGAGCGGCTGGGTGAGGGTGATCGCCTCTGCCACAGCTATGCACAAGGCAGGCCTAGCGCCCTGGCCTTGCTCGACGACTATGCGCAGATGGCCCGTGCCGCGCTCTCTCTCCTCGAGGCCGGCGGCGACCTTGCCCTGGTGAAGCAGGCAGAGGCCTGGGTCGCCTCAGCTCGAGCGTGACTTCTGGGATGCCGAAGGCGGCGGCTACTTCACCAGCGAGGCGCTGGCCGGCCAAAGCGCGCTGCGCAGCAAGACGGCACAGGAGACCGCCACGCCCGCCGGCAACGGCACCATGGTCGGCGTGCTCGCCAGGCTGCATGGACCTCACCGGAAACGAGCATTACCGCCGACAGGCCGAAGCCACGGTGACCGCATTCAGCGGCGCGCTCTCCGGCCCACTTCTTCGCCTTGGCCTCGCTCGTCAACGCCAGCGAGTTGCTGCAAGACCTGGTACAGATCGTGCTCGTCGGCGAGGCCGATGATGCGCTGGCGGCGATAGTCTAACCGCGATCCCTTGGCCCGCCGCCTGCTGGTGCGCTTGCCGGAAGGCCAGCAGCCTGCCGGCCGATCACCCGGCCAGCGGCAAGACCCCTGTCGGGGGCCGTGCCGCCGCCTATGTCTGTGTCGCACGGCCTGCCGGCTGCCGATCACAGATCCCGGACCAGCTCAGCCAAACCCTGTCCGAACTGCGCTGAGTCACTCACGCCGCCGTTTCGGACTTGGCGAGCGCACCCGCGATCTTGCCCGAGGCGATGCCGAAGAGCGCGCCGATGACCATGGAGATCACCACCACGATCAAGGCGTTGTCGAGGCTGACCGAGGTCAGCATCGGCAGCGTCAGCTTCTCCGGCGTTTGCAGCAGGAACGCGAAGGTCGCCGCATAGCCGTAGGTGGTTCCCGGTATCGACGACAGCAGGGGAATGTGCGCAGCCAGGACATAGGCAGCCACCGTGATCGCCACCCACGATCGCTCCCCAGAGCGGCAGGGACAGCGTGTCGGCCAGCGGTATCGCCAAGATGACGATGGCCGCGACCCAAGCGCAGATGACCCCAAAGATGTTGCAGGCGATGGTGCTCTTCAGCGCCGCCTCGTCACCTCCGGAATGGAAGAAGCAAGCCCAGGCGAGAAAGGCCGCCCAGATCAAGATCGTTCCAACGGCCAGGAAGAACCAAGTGGCCACACCAGCGAGGATCCCCACGCTGACGAACAAGGCGATAAGCATTGTCATGGTCTCTCTCCCTCAAGTCGGCCCCCGCTTGTTCACGAACGCGGTCACCAAACTGCTGCGGATATCCACAAGCGAGGGTGAATCCGAAGTGTTCGGCGCAAACGACCAGGACAGCCGTTCGCCCGCACCTCTTGTTTTGTTCTCTTGTATCCATCGGGCCGGCTCGCACGAGTGTGCCAGAGCCAACGAACTTGCCCTCATTGGCAAGCTACTATCCTGTCACTCTTCCAACGGCCTAACACTCAGCCCAGACGTCGGTACACAAGGGCAGTTAGGCCGTCACCGTCTTGGCTCGATCGCGGGTACCAGGCAGGCGATCGAAGAGATAGCCGTCACCCGCCAAGGAAGATCCAGAAGACGCCATTGGTGATGATGGCGGCATAGGCGTAGGCCTCTTCCAGCTGCGCCGGCGCCAAGCCGACGTGGCTGTCGGGCTGAGGTGCACCGATGATGTGCGGCAGCACCAGGATCACAGCGCCGAGCGCCTTCAGCAGCGGTCGGGCAAAGGCGATCAGCCCCAAGCCCACGACGCCGCAGAAGGCGGCTGCGATCCACCAGATTTGACGATCAAAGAGCTCTGCCGCCGCCGCACCTGGCAGCTCCGGCCGCAAACCCAGACGGGCGAGAGGCTAAAGGCTATGAAGCCGGCCAGGCCCCACAGCATTCCTTTGCGCCAATCAACCCCGCCCTTCAAGGCATAGCCCGCCGTCAGCAAAAGACCGAAGCCGACACCGATCAAGACGTTCGCAATCACGGATATAGAAGAGGCGTTCCAGACCGTCGCTCGGAGACCAGGCCCCTTCGCCGTGATCATGGCTATGGGCTTCGGTGGCCGCGCCGTCGCCATGGTCATGGCCGGCAGCACCATCAGTCTCATAGGTCTCGGCTTCCAGGATCATCGGCATGACCGCGATTTGCTGGATGCCCGTGTTGAAAAGACCCGCGATCGCGCCGCCGATGATGGCAACGAGAAAGATTCGGCTGACGATGCCGCCAATCATGATCGGCACTCCCTAGCTTGCTAGTGGCAGGGAACGGCTAGCCATGCCGCACGTCGTGGGCGGCGTTGTGCAGGATTTCGGCACCGGCAAAGCCCGTGCCCAAAATCAGGAAGACACCGAAGGCAATGGCGAGCGTCACACCGGTCAGGGTCGCCACCGACACGCTGCCGGCCTGCAGTTGGTCGATTAACCCCGTATGCTGGATGGTCTTCGACATCATTTCGTCTCCTTACTCTTGGTAGATGACTTCGTTTTGCCACTCATCGAACGAGATGAGCCCAGGCCGGACCCACTCACTCTCTCATTTAGAGCCGCCAACAACACAGCCGGCCAGGCCCTCCGCAAACTCGTCCGGTCCAGATTGCGACCGATCACGACATACTCCGTCCGTTTCGCTTCGCCTTCTTTCCAAAGGCGGTCGGGACGCATGGTAGTCAGCATCCGCACGCTTTGGAAGACAGGCGTTCCTTGAAGCCTTGGGCATGGAAGATGCCCTTGGTTCGGTAGATATCCTCGCCACGCTCCATCAGCAGCGGTGTCAGCCACACCATGAAGCGGTTGATGTCGATCGGCCGCTCCTCGGTGATTACAAACGAGCCGACCTCATCGTCATGCTCGTGGTCAAGATCTTCGAGGAAGGTTGGATCGACCTGCAACTTCGCGTCAAGGTCGAAGGCGCCGACGCCAAGGACCTTGTCCAAATCGATCGCACTCTGTTCGGTGTGGTAGACCTTGCAAAGGGATTGAAGGAGCGGATGCGGCGTTCGGCCTCGGCCAGCTCCGTCTCCGACACCAAGTCCGTCTTGTTCAACAGAATGATGTCGGCGAATGCGATCTGCTCTTGCGCTTCGTGGCTTTGCTCCAGATTGCGCTCGAGGTTGACCGCATCGGCCAAAGCGACGAAGGAATCGAGCTTGGTTTCCTCGCTGATCTCCGGCGCGATGAAGAAGGTCGAGGCGACAGGGGCGGGTCCGCCAGGCCAGTCGTCTCGATCAAGATGGCATCGAGCTCGGTCCGCGACTTGAGCTTGGCGAGGGTGTCGACCAGATCGCCGCGCACGGTGCAGCAAAGGCAGCCGTTGTTGAACTCGACCAGATCCTCCTGATCGTCGCTCAAAATCAGTTGACCGTCGATCGAGACCTCGCCGAACTCGTTCACGATAACCGCAATCTTGCGGCCGTGCTGCTCGGAGAGGATGCGGTTGATCAAGGTGGTCTTGCCCGAGCCGAGGAAGCCCGTCACCACGGTCACCGGTACGCGCGAGCTACGCGCACCTTTTTGCTCTGCTGAACCTTCACCCATCGCCAAGATCGCCTTTCCCGCTGACTTCAAGTGGTCTCACCTCGCGCTATCGCGGGGCAAAGAGTAACGCCTGCCGTGCTTGGCACAGGGGGGAAGGCAGGGCGCCCTCCCCCCTGTGTTAAGGCCAGGGCCCTTTACTCCGCCGCCGCCTTAGGCGTCGGCACCACGGTCTTGGTCATCATGGCGATGCCTTCCTCCAGGATCTCCTTTCGGTTGGCGGCGGCAGCGCGTCGCCGCGCATCTGGTCGTAGGGCACCACCACCCAGCAGGCACAGCCCCAGAGGCACTCGCCGGCCATGCCGTCGAATCGGATCGCCGGCTCCGACATCATGACTCCGAGGTCTAGGAGCCAGGAATGCTCCAGAAGCTTCTCTTCCCAATCGAGCTTGTCGTAGGCGTCCCGGCTCTTCCAGAAGACATCCAGATCCGTCTTGGCCATCCCCGGCAGGATCACGTCCGCATAGGCCGTCAGATGATCGAAGAACTCGTGGTTGGTGATCTGGAACGTCGAATCGTCGCCCGGCAGCAGGAACTCTTCCGTGAGCTTCTTCTTCAAGGCCGCATCGATGTGGTCGAAGCCGATCTCCCGCGGGGCGTGGACGTGGGACTTCCGCATAGTCGGTGCGGAAATCCTTGTTGACGCCGGAGAAGTTCGACATGTGGCCGACCCACTCCTCCATCACCTTGTGCCACTTGCTGATCGGCTCGCCGGCAGGACCTGGACGCCCGGATGGGTGAACTTGGAGAGGTTGAAGAGCGTCCAGTTGCGCGACTTGCCGCTGATCGTCTCGTGCGGCGCGCCGGTGAAGCCGGCCGGCCGCAGCGCGCGGAACAGCACGCGGCCATTGTCGCGCGCGGCAAAGCGCATGAAGGAATCCTGGGCGAATTTGTTCACCACCTCTTGGCGGATGCGATCGCGCACCGCGGCACGCCGGCATCGGTGTAGGAGGTGAGCCGCTGCCAGGAATGCTCCAGATTGACCGCGAAGAAGCCGCCGGTGAAGGGGCTGCGATAGAGGTCGCCCCAGACCGCGCAGACGCCGGCGTTCTTGTCGTCGTCCAGCATGCAGTCGATCTCGTTCAAGGTCGGGAAGAGGCTTGGCCCCACCTCGCCGTCGCCGCTGCTCGGCAGCTGGCCGACGCCGATCACCGGAATCCGCCGGCCCAGCTTTACGCTGGAGAGGTGGCGGGCCAGATCGACGACCATGCCGCTGCCGGTACCGCCGGCCAGCGAGAAGCAGCAGAGGCAAAGCGAGGGCAAATCGGCCTCGGCGATGTGATCGGCGAAGGCGGTCAAAGCCTTGTCCAGCGGCCGGTCGCCGTCATAGAAGGCCTTGGCGTAGATCGCCTTGGCCACGGCCCGCGCAAGTGATCGCCGGTCTTGGGCAGCTGGATTTTGGACGGCAGCCAGGGCTCGTAGTTGGGGTTCCAGTAGTAGCGCGGATACTCCAGCTTCAGGTGTTCGCGCATGCGCCTCAGCGTGGCGAAGAGGTCCTTGCGATCCGGCACCCTCGAGCCCAATGGCCTGGAAGTGGAAGCGTTCCGGCGGATGCCCCGCTCTTTCAGGCGATCGACGAAGGCGTCGGCGTAGTCGCGCACCTGATAGAGGTCCTCTTCGCCGACATCGACGACGAGTGCGGCAAAGCGTGCCTTGGGATCTTCCAAGAGATCCTCGATTTCGCCGGTGCGCAACAGCCCATCGACGTAGCCGCCCCGGTCCGCCCGATACCGACGACATGCAAACAGTGTGGCGCCTGCTCGCCCGTTGCACTGTGATACATAGAAAGTGCCATTAGCTTGCCTCCTTGTCGTGGTGTACTCTCTCCTCGGGCCGATCGGCGCCGGCCCGGAGGTCCTTAACAGCGCGTGATGAAGCGGTGTCCTCGTCGAGGAATCCCAGGTCACGCAAGATGTGCGCAGCAGAGGTCGAGCGCTCGTCGGTCACGTAGACGCGGTAGTCTTCGACGAAGAGGCCCGGTTCTTGTCGATGACGCCCTCTTCGATCAGCGTCACCCCCTTTTCCAGGTTGCTGCGGCTGAGCTGCGCCTTCCACAGCGGATTTTCGATGTAGATGGCCTCGTCATCGCAGCCGGTCACGGTCAGCGTCTTTCCGCCGCCACCGTGGGCACCTCTGCGCCTTGGCGTAGCGCTGCTTCACCTTGGCCCAGTCAAGCGGCATTGCTTCCTCCTCTTGTTCCAGGTGATTGCCTAGGCCGCCGCGCTTGCTGGCGCGTCCGCTTTGGCCGGCCCTCGGATCTGCTCGTAGGGCACCACCACCCAGCAGGCGCAGCCCCACAGGCATTCGCCGGCCATGCCGTCGAAGCGAATTGCCGGCTCGCACAGCATGACGCCCAGATCCAAAAGCCAGGAGTGATCGCTGAGCTTCTCCTCCCAGTCGCGCGTGTCGTAAAGGTCGCGGCGCTGAAGAAGAGATCGAGATCGGTCTTGGCGACGCATGGCAGGATGAACTGCAGCGAGCCCGGCCGGGCTCCGGCGCGGCCACCACCTCGACGTCGGCCATCGGCGAGAAGACCTTGCCGAGGACTTGCGCCGCACTGTTGGCGGCGGCGGCATCGGCCGCACGTGCCTCGATGTACTCTGGCTTGTAGCTGGCGCGCAGGCCCAGCCGTGCGCGCAGATCGCCGTCGCCCGAGACCGTCCCGTCGATGTCGACGAAGCTCAAGACGTGTGCCCAGCGCGGGCCGTATTGCGTGCGGGCAGCGGCATGCTGGGTCGGCGGTGCGCCCACCCAGTTCAAGAGGCGCAAGGTCTCCCAGAAGTCCACGCCTTTGTTGCGGGTAAGGAAGGAGGCGATCTCCTGGTCGGACGCGCTGATTCGTGGCCTTCAAGTCCTGGTCGCCTGCCAGACATGCTCTTGCGGCACCACCAGGAAGCCGCCGGTAAAGGGGTTGCGGTAGAGATCACCCCAGACTGCGATGACCCCTTCGTTCTTGGCGACGTCGCCCATGCAGTCCAATTCGTTCAGCACCGGGAAGAGGTGCGGGCCGCGATGCGCCTCGGCGTCACCCTCGCAAGGGGCGATGCCGATCCCGACCACAAGGTTGCGGCGGCCGAAGTGGACGTTGGAGAGGTGGCGGGCCAGGTCCACCACCATGCCGCTGCCGGTGCCGCCGCCCAGGCCGAAGACGATCGCCACGGCGGCCTGACCCGGCGAGGCGTCGACAGAGTCGGCGAAACGCTCAATGGCGGCGTTCATCTCTCTGGCGCCGTCATAGAAGGCCTTGCCGTAGACCCCCTTGGCCAGTGCCCGCGGGATATGCGTGCCGGCCTCGGGCAGTACGATGTTGGAGGGAACCCATGGCTCGTAGTTGGGGTTCCAGTAGTAGCGCGGATACTCCAGCTTGAGGAACTCGCGGTAGCGGCGAAGCGTCGCGAAGAGGTCCTTACGCGACGGCATGGGCAAGGCCAAGGTCTCCACCTGTGCCCGGTCTTTCGGCAGCGCGTCGGCCAACTTGGCCACTTCGCCGAGATCTTGGCCGCCGATATCGATCGCAAGCGCAGTGATGCGCAGCTCCGGATCGTCGGCCAGCCTCTGCGGTGCGTCGCGTAGGACCTCTGCGATCACGCCGGCGCCGGCCTTGCCGATGCCAAGCATATGCACCTCGGCAGGCATGGTCTCGCCCTCGCCGAGGCGGTGAATGCCGCGCCGCAAGGCGTCCAGCTTGCGCCTGGCAAGCTTGTCTTCCATGCTGGCGCCACCGGCCGGTGGCGATTTCTTGGGTTCTTTTGCCATGTCCCGACTCCTCCTTGGACAGGCTCCGAGGGCCGCTCAGAACGATCTGCTCGGATCCATAAAGACGAAAGGCCCCAGTCGCTCTTCTCGTCGAGAGCGCAGGGGCCTCTTCAATGAGGCTCAAAGGGGGGGCGTCGCTGCCACCCCGCTGGATTGGGTGTGCTGATCTTGCCGTCGCGCCTGTGCCGCCAAAACCGCATCTCACCGGGCGAACACCAACCCGACAGCGGACAGCATTTGCTAGTCAGGACTAGCCCTTGTGTACGAGGAAAACGGTAGAGGGATCAAACCACAAGGGTCAAGATGAAAAATTTATTCCTGTCAGTGAAAAAACTCTGAATAAATATTAATGTTGCATTAACATATTTCGAAATTCGCACAATCGATACAAGGAATCATGCGGTTTTGTCCGAATCTACAGGAGATTCGTGAAGAATCAACCTGAAACGAAACGGAAGCCACTAAAACCAACATCGCCTAGCATCGACGCAACTTGATGAATATTCGGATTACCGGGCCAGTGGGCAGACCCCCTCGCAGCCGATTGACGCAGACAACGGCCTTACGATAAGCTTCTGACAGGCTGTGCTTTAGCGCATAGCATCTGGCGGGTGCGAATGCCGGAGAGACCGGCTGCCTGCCACCGATGCCAAGGACGCCATCGACCTAGCGGGAGCAAGAGGTAGGCTCTGCGCCGCCTTGCGCCAGGCTTGGGCGGTATCATCGTCGTGCATGGCCCCTCCTCCCGCAAGTCATCAGCGTAACCGACCGCGGCGCAAGCCGTGGCTTTCTTCGCTTCAGCATCGAAACAACCTTCAGGAGAGTTCCCATGTTACACGGAGATATCTCTAGCAGTAATGATACGGTCGGCGTGGCCGTGGTGAACTACAAGATGCCTCGTCTGCACACGCGCGACGAGGTGCTGGCCAACGCGCGCAACATCGCCGAGATGCTGGAGGGCATGAAGGTCGGCCTGCCGGGCATGGACCTGGTGATCTTCCCCGAGTACTCCACCCACGGCATCATGTACGACAAGAAGGAGATGTACGAGACCGCCTCGTCGTGCCCCGGCGAGGAGACCGACATCTTCGCGGCTGCCTGCCGCAAGGCCAAGACCTGGGGGGTCTTCTCGCTGACCGGCGAGCGTCACGAGGAGCATCCCAACAAGGCGCCCTACAACACGCTGATCTTGATGAACGACGAGGGCGAGGTGGTCCAGAAGTACCGCAAGATCATGCCCTGGGTGCCGATCGAGGGCTGGTATCCCGGCAACTGCACCTATGTCTCCGACGGGCCCAAGGGCATGAAGGTGAGCCTGATCATCTGCGACGACGGCAACTACCCGGAGATCTGGCGCGACTGCGCGATGAAAGGGGCCGAGCTGATCGTGCGCTGCCAGGGCTACATGTACCCGGCCAAGGACCAGCAGGTGATCATGGCCAAGGCGATGGCCTGGGCCAACAACTCCTACGTCGCGGTGGCCAACGCGTCTGGCTTCGACGGCGTCTATTCCTACTTCGGCCACTCGGCCATCATCGGCTTCGACGGGCGCACCTTGGGCGAGTGCGGTGAAGAGGACATGGGCGTGCAGTATGCGCAGCTCTCGAAGTCGCTGATCCGCGATGCCCGGCGCAACATGCAGTCGCAGAACCACCTCTTCAAGCTCTTGCACCGCGGCTATACCGGCAAGATCGGCTCGGGCGAGGAGGCCGAGGGCGTGGCCGCCTGCCCCTACGACTTCTACAAGAAGTGGATCACCGACCCCGAGGGCACCCGCGAGATGGTCCAGGCCTTGACCCGCGAGACCGTCGGCACCGACGAATGCCCGATGGAAGGCATCCCCAACCAGAAGACCGGCACCCATCGCTAAAGCCGGCTAACCCTGTCAGCCATGGCGCGCGGCCTTCCGGGGTCGCGCGCCCGCGCTACCCTTCCTTCGGCAGGAGAGAAGGCCGGATGCCATGACCCTCGACGACTACCGAATCGCCGAAGAGCCCTACTACCGCCCGCTCGGCGACGAGATCGCCAACTACGAAGCGGCCTGGACCGATCGTCTGCCGGTCATGCTGAAGGGGCCGACCGGCTGCGGCAAGACCCGCTTCGTCGAGCACATGGCCTGGAAGCTGGGTCAGCCCTTGATCACCGTCTCCTGCCACGAGGACATGACCGCGTCCGATCTGGTCGGCCGCTATCTCTTGGACGCGGACGGCACGGTCTGGCACGACGGCCCCCTGACCCTGGCGGTGCGCCACGGCGCTATCTGCTATCTGGACGAGATCGTCGAGGCCCGCCAGGACACCACCGTGGTGATCCACTCCTTGACCGACGATCGCCGAATGCTGCCGCTGGAGAAGAAGAACGAAGTCGTAGCCGCCCATCCCGATTTCCAGCTCGTCATCTCCTACAATCCCGGATATCAGAGCGTGCTCAAGGACTTGAAGGAGAGTACTAAGCAGCGTTTCGCGGCGCTGGACTTCGGTTTTCCCGCACATGAGGTGGAGGCCGAGATCGTCAGCCACGAAGCCGAGATCGAAAGCGGCGATGCCGCCCGCCTGGTGACCATCGCCGAGCGCTCGCGCAATCTCAAGGGGCACGGGTTGAGCGAGGGTGCCTCGACCCGCATGCTGATTCACGCGGGCAAGCTGATGCGCCGCGGCGTCAGCCTGCAGTCCGCCTGCGCCATGTCGATCATCCTGCCCTTGACCGACGATCCCGATCTGCGCGACGCCCTGACGGCGGCCGTCGCCAGCTGCCTGCCCTAAGCCCATGCCGCCCGGCGGATCGCGCAACTTCCTTCGACCGGTGGAGGCCGATACCGGCAGACCCCGACCCGGATCCCCGGCCGATTCGATCGGCGAGCAGGCAAAACGCATCTTTCCCGGACCCTTGCTGGCACGCTGGCTCCGCCAGAGTGCGGAGCTCGAGCGGGTCGGATTGGCTGGGGGAATCCTCGTCGCCTACCAGCGCTACAGCCCCACCATTGCCGAGGCCGTCGACCCCGAGGCAGCCTTCGCCTTCATCGACGTGGTTAAGTCTTTGGCCTTCGCTTCCGGTCGGCAGGCGGCGATTCTCTGCTCGGCCGCCGGGGCCAAGGCAGCGGTCAAGCTGCAGTCGCCCGACGACTTCGCGCGCTGGTCCGCCATCATGGCCGAAACGGCCGATCGCGCCCCGGAGTCGGCGTCGGCCATCTGTGAACGCATGGAGACGCTGCTGACCCGGCTGAGCCTCGACGGCTTCGAATCCTGGCTGTCGACCGGACTCAGGGTCGGCGGCAGCGATCGGCAGCGGCGGCTGCAGTTCTTCACCTTCGCCGACCCCACCGCCGAGCGGGCACTGCTGAGAGAGGCCGGCGACACGCTCTTCGCCGACATGGAGCGGCGCCTGCGCAGCTTTGCCACCGCGCTCTGGGGTCACCCCTTGGTGCTGCGCGAGCACGGCATGACGGCATCCGGCGCGCTCATTCGCCGGCCCAGCTTCGACGGCGACTTCGTACGCGTGCCCCCTTCCTATCCCGGTGTGCGCGGCGGCCAGGCCGAAGCGCTCTACCGTGCCTCGCTGGCGCATATCGCCGCCCACCTGCGCTTCGGCAGCGGCCGCTTTCCGGTCGGCGGGCTGAAACCCTTGCAGATCGCGCTGGTCTCGCTGGTCGAAGATGCACGCGTCGAGCACCTGGCGATGCGGATGCTGCCGGGCTTGCGCCGTCTCTGGCTGCCCTACCACGTGGCCAGAGCCGGCGGGTCCTTGACTGCGGAGCTGATGCTGCCGCGCCTGGCACGCGCTTTGATCGACCCCTCCTTCGTCGACGAGGATGCCTGGATCGTGAAGGGGCGCGCGCTCTTCTTCGACAAGCGCGCCGACCTGGAGGACGCGACCCTCAGCCGCCGCATCGGCAACCTCATGGGCAACGACCTGGGCCAAATGCGGGTTCAGTTCAATCAGCGCACCTACGTCGTAGAGCCGGCCTACCGCGACGACAATCTGGGGCTCTGGAACTTCGATCAAGGCAATCCGGACGAGGCCGACGCCTTGGACGAGGTGGTGGAATCACGCCGGATCGAGCGCCAGGAGACCGAGGATCCGGAGGAACCGCAGCGCCAGGAAACCGAACGCGAAGAGGACTCCGCCCAACGCGTGAAACCCAGGGAGCGGCCGGACGAGCACGGCGTTCCCATCGCCCGCCTCCCGGAATGGGACTACGCCGCCGGCCGCGAGCGTCCGCAGTGGGTCACCGTGATGGAATGGCCGATGAAAGAGGGCGACCCCCGTTGGGTCGACGAGGTGCTGCATCGCCGGCGCGATACGCTGGCCAGGATCGACGGACTGGTCCGCGCTGCCCGCGTGAGCCGGCCCTTGCGCGTCAATCGCCAGCCGGAAGGCGACCGGCTGGATCTCGATGCCTGCATCACCGCCGCGATCGATCGGCGCCCTGGGCCGCGAGCCGGATCATCGGCTCTTCACCATCACCGAGCGGCGGCATCGCGATCTTTCCACCCTGCTGCTGCTCGACTGCTCGCAGTCCACCGAGGACCGGGTGCGGGATTCGACCTTGAGCGTCCTGCAGGTCGAGCAGGAGGCGGCTGCCCTCTTGGCGCACGCGCTCGACGCGGTGGGCGATCCCTTCGCCATCCACGCCTTCAGCTCGAACGGGCGAGAGGAGCTGCGCTACCGCCGCATTAAGGACTTCGATCAGCCCTATGGCCGGCGGGCGATGGCCAACCTGGCAGGCCTGGAAAGCAGCTTTTCGACCCGTCTGGGCGCGGCACTGCGTTTCGCCGGCCGCGCGCTGGAGACCCAGCTGACGCACCGTCGCCTGCTGCTGCTGGTGACCGACGGCGAGCCGTCGGACATCGATGTCCCCGATTCGCGCTACCTGGTCGAAGATGCCCGCCGGGCGGTCCAGAGCTTGGCTCTGCGCGGCATCGACTGCTTTGGCGTCAGCCTCGATTCCGGTGCAAGCAACTACCTCACGCGGATCTTTGGGGTCTATAACTCGCTGGAGATCGCGCGGCTGGAGCGTCTACCGGACCGCCTGCCGCAGCTCTACTTCAGGCTGACGAAATGAGTGGAGACCGCAGCGGGTCGCCGCCGGGCTTCTTAAGCGGTAGGCTTTTCTTCGGCAGAGGCATCGATATGCAAGAGCTTGGCGCCGTGACACGGCGTAGCGAAAGGCAGGGATAGGACGGATAGGTAGAGAATGGCGGACGGAAGCCCCATCAAGGTCGGCGTGCTCTTCTCCGACACTGGCGTCACCAGCGTGGCTGAGCGCGTCCAGCGCAACGCGACCTTGCTGGCAATACGCGAGATCAACGAGGCCGGCGGCCTCAATGGTCGGATCATCGAGCCCTTGGTCGAGGATCCCGCTTCCGAGCCCGAGACATACCGCCGCTTGGCCCAAGACATGGTCTCGCGCAGTGGGATCGCCGTCATTTTCGGCTGCTATATGTCGAGCAGCAGAAAAGCAGTGCTACCAGTCGTCGAGCGCCATCGCGCCCTTCTGTTCTATCCAACCCTTTACGAGGGCTTCGAATTCTCCAGCCACGTAGTTTACACCGGTGCAGCTCCCAACCAGAACAGCGTGCAGCTTTGCAACTATTTGGTGGAGCGCTTCGGAAATCGTTTCTTCTTCGTCGGGTCCGATTATATTTACCCCTATGAATCGAACCGCATCATGCGCGCCATGCTCAATCAGGTCGGTGGACAGGTCGTGCAGGAACGCTACCTTCCGCTAAGCGCGGAGGAAGGCGATTATAAGCAGGTGGTGCGAGAGATCTCGAACCAGCAGCCGGACGTGATCTTCTCCACCGTCGTCGGGCAGTCGACCGTGCACTTCTATCGTGCCTACCGGGCTGCCGGCCTGGACCCTGCCAAGATGCCGATCGCCAGCCTCACGACCAGCGAGCCGGAAGTGCGCGCCATGGGCGCGGAAGCCGCCGAAGGCCACATCACCTCCGCCCCCTATTTCGCCACCATCTCTAGTAGGCAGAACCGCAGCTTCGTCACCAGCTATGAGCAGATGTTCGGCGAGGCCGATTCGCTGAGCCACTGCGCGGAAGCGGCCTACTTTCAAGTCCAGCTCTTCGCCAAGGCAGTGCTTGAGGCCGGTGATAGCGCCTTCGAGCCCCTGTCGGACGCACTCAGGGGGCAGAGCTTCGATGCGCCGCAAGGCCTCGTCACCATCGATCCGGAGAACAATCACACCCATCTTTGGCCACGCCTGGGCAAGGTCGATCGGGGCGGCCGTTTCGAGGTCCTGGCGGAGAGCAAATCACCCGTGCGGCCAGATCCCTATCTGGTAACGCCGCGCATCGATCATTGGTCGATGGCGTTGCATCACCTTTCGCGAGCCTAGCTGGAGAGGGCCCGGCCTTGGCCTTGACGATTCTAAGCCAGCTGCGTGGCTTGCGTGTGCTGGTCATTCATCGAGACGATGGGGAACGCGAGAGCCTGGTCCAGCACCTGAACCGCATCGGCTGTCGGGTGACGGCGGTTTGGCCGCCGCCCGAAACCTTCGATCACCCGGTCGACATCCTCTTCTTTTCCATCAACCACGCGGTTCGCGAGCGCTTCATGAAGCTGAGCAAGAGCTGGGGCGATTCTCCGCCCACCTTGCTGGCGCTGGTCGACTACGAGGATCCCTCGACCTTGCAACTGGTCTTGGAGAGCGGCGCGGTTGCCTCGGTCGGCAAGCCCATTCGCCCCTTCGGCCTGCTGACCAACCTGGTGATCGCGCGCTCTCTATGGCAGCAGCACCGCGACACGGAGAGTAAGGTTGCAAAGCTCGAGGGCAAGCTCTCCGGCATCCGCAAGATCAACAAGGCCAAGGCGATTTTGATGCGCAGTCAGGCGATCAGCGAGGAAGAGGCCTACAACTCCATCCGCGCCCAGGCCATGTCCAAGCGCGTCTCCATGGAGGAGATCGCGGTCGCGATCATCCACGCCAACGAATTGCTAAGCTTCCGGCCCAAGCGCTGAGCGCCCCGATCCTGCGAGCCTCCGACGATAGCGCGCCGGCGTTTCGCCGGTCTGCGCCCTGAAGGCACGCTCGAAGGCGCTCTGCTCGCTGTAGCCGAGCTCCAAAGCGAGGTCCGCCAAGGGGAGC
The DNA here is from genome assembly GCA_963669385.2 of Rhodospirillales bacterium. Lineage (GTDB taxonomy): Bacteria > Pseudomonadota > Alphaproteobacteria > Kiloniellales > JACOMY01 > JACOMY01. The sequence goes on from CAXXGD010000048.1 coordinate 55,067, forward strand.
TCGAGGTTCGCCAAGCGGTGGCGGGCGTGGCGCGCGCGGCACTCGGCCAGGAGCGCCATATAGGGTGCGCCGGCAGCCTCCAGACGGCGGCGCAGGCTGCGATCTGACACCCCCAAGGCCGTTGCGATCTCGGCCTGGCAAGGTGCCGCCTTACCAAAAGAGGCGTAGATGAGCGCGCGCACGCGATGCGGCAGGGCGAGTTCACGCTCGCTGTCGCAGGCGGCGCTGCGCAGCCGGCCCGCAAGCGCACGGAAGTGGCAAGGATCGGCCTGCGGCAAGGGCAGATCCAGATAGCGCGCGGGAAAGAGGATCCGATTGACCTCGCACTCATGGGAGACGCGGCAGAGGCTGCCGGGACCCGCAGTCTGCGGCTGATGGGGTCCATGTTCGAACTCCATCTCGATGCCGGCGCTGTCCGGCCCGGCGGCGAGCCTGATCAGTCCCAGGAAAACCGCCAAGGTCAGCTCGGCGTCCTGGCGGCGGGGCCAAATGCTGGGATCCAGCACCCGGTAGGCCAAGACCGCCTCGCCGTCCTCGGCCGAGAGGCACAGGCTCGACTGCCGCTGGAGGACCGCGAAGCTGTCGGCGGCAACGCGCAGGCCGCGGCCCAAGGTCGGGGCCTGGCGCATGGCGTGGCCGAGCTCACCCAGGTTCTCCAGATGAAAGCTCTTGCCCACCTCCCATCCGAAGGAGGGCGCATCGAGGTGATCTGCCGCCGTTTCGACCAGGGAAACGAAGGCCCGCAAGGGAACCTGCTCGCCAGGCTGGTCCGGATCGATGAGCGCACGTGCCAAGAGCCCGCGCGGGTTTCGGCCGCCAGCGGCGATCGCCTCAACGGGATCGTTGAGGGCGGTGGAGAGAATTGTGGCCTCTTCGTTCACGCTTCGCGGTTCTATTGCCGTCGCCTCTGCGGTCCGCTCCCGACCGTCGTGACAAGGCTACCCGCAAATCCGCTCCGAGCAAGCCATTCCTCACGGTTCCTGTGTTATTGTCCGAAATTGTCGGGAAGCCCTAGCGCTCCCGGTTCAGGTTATCGCTGTGCTGACAGCGCCTGGGAAGACTATGCGGTTCGACGTCCTGATAGCCGGCGGTGGCCCCGCCGGATCTCTGGCGGCCCTCTTGCTGCAAGGCCAAGGGCTGCGCGTCGGCATAGTGGACCAGCCCGCCAAGGCAGCCCGTATCGAAGGAATCTCGGCGCGGACGCGACAGGTGCTGCTATCGCAAGGCCTAGAAGAGGCCGCTGCCGAAGCCTCGGCGCCCATTCGCCGGAGGGCGCGCTGGGGTGCGCTCGCCGCCGCACCCAACCACGAGCACCTCGTCGACCGCCATCGCTTCGATGCCTGCTTGCGGGCCTCAGCGGTATCGGCCGGTGCGACGCTCATTGAAGATCGGGTGCGGCGGCTACATCCCGGCGAGGGCCTCGTCACCGAACAGTCGGGCAGGCTCGTCGCCGGCCTCGTGCTGGAGGCGCGCGGCCGGCGAGCCACCGTGGGCACAGCGCGGCAGCTGGGGCCGCGCAGCCTGGCGATTGCCGGCCACAGCGAGGGGGACGATCGGCCCGAAGTCTCGATCACGGCGACGGCGCTCGGCTGGGTCTGGCGCGCCGCCTCGCCCGAGCTCGGCCGCTGGGTGCAGATCGTCATGGACGCCGACAGCGTGGGCGCCGGTCACTCCGGCGTGGCTGATGCCTGGCAGGGCTTCTTCGCCCAGGCCGACGCGGGGCCGCCGGAAAGGCTGGCAGGCCGCCCCCAGGTCAGAAGTGCCGAGCTGCGCCTGGCGCGAGCGGACCTCGATCCGCTCTGCCCTCGTCTCGGCGATGCGGCGATCGCCATGGACCCCCTGTCGGGTCACGGGCTGTTCTGGGCGCTGTCCTCGGCGCTCTCGGCCGTGCCCTTGGTGCGCGCCCTCTTGGATGGCGAGCAAGAGCTAGCAGGCCGCTTCTACAGCGAACGCCTGGCCGAGACCTTCTGGCGCCAAGCGCGGTTCGGGCGCGACTTTCACCGCCTGGTGAGCGACTGGCCCGACGCCGTCTATTGGACCAAACGCAAGGCTTGGCCCGACGACCAGCCCGCACATGCGGAGGTAGGCGAGCCCCGGATCAGCCGCCGCGTGGTGGTGCGCGACGGGCGGCTGGTCGAGGCCGAGGCCCTGGTCACGGCAGCGGACCCCGGCGGTGTCGCCTTCGTCTGCGGGCACGAGATCGTCCCTATCCTGCGCCGACTGGGAGAGGCGCCACCGCCAGATGCCGAGAGCTTTCACCGCCGCATCCTGCCCGACGCCTCGCCCGGCGAAGCGGCTCACATACTGGGCTGGCTCAACAGCCGCGCCCTCCTTCCAACGCAAATGACAAGGACAACGAAGATGGAGGCAAATCGATGAAAGCCTTGATAGGGCTGGCCGCAGCTGCGGCCCTGCTGGCACCGCCGCTGGCCGGATCGGCCCTCGCCGATGCCGAGCTGCTGGTAAAGGCCTGCGGCGAATGCCATGCCGAGACCGACGCCGGGCTCACCCGCATTTCGGGCCAGCGCAAGACGCCCGAGGGTTGGCTGATGACCATCGTGCGCATGCGTCTGGCGCACGGGCTGGAGATCTCCAACGCAGACCAAGCCGCGCTGGTTACCTACTTGGCCGAGACCCAGGGCTTGGCGCCTTCCGAGACCACCGGTCTGCGCTATGCCTTGGACCGCGACCCTTCGGCTATGGAGGCTTTCGAGGCGCCCTTGGCCGATATGTGCGGGCGCTGCCACACGACGGCGCGTGTCGCTCTGCAACGCCGCACGCCGGAGGAGTGGTCGCTGCACATGGACTTCCACGTCGGCCAGTACCCCACCACCGAGTACCAAGCCCTAGGCCGTGACCGCAAATGGTTCGAGATCGCCAAGAACGAGATGGCCCCTATGCTAGCAGAGGCCTACCCGCTTGAAACCGATGCCTGGACTTCCTGGCAGGCCGCCGACAAGCAGCCCGTTGCCGGCGACTGGCTGGTGTTGACAGTGCTTCCAGGCCGGGGAGAGGTCTACGGCAAGCTGACGGTATCCGGCGATGCCTCGCCCTACGACATATCGGGTGCGTTGCGGCTCGCTGACGGCACCGAACTGCCGGTCTCCGGCAAGATGAACCTCTACACCGGCTACGAATGGCGGGCCAATTTGAAGATCGGCGATGAGACCTACCGCCAAGTCCTGGCCGTCTCTGAAGACGGCAATGGGCTGGAGGGGCGCCAGTTCCTGCGCGATCAGGACAGCCTCGGCGGCACGCTGGTCGGTGCCAGGCTTGGCAGCGGCCCCGCCATACTGGGCACCGTTCCCTCCGCTGCACCTAGCGGCGAAGCGGCCGTGCAGGTGGTCGGCACCGGGCTCGACGGGCTCAGCTTCGAGGGCGCGGAGGCCAAGAACGTCCATGCCAACGACTTCGGCGCCTCGGCAATCCTCGCCGCCGACGGCAATGCCTTGGTGACGGCCAAGGCCGGCGCGGCCGAAGGCCATGTCGCACTCTACGACAGCATCGATCGTTTGGCAGTCGAGCCCGCCTTCACCATCGCGCGGGTGGGCGGCGGCTCGGACGTCGGCCCGGCGGCGGTCCCGGCCCTGTTCCAGGCGATCGGCTTCTGGAACGGTCCCGACGGCGAGCCCGGCACGGCCGACGACATCCGGGTCGGTCCGCTTCCGGCGCAGTGGACGGTCAGTCCGCACAACGAGATCGCCGAGCTGATGGAGGACCACCGCTTCGCCGGCGTCATGGATGCCGAAAGCGGCATCTTCTCCCCGGGAATGGCCGGACCCAATCCGGAGCGGCCCTTCTCCACCAACAATGCGGGTGATCTCACGGTCACCGCCGATGCGGTGGGCAAGCAGGCCTCGGGGCAGCTGATCGTCACCGTTCAGCGCTTCATCGACCCGCCGATCCGCTAGGGAGGCTTGCGCATGGGATACCTCTACTATCAACCGCAGAACCTGCACCGGGTTCAGGTGGAGGGACGCGATCTGCTGTTTCACGTCCCCACCACCGCGCTCTTCGAGATCGAGCCGATGGACGGCTCTGTGCTCTCCTTCTGCGCCGAGCAGGGCAGGATCAGCGCCGCCGAAGTCGAGGAACGCTTCGCCGACTGCGATCCGGCCGAGATCACCGGCCGCATCAGCGGGCTGATCGACCTCGATATCCTGACCGACGGCAGCCCCACCGCGCCCGAGCGGCCAGCGGTCAAGATCGAGAACTTCCCGCTCTCGACCATCGTCTTGAACGTGAACACCGGCTGCAACCTGGCCTGTTCCTACTGCTACAAGGAGGACCTGGACACCCCGAACAAGGGCCGCAAGATGGCCTTCGACACGGCGGTCAAGTCGATCGAACTGCTGTTGAAGGAAAGCCCCGATCGCGAGAGCTACAACCTGGTCTTCTTCGGCGGCGAGCCGCTGTCGAACCTGGGCCTGATCCGCGAGGTCGTGGCCTATGCCGAGCCGCGCTTCGCGGAGATCGGGCGGGAGGTGAGCTTCTCGCTCACCACCAACGCCACCTTGCTCACCGAAGAGACCGTCGACTGGCTGAACGCCCACCGCTTTGGCCTCACCGTCTCGATGGACGGGCCCAAGGCGCTGCATGACCGGAACAGAAAGACGGTCGGCGGCAAGGGCAGCTACGACGTCGTGGCGGCCAAGGCGCGCATGCTGCTGGAGCGCTACGACAGCAGGCCGGTAGGCGCCAGGGTGACGCTGACGGCCGGCGTGACCGCGGTGGAGGAGATCTGGGACCATCTGAAGAACGGCATCGGCTTCTCCGAAGTCGGCTTCTCGCCGGTCACCTCCGGCGAGATGGCCGCCTTCAATCTGAACGGTGCCGAGCTGGCGGAGGTCTTCGAGGGCATGAAAGCCTTGGGCCGACGCTACCTGGTCGAGGCGCTGGCCGGCCGCAACATCGGCTTCTCCAACATGCACCAGCTGATGCAGGACCTCTGGGAAGGGCGCTCCAAGGCGCTACCTTGCGGCGCCGGTGTCGGCATGCTGGCGGTCGATCACGAAGGCGGCCTGAACCTCTGCCACCGCTTCACCGGTTCTGCCATGGAGCGCTATGGCGACGTCGACAAGGGAATCGCGAAGAAGCGTCTGGCCGATTTCCTGGAAGCCCGGGCCGACCGGACCGACAAGGGCTGCGCCACCTGCCGGATCCGCAATCTCTGCGCCGGCGGCTGCTATCACGAAAGCTATGCCCACTTCTCCGACCCCATGAGCCCGACCTATCACTACTGTGACTTGATGCGGGACTGGGTCGATTTCGGGATCGAGGTCTATGGCGCGCTGATCGCCGAGGCCCCCTCCTTCTTCCAACAGCACATCGCGCCGAGGAGGGCGTACGGGAAATGACCATGAAGCCCCTGAACCAGAAAGCCGCCCGCGTGCAGGCCGCCGTCGCCCAGGACAAGATGGACGAGGTACGCGCGATGCAGACCGTCACCGCCGGCTGCAGCACCACCTTCGACCCCGGCTGGGAGGTCGACCCCTTCGGCGGCGTCGCAGCACTCTGCCAGCCGATGGAGGCCGATCTCTACGGCTGCTCCGATCCCTGCTGGTGGCCGGCGCACGTACCAGACACCATGGTCACCTATCCCGACTGGAACCGGGATGCCGACAGTGCGGTGAGGGACTGGCGCTCGCTCGGCACCGTCTTCCCGTCGGATTCCGAAAGCTGAGGGAGCCCAAGCCATGAAACGGCTCTTCGCCGCCGGGCTGGCGCTCGGCCTGATCGCCGGACCGGCCGAGGCCCGCGACTTGCTGGTCACCATCGCCAAGCCGGCCAACCTCTATGTCTTCGACGCCGCCAACCGCAGCCTGGAGAAGGACTGTCCCCTGGGCGTCGATGCCTCGCCCGGCGTCATCGCCATGTCGCCGGACCACAAGATCGCCTATGCCCTGGTGAACCATTGGGAAGACATCATCGGCATCGACATCAGCACCTGCGAGCGGGTGTTCTACGCCAAGCAGTCTGAAGAGGGCATCCGGCGCAAGGCCATCGCCTCGCTTGCCGTCTCCAAGGACGGCAAGGAGATCTACTCCGTCCGCAATCCCACCCGCATGCACGTCGATCGCTATGAAGTGCTGGAGCCCGAATTCGCCGTCTATGCGGTCGATGCGGGCCTGGACGCGAAGCCCGCGGCAATCCATCCGGCCCCCAGGCGCTCCACGATTATGGCTACGGACGCCAAGGGCGAGGTCTACATCGCCGGCCACGATGTCTATCGGATGAATCCCGAGAGCGGCGAGATCGAGGTGGCCATCGCCAACGCCAGTTGGGAGCGCCCGACCTACAGCCCGCCGGACGTCCTGGCCTTCTGGCCGGCTTGGGAGCAAAACGACGAGATGCTGCTGCTCTACACCGCCGCCGTCTTCACCGACGAGAAGCAGGAGGAGCTGGCCGACTTCGTCTGGGGTTACCAGGCCGTGGACCTGGAGGACGGCAGTACCGAGATCGGCGACTTCGCCAGCATCGAGGTGCTGATGTTCTCTGCCGTGCGCGATCCGCGTAACGCCAACCACCTCTACGGCGTCTACACACAGCTCTCCAAGCACGACCTGGAAAGCCGGGAGCTGATCAAGCGGGTTGACCTGCCGCACACCTACTACGGCGTTAACGTCTCCACCGACGGCAAGGAGATCTATGTCGGCGGGACCAACGACGATATCGGGGTCTATGACGCCGACACCCTGGAACGCATCGACGAGATCATGATCCCCTCAGGCGGCGACCAGGGTGTGTCGACCCTGCAGATGATCCAGGCCGAGTGAGTGCGCGGGCGTGAGGATGCGATAGCAAACGGCAAGGCCGTCGCCCCCAAGGCGGCGGCCTGGCTGTTCGATGCCGCCTCAGCGCCCTGGATCCTGCCCCACCTGAGGCGGCGCCGGGCCACGCTGGTCCTGCTCTTCTCCTTGGGCGTGGTCTCCGCCCTGGCCGCCCTGGCACCGCCTTACTTGACCAAACTGGTGATCGATCAGGGTCTGGTTGCGGGCAACAAGGCGGCCCTGATCGGCTGGTCGCTGGCCTTCTTCGGGTTCGGCCTGCTGACCTTGGCCTTAAGCGCGCTCAACAGCGTGCTGCACATGCGGGCCTCGGTGGCGATGCTGGCCGACCTGCGCCGCACCCTGGCCGAGGCGGTGCTGGCGCGCTCTCCGGCTTGGCGGGCACAGCGGCGCACCGGAGAATTGCTGAGCCGCATCGACGGCGATGCCAGCGAGGTGCAGCAGTTCGCCTTCAACGCGTTCTTGAGCGGCAGCGGCGGCTTGCTGAGGCTGATCGGCGGCACCGCCATGCTGTTCTTCCTGTCGTGGGAGTTGGCCCTGCTGGCCTTGCTGCTGGTCCCACTGGAACTGGGTTTCTTCAGCTGGGCCAGGCCCAAGACCGAGGCTCTGGCCAAGACCTCGCGGGCCGCGCGCGGTCACTTCGCCGCCCGCTTGGCGGAGATGCTGGGGGCGACGGGACAGATCCAGGCAGCGCGGGCGGAAGCACCCATCGCCGAGGGCCTGGCGGGCGCGCAAGAGGATCTGAACCGCGCCTTGATCCGCGCCCAGCTGTGGGGCGAGGCAACGCGCGCGGCTCCCTTGACCCTGGTGGCGCTGGTGCGCGGGACGGTGTTCCTGGTGGGCGGCCTGATGGTGATCGAGGAGGCTTGGCCGCTTGGCTCTCTCATCGCCTTCGTCGCCTACCTCGGTTTCCTCGTCGGGCCGATTCAGACGCTGATCGGGCTGTGGCACGCCCAGGCCCGGGTGCAGGCTTCGCTGGAGCGGCTGAACGCGGTGATGGACGCCGGCGGCGACATCGTCTGGCCGGCAGAGCCGCAAGCCCTGCCCGCCGGCAAGGGCGGGCTGCGGCTGGAGGGCGTCGCCGTTGCCGCAGCCGGAAGCCAGCTGCTTGCCGGCATCGACCTCAAGATCGCGGCCGGCAGCAAGGTCCGGATCGCCGGCCCGAGCGGCAGCGGCAAGACCAGCCTCCTTGCCCTCCTGCAGCGCCACGCCGATCCGGCTGAAGGCCGCATCCTGCTGGACGGAGTCGACATCCGCAGGCTCTCGGCCGAAGAGCTGCGACGCGCGGTCGCCCTGGTGCCGCAGCGGCCCTTCCTGATGCAGGGAACCGTGGCCGACAACCTTGCCCTATCTCGGCCGGACGCGAGCCAGCGGGAGATGATCGACATGCTGGCGCTGGTCGGCCTGGATGCGCGCTTTGCCGCCGAGGGGGGACTGGCGGCTCGCCTGGGCGAGGACGGCCTCACCGTATCCGGCGGCGAACGCCAGCGGCTGTGCCTGGCGCGCGCCTTGCTCACCCGCTTTCGCGTGCTGGTGCTGGACGAGGCGCTTTCGGAAGTCGATCCCGACGCCGTTGGGCGTATTACCACGGCGATCGACCGGCGCTTCGCCGACCGCACCAGGCTCATCGCGACGCACGGCGCCGACAGCCTGCAGGGCCCCTTCGATCAGACTCTTACGCTAGAGCGCTGGAGCGTAGGGCCATGAGCCGCCCGGTCCTCGTCGCCTTGCTCGACGGCCCGCTGCCCGACGGCCACCCGGCCCTCAAGCAACGCATCGTCCTTGCCGAAGGAAGCCTACACCCCGCGGCCCGGCTCCACGCGGAGGCCATGGCGGCGGCCATGATGCGATCCGCGCCGAGCATCGAGATCGTGAACCTGCAGATCTTTGGCCCGCGCCTGACCACCGATGCCAAAGCGCTGAGCGACGCTTTTGGCACGGCCGCCGCGCTGAAGCCGCAGATCGTTCACTGCTCTTTCGGGCTGCAGCGCCGAGATGCGGCCGTGGCTGCCGCCGTTGCGGCCTTGCAGAAGCTCGGAGCCGGGGTGGTTGCCGCCGCGCCGGCACGCGGTGGGCCGAGCTATCCGGCGGCCTTGCCAGAGGTGATCCCGGTCCAAGGCGATGCGCGCTGTGGGCCGGACGACTGGTCCCACCTGGCACTGCCGACGGCTCTCTTCGGTGCCCACGCGCAGTCACTGACGACACCGGAGATTCGTGGCGCCAGCATCGCCGCGGCGCACCTCTCCGGGCTCTTGGCCGCCCAGCTGGCAACGGGCCTCACCCTGGCCGAGGCCGTCGCTCACCTGCGCGCCAAGGCACACTTCCAGGGCAGGGAACACCGTTTGACCTAGGCCCTGAAGCGATATTCTACAACCAAAGGGTTAAGATCAGATCCAATTACTTGTCAGGAAAATCCGTTGCCTCGCCCCACGCGTTAGGCTAGGATTAGACAAAATGCACAGTCAGTACGACGCTTTGTCGCCCCGCAACGACGCTTGGCGACAGGTGCCAGGGAGGCCCGCACGCCGCAGTACGTGGTGTCGGGCCATTTTTGTTTTTGGCCCGAGCACACTCCCGCCTGGCGCTTGGCAATGGGGCCTGTCCGGCGGAGCTCAAGAGAACGAAGCAATCTACCACCCGGAAATCCGGGCGGCGTGAGGGTTTGTGCGTGCCTCGGCCCGGCTGCTCGAACGCCGACAACACCCACTTGGGAGAGTCTTCATGCCGCTAACCCGACGTACCTTCATCCAATCGACCGCGCTTGGTGCTGCCGCTGTCGCAGCACCCTACGGCTTCGTGCGCAGCGTTCAGGCCGCCGACGAGATCGAGGTGGGCGTGCTCTTCTCGCTGACCGGCGGTCTTTCGATCATCGAGAAATCACTGGCCGACGTCACCTTGATGGCGATTTCGGAGATCAATGCCCAGGGCGGTGTCATGGGCAAGCAGGTCAAGCCCATCGTCGAGGACGGCGCCTCCGACCCCAAGACCTACAACGAGAAAGCCAGCAAGCTGGTCATCCGCGACCGGGTCCCGACGACCTTCGGTTCCTACACTTCCGCCAGCCGCAAGGCGGTGCTGCCGGTCTTCGAGAAACGCAAGAGCCTCTACATTTACCCGACCTTCTATGAAGGCTTCGAGTGCTCGAAAAACGTCGTCTACACCGGCGCCGTGCCGAACCAGCAGCTCAGCAACTACATCCCCTGGATCATCGAGAATCTGGGCAAGAAGAAGTTCTTCATCGTCGGCTCGAACTACATTTATCCGCGTGAGATGGCCAAGGTCTGCAAGATCCTGATCGAGGCCAACGGTGCGGAGTGGGTCGCCGACGAGTACCTCGAACTCGGCCACTCCGAATGGGGCGCCATGGTCAACAAGATCAAGGATAGCGGCTGCGATTGCGTGCTTTCCAACGTGGTCGGCGATTCGATCGTCGCCTTCTATCGCGAGTACAAGAACCAGGGGCTGTCGCAGGACAGTCTGCCGATCTGCGCGACCGTCACCTCGGAGATCGAGATCGCCGCCATGGGGCCCGAGTTCGCCGCCGGCAGCTACACCTCCTTCCCCTATTTCCAGGCCATCGACACCGACATCAACAAGGCCTTCATCGAGCGCTATCGCCTCTACGTGAACGACCCCAAGGCGGTGACCCACCATGCGCTGGAATCCGCCTATTTCGAGGTCTTCCTCTGGGCGCAGGGGTCGAGAAGGCCGGCGAAGCGAAGCCTCTGGCCATTGTCGAGGGGATGAAGGGCCAAGAGTTCGACGCGCCCAACGGGCACGTGAAGATCGATCCCGAGAATCTTCACACCTACCTGACGCCGCGCATCGCACAGTGGCAATCCGACGGGCAAGGCAAGATCATCGACGACTATGGCGCACCGATCCGCCCGCTGCCTTATGTAGCCTACGGCGAGACCGAGGACGATCTCTTCTGCACTCAGAAGGGATTGGATTCCTCCAAGCTCTAGTTGTCAGGGGGCGAGGAACGGAGATGGCAATGCGCTGTCTCCGTTCCGTTCTGCTTGCCATCGCAGGCAGGCGGGTTCACGCTAGCCAGATCGGAGTGTCCGTATCCTAATGGCAGAGGTTATTTTTATCGGCCTTTCGCTGGCCTCTATCCTGCTCCTGATCGCACTTGGCCTTACCATCACCTACGGAGCCATGGGCGTGATCAACATGGCCCACGGCGAAATGGTGATGATCGGCGCCTACACGGCGGTCTGGACCCAGATCTACCTGGGCCTCAATATCTTCTTCGCCCTGCCGCTGGCCTTTATGGTGACAGCGGCGCTGGGGCTGGTGATCGAGCGCGTCGTGGTCCGGCGCCTCTATGGCCGGCTCTTGGATACCTTGCTGGCGACTTGGGGGGTGGCAATCCTGATCCAGCAAGCCATCGTGCTTGAGTTCGGCTTCACCTTCTTCAACATCCACATCGAGGGCCTGGGCCCGGGACTGCAAAGAGTCGATGTACCGGAAGTGCTGCGGCAGACCTTCGACATCGGCGGCTTCGTCGTGCAGCCCTATCGCAGCTTCATCATCCTTTTGACGATCGCGCTGGCGTTCCTTACTTGGTGGCTGCTGTTCCGCACCCGCTATGGCATGCAGGTGCGCGCGATCATGCGCAACCCTTCGATGGCGGCGGCCTGCGGCATCGACGTCGAGCGTTCCAACGCGCTGACTTTCGCCTTTGGCTCCGGCCTTGCCGGCGTGGCGGGCGTAATGATGGCCGGCTTCAAGACGGTGTTTCCGGATATGGGCACGCCGATGGTGGTCGATGGCTTCATGGTGGTGGTCCTCGGCGGCGTCGGTAGCCTTCTGGGGTCAATCGCCTCCGCCGGCCTGCTGGGCCAGCTGAACGGCTTCGTCGCCAGCTTCACCAATGACATCCTGGCCCGCGCCGTGGTCTTCGGCGCCGTCATCTTGATCATCATGTGGCGGCCGCGCGGCCTCTTCTCCTTCAAGGGGCGCTAGGGTCATGACCGCAAAATCCAGACTGGATATCCTGGCCTACCTCCTGTTCATCGCCGCCACCTTCCTGATGCCGGCCTTCCTTGACGAGTTCTGGCTGAACCGCGTGTCGAAGTACCTGATCTACGGCATGCTGGGGCTGGCGATTGCGCTCTCTTGGGGCTACGCCGGCGTCTTGAACCTCGGCCAAGGCCTCTTCTTCGGCGTCGGTGCCTACATGCTGGCCATGTCGCTGAAGCTGGCGAGCTACACCTCTTTGCAACAAGGCTCCGACAAGCCGGTGCCCGACTTTATGCTGTGGAATGCCGAGCCCGGCGCGCCGACCGAGCTTTGCTGCATCACCCAAGGATCCTTCCTGTGGGTGCCCTTCCAGGCGCAGTGGTTCGGCCTGGCGATGGGCCTGGCCTTGCCGGTGCTGCTGGCCGGCGTCTTGGGCTATGCCATGTTCCGCAACCGCGTGTCGGGCGTCTTCATCGCCATCATCACCTTGGCGACGGTGCTGCTGGTCCGCTTGCTGGTGATCGACGCCCAGCCCTTGACCAACGGCTTCAACGGCATCACCGACCTCGGCTGGTTCACCATCGGCGGCTTCGAGTTCGATCCCTATCTGGTGGAGACCTACTACCTGGTGGCCGGCTGCCTGGCGGTGACCCTGATCCTGGCTCGCTGGCTGGTGGGCACACGCGCCGGCTTGGTCTTGCAAGCGATCCGCGACGATGAGAACCGAGCCCGCTATCTCGGCTACAACATCGCCGCCTACCAGGTCTTTTTCTTCATGGTCTCGGCCGGGATCGCCGGGCTGGCCGGAATGCTCTACGTCGTCGCCGCCGAGTTCGCCTCGCCGACCTTCATGGACCTCACCTTCTCCATATCGATGGTGGTATGGGCTGCCGTCGGCGGCCGCCACTCGCTGTTGGGCGCCTGCATCGGCGCCATCCTGATCAACACCATCGAGGCGACGGTGAGCGAGAGCGAAATCTTCCTCGAGGCCTGGAAGGCGATGATTGGTCTGCTGTTCGTGCTCGTCGTGCTCTACCTGCCGCGCGGCCTGGCCGGCTTTGCCAACGACGTGGTAGACCGCCTGACAGGTAAGTCGAAAAAACAGCGCGAGGCCGTCGCCCCGGTGACGCAGGCCAGCCAGACGGAGTAGCGGGCGATGGCCAAGGACATCCTCAAGATCGACGGGATCGGCGTCGACTTCGGCGGCTACCGCGCGGTGGAGAGCTTCTCCATGAGCGTGGCCGACGGCGAGCTTCGCGTGCTGCTGGGTGCCAACGGCGCCGGCAAGACCACCTTGATGGACCTGATCAGCGGCAGGACCCGGGCAACCGAAGGCAAGGTCTACCTGGACGGCAAGGACATCACCAACTGGCAGGAGCACGACATCGCCCGCGCCGGCCTCGGCCGCAAGTTCCAGATCCCCAGCGTGTTCAAGGACCTCTCCGTCGCCGAGAACCTGGAGGTCGCGGGCATGCGGGATCGCACGGTCTTGCGCAACCTGCGTTCGCGCAAGCGGCGCAGCGCCCGGCGCGACATGTTCGAGGTGCTGGAGCTGATCGGCCTGACCGACAAGGCCGACGAACGCGCCGGCACGCTCTCGCACGGCGAGACCCAGTGGCTGGAGCTCGGCATCCTGATCCGCCAGGACCCCAAGGTAATCCTGCTGGACGAGCCCACCGCCGGCATGACCCAGGAAGAGACCCAGAAGACCTCGTTGATCTTCAAGGGTCTGAAGGGCCAACACACCCTGGTCGTGGTCGAGCACGACATGTCCTTCGTGCGCGAGATCGCCGAGATCATCACCGTCATGCACCTGGGCAAGGCCCTGGCCCAGGGCTCCATCGCCGAGATCGAGTCCAATGAGGCCGTACGCGAGGCCTATCTCGGCAGCGGAGGGATCCACTGATGCTGCGGCTGGCCGATTTCAACAGCTTCTACGGCGGCAGCCACATCCTGCACGGCGTCTCCTTGGAGGCGAAGAAGGGCGAGATCCTGACCGTGCTGGGCCGCAACGGCGTCGGCAAGACCACCTTGCTGCGCTCCATCATGGGCCTCACCGATTCGACCACCGGCCTGATCGAACTGGAAGGCAAGGACATCTCGAAAGAGGCCACGCATCGGCGCGCGCGGGCCGGTATCGCCTACGTGCCCCAGGGCCGCGAGATCATTCCCGACTTCTCGGTGCGCGAGAACATTCTCATGGGCGGCTTCGCCTCGGGCGGATTCGAGTCTACGATCCCCGAGGTAGTCGGCAAGCTCTTTCCCTATCTGACCGAGAATCTCGAGCGTCCCGGCGGCCTGCTGTCCGGTGGCCAGCAGCAGCAGCTGGCGATCGCCCGCGCACTGACACAGCAACCCAAGATCATGCTGATGGACGAGCCGACCGAGGGCATCCAGCCCAACATCGTGGTGTTGATCGAAGAGACCATCCAAGAACTCAATAGCACCCTCGGCCTCACCATCGTGCTGGTCGAGCAAAATGTGAACTTCGCGCGCCGCGCCGCGCATCGTTTCGCCATGGTAGAGAAAGGCCGGGTGGTGGCCGAAGGCAGCACCGAGGATCTGAGCGACAGCCTGGTGCACCGCCACATGGCGATCTAGAGGGGCGCTTTTTGATGGCGGAGACCACGACGACCGCTGGCGATCACCTGCTGCTGACCGAGATCCTGGGCGCCGCCAGCGATCCCGACATGCACGAGGCCCTGCACCGCTTGGAGCATGGCGACGCCGTCGACAGCCTGGAGATCGAGCCGGCCGACCTGGCCCGCCGGCGCATCCGCATGACCAGCGCCAAGGGGCGCGACTGCGCGCTGGCCCTGCCGCGCAGCGCCAAGCTTTTCAACGGCGCGGTGCTGGCGCTGGAATCCGACTGGGCTCTGGTGGTCCGGGTCAGCGAAGAGCGCTGGCTGCGCCTCAAGCCCCGAGATGCGGCCGCCGCCTTGGAGTTGGGCTACCACGCCGGCAACCTCCATTGGCGGGTGCGCTTCGCCGAGGGCGATCTGCTGGTCGCCCTGGAGGGACCGGAGGAAGACTACCTGGCCAGGCTGGAGATCCAGCTGGCCGCGGGCCTCTGCCAGGTCGTGCCGGGCGATGGCTGAAAGCGGAACCGGCAGCCTGCTGGCGATGGTCCAGCTCGCCGACAGCGCCTTCCCCAGCGGCGGCTTCGCCTTCTCGCAAGGCCTGGAGACCTTGCTGGCCGAGGGCCGTGTCAAGGGCGAGGCGGCGCTCGCCGCGTTCCTGGAGCACCAATTACGGCATCGCTGGCTGGTCTGCGATCGCTACTTTCTGGTCAAGAGTCATGGCCAGGCGAAAAATATGCCAGCCCTGATCGCGCTCGACCTGGAGTTCGAGGCCATGACGCCGGCCGCCGGCTTGCGCCAAGGCTCGCGCCTCAATGGCATGGCCCTGCTGACCAGTCATCACAAGCTGGCCACAGCCGGCGCCGAGGCCTATCGCCGATTGGTTCTGACCGGCGAAGCGCCGGGCCACTTGCCGATCGTCCAGGGCCTGGTGCTGGCCGGCAGAGGGCTGGATCTGCTGTCTGCACAGGTGGCCGCCGCCCACGGCTTCCTGGCCGGCCTGGCCTCCGCGGCGGTGCGGCTGGGCGCGATCGGCACCTTGGCAGCCCAGCGGATGATTTCGGCACAGCACGCGGCCCTGGCCGAGGCGCTGGACGCGGGAGAGCCGCCCGAGGCACCCTGGAGCTTCACGCCGATCGCCGAGATCGCCGCCATGCGACACGAAACCCAAGCCGTCCGGCTTTTCACGAACTGAGGAAATAGAGAGGCAGGCCATGCTCTTGACCCCGACCGAGATGGAACGGCTGACGATCTTCGTCGCCGCCGAGATGGCCCGCCGCCGCAAGGCCAAGGGACTGAAGCTGAACCACCCCGAGGCCGTCGCCTTTATCGCCGACGAGATCCTGGAGGGCGCCCGCGAGGGCCGCAGCGTGGCCGATCTCATCGCCTACGGCTCGACCCTGCTTTCCAGCGACGACGTCATGGCCGGGGTGGCGCAGCTCATGCCCACGATCCAGGTCGAGGGCACCTTCCCCGACGGCACCAAGCTTGTGACCGTGCACGAGCCGATCAGGCCGGGCAAGGAACCGACGGCAAGCGACCGCACGCCGGGCGAGATCCTGCCGGCCGAAGGCGACATCGAGATCAACGTCGATCGCCGCCAGGAGACCCTGGCCGTCACCAACACCGGCGACCGACCGATCCAGATCGGCAGCCACTACCATTTCTTCGAGGCCAACAAGGCGCTGGACTTCGAGCGGGCCAAGAGCTTCGGCATGCGCCTCGACATCCCGGCCGGCACGGCCGTGCGCTTCGAGCCGGGACAAAGCAAAGAGGTGAATTTGGTCGCCTTCGGCGGCAGCGGGGAAATCAGCGGCCTGAACGCGCTCGCCAACGGCGAAGTTCGCTCCGAGGCTGCCAAAGAGGCGGCGCTAAAACGCGCCCGCAATGCCGGATTCAAGGGAGCCTAGCGCCATGGCAAAGATGAGCCGCAAGGACTACGCCGAGCACTACGGCCCCACCACCGGGGACTGCGTGCGCCTGGGCGACACCGCGCTTCTGGCCGAGATCGAGAAGGACTTCGCCGTCTATGGCGAGGAGTGCCTGCATGGCGGCGGCAAGACCCTGCGCGACGGCATGGGCATGGCCTCGGGCGTCACCAGCAGCGAGGGCGCGCTCGACCTCTTGATCTCCAACGTGGTGGTCATCGATCCGGTGATCGGCATCGTCAAGGCCGATATCGGCGTCAAGGAAGGCCGCATCGTCGGCGTGGGCAAGGCCGGCAATCCGGCGATGATGGACGGGGTCGACCCGCGCCTCATCGTGTCTGCCGCCACCACGGTGCGTGATGCCGAAGGCCTGATCGCCACGCCGGGCGCGATCGACGTCCACGTCCACTTCGATTCCGCGCAGCTCTGCGAGCACGCCATCTCTGCCGGCATCACCACCATGCTGGGCGGCTCGCTGGGCCCGATCACGGTAGGCATCGATTCCGGCGGCGCCTTCAACGTCGGCAAGATGCTGCAGGCGGCCGAGCAATGGCCGATCAACTTCGGCTTTCTCGGGCGCGGCAATTCTTCCAAGCCGGCCTCTCTGGTGGAACAGCTGCATGCCGGCTGTCTCGGCCTCAAGATTCACGAAGACTGGGGCTCCATGCCGGCAGTGATCGACTGCTGCCTTTCGGTCGCCGACGAGTTGGACTTCCAAGTGCAGCTGCACACCGACACGCTGAACGAGTCGGGATTCGTCGAAGACACTCTGGCAGCCATTGCCGGCCGCGCCATCCACATGTACCACACCGAGGGTGCCGGTGGCGGTCACGCCCCCGACATCATCCGCGTGGCGGGTGAGGCAAACTGCTTGCCGTCTTCCACCAACCCAACCAATCCCTTTACGGTGAACACCTTCGACGAGCACCTCGACATGACGATGGTGTGCCACCACCTGAAGCCGACGATCCCGGAAGACGTCGCCTTCGCCGAGAGCCGCATCCGCGCGCAGACCATCGCCGCCGAAGACGTGCTGCACGATATCGGCGCCATCTCCATGCTGGGCTCCGACAGCCAAGGCATGGGGCGCATCAACGAGGTGATCTGCCGGACTTGGCAATTGGCCAGCAAGATGCGCGACGAGCGCGGCCGGCTCGCCGAAGAAACCACTGCGCGTGGCGACAACGAGCGCATCAAGCGTTTTATCGCTAAGTACACCATCAATGCCGCCCGCACCTTCGGCATCGATAGCCATATCGGCTCTCTGGAGGATGGTAAGCTCGCCGATATCGTGCTCTGGCGGCCTGGCTTCTTCGGCATTAAGCCGGAGCTGGTGGTCAAGGGCGGCTTTATCGCCTGGGGCGCCATGGGCGACAGTGCTGCCTCTCTCATGACTTGCGAGCCCTTGGCGATGCGCCCGCAGTGGGGTGCCTTCGGCCGCGCCAAGCAGGATTTGAGCGCCTGCTTCGTAAACCCCTTGGCGATAGAGGCCGACATCGCCGGCAGACTGGGATTGGCCAAGGCCCAGCTGCCGGCCAGCGGCACGCGAAAGATCACCAAGGCCGACATGCTGCACAACAGCGCCTGCCCCGAAGTTCGGGTGGACCCCCAGACCTTCGACGTCTTTGTAGACGGCCAGCTCGCGACCTGCGAGCCTGCCAGCCACCTGCCCCTGGCACAGAGATACATGTTGCGATAAGGCCTATGAACACGATCGACAAACCGCTCTCGCCCCAGCCCCGCAGCAAGCCCGGCGAGGCCGCCCGCATCGGCATCGGCGGCCCCGTCGGTTCCGGCAAGACCGCGCTGATCGAGCGCCTGATCCCGGCCCTGCAGGGCCGCGGCCTGGAGGTCGCCGTGGTCACCAACGACCTGGTGACCCGCGAGGACGCCGAGCGGCTGCGCCGCTCCGGCCTGATCGACCCCAGGCGGGTCAGCGCGGTCGAGGCCGGCGCCTGCCCGCACACGGTGATCCGCGAAGACCCTACTCTGAACATCGCCGCCGCCGACCTGCTCTGCGCCACTTTCCCCGAGCTGGACCTAGTGATCATCGAGAGCGGCGGCGACAACCTGGCCTCCACCTTCTCGCTGGATCTTGTCGACTATTGGCTATTCGTCATCGACGTGGCCCAGGGCGACGACATTCCGAGGAAGCGCGGGCCCGGCATCGTCACCTGCGACCTCTTGATCATCAACAAGCTGGACCTCGCACCTCATGTCGGTGTCGATGCCGAGGCGATGATCGCCGAGGCCCGCCAGGTGCGTGACGGCCGCCCGGTCCTGCCTTGCAACTGCAGAATTGGCGAGGGTATCGAAGCCGTCGTGGAAGCCTTGAGCCGCGAGGTACTCTTCACCGCATGAACGCCCCCGGTGCCGTCATAGGCGATGCCGCGGCAGCGCCGATTCGCGCCGAGCTGCAGTTCGCCCAGGCACCAAGCGGGCGCAGCTATCTGGCCCGGCAGTACGTCCCCTACCCCTTCCACATTACCCGGCCCTTCTATCTGGACCAGGCGCCGGCAGGCTTGGCGACGGTCTACCTGCAGTCGGCCTCAGGCGGCGCCTACCGAGGCGACCGCTTGGCGCTCTCGGTAGGTGTCGAGGCGGAGGCTGCCGCACAGGTCACCACCCAGGCATCGACCCTGGTGCACGCCGGCCGCGGCGGGCTGGTCGCGCTTGGCCAGGATCTCAGACTGGCACCGGGCGCGTACCTGGAGTACCTGCCCGATCCCCTGATCCTGATGGCCGAGGCAGACTGCGAGAGCCGCACCGAGGTGCACATAGCCGAGGACGCCGTCCTGCTGCTCTGCGATTCCTTTCTGACTCATGACCCCGAAGGCCGGGGCCGCCTGCCCTCGCGTTTCCTCAGCGAACTGCGCATCCGCACCGAAGGCGGGCGAACCCTGCTGCTCGACCGTTTTCGACTTCAGGCAGAGGGTCGAGGTGCTGCCGGCTTCACCGCCCTGGCGGGCCATGCCTGCCACGCCAGTTTCGCCGTGCTGGCCCCACGCCAGGGCCCGGCCTTGACCGAGGCTCTGCGCCGGACCCTGGCCGAGCTGCCCAGGGTCTACGCCAGCGCCTCGGCCCTGGCCGAAGAGCGCGGCGCCTGGGTGCGCCTGTTGGCCACCGATGGTGTGGCGCTGAGCGCCGCCTTGACCGCCCTCTGGCAGGCAGCGCGCAGCTTCCTGACCGGCGTCGCCCCCGAGCCGCGGCGCAAGTAGCCCCAATCCGGCTATCAGGCGGCCACGTCCGCCTGATCTATCCAGACACGGAAGCTATTCAAGACATTCGGACCGAAGGTGTGGGTCAGCGGGACGTCCGCTGCATCGCGCCCGCTGGCGATCAGGACGCGGCCTACCCGCGGCGCGTTGTTGCGCGGGTCGAAGGTCCACCAGCGGCCGCCCAGATAGACCTCCATCCAGGCTGCGAAGTCCATTGGCGGATAGGGCGGCGGCTGGCCGATGTCGCTGACATAACCGGTGCAGTAGCGGGTCGGAATGTTCATGCAGCGGCAAAACGCGACGGCCAAATGGGTGAAGTCGCGGCAGACACCGACGCGTTCGCTATAAGTCTCGGCTGCGGTTCGCGTGTTGCGGGAATGCTGGTAGCCGAAGGTCACGTGCTTGTGGACGAAGTCGCAGATTGCCTGGACCCGCGGCCAGCCCGGTGCGGTCCAGCTGAAGAGACGCCAGGCCTCCTCGGACAGGCGATCCGTCTCGCAGTAGCGGCTTCCAAGCAAGAACAGCAAGGTATCCGGCGGTAGCTCTTCGACCGCGTGCTGAACGGCGCCGAGGTCGATCGGGTCGGCCGCGCCGTCGTCGTTGATGATCCCCTGCGTTCCGAGTGTAAAGCGTCCGGGCGGCGCAAGAAGCCGATTGCACCAGTTGCCGAAGCTGTCCCGGTAGCTCCCGACAGGAACCGCCGGACTGGTCATCAGTTGATCGGGAACCTCGAAGTAGCCGACGCGAGAATAGTGCACATTGAGCATCACGATCATCGGCGTTGGATTGGGCATGTCGTAAACCAGCTCACATCCAAGCTCGATCCGCACGGGGATTTCTCCTTTAGAAGTCGCCGCCACCCTGATCACGGCCCATGGAGCAGCACTCTAGGACCGGCACCCCTTGGTCACAAGCAGACCAGCAACACCGACACCGATCAGCCCGCAGTGGCTCATGCGGCGGCCCCCCTCTTTCGCCTCGGATCCGTGTCCTTTGACAGCGCGTCAGTAGCTGCTATCTTGGTAAAATGGTAACAGACAATCGTATCGAGCGAACGCAGACCGGCGTGCGCATGGCAACGCCCCTGCTGAAGGTCCTGAAGGGTTTGGCGGAGTACAAGGACATGAGCCTCGGCGAGCTCTTGGAAGGAATCGTCCTGCACGCCCTGGAGGGCAAGCAGCCTTTCTCGGAAGAGACGCTGCAGACGATCGAGAAGCTGCGCGACGTCTACGACTGCCGGCTCACCAGCGCCGACAGCCACCGCATACCCTGGGACGGTTAGAACGATGTCAAACGACTATGCGCACGAGTTCCGGCTGGACCGCCCGGTCGAAGCGGCCTTCCCGCTCTTCACCCCGAAAGGAGAGGAGAGCTGGGTGCCGGGTTGGAGGCCGCGCTACCTGCAGCCTCCCTCCGGCGAGACCTGCGAAGAGATGCTCTTCGTCACCGGCGAGGGCGAAGAGGAGACCTTCTGGACCTGCCTCGCCTACCAGCCGGAGACCTGGCACGCCCGCTACCTTAGAGTGACCCCTGCCTCCCGGGTGGCCTTCGTCGACGTCCGATGCAAGCCCGAGGGCTCCGACCGCACGCGCGTGCGCGTCGCCTACCAGATCCATGCATTGACCAATACTGGCCAGGCCTACCTGGAGGCTCTGCCGCAAAGCGCCTTCATCGAGATGATCGACACCTGGCTTCGGCTGATTGAAGAGAGAGCCTGACCGCTTGGCAGCGGGATCCGGGTGCAGCCGACATAGTTGCGCTCTCGCCCGGACTGCCATGATGCGGTCGCTGGCTCTCCGGTCTCTTTGGCCGTGCTAGCTTTGGCCGAGTTGTCACAACAAGCGTGAAGGGTTGATCATGTCCACCAAGGTCCAAACGCTCACGCCGGCGAACACGCCGACACCCATCGGCCCCTACAGCCACGTCGCCAAGGTCGGCGCGTAGATCACCATCGGCGGCGTCGCCGGCGTGGATCCCGATAGCGGCAAGCTCGCCGGCGACGACGTCTTCTCCCAGACCGTGCAGATCCTGCGGTCGTTCGAACGCATGCTTGCGGCGGTGGGATCGGATCTCGACCACATCGTGCATGTGAACATATTCCTGCTGGAGATGAGCGACTTTGAGCGCATGAACGAGGCCTACGTCTCGGTGCTGGGCGCGCGGCGCCCTGCCCGCACCGCCATCGGCGTCAGCGAGCTACCGAAGCCCGGCTTCCTGCTGACCATGAACCTGACCGCGGTGACGGCCGGCTAAGGCTTGATCGGCCCTGCAGGTGGTCTAGGCTAGAGGCCTCGCCAGCTGGCAGGAGGCCCCCGCTTATGACCATAGCAACCGAAGGTGTGGGCAGCGTGCCGCGCCCGCAGTACCTGATCGATTCCACCGTGGCGCTGCAGGAGGGGCGGACCACCGTGGCGGCCCATGCCGAGGCCGTCGAGCGCGCGCTGGCCGAGACCATTGCGGCGATGGAAGAAACCGGATCCCCCATCATCACCGATGGCGAGCAGTCAAAATCGAGCTTCGCCACCTACCCTCTGGAAGGCCTGAGCAACCTGGCGCCCGACGGCGTGGTCATCCCCTTCGCCGACGGTCACACCAGGCAGCTGCCGCGGCTGACCGCCGGCCCCTTCCGCTATGGCGTGCTCTCCGGCAGCTATGTGCGCCAAGCGCGCAAGCACACCGACAGGCCCTTGAAGCAGGCCGTGATCGCCCCCTCCGCGCTCAGCCTGCTCTACCCTCAGGACGGCATCGAGGGCTATTCGCAGGATCAGTTCATCGAGGACCTGACCCAGCAGTGCGCCGCCGACATCCGCTCGGCCTTCGAGGCCGGCGCCGAGGTCGTGCAACTCGACTTCACCGAAGGCCGGCTGGCCTGCAAGCTGGACCCCTCCAAGGGTCTGCTGCGCCAGTTCGTAGCCTTGAACAATACCGTGCTGGACCGCTTTTCCGACGTCGAGCGGGCCAAGATCGGCATCCACACCTGCCCCGGCGGCGATCACAACTCGACCCATTCGGCAGACGTCGACTATGCCGAGCTCCTGCCGGACCTCTTCCAGATGCGGGCCGGCCGCTTCTACATCCAAATGGCCAGCGAGGCCGACCGCCCGCGCGTGCTCGACATCATCGCGCGCGAGCGTCTTGCCGATCAGATCACCTTTATCGGCGTCATCGACCCTTGTGATAGTCGTGTCGAGAGCCCCGAGACCGTGCGCGATCGCACCTTGGAGGCGGCCGAGCACCTGAAAGGCGAACGTTTCGGCACCACCGACGACTGCGGCTTTTCCCCCTTCGGCGACGACGTCGCCATGGCACGCGCCACGGCCTTTGCCAAGATCGCAGCACGGGTGAAGGGCACGGCCTTGGCAGCGCAAAGCCTGTGAGGCCGCTTCGCTTCGACCCATTGCAATGGCTCGACCCGATCGGCTCTAGGCAGCCTCCATTCGATCGATGACCCGCGGAAAGCGCGGATCCCGTCCCATGATCTGGCTGATCGGGTCGGCGGCGAGCCAGGCGGCATAGCTCAACCCACGGTCGACCAGGCTTTCGAGAACACGACAGGCCACCCCTATCTCCCCCTGATGGGCGAGCGCGACGACGTCGTAAAGGAGGGCGCTCTCGTCCGTTCGGCCCAGAGTGGCATCCAGGGACTCCGATGCGGCGCCGAGCATGGCTGACGCAGCAGCGCGGGCACTGAGGAGACGACGGGTGTTGGGCGCCAAGGACAGCCGCGTGTCGATCCGCTTAAGCGCCAGGCGCGCCAATCGCTCGCCACGCTCCCGATCGCCGAGACGGAGTGCGGCCCGCGCGGCATTGTAGGCAGGGCGATAGTCGTCAAGATCCAGATCGGCCGCACGTTCCCCTAGGATCATAGACTTCTGCAAGTCGCCGTTGCTAAAACAGACCTGTGCGGCAAGGTAGTGGGTCTCGAAATCATCCGGGTCGACGGTCAGCGCGCAAGAAAAGCTCTTGAGCGACAATTCCATGCGACCTTGGACACCTGCCAGGAATCCGAGGGCGCGATGGCTCGCAACGAGGTCGGGGCGAAGCCGGACAGCAGCCTCGGCAGACTGTGACGCGAGGGAGAGGCGCCGACGACGTTCGCCGGCATGGATCGCGGCTAACCCCATCAGGATGGCGTACTCCGCCTGCACCGATGCAGCACCAGGTGCGATTGCCGCGGCCTCGCCGATCATGCGCTCGATCTCCGGGGCTGCGAGAACACCTTGGTGACGTGCCAGACGCCGGGCTTCGGTGATGGCAAGATGGGCCTCGATCGGCAAGACCCCCTCGGCCTGCGGTAACGGCAGCTCGCCGTGCGATGACAGGGGAGAATCTGAGGTAGCATCGCTCAAGACAGCAGCGGCGAGACGGTATCCCGCCTTCGGCACGGTCTCGATCAAGCGCTTTCCGCCTGAGGATTGGCCAAGAGCACGCCGCAGTTCCGCGATAGCATGCGTGAGGCTCTCGTCCCCGACAGTGACGTCAGGCCAGACGGCCTCCATAAGATCGGATCGCCGCACGACATCGCCGCGCGCATCGGCAAGGCACAGCAGAACCTGCATTGCCTTCGGGGTGAGGCGTCTGGTTCGGATACCGTCGGCCGCTTCCCGAGACTCCGGATCGATCCGCCAATGACCGGCAAAGAAGGGTTGCTTCCTGATCAAGGGTGGTCCGTTCATCGACACACTCGAGCATAGGTAAGCGGTACTCGGCAAGTGATGCCGCAAAGAGGCTGCGATGCACCGATTCCTTGAAGGGAGTGAGGTCTCATGGCCATCCCGAATTGCATAGCTGTGCACAGACTATGCTGGGCAGGTAGGAAGGCCGGCCACGAGACGCATCCCCAATCACAAAAGCGTGTTCGATGACGCTGGTCAGGCGCACGTAACCCGGTCGAGCTCACCGCCAAGGCCAACAATCAGAAAATCAGTCTCTTTCCTTCAGGTTTCTCTGCCAAGGGCCGACTAGATGACCTGACCAGACGCACGACCATCATGAGTGCCTGTCAGATCCCGGCACATCTCCGGGTCCTCTGGCTGGCTCCAGCGTCATTGAGCACATGAAGGAGACATCGAATGCCTATGAGCTTGGGCGGCATTGCCCCGGACTTCACCGCGGAGACCACAGCCGGCTCGATCCGCTTCCACGAATGGATCGGCGATCACTGGTGCGTTCTCTTTTCTCATCCCAAGAACTTCACGCCGGTCTGCACCACGGAACTGGGCGCCATGGCGCGGCTTGTGCCCGAGTTCGAGAAGCGTGGCGTCAAGGTGATCGGCTTGAGCGTCGACCCCGTGGAGTCGCATCAGAGCTGGACGCGCGACATCGAGGAAACGCAAGGCGTGGCGATGAACTATCCGCTGATCGCCGATCCCGCTCTCCAGATCGCGAAGCGCTACGGCATGCTGCCGGCGGACGCGTCCAATTCGGGCCCGCGCACGGCGGCCGACAACCATACGGTCCGAAGCGTCTTCGTGATCGCACCCGACAAGACAATCAAGCTGATGATCACCTATCCCATGAGCACCGGCCGCAACTTCGGTGAGATCCTGCGGGTCGTCGACTCCCTGCAACTCACCGCGACCCACAAGGTGGCGACGCCCGCCGACTGGTGTCAGGGCGACGACGTGATCATCCTGCCCTCCCTATCGGACGAGGCGGCCCGCGAGGCCTTCCCCGCAGGCTGGTCCGCGCCCAGACCCTATCTGCGCATCGTCCCGCAGCCTTCTTGAATCCCTTGCGGCGGTTCCGAAGAAAGGCCCCACGGCTTCCAGGTCAAGACCGCTCCTAGAGGGCGATAACACAAGAGCGCGATGCCGCTAGATCGAAGCGATCTAGCGGCTGCGCCACCAGCCTGCAGAAACGCAACCCCCGACGGCCAGATCGCTGCATGACCGCAGGGTGAGAGTCACCCATGTCTCGGGTGACATGCCGAGTGAGCAATAGGAGAACATAAGATGCCGCGGAGGCCGTCTATGAGCAGTGACGCCCAATCGCTCAAGCCGCGCAAGTGGTCCTGCGATCCTTGGTCCTTGATGCTGCCACGACCCGATGACGCTGCGCCTGAATTCGTCTGCCGACTGCTTCGCTCTCAGTCGCGGCCCAAACCCCATAGACCGAAGAACGACTGAAAGACCCAAAGGAGTCTAAGCAATGGCACTGATTGTAGGAAGCGACGGCCCGGATAGCCTGACCGGTACCTCTCAAGGCGATACCATTCTGGGTTATGGCTCACGCGACACGCTTTTCGGCGACAGCGGCACCGACAGTCTCTACGGCGATCAGGGAAACGACAGCCTTTTCGGCGGCAGTGGTGATGATGCTGCCCTGGACGGCGGCAGCGGCGCTGACGCGGTCGCCGGAGGTCTGGGACACGACGCCTCTCTCCACGGTCGCACCGGCGCCGACCGCCTTCAGGGTGACAGCGGAAACGACTCGCTCCTTTATGGTGGAGATGGGCCCGATTCCCTTTCCGGGGGTTCCGGCGAGGATAGCCTCTTCTACGGGGGAGAAGGGTCCGACTACCTGGCAGGTGGCCAGGGTTCCGACATCTCGCTTTTCGGCGGTAGCGGAGATGACGAACTCTATGGCGGCGACGGGAGCGACTCCCTCCTCGCAGGCGGACAGGGCAGCGACTCCCTCTTCGGCGGGACCGGTGGAGACGAGAGCCTGCTCGGCGACAGTGGTGTCGACCTGCTCTACGGCGACTCGGGTGGAGACCTCCGCTTCTACGGCGGAAGTGGCGCAGATACGCTCATCGGCGGCAGCGGTGATGACAGCTTCCTCTACGGACAAGAGAAGAGGGACTGGCTCTACGGGGGCGCCGGTGCCGACCGCTCTCTTTTCGGTGGCTCCGGGAGCGATAGCATTAGCGGCGGAGAGGGTAGCGACGCCTTTCTCTACGGCAACGTCGGCGGCGACCTACTCGACGGAGGGGACGGCAATGACGGTCGCTTCTTCGGAGGCGCCGGGCGAGATACCCTGATCGGCGGAAGCGGTTCGGATAGCCGGTTCGAAGGCGGCGGCAGCGGTGACCGCATCTACGGTGGCAGCGGGGCAGACAACCGCTTCTTCGGCCGCAATGGTGACGATAGCCTTTTCGGCGGCGAGGGAGACGATTTCCGGCTCTTCGGCGGCAATGGCGCCGACAGGGTCTATGGTGACGAGGGCGACGACTTCGACCTCAGGGGAGGTGTCGGCAACGACCGACTCTATGGCGGCGAAGGAGACGATATTCTCCATGGCGAGGAAGATAGCGACACCCTGCAAGGCGGTGAAGGAGCTGACACCCTTTATGGCGGTACCGGCAGCGATCGCTCGCTGCACGGCAACGACGGTGCGGACACTCTGTTCGGAGGCAGCGGCTTCGACAGCCATCTGTTCGGAGGGTCCGGCGCGGACAGCATCATCGGCGGGACCAAGGGAGAATTCTTCGTGTTCGGTGGTGCCGGAGACGACTATCTGGCGGGCAATACCGGATGGGACGTCAGCTTCTTCGGTGGTTCCGGGGCCGACACTCTTGAAGGTGGTGACGGTTCGGACCGTTGGTTCTACGGTAACTCCGGTGCGGATATCTTGAGCGGCGGCGCAAGGAACGACGCCTTCTTCTATGGCGAGGACGGCGACGACACCATGTACGGCGGCACTGGAACCGAAGATCAGTTCTATGGTGGATCGGGAAACGATCTGCTTATCGGCGACAGCGCTACGGACCGGTGGTTCGATGGTGGATCGGGGGTCGATAGGCTCTACGGGGGCGAAGGGAACGACTTCTCTTTCTTGGGCGGTCAGGGCGATGATCTGATTTTTGGCGGCGTAGGCATCGATATCTCTATCGACGGAGGATCGGGCGAAGATAGCCTCTATGGCGGTGACGACATCGATCGCTCTCTCATCGGCGGATCCGGAAGTGACAGAGTTCACGGCGACGGCGGGGACGATCAGCAGGTCTACGGTGGCGATGGCTCGGACAGCGTCAATGGAGACAGCGGCGACGACTGGCTGTTTTTCGGCGGCGAGGGCGGCGATACGCTCTTCGGCGGTAGCGGCGAAGACTCCTCCTTCTATGGAGATGACGGCAATGACTTCCTCTATGGCGGCAGTGGCATCGACTCGGACTTCTTTGGCGGTTCCGGCACGGACGCCCTGGCAGGCGGCAGCGGTGGCGATATCGGGTTCTTTGGCGGCTCCGGTGATGACACCCTCAGTGGCGGAGCCGGAAACGATCTCCTCTATGGTGACGAAGGCGCGGACTCTCTTGACGGAGGCCTTGGCGACGACACGGCATTCGGCGGCGAGGGCGCGGATTTTCTGGTCGGAGGCTTGGGCTCCGATACCGCATTCGGCGGCGAGGGCGACGATGTCTTCTACGTCGAGAACCAGGAAGACTTCGCCAACTACCTCTTCGATGGCGGCGATGGGACCGACACGCTGGTCCTGGGCGACGGCGTTACCATCCCGGGCAGCGGTACGGGCCTCTCCTCCATCGACGTTACGCTTTGACGGCGGCTAGGTTCGCTCCATCCCCTCGCGTCCCCTAGACCCGCCGCGCGAGGGCGGGATGACGACGTTCTCCTCAAAGCGTCGTCATCCCCATTCTTTTGAGCGGTATCGCGGAGGTTCCTGGATAGGGGCCTCCGCGCTCAGGCCTGCAGTTCGGCCAGCAGTTCGGCCAGCAGCGCCATGCCTGCAGCCCAGCCCTTGTCCATGCCCTCCAAGGCCGCGGCAAAGCAAGCGATCTCGGCCTGGCTCGCCTCATGGGGGACCCAGGTCAGCCGCAGCTTCGTTTGCGCCGCCTCTTCTTCGAAAGTAACCGTCGTCAGCAGGATCTGCGGCCAGTCGGGCATCATGGGGTTGGCGATGACGTTCCAATCCGCATCGCTGACGGCATGCAGCCAGACCAGTCGCTCGGGCGGGATCACCTCGGTGTATTCTACTCTCTGGTAGTGGGAATTGCCGCCCCAGCGCATCTCGCCGAGCCACAACCCGCCGGGCTTGACCTCGAGGCGATGGACGATCGTCTCCACCTTGGGCCCGTACCAGCGCGGCAGCAGCTCCGGATCGGTCCAGGTCTTCCACACCAGAGCGCGCGGTGCATCGAAGACCCGCTCCAGCTCGTAGGTCGGCAAGTCACTCATTCTTGATCACCCTTCGTTACCGTTGTCTTCAGCTCTTTCAGCAAGCCGTCGAGCTGATCGAAGCTTGACGACCAGAACGCTCTGAACTCCTCCAGCCAGCGCACCGCGGCCTCCATCGGCTCGGCATTCAGCCGCGCCGGCCGACGCTGTCTGTCGACGGCGCGCTCGATCAGGCCCGCCCGCTCGAGCACCTTCAAGTGCTTGGAGACCGCCGGCTGGCTGATCTCGAAGGGCGCGGCAAGCTCGTTCACCGAGGCCTCGCCGGCGGCCAGCCGAGACAGGATCGCCCGCCTGGTCGGATCGGCGAGCGCGGCGAAGACCGCATCCAGGTTCTGCACACTCTCTCCATAACCAGTTTGTTCCATAACTTATTAGTTATCTTTCTTGTTCGATCCGGTCAAGGCCTTCCGGCCGAGTGACGTTCGGCAAGGATGCCCGCTTCGGATTGCCCCGCCACCGCCTTTCGTCATTTAATCGATCGGGGCGTGCAGCGCGCTGCCGAGCCTGAACCGCTACCGGCGAGGATTTTCCGCAGATGTCCGACCTCTTGCTGGCGAACGAGCCCTACATTCGGATGGGGGTCTTCCTGGCGGTCCTGGCCGTGCTGATGGTGGCGGAGGCAACCTCGCCCCGGCGCCGGCGGGAGATCCCGCGCCTGCTCCGCTGGACCAACAACCTCGGCATCGTCGCGGTCGATACGGCCCTGGTCCGCCTCGTCTTCCCCTTGGTGGCGGTGGGCCTTGCGGTGCTCGCAGGCGAGCGCGGCTGGGGTTTGCTCAACACCTTCGAGGTGCCGAGCTGGATCGCATTCCTTGTCGCGCTTCTGGTGCTGGATCTCGCAATCTACCTGCAGCACGTGATGTTCCACGCGGTGCCGGCGTTCTGGCGGCTGCACCGCATGCACCACGCCGACCTGGAGTTCGACGTCACCACGGGCCTGCGCTTTCACCCCTTGGAGATCCTGCTGTCGATGGCGATCAAGCTGGCCGTGGTCGCAGCCCTGGGGCCGCCTGCCGCGGCCGTGCTGGTCTTCGAGGTCGTCTTGAACGCCACTTCGATGTTCAATCACGCCAACCTGCGCATCCCCAAGGCCTTGGACCGGAGGCTGCGGTGGGTGGTGGTCACCCCGGACATGCACCGCGTCCACCACTCCATCCACCCCAGCGAGACCAACAGCAACTTCGGCTTCAACCTGCCTTGGTGGGACCGCTTGCTGGGCACCTATCGCGACCAGCCGAGGGATGGCCATCAGGAGATGACCATCGGCATCGAGCAGTTCCGCAAACCGCGCGAGCTCTGGCTTGACCGCATGCTGATCCAACCCCTGCGCGGCCCCGCCAGCGGCTATCCCATCAACCGCGAGGAGGGCAAGGAGTGAGCTGCCCCCTCTGCCCTGAGCGCAGCCGATGAGCGAGGACGAGCGCCCGCCGATCCTGGCCGACAAGCGCTATGACGCCCCCTCGGCCTTCACGCCGGAGAGCCTGCTGCGCGAGGCGCGGCGTCAGAAGGCGACCTCGGTCCACACCGTGCCGGAGATCTGCCTGCTCGACCCCGACGGCGACATCGTGCGCCGCTTGACCGCGCAAGGGCGGGCGCGGCGCCATGACGGTTGGGTCTGCTACCACACCGACCTTCATGTCTATCAAGAAGGCCAGCTGACCTTGGGTGTGGTCGGCTGTGCCGTGGGGTCCTCCTTCGCCGTCCTGGTGGCCGAAGAGCTCTTCGTCTCGGGCTGCAGGCTGCTGATCAGCATCACCTCTTCCGGCCAGATCCTGCCGCTCCGCGCACCGCCCTATTTCGTTCTGATCGAGCACGCGCTGCGTGACGAGGGCGCCAGCTATCACTACCTGCCGCCCGCCACCTACAGCGAGGCGTCCGCCTCGTTACTTGCCGCCCTCGACGGTGCCTTTGACGATCTCGGCGTCGCGGTGCTGCGGGGTGCCACCTGGACGACGGATGCACCCTTTCGCGAGACCGACGAGGCCATCGCCGCCATGCGCCACCGCGGGCTCTTGGCCGTCGAGATGGAAGCCGCCGGCCTCTACGCCTTTGCCCAGGCAAGAGGGAAAGCGGTCGTCTGCTTTGCGCATGTCACCAACCAGATGGGACAGGTCGAGGGAGACTTCGAGAAGGGCCACGCCGACGGCTCGACCGATGCATTGCGGATCGTCGCCAGAACCGCAGAGCGCCTCGGCGGCCTCGATCTCAGCCGACCGGGCAAGGACTGACACCAAACACCACCGCATTCGCCTTGGCCTTGAGAGGCGAAGCGGAGTAAGGAAAAGCCCATGCTGCTCGACAAGAACCGTTCCCTGCTGCTGGCCGTCGACTTCCAGTCCAAGCTGGCGCCGGCCATTCATGAGGGCGAGGCCGCGATCGCGACGGCGCGCCGGCTGATCGAGATCGCCCGCATCCTGGACGTGCCCTGCCTGGCGACGGAGCAATATCCCAAGGGCCTGGGCAAGACCGTGGCCACACTGGCAGAGGCCCTGGCGGCCGACGAGGTGATCGAGAAGCTCTGCTTTTCCGCCGGGCGCGAGGCGCCTTTCCTCGAGGCCGTCCAGGCAAGCGGGCGCGAGCAGCTGGTGGTCATGGGCATGGAGACCCATGTCTGCGTGCTGCAGACTGCGATGGTCATGCAGGAAAAAGGCTTTCAGACCTTCGTGGTCACCGACGCCGTGGGCTCGCGCAGCGCAGCCAATCGCGCGCTTGGCCTGTCGCGCATGCGCGACGCCGGCCTCTCCCTGGTCAGCGCCGAGATGGTGGCCTTCGAGTGGCTGGGCCGCGCCGCCACGGAGGACTTCAAGCGCGTCCTGCCGCTGATCAAGTAGGTCCGCCCCCTCAGAACAGGAAATAGCGCTGCGCCATGGGCAGTACCTCGGCCGGCGGGCAAGTGAGAAGCTCGCCGTCGGCGCGCACCTCGTAGGTCTGCGGGTCGACCTCGATTCTAGGCAGGGTGTCGTTCAGCAGCATCGAGGCCTTGGTGAGCCCGCGGGTCCCCTCCACCGCCAGCAGCGGCCGGCTCAGTCCCACGCGCTCCGCGAGCCCATTAGCCAAGGCCGCTTGGCTGACGAAGCTGACCGAGCGGTCCACGAGTGCGCGGCCGAAGGCGCCGAACATGGGGCGGTAGTACTCCGGCTGCGGGGTGGGGATGGAGGCGTTGGGATCGCCCATCACGGCGGCTGCGATCGAACCGCTTTTGAGCACCAGATCGGGCTTCGCGCCGAAGAAGGCCGGGGACCAGAGGCAGAGGTCGGCGAGCTTGCCGGCCTCCAGCGAGCCCACGTGCCGGCTGATGCCGTGCGCGATCGCCGGATTGATGGTGTACTTGGCGACGTAGCGCCGGCAGCGCAGGTTGTCGTTGTCGCCGGTCTCCTCGGCCAAGCGGCCGCGGCGGCGCTTCATCTGGTCGGCCGTCTGCCAGGTGCGCATGACCACCTCGCCGACCCGGCCCATGGCCTGGCTGTCGGAGGCCACGATCGAGAAGGCGCCCTTGTCGTGCAGGATGTCCTCGGCCGCCATGGTCTCCTTGCGGATGCGGCTGTCGGCGAAGGCCACGTCCTCGGGGATCTTGGGGTTGAGGTGATGGCAGACCATGAGCATGTCGAGATGCTCGTCGAGGGTGTTGACCGTGTAGGGCAAGGTCGGATTGGTCGAGGACGGCAGCACGTTGGCCTCGCCGCAGACCTTGATGATGTCGGGCGCATGGCCGCCACCGGCACCCTCGGTGTGGAAGGCGTGGATGGTCCGGCCCTTCATCGCCGCGATCGAGGTCTCGACGAAGCCGGACTCGTTCAGGGTGTCGGTGTGGATCATGACCTGCACGTCGAGCCCGTCGGCAACGCCGAGGCAGCAGTCGATCGCGGCCGGCGTGGTGCCCCAGTCCTCGTGCAGCTTCAGCCCGCAGGCGCCGCCTTCCACCTGCTCTTCCAGCGCTCGCGGCAGGCTTGAATTGCCCTTGCCGAAGAACCCCAGGTTCATCGGGAAGCCCTCGGCCGCCTTCAGCATCTCGGCGATGTGCCAGGCGCCGGGAGTGCAGGTCGTCGCGTTGGTGCCGGTGGCCGGCCCGGTGCCGCCGCCCATCATGGTGGTGATGCCGGAATAGAGCGCCTCTTCGATCTGCTGCGGGCAGATGAAGTGGATGTGCACGTCCAGGCCGCCGGCGGTCACGATCTTGCCCTCGCCGGCGATCGCCTCGGTCGCCGGTCCGATCACGATGTCGACGCCCGGCTGCACCTCGGGGTTGCCGGCCTTGCCGATGGCGGCGATGCGGCCGTCCTTGATGCCGATGTCGGCCTTGACCACGCCCCAGTGATCGAGGATCAGCGCATTGGTGATGACCGTGTCGACCGCGCCTTCGGCCCGCGTCGTCTGGGATTGGCCCATGCCGTCGCGGATCGTCTTGCCGCCCCCGAAGGAGACCTCTTCGCCATAGGTAGTGCGATCCTCCTCCACCTCGATGAAGAGCTCGCTGTCGGCCAGGCGCACCTTGTCGCCGACGGTGGGGCCATAGAGGCCGGCGTAGGCGCTGCGGGTCAGCTTGGCGACCATCACCTGCCCTCCAGATCGCCCATCACGGCCTGATTGAAGCCGAAGACGCGGCGCTTGCCGGCATAGTCGACCAAGGTCACCTCGCGGCTGTGACCCGGCTCGAAGCGCACGGCAGTGCCGGCCGGAATGTCGAGGCGCATGCCCCTGGCTGCGGCGCGGTCGAAGGCCAGCGCCTCGTTCACCTCGAAGAAGTGATAGTGGCTGCCGACCTGCACCGGCCGGTCGCCCTTGTTGGTGACCACTAGGGTCAGGGCACGGCGGCCGGCGTTGATCTCCAACTCGCCCTCTTGGGTGATGACTTCGCCCGGAATCATGGTGGCCTCCCCTCAGCGAATCGGGTCGTGCACGGTGACCAGCTTGGTGCCGTCGGGGAAGGTCGCCTCCACCTGCACCTCGTCGATCATCTCGGCGATGCCCGCCATGACCTGGTCGCGGGTCAGCACGCTGGCACCACTTGCCATCAGGCTCGCGACGCTCAGGCCGTCGCGCGCGCCCTCGACGACATGGTCGGTGATCAGCGCCACGGCCTCCGGATGGTTCAGCTTCACGCCACGCTCCAGGCGGCGTCGGGCCACCACGGCAGCCATGGCAATGAGCAGCTTGTCTTTCTCGCGCGGCGTCAGTCGCATTCTTGGTTCGGCCTCCTCTCAACGCACTCGCGGCAGGTGATAGCCTAAGCGCCCAATTGATTGCGGGCTATGGCCGGGCCGTCGCAGCCAGTCCTTGCGCGGCTTCCCACCTGGCGCGCAGGCTTGCCCCCTGTCCGTCGAAGCGCTCGTCAAGCAAGGTCAGCTCGGCGATGCGGTCGGCGCGAAAGTTACGGAAATCCTCGCGCAGCTCGCACCAAGCCGTCATCACCACCACTTCCACAAAGTAGGTGATCGCGATCGGCAGGACCTTGCGTTCGGTCTCGGCGCCGGTGCCGTCCCGATAGGTCAATTGCAGCTTGCGCTCCTCGCGGATGGCGCCGCGCAACTCGGCAAGGTCGACGCGCTCCGGCGTTGGAGCGCCCCAGTCCGAAACCTTGAGGCTGCCGCTGTTCAGGGTCAAGGCTTCGATCTTGTGCGTCACGCGCTGGGCCGCCCGCTTCAGGCTGCGGTCACCGGTCCGATCCAAGAGGGAGAGGCCGACGACGATGGCCTCCAACTCCTCGGTATCGAAGTTCAGGGGCGGCAAGTCGTATCCGGCACGCAGCAAATAGCCGATGCCGGCCTCGCCGTCGATCGGCACCCGCATGGCCTGCAGTGCTGCGACGTCGCGATAGACCGTCCTGACCGAGACCTCCAGCTCTTCGGCAATCGTGGCCGCAGTCAGCGGCCCGGAGGCGCTGCGCAAGGTCTGGATGATCTCGAAGAGACGGTCGGCCCGCCGCATCAGTCGCTCTCCCTTCATCGCCAAGAGAATAAGCCAAAGCTGCTGACAGCACGCTGTCAGCATAGCTTCGCTATAGCCCCTCTCCCATCATCGAGGAAAGGCCAAAAGCATGACGCAGGGACCGGCCCGCACCTTCGGCCTCTCGCCGCATGGCATAGGCGTCCTGCTGGTGATCGTCTCGGCCACCGTCTTCAGCACCGGCGGCCTCTTCACCAAGGGCGTCAGTGCCGATGCCTGGAGCATAATCTTCTGGCGCGGCCTTTTTGCCGGCGGCTTCACACTCCTCTATCTGGCCTTGAAGGGCCGCCTCGGCCGGGAGTTGGCGACCATGGGGCCGAGCGGTTGGGCCGTCGCCCTGATCGGCGCCAGCGGATCGGCCGTCTACATTCCGGCGCTGAAGATCACCACCATCGCCAACGCCACCTTGATCTACGCCACGGTACCCTTGCTAGCGGCGGCCTTGGCCTGGATGTGGATCGGCGAGCGCATGTCGCGCCGCGTGACGCTCTCCTGCCTGGCCGCCTTCTGCGGTGTCTTCGTCATCGTGCAGGGCTCGCTCGGCAAGCCCCATCTGATCGGCGATCTGCTGACCTTATGGGTCACCCTGGTCATGGCGATCATCATGGTCATTTACCGCCGCTATCCGCTCACTCCGGCGGCAGCTCCGGCAGTCGTGATGAGCTTCGTCCTGCTGCCGCCGGCCCTGCTGTTCGGCGCGCCCTTCGAAGCCGAGCTGCACGAGATCCCGATCATGGCGGCCTTCGGCCTGACCTTTGCCGTGGCCGCCGTCACGCTGGCCGAAGGCTCGCGGCGGGTGCCGTCTGCCGAGGCCGGCCTGCTGAGCGCCATGGAGACACCGCTGGCGCCGATCTGGGCCTGGTTGCTGCTGGCCGAGATCCCGGCGTCGGCCCCGTTCGTCGGCGGTGCGGTGGTGATGGCGGCAGTGGTCGTCTCGCAACTGCCCACCAGGATTCGCCGGAGTTCGTTCAAAGACAGCAAAGGAGCCCTAGAGCCATGTCCACAGCCCCGAGACTGACCACCCCTCTGCGCGCCTTCATCGAGCGCCAGCACCTCTTCTTCGTCGCTACGGCGCCGGCCGAGGGCCGCGTGAACCTCTCGCCCAAAGGCCTGGAGACCCTGCGGGTCATGGCCCGCGACCGCATCGTCTGGCTGAGCCTCACCGGCAGCGGCAACGAGACCGCAGCCCACGTGGCGGAGAACGGGCGCATGACCTTGATGTTCTGCGCCTTCGAAGGGAGACCTCTGATCTTGCGCGTCTATGGACGAGCAAGGCTGCTGCACCCGCGTGATGAGGGCTGGGCGGAGCTGGCAGGCCTCTTCCCGCCGATGGCCGGTTCGCGCCAGATCTTCGACCTAGCGGTCGAGCTGGTGCAGACCTCTTGCGGCACCGGCGTGCCAGTCATGCCGTTCGAGCGCGACCGCGGCTACGAAGAATTGCTGCCCTACTACGAGGAGATGGGCACCGACGGCGTCGAGGCCTATTGGCGGCGCAAGAACGCCGTCAGCCTGGACGGCAAGCAGACCGGGATAGCTTAGGCTCCAAGCCCCCCGGAACCCGCATGCTCCGGGGGACCCGATGCCTCATCGCGTCGCTTGGATCTTCTCGAAATCGAGCTCGTTCTCGGGCGGCGAGGTCCTGATCGCCAGAACCTCCGGTCCCTTGGTCAAGGCGATGTAGGCGACGCAAGCCAGGTAGATCCCGATCACGATCGCGCCGATCCACTGGATTTGCAGCCATTGGCTTTGGAAGAGGAGCGTCAAGGCGAAAAGGACCGCCACATTGCCGACGATGTAGGTGGGCTTGCCGAAGCGCTCTACCGTTAGCTTGAGGTTGTCGGAATAGAGGCGGATCAGGCTATCCAGCGAGTTGATCACGAAGGTGATGCCCACGATGATCATCGCGACGTTGAGCAGCCCGCGGGTCTCTAGACCGTTGGAGAAGTAGTAGTAGAGGATCGAGAACCAGATCGCCAAGGGGATGGAGGGAATGACCAGCAGTGCCACCAGCAGATGCTGCACCTTCAGGCCGCCGACGAAACGCGAGGTGAACTGACCGATCATGATCGACCAGGCGAACCACCAGAAGAGATAGAATTCGTGGTAGTCGTTGATCGGCAGTACGAATTCATGAAGGTTGCCGAAGTATCCCCCAAGCAACCCTAGGGTCGACGCCATCTCTCCGAGGCCGATGCCGACATAGGCCCACATGAAGAGGATCAGGGCCATGAAGAGAAAGGTCGACCCAACGCTCAGCACCCTGACGTACTTGATGTCGGTGCTGGAGTAGGCGGCCGCCAGGATCACGCAGAAGACGATCACGTAGAAGGTGGTCACCACGCTCTCTCCGTCGCCGATCTCCGGAATGTAGAACGGCAGATAGATCAGGAAGAGGCTGGCGGTGAAGGCGCAGGTGCCGATGATGACGATGTTGTTCAAGATCCTGACGACGGGGATCTCGAAGAATTTCACCTTCGGTTCGATGACGCAAAAATAGAAGCTGGTCAGGAAGTAGAATCCCCAGATCAGGAATCCCCAAAACCCGAACTCGATCGCCAGCGGATTGGTAAAGCCGTAGTCGCCGGCATTGGCCGCATCGGCATAGGTCGGGAACTCGCCCAGTGGGAACATGATCAGCCCGACATCGAGCCCGGAGGTAAAGAGGATCGCGATGAAGGTGAACAGGGGCACCGGCGTGACGCCGATCGCTCGCACGTTCCACCACTTGATGACGCAGAACACGACCAGTGCCAGCGCCATCAAAATCCCGAACGAGATCACAATCGATAATAGGTCGGCCATCGCTTTTCCCCTGCATTTTGGCGCTTGAGCGCACGTCCATCTTGATTCTTGCACGTCTATGCAAAAATTAATTGGGTTGTGCAACCAAAATTTCGAAGGCACTAAGCAGGACGAGCAGACAGCGAGAAGACAATGGGCCGCCGGGACATCAAGGCCATTCGCCGTTTCGAGCTGATCGAGGCGGCAATGTCAGCCATTCAGAAGCATGGATTTGCGAACCTGACCGTCAGCCAGATCGCTGAGGACGCCGAGACCTCGGCCGGCAGCATCCATTACTATTTCGGCGGCAAGGACGCCTTGCTGGAGGCCACGATGCGCCACCTGCTTGCCGTCCTTAAGGAGGCCGTGCTGCGCCGCCTCAGCAGTCTCGAGGATCCCGAGCAGAGATTGATCGCCGTGGTGCTCGGAAACTTCGACGAAACCCTGTTCTCTAGCGAATCCTGCAGCGTCTGGACCCAGTTCTGGGCCTACGCACCCTACAATCCACGGCTCGCGCGCCTGCAACTGGTCAACAAGAGCCGCGTGCGCAGCAACCTGATCGCCGAGCTGAAACGGCTGATGTCGCCCGATGCGGCGGAGACCGCTTGCATCGCCATACAGTCCTACATGGACGGGATCTGGGTGCACGCCGCACAGACGGGGACGCCGCCGCCGCACAAGCAGGTTCAAGACGATGCGACTCACTTCTTACTGATGCTGACCCGGGGTGAGACGCCCAGGCGGCCGCCCCGCGCCAGCGAACCTTCACGCTAGATCCGGGGCAAATCGCCTTCACGCATCGCAGCGTTCCTCATGAAGAGGTTCACTCTCCAGCGCCCGGGTCCTGAGCGCCAACACCTATTCCTGCTCGCCATCGCGCAGGCTCAAGGCCGTCACCCCGAGCCTCTGGGATTCCGGCTGTTTGGACCATTCGGGAAGCTGCACTGGTCGCAGGTCCGTGGAAGATGTCGTGCCGCGACGCCGTCCATCTGCTAGGGCAAACCGGATCACAACCGACAAAACCGAGCCGAGGCCCCGATGATAGCTGTCTTGAGATCGACCTGGCCTCTCTTCGTCGGGATCGCCTTTGCCGTGATGAGCTACGGGCTTCAGGTTCCCCTGGTGGCCGTGCGCGCCTTCGACGAAGGTTTCGATATCTCCGTCACCGGCCTCATCATGGCGGGCTACTACGTCGGTCATCTCTTGGGTGCCCTCGTTGCGCCCGGCTTGATCAAGCACGTCGGCCACACCCGGGTCTTTGCCGCACTGGCCTCGATCGCCTCGGGCGTGCCGCTGATCTATCTGGTCTGGGCCCAGCCGCTCCTGTGGATTGTGCTCCACTGCGTGACGGGGGCCTGCTTGAGCGCACTCTACATTGTCGCCGAGGCTTGGCTCAACGATCGCTGCACAAAAGAGAATCGGGGCAACGTGCTCAACCTCTATTTCATGATCGTTCTTCTCGGCACCGGTATCGGCTCGCTCATGCTGAACCTCGGCGATCCGGACGGGATCGAACTCTTCATCCTGGCCTCGGTCCTGATCTCCTTCGGTCTCGTGCCGATCCTCTTGAGCGCGCGGCCGTCGCCAAGCTACGAGGCACCCGCACGCCTCGGGTTGAGAGCGCTTTTCCGCAAGGCGCCGCTGGGCATGGGCGCCATCGCCATCTGGGGCATGGCCGACGGCGCATTGATGGGCGCGGGACCCATTTACGCCGACACATCCGGCCTGACGACCGCGGAAACCGCCAACTTCATGGCCGTGATCTCCCTGGGCTGCCTCATCTTCATGTGGCCGACCGGCTATGTCTCGGATCGAGTCGACCGTCCCCGCTTCCTGGTGGTGCTGTCTCTCTTGGCCGCCCTGGCCGCCCTTCTCTGCGCCTTTGTGCTGCCCAACCGGGCCATTGTGCTC
Source organism: Rhodospirillales bacterium (assembly GCA_963669385.2). GTDB lineage: Bacteria > Pseudomonadota > Alphaproteobacteria > Kiloniellales > JACOMY01 > JACOMY01. The sequence continues at coordinate 94,317 of CAXXGD010000048.1, forward strand.
TATGGGCTGACCGCCCTCTTCGCCGGTCTCACGCTGGCCCACTATGGCCTCTGCCTCGCGGTTGCAAACGACCAGCTGGAGCTGAACGAGATGGTCAGTGCCGGCGCAACCCTGTCGATCTGCTATGCCATCGGATCAATTCTCGGGCCGATCCTTGTCACCGAGGCCATCGAGGATTGGGGCGTATCGGCCTACTTCTTCTTCCTCGCCGCGGTCCACCTTCTCGTCATCGCCTATGCCGTGGTGCTGATGGTCTTTGGCAGGTTCTCTGCCCGACGGCACGAGCCGGCCGCTGCCGTCACCAGCCGGGCGGGCCAGCTTGCAACCACACTCGCGCTGGAGAGCGCGCGCCAGCTCGGCCACCAGGAAAGCGACGATGCCGATCGCGACGCCACGTGAACAGAGTGCTGATTCCAGAAATGCGCCTTAGATCGACAGGAGGCTATCCATAGGGCCTCCGACCCTCTATCGCTCAGCGCCGGGAGGGTCCGATGCCGGAGGCTGATCAGGCAGCAGAGTCGAGGAGGACGGGGCACCGCCGGCCGATCTTCTACGGCTGGTGGGTGATCGCGATCGCCTTCGTCACCATGGGCGTGGCGGTGGCGTCGCGAACCAGCTTTTCGGTGCTGTTCCCGGAGATCCTGGCGGAGTTCGGCTGGAGCCGAGGCCTCACGGCCGGGGCCTTTTCGACGGGTTTCCTCATCTCGACCGCGATGCTCCCGGTGATCGGGCTCTTGATGGAGCGTCACGGACCGCGCTTGGTGATCCCTCTCGGTGGGTTTCTGGTAGCGCTCGGCTTCGTCTTGGTCACCTTCGTCACGACACCCTGGACCTTCTACGCCACCATGAGCCTCTTGATCGTCAACGGCTCCATGGCGATGGCCTATATCGTCCATTCCATCTTCCTTCCGGCCTGGTTCGTCCGCAACAGGGGACTAGCCATCGGGCTGGCCTTTTCCGGGGTCGGCGTGGGCAGCATTCTCTTGCTGCCGGCCATGCAGTGGCTAATCGAGTTGGCGAGCTGGAGAACGGCATGCCTGGTCATGGCGGGCTTCGTCGCCGTGGTGATCATTCCGCTGAACGCGCTCTTTCAACGCGGCAACCCGAAGGACATGGGGTTGGAGCCCGACGGCGGTCCACCGCGCCAGCGGCCCGGCAAGGCGGCTAGTCCCGCCCCCGACCCGATCGTGGACAAGGCTTGGGCAGCAGTCGACTGGACCTTGGCGAGGGCAGCCCGCACGGCACGCTTCTGGTGGGTCGCGGCCGCCTTCTTCTGCGGCCTCTTCGCCTGGTACGCCATCCAGGCGCATCAGACCCAGTTCCTGATCGAGTCCGGCTTCGATCCCGGCGTCGCCGTCACCGCGTTGGGCCTCGTCGCCCTGTTCGGCATCTTCGGGCAGATCTCCTTGGGCTGGCTCTCCGACCGGCTGGGCCGCGAGCTGGCGTGGAGCCTCTCCTTGGCAGGCTTCGCCGGCAGCTATGCCTTGCTGGTCCTCTTGCATGAGGCACCCTCGGAGGTCCTGCTCTACGCCATGGTCGCCTGCCAGGGCCTCTTGGGCAACGGCTTGGCAGCCCTCTTCGGCGCCATCATGACCGAGCTCTTCTCAGGCCGGCACATTGCCCGCATCGTCTCCGTGCTCAGCCTTTCCGGAAATGTCGGCGGCGCCGCCGGAGCTTGGTTCCTAGGCTTCGTTCACGACCTGACATCCAGCTACCTCCTGGGTTTTTGGGTCTGTATTGCCGCCTCTCTGCTGTCCATCGGCGGCATCTGGATGGCCGCACCCAGACGCGTGCGCCTGGTAGCCGGGCAGGCCAAGCGACGGGCCGAGGCAGGAACGCTCTAGCCTCCTGGACTGCAAGAGACGGAGAGATGACCGGCCCTGCTGCCGGCATCTCTTAGGCCGGCGGTCGCTCAGGCGGTCCCCGGACGTAACCTGCAAGAGGAACGAGCAGCATGACCTCACTATCGGGCAAGGTGGCGATCGTCACCGGCGCCAGCTCCGGCATCGGTTTCGCCACCGCAAAGCTCTTTGCCGCCGAAGGAGCCAAGGTGATTGCCACCGGCAGGCGCCGGGCCGAACTCGACGCGCTGGTGGAGGCGATCGAGGCCAAGGGCGGCGAAGCCGTCGCAGTCACCGGCGACATCCGCGACGAGGCCCTTGCGGAGAGCCTGGTCGAAACGGCCGAAGCGCGCTTCGGCGGGCTGGACATCGCCTTCAACAACGCCGCCATGCTCGGCGAACTTCGACCTTTTGGCGAACTTGCCCTGGAGGATTGGCGGGCCACGCTGGAGACCAACCTGACGAGCGCCTTTCTGGGCGCGACGCACCAGCTGCCTGCGATGGAGCGGCCGCGGCGGCGGCTCGCTCATCTTCACCTCGAGCTTCGTGGGCTACAGCGCCGGCATGCCGGGGATGTCGGCCTACGCCGCCAGCAAGGCCGGACTGATCGGGCTAACGCAAGTGCTGGCGGCCGAGTATGCAACCAAAGGCATCCGCGTGAACGCCATCCTGCCCGGCGGCACCGACACCGAGATGGCGCCGCAGGACGAGGAGCCTCGCGCCTTCGCCGAAGGCCTGCACGCCTTCAAGCGCCTTGCCACGCCGCAAGAGATCGCCTGGTCGGTGCTCTTCCTGGCCTCCGATCATGCGAGCTTCACCACCGGTACGGCCCATCTGGTCGACGGCGGCGTCTCGATCAACCGGGTCTAAGGAGCCTGGCGAAGAGCGCCCCCCAATCGGCCCCGCCGGGCGCACTCACTTGTCCGCTTCGTCCAAGCCGGGCAAAGTGGCGGGGGCGAAGCTGCCTTGATGGCTCTACGCCCGGCGCGACAATGGCATTGGACAACGATGCAGACAGAGAGGAAAGAGCGATGGCTTGGGGAAGGACGATCGCCGCAGCGACGCTGCTGGCGGGAATGAGCTATGGAACGGGCGCTGTCGCGGACACCGCGCTCACGCACGACTACTTCATCGGCCATTGGGGGATCGGCGGCGCCGACGAGTGCAATGGCCGGGACACCATGTCCTTCTACGATTCAGGCGCCTGGGCGGTGACCAACGGCGGCGGCAACCCGGTCGAAGCCATCGGCCTGTGGCAACTGAACGGCAACATCGTCCAGGTCGCCGTCTCCGACCTGAAGAATCCGGCGAAGTTCGAAACCCTCGATACCGGCATCAGTGATATCAAGCCCGACAGCTTCGTCATGGACGCGGAGCCACTGGGCGGCAAGGCACCGCTTTATCGCTGTAACTACGAGTAAGCCGGAAGCGGCGGCGGGGTCATTTCGCTGCCGCGCCAAAAAAAGGCACGCCGCTCGGGAACCCGAAGGGCACGCTCGCTTGTCGGCTGGGTCCGGGCCATGCAGAGTGAAGAGGGCGCAGCGGCGTCGCCGGTCAAGGTGCCGGCGACGCGGACAGGAAAGGACAAGGGCATGGCATGGGGTCGGACTACGGCGGCGGTGCTCCTAGGCATGGCATTGGGATCGGGCGCGGCAGCCGACACCACGCTCACGCGGGAGTATTTCATCGGCTTCTGGGGCATCGGCGGGTCCGACGAGTGCCTCACGCGGGACACCATGTCCTTCTACGATTCGGGCGCCTGGGCGGTCACCAATGGCGGCGGCAATCCGGTCGAGGCCATCGGCCTGTGGCAACTCGACGGCACCACTGTGAAGATCATCGCCAGCGACATTGAAAGCACGGCGCAATTCGACATTCTAGAGGCGCAAATCAGCGACGTCACGGTGGACAGCTTCACCATGGTCGCCGAGCCCCTGCAAGGCGGGAAGGCGCCCCTCTATCGCTGCAGCTAGCCCGCCGGCGGGTTCACTCCGCCGCCGCGCCGAAGCCCTCGTCGCTCAAGACCCAATCGGGGCGGACCCAATGACAGGTGTAGCCGTTCGGGATGCGCCGCAAGTAGTCCTGATGCACCGCCTCGGCCTCCCAGAAGGGACCCGCTTGGGCCACCTCGGTCACCACCCGGCCGGGCCAGCGGCCTGAGGCCTCGACCGCGCGGATCACCGTTTCGGCCGTCTCCTTTTGGGTCTCGTCCAGATAGAAGATGGCGGAGCGATAGGAATCGCCGATGTCGTTGCCTTGGCGGTTCATGGTGGTGGGGTCGTGGATCTGGAAGAAGAACTCCAGCAGGCGGCGATAGCCGAGCTTGGTGGGGTCGAAGACGATCTCGATCGCCTCTGCATGCCCGGTGCGGCCGGTCTTGACGTCCCTGTAGTTGGCGTTCGGCGTGGTGCCGCCGGTGTAGCCGACGCGGGTCGCGAGGACGCCGGGGACCTTGCGGATCAGCTCCTGCATGCCCCAGAAGCAGCCGCCGGCCAGGATTGCCGTCTCGCTCATCGTGCCTTCTCCTCTTCCAGATACGTCAGATAGGCGCCATAGCCCTCGGCCTCCATGCGGTCCATGGGAACGAAGCGCAGGGCGGCCGAATTGATGCAGTAGCGCAAGCCCTCGGGGCCCGGCCCGTCGGGGAAGACGTGGCCCAAGTGCGAATCGCCGGCGCGAGAGCGCACCTCGGTGCGGACCATGCCGTGGCTGCGGTCGCTGTGCTCGACAATATGCTCAGCCTCCACTGGCCGTGTGAAGCTGGGCCAACCGCTCCTCGAATCGTATTTGTGCGACGAGACGAACAGCGGCTCGCCGCTGACGATATCGACGTAGAGGCCCTCTGCCTTGTGGTCCCAAAATGCGTTGCGGAAGGGTGGCTCTGTGGCGTCTTCCTGGGTCACCGCGCGCTGGACAGCCGTCAGCCGCGCGACGGACTCCTTGGTCTTGGCATAGGTCTTCCTCGGGGTCTCTTCAGGCATCGTCGTACTCTCTTGAGGCTTCCTCAGGTTCTTGCATGACATGGTCGCTGCCTTTTGGGTCTGCCATGGGCGAGGCCGGAAATCCTGCCTGGCTCACGCCTTGGTGTACTAGCTGGGACGCATGCGATCGCGCGGCAAGCGAATGTCGAAGCGGGCGCGGATCTCCTCATCCAGTCTGCTCGAGAGGTGGTCGGGAAAGTGCTTGGCGAGCGTGCGTTCGACCTGTGCGCGGGCGCGGGCCTGCATGTCCTGGCCACCTTCCTCCTCCCATTCTCCCGGAGTCTTACGATCGCTCAAGGCCGGATAGTGGTACTCGCTCTGCATCAAGTCCAAGGTTTGCCCATGGCCCAGATAGTGACCGGGCCCGCTCAGGTTCACCTCCTTGATGACTTCGATCGAAAGGCTCTCCTCGCTCACCTCGATGCCGCGGATGGTGCGCAGCACGTTGCCGAGCATGTCGTTGTCGATGACGAAGCTCTCCATGGCACAGCCCAGCAGGCTGGCGTGCATGCCGGCGGCCTCATGCACCATCGAGGCGCCGGCGAGGCCTGCCAGCAAGGTGGTGTAGGCCTTCTCGAACCCGGACTGGGCATCCGGCAGCTTGGAATCCGCCATGCCGGCGGCGACGCTGCAGGGCAGATCGTAGTAGCGGCCCATCTGCGCGGCACCGGCCATCAGCAAGGCCTGCTCGCCGCTGCCGCCCGACATGGCGCCGGTCCTGAGATCCGAGACGAAGGGCCAGGCCGCGAAGGTCACCGGATGGCCGGGCGACAGCAGATTGGCATAGACCAGGCCGGCCAGCACTTCCGCGGTGACCTGCACCAGGCTGCCGGCCAAGGCCGCCGGCGAGGTCGCGCCCGCCTGCGGGGCGGAGGCGATCATGATGGGATAACCCTTGGCGATCGCCGCCTCCTTGATGACGCAGCGGTCGTGGGCGAAGCGCAGGGGCGGCACGCCGGCACCCTGGACCATGTGCGCGCAAGGCCGCTTGGAAAAGGCGCCCTCGCCGCCCAGCACCAGATCGAACAGCGCGGTCACATCCTCGACCGATTGCACCGAACCCAAGGTGATGCCCCATGGCTTGGTGGTGCCGCTGGCCAGGGCATAGGCCGTGTTGATGTCCAGAAGCGCCACGCTCTCCATATCGCGTGCCACCAGCGAGCGATAGCACCAGCGGATGTTGGGCAGGGTGTCGACCAGGCGCACCATATCGTAGTGGTCGGCCAAGGTTGGCTCGCGATAGGCGCCGGTCTCGGGGTCGAGCACCAGGACGGCGCCTCCGGCGGTGCCGTAGTGGGCCCGCCCCGGCGCGATCTCCAGGCTGCGGTCCGGATCCAGGCCGTGCAGCGTCCAGCGGCGTGCCGCCAGTCCCAGGACCTCTTCGACCAGGCCGCGCGGAATCTTGATGCGGCCGGCCTCGCTCAAGACGCCGCCCTTGGCGAGGATGCGCCGCCCGCCTTCCGGCATCTCGCCGATGACGCCCATGCCGACCTCCCAGAGCACGGTCAGGGCAGCTTCGTGGACGCGCTTTACGTCGGCGGGGGCTGCAATGGGTTGAAGAGAACACCGCCCATCCCGGTCGGCCGTGGGGCGGCCGCGCCGTTATCGTTGCGTCTTGCCTCGATGCGCGCGGTGCGGCCACCCGACCGCCGGCCGCGTTTTTCCAAGCCGCTCATCCCAAGACTCCTTTGGATGGCTTGACCTGGCGAATAGTTGCCTGCTCGGCGCGCCTTGCCTAGAGAATTCAACCGTGGGCAGGCTCGACAGGAGCCAAGGAATAACCCTAGCTTGACTTAGCGTCACCTTGCGAAGGGCCCCTGCCCATGCCCGCTACCGGCCGTCTGCCGGCCATTTTGCTTGCCCTCTCCGCTCTGACCGTGACCTCGGCCGCGGCCGAGGAAAGCGAGGGCTATGTCGGCAGCAGGGCTTGCGCCGCCTGTCACACGGAGGCCTTTGAAGCATGGGAAGGATCGCACCACGCCTGGGCGCTGAGCGAGGCCGGCGAGGAGCGGGTGCTCGGCAAATTCGACGACGCCGTCGTCAGCCATGCCGGCGCCACCCATCGCTTCTTCCGCGACGGAGAGCGCTACCTCGTCGAGATCGAAGAGCGCGACGGCAGCAGCGACCAGCACGAGATCCTCTACAGCGTCGGCGTGGAGCCGCTGCAGCAATACCTGATCGAACTGCCCGGCGGTCGACTGCAGGTCCTGGACATCGCCTGGGATAGCCTGAACGAAACTTGGTTTCCGGTCTTCCCGGACCATCACAGCGCTCCCGGCGAGGGCTTGCATTGGAGTGGCCCCTACAAGTCCTGGCAGGCACAATGCGCCGTCTGCCATCAGACCGGGCTGGTGAAGGGCTTCCAGCCGCGCGACGGCAGCTACCGCACCTCCTGGCAAGACCTGACTGTCGGCTGCGAGAGCTGCCACGGAGCAGGCGCAGAGCATCTTGCCTGGGCCGAGGCCGGCGCTCCGGGCGAAGGGCCACTCTGGCCCGCCGGCCCCCAGCTCTCCTACCTCGACCGCAAAGAGCGGGCCGAGGCGGAGATCAATCTCTGCGGCGCCTGCCATTCCAGGCGTCAACCGCTGGACCCGGACAGCCCGCCGCCCGGATCCAGCTTTCATGACCATCACAGCCTGGCGCTGTTGCGCGAAGGCCTCTACTTTCCCGATGGCCAGATCCTGGATGAGGTCTACGTCCTGGGTTCCTTCCTGCAATCCAAGATGCACCGCCAGGGGGTCACCTGCAGCGACTGCCACCAGCCGCACAGCCTGACCTTGGTCGACGAAGGCAACGCGCTCTGCACGCAGTGTCACAATCCGGCGGGGCAAAGCGCCTTTCCCAGCCTGCCCCGCGCCGACTACGACAGCGCCGATCATCACCACCATGCCGCGGAATCGGAGGGTGCGCGCTGTGTGGCCTGCCACATGCCGGCGCGCAGCTACATGCAGATCGACCCCCGGCGCGATCACCGCTTTGGCGTGCCCCGGCCGGACCTCTCGCTGGCGCTGGGTGCGCCCAACGCCTGCACCCAATGCCACGACGAGCGCGACGATGAATGGGCGGCTGCCGCGCTTGCTGGCTGGTACCCCGAAGGACGCCAGGGCCAAGCACACTTCGCCGAAGTCCTGGACGCCGCTCGCAGGGGAGACGATGCCGAGACGCGCCGGCGGTTACTGGACTTGGCCCATGCGCGCGACGCCGCGGCCATCGTGCGCGCGACGGCAGCCAGCCAGCTGGCCGGCAAGGAGATGGGATCGGCGGAGATCGAGCGGCTGGCCTTGCTGCTGAAGGATCCCTCGCCCCTGGTTCGACGCGGCGCCATCAAGGGCCTTGCCACGCTGGCGAGCGATCAGCGCTACCGCTTGCTTCTTCCGCTCGTCGCCGATCCGGTCCGCTCCGTGCGCCAAGCGGCCAGCTTGGCGACCTTCGATCTGCCGGTGTCGGGAGACCAGGCCAACCAGCAGCTGGCCGCGCGAAAGGACCTGCAACAAAGCATTCTCGGCCGCTTCGACCAGCCGGGCACACATTTGCAGATGGCCGGCCTGGCGATGGCCGGACGCAACTGGCAAGCCGCCGAGGCTGCCCTGGCGGCTGCCGTGACGCTTGACCCCCAGCTCATAGAGGCTTGGCTTTTGCGTATCGAGCTGGCCTTGGTGCTGGGAAGACCGCAGCATGCGGCTGCGCTGCGTCAAGAGGCGCTTGCCGCCAATCCGGGCAAAGAGGACCTCTTCACTATCCCTGATTAGTTTCCAGCGCTCTGCTCCTTCGAAGGAAACGAAGACAGCCTGAAACAATGGACGTCCGGGTCAGGCCAGCTATTCGCTCCAAACGCGCACGACCTGTACCGCTACCACCCGGCAGTCCGCCTGACTGGCCAAAAGCGCAAGCAATTCAAATGGACATCCAGGGTCGGACTCGTTAGCGTCTCCAGTTGCGAAGGGGGGCTATTCTGGATTTCCTGTCCAAGCCTTCGCCGGTTAGTGTTCGGCAGCAATATTCGCCTCTCGACAGCATTGCCCGCAAAGGTCTGCTGAGCGGTGTCATCAAGGGCGGTGTCATCAAGGGCGGTGTCATCAAGGGCGGTGTCACTGGGCGCCGCGACGGCAATCCCGGGTCAGGGAAGTGAGGAGCCCATGCTGCCACAGGAACCCGATCAGCCGCTGCCGGCCGACGAGGTCGAGCGCCTTGCCGCGCTTGAGCACTATGCGATCATCGACACCGAGCCGGAGGAGCCTTTCGATCGGATCACCCGTATCCTGTCGACCTTGCTGGAGGTGCCTGTTGCCTTCGTCACCTTCGTGGAGCGAGAGCGCATCTGGTTCAAGTCGACCTTCGGCACGGACGTCAATCAATGCGAACGCAAGGGTGCGTTCTGCGCCAAGACGATCGAGCAGAACGAGCCTTTGATCGTGCCGGATGCGAGCCTGGACCCCAGGTTCGACAGCAACCCCTTCGTCGTCGGGCCGTCTGGCGTGCGTTTCCATGCCGGGGCGCCGCTGCGGGCCCGAGGCGGGTTCAACCTGGGCACGCTCTGCGTGTTCGATGTGCGTCCGAGAGATCTGAGTGCACAGCAGCTGCAGCTCCTCGAGGACCTCGCCGCCCTGGTGGTCGACGAGCTGGAGCTGCGCCGCGCGACCCAGGCCGCGCTCAGCGAAGGGGAGAAGCGCTTTCGCGACTTCGCCAGTGCCACCTCGGACTGGTTTTGGGAGATGGATGAGACCTTGCGGTTCTCATACTTCTCCGAGCGGATGACGGAGGTGGTGGGAATCTCGAAAAGCCAAGTTCTGGGCAAGAGGCGCGAGGAGACCGGCATCGAAGAGTTCGTCGATCCCGAGGTCTACAAGAAGCACCTGGAGGACCTCGCCGCCCATCGACCCTTCCGCAACTTCGTGCACGCGCGGCCCAGGCCCGATGGGGGCAGGGCTTGGTTCTCTATCAGCGGGGTTCCCTACTTCGACGATGCGGGCGCCTTCAGGGGCTACCGGGGCACCGGCACGGACATCACCAAGCGCGTGAAGGCGGAGGAGTCGCTGCGCCGGGCGGATGAACAGATGCGCCAGGCCCAGAGGATGGAGGCCGTGGGCCAGCTGACCGGCGGAATAGCGCACGACTTCAACAATCTGCTGGGTGTGGTGATCGGCAACCTGGAGATCTTGATCAGCGACTACGACGGCAGCGACGAGCAACAGGCGCTGTCGGACTCGGCGCTCAAGGCCGCCCTGCGCGGCGTCGACATGACCAACCGCCTTTTGGCCTTCTCGCGCCGACAGGCCCTGAAGCCAGAGGTGTGCGACCTGAACCACTTGGTGACCGGCATGACGGAGATGCTGCAGCGCCTGCTTGGCGAGACGATCTCGGTGCGCACAAGCCTTTCGAAAGACCTGCAGCGCACGGAAATCGACCCGGCCCAGCTCGAATCGGCGCTGCTCAACCTCGCCGTAAACGCCCGCCAAGCCATGCCCGACGGCGGCCAGCTGTCGATCACGACGCGCAATGCGAACCTCAGCCAGGAGGATGTGCGACGCATTCCCGATGCCGGCCCCGGCGGCTATGCGCTCTTGACGGTGTCCGACAGCGGGGTGGGGATCTCCAGCGAGATTCTGGGCAGGGTTTTCGAGCCCTTTTTCACCACCAAGGACGTCGGTGAAGGAAGCGGCCTGGGACTCAGCATGGTGCACGGCTTCGTCACGCAGTCTGGCGGCCATGTGACGATCGACAGCACAGAGGGCGTGGGCACGAGCGTGAGGCTCTATTTTCCGGTATCGGATCGGCCCTTGCCGGCCGAACCTGAAGACAAGAAGGCCAAGAGCAAGACGGCCGAGGCCGGAGAGACCGTACTGGTCGTCGAAGATGACCCGGATCTTCGAAAGCTTGCCGTGCGAACCATTTCCGGGCTGGGCTACAACGTTCTGGACGTACCCGATGGCCCCTCGGCCTTGCGCCTCCTGGCCAGTGAGGCTCCGATCGATCTGCTGTTCAGCGATGTCGTCCTGCCGCACGGCATGAACGGCGCCGAACTGGCCGAGCAAGCCTTGGCGTTACGGCCGAGCCTGAAAGTTATCTTCACGTCAGGCTATGCCGAGAACGCAATCGGAGAAACGGGGGGATTGAGGGCTGAGTTCGAGCTCCTCCCCAAACCATACCGCCGTGCCGATCTGGCCCATCGCCTGCGCAGGATGCTGGAGCGCAAAGGGACGCCCGGCAGCCATCCCCCTTCCCCAGCTGGATGAGGATCACCCCCAACCTGTCCGTTAGGTCAGACGCACCTGACCTTATGCCACCAAGAGATGGCGCGCATCGCAGTCTAGTATGCGGCCTCGGAAGAGTGTTACCGGGAGAATCGCACCTATGCCTTTGTGCCAGTTACGCCGCCTGGCGCAGGCGGCTTTGCTTGCCGCCGCCTGCATTCTTGGTCTGTCCGGCCTAGCCATATTGGCTCAGGCCGACGAGGCCTCCAAGCCCAACATCCTGGTGATCTGGGGCGACGACATCGGCATCACCAACATCAGCGCCTACAGCCGCGGCATGGTGGGCTACCACACGCCCAACATCGACAAGATCGCCAAGCAGGGCATGATCTTCACCGACTATTACGGAGAGCAAAGCTGCACCGCCGGCCGCGCTTCCTTCATCACCGGGCAAAGCGTCTTCCGCACTGGCCTCTCCAAGGTCGGCCTGCCCGGCGCGGAAGTCGGCATGCGCGTGGAAGACCCCACGATCGCCGGCCTCCTCAAGGCGCGAGGCTACGTCACCGGCCAGTTCGGGAAGAACCATCTGGGCGACCGCGACGAGCATCTGCCGACCAACCACGGCTTCGATCAGTTCTTCGGCAACCTCTATCATTTGAACGCGGAAGAGGAGCCGGAGAACGAGGACTATCCCGAAGACCCGGCATTCCGCGAGCGCTTCGGACCGCGCGGCGTGATCAAGTCCAGCGCGGGCGGGGACATTACCGACACCGGGCCGCTCACCAAGAAGCGGATGGAAACGGTCGATGACGAGACGGTGGCCGCAGCCATCGCCTTCATCGAGCAGGCCCACAAGGATGGGCAGCCCTTCTTCGTCTGGTGGAACGGCACCCGCATGCACTTCCGCACGCACGTCAAGGACGAACTGCGGGGCATCTCCGGCCAGGACGAATATGCCGACGGCATGGTCGAGCACGACATGCATGTGGGTCAGCTCTTGGAGGCGCTGGACCGCCTGGGCATCGCCAAAGACACCATCGTCTTCTACTCGACCGACAACGGCCCGCATCTCAACACCTGGCCGGATGCGGCTTCGACCCCCTTCCGCGGCGAGAAGAACACCAACTGGGAAGGCGGCTGGCGCGTGCCCGCCATGGTGCGCTGGCCAGAGCACATCGAGCCGGGTGCCGTCACCAACCAGATCGTCCATCACATGGATTGGCTGCCCACCTTCCTGGCCGCAGCCGGCGCGCCCGACATCAAAGAGCGCCTGCTAGACGGCATGGAAGCCAACGGACGCAGCTACAAGGTCCATCTGGACGGCTACAACATGCTGCCGCTTCTGACCGGCAAGGAGCAAGACAGCCCGCGCAAGGAGATCTTCTACTTCTCCGACGACGGCGACCTGACGGCGCTGCGTTACCAGGACTGGAAACTGATCTTCATGGAGCAGAAGGCGGAAGCCGGCTTCCGCGCCTGGATGGAACCCTTCACGGCGCTTCGCGTGCCCCTGATCTTGAACCTCAGGCGCGATCCCTTCGAGCGCGCGGTCTATGCCAACTCCTATTACGACTGGCTGATCGACCGTGCCTTCGTCCTGGTGCCGGCCCAGTCCTACGTCGCCAAGTTCCTGGCCACCTTCCAGCAGTTCCCGCCCCGCCAGAAGGCCGCCAGCTTCAGCCTCGATCAGGTCATGCAGAAGATGGAGGAAGGCCTGTCCTCGCAGTAGGACGGCAACGAGGGCCCGGGTGCGCGCGGTCGTCTCCGTGCTACGCTGCGGCCTCGTCGCAGTGGAGGCAGCATGACCCGTAGCGCAAGCGCATTCCTGGTCCTGTTGGCTTGGGTCCTGGCCGCAGCGCCGGCCCAGGCCGACTCGCCGGCAATCAATCTGGGCTACTTCAACAAGCTGGCGATGCACGGCTACGACGTCATGAGCTACTGGCAGGGCGGCAAGCCGCTGGAGGGTGACCCGGAGATCGCCGCCGAGCACGGCGGCGCCACCTGGGTCTTCCTCAACGAGGAGAATCGCGCCCGCTTCCTTAGCGATCCGGAGCGTTTCGCGCCGCGCTACGGCGGCTATTGCGCCTATGCCGCCAGCCAGGGTCAGGTCTCGGACGTCGACCCCTTCGCTTGGCGCATCTACGAAGACAGGCTCTACCTCAACTACAGCCCACAGGTGCGCCGCATCTGGGCCAGCGACATCGACGCCAACATCACCAAGGCCGACGCCATCTGGCCCGCGCCACTGTCCGGCGGAAGCAACTGAGCAACCGCGGGCAGGCACTAACCCCTGGATCAAAGGACTTGGGAATTATCGTCTAAAATCAACACTTTGCTTGACAAGCGCGGTCTCGTTACGGCCTGCTTGGACTGACAAAGATCATTGCCTCCGACAGGCATCGCGGGGGCGAAATCAACAAAACGACAGGAGGGGCTTTGCCCATGCTCTATGGCGTTCTCGCCATGCATCGCAAGATGCTGGAACCCTTCAGCCTGGCCGCCGAGACCGGACAGATCCTGCTGGAGCCCTTGACCAAGGCAAGCCTGTCGGCGCGCACCATGAGCGCCGGACTGGAGCTCATCGGGCGGGCCACACGGACCTACTACAAGCCGGAATTCGGCCTCGACATCGATCCGGAGGTGGTGGTCGAGAAACCCTTTGGCCGCTTGCTGCGCTTCGCGCCTCGCCCGCACGGCGATCCCGAGCAGCGCTACTTGCTGATCGCCCCTCTGTCGGGTCATCACGCGACCCTGCTGCGCCACACGGTCGATGCCTTTCTCGACCACGGCGAGGTTTTCATCACCGATTGGACTGACGCCGGCGAAGTGCCCTTCGGCGACGGCACCTTCGGCCTGGACGACTATGTCGCCTACCTGCTCGACTTTATGGCCGAGGTCTCCGGCGATCGAGCGGATCGGGGCTATCATGCCCTTGCCGTCTGCCAGCCGGGACCGGCGCTGGTCACCGCCGTGTCGCTGCTGACCGAGAGCGGCCAAGGACAGCGGCCGAGCGGTGTCACCTTGATCTCGGCGCCGATGGACGTCTCCGCAGCGCCCAGCGACGTCACCCGGCTTTCGCAGTCACACTCGATGAGCTGGTTCAAGAACAAGGCGATCCACACGGTGCCTCTGTCGCGGCCCGGCGCCGGCCGTCTGGTCTATCCCGGCTTCCTGCAGTTGGCGAGCTTCATGGCCATGGACCCGGAACGCCATGCGGAAAAGCACCTGACGCTCTTCTTCGACCGTATCGCCGGCCAGCACGACGCAGCGCAGAAGACCGCCGACTTCTACGACGAGTACTGCTCTGCCCTGGACATGGACGCGGCCTTCTATCTCGACACCATCGAGCGGGTCTTCCAAACGCGCGAGTTGGCCAACGGCTGCGCCACCTGGCACGACCAGCCGGTCGATCCCGGCCTGGTCACGGACGTAGCACTACAGACCGTCGAAGGCGCTCAAGACGACATCTGCGCGCCGGGCCAGACGGCGGCAGCCCACGCCATCCTCTCCTCCTTGCCGCCGCACCTGCGCGACCACCACGTCGAGCCCGGCGTCGGCCACTACGGCGGTTTCGCCGGCAGTCGCTTCCGGCGCAACATCCTGCCGCGCATCTTGGCATTCGCCGAACATCACGCTGAGCGCGCTAGGCAGGCTCGATCGCCGCGCCCTCGGCAATGAGCGTGTCGATCTCCTCCGGCCAGTAGCCGACAGAGGAGAGCACCTCGCGGGTGTGTTCGCCCAGGCGCGGCGCCGGATAGCGGATGGAGCCCGGCGTTGTGCCGAAGGTGATGGGCAAGCCCAAGGCCTTGGCCGGCCCGGCGCTGGGATGTTCGGTCTCGACGACCATGCCGCGGGCCAAGGCCTGGGGGTCCTGGTGCATTTCGGTGATGGAGAGCACCGGGCCGGCCGGCAGGCCGCCCGCCTCCAGCCGCTCCAGCCATTCGGCGGTGCTGCGGGTCTGGAACACGGCGGTGAGCGCCTCGATCAGGGCCGGCAGGTTCGCCATGCGGCCGGCGTTGGCGGCAAAGCGCGGATCGCTGCCCAGCTCCGGCGCTTCGATAATGGCAAGCAGTCGCTCCCAGTTCGCCTGATTGGCAGCGCCGATGTTGATCCAGCCGTCGGCAGTGCGGATCGACTGATAGGGCGCGTTCAAGGGATGGGCGGAGCCCATGGGCTGGGGCGAGACCCCCGTGGCGAAGGCGATGGCCGACTGCCAGTAGGTGTGGGTGATGGCGGCCTCGAACAGCGAGGTGTCCACCACTTGGCCCTCACCGCTCTTCTGTCGATGGATGTAGGCGCCAAGAACGCCGAGCGCCGCCAGGATGCCGGCGGTGATGTCCGAGACCGGGGCGCCGACCTTGACCGGTGGGCGGTCAGGCCCCTCGCCGGTGATGGACATAAGACCCGACATACCCTGCGCGATAAGGTCGAAGCCGCCGCGCTCGGCATAGGGGCCGCTGCGGCCGAAGCCGGAGACGGCGCAGTAGATCAGGCCCCGATTCTCCTTGCGCAGCACATCGTAGCCCAGGCCCAGCTTCTCCATCGTCCCCTTGCGGTAGTTCTCGATCAGCACGTCGGACTGCTTCACCAGGCGCCGCAGCGCCTTCCTGGCACTTTCCTTCTTCAGGTCTAGCGCAATGCCGCGCTTGTTGCGGTTCATCATCAAGAAGGCGGCCGACTCGCCGTTGAGGTCCGGCGGCACGCTGCGCCGGGTGTCGTCGCCCGAAGGCTTTTCGACCTTGATCACCTCGGCCCCCATGTCGGCCAGCATCATGCCGCAGACCGGTCCGGCCATGATGTGTGCCAGCTCCACCACCTTGAGGCCGGTGAGCGGGCCCTGGTTGGTCTCGGCCATGGCCTACTTTCCTTTCCAATCTGGCTTGCGCTTGCTGAGGAAAGCCTCCAGACCCTCGCGGAAATCGGCGCTCAAGTAGCAGAGCTCGATCAGGTCATGGTCGTCCACCTCGGCGGCCGCGACACGCAGACGGCGCAGGGCCTCCTTGGTCGCGCGCAGAGTCAAGGGCGCATGACCGGCGATGGTCTTGGCCAACGCGTCCGCGCGGGTCATGACGGCCGCGCGGTCATCCAGGACTTCGGAGACCAGGCCGGCGGCCAAAGCCTCCTCGGCGCCGACCAGGCGGGCGGTGAAGATCAGCTCGCGCACGCGGCCTTGGCCGACCAGCGCCGAAAGGCGCGCCAGGCTGGCAGCGGACAGGCAGTTGCCCAGGGTGCGCGCGATGGGAAAGCCGAAGCGCAGGTCGCTGGAAGCGATCCGCAGGTCGCAGGCGGCCGCGATGCCGGCCCCGCCGCCGGTGCAGGCCCCGGCGAGAGCGGCAATGGTCGGCACCGGGCAGCGTTCGACCGCGCTTAGGACCCGGTCGATGCGGGCTTCGTAGGCGAGCGCGTCCTCGCGCGTCTCGAAGCTGCGGAACTGGCTGATGTCGGTGCCGGCGGCGAAGGCCTTCTCTCCGGCACCGGCGATGACCAGCACCTTGGCCGCCCCCTCCTCCAGCACGCGGCTGCAGATATCCGCCAGGCCGTCGTACATGGCGAAGGTCAGCGCGTTGCGGGCCTGGGGGCGGTTCAAGGTCACCCAGCCGATACCGTCGGCCACCCGGTAGAGCAGCTCGCTCTCGTCGGATTCGGCCATGGGGACACTCCTTTCCTCGGGCGTTTAGCGGTAGAAATAGTCCACCAGGAACATCGGAATCTGGGGGATGTAGGTCGACATCAACAGCACGGTCAACAGCACCGCGATGAAGTAGATGTTGACCTTGGAGACCTCCCAGATGTTGGCCCGCGCGATCGAGCAGGCGGTGATCAGGACGCTGGCCACCGGCGGCGTCTGCTGGCCGATCGCCAGGTTCAAGGTGACGACCAGGCCGAAGTGCACCGGATCGATGCCGGCCGCCTGGATCAAGGGGATGACGATCGGCACCACCAGGATGATCGCGGCCGCCGAATGCAGAAAGAAGCCGATGATCAGGAAGAAGACGTTCAGGATCGCCAGGATGACGAAGCGGTTGTCGGTGAGCGCCAGCATCTCGGCCGCCAGCTGTTGCGGCATCTGCGCCCGGGTCAAGAACCCGCCCATCAAGACCGAGGCCGCGACCAGCACCATCACCACGGCCGTCTGCATGCCGCCGTCCAGCATGGCGCGGCGCAGCTGCTTCAGGTCGAAATCGCGGTACCAGAGGCTGACCGCGATCGCCGCCGCCACGGCCAGTCCCGCCGCCTCTGTCGCGGTGACGAAGCCGCCGAAGATGCCGCCCAGGATGATGACCGGTAGGGCCAGCGTCGGCAGCGCCTCGACGAAGGTCCGGCGCACCACGGTGAAATTGAACATCTCTTCGCGCGGCAGGTTGTAGCGCCGCGCGAAGTAGTAGGCGACGCCCATCAAGCCGATCCCGCCCAGGAGGCCCGGCACGAAGCCGGCGACGAAGAGCTGTTCGACGCTGGTATTGGCCGAGACGGCATAGAGGATCATCGGGATCGAGGGCGGAATGATGATCGCCAGCGAGGCCGACGAGGAGGTGACGGCGGCCGAGAAGGGCGCGCTGTAGCCCCGCTTCTTCATCTGCGGGATCATCACCGATCCCATGGCCGCCACGTCGGCCACCGCCGAGCCCGAGATCTCGGCGAAGAAGAGCGAGACGCCGATGTTCACCATGGCGAGCCCGCCGCGCACGAAGCCGATCAGCGCCGAGATGAAGTTGATCAGGCGGTCGGTGATGCCGCCGGCGTTCATGATGGCGCCGGCCAGCACGAACATGGGAATGGCGATCAGCGAGAACTTGGTGGCGCCGTCGTACATGTCGAGCGCCACCGTCACCAGACTGCCGAAGCCTTCGTAGGAGACCAGGCCGATGATGCCCGAGATCGCCAGGGCGACCGCGATCGGCACGTTGATGCAGATCATCCCCACCAGGGCCAGGAACATGAGGAGGATCAGCACTAGGCCTCCTCCTCGACGATCTCGGGATGTTCCAGCGAATGTCCGCTTGCGGTCGCGCGCCAGTAGTCCGGCAGGCTCAAGAGCTCGGCGATGATGAAGAGGGCCGCACCGATCGGAATCACCGACTGGGTGAGCTGCACCGGCACCCAGGTGAGAGAGACCAGCGCCTCACCTTCCAGGACCTCGAGTACCCTGAACCCGGTCCAGGCGAGGATGGCGAAGAAGCCGATGACCAGGATCTCGGCGATGACCACGGCCAGCATACGGGCCGGCATGGGGATCGCTAGAAGCACGCTGTCGAAGCCGATGTGGCGGCGCTTCAGGGCCGCCAAGGCCGCCCCGTAGTAGGTGATCCAGGCCAGCTGGATCGCCGCGACCTCGTCATACCAGGAGAGAGAGTCGCCGGCGAAGCGGAAGGTAATGGCGACGATGACCACGATGGTCAGCGCCACCATCAAGAAGATCGTGATCCACTCCAGCAGCCATTCGAGGCCACGCTTGAGCCCGATCAGCATCGCCTGCCCGACCTTTCCTCATCCGTGATGGCGACGACCTGCCGGAGGTGTAGCGGGAGGGACGGCATGCCGTCCCTCCCCGACGAACACGGTCCCGATCAGGAGCCCTTGGCCAGGCCCTGCACCGTGTCGATCAGTTGCTGACCGCCCTCGACTTCGACGGCGAACTCTTCGTAGATCGGGCCGGAGGCCTCGATGAAGGCTGCCTTGTCGGCGGTATTGACCTTGACGCCGGCCTCTTTGATCACCTCCAGAAGCTCTGTCTCGAGCCGAGCTGCGGTCTCATAGACGAAGGCCTGAGTCTCTTCAGCACACTGGACCAGCTTCGCCTGCACGTCCTCCGGCAACTTCGAGAAGTGCTCGTCGGAAACCAGGACGTAGGCCGGCGTGTAGACGTGACCGGTGACCGAGAGATAGTCCTGCACCTCCTGGAACTTGGCCGACGCGATCTGGGCATAGGGGTTTTCCTGCCCGTCGATGACGCCGGTCTGCAGCGCGGTGAAGACCTCGGAGAAGGCCATCGGCGTCGGGTTGGCGCCGTAGAGCTTGAACATCTTCACCCGCCAGGCGCCCTTGGGCGTGCGCAGTTTGATGCCTTCGAGATCGCCGGGCTGGTCGATCGGCCGGGTGTTGTTGGTGATGTGCCGGAAGCCGTTTTCCCAAAGCCCGATAATGCGATAGCCCTTGTCGTTCACAGCCGGCTGCAGCTCGCTCTCAAGGATCGCGCCCTGCACCCGCTTCATGTGATCGCGGTCCTGGATGATGTAGGGCATCTCGAAGACGCCGAACTCGTCAGCCACCGAAGACATGACCGAAGAGGGCAGGGAAAAGTCGACCTGGCCCAGCTTCAGCTTCTGCAGAAGCTCCTTGTCCTTGCCCAACTGCGAGGAGCCGAAGACCTGCACCTCACCGGAATCGCCAAGGGCAGCGTTTGAGCAGCGGGCAAACTCTTCGGCGCTCAGCGCGAAGAGCGAGCCGGGCGCACCCACGTGCCCGAACTTCAAGGTCAGCTTCTCGGCCTGCGCCGCACCGCCGAGGGTCATGACGGCCGCACCGGCGGCCAGAAGGGTCATCAGTCTCATCGTAGGTCCTCCCTTGGATCGCATGGTCCCGTTCATCGGACTTCTCCTCGTCTTGGTTCGGCCGCCACTACCGTGCGGCCCTCGTTTCGGAGTCTTGGTCGCGCCCGGTCAGATAGTCCAGGGCCGCCTGGACGCCGCCGCGCTTGTAGGGCACGCCTGCCAGCTCCAGGCCCATCTCGACACCGGACAGCGTGCCCATCAGCATGAGGTCGTTGAAGTCGCCCAGGTGGCCGATCCGGAAGACGCGGCCGGCGACCTTGGAGAGCCCGTTGCCGAGCGACATGTTGAAGTGCTCCAGCACCGTGGCGCGGAAGCTGTCGGCGTCGTGGCCGGTCGGCATCAGCACGGCGGTGAGCGAGCCGGAATAGTGGCGCGGATTGCTGCAGAGCACCTCCAGCCCCCAGGCCCGGACCGCACGCCTGGTGGCCTCGCCGTGGCGTTGGTGGCGGGCGAAGACCTGGTCCAGGCCTTCCTCATGCAGCATGTCGATGGCTTCCGCCAGGCCATAGAGCAGGTTGGTCGCCGGCGTGTAGGGGAAGTAGCCCTTGGCGTTGGGTCCGGCCATCGCCTCCCACGACCAGTAGGAGCGTGGCAGACGCGCCTGCTCGCTGGCCTTCAAGGCCTTGTCGCTGACGGCGTTGAAGGAAAGGCCCGGCGGCAGCATCAAGCCCTTCTGAGAACCGCCGACCGTCACGTCGACGCCCCAGGCGTCGTGCCGATAGTCGATGGAGGCCAGCGAGGAGATGGTGTCGACCATCAAGAGCGCATCGTGGCCGGCCGCATCGATCGCCTTGCGCACCTCGCCGATGCGCGAGGTGCTGCCGGTCGAGGTCTCGTTGTGCACCACACAGACGGCCTTGATGTCGCCGGCTGTATCCTGCCGCAGGCGCTCTTCGATCGCGTCGGGATCCGCCCCACCGCGCCAATCTCCACCGAGGAATTCCGGTTGTAAACCAAGGCGTTCTGCGAGTTCTTTCCAAAGTGTCGCGAAGTGCCCGGTTTCATACATCAAGACGCGGTCGCCGGGTGACAGACTGTTGGCAAGCGCCGCTTCCCAGGCCCCGGTGCCGGAGGCCGGATAGATGACGACGCGCCCTTCCGTCTTGAAGACCGAGCGTAGGCCGTTCAGCACTCTTTGACCGAGGTCGGCGAAGGCAGGCCCGCGGTGATCCATGGTCGGCAGATCCATCGCGCGCAGAACACGATCGGGGACGTTGGTAGGACCCGGAATCTGCAGGAAGTGCCGTCCTGGCGCCGCCATCGTTGTCTCCCAATCGGCCGGCTGGCTTGCCGCCTTGTCGTTCGCCTCGATTCGTATTATTAATTTTGCATTCAAAATGCAATGGCTTTCTGTCGGTGGCGATGTGGGGAGGTAAGCGCGCGGTGGCTGAGCTGGCCCAGCAGTTGAGGAATGCCCTGGAGGGCGAGGTTCTTTTTGACCGCTTCTCGCGCGGGCGCTATGCCACCGACGCCTCGATCTACCAGATCTTTCCCTTGGGCGTGGTGGTGCCGAAGAGCCAGGCCGATGTCGAGGCTACGCTCGCCATCGCGCGCGAGGCCGGCGTGCCGGTGCTGCCGCGCGGCGGCGGCACTTCGCAGTGCGGCCAGACGGTGGGCGAGGCCATCGTCCTCGATGTCTCCAAGCACTTAAACCGCCTTCTCAAGGTCGACACGCAGACTGGTCTGGCAGAGGTCGAACCAGGTATCGTGCTGGATCAGCTGAACGCAGCCCTGAAGCCGCAAGGCCTGTGGTTCCCGGTCGACGTCTCCACCTCGTCGAGAGCCACCATCGGCGGTATGGCGGCCAACAACTCCTGCGGCTCGCGCTCCATCCGCTACGGCACCATGCGCGACAACGTCGAGGCCATCGACGCCCTGCTGGCCGACGGCAGCCGGGCCCGCTTCGGCCCCATGGCGCGCGATCTGGGTGGGGTGAACGCGCCCGACGCCACGCGCGATCTCTTTCGCGATCTCCTGGCTCTCGGCGCGAGGGAGGCCGAAGAGATCAAGGCGCGCTTCCCAGACCTCATGCGCCGCGTCGGCGGCTACAACATTGACGCGCTAGCACCTAACGGCACGACCAACAATCTGGCGCATCTGCTGGTCGGCTCCGAGGGCACGCTTGGATTCACCGAGCGGGCCGTCCTGCGGCTCTCTCCCCTGCCCCGCAACAAGACCCTGGGCGTCTGCCACTTCCCCAGCTTCTACCAGGCCATGCAGGCGCCGCAGCACATCGTGCAGCTGAACCCCTCGGCCGTGGAGCTGGTCGACCGCACCATGATCGCGCTCAGCCGCGAGATCCCCCTCTTCCGCGACACGGTCGACCGCTTCGTGCGCGGCGAACCGGACGCCCTGCTGCTGGTCGAGTTCGACGAGGAAGACCAGCAAGAGAACCTGCGCCGCCTGGCCCAACTCTCCGAGATGATGGCCGAGCTTGGCTTCAAGTGGGGGGATACCGGCAAGCAGGAGGGCGGCGTCGTGGAGGCCGTCGATCCCGACTTCCAGAAGGCGATCTGGGAGGTGCGCAAGCAGGGCCTCAACATCATGATGTCGATGAAGGGCGAGGGCAAACCCGTCTCCTTCGTCGAGGACTGCGCGGTACGGCTTGAGGACCTTGCCGACTACACCAGCCGCCTGACCGAGATCTTCCGCAAGCACGACACCGACGGCACCTGGTACGCCCATGCCTCGGTCGGCACCCTGCACGTGCGCCCTGTCCTCAACCTCAAGCAAGAGAAGGACGTGAAGGCGATGCGGGCCATCGCCGAGGAATGCTTCGCCATGGTGCGCGCCTACAAGGGCTCGCATTCCGGCGAGCATGGCGACGGCATCGTCCGCTCGGAGTTCCACGAGGCCATGTTCGGCCCCCGCATGGTCGAGAGCTTCCGCTGGGTCAAGCAGCGCATGGACCCGGGCCGCCTCCTGAACCCCGGCAAGATCGTCGATCCGCCAAAGATGGATGAGCGAAGCCTCTTTCGCTATGCGCCGGACTACCAGGTGCCGGACTTCGAGACCAAGCTGGATTGGTCAGGCTGGGGCGGTGCCGGCGGCGGCCTCCAGGGCGCCGTCGAGATGTGCAACAACAACGGCGCCTGCCGCAAGCTGGGCGAGGGCGTCATGTGCCCTTCCTACCGGGTGACGCGGAACGAGCGTGACCTGGTGCGCGGGCGCGCCAACAGCCTGCGGCTCGCAATCTCAGGCCAGCTGGGGCCAGGCGCCTTCGCCTCGGACGAGATGGCCGAGACGATGAAGCTCTGCGTCTCCTGCAAGGGCTGCCGGCGAGAATGCCCGACCGGCGTCGACATGGCGCGCATGAAGATCGAGGTCCTGGCCCGCAGGGCAGACGAGAAGGGCCTGTCGCTCCGCGACCGCCTGATCGCCTTCCTGCCGCGCTATGCGCCCTTGGCCTCCAGGCTATCCTGGCTCGCCAATCTGCGTGACCGCCTACCCGGCTTGCCTAGGCTGTCGGAACGGGTACTGGGCCTCAGCGCCCAGCGCAGCCTGCCGCGCTGGGCCGCCAGGCCCTTCCGCCCTGGCGCGACAGCCGCAGCCTCCCCCGAGGTCCTGCTTTTCGCCGACACCTTCAACCGCTACTTCGAGCCGGAGAACCTGGCAGCGGCAACCGCCTTGCTGGAGCGCAACGGTACCGCCTTCGCGCACGCGGCACCGCCTGCGGGTCGGCCATTGTGCTGCGGCAGGACTTTTCTGGCTGCCGGGCTGGTCGACCAGGCCCGCGCCGAGCTGCGCAGAACCATTGCCGCGATCAAGCCGTCGCTCGAGCGCGGCGCCAAGGTCGTCGGGCTCGAGCCCTCCTGCCTCTTCACCTTCCGCGATGAGGCCCCTGCCCTACTCCCAGAGGAATGGAGCGAAGAACTGGGCAGCAATGTGCTGCTCTTCGAGGAATGGCTGATGCAGGAGAAGGAGGCTGGCCGCCTCTCCCTGCCGCTAGCCCCGCTAGCGGCCAAGCGCGCGCTCTTGCACGGCCACTGTCACCAGAAGGCCTTCAATGCAATGAGCCCGGTACAGCGCAGTTTGAAGCTCATTCCGGATCTGACGGTCGAGCTGATCCCCTCGTCCTGCTGCGGGATGGCCGGCGCCTTCGGCTACCAGGCGGAGACGATCGAGGTGTCGCGCGCCATGGCCGAGCTCAGCCTGCTTCCGGCCGTACGCAAAGCAGGGCCGGAGAGCGTCGTAGTCGCCGACGGCACCTCCTGCCGCCACCAGATCGCCGACGGTGCGAGCCGCGACGCGCGCCACGTGGTGCGCTTGCTCAAGGACTCCAGCGACAATGCGCTACACTAGGCCCGATGACTGGGGGGTGACGAGACCATGAGCAGCTCTGCCGTCCTGCCGATCCGACGCCGTTCGCTGCACGACGAGCTGGTGGATCGCCTGCGCCTGATGATCGTCGAGGGCGATTTGGCGCCGGGCAGCAAGATTTTCGAGAAGGAGCTGAGCGACCTCTTCGCCGTCTCCCGCACGCCGCTGCGCGAGGCGCTGAAGGTCCTGGCGCGCGAGGGCCTGATCGAGCTCTCGCCCAACCGCGGCGCCACCGTGGCCGAGCTCACGCTCGCCGATTTGGAAGAGGCCTTTCCGGTCATGGGCGCCTTGGAGGCGCTTTCCGGAGAACTCGCCTGTCGCTCGATCACCGACCGCGAAGTGGCCCAGGTCCGCCGTTACCACGAGGCCATGCTGGAGGCCTATGCCAAGCGCAACATGCCCAATTACTTCAAGCACAACCAAGCCATACATCAGGCGATCTTGGAGGCTGCCCGCAACCCCACCTTGGAGCAGATGCAAAACGCCTTGGCCGGCAGAGTCCGCCGCGCCCGCTACATGGCCAACATGTCGGAGGACCGCTGGGCCAAGGCCGTCGCCGAGCACGAATCCATCCTAGCGGCCCTGGAAGCCCGCAACGGTGAAGGACTGGCGCAAATCTTGAAGGCCCATCTCGCCAACAAGCTGGAGACGGTGCGCGAGCACCTGGCTGCATTGCAGGCGTGATGACGGCTTCCGCGCCAGGCCACAGAGAGTCGCGAAGTCCGGGCCATTCCATAATCAAAGCTTGACCGCCACGCCCTCACCTTCCCACTTTGTCCCCATGCTGCAGCAGTTTTGCCTAACCCCTTAACAGGTCTTGCCGATCGATGAGCTGGCTCGCCAGAAGAGACCTCACGGACACCCTCGCCGCCAAGCGCGATGTCGAGGGCCCGCTTGCGCCGCGCGCGGACTTTCTGGCCGCCCTGCGGCAGGTGCCCGAGCCGGTGAGCGTGGTGGCGAGCGACGGGCCGGCGGGGCCGGGTGCGGTGACGGTCTCCGCCTTCAGCTCGGTCTCGGCCGATCCGCCCACCATCCTGATCTGCCTGCAGAGCAAAGGCAGCGCCGCCGGCGCCATCATCGAGAACGAACGCTTCACCGTGAACTTCCTCAGCGACGAGGACAGGCAGCTGGCCGAGATTTGCGCCGGGCACGGCGACGCCGACCATGCCGCCCGACTGGCCCACCCGGGTTGGCTTCGCGGCGTCGACGGGATGCCGCATTGGGGCCGCGCGATTGCCATGCTCTCCTGCCGCCTTCATGAGACGGTGGAGATCGGCAGCCACCGCGTGCTGGTCGCCCGCGTGACGGCGGCCGGCCCCGGCGCGGCCGACGCGCCGCTGCTCTACCGCGCGCGCGGCTATCATGGCCTCGGCGGCCCGATCGACGGCTAGGCCGGTTTGGCGTCTTTAGAAAGCAACCATGCACTGAAAATGGTGCATGGCGCGCGCCGGAGCGGATCCCCTTAACGATAACAAGCCGCTAGCGCGATCCTTGTATCAGGGGACTCACTCGGCGGCCTCAAACAGCGGCGCGACATAGTCAAAATCTTCGCCGGACCTGGGGTTGAACAGAAGCTGATCGGGGCCGGAGATCCCCATCGCTTCATAGTCGAAAGCGTCGCCGAACTCGTCTCTCACCATGTCCCGGCGCAGGGCCGTCCTGAACTTCGGCGTTCCGACAAAGGCGAAGTCCGGCGATTGCGTGACAAAGTCTCCATTGACCCGCAGCTGAATCGCGCGGGCGACATCGGCGACCGACTGCCCTGCCGCTAGTCCGGCATCGGCGCGGACAAGGGCTATGCCGCCGGGGTCCATCACGACAACCTGGACCCGACCGCTGCCGTCGCCCAGCGGGACAAAGGCGAAGTTATCCCACTTGTTGTCGAGCCAGACGAGCCCTTGCCGGTTGAGATCGCGCATGGCGCCCTCATAGGCCATCATCTGCGCGATGGTCATACGGCCGCCCTGCCTGGCGATGGTCTGCTGGGCCGTTTCGGGCAAGCGCTCGACCACCAAGACTCTGGTGATTTGGGGTTGGCCGGCTTCACTCGGCACGACGTCGAAGGACCGCTCCACACGGACGGCACGCAAATGCTCTGAGTTGACCCGGGTCCTAAGCGCGGCATCGCCGAACTGGTCCAGCGCCGCCGCAGGGGCGTCGTTGCGCAAATAGGTGACACGGATTGCGAGCCTTTCCGGATCGTCGGCGTGGGCGAAGACCTCGCTGGTATAGCCGCCGCCGAGCCGCCTGCCGAGCGGCAGTTCCTCGACGCCTGCCGCGGTCGTGACGCGGAGGTGTCCGTTCTCCGGCACCCGGACCTCGCGCGAATTTGGGACATCACCCGACGTTCTGGGCGCTTCGATTCTGCCCGCTGCCGGGCGCACGGTGGCAAGGCCGGAATCGACATCAGGGTCGAAGCGCAGCCGTGCCGAGGGTGCGAAGGCGTCGACGACGTTGGCAGCCGGCAGGTCCGGCTCCGGCAGCAGCCTTGCCGGATTGTTGAGCGCCTTGAGCTTCTCGACAGCTGCGATGGCGCTACGCTCGGCGGCGGAAAGGGCCGACGCGCCCGAGGCCTGACGGCGCATGTGGGCAGCCATCGCGAAGGCGCCGAAGTCCTGCAGGTCCACCCGCTCCAGGCTGAAGAGGCCGCCACCCCCTTCCAGGCTCCGCGCAATCTGTCTGCCGCGGGCGATGCGCCGGAGAGCGGCAAGCTTCGGCAAGGCATCAAATCCGCCCGCGATGGCACCGAAGGCTGCAGTGCCGATTCCGAAGGAAGTACTGACCCAGCCTTTTGCACTTTTCAGGGCTTCTTCATAGCGTTCGCCGCCAATCGTGATCGAGGCGCCAAGAGCAAAGCGCAGCTCGGCTTCGCTATCGGCGTACTGCGACAACTCGTGAACCGTGGTGACGCCTAGGTCGATTAGATCGACCGCAAAGGCGACGATGGAGACGACGGCCCCCTCGGTCAGCATGAGCGGCATGGTGAGGACTGCGACGGCGAAGAGCGTCAGGTCGGTATCGACTCTTGCCTTTGCCTGCTGCCGCTTTACGGCAGCCGCCAAGGGGGCCACCTGATCGACCCAAAACCTTGCACCCTCATGAGGCACCCAGAGGTGAGAGCGCGTGCCTGTCGAGCGAGAAAACGCAAGCGTCACCAGATGAGACTTCAGCAGCTGGCCTATCGGTCCGAAACTGAAGCCGGTCAGGCGGACCAATTCCTCGACATCGCAGTCGCCCGCGTCCCGCGCGTCCTCCAGCGCCTCGTTTGCCGCCTCGATCAGCAGCTCCAGCGCGTTCACCGTCTCGCGCAACTGCCAGGCCTCGATGGCCGCTTCGGTCGTTCCCTCCTGTTCGGCGAGCCAAGCGATATCGTTGTTTGCGGCGTAGCGGAATTCGATCTCGCCCCCCGAAAAGTCGTTGATCTTCATCCTGAGCAGAGGATTGCCATCCTTTGCTGCGGGCGACTTTAGATAGGCGAGAAGCCCTTTGACTGCCTGTGTGTTGCCCTTGATCCATACCAACTTTCTGAGCTGCTTTTCGGTGAGCGCCACGAACTTGTCGCGCAGCAGGATGGAGGCCGCGTGATGGCCGAACTTGACCGACTGGCCCGGAAAATGATCGCTGGTCGTCAGGATCATCAGGTTCCAGATTTCCTCGGACTCCAAGTGCGCAACGGTATCCCAGTCGCCGGGTGCTGCGAGATCATCGTGGCAGGCAGCAGCCCGAATGAGCGCGTGCTGCCACATCCAACTGTTGTCGCCGGCAGCGGGCGTCGACTGAATCGTCACCGAAGCGATGATCGGGGTCAGCGGAATGCGGAGGCTCTTGAACAGGAAGCTATCATCGACACGAGCCTCGAGAACGCCGAGGCTGTCCCCGCCCAGGCCAACGGCTATTGCCCGGCCGCCCGTCAGCGATGGCAGACGCCCCGGCCGATGCAGGTCGAGCGGTTCACTCAGATAGAGGCGCCCGTCGCCGATGTCGCTAAGCCGAGCGGTCATGGCGATTTCTGCGACCTGCCCCGCACCAAGCTCCTCCGGATTGAGCAGGACCGGAATTTCCTCCAACGGCAGAGGCATGTTGGTCTCGACGGCCAGGTGAATGCGCTCGGGCCGGTATGCGTGGGTCAGGAGATCGAAGCTGTCGTCATCGAGCAGGCGTACGAAAGAAAGCCGAGCCGACAGATCGCCGAACTCCAGCCCCCAATGCCCTTTGGCGCCCGACGCCGAGAGCGTGTGCTGGCCGGGCAGGATGCCTTCCAGCAGGTCGGCGCGAACCAGGATGGAATCGTAGCCGTCTTGCCGGGCGCGCTCGCCGGCGGCGGCGGCATCTTCCGTGTCGTAGAAGAGCTGCCATCCTTGGGAGAACAGGCTTTGGTAGAAGGGGCTGTTGGAATCGGGGTAGGCAAGGAAGGAATAGTTGATCGTATCGGTGTCGGGTAGCTGCAGCTTGTCGGCCGGACGTTGCGGCAGGTTGTGGCCGACGATCAAGAGGTAGCGCGATTGCCGGCCCCGACTGTTTAGCCCGAAGGGATAGGGGTAGGAGGGAACCTCGTCCTCGACACGGGTTTGCTCGGCGATAACGACAACATCGACGATGCGG
The DNA here is from genome assembly GCA_963669385.2 of Rhodospirillales bacterium. GTDB lineage: Bacteria > Pseudomonadota > Alphaproteobacteria > Kiloniellales > JACOMY01 > JACOMY01. Next base: position 122,804 of record CAXXGD010000048.1, read on the forward strand.
GGCGGCGCCCTGGCGCCGAGGAGCCCGCCGCGCTCGACCATTCCACCCAGGTCGCCGGCGCTGCCAAGCTCCGCCGTCCAGATCAGGGCGCCAATCATCGGTGTCTCGGCATGAAAGACGAGGTCTCCGGTGGTTCCGGGATCCATGTCGCCCAGCGCGCAGCGAAACCGCCCCTCGCCACGCCGCTCACAGAAGTCGGTCAGCGACACCAGGCTTCGCGGTGCCTGCTCGCTTCCGGGATCGGCGAGCGTCAGATCCACAGTGACGCCGGCGGCCGGGTATTGACTGCTGTTCTCGATGCGGAACGCGATCGTGAGCGGCAGGCCGGGAACCGGATGGCGCGGGTAGACGGCCGCCTCCAGGCCCAAAAACGGCGGCGGCTTGTATCCCGGGAAATCCTGGGCGGCCTCTTCGCGTTCTTCCGGCTCGTCGCGGCTGGCCGCACTGGACGTCACGGCATCATATCCGCAATCGATCGCAAAGTCCGGCTCCGGTTGGGGCACGTAAGGCGTTGCGAGACTGGAGTAGCTTGGCAGCAGCTCGCGGGATGCTATCGCCAGGTTCGGCTGCTCGGGGTCTTCGGGATCGATGACCGTGAAGGGCACGGAATCGAGAAGGATTTTGCCGTACCAGACTTGCGCAAGATAGCTGCCGGCGTTCCTTGCACGCTCGCCCTCGAAGGCGCCGTCGAAGTCCGATTCGTCGGTAACGTGCTTACGACCGCCGCCGCCGGACCAGGGATAGGCCAGTCCGCCACCCGGCGCGATGTAGCCGCTGGTCGAGAAGAAAGCGACTGCGTACTTGCTCACATCCTCGTCAGCCAGGCCCGGCCTCCTCTCGACCAGAACACGCGGCCGCTCGCCAACCAAGATGGTTACGGGCATCGCGAGTCGAATGCGCGCGCTGGGCGTCTTGATCTCAATGAGGTCTTCGCTGGCCAAGCGGTACATCCGGGGGCCGAACTGCACGGGATAGTAGGTACGCATTGCGTAGGTCCCGGGCAGTATGGGAAGCCCCAAGCGCGTCTTCAGATCATCGCGAAACGAACCTTTTCGGTCAGCCTTATAGACATCGCGATAACATTCGGCTGTCGTGAGCCCTGCGTTCTCGAACACGTAGACAACGCGCGCAGGATCGATCTGCCCAGCGACATCGTCGAGGACCAATAGCTTGGCGTCGAGGGAAGAGTAGTTGTGGGCGGTAAAGCTGCTGCCGCTTACCAGCTCCAACCGGATGGCGTCCTCCGGTGGTGCGAACTCCACACTGAAATCGAAGCTGGCCTCTCTACGCCGTTCGGTTTCATGGGTGTCGTCGTGATATTCTCCGACATATTCGATCGTTGCGACATAGTCCCCGGCCGGCAAGAGCACTTCGTGCTGCAGCAGTCGGCCGGGCTGCAGTTGTACGGTCGTCTGCGTCCCCTCGTCGGTAAGGGCTGCACCCGTTTGAGACCGCTTGCCGATGACCAACAGCCAGGTCTCATCCATTACGTCGCGGATCCACGCTTCACGGCTGGGATCTCGTGGCACAATGGCATCGACAATCACGCTGCTGCCGCCGGGCGTCGCCTGACCGGCCGAGGCATAGACAAAGGGATAAATGCTCTCGGTCAACCCCTGCAGGAGCTGCTCCATCCGCGCGATGTCTTCCGCGGTGACCGCGATCCTCTCGCTTCCGATGACGATGCCGTCATGGACCAGCAGGAGTTGATAGCTGCCGAAAGCGTGGGGGATCCCGATCGCCACATCGACGAAGCAGGGATCCTGAAGCTCCTGGCACCACCTCTCCCCCGAGGCCTCCTCCCACTTCGTCGCCGGAGAGATCTCGATGTCCTCTACCGCTACCTGAGTCATGCTATCGGCTTCGACCTTGTAGAGCAGCAGCTGGACCAGCGTACTTTGATTCCAAGAGGACACACGGCGCACTTGCCGCCCATCGATCCTGGCAAAGAACCTGCCCTCCCACTCTAGATCGAGGATCGTTTGCGTGAGGGGAGGCAGGCCAATCTCGAACGCCTCCCGGTCCAAGACGAAACCATGATGGATGTAGTGCAATTCATAGTGACCGTGCCGGGCTCTGTGGTCGTTCCTGTCATATTGTTCCAAATAGAGGATCAGGGGCTCCTCGCCGACTTCGATCGCTCCGACGTAGTACCCGGGCAGAATGGCGCCACCTTCCAACTCCACCGGCAGGCGATAGATGCCGATGCTGTCGGGATCGTCCGATGGCTTCGAGACAACATCGCTCAAGGGACCATCGGGGAGGTTGAGCGTAATGGGAATACGTTCGCCGCCCCCGTAAAGCCGGTCGCCGGCAGGCAGCTCGATCAGGTCTTGCCGATAGGGCACCGTCGGGTGCCTGACGGTAATCACCCTATGATCATGAACGTCGTAGTCTTCATCCACGACTGCAACGATGTAGCTTTGGTATTCCAACGGCTGCCATACGCTCGGAGACAACAAATAGTTTCCCTGGCCGTCCGTGGTGTCCCTGTAGTCCCGCTCGACACAGGAACGGCCTAGCTTGGGCGCGCCATTTCCGCGTGCGACATGCGGCGGAATCTTGGCTATGCAGAGAAACCAACGGGGAGAGGTAAGGCCGAGAACGGGCGGGTGCGACCAGGTGATGCTAACGCGTTCACCCGAAACAACGTCTTTTCTATCAGCCGAAACAGTTTGTGCCTTGGCCTGGCCCACAAGGAGAAACAGCGCCACCAGCGACAGGCCGAGGAAGTTGATCGCAGACCATCTCCAGATTGGCTGTTGCATAGCGCGAAACCGCTCCTGCATCAGGATTGCACAGACAGCCGTCACAAGTTCCCAATGTTAATAGCATGATACGCCTTCCGGCGCGACCTTGGCAGCAAATCACCGGGATCCGCCTCATAAGGGCTTGATTGCAGGGCGGAAACTGCTGCACCACGTTTTCGTGAGCTAGATCAGGCTGCTTGCATCCCTCGCCCTCCGCCGGCGTCGCAGGATCTCGAGGAGCCCTTCGGCCGCCCCTGCCAAAGCGATCAGGGCGATTCCAGTGATCTGGCGCCAGCCGAAGGGCTCGTCGGTCAGAATGCTGGCGAGGAACACGCTGACGCCGATCTCGGACATGTAGAGGATGCCCACCACGCCGGGGTTGAGGACCGCCGCACCGAAGAGGATGGCATAGGAACCAGGCACCAGAATCAACAAGACGAAAGGCAGGAGCCATGGCATCACCGCCAAGAGGGCGTCGGCCGCCGGCGGGTTGGGATCGACCAGCAAAGAGAGGCCCAGCATGCTGGCCCCGCTCCAGATCAGGAAGGAGATCGTGTAGTCGAGCGGCGCGATCTTGGTCCAGCTCAGCATCATCAGCGAGCCGATGACGAAGAGCACGCCGGCGCTCAAGGCCAGCCAGTCGCCCAGGTTGTCGGGCACCGGCGGCCAGTTGCCCTCCCCCAAGATGACCGCAGCACCGCCAAGCGCCAGGCACATGGAGAGCCAGCGGACCGGCGTGATGGGATCGCGCAGCACGAGGCGGGCCAGCAGAAATCCCCACACCGGCGAGAGGTAATAGAGCAGAACCGCCGTGGCCACCTCGGTATAGAGGAAGGCAAGGCCATAGATCGCCGCCGCCGTTCCGAGGAACAGGCCGGCCAGTTGCTGCCGCCAGCCGTTGGCGCGCAGGATTCGCCAACGCCAGGCGGCCAAGGGCAGGGCGGCGATGGCGGCAAGGCCATAGAGCAGCGTCACCGACCAGAAGTCGTCGACACCGCTGCCGGCCAGCTCTCGGACCGGGATCCAAAAGGTGCCCCAGATGAAGCCGCCGTAGAGGCAGGCGAGCTTGGCCCAGCCGCTGCGTGTCATGACCTGCCGCCCAGCAGGTCGAAGGCCGCCTCTCGCAGTGCCGCGGACTGCCCCACTCTTCACTCCTCGCGCTCAGCTCCACCACGTCTTCTCAATAGGTCAAAATCCCTTGCGTGAGGAAGCACCCTCCTCCGCATGGCAAAACTGATTTAACTTGAGATCGCCGCCCAGCTGCGCAACCATTCTGCTTGCCGAGGCCTCGCGGCCCCTTTTGTCGTGCCCAACGTCGCGCCGACAAACGCCCAAGCGCAGAGAGCGGCTGCGCGGCCCAACGAAATCTAGAGCGGGAGGATTCTGCCGAGATGTCTTCAGACCATCACAACCGTCCTTTGAGCGATGTCGAGCTTCGCGTGAAGGCCCTTGAGTCCTTGCTGACCGAGAAGAACTTGATCAGCCAGGACACGGTCGACGCCCTGATCGACACCTATGAGAACAAGGTCGGCCCGCGCAACGGCGCCGCCGTCGTCGCCAAGGCCTGGAGCGATCCGGGATACAAGAAGCGCCTGCTGGAAAGCGGCACGGAAGCCATAGCCGAGCTTGGTTTCTCGGGCGTGCAAGGCGAGGACATGGTGGTCGTCGAGAACACGGACAGCGTGCACAATGTCGTCGTCTGCACGCTCTGCTCCTGCTACCCCTGGCCGACGCTCGGCCTGCCGCCCGTCTGGTACAAGGCTGCCCCCTACCGCGCCCGCGTCGTGCGCGATCCGCGCGGCGTCCTGGAGGAGTTCGGCCTCTCCGTGTCGGAGGGCAAGGAGGTCCGCGTCTGGGACAGCAATGCCGAGCTGCGCTACCTGGTGCTGCCGCAGCGCCCGAACGGCACCGAGGGAATGTCGGAGGCAGAGCTGGCAGACCTGGTCACACGCGACTCCATGATCGGTGTCGGCGTGGCGAAGAACCCGGCCTAGAGACCCGACAAGGAAATGAGGAGACAGCGATGAACGGCATCCACGATCTCGGCGGCCTCGACGGCCTGGGCCCGATCAATCCCGAGCAGAACGAGCCGGTCTTCCACGACGAGTGGGAACGCCGCATGTTCGGCGTGATGATCGCCTGCTTTGCCGGCGGCAACTACAACGTCGACGAATTCCGCCACGGCATCGAGCGCATGGGCGCGCCGGCCTATCTCAACACCCCTTACTACGAGCATTGGCTGGCCTCGCTGGAGCGGGTGCTGGTCGAGAAGGGCAAGTTCACCGCCGAGGAGTTGGCGGCCAAGAAGGCCGAGCTGGAGAAGGAGAACGCCTGATGCTGACCGTCGATATGGTCCCCACCCTGGTCTCCACCGGCGCCTCTGCCCGAGTCGACGAGGACGTGCCGCCGCGCTTCAAGGTCGGCGATAAGGTTCGTGCGCGTAACCTCAACCCCTATGGCCACACGCGGCTTCCCCGCTACATCCGCGGCAAGGTCGGCGTCGTCGACCGCAACCACGGCGTCTTCGTCTTCCCTGACACCGCCGCCCATGGCGGGGGCGAGAAGCCGCAGAACGTCTACAGCGTGCGCTTCGAAGCACGCGAGCTGTGGGGCGACGCGGCACCGGCCGGGGATTCGCTCTACATCGACCTCTGGGACGACTACGTGGATCCGGCTTGAAGAGAGGTCTGAAGAAAACCCCATGCGTTCACCGCCCTATCACCCGCGCATGCCGGAGCTGCCGCAGGACAACGACGGCCCGGTCTTCCGCGAGCCTTGGGAGGCCCAGGCCTTCGCCATGACCATGACCCTCTATGACCAGGGTCATTTCCGGTGGACCGAGTGGGTCGATGCGCTCAGTGCCGAGATCGCCGCCGTCAAGGCGGCAGGCGATCCCGACCTGGGCGATCGCTACTACCATCACTGGCTGGCGGCCCTGGAGAAGCTGGTGGCCGCCAAGGGCCTCACGTCGGATGAGGAGCTGGCGAGCCGCAAGCAAGCCTGGCACGAGGCCGATCACCATCGCGACTTCGGAGCCCCGATCGAGCTGAAACAACAGTCTTGATGCCTACCGCGCGTTGCGTCATGCTCTCGCGCATGAGGCATATCATGATCATCCCTTCGCTTATCTAGCCGGGCCCGCCTAGGGTCCCACGTCGCTTCGGCGGCTTGGCAGTCCGGCGCCGAACCCTTGTGGGTCACGCGCCAGAACCTTCTGCCTAAGGGATGGTCAGCAATGTGTGCTTTTGGGTTTTCTCTACGCGCTCTCTCTCTATGGATCTTCCTGGCGGCCGCTCCAGCGCTGGCGGCCGAGGATGCCGTACCCTTGGGCCAGCTGCCGGAGGGTGTGCGGCCGCTTTCCTACCAGCTGGACCTCACCGTGCTGCCCGATGACGACAGCTTCTCCGGCCGCGCCCTGATCGCAGTCGCGCTCGACCGGGCGACCAGCCGGATCTGGATGCACGGCCAGGACCTGGAGGTCACGGGCGCGCAAATCCTGTTGCCGAACGGCGAGCGGGTGGCTGCGCACTACCAAGAGGTCGACGAGAGCGGCGTGGTCCAGCTGACCGCCGAGGAGGCCGTGGGCCCGGGCGCAGCGACGATCGAGATCGACTACCGGGCACCTTACAACCAATCGCTCGTCGGCCTCTATCAAGTGGAAGAGGACGGCGAGACCTACGCCTACTCAGACTTTCAGCCGCTCGACGCGCGCCGGGTCTTTCCCGGTTTCGACGAGCCGCGCTTCAAGACCCCCTTCGACATCTCGCTGACCGTCCGCGAGGGCGACAGCGCCATCTCCAATGGCCCGGAAGCAAGCGTCGAGGCGCTTTCCGACGGATTGAAGCGGGTCCGCTTCGAGACCACGGAGCCGCTGCCCACCTATCTGGTGGCCTTTGCCGTCGGCCCCTTCGACATCGTCACCTGGGAAGCGATCCCGCCGACACCCGAGCGCGCGCGGCCGATCCCCCTGCGGGGCATCGCAGTCAAGGGTAAAGGCGACCGCTTCCGCTATGCGCTAGAGAACACGGCGCCGCTTCTGGCTATTCTAGAAGACTACTTCGGCATAGCTTATCCCTACGCCAAGCTCGATCTGGTGGCCGTTCCGCAGTTCAACTCCGGCGGCATGGAGAACGCCGGCGCTATCTTCTATCGCGAGAACTTCCTGCTCTTCGGCGAGAACCCCTCGATCTATCAAAAGCGTGGCTATGCCGGCATCCATGCCCACGAGCTGGCGCACAGCTGGTTCGGCAACTACGTGACGCCGGCCTGGTGGAACGACATCTGGCTGAACGAGTCCTTCGCCACCTGGATGGCCAACAAGGCGACCAGCCAGTGGGATCCGGAGATGTTCGATGAGCGCGGCCCGCTGCGCGGCGCCGCCGGGGCCATGTGGAGCGACCGCCTGCCCAGCGCGCGGGCAATCCGCCAGCCGATCTTGAACAACCACGACATCTCCAACGCCTTCGACCGCATCACCTATTCCAAGGGTGGCGGCGTCTTGGCCATGTTCGAGCGCTACATGGGCGAAGAGGCCTTTCGCGACGGCGTGCGCCGCTACATCGCCGCCCACCCGCACGGTGTGGCTACGGCCGAAGATTTCATGGCGGCGCTTTCGGAGGCGGCCGAAGACCATGGGCTGGTTGCCGCCAAGCGCAGCTTCCTGGACCAGCCAGGTATCCCCTATCTGGACGTAGTCTGGCAGTGCCGTGCCGACGGCTCGACCGACGTTCAATTGCGCCAGACGCGCTATACCCCGCCGGGGCTCGACAGCGGCGAGCCGCAGTCCTGGCGCCTCCCGCTTTGCCTAGCCTATGGAAAGAGGGGTGTGCGCAAGCGTTACTGCGCCTTGCTCGAGGAGCCGGAGACCAGCCTAACGCTTACAACCGAAAGCTGTCCGGCCTGGGTTCTGCCGAACGAGGCCGGCGCCGGCTATTTCCTCTGGTCCCTGCCCGAGGCCGGCTTGGATGCCTTGCTGGCAAACCTGGAAGAGCTCAGCGCGGCTGAAATGCTGTCGCTGATCCACTCGGCCTCGGCCGCCTATAAGAGCGGCAAGATGGATCTCGCCCGCTACCTGGAGCTGGCAAGGCATGCAGCCGCCTCGGACGACTGGGACGTGGTAGCTGCCCCGATGCAGACGCTGCGTGAAGTCAAGCTCTTCGTCGTGCCGCGCGCGCTCCGGCCCAAGCTGAAGCAGCTCTACCAAGAGATCTATCGGCCGGCCCTGGCGCGATTCGAAGTGAGCGAGGAAAGCCTGGCGCGTGGGCCGCTCTCCAGCGAAGAGGCGCTGCTCTTCGGCGACCTCCTCTGGTTCCTGGCGATTGATGCCGACGATCCTGAGCCGCGGGC